>JALHQH010000001.1 GCA_022842065.1 Caldilineaceae bacterium
AGCGGACTGGAAACAGTTGGCGGTCAGTGCGACGCACGCGATCCCGTTAGCCAGCAAAACTCCGGTTCTCACCTTGACTTCAGTATAGCATTGGGTAGCAATGCGTATTAAAAGATTCTCTGGCCATAATTATATAACAACTTTGTCGCCATGGATTATATCGCCATATACTTTATCATAGAATACACCTTTATGATTGATGAGCAGATGAGGAGTGGGGCCAGGTAAAATAGAAGGTTGTTCCTGCGCCAATCGCTGATTGCACGGTCACGGTCCCCCCTTGATGCTCGATCGTTTTTTTAACAATCGCCAGCCCCATGCCACTGCCTTCGATCTGGTCACGCGGCTGGAGGGTCTGAAAGACACCAAAGATGCGATCGTGAAATTGGGGGTCAATGCCAGGGCCATTGTCATGCACACAGAACTCAACAAAGTCACCCACCACTTGGGCACTAATGGAGACTTCGCCCTGTTGCGGCTCATGGTGATGCTTGAGCGCATTATCCAGCAAATTACGAAACACAATTTCCAAAGGCATGCGCGGGGCAACGACAGCTGGCAACGCGCCGGTGATTTGCACGGAAAAGCCGACCGGTGGAGCCAACATGGCGACAACATCATGGATCAGCGCGGTGGTGTCCACCACTTCTGGTTTGCCATCGCGCCGGCCGACGCGCGAATAAGCCAACAAGTCGTTGAGCAGGCGCTCCATGCGCCGTATACGCAAGCGCAACTTGTGCAAATGTTCTTGGGAGGGTGCCGGCAGGAAGGCAGCGGCATCATGGCTGATCCAACTGGCAAGCTGTTCAATTCCACGCAGCGGGGCCTTGAGATCATGCGAGGCAACATAGGCGAACTGATCCAACTCGCGGTTGCTCCGCTCTAATTGGGCCGTTCGTTCGCTCACACGCTGCTCCAGCGATTCATTCATGGTGAGCAAAGCCTCAGCCGCCAATTTGCGTTCCGTAATGTCGTGGTGCAGGCCGGTCATCCGCACAGCGCGGCCCGTTTGATCATAGTAAACCTGCCCGCGTGATTCCACCCAATGCAGTTGGCCACTGGCATGCAACATGCGAAACTCAAGATGATAAGATGCGCCGTCTTGTTGAGCATGCGTCACCGCATCTGCCACACGCTGGCGATCAGCAGGATGGACCAAGGCGGCAAAGGCCTCATAGGTGCCGCCAAATGTGCCTTTGGCCAAGCCGAGCATGGGTTCTAACTGTTCGGACCAGGTAACCTGATTGTGGAGCAGATCCCAATCCCAGGTCGCCATTTTTCCGGCTTCGAGGGCCAGACGCAACCGTTCTTCACTCTCACGCAGGGCGGCTTCGGTCTGTCGTAGGCGCAAGAAGGCGCGAATGGTTGCGATGAGCTCTTCCGGTTCTACTGGCTCGGTCAGATAGCCATCGGCCCCCCCCTCCAACCCACGGGTTTTGTGATGCACCTCGACAAAGGAAGCAGAGATGTGTAACACAAAAACATTGACTAACGTTGCTTCGCGCTTTAGCCGACTACAAACCTCATAGCCACTCATGTCGGGCAAATGAACATCAAGCAGCACGAGATCGGGATACGCGGTGGCAGCCAATGCCAGGGCCTCATTGCCAGACTGCGCCTCGATGACAGTAAAACCGGCGTGGCGCAAGACACGACTTTTGGCATACAGACCGGCCGCATTGTCATCAACGTTGAGAATCACATTCGGCAATTTCCTTGTCATCCACAATACCCCTTCTACACAGTATAGTTTTCGCCAAGCACAATTATTCCCAAGCGATCGCTAGGTCGCTCAGGAGATTGGCCACCTCTGGGCCTGCTGCAGCGCCGCCAGCAAAGCCGGCTGAGTTAGATTCGCTTTGGCGAGGACGGGGCCTTGTGCCGCCAGCCACGCCTGTTCAGCCGCGGTCAGCGTCTTCGCCGTGACGATCAATACCGGAATCTGCGCCGTGTGCGGGTCGGCCCGCAGCTGTTCCAAAACGCTAAACCCATCCAACCCCGGCAACATGAGATCCAGACAGATCAGATCGGGCGGGGCGGCACGGGCCCGCCTTAGCCCAGCCACACCGTTGGTGGCTTCCCAGAGTTGATAGGGCGTGCCGAGCAGCAGACGCTGAAAAAGATAGCGGATCTCGGCCTGATCTTCGATCAAGAGCACTTCTGGCTGTGGCGCCGGCGCGCCAAGTGGGCGTTGCCAAGGCGTGACACGCGCAAGTTGGGTCAACAGCCAATCACGGGTAATTGGTTTGATGCTATACGCATCTGCCCCCAACGCCAATCCCTTCTGCTGATCTTCCGCGGTCGTAGCCACCAAAACCGGGATCGCAGCCGTGGCCGGATTGTTTTTGATCTCGGCGAGAAAATTCCACGCCGCTTCATCGGGCAACAAAATATCCAGCAGAATCGCCGCCGGGCGGCGTTGTTCCAACTGGCGGCGCGCCTCGCGCAGGGTGCGCGCCGCCACAAAACGCAGCCCCGTATCGGCCAGGTAGCGTGCATAGACAAAGAGTAACTCTTCGTTGTCTTCCACCACGAGCACCGTCACTTGCGCCGGATCCAGCGTGGTGGTGCTTTCCGGGACCGTCACTTCGGCGGGCCAATTTTGGTAGGTGAGGGGCAGCGTAACACTAAAGGTCGAGCCGACGCCGAGTTCACTCTGCAACGCCACGCTGCCGTGCAGCAATTCGGCCAGCTTACGACAGAGGGGCAAGCCCAAGCCGGTGCCCTTCGCCCGTTTTTGGAGAGGATTTTCAACCTGGACAAATTCAGCGAAGACCTGTTCTTGATGGGCCGGCGCAATCCCGATCCCGGTGTCGCGCACAGTAAAGGTCACCGACTGGCCATCCTCACCCAGGCGGGCGCTGACCCGCACTTCACCCTGCTCGGTAAATTTGAGCGCGTTGGAGAGAAAATTGCGTAAGATCTGGGAGACTTTACTCTCATCCGTATACATCGGCGGGATCGCGGTGGCATTTTCGAAGATCAACTCAACCGACTGGCTGACCAACAAGGGGCGCAACATGCCGCGCAGGGCGCTAAAGAGGCTAGCCACCTCAAAGTGGACAGGACGCACTTCGATCTTGCCGGCTTCGATCTTGGCGAGATCGAGCAGATCGTTGACCAGTTCCGAAAGATCGGTTGCCGCTTTGCGGATAAAGCTAACCTGCTTTTCTTGTTCCACACTCAGGTCGCCATCCATGCGGTCCAGCAACAGCCGGGCGAGCGCCAAAATCGAGTTGAGGGGGGTGCGGAATTCGTGGGTCATATTGGAGAGAAAGCGCGATTTCATTTCATCGGCCTGACGTAGATGCATCGCCTTTTCATCCAATTCGGCATAGAGGGCGACGACCCCGCGGTTGGTATCCTCCAATTCACGGTTGAGATAGGTCAACTCTTCCTGCCGCTCTTGCAGGGCTTGCAGGGTCAGCAAAAGTTCTTGATTTTGGCGGCGGATCTCTTCCAAAGGATTGTGAATCCGCTGGTCAGCCAACCGATTGACGAGCAATTGCAAGTCATTGGTGGTAATGAAGGGGACGGTGCGCGGCAATAGTTTGTGCAGACAAAAGAGCAGCCCATCAGCTGTTTCCGCCACCTGGAAGCGATCCACCAGCCGGTGGGCACCAACGAAAGCAACCGCTTTGGTCCAAGCTGATTCGTGTTGGAGAGCACGGGCAAACGTTTGGGCCTGGCGCCCTTTGGCCCGGATACGGACTTGGAGCAGTTGGGGAGCGCTCTTGCCTTCCAGCAAAAATTCGACTTCCCCTTCGCGCACTTGATACATGGTCTCGCGCACCACTTCCGAAACGGCGGTCGCCAGGCGAGTTTGATCCTGGTTATCAAAACCCAGCAGCGCCGCGATCTGGCGGGCCTGCTGTCGCGCGAGGACGACATCTTGTTCCTGCTGTAATTTGATAGACAGAATTGTGTTATTCATAGTAACGACAAACACCTACAGCTCTTTGACGACCACTACGGTCGCGTCATCATTACCGCGCGTAAAGTCGCGATAGAGCACCGCGGCAATCAGGCTCGGATGGCGCTGGCGTAGACCAGGATAATGGGCCAAATTCCAGCGTGTCCCCAGCCCATCAGAATGGAGAATGAGCAATGCGCCTTTGGTCCACTGTTGTGGGAACCCTTGAATTTTGCGCGCCTGATGCCCAGCAATCCCATTCTGCGAGAGCAGATGACGCGTCTCCTCGGCCATCATCACCCGCCCGCTAATGTTGCCAACCCCGACAAATTCGACGCCACCACTTGCCGGCTCCCGGCTGGTGGGGCCAACGGTCACAGCGGCGACGGCGACAGCAGCACCACGGGTCGTCCGTAATGCCGCGTGAATGTCTTCCATTTGGGCGATGGCGGGGCGCAGCGGCTGGGCCAGAAACGTGCGCAGCGCTTGTTGCGTTGCGGCCGCGGCCTCTGGCCCGTGCCCCAAGCCATCACAGACCAGCAGCGTGAAGCCGGCACGATGGGTGTGCAGGGACCAGCCGTCGCCACAGCTCTCTTCGCCCGGCTTCGGCCGTGAAATCGCACCGGAGACAAATAGTTCGGCAACCGGGGGGGGCGTAACAGATTGTGCCCACAGTTGGACCAACAACACGCTCCCTAGCCCCGGTGCGGAATAACAATCAAAATGGGTGGAAAGGCGTTTGATGGCACCCAGCCCTTGCCCCAAGCTGCCAGTGGTTGAATAGCCATCGCGTAGACATTCGCCGATATTTGCCATGCCTGGCCCGCGATCCAAGGCCAGGATCTCGATCCCTGTATTTTGCTCCGTATACAGTGCCCGCACCACCAATTCACCTTCACCGGCATGTTTTAGCAAATTGGTGGCCAGTTCCGTCACAGTAATGGCAACCTTCTCACTTGCAGTCGGGCCAAAGTTGAGCCGTTCGGCCAACTCACCGATCCGACGGCGCGCTTCGCCCACCTGGCTCTTTTCCGTCACGGCATAAAAAGTCTGTAAATTCATATGTTGAGCATTGTTCCAATCCCAAGGCAACTGGTCGAAGCCCCCTTGGCTATTTCCAGCGCGTGATAGTAACACAGGTCCCCTCGCCCACTTTGGAAGTAATTTCGAATTCGTTTGAAAGGCGCTTGGCACCGCTCAGGCCAAGCCCCATGCCATTGCCCGAGGTATAACCATCCTTTAGCGCCAACTCGATATCAGGGATACCGGGACCTTGATCGATAAAGCTGAGGCGTAGTCCATTGCGTCCGCGTTCTTGCAACAGCTCCATCCGCACCTCGCCACCACCGCCATAGTCCAATGTATTGCGCGCCAATTCACTGGCCGCCGTGACAAATTTTGTCTGGTCAACTAAGCTGAATTTCAGCGCTAAGGTCTGTGCGCGCACAGCCTGGCGCACCACAACCACGTCTCGATCAGAGCGAATCGTCAGCGTTTCAGTTTTGAGGATCGCCATCCCCCTCCTCCTGGTAGGCTAAGGTCTGGCGGGCTAGAGTCTGGCGCAACAACGCCATCCCCTTATCGACATCCAGCGCAGTACGGATATTCGGCAGGGTCAGCCCTAATTCAACCAATGTAATGGCGACCGCCGGCTGCATGCCCACCACCACCGTTGCCGCGTCCAGAATACGCGCCATGGCGGCAATATTGCTCAACATCCGGCCAATAAAAGAGTCGACGATCTCAAGCCCAGAGATGTCGATCAAGACGCCATGGGCGCGGGTCTTGACAATCAGATTGGTCAGATCATCCTGCAGGGTTAGCGCCAGGTGATCGTGCATGTCCACTTGGATGGTGACCAGCAGGAATTCACCCATCTTGAGGATTGGAATGCGCTCCATCAGCTCACTCCTTGCGTCGTGTGATGTTGTGGCCCAAACGCTGGAGTGCAACGACAAAGGCCGCGGCCAGAGTGGCCTTGGTGATCACCCCATTCAGTTCGACGCCCAGGTGGACAATCGTCTGCGCAATTTGCGGACGGATGCCGCTAATAATACAATCAGCCCCCATCAGGCGGGCGGCGGCGACAGTCTTGAGCAGATGTTGGGCCACCAGCGTGTCCACAGTCGGCACGCCGGTAATGTCGATAATCGCAATCGTGGCGCCAGTTTCGACAATGCGCTGGAGGAGATTTTCCATCACAATCTGCGTACGCATACTATCGAGGGTGCCGATCAGCGGCAGCGCCAGGATCCCGTCCCACAACTCAACCACCGGCGTCGAGAGTTCAAGCATCTCCTCTTGTTGGCGGTGAATGACCTCTTCCCGGCTCTGTTGGTAGAGTTCAGTAATGTATAAGCCTAATTTGTCCAGCAGTGAGGTTACTGTCCATAATTCGTCGCCCAGTTTGGCCGGATCGTCGCGATAAAGTTGGCGCAGCTGCATAAAGATTGGTTGCTTGAGCGCCAAGATAAAGGTGGCTGTTTCGCTGGAGGAAAAGCCCTGGCGTGCCCGTGTGCGGCTAATCTCGCTCATCAGATCGCGCACCGCGCGCCAACTCTGCTGCTGGATATCATTGATCTCGCCGGCCTGCAACGCCTGGCACAAAGCGCTCAGAAAATTGTGCGATTGATTGCGCAATTCGGACTCAGAGATCAGGTTGAGGCGTAATGGGTCACCCGCCACTTGTTGCTCTACCCACTCGGACAGAATCGTTGTTTCATGCTCACAGAGCAGTTGCGGCAAACGACTTTGGAAGGCTGTACTGTTCATAGCATCCTTTCCCTTATTTGATTATCGGTAAAATGGTTTATACTGCGGTTGAAATGAGAATTCCAGTTTTGTACAGCAGTAAAAACTGGGGTGTTCATTTAGAGCAAAGTATAGCTGCGCGTGTCAAGCAATGATTTCGACGCGCTGCAAAAGCCGTTGTGCGACAATCCCCACAGAGATTTGCGGTAGAGATTTCTCACAGCTATTGATAATCGATTATTTTAAGGCTCTCCAATTTTTTGCACTGGATGAAGGCGCGCTAGTTCATGCCCAAATTTATCGCCCGATTATAGCACTAAATTGTATTATGAATAGTACAATTTTATGCAAACAAACATTATTTTCATCATTGCCATTTCTTGCACTTTTGGCACAAAGTTATACAACAATGGGTTGGGTTTGCACAAAAAACGCACTTGGAGCATGCCCGCCAGCCCGTTACAGGAGAGAAGCTGGGAACTTTTAACAAGTATTGAATAAGGAGCAATCGATGTCTGGTATGGTACTGGGGATGGGCATTGTTGCGCTCACCTTGCTGATTACCGCTTTGGCTTCGGGCATTGTGGAGCGGGCCCCGATCTCGTTCCCAATTTTATTTTTGGGGTTGGGTTTTTTGGTAGGGCCGAGTGGTTTCGGCTTGCTGAACCTTGGCCTGCACGACCCGGCGTTAGAAGTGGTGGCGGTGGTCAGCCTGGCGCTCGTCCTCTTTCTCGACGCGGTCAATCTGCAACTCGATGAATTGCGCGCGGACTGGTATACGCCTTTCTTAACCCTGGGACCGGGTACACTCTTGGTGATCGGCGGGGTGGCTGGGGTCGCCTACCTGTTAATTGGGACGACTATTTTGCAATCGCTGCTGCTCGGAGCGATTCTCGCATCGACCGATCCGGTTGTCCTGCGCGATGTGATCCGCAACGAACACATCCCACGCGCCGTCCGCCGCGCCCTCAGTGTCGAAGCGGGGATGAACGATCTGGTGGTCCTGCCGATTGTCCTGACCTTGATCGCGCTGCTGCAGGCGGATGGGGGCAGTGAGATGAATTGGGGGATGTTCTTGTTGCGGATCCTGGTGCTAAGCCCTGCGATTGGGCTGGCCGTAGGGGGAATAGGGGCTTGGCTCATGGGGACGGCCGATGCGCGCTTTAACATCCGGCGCGAATATCAGGCCCTCTATGGCATTGGCCTGGTGCTGGCGGCCTTTGCCGCTGGTCAAATTATCCAAGGTGATGGCTTTCTCGCTGCCTTTTTTGCCGGCTTAGCGATTACCCTTTTTAATGTCTCCCTGTGTGATTGCTTTTTGGACTATGGCGAAGTCACCGCCGAAATGATGATGTTGTTGGCCTTTGTGCTCTTTGGCGCGGTGCTCTCGACCTTGCTGGGCACGATTCCCCTGTGGCCGGCGCTGGCACTGGCGGCGATCGCCCTGCTTTTGATTCGCCCGTTGGGGCTGGTGCTGGTCTTGTTGCGCGCCAATATGAGCATGTTTGCCCGCTTCTTTCTGGGCTGGTTTGGCCCGCGCGGGCTCAATTCGTTGTTGCTCGCCTTATTAGCGGTACAAGGTCATGTACCAGGGGCCGAAGGTTTGCTGGCCGTCACCGGCGTGGTCGTGATTGTCTCGGTGCTAGCACATGGGATTTCGGCGACGCCGCTGGCTACGTGGTATGGCCGCCGCGTGGCCCAGGCCACCTCGACCTTGGCGGAAGAACGGGTGAGCGATTTCCCGGATCTCTTTGATTCGGAAGCCCAAGCAACCGCGGCCCCGCGCATTAGCGCCGCAGAACTGGCCGCGCAGCTCGCCGGCCCGCAACCACCGATCGTCATCGATGTACGGGCGCGGGCAGCCCATGCGGCGGACAACAGCGCGATCCCCGGCAGCATTCGTGTGCTGCCCGATCAGGTGGACGACTGGGCCGCTAAACAAGTGCCGGGCCGCGCCATCGTCACCTACTGTACTTGACCGGACGAAGCCAGCAGCGCCCGTGCGGCGCATCACTTACGAGGGTTGGGCTTTCAAGCAGCTGCGCTTGCCGGTGGGTATGGCGCGTGGCAACGGCAGGTTGGGGTCGCGCAGAAGGGGCAGTGAGCGGGATGATTGCCCTCAGCTAGTGGCGCGAGAAAGGTTCGCGTCGTCGATTACGCTTGCACTGGGTGCGCGGGATCACTCAGTGCAAGCGTAACGTGACAAAATAGAGGTATTTTCGTTTGGAAAACAAATTTTAAGCTGAAACAAATCTTGATCGATGCGATTATTTTGGTTGGACAAGCAGCCCGGCAAGCGAGATGGCGGTAGTTTGGGCAAATTCAATCAGATCCATCGCCGTCGCATAGTAAACAACCTGGCTAGGGCTAATCGCTAAACCTTGTAAGGAAGAGTTTGTAATGACTTCCGGACGCTCAACGATCAGACGGACATCGGGCGTGATCGCTTGTCTAAAAAAATCACGCAACCTTGGATCGTCTTCTGCCCGCTGCAAAATGGTCACGTCACAGGGAATCACAATGGCGAGTGTTTTTTTGGTCAGCGGCTGTACTTGTCCCAAAGCCACATCGGCCGCTAAAGCAACACCGTGTAAGCCTGAAGCTTGTAATCCCGTCAGGCCGACAATTTTCACATGTAAGCCTGCTCGTCTTAGCTCGGTTGCGCAGATCGTTGTCACATCTTCTGCAAAGTTGTCGCCCCATAAGACAAAGACGCTATGCGCCACACGGGGCTGGGTTAGTTTTTGAAGATTCATTAGCGGCTTTCGTTGTCAATGAGTGGTGATCACCATTAAATCTAATTCCCTGATAAGCGACAGCATACGATTAAAAGGCTCTCAATAACCTCCCCAATTCCTATGAAAATACTCCCCACTTATTATTATACGCAAATCAGTTTCAAAACCGGCGTTTTGCGGGCCAACGGGCGCGCGTGCGTCGCACTGACCAACCATTGTTTCCAGTGGGTTAGCTGCCTTGGTCAGTGCGACGCACGCTGACCGAAACGAGGGGTCTCATGCTGATTTGCGTATTAAAAACTATTTAAAACCTCTACAAACACTCTAAAAGCTATTGTTCTGCCGGTACGCCTATGTTATGCTGGGGAGTAGCGAATGTTTCTAAACAAAGCGATGAGGCCAAAACGATGACACCAGAGAGCAACGCAACGTTCCCTCACCTGTTAGATGATGTGTGGCAAGCGCTGAAACAGTGGCATGGTGACGCCACCGCGCCAAGCCCCCTCGAGTACCTCTATTTATTTCGCGCAGCGCGCCGTGAAGCAGCAGGGAATACGCGCAGGATTACAAATGAAATTTTGCGTAACGCGCTTGAGACCCTGAAGCAATCACATTTTGAGGATGCCGGGTTACTCCAGCAGCGTTTTCTCGACCTTTTGCCAGTCCACCGGCTTGCCAATCAAATGAATGTGGCAGAGAGTACCGCCTATCAATTGCAAAAACAGGCAATTGAGCGCTTAACGGCGGCGTTGCAACAGATGGAAGAAGAGGCCAGTGCGGCCCAGAAAAAAGTACTCCGCGAACGGCTCGAGCCGTCAAGCTATACCGGGCTAATCGGGATCGAAGCGGCGGCAGCAACGTTAGAAACAATTCTGGTAAAACCGGAGGCACCCTGGCTGATTGCGCTGGAAGGCATTGGCGGGATTGGCAAAACCTCGTTGGCCGACTTTGTGCTGCGCCGTTTGATCGGTCAAGCGGCCTTTGACGAAGTTGGCTGGGTCACCGCACGCCAATTTCGCTTGAATTTTGGTGGTGCGATTAGCACAACGGCTCAGCCGGCATTGACGGCACCAGCGTTGGTCGAAAAGTTAGCAATGCAACTGCTGCCCGGCATGGTCGTGTCGAGTCTCTCGGCAGAGGAATTATTGCGGCGTTTACAGGCCCATGTCAAGGCAGTTCCCCATCTGATTGTGATTGACAATCTCGAAACGCTGCCCGATGTGGAGAGTCTGCTGCCCACCTTGCAGCTGCTCAGCAATCCATCTAAATTTCTCTTGACCTCGCGGCAGAGCTTACGCGTTGAACCGAATATTTATCATGTCACCGTCCCTGAATTGAGCGAAGAAAATGCCCTGCACTTGATTCGGCAGGAAGCGGCATTGAGCAACCTACCACTGTTGGCAGCCTGTACAGACGAAGAATTGGTGCCGATTTTCAAAACTGTTGGCGGTAATCCCCTCGCGCTGCGGTTGGTAGCAGGCCAAACCCATGTGCATGCCTTAGAGGCGATTTTACAAGACTTAGAACAAGCGCGCGGGGAGACAGTTGAAAATCTATATACCTTCATTTACCGGCGGGCGTGGGATAGTTTGGACCAACGCACGCGCAAAGTTTTGCTGGCCATGCCGCTTGCCCAACCCGGCGGGGAAAGTCTGGAATTTTTAACCAAGGTTTGTCGGCTGGAGGTGGGCGATGTGCGTCTGGCGCTCAACAAGCTAGTGCTACAAAATTTGGTCGATGCGCGCGGGGGTTTGCATGAACGACGTTATAGTATTCACGGTTTGACCCGGACCTTTTTGCAGGAACAGGTGGCCAAGTGGCAGCAACCGAACGCAGATCAGAAAAACTGAACTGATTTTGCCTATCAATTCGTCTGTGCCCTGCTGATCACAGGGACACCGTACAGCTTTCTTCAACAGCACTTTGCACAAACCGAAATCCGCATCTGCCCTTGACACAGCGAGGGTTGCCCGCAACTGAGTAGCATTAATGCAGCCAGCTATTGTATACTTTGTACTACAGCAAAGGTTATACGATGGTAGAACTTAGAGGCGGAACACGAATGAATACCTCAGACGTACCGGGCAACCAGAGCAGTGATGGTGATGATTACCAGCAACTATTTAGTGAGTTTGTCGCGCAGAGTGTGTCGGCAACGCTAGCGTTATTCGATCCGGCCGCGGTTGCACTGACCGCCGAAGAACGCGACCGGCTGCTCCATGTCTTGAGCTATGCGCTCCACCTGGACGCAGCTTGGGCCGAAACGCGCATCCTCCTGCTGCAAGTTGCACCAAAGATGGAACAAGCCGGCCATCGTGATGATTGGATTCCTTATTTAGCGAGCGGCGTTGACCTCAGCCGGCAGCAGCATGACCGCCTGGCCGAGGCCGAACTATCGCTGTATATCGGCGAATTGTTTCGCTTACTAAGCAAATTTGACCTAGCGCGAGTGTGGTTGGACGGCAGTATCGCCGGCTTTACCGCACTTGGCGCAAATCAGGGACAGGCGCGTGCGTTGAATCAACTGGCCTTCGTGGCCTGGCAGCAACATTATTATGCCGAGGCGGCAGCGTTGGCGCAGACCGCGCTCACACTGCTGGATGAGAACGATCCTGAACGCGCGACCTGTTTCTCGCGGCTCGGCTTGGTGGCGATTGACCGGCAACAGTGGGAAGAAGCAGAACGCTATCACCGCGACGCCTTACAAATCTGCCAAGTACAAGGGGATCAACGCAAATTTGCTTGGAGTTTGCAAAATTTGGGGTATGCGTTGCGTGGCCAGAGCAGATATATAGAGGCGATTGATTGTTATCAACAGGCGATTACGATTTTGGAAGCGGTACAAGATCTAGCAAATTGTGCAACAGTACAGATGAATCTAGGAATTGTCTATTCACTAGATGGCCGCCCAGCCGAGGCATTAAAGCTCTACGCCCAAGCTGAGCACACCTTTCGGCAGCAACATAATACACATAATTTGGCTAAAGTGCTGGTCAGCAAAGGAATTGACGCGCTGGCGTTACAAGATTGGATGCAAGCGGAGAACGCTTTTGCCACTAGTGCAGTTTTATTTCAGGAAATTGGGGATGTTAGCTTGCGTTTAGATGCATTAGATGGATTAGGCCTAGTCTATCTAGGCCAGGGTCAACATGAACGGGCAATGATGATCTTTACAGTAGTTGCGGCCGAGTTGCCACATATTACAGGTACATATACCTATGAGCATCTTGTAAAGGTCCTGCCGATGCAGATAGCAGAAACCAAACAAATGGGCGGTCGGCAAGACATCGGCGGCAATTAGCACTGTGAACAACCGGGTAAATTGTCGATACGCCGTAATAGAGTCACGATCTGCCTCGACAATTTACCCGGTTATGTCATTCACTGCCGATTAGCAACCGCCACCCGGATGATGGCACGCATAAGCGGCCGGGGTAAGCGCGGTGCCGGTCAGGTTATCCAGCCAGACTGAGGCGGAAGCAGCGGTGACGGCCAAAAGCATGGCGGTGGCCAGGACGATCACGAAACGACGGGGGTTGGTCAACAGATTCACGTTCATGAGTAAGCCTCCTATTTAGGCAAGAAGGCTCATTGAGCTTGGGGATCCCACCATAGCAATGGACGATTGCTGTGGTACACGCGTGTTTCCCCAACGAGCAAGGGTAAGTGTTTGTTTGTCCTTAATCATTTGGTCGTTGTCTGGGTCGTGAAAGCTGACTTTGACTTGCGACCATTTGGCTTTGGACGCTGTTTGTTTGTCATGACACTTTCAGCTTAGCGGGCGAGGCGTGCAGTTGGGGCGTTGCAATCGTGCAAACGGTGCAGGATTGGCGTGCAGGCGGGTATGCATTGCAGTGGTAGGCAGGATATATACCAGCGGTTGTCATCATTTAACATTTTCCACACGAGTAAAAATGCTAAATGATGACAGCGCCAAATATAACGTGAAGGCCAACGGTCGATGAGCTATTACCCGGATTTTGCCGAACTCCTAGACCAATACCTGTCAACCCAAGACCGCTCGGGGGCGTGGTTGGCCCAACGGCTAAAAGTCAACCCCGCGACCGTGACCCGTTGGCGGAATGGTGATACGCGGCCGAACAAACCGGAAATTGTCGCCCAGGTTGCCGACCTACTGGGAATTCATGGCGAAGAACGGCAACGATTTTTATTTGCCGCCGGCTATGGTTACATCGCCGTAGAACCAAGGGCAGCGGTTGCCACGCCCGCTGATGACACTAGTGATGACACTAAAGATGTAGATCTTGAGAGCGTGGAAAGCATTACGGTTGAGGATGCCGATATTCCACAGGTTGGTGAAGAAGAGCAAGTCACGCGGGCGGAAGCTGAACCGGAGCTACCACTTTTATCAGGAACTTCAGTCCCTTCCAACCGATCCACTATTTTGGGTCAAGGCGAGCGCGTACGCAGGTCTATCCAGAAAACGATTGCCCCTTATCGCTTATATATTGTGGTAATATTTCTGGCGTTTCTGGCCGCACTCATCGTCTATGGCCTTACAACTAACTGGTTTGGTTTCCGTAGCGAAGCGAATGTGTTGTACTTTGGTATCGCGCCGTGGCAGAATTTGACACCTGGACGGTCAACCTATGAGTTGATTCTCAGTGACGGTACCCGCGATATTTTGTATACAAAACTGAGTCAAGTACCTGAGTTACAAGGGGTAATCTTGGATGGTCTAGCGCGCAATGCTGGCCCGGCCACCAAGTTCGACTATTGGGTCGAAGGGAGCTATCGGCAGGTCAATCAGGTGGAGCTATCGGCACGCGTAATGAACGCCGCTGGTGAACTGCTGGGGACAGCAACCGTCAAGGGGGAAGTGAAAGAGCAGGATCGGACCGCCGCGGTCTGTATGCTTGACCTGCAAAGTCAACTGGCCTCAGAGATTTTGACCTTGCTTGGCATTGCGGTTGACGCAGCCCTGTTAACCCACATTGATGAGACGCCCACGAGTAGTTGTGATGCGCTCCAACGCAACAATCAAGCTGCCGCACTAATCATGGACAAGCAGTTTGCCGGTGCCCAGCCGCTTTTGGAACAAGCCTTAGTCCTTGACCCGGGTTATGCTGATGCCCATAACAATCTGGGGCGGCTTTATGACCGCCAGGGTAACTGGACGGCAGCGTTGACGGCCTATCAACAAGCCCTGACATTGGATGACAAAAACGCGATCTATGAATTTAATCTGGGTACAGTTTATGAACGGTTGGGCAGGTACGACCAGGCTGTCAGCGCTTACCAGCGTGCCCTTGCTCTGAACCCGACTTACGTCGAGGCGTACAATAATTTAGGCTTTACCTATTTGCAACAAGGTGCGCTTGACCAGGCGCTGGCCACCCTCCAGATTGGGCTTGGGCTGGCACCGCAGGCACCCTATCTGCACAAGAATATGGGCCGGGTCTACCTACAGCAGGGTAAGCCAACGGACGCGATCAAAGCGCTGAGCGAGGCTATTGACTTCTGGCCGGAAGGGCTTTATGCAGAAGCGCTCTTTTATCTGGCGCTTGCCCATCAGCAAACCGCCAATCTAACAGAGGCCTGTAATATCCTCACCATCTATGCCGCCATTGCCCATTTGGATGAACCCGAACGGGCAACGCAGGCAGATGCATTCTTTACTGAATGGGTGTGTGGCGCATAACTGACCACAGATCGCCACAATCTGGGCACAAACGCGACAACAGTGTACCTAGTTCAACTGTAGCCACGCAAGCAAAAAGGAAGCCCCAATGTCTAAAGCCAACCATCTGCTTATCAAGAACACTTTAACGATGCTACTGAGTCTGTCTCTGGTTAGCTGTACATCGGCCACGCCAACCCCAGCGTCACCGCAGCCCACGATGATGACACCAACGGTTGCCCAAGCTGAACCGATTGCCGTCATCACTTACATTGAAGGCGAAGTGTTTGTCACGGCGCCAGTTGCCCAGCACCGGTCTCCCGGCTTGATGGCACCGGTTCCCCAAGCGGTAACCCCAACGGTTGCCCGAACAAAAGCAGCGCCAGCAACAGCGATACAAGCGGCCAGTACCGCGCCCGCGAGCGCCCCACCAACCATTGCACCAGCGACCGCAGTTCCTGCTACGGCTGCGCCACCAGCGGCGCGCGCCCCAGCCGAACAAGCCGCCACCGCGTTTCAAACCGTGGCAGCCGGCGCCACGGTCCGCACTGCCCCGGATAGCAGCGCCACCATTGTCTGTCTCAATGGGCAGGCGTATCGGGTGAGCGGCGGGCAAAGGGTCGCCATTACATCGACCCTTTGTCAGAGTGCGCAACCCCTGCCGGCCAACAGCGTTCCCGCCGTGGCACCCAACGCCGACGGCAGCCCAGGTGGGGACAATGATGGTAGCACGATTCTTGCCGGCGAGACGCGTGAACGCGAAAGTGACTATGGCCAATTGCCGGTGATCCTCAGTCCGCGCAACACGACATTGCTAACATTGGCACCAGAGTTGCGTTGGGTAGAGGTAACGACCGCCATCGAGTATGAACTGAGCCTGAGCGGTTTGTCCGCTTTTGCCGAGATCGTGGTCGATGCGAACAGCCTGACCTGTCACGAAGATCTGCGCACAACGCCCAGCCGCATTTGTACATACCCCTGGCCGGCAGAGTGGCCACTAGCGCTTGGTCAACGCTATTTCCTCACGGTCAGCGCCCGCACAGGTATTGCGGCCCCGCTACGTGAATCCGAAACGAGCGCACTACGTACCTTATCTGACACGGCAGCCACAGAGTTGCAGGCAATCATTACCGAAATTGCAACGCTGGATCTGGATGTGGTGACACGGCATCTGTTGTTGGCCGGTCACGCCCGTACGTACCATGTACTGGAGCAGGCCATTGACGCCTATGTGGCAGCGTACGCAGTTCAGCCTACGCCAGAGATTGCCGTGGCGTTGGGGGATGTCTATCTCGCCGTAGAACTCCAACGCTTTGCTGCGCTTGCCTATCAAGCTGCACTTGATCAGATCGTCGCAGAGGGGACAGATAAGCCAGCGGTGCGCGCCGCGGCTGAGTTTGGTCTTGGTTTGGTTTATTACAGCCGTGGGAATTATGCCGAGGCAGAGCCACACCTAAGCGAAGCGGTTACACTATATGCAACGCTTGGTGCCGAAAAAGCACAAGCGGCGGCACAGGCGGCGCTTGATGCGGCAGAAAAAAGACGATCCTGAGATAGATCGCTAAATTGTGGTCACTTGGAAAACAGGCGTCCGTTCTGACCCAAATTACATGGAGGCTTCGCATTTTTAAACAGATCTGAATATAGATGGAAGAGGAATTGAGTAGGTCAACAATAGGTGTTTTGCTATATCTTCACAATGCATTTGGGTTGGACCAGGATATTTCAGTTCACTTGATGCATGTTCCAAAACGTCTTTGTGTAGGCTGTACTTTGGTCATGGATCGTTCGGGGAGCCTGTATGAAAAGTTATCTTTTCTATAATCGTCTGCAATGCTCTTCTATAACAGTGATGTTGGCGCTACTTCTATTGCTGGCGCGATTTGCTACAGCAAGCGCCTCCCCTCGGGAACAAACACAAGCTTTACCTACGACTCAGTCCACCGCGCCGATAGAAGCAAAATCTACCAAAGTAGCGGCATTGACCGAGGCAAAATTTCTGCTGGGTGAAGGTGATCGCGCGGCCAGCAAGGCAGCAGCGCGTGAAAAGTGGCTGGCGGCGGCCGCTGCCTTCGTTCGCGCTGGTGATCAACTTGGCGTAGCCGACGCCTATTTACGGTTGGCCGATTCCTATCAGATTGAAGCGGTCTTTAGCCGACAAAAGATGCAACTTGCCGTCGGGTATTATCTAAAAGCGCTCACCGCCGGTGCTGATGTTTATGAGAGCCTAATCAAGGAGGAATTGACCTTTGACAATGCAACGTTGACTGAAGCGGAAACACTTTACACCCAGGGGCAGGCCGCGTATGATGCAGGCAACTGTCAACAGGCAATTTCACTGATGGACCAAGCACGCCGACTTTATCGCCGCGCCGATCTCGGCAGTGGCGAAGTGCGTGCGCTGACGATCAAAGCGATCTGTCAGATGGAAGCAGAAAATTATTTCGGCAGCCTTACCACACTTCTTGAAGGGTTGTTGATCGCACAAAGCCTGCCACTAGGTGATCAGACGACCGAGCGCTATCTGGAAGGGCAGGAAGAATATAAACGGGGCAATTTTACGGTGGCGGAAGCGATCTATCAAGAAGTGTTGGCTACCTATAAGGCGAACAACGACCAGGGAAGCATCGCCGAAGTTACGTTGGATCTAGGTACCGTTTACGCACAGATGGGTAACTATGCAAAAGCAGAAGAATGGTTTGAGGCCGCTTTGCCCTTATTTGTTGCGCTTGACAACGACTACGATCAATACAATGAGGCCGCAACACGCCACAATCTTGCCAATTTGGCGATCATTGATGGGCGTTATGCAGATGCGGTAACCGGGTTGAACACGGCCCTCACCCTTTGGCAAAGCATCGGTGATCCGGTCAACGAGGTGGCGTCGCTGAGTAGCCTCGGTTTGGCCTTGCGCGGCCGCAATGAGTTTGAGAACGCGCTGGCTGTGCTCGAAGCGGCGTGGGCGCAACAACAGCAACTTTCGCCGGATGTCGCCATCGAAGGCGACATCCGCAACAACATTGGCGTCGTCTATCACGCACAGGGGAAATTTTCGTCGGCATTGGCGGAATTTGAGCAGGCCCAACAAATTCGTGAAGATTTGACAGAACCGCAACGCAGTCAAAAGTTATTTGAAAGTCAGAATAACATTGCGGCGGTCTATGCGGATCTGAGCCGCTTCGATGACGCACTGCGCATCTACGCGAAGTTGCTTGCTCAGTTACCGGCCACTGCACCAGCCACGCTCACTGCGCCCTTGCACGCAAATATGGCGGCGATCTACGTGGCCCAAGGCGACTATCAGCGGGGCATCGCTACCTACGTGGACGTGCTACCGACACTGGATGAGCAACAGATGACACCCGCACAAACCTCAGCCCTACAAAATCTCGGCGCAGCCTACCTGCGTACCGGGAAGTTGGCGGAGGGGGAGCGTTACTTGGTGCAGGCACAAACAATTTTCAGTACCACCGGTGATTTGGCCGCAGTCGCCGCCATTGATAATAATCTGGGCCTAGCTTACGCCCAAACCGGGCACTATGTGGAAGCCACTAATTATTTCACAAAAGCACTGACGGTCTGGCAAGCACAGGACAATCAATCCGCCACGGCGAAGACGTTGGCCAATCTGGCCCTGGTTGCGGCCGCCCAAGACGATTTGCCCGCAGCAATCGCCTATGGGGAAGAGGCACTCACGCTGAGTGAACAGACCCCTGTTCCGGCAGATCAAGCGCGCATAGCCATCATTCTCAGCATCCTCAGCTTGAAAGGAGAAGCGTTTAACGAGGCAATTGGGTATGGTGAACAGGCAATTGCCTTATCGCAGCAAATTGCCGATCCCGTCGCCGAGTTAGGTGGTTATCTGATCCTGGCGGCAGCCCATTATCTCACCGACGATTTCGTTGCTGCGGATGAAGCGATCCGTGTGGCGATTGAGCGCCTGGAAGCGCTCCAGGGCAGACTGACGGTTGCACAGTTAAAAACCGCTTTTCTCGACCAGATCGGTGGCGTGTATGACCTGGCTGTCCTCATCGCCCTGGCCAATCAAGAGCCTGAACAGGCCTTTTTCTATGCGGAACAGGCGCGGGCGCGGGCCTTTCTGGATCAGCTTGTGAATGTTCACATTGACTTTCGACAAGGTACCGAAACAGCCCAACTCCAGCGTGAACAAACACTGCGGCAGCAAATGGTCGATCTGCAAAACAAGATCAATGTAGAAGAAGAACTTGTTGACCAACAACAACGTGAACACATTGATGCATGGAAAGCAGAGTTGGAGGCGACACGCCGGCAACATGCGCAACTCTTGCTAGAGTTGCAGGTGTCCAACCCGGCCTATGTCGATCTCATGAACGGCAAGGTTTTGTCGTTGGCCGACATCCAGCGACAGATTGTTGACGAACAGAGCACGCTGATTGTCTACTTTTTGCCCGATGTTACCTTCATTAGCAAGCCATTGGCCTGGGTGATTGCGCAGAACAGAGCAGAACTTGTTCCCCTCGAAGTTAATACGGTCGATATTGAGTCGCAAACGCGCTATCTACGCAATCTGCTTGTACCAAACGCTGACGGTGCTCCGCTGGAAATTGGTGAGACTACAACGGCAACAACAGCATTATACCGTAACCTATTTGCGCCACTCGTTCCATCCATCCAGCAGCGCAACATCATTATTGCTCCCCACGCAGCACTCCATTATCTACCCTTTGCCGCTCTGCAAAACCCCGAAACCGGGCAGTATTTGCTTGAAGAGTACACGATCACCTACACACCTAGCGCCAGTGCACTACAATACATCCGGAAGACCGACAATTGGAATGAGGAGCAATTGCTAGCGTTGGGGAATCCCGACGGCTCATTACCCTTTGCAGAAAGCGAAGCCGAACAAGTAGCGGCGCTCTATGCAAGTAAGCCGCTGCTCGGTCAAGCGGCAACCGAAAGTCGTTTTTTGACACAAGCCCCGAAAGCGGATCTTCTTCATCTAGCAGCACATGGGGTTTATGATTCGTTAAACCCATTCTATACACGCATCGAACTGGCGCCCGACGCGGCGAACGATGGTCATGTGGAAGTACATGAACTATTTGGTTTGGATCTTAGCCGTACCAATCTGGTAGTGCTTTCCGCCTGCGAAACGGCACTAGGTGAACAGAGTCGCGGCGATGAGTTAGTGGGGCTAACTCGCGCCTTTTTCCAAGCCGGTGCGCCGGCGGTTGTGACTTCCCTGTGGAACGTAGATGATGCGTCAACCGAGACGTTGATGGTGCAGTTTTATCAGCAGATGCAAACCGGCATGACACCGGCAGATGCACTCCGTACAGCACAATTAGCCGTGTTAGCGCAAGAGCAGTGGCAGTCACCCTATTACTGGGCAGCATTTCTATTGAATGGAGACGATCAGGGTGGGGGAACGAACAACGACTAAGCACCACAAGCAGCAAACCGAAGAGCCCCAAGGCACGCAGTGGCATCCGCGTGGGCGTTTGTCGCTTGGCATCATTGGTCTGGCGATTGCCCTATTGATTGGGGCAATTGTTTTACTTCTATCTGATTCGCCGGCGTTGGCAACCAGCGTGAGTGTAATCGCCACTGTGGTACCAGTCTTGCTGGAGATGTTAGGGCTGAACCAGCCGCTCATTCCATTAAGCCATCGTATTGGAAAGAGCCAAATGAGCCAAATCTCAGCCATTATGCTGCTAGCCCTCAGCATTGGACTATGGGCAGTTCCAGTACGCCGATACCTCAATCAGCCAGACTGCGGCATCCTCGGTTGCAAACCGCCGACGGTGGCGCTGCGGATTGCCTTTGGTGAATGGGAAACAGTCCAAAGTGATGCGCTGCCGGTGGACGAAGTACTGCTGACCAATATCCAGACTGTCCTCAAGCAGAAATTGGGCTGTGTTGACGGGTTGCAAGCCATTGATCCCTTTACCGATGATATCTTACCTGAACTCGACCTTTTGATTACCGGCACACTCCAACAACGCCCGGAGTTTGTGTTAACCGCACAGTTGATGAATCCCATCGTGCGGCAATCGCTCCAGCCGGTCGAAGTACGGCGTCGCTTAGCAGAGGGCGGAGTACAGAATGAATTGACTATACTTGCACTGCAAAATGAACTCTTTGACAAAATCTTGCGCGCCATTGATCGGCACCTCGATCCCGCTGCCATCGGGTTTGTCGAACGAATTCCCACCGATAACCCAGACGCCCTCCGCTTGAACAATGCGGCGGTGGAAGCCGCGGCACAAAAGAACTATGTAAAAGCAGTCGAACTATTGCAGGAAGCCATAGCACTCGATGCCCAATACGCCGACGCATACAACAATCTGGGCTACGCCCTGCGCCAAAGCGGTGATCTCACGGCGGCGATTGCAGCATATAACGACGCCGTTGGCAGCCTCCCCTGCGTTTCCCTCTACCACTACAATTTGGCCTTTGCCTATGAAAAAGATCAGCAGTATGATAGGGCCATTGCCGCCTACAAAGCCGCGCTGGCCCGCAACCCAGCTTACACGAAAGCGTTGAATAACCTGGGCTACGTCTATTTGCAGCAAGGAGACTTGACCACATCTGCGCAATATCTCGACCACGGGCTCACCATTGATCCGGATGACGCACCATTGCACAAGAATCGCGGTCGCGTCTATCTTGCGCAAGGCAATTTCGATGATGCCATTGTGCAGTTGAAACAGGCGACAACTCTTTTCCCCGGCTATGCCGAAGCGTATTTCTTCCTGGCCGAAGCCTATGACCGGGCGCATCAACCGAAGGAAGCTTGTGCCGCGTTGGAAGCATACGAACCGCTAGCTGCTGCCGATGTTCAGGATGATCCGGATCGCCCGCCGGCCGCAGCCATGCGTAGCCGCATGTTGAATTGTGCAACAGGAGTGACATCACCTTGATCCACAAGCGTATGTGCCCATCTCTTAGTATTCTCCGCCTATTGCTTGGTAATTGGCTCTGTGTGCTTATTGTCGGCTGCACGTTGTCCACACCCGTGCCCACCCCAACACCATCCCTGGTCGTCAGCGCCGACGAGGAGATTGCTGTCCTTACCCGGGTTGAGGGGCGAGTAACGCGACAGGACATAAACGGCAATGCCGAGTCCGTCCAAGCCTTCACCACCATCGCCGCAGGGGATCGCCTCCAACTGGCAGAAAATGCCCGCATCACCGTGGTCTGTTTTGCCGACTACTACTTCACAGTCGATGTAGCTGGTGAAGTAGAGATTACTCAGGAACGCTGCGCCGCCGGCACTGGCCTGCCGGCGAACAGCGCACAGCGGGTCAAACCCGATGCTGGGCGGATTGTGTTGATCGAAGGCAGCCTGGCATTAGAAGAGCAAGCGCGTGAGCGCGAAAGCGACTATGGCAACATTCCGATTATCCTCAGCCCGCGCAACACGAGTTTGCTTGATTTACAACCAACCATCACCTGGGTGGAAGTGAGCGGCGCGCTCGAATACCAGTTGAGTCTGAGCGGATTGAGTTCGTTTGATGATGTGATCTTGGCCGCAGAGACAGTCACCTGCGCAGAAGAAAGCCGCAGCGTGCCCAGCCGCACCTGTTCAACCCCGTGGCCGGCAGTGTGGACTTTGGAATCGGGACAGCGCTACTTTCTGACGGTGAGCGCCCGCACGGGGATTGCGTCGCCGTTGCGGGAATCGGAGACGAGTGCGTTGCATACCTTACCGACTGAGGAAGCTGAGACCGTGAAGACAGCAGTTGCAGATATTCAGAAGATTACTGTGGATAAGGTAACAGAAGTTACACTGTTGGCAGGGTTGTATGCCCAACATGAATTATACAATCAGGCTACCGAAGCCTATGAACAGGTGCTAAGTAGTCAACCTGCGCCTGCTGCTTACGTAACGCTCGGTGATCTTTATCGGATTATCGAACTTTACCGCTATGCGTTCAATGTTTACCAGCAAGCGCTTAACTTACTAGATCAAGGCGAAGATGAACCAAGTGTGCGAGCTGCAGCAGAATACGGCATAGGGCAGGTTTACTACGCGCGGCAGAACTTTGATGAAGCAGAAAAACACTTTAAAGCAACCGTAGAAATTTATAAACATGTTACTCCTAGTAACGGGCGGCTAGTTGAATTGGCCGGAACTGCGGTAATCGAAGCGGAAAGCCGCTAAAGAAAGAATGATTTGGCTGGGCGGAAGCATTAATAGGTTTGAGCTACATTGCAGAGAGATTGGCTATGCAAGTACGAATGAGACATTTACAAAAAATTTGTATCGCTCTTGGCGTTGGCCTACTTATAGTTTTTCTTCTGCCATCCACTACGGTAGCCGCACCTTCGATTCAATCCGCACCTTCTGTCCAGTGCGTACAAAGTTTATTGCTCCTTTTCGAAGGAAAGCTTAGCGAGGCGAAGCCGCAGTTAGGGGAGGCTGTAACTGCATTACGTGCTTTGCCCAATCCAGATCTTAATTCTTTGGGTATGTGCGCTCTCTTTTTAGGAATTGTACATCATAGTACCCAGGATTGGGTGGAGGCTCTAGCTGCGTACGACATTGCACTATCTAGCTTTTGAAGAGAACAATGACCCGCAGATGGCATGGGCAGCAAACTTTAGCACCAGCACGGTTTATCTCGCTCAGGGGCGCTTTCCCGAAGCATATACGACATTGCAGCAAACCCTCGCGCTAACCGGCGTCCCGGCTACTGCTGACGAAAGAGGCTGTGAAAATACAAGCATCACGGCCAATATTGTGGAACAACCGTGGATAACGGAAAGTCTCAAACCGCTGGTCAGAGCCGTCATTTTGAATAATATTGGACTAACCATTGCGGTGCCGCTGAGTCAACAACAAAGTATTGGCGCAACCTATGAAAATGCCAAAAACTGCTTTGAAGCTGCGTTACAGATTTTGGATCAGCTGAGCGGCCAATCCGTCAATCCCGAAGCTGCCCTCTCCGAACTGCTAATACTGGCAGCGCTTGGAAGCAGCGAAGAAGCGATTAATCATCTGCTGACTAACATGCTCGTTAACACCGCTGTACCTGAACTGGCTAAAGCATTTGAGCCTATTCTCTTGAGCAATCTTGGCCAAATCTATGCCTTTAATGGGGATTACAAACAAGCCCAAGCACATCTTGAACAAGCATTACAACAGATCAAGACGAATCAAGCCCAGAACAATGCATCTGAGTTACAGACTCTCCTACCACTGATTGAGCCAGTGACAAATCTGCTGAGGTTAGATACTAGTACTGCACTGCATCCAGATTTGATTAACTCGGTCTCGTTGCAGATAGCCGAAGCTGGGCATAGCTAACCTTTGCAGTCGCGGCTTCAAATAAGGTATGATAGTGGATAGATAAGTAGCGTATGGAGCAATAACATGACCATTATTCTCGACCAGTATACCATTCCTGATAGAGGTGTGTTCCAAATTCAGGAAACCGTGACCATTAATATATCGGCCACTGAGGCGCAGCGCAAAGCCAATCACTGGCTCTTTACCCAAGTCAGTTGTATGATGGGGGCAGGGACGCCCACGCTCTTCATTGGCGAACGGACGGTTTGGCGCGTCCCGGCCATCTTAACCGCGGCCCATATTGGCCAGGTGGGTGTCATTGGCACAATCGAGGTTGACGCGGATAGTGGCGACATGGACGCTACAGAAGCCCATAAACATACGATTCTACAAGAAGCCTCTGTCTTAGTCGATAAGTTACCACCCTACCAACCGCGTACCACGATGCCGCTGCAATATTTAGCAAAGGATCGGGAACCGACGATCACCCAGCCCGAAGGCAACCCGCGCGCTATCATTGCCGCCGCAAGAAGTCGAGTATAGTTGATGCTTTTTCAGCCTCCCTCGCCCTGTCATCTGCGTGTCGCACACATCCAACAGGTGAATAACGGCGAATGTTTGGCTGCGTGTGCATTGATGGTCTGCACCTATTTGGGCATTCGGGTTGCCTATCGGCAAGTGGTGCGCGCCCTTGGCATCCGACGTGGCTTGGGTACACCTTTTTCACAAGTACAGAAGCTGCAAACGTTGGGTGTTAGCGTAGCGTACCAGGAATATGGTACGCTACAGGAAGTATACGACCTACTTTGTCATGGGTGGCCTTGCATTATTGGTGTGCAAACCAACGAGTTGCCGCACTGGAATAACGTGAATACGCAACACGCTCTTGTATTGGCTGGCATGGATCAGGATTATGTTTATCTCAATGATCCCGAATTCCCTCTTGCGCCCATTCAGACGCCTTTAGGCGATTTTGACTTGGCTTGGTTGGCCCAGAATGAAGTATATGCTGTGTTAGCGCGCTAACACAGCATATACTTCAGCGGATAACCGGTTAGGGGTTATTAGCGCCAGAATTAGTGGTAAAAAGGCGGATATAGTTCTGGTTGTTGATCACCCAACCGCTTTGTCCGTCCACGCAGCAAATCTCCAACCAGCCGTTTCCCGCATCCTGCCCGGTAATTGCCACTTGATTACCGGCCTTCAACTGACCGATAACAGGATAAGCCGTCCCGGGACCGCTGCGCACATTCAGCGTGTTGACAAGGACTTCCAGTTGGGCGACGGGGGGCGGGGTTGGCGTCGCGGCGGCGGACGGTGTGTTGATTGCTGCTGGTGTCGTGACCGGCAGCAGACCGGTTGTCGGATTTGCCTGTCGCTCACCAACACCAAGATAATCGCCATGCAGGGTAAAAGCGGCCCAGTAATAGGGGTCACGCCATTGGTCTTGGCGCAAGATTGTTAGCTGTGCCGACTGTAATGCCGCGGCAAATGAGGATTTTTCCTGCAACTGCTGATAAAAGGCGCTGACCAGGGCGCTAGAGGCTTGATCTTCAATGCTCCACAACGTGGTGATGATCGATGGTACGCCGGCATAAAGAAAGGCGCGTGTTAAACCGGTGATCTCATCGCCCAGGCTTTGCTCGCCCAAGGCGGTTTGACAGGCAGAGAGAAAGACCAAGTTGGCCTCAGCGAGGTCAAGACTGAAAACCTCACGCGCCGCAAGGATGCCATCATGCTCTACGTCACCGGTCAGTTCAATGGCTGATTGCAGGGGCGCAACGCTGTCGAAGTTACCATGCGCCGCCACATGCAGTAGATCAACGTCGGTCGCCTGTTGGCGCAAATAACTTTCGGTGGCAGCTTGCGAGAGTACCGGCTCGGTGTTGTAAAGTTCAGCAATGGCTTGAACTTCGCCAGTCACCGCTGGTAACGCTGGCGTGCCATCGGGGATGCCCATGATCAACGCTTTTTCTTGGTTCGGGTTGCGTTGCGCTTGGATGAGCGGCAATGTTGCCAAACTGGGCGCATAGGTGATGGTGTAATCCTCGATTAGATAGCGTTCCGTTTCCGAATTCCACAATGCCGCAAAGGGTAAATAGTAGAGCGAACCGTAGGGGACAATCACCAGGTTGGTCTGTTGGATATAGGGGGCGAGTGGGGCGAAGAGCGTGTTATAGAGCGTACCGGCGGCTGCGGCGTAAAAATCTTTATCCTTAATGCTCTCCCGCAACGTAGCGATTTGCGCACGGGCCGTCGGTCCTGTGGTAGACAACGGAATGGCTTGAATCGTCGTACTATCGATCACCCACGCCATCACCAGATTTTCGGTCTCATCGGCAAAATAGCCGTCGGCAAGGTAATAGACCAGCACTGTTACCGCTTCGTCACGCAATGAACTTTGTAAGGCCGTTAAATCGATTTGACGATTACCCCCAGGAATAAAGTCCAACAGGTGCGGATGATCGCGCTCGACGGTGGTGCGTAGCGTCTGGTAGCTTTCATCCGCCGTTTGCCATTGGTCTTCCCATTGGCGAATGGTAGCGCGCGGGGCGCCGGCGGTAATCAGCTGGGCGAGCGATGCTTGGGCTTGTGTGCGTTGATCGAATGCCTCTCTTATCGCCAGCAAGATGGCGCCCTCTGCTGGCGGCAGATCAATGGTGCGGCTGTTGATCATATCCAGAAAAAGTCGGCTGCGCCCCTGTTCAATTACTCTGAGCGCTTCCTCTCCCTCACCCTGTTGCATATAGAGGCTGGCAGCCAGTGCATAAACATCCGCTTGTTGGTCCAACACACCTTTGATGCTGGTGAATTGAATGACTTGTGGCGCACCATTCCGCAATTGTGTTGCGTCGCCTTCGGCCACTATGCGCACCGATTCCAATAATTTGATTGCCTCTTCATAGTAAGCCAAGGCGTCATTTGTTTCACCGGCCTGCTGGGCGAGATACCCAAGATTGACCAGCGCATTGACGGCATTGAAGTTGTTGGCCAGTTTGTTCTGATAAATATCCAACACCTCTTGGAAGGTGCGTTCAGCTCGGTCGCCATCGCCTTGATCGCGATAGACCAAGGCTAGATTATTGAGAACAATGGCGCGGGCATTCAAATTGATCGTCGTTTGAAGCACCATCATCCAGTCCAGCATTTCCGTGATCGTCTTGGTCAGCGTTGCCAGGTCGGTAGCGCTACCCACGCCAAAGGAACTGAGTAGAGGACCCAACAGTTCCAATAGCGCACGGAACTCCTCGGTCATGTTTTGCCGCTGATTTTCTTCGATCTGCTGCAAAGCCGTTTCCAAATGGAGCTGCGCTTGTGCATCATCTGTTCCGCGCAAGACCTGCCCCAAATTACTCAACACAATTGGTTCCAGCGTCTTGCCCAATTCCGGCACGATCATGGCGAGCATGCCCAGAATCATCTGTTCTACCGGCTGTGTATTGGCGCTCTCGCCTGGTTTGGGCAACAGCATTTGCAGGACAGGCAACATTTGCGCCAAGAGCGCGCGATCCTCATCAGTCAGTGATGGCTCAAGTAGCATGAGCATCATTTGTAATGAGAATGCGTCCATCCCCGTGATCGGGCCTAAGATTTCGGCTAGTTCCTCAGTGAGACGGGCTGTATTGGCTGTAGGCGAATGTAGCGCCCGAATCAGGTGAAGCGACGTTTCAAAACAGGCGCTGGCATTTTCAACCGTTCCGCCTATACTTTGCTCCTGGCTGTATGGTACGGCGACGACCAACCCCATGTTGTTCAAGGTAACGGCGCGTGCAAGGGGTTTTAGACTTTCTACCACCCACGGTTGATCAGCGTCAATAGTGATCGATTCGTCATCTTGCTTTGGTAGTAAGCAGCGCACCTCGTCACTGCCCGTTTGGACGGCGCCGGTCAACGGTAATGCTTGCTGCAACAGCTTGTAGGCATCGGCGAAGCGCCCTTGTGCTGTGTAGACACTACTGGTTCCGAACAAGATCGCCCATTGCATCTGCTGATCATTACTGTCAATAAAAGCTGTCAGCGCGGTTTCGTAGGTTGCCAATGCTTCCGTCCAATCACCGGTGCTGTGTTGAATGATGGCCAGATAGGTCGCACACATGCCAACAATCTGTGGGTCCGCCGTTGGCGATGCGCTTAAGGTCGCCACCGCGGCTTCAAGCATTGGCTGCGCTTCCGTAAATTGCCCCTGAAATAGCAACAGAAGGCTTTGTCCACACTGGTTGATCGCATCCGATTGCGGTTGTGGATGGGCGGGTGTGATTGCCATGAGTGGTGACGGCAACAGCATGAATAGCACCAGTACAATGGGTACGATAACCCGCCGACAACATTGTATCCGTTTTTGCTTAGGCATGTGTTTCTCCTAGATGAATAGAGTCAGGTCGAGCTAATTTTGGGCGTTGCCATGATCAGTCATCATGGCTTGCCGGTAGCATACAGGACATCAGCTATGATTGATCTCCACAGCTCCTATCCATATTTCTTGTAAAGCACAGACGATTCTGTGCAACGAACAAAAGTGACATACGGCAATGGCTTGTAGGAACGCTCCCGGTTACTGCCCATCTACTAGTTGAAGCGCTTGCTGACCATCACCATGTAAGGTGAAGACTGCCCAGTAGTAAGGGGATTGCCACGCCTCCGTGGCCAAAATTTCTTGCTGCGCCGCCTGCAATGCTTCTGCAATAGACAGACCTTTGCGCACACGTCGGTAGAACGATTCCATAAGCATCACCGTGGCTTCATCATCGATATTCCACAGCGTCGTCACAACAGACGGCGCGCCGGCGTAGAAGAAGGCGCGGGTGAGGCCAATGAGGTCATCCCCGCGGCTCAGCGTGCCCACGGCACTTTCGCAGGCCGAGAGCACAACCAAAGGCGCAGCCGGAAAGTCTAGATTGAACACTTCATGGACTTCAAGGTACCCATCGTTCCCATCATCGGCGGTCAGTTCAATGCGACTAAAGAATGGACTGGTTGCGTTGTATGTACCATGCGCCGCTAAGTGCAGAATATGGAAAGGAACTGCAGCGTTCACTAGTGCACTTTCGGTTGCGTCGCTCCCGATCAGCGCTTCCGCACCGAAAAGTTCAGCAACCGCAAGTGCTTCCGCTTTTGCATTTGGCAAAGAACTATCCGGATTCCCCAAGATCAGCGCTTCACCATCGGAATTATTCTCCGGCTGCGGTAAATGTGCCAACGCACTGGCGCTTGGGGCATAGGTCAATTGATATGTTTCAATAAGGTATGTTTCCTCCGCTGCATTCCACAGTGCCGCATAGGGTAAAAAGTGCAGTTCGTCGTGGGGAATGACAGTAAGATTCTGATGCCGAAGGTGTGGTTGCAACGGCGCAAAGAGCCGTTCGTAAATTGTTCCCAAGATCTGTTGCAGATAATCGATGTCTAGTGCTGCCTCTTCCACTTGCAGCGTTTTATCGAGTAATCCACGCCACTGTTGGATCTCAGCTCGACTAGCAGGAAGTTCAACTGCAGTGATCGTAGTGCGGTCGATCACCCAGGCGAACGTGCGATCATTCAACACGAAGTAAGAAATCAGCGTTGTCTGCGGGTCTATGTGTTTGCGCTGTAGTTCGCGCAGCGTAACTGGATCGATACTGATCAACGCCGCATATGCGGGGTTGCGAATTTTCAGCGTTGTGAGCAGCGATATATAGCGCTGCTGTGTTGTGTCCAATTCACTGTTCCACTGCTCGATTTTTTGCTGATCCTGTTGGTCAAAGGGCTTGGCTCTTTCCGACTGTAATGAGCGTTCAAGCGTTCCCAGGGTTTGCCGCAGCGTTTGTTCCTCTTCGACTAACGGCACCGAATGTCGGTCATACGCCGCGATTGTCTGTCCCCCAAGTTGGTCGAGAAAGGCACGTGCACGAGCGCGCTCTGCGTAGTGGAATGCTTCTTCAGAGTCACCGGTTTGCCACAACAGTTGAATCAAACGCTGGTACAGGTCCACTTGGCGTGGTTCGGCGGCAAATGCGGCTTTCAACTCCTCCACGCGGATGTGCTCACGCATGGTCTCTGATAAGGCAATGGCGGAGCGGTAGTGGGCAATCGCTTTCGCGACATTCCCCACAAATTCAGCATTGAGACCGATACTTTCCAGCACAGCCACCTGTAGTGCCGCATCATGTTGTGCTTCCGCCAAGGAAAGCGCCTCACTGTAGCTTTGCTCGGCAGCTTCGGTCTCGCCAAGCAGTGTATGCACCAGACCAAGGCCGGATAACGCAATGGTTTTGTACGCAGGATCGGTGAGGGTTGCGATGTAGCCGACCGCAGCAATGCGATGGGCACGCAGGGCAGACAGTTCGCCGGCCTGTAGGTCATTCATTAACCAGAGTTGGCCATAGGTAAAGCTCAGCTTATTGAGAATACGCACAACTTCAAAGGTGTTCTCTTCCGCTTGGCGCAATGGTAATGCCTGCTCTAAATAGGCGATTGCATCTCTGGGATCGCCCTGCCAATCGGCGGCGATTCCCATGTCGGTGAGGATTTGTGCTTGGCCCGCACGATCATCAATCGTTTTCCAAAGCGCCAATGCCTGTCCGTAGTAGCGAAAGGCACCGGGGTATTGCTCTAGTAGCGCAGCTAAAAAGCCCAATTCACGAAGCGCTGTGGCTTCGCGCGCCGGCTCACCAAGCTGTTGCCAGATCAGACGCGCTTCTGTGTGGGCGGCTTCTGCTTGGGCATAATCGCCCAGTTGCAGATAAAGTTGCCCTTTCACACCGAGCAATTCAGCAGCTTGCGCTGTTTCATCCTCACGTTCCGGTACATCGGTCTGCTGCCAGAAGGTCAAGGCCGCGTCGTACTGAACCAGCGCCTGATAATACTCGCCAAGACTATTAAAGACATCGCCCAGCAAACTTTGGGTGATCGCAACTTCAACCCACTCCTCGCTCTGTTGTAACAGCTCTACCGCATCCTGATAGGCGTTCAACGCATTTAGATAATCACCCAAGCCAACATAAATCAATCCCATAAATTTCGCTGTGACCGCGGCATTCAAACGATCGCCGTTTTGCTGGAAGCGTTGGCGTGCTTCCGTCAGATAGATAATGGCCTGGCGATCATCACCCTTACCATGCACCGCCTGCCCCAACGCCTGCAATATAATACCCTCTTTGGCGTCCTCGCCGGCACGTTGAAAGAGGGGCAATGCTTGTTGATAGGCATCGATTGCCTCTTCATATGCTTTCAACGCTTCATAGCCGGTAGCAATGATCACTAACGCGTTGCCGGTTTCGAGGAGATCATGCAAATCAGCCAGCAAAGTAAGCGCTTCATCAAAATGGGTAATCGCCTGCTGCGAATTTCCCATCTGCGCATACACCCAGCCGATGTTGTAGCGGGTACGGGCTTCCCAAAGTGGGTCTACCAGCTCGCGCCAGATGGCGAGCGCTTGCTGAAAGGAAGCCAATGCTTTGGAATAATCGGTGAATGTTGGATCCCAATCGGTGGCATAGATCGAGCCGAGGTTGTACAATGCCCTAGCTTCACCATCGCGATCGTGAAGCTGTCGATAGCTTTGCAACGCGGATTGATAAGCATGCTGCGCACCCCATAGATCACCAACTTGGGCGGCGGCATTGCCATCTTCTTTCAATTGATCGGCCTGTTGTTTGAGCGCCACATCTATCGTTGGCGTTGGTGTAACAGCCACAAGGCTTGCGTTATATGGTTGCCGCCACGCCACTGTGATCGGCGCGGCAGCCGCATCCGAACCCATCGCAAAAGCACTCACGAACCATACCAACAACAATCCGACGAGCAGGGGTAACAGGTGACGATTGTGCATAATGCCCTCCTCATGATCGAACAACGGGTCGGTAAGCATGGACTGAAATATTGTACAACAAATGACCTATATGCGATCTACATAATCTCTATGCAGGATCACTGTCTACTCTGCCGCCACAACATCGCCCTCGCGATTGTTGCTGAACGTATTGTCCTCTAACACCGGCTCCGAATTCACATCGTGCCAAATCCCATAGGCAAAACTTTCCATAATTGTATTATTGACAAGCGTCGGCGATGCCCCCTCCAGGTGAATCGCCCCGTACAAGCGATTGCGATTCTCGCCGGCGTAACGAATCGTCGCATACTCGATGCGCGAATTCACATCATTGCTGGAATTCTTAAAGCCAATATAGGTCCAATCCCCTGGCGTGGGTGCAGTTGATGCACCGTCCCCATTGGTGTCGCCACCAACGGTATCGTCGCGCAAGGAGGTGAAGGTGATCGGTGCATCCGCGCTGCCAATCGCTTTGAAGGCACCGTAAATATCAATATAGGCATCATCGCCAAACTTGACCGTTACACCGGGATCAATCGTCAGTAGTACACCTTCGTTGATCGCCAGTTCGCCCAACACAGTATAGGGGATATCGGTGTTGGCCCACGTCCCGCCGACTGTCATCCGACCAGCGCGGATCAAGAGCGCGTTGCCCACATTGTTGGCGAGTTGATTGCCGCTCACTGTGGGGAAAGCATTGGCGTCGCCGCTGATGGCGTACCCATTGCTCTGTTCGATGGTGTTATTGGTCAAGGTGGGTGAGGCACTTTCCAGGTGGATCGCACCGTACACCTCATTGCGCCACAGACCGGCGTAGCGGATCACAGCGTGCTCGACGATCGAGTTTGTATCGTTGCTCGAATCGTTGAAGCCGATGTAGGTCCAGTCACCGGGGGACGGGATACTGGAATTTTGGTCACCATTCGTATCGCCGTTGACACTGTCATCGCGCAAGGAGGTAAAGGTGATGGGTGCGTCCGCGGTGCCCAGGGCACGAAACGCGCCATTTACCTCAAAATAGGCATCCTTGTTGAGCTTGACGACCACGCCAGGATCAATGGTCAACATGGCGCCGTCATTGACGGTAACCGGCCCCAGCAGAACATAGGGAATATCGGTATTGCGCCACACACCGTTGACAGCCAAATTGCCGGTGCGAATCTCCAGCCCATTGCCGCCATTGCCCGTTAGTTCGTTGCCGCTCACTGTCGGGTAGGCGTTAACATCCGCACTCACCGCAAAGCTCCAATTATCGCTGAAGCTGTTGTTGATGATCGTGGGTGAGGCCGCTTCCAGGTGGACTGCGCCGAACGGGGTGTTGCGGTTTTGGCCGGCATAGCGAATCACAGCATGTTCAATTGTGGAATTGGCATCGTTGCTACTGTCGCGGAAACGCAGCATGGTCCAATCCCCAGCGGTTGGGGTCGTGGCCCCTTGATCACCATTCGTGTCGCCAAGCAAGTTGTCATCGCGGAACGAGGTGAAGGTGATCGGTGTTTCCGGCGTACCCAATGCGCGAAACGCACCATAAATGTCGATGTAGGCATCTTTGGCGAATTTGACGACAACACCTGGTTCGACGTTGAGCGTTGTCCCTTCGTTGAGCGTGACAACGCCGGGAATGGTGTACACAATATCCGTGTTGCGCCAGATCCCGCCCACACTCATATTGCCGGGCCGCACTTCATAGCCGTTGCCGCCGTTGCGTTGCAACGTATTGCCGTTAACCGTTGGGTAGGAATGGACATCGCCGCTAATCGCATAGGCGAAGTTCTCGGTAAAGGTGCTGTTGCTGATCGTCGGCGCGGCGGCTTCCAAGTGAATTGCGCCAAAGTTGCCGTTGCGATGTTGGCCGGCGTAACGAATGATGGCGTGGTCGATCAGCGAGTTGGCGTCGTTGCTGGCGTCATAGAAGCGGATCATCGTCCAGTCACCGGGGGCCGGGCTGGTGGACGCTTCGTCACCATTCGTATCGCCAAGGACTGTATCATCTTTGATCGAGGTAAAGATCACCGGATCATCCACCGTGCCGGTTGCTTTGAAAGCCCCATAGACATCAATATACGCGTCATCGCCGAATTTGACAACTACACCCGGATCAACCGATAAGGTGGCCCCTTCGCGTACGGTAATCGGGCGGAAGATGGCATAGGGAATGTCAACATTGCGCCAGACGCCATTGGACGCTAGTTGTCCTTCGCGGATCAGTAGACCATTGCCGCCATTACGCGCCAACCGATTGCCGCCGACCAATGGGAATGAGACAACATCACTGTTGATGACATAGCTGTAATTGTCCTCGAATAGGTTATTGACAATCGTGGGCGATGCCGCTTCCAAATGAATGGCGCCATAACCATCACCACGGTATTCTCCGGCATAACGAATGGTCGCATATTCCACAATCGAATTGACATCGTTGCTGGTGTCGCGGAAGCGGATCATTGTCCAATCACCCGGTGCCGGTGCGCTGCCGCTGCCATCGCCATTCGTGTCACCACCGGCCAAATCATCTTTGCTGGAGGTGAAGATGATCTGTTCAGTGGGCGTACCACGGGCAATCAGGACACCGTCGATATTGAAATAGCTGTCATCGTTGAATTTCACAATCGCACCTGGCTCAATCAACAGCGAAATGCCATTGTTAACCGTGACTTCCCCTTGAATTAGATAGGGACTGCTTTCTGCGGTCAGCCGGGTGTTGACGGCAATGCGCCCTTCGATCACATTCGATTCAGGGCGGACAAAGGCCGAGGGGTCGATTGCGGTTGCCGGCGGGGCACTACCAATGGTGTGCAGATCCTTGGCGGCCAGTAGGGTTGTGATGCGCGCAAGGATGGCTTCGTCAATTGCCGTTGCACTCTCCGGCCGCGCCACCGCTTCGACAATCTCCGCCGTACCACTCGTCCCCAGCCGCACAATCTCCTGTACGATCCAACGCCCGTTGCGATACCGGATGGCATAGAGGACAGCACCGCGGTACACCTCATCCGCAATCGTCTCATTCCCCACCGCGACCGCCCGCTGGGTGCTCTGTGACTGACTTTCCTGGGTCAGCACACTGACCGTGCCGTCATTGAAGGTGACCGCCAGTTGAATGGTCAGCTCGTCAACCGCCAACTGGGTGATTGCCCGTTGGGTGCGCAGCCGACGAACAGCATCTTGTATCGCCATCAATGCGCGACCTTGGGCATAGTCGGTCAGTTGGCGCACCGCCGGCGAATCGGGCAGCGCCAACGCCACTTTCTCTGCCAATCGGAAATCACCAATCGCCATCAAATAGGGCGCAAACGCGGCGCTATCGGTCACAATTTTGGCAGTCGTATCATTGGCGATAGCGATGGTCGCCGAATTGGGATCGGGAGCCGGGATGGGCGGGGGCGGCAGGCAGATCAGCGTGTCGACGTTGGTGACCATGACAAAGGCCGGCAAGCCAGGCACCCACTGTTCTTCTGCGCCCTCACGGCCAATCAGATACCACTCATAGTCACCGGTTTCGCTGCAGACCCGAGCGAGAATCCGAAACTCGTCCCCCTGCAACCGGCGACCGTTGGCTGGATAGTCGAAGCTGGGGCCGGTGCGTGTGCTGAGAATTGCCAACAGCACTTCGCCTTGCACATTGATGGTGTTTGTGGTTGCTGAGGATGTACCATCAGAACCGGTACTTTCCGTAGCTGATGAGGTTGTCGACACTGCTTCCGATGTCGCGAGCACAGCGCCGGCAGAAACGGTTGGTAGCACCTGGGTTTCATCGAGTTGCTTTGTTTGACCAATCGGCAATTCATTGAGAAAGCGGCTGTTCTGCGGATTGATGGCGTCGGGACAACTGTTGCTAAAGAGCGCGGCTTGAAAAGAGAGCGATTCCTCGTTGGTGTTGTTGAGGGTGAAATGGAGACGACTCTCTGCCGCCAGATCTTCAACGGCAAAGGTAAAGAGGATCACGGCACTGCTTGGCGTCAGCTGGGTGTGCACATAATCACCGGCAACCACCGCGCCGCTGCCGTCAACATTCAGCGTTAACGTTGCGTCACTAAATTGTTCCGTCAGCTCTGGGCGATAGATGGCACCCTGGACAATGGCCGCACCTGGTTCGGTAATGGTCCAGATTTTCTCCGCAGCCGTTGCGTCACCGTGATATTGTGTACATTGTGTATCCAGTGGCTTTATCACAAGCGCAGCCTTGAGTGAGCCCAGATTATCGCGCGAAAAGATGGTGGGCATCCAACCCAACGTTGTTTCGTGACGCACCAACAACCAGGCCGCATCCCGATTCGCGCCAAGCACCTCAACCGCCGTGCCTGCTGGGGCGGGATTGGCGGCCAAGTAAGCCATGGGGTGCGCTGGGTCTGCAACAAGTCGCACCTCGGTTGCCAGTGTAATCTGCGGCAATTCGGGGTAGGGCAGCGACGCATCAATCGCCGTCACACAACCGGCAAAGAGTAGGCATACGAGAGAAAGAAGCGAGACAACAATCAGTCTTTGAACCATAGGGCTTTCTCCATCACTTTCGGTGTAACAGGAACTCTATTTGTTTAATTATGTTGACAAATCTTGATAAAAGCTATATAAATCTGTATTAGATCGGTCTATTTCAGAAGGGGTAAATGATGCAACAATCTGCTAACTACGTAACACTCAAGCAAGCGGCAAAACAGCTAGGTGTGCATGAACAGACGCTGCGTAGCTGGGAGCGTAAAGGCTTAATTCATTTGGCGCGGTTGCCCCAAAGTGGTTACCGTCGCGTCCCTGTAGCCGAAGTACAACGACTCCAAACAGCAATGCATACCCCAACATCGACAAATGTTCGTCTAGAACCCCCGCAACGGGAGGTCGCAGCAATCGAAAAAGCAACGGCATTAGCAGCGCAAGTGCGTGCCGAACTGGCTGATCTTGACGCAACCATCACCTTTGATGACTTCATGCAAGAACGCCGGGGGCGTACATGGTTGCCATAGATACGGATGTCTTATTATTGGCATTTGCCTTTCATCGTGATCAGCGCCAAGTGGCCAATACGGCTTTCCTCGCCGCCATCCAAACAGAAGACGCTGTGGTTGCGATCTATTCAGTGATGGAATTGCTTGGTCAGCTTTCGTTCAATCTTTCCGCTGAACGCTTGACGCAATGGCCATCCTGGCTGCAAGATCGCTATGGATTAACAGTGGTTTACCCTGTAACAGCGAACTTGACCGCCGAACCATTTTTTCAAGACGAATTCATTGACCGCCCTTTCCACCGTATGCACCGACTGCGCATGCCTTATTTGGATGGGTTGATCCTCGATCTCATTGAACGGGTCAACAATGTTGAGACCTTTGTTACATGGAATGCGCGTCACTATCAGAACAAGACGCAGTTAAGCGTGGTCACGCCCGCTGCGTATTTGGAAAAATTGTAACCTTTCTCTTTCATTGCCGCCTGGCAATGAATTGCCGGCTGAGAGCACAAGTCGTCTGAAGACGACTCTCAAACCAAATCAATCCACTTCAGTGGATTTCTGTTTTCAGCCTGAAATTGATTTCGAGGCTGCGCATCAATTAGCCGCATCCCCACAACCATCCGGTTGGCTACGGTCAATTGTGACAAGCTCCTCTTTCGCTTCGTGCAAATCAACGGTAACTGGGAATTCCCAATAGCAAGCAGCATCCGTTGTGACACGGATGTGATAATCTCCCGGTGCCAGTTGAAAGGCCGCAGCACCGCGACGGTCAATCGCTTGGCCGGCACAGCGCAACATTTCATCCGCGACATCATCTAACGCGTCGGCACAGACGGCCACCGTCCACCCTGGATGGGCGTTGCTGCGCACAGCTTTGCCGGCTTCATCGAGCACACCGACCGCCAAGCGGCTGAATTGGACTTCGATTTCTGTGGTTTTCCCTGCTTCAACCGGGAAGATAATACCGCGGTATTGCGCTTTGTCGGACTCGTTGTAGCCCTCGTCGCTGTACCAGCCGGGGACAATAGGTTCCGTTTCAGTAACAGCATTAGAATTTGTTAGCAAATAGTAACCGGATGGCAATTCAGCACGAAAGGTTGAGCTATCGTCAACGAGCATGTTGGGCATGAATAAATCCAGACGGAGCCACTCTCCAGCCACATCTTGTTCCATTGTATATACGTTAACTACTGATCGGATGAGGGTTTTATCCTGACGGAGAAGGTTTAGAACAAGGTTGCCAATGGTTGTTGTCTCATCAGCTGCCGATTCTGAATGTAGCTGCATAAAAAGTATACCGTTGTCTGTTTTAATCACTTCGGGGGTTGGTGGTGCACTTAATATTTGAATTTCGTTAAATTTAGTTATTCTAAATGCACCTAGCTCATAAACGCTGTCGACGACAATTCTGACGTTAGCTGTAGAGATAGGAACCAAGGCTCTGTATTGCCAAGCTTCTTCGTTTTCTAATGTAATTTGTTGGCTTGAGTCATCTGAAAAAATGAGTGTAAGTTCATGAGGTTGCCCCAGCCCCCCTCTGGGGCCAGAAGTGTAAATATGAATGCCGGCAACGGTAGTAGTAGTGGGCAATTGTAACTGTAACCAAGCGCCGATATCATCATCGAAGTTGGATGACCAATAAGTCACGATATTGTTGTCAACGGCAGAAGGAGCGTCACGGTTACTCATTACATAGCTGGAGGAGGCAGTTACTTCTAGAATTGGGATAGGTGCTCCATAGGTTGCAATGTCAAGGGTTGGAAAAGGCGTTAACGTAGGTGTCAGCGTAGGTGTTCGAGCATCGGAACGGTGGACAATCTCAATGCTCGCGGGGGACGGGGTTGCCGTCGGTTCCATGAGGGGCGGCGTAGTTATTTGACCGCTGACCCCTTTGGGCACACCGACGGACAATTGGCCGGTAAAGCGTTCCGTTTCAGCGCAGCTATCAGCAAAGTATGCTGCCTCGAAGACAACAGCCTCATTTGCCGTATTATCCAGTGTAAAGGAAACCTGGCTACCTTTTTGGAGACTGCGGAGGTTGTAGGTAAAGAGAACCAACGAAATGCTTGGTGTGAGTGCCGCGTGTACATAGTCGCCATCAATCGCCTCGCCGGCACCATCGATGGCGATATTCAGTGTGCTATCGGTGAATTGGGATTGCGTTGCCGGACGATAGATGGCACCGACCAGACGAACGGTGCCATCGACGGTGCTAGACCAAGGTTCATCCGGCGCAAAGGTGGCGTCGAGGTAGGTGGTACACTGGTCGACAGGTTGGGTGAAGGTGATCGCCGGTGTCAATGTGCTGATGTTGTCGCGCGAAAAGAAGGTGGGCATCCAGCCGATCACGCGCTCATGCAAAACCAAAAGCCACGACATATCTTTGGTGGCACCCAACAGCGTCACCTGCGAACCGGCGGCAACCGGCGAGGCAGTGAGGTTGGCGTTCGGATGTGCCGGCGAGGCAACCAGTGGCACATCAGTGGCCAGGGTGAGTGATGGTAGATCCGCATGGGGTAGCGATGGATCGATTGCCGTGACGCAGCCGGCAATGCACAAGCAAATAAACCAGGCAACGGATACGAATGTAAGTTTAGGAAGCATTTTGGCTCTCTCCATCGGATTGGGTGACTTTGCACCAGTGACTGTTCAGCTTCCATTCTGGGTACAACAGGGGTCTATCTATCGACGCAACCCATCCAACTATACTCCGCTCTGAATCAGAACCAGAGTTTCTATCCCCAACGGAAACTCTGGTTCTGATCGCAACCGCAGTATAACCTGCAGGAAAGTCAATTATGGATGAAGGCTAAGGACGGTTGGCGAGTCCTTCGCGGCGCTACGCCATCGAATCGCCAGTTACAGTAGCTATGTTATCACTCTTCGACAACAAATTCGGGAGCAAAATCTGGTTCGATAATTCCTTGCTGCATAGCCAGAACACGAATGTATTGCGGCACGATGAGGCTGATATTGTTGACAGAAGTTAGCTCAAGCACTGCCTGGCCCTGTACGGTATTACCTTGCCCATTATCTGTTGCTTCAACCGTAATTTCCATTTTGGAGATATAGTTTGCTTGCTCATCAAACCAGTAGTCAACCATGATCGTTCCCAGTGTGATATCGTCACCGACAGGTCCACCAGTGAGCTGTGATATCAGCATACTGCCCATAAATGGGGGAATGTTGAGGTGATAGTGGACTGCATCTCTTCCGCCAATGACTTCAGTTTCACGGCAATCAGACAAGCTCACCAACTGAAGCTGCTGAAAGACTGCCATTAGAAAATTGTCGGCCTGCATAAACGCATCTTCTAAACTTCGTGATCCAGAAAATTCGTCCCTTCTTCGCACAGACCATTCTGTGTTACGCGAATTTAGTTCTGCTATCAAATTATCGTTGACAAAACCAGCAGTAAAATTCCCAGATGACTGATCATTCTCAGATTGTTCCTTAGTTTCTATCTGGAAAAAGTAATTTGTTGTCCGAATATCGTCACCGACAGCAATTGCAAATTTCCCATTAACAGTCGTTTGGCCCCTAGCACTTTCGGTTATGCTGCCCTGAATCGTTCCAGCAAGCGAATCAAGCGTATTGAGCCAGGAAGAATATGTTCTGGTTGCTGCGCAAGCGGGGTTATCTCCCTCTGTGTCTTGTGCGTGAACTGTGACTACGTCGCCACCTAACCAGATCAGTCCGAATAGGAATACAACAACAAGATTGCGGATACGCATTTTAGACCTCCATGAAACTTAGTAGAAACTGTAATCAAAATTCACTTCCCAAAAATTCTTCAACTACAACCGACATCAAAACCAGCAGCCAAAAGAGGCAACTGGTGATAGGTTGACCTGCCATCTTCCCTCGTCAACTGCCAAACCAAGCCAACAGCTTTTCCCACCAACCCTGTATGTGAAACTGCACGATAGCCCCCACCGCTGTCCCCAGCAACCACCAACCCAGCGCACCCAGCAAGACCAATCGGCCGGTTTGGGGGCGATAGATGTCGTTGAGCAATGTTTGCAGATCCCGTTGATTAGCAGGGAGCGGCAAGTATGTGTTCAGCCAGTAGCGCCAGCGATCGAGCGTATCGACACGCTGTGTGCGCCGTTGCGGGTGGAACATATCTAACGACGCCACAAAGAAAGAGTCACCACGCCGCAACGCAACAATGGCAACGGTAATCAACATTACCCCGGCCAGCGCCGCTAGCAACAAAAACCACGGTGACCACCCCCCAATTTGTACACGCAACCCCAGAGTCAACAGCAACCCGCCCAGCAAAAACGCACTGTCAAAGATAGCTGCCAACCAACGTGCGTCTGCCAACTGCGGCCGCCACCAGACAATCAGTTGGGGCGTGATTAATAGGTAAAGCAAACAGAGCGCAACGAGTCCCACGACAGTCGGTGAAAGCAGCTGATCGGCATGGAAGCCGGCCGCACCACCGCTGACAAACCACCAATAGATTCCCCCAATCAGCAGAATTGGCACACCAACAAAGAGGGTGAGTGCCATTGTCCCCAGTGCGCCCCGTGCCAGCCATTGCGCGCGGTCTCGGTTGCGGGTGAGGGCAACGCCCAACCGCAAGGCAGCAAAGAACACAAAGCCAACCAGCGCCCCGATCCCACAGAATCCTGCCACGAGTCGGTAGGGTTCGATGGCCACGCCTTGGCGCAACGCCAGTATCACCAACACCACCACTAACAACGTAGCCGGCAACAGACAGAACAAGACTACAATCCAAATGAACGCCTCACTCCCACTGCGCTTCTTCTCCAGCATGGGTTCCTCGGGCAGTCGCCAGTCGATGTGCGGTGCGAGAAAGAAGGCAAGTCGAGACGAGATGTCGGGAACCTGCGCCAGGTCGGTTGGGCCGTGAAAGGGGCCATTGGCTTGACGATAAGTGACAATGGCCGCGGCGCGCCGCGTACTAATGTCGTAGAGTGTGGCGATTTCGTCTGCCGATGCACTATTAATCTGAACACGCCGAGAAGTCATCATAATTGACAGAAATTAATTAAAGCCTTATACTAAAACCAGTAGAACCGGTAGAAACAACTAGAACAAAGGAAATTGACACGATGTCCATTGTTACAGTTACAAGCGAAGATGCACGTCTACACTGGCGCGAAACGATTGACGCCGCCTACGCCGAGAAAAAAAGCGTGGTGATCGAGCGGTATAACAAGCCTGTTGCTGTCTTGCTTAGCTATGAGCAGTGGCAGGCAACCGTACAAAGCCTCCAACGGCTGAACGAACTCCAGTTGTTGCATGAAGTCCGGCAAGTCAAAACCAAGATCGCCAGCGGCGAAACTACGCTTACTTCACACGATGACCTTAAACGCCTCATTTTAGAACAGCGCGCACAAAAGGCGAATACCCATGCTCCCACCCACACAACAGGCCCCCGCACCACTGTGGGCGATTGAGTACGAAGAAGAAGCCAAATTCTACTTTCTGGACAATGACCCCTATAGTTTCCCTTTGCTGATTCGCATTGAGGAACTGCGCTATGAGCCGGACGGCCTTCCGCCGGAAGGCTGCACGCCATTGGCTGATGAACCAAACACGTACTGGTGGCAAGTACTCGATCATGATGTGCTCTATGAAAAGATCGAAGTCACAAACCCACCGACATTGCGCATTCTGGTTGTCAAACCGTTGTAACGGCTGATTATGTTTTGTATCATACTGAAGATATTGATCTGGAAGCCCTGCTGATTGGCGGTCCCAGTTGTGAAAGCGCCGCCTCGATCAGCCGTTGGTTGCAGACCCGGCACCAGAATGCTTTGGCCCCATTGTAGATTTTCCACCTATCGCAACCAACGCACGCCATCTCGCGATGTCGCAAAGCCAAGTTGAAGACCAGGACCTCCTGAGTACCAGAGGTGATAACCTTCGCGACTGACGGCCACAGCCGGATTCGACACACGACCACTAGCAAAGCCATCTGCTGCGCCTAGGCCAAACACAGGATTATTTAGATCGTCAGTCCATACCAGCCCATCTGATGAAGTAGCGTGGCCGATTCGCCAATCATCGGGCTGCGTTTTTGAGCGACCGGAATACCACATATGATAAGTATCTTCAATCAGAATCACATCTGGGGCAGCAGTTGACTGCGATTTCCAAGAAGAGCTTGAACCCAAGCTGATTACCGGCTGGTTGGAGGAGACACGCCAGTTATAACCATCGTCAGAGACTGCATGGCCAATTTGCCAGCTATCCTGCCAATTTTTGCCACCCGATCCGGCAAACCACATTTCATAAGCACCATCGTGATAAAGGACAGAAGGATAGTACAAATTGTAGCTCATCCACTGAATATTTGGATTGGGAACCAACACAGGATTTCGACTACTCTTTTCCCACTGGATACCATCTTCTGAGGTAGCGAGTCCAATACTGGCCGGCCAGCCACTGAAGTAATACATTTCAAAACGACCATCCTTGACAATCACACTGGGACTCCCCATATTCGTGCCTTCCCAAGTGCCGTCACCATCTGGTGTCATTACCGGCCTTGAATGTACATCCCAGTCATTCCCATTATCTGAACTTGCATAGCCAATCGACCAACTGCTATCTTGGCTCGCTTGACCGTTAAACCAGAGATGAAATTTGCCGTCATGAAATACTATGCTAGGATCTGCGACGACGTACTGTGCCCAACTGTCACTACCTGTCAGCTCAGGCAATTCGCCAACTGCCCAACTGTCGAACGCGTTAGACACGATACAACGCTCGACGGGAACGACATTGCACTCACCGTCATCTGACACATTGGGCTGGACAGCCACGACATCTGTAGCTTGCTCCGATTGTACAGTACCATTGGCGGCAATCACGACGGTTTCGGCAAAGACCTGCCCGACGCCTTCGGCCTCAGTACCACTGCGATTTTGTTGCCACACGACATCGCCATTCTGTTCCAGGGCAAAATAGTAAGAGAAAGGTCCCTCACCGTTCCAAGTAGCCATCGACACTTCATTTTCATTAGCGGTACTCAGATAAGGTGTGATATCAATGTCATAGGCACGCGGTCGTTCTCTTGGATCGCAGTCACTGCAGAAAAACGCACCACCAACTGGTTGACCATTGACTAATACGGCGCTAAGATTATCAGTATCTTGTACACGTACAATCCACTCATCTGTAGACGGTGACTGTGAAGGTAATAATGGGTCGAGTACATTGACCGTCCCATCGACATCAATCTCAATCGTCTTTGCGTAGCTCATTGTATATTCATTGTTAGTTTCACCCTCTTCACCCCAGATAATTGTCTCACCGCGACGCAGGTAAAAGCCCCACGAACTGACCACTGCGCCGTTGAGCCCCATTAATGTGAGGCGATTGGGTTCGTCAGCATTCATCTGGTCCGTGATGTCAATCCAACCCGTGTTCCCCTGCGTCCTATTCGCATAAAAGCCAACAGAAACAATTTCCCCATTGACCAAAACTGCCGCAGCATCGTCGATATAGGCCGCGCGCACAGACCAGATATAAGTGCCGTGCACAATCACAGGCGGTTTTTCCACTGGCGCGGACTGCTGTGTATTCGCAGTTTGGGTTGATGTTGACGCTGACGCAATCGTTTTTGCTACCCCAATCGACAATTGTTCCAGGTTAGCTTGACAGGAATCACTAAAATAGATTGCCTGGAAGGCGAACGGTTCACTGCTGGGATTTTCAAGCTGGAAACTGATGAGATCGCCTTTTTCCAAGTCTTTAATTTCATAGGCAAAGAAGACAATCGCGCTGGAAGCAGTTAGCGGAGTATGGATATAGTCAGAATCAACTACCGTTCCGCCCCCCGCCATGGCAATCTTCAACGAAGCAGCGGTAAAATCCGTCGCACGCTGTGGCCGGTAGAGGCTGCCCAGCACAAGTAACGAACCTTCTATCGTACTGGTCCATTCCTGGGCTGGATCAGCCGTTGTATCGATGTATTTTGTACAATCACCGGCAAGCGGATCAAACACAACGGCTGACGGAAGGGTCGCCACATTGGTGCGGGCGAAAACTGTCGGCATCCAGCCTATTTTGTCATTGTGCAAGACTAACAGCCAAGCCGCGTCTTGATCCGTCCCTAAGAGTTGGATGGTTGCCCCAGCTGGGACTGGCTCAAAAGGTAACTCGGATGTCGGCTGAGACGGCGATGCGACGAGCATTACCTCAGTCGCAACGGTGATTTCAGGTAATTGATCATAGGGCAGCGACGCATCTACCGTCGTGACACAAGCAGTGAGTGCCATGCAAACAACGATGCCAATGAGGCGTTGAATTGTCTTGTTTATCATCTGTATATCCTCACTGAATTTATCCACTGAACCAACATTTATACATTGAAGCGGAAGCGAGAAGCTGCTTCCTTTATGAACATCTGATATCGCTTACCGACATTTTTGCTAACTTACTTGGTCGGATTCTGACGTTTGACATAAACCATCACGTCATCATAGTATGCCTCAAAAGGGATGCACGCGCCTGACCAACCCCACAATCCTATGGCATCGCTCGACTCAGGAGAGCGATCATCAAAATGCGCCATCAACAAGTTCCCGTCGATGTAGACCAGAATATTGTGATCCGTCACCTCAGTTCGTACCTTGTACCACCTGTTTCTTTCCAAAGGATAGGGCTTGTCTTCAACGACTTTGCCATCTCGATTCCACAACACTACATTCGGTGCGCCGTACTCAGAACCATGGCGGAGACTCAGTGTATACAAACCAATAATTTCAAGCCCGTCATCAACACAGCTAACATTTTTAACCCTGAATTCAATGGCATAATCAGTGGAGAGGCTTAGGCCAGTCAACGTAGTGGCGCGTGTGTCCTTCGTTGAAATAGTGACATGATATTCGCCGTTTCGCACGCGCCAATATTGGAATTTATTGCGAATCCAACCATTGGCATCGCCATCATCAAAACTGTCATAAAATATCGTTTCCCAGTTTGGATCTGGTGATTCGGGCAAAACTGTAGCGTTCGGTGTTGCCGTTGACTTGGGTTTTGATGGCCCGCTTTCCTTCTGAATCGGCGTCGTTATCGCAGTAGGTGTTTGTTGATTTTGCGCAATTCCGTCCTTCGTAGACAACCCAGCTTCATCAGCAATCTGCACTTTCACCTCGCCAATGGGTAGCTGATTCAGCGTCTCTGGGCAATCATTGCTAAAATAGGCAGCCTGAAATACTAGCACTTCTTCGGCAGGGTTGGTTAGGTTAAATTGAAGCTGACTGTCCTTTTGTAAACCGGCAACGGAGAAACCAAAAAGGACGACCGCTTTTGATGAGGTTAGTGGGGTGTGCATATAATCTGCATCAATGACTGTACCGCCACCCGTAATCTCAAGCGTGAGCAATGCCTTTTCAAAAGGAGTTTCTGTTGGCGAACGATAGATACTGCCGACAACGAATACGTCACCACTAGTCTTACTTGTCCAGGGTTCATCCAGCACAAAAGTCGCGCCAAGATACTTTGTACACTTGTCGGGTGCTGGGTCAACCACAATTGCCGGTTTGAGGACACCAATATTGGTGCGCGAGTAAAAGGTCGGCATCCAGCCTAGCCGGTCTTTGTACAGAACCAGGAGCCAAGCGGCATCTTTGTCTGTCCCAATCACTTGGACCTTTTCATCAACCGCAATTGGTTCCATGGCAAGATAGGCCGTAGGATGAGAAGGCGAAGCGACGAGCGTGACCTCGGTAGCCACGGTAATTTCAGGTAATCTATCGTAGGGTAGCGATTGATCGACGGATGTAACACAGGCAGCCAACAACACAGAGATTAGTACAGTGATTAGTTTTATCATCGGCTTATGCATGGTTCTGCTCTTTTCCTCGCGTAAAGATAGGGTGACAATCAAAATCAATTGTGGCAACAAGCGGTCATCACAGTTGCAAAATTGCACTATCACGGCTGCCCAAACACCGCCTGCCACAACCGCATCGTCTCATAGAGCGAAAGCCCCTGCCCTAGATAACGCCCGTTGATCCAAAGTTCGAAGTGTAAATGGGTGCCGTCGGTTGTCCCGTAGGCGCCAGCATACGTGCCGGAAACGCCAACGGTGCCTATGGCCATGCCTTGGGTGATCGGCTCGCCGACGGCAATGCCCAGCGCAATGGCTTGCAGATGGGTATAGCGACTTTCAACCCCATGATTGTGTTCAATCGCCACCTGCCGCCCCAAAAAGCGGTCGGCCAGGCTTGAGGGTGTGCGATGTTCCAACGCCGCCTGTGCAATGGCGGCTTCATAGGCCGCCGGGGAGAGTTCGACAAAATCGTGATCGGCGCGGGCCACCACGCCAGGGGCAACACTCCACACAGATGAGCCAAAATGCAGCCCCGCGGCATCAAAGCCATAGATATCAAGCCCTTCATGCACGCCATAGCGATAGAGCCGACGCGCGCCCGGATAAGAACGGGGGCGGTCGGGCAGAAGAGTGCCTGGATACGGTAGCTGAAAATCGACGAACAGTTCCTGTAGATTGTGGCCGGCAAAGTAGTAGTGATTGTCATAACGGACGGCGGGACACGTTTCTTTATCCTGGCGTTCGCTCACATAGAGCGTGCGGCCGGCCACGGCGTAGACGCGGTCCGCTTGGACAACGGCACTCCGCAACCGCTGTAGATTGGGGAGACGGAAGCTAATTTTGCGGACGCGTTGTTGTGTCTGCGGATCGATACTAGTGATCTCGCGGCTTTCGCCGTCGACCGCATATAGGGTATCATCGGCCAGCAAAAGCTGGGCTGGCCAAGGGTGTCCAGCAGGATTTGCCGTGGCACCCGTCATGGCACGGGGGGCGCCCTGGCCAAATTGTTTGATGCTGCCGTCACGCAGGAGAACGCCAAAGGTGAGCGCCTGGTCACCATTGTTCAGCATGACAAAATCAACACCGGTCAGTAGCTGTGACGCCTGCATGGTTACTTGGGGGATGGCCACACCCTCCCGGAGCGCCCAAATCCGGCTCAGATCCGCATCCAACGCGTAAGCCCCGCGCTCATCCACCTGAATGGCGAGATACTGGGGATCGGGAAATTGGTCGGGGACCGGTGCTGCGGGAAAGGCCATTGTCCATTGCCCAGCCGACGAATACCGATAGATGTCATTCGTTTTGTCCAATACAAAGAGGTCACCATCCCCTTTGTCAACCGTAGCATAGACCAACTCGCGCACGGTATACCCCTCAATCATCCGGGCCGGGGGCATCAGATTGGTTGGGGTCAGCGCGGCACCGTCTACCAACGAATCGATTGGGATTTGATAGAGATCGCCATCGGCAATCAAAAGCAACTGATCGCCAACCAGGTGTATGTGGATCGGATCCGCCGGTAGGGTGAGGGGGAAGGCACGTGTGTTGCCTGGGCAGATAAGTTCATCTGCAAATGGTTGTGGGGCCACCGATCGTGGTGCTGCAATCGTCGGAGCGGAGAGAACGGGCGTGGGTGTAACAGCAGCCGTGGCAGCTGCTGTATAAATCATGAGCCGCTGCCCGATGAACAGATAACTGGGATCACGCAACTGATTTGTTTCGATGATTTGCGCAACAGTCACGTTGTACTGACTTGCAATCCCGGAAAGCGTATCACCGGCTGTCACCACATGTACAAGCGATGGTCGCGATGTAGCGGTTCGCGAAAGCGGCGAAGCAAGGGTGGGCACTATGACCGTCGGTGTGAGCAAACCTTCCTGGGCATGCGTCGGCTCAAGCGATGCGCGCACCGCATGCGGAATAAAAAGTCCCACACTACAGATCGTGATGAGCAGTAGCAGGGGATAAACGCGTATGGCGCCCCCAGAGGGCCCCCGCGTGTGGCGTGAACTTGTCATGCTCTTTGCGCTGCGCAAGGAAACTAGAGGTTTTAGCGTGATTTTATTCTTTGGCATGGCCTTAGAAATTTTCGCGATTGATGGCACCGATAACCCCTTTGACGTCGGAATGCCAAACGTTAGGATTCTCGCGGCGGCTGAAATAATTGTGGAGGGCGCGCTGTTGGTTCGCCGAAAAACCCCCTTGCGTGCCCTGGATCATGCGCACCACCAAGACGCGGAAGGCGGACAGCCCTCGATCTTGCGGATTGGCGCGGTAGGGGTCGAGCTTCTGATCAGCAGCAAGCCCCCGCCAATCGCGCCAAACTTCCTGAATTAACCCATTCAGTCGGTCGCCACTATCGGCTTGATAGAGCAGGTTGGTCATTGACTGTTGCGAGATGCCTTCGCGCGACAGTTGGAATTCGTCTAAGCGATAGACCAAGGTGCTTGCAAACAAATCCGTTTCATAGGTGTAATCCACTGCCACACGCGAGTTACGCGACTTGGTGATCAGGTGGTCGTACAATTGGTCGGCGGTGCTACTGTTATGCTGCGCCGTCGCGGTTGGCTGCGGTTGGGCCGGTGCGCGTGGCGTCGCAATCTCGACCGCACTATCGAGCGGCACCTTTTCCGCAATGCGCCAACCCTGATTGGTGCGCACGATCTGATAGCGCACGAAAAATGGCTCATCAAATGAGTAGCGGGTGTCCAATTTCCCTTTACAGTACACACGGCCATCCCAATGTTTGCGCATGGTCACGATCACCTCGTTGACCGAAATTTCCTGCCATTCCGTAATCTGCGAGGGGGCGAGGTCGGTAAATTCCCAATAACATTGGGTTTGTTTCAGATCGCGCAGGGTTTTCTCCTGTTGTTGCAAGGCACCACCCGTCAACACCAACGGCAGATCCGTGGGATCCAACGTCCGATCAACTTCGTGGTGGATCTGATCCCACTGATCGACAAGCTCTTGAATCTCCGCTTGCGTCGGCGGTGTCAAGCGGGGGCCGCTGGTGACGCGAATTGTGGTTGGCGTCGGCGGTGGCGAAGGCATGGGCGTGGGTGAAATGGTAGCACCGGGACGCGCTGTCGGCCCGGATGGCGTAACGGCAGGTGTCCGTGTGCGTGGATCTGGGGTTACGTCCCTCGGCGGTGTCCCAACTGAGGTCGCTGTTTCCGTGGGCGGCTCTGTGGGGCCAGGGGTGGGCAATGGGGTCGGCAGTGTGGTTTTCAATTGACCAACGGCAAGCAGACTTTTGTCTGTTTGGTCTGCACTGCCATGCTCTTCACCACATTGGTCTGTGAAGAAGGTCGCCTGGAAAGCGGGGGCTTGCTCGGTTACTCCATCAAGCGTAAAGGAGATCTGACTGCCCTGAGCAACGTTCTGGAGCGCAAATGCAAAGAGGACAAGATTGGATGACGGGGTCAACGGCAGGTGCAAATAGTCGGATGCCACCGCTGTGCCACTACCGCTAACTTCGGCTTGCAGCACTGCGCCAGCCAAGTCGGTTTGTGCTGCGTCGAGAAGGATGCTCCCCTCGACGATCAGCGCGCTAAGTGTGCTGTTGGTCCAGGCTTCGTCGGGGGCGAATGTTGCACCAACATACTGCGTACAGGCGCCATCGAGCGGCTCGATGATCAGCGGCGGAACCACTCTGCTGATCCCCATCTGGGAAAAGAATGAGGGCATCCAACCAAGTTTGTTCTCATATTGAACCAGAAAATAGGCCGCATTGGTGTCGGCGGCGAGCAGATGTACCTGCGCACCGGCCGGCACCGGTTCGAGCGGCAGTTGACTGGTTGGATGCGATGGTGAACCGAAAAGGTTAAATTTTGTCGCAACTGTGATAGTGTCCACTTGGTCACGTGGCAGCGAACCATCGATCGTAGTGACGCAACCGGCGAGAGAGACAAGCAGGATAAAGGCGATAATCGATTGTGGTATTTGCTTAAGCATAGTAAGTTTTCCTTTACTGTCGCTCATAGCCCCTTGCGTCAAAGCGAGTATGCCAACGTTGATGGATCTTTTCACGCATCGGGGGTGAAAGCGGTTGAAAGCTGTTTTTTTGATATCCTTGCATACCTGCAAAATGGCATACAAAATATGAATGTGCCGTATTGAACCCAGCCAATCCAAGTTCGCCGTAGAGCCTTTCTAACATTTGAAATGGATTGGCTGTCAATTCCTCAAAAGAGAGTTCTGTATAATTCGCTGCTGGTATCAACGGCTGCTCAGCAACAAAGTGCCGGTAGACAATCTCATAGCGCCGCAGCACCAACTCATCTAAATCGAGATCATCAGTCTGTTGCAGAGTCGTCGTGCGCCACATCGTCTGGTAGAGATGTCGGGTTGATTGAAAGACAGCATACGGATTGCGATGAATGTGAATGAACTGCGCATCGGGAAAGAGCTCAAGCAAAATGCGAATCCGCGCCGTATGGGCCGGTGATTTCAAGACCAGACGACAATTGGTGTGCATGGTGACCTTCCGCAAAAACTCCACAAAAGCCTGACACCAGCGTCTATATTCCTGTGGTGTCACGTCGCGCAAGGTTAGGAACCGATCGAAGTTCTCTTGACTATGCGGAAAGATCCAAGTCAGATACGGCGACAGCAACGTTGCATTGCACAATGCGAATTCATCCTCCTGGGGCTGATCAAAGCCGAAGCGCATGTTGTCAATCAGCCGCTTTCGCGGAGCAAAAACGCCCAATAAACGCAGTTGCCGTTCAAAGGTCAAAAACGTATGGGGATAGAGCGTCTGCAACAAGGTTGGTGCCGTGAACTGTGGATCGCACGCCAACAGATTGTGCAGCAGGGTTGTGCCGCTGCGCCAATGCCCCAAGATGAAAAGCGGGGGGTGAACTTGGGTGGCGGCGACGGCCTCACCATATAGTTTCTGCTCACGCTTGGCCGCGACACTATTGAACAAACTCATCGCCGTCATAAACCGCCCACGTGATCGATAGCACCGGGCAATGGCGTTGCCCGGTTGCCGCTGCAATCGCCGCCAGTCACCAACACACATCCCGTGAATCATCGTTACGAGGTGATTGGCCAGGAAGTGGCGTGCTTTCTCGAACAGTGGTTGGTCACCCATATCCTCAGTCGTTACCCTTCAAAGAGCAGATGGGAATATGCCCTGTTCTTGCAAATAGCTCACATAGATCTGAAACAACTTCTCATTTACCATTGGGCAGGGTAACCCTGTAAGCGCCAGCCGGGTCCATTGGTTGTCAAAGCGTGGCAGCCGTCCCAACCACCCAATCTCTTCTGAAACTTGCAGCGCCAACAACGGGCCGACGGCGTCAAGAATGGTTTGCCGTTGCCGGTCTCCCCGCTTCAACATCTCGGCGCGCCACGCCTGATAGGGCACTCGGCGCACAGCATAGCCAGATGCCGCTAACCAATCAATCAGCTCACGTAGCGAGACGGTGTGAGAATTATTGAGATGAAATACATGGTTAGCGCTACCGCCATTGCCGAATGCCAACGCCACAATCGCCCGACTAACATAGTCAACCGGCACGAGATCCAGCTCGGCGTCGAGATCCGGTGCCATGCCCAGTTCAATCCAACTGCGCAACATGTTGACGATGATATTATGCCCTTGCCAGATGCCGCGCTGACTGTGGCCAACCACGAGACTTGGTCGATAAATCATCGTCTGCACCCCACGTTCCTGGGCGCTTGTCACCAATTTTTCCGCAACCCATTTGCTCTGCGCATAGCCCCCATAGAGCATACCGGCATGATCCAGCGGGTGCGCTTCAGCAAAGCTTGGCGATAGCCCTTGTTGCATCATGGGGAAAACCGCCAAGGACGACACATAATGCAGGGGCTTCGGTCGATGGTGGGTCGCCAACCGGAGGATCGCTTCTGTGCCATGGACATTGCTTGCCTTCAACTGCGCATAAGTTGCCAGCCACTGGATCTGCGCGCCGCCGTGAATGATTAAATCGATCTGCTCGGCCAACCGGTCAAATTCGGCGGTGGTAAGACCCAGTTGCGGCTGCGCAAGGTCGCCGGGAATGATGTGAATGCGGTCCAGTGCCGGGTCCTTGTCCGGGCAAATATGCTTGAGTGATTCTGCGATGCGGCGGCGACCGTCGGCTACGTTAGCCGCGCGTACCAGACAGTGGATCTGCCCTGCTGTCTTTTGTAACAGCTCATAGAGTACGAATGAGCCGACAAACCCCGTGGCGCCAGTTAAAAAGAGCTGGTGCGGCGTGATTTGCGGTGAAGCGACTCCCGCAGTGATCTGAATGGATGGGTCAAGGATCGCTTCGTCGGCTAACGCAGTGACAGCCCGTGCAAAATGCGCATCAGCCACACCAGCCGCGGCACCGGCAAGCCGGCTCTCCGCGGCTGCGAAAGAAGCGGCCGGTGCCAACAACGCCAAGATCCGCCCCGTGAGGTCGGTAATGGTCGGGTTGTCAAGCAACGTTGCCATCGGCAGGGATAGCCCCAGTTGTGCTTCGACGCGGTTTACCAGTTCAACGGTCATCAATGAATCGATGCCTAATTCGCTCAAGGGCTGCCGCAACCCAAGCGTGTGGATCGGTGTACGCAACACGTGCGACAACTGCTCTTGCAACAAGGTTGCCACAGCCTGATGGCATTCAGCGGGGGCAAGCGCTTGCAGTCGTCGGCGCAGCGCACCAGCCGCTTCCGCAAGCGGTGTACCGAGATGGGTCTGTACGTCAGCGGTCAGATCTTGCAGGAAAGGGAGTGTAACGCGGTGTGCAAGCCGTTCCCAATCGATAGCGACTGCGGCCACTTGCACAGCGGAGGTGTCAAGGATGCGCTCCAGCAGTTGGATGCCTTGCGCCGGTGTGAAGGGGCGAATGCCCTGTTGGGCAAGGTTCGCAGCACGCTTTGCCTGCGCAGCCAAGCCCACCTCGGCCCATGCACCCCAATTGATGCTGAGTGCCGGTAGTCCCTGTTTGTGCCGATAGTGTGCCAATCCGTCGAGGAAGGCATTCGCCGCCACATAGTTCGCTTGACCAGGCGAGCCAAGGATCGCGGTGGCCGATGAAAACAACACAAAAAGATCCAGATCCAAGTGCGCTGTCAGCTCATGCAGTAACCAAGCGCCATTGACTTTCGGTGCCATGACGCGCGCAAAGCGTTCTTGGGTAAGATCCAGCAACAGCCCATCATCCAAGCTGCCAGCGGCATGAAAGATCCCGCGCAACGGCGGCATGGTCGCATCGATCTGCGCGATAACTGCCTGCATTTGCGCGCGGCACGCAACATCCGCCTGAACGGTCACGACGTTTGCACCCTGTGCCTGCAACGTGGCCACGGTTGCATCTACTGCCGGTGTGGGTTCACCTCGACCCAAGAGCACCAAATTACGTGCTCCTTTTTCTACCAGCCACCCGGCGACAGCGAGGCCCAACCCGCCCAGACCACCGGTGATTAGGTAGGTGCCGTGGGGTCGAATCACCCCGCGCGCTTGCTGTGTAACCTGCAAAGGTGCCGCCGTTGCGTCAGCGGCCCGGATGACGACTTTGCCGATCTGTTTCGCTTGCGCCATATAGCGAAAGGCATCTTCTGCGCCGGCAAGCGAGAACTCGGTATAGGGTAATGGGGGCAATGCACCGCTCGTTAACAGCGCATCCACTTCCGCCAACAACTCAGCACAGAAAGCGGGCTGTTGGGCCATGAGCGGGAGCAGGTCAATGGCAAAGAAGGCGATGTTCTGCTTCAACAGCCCCATGTCTAGTTTGCTATGCCCATAAATGTCCCGTTTGCCGATTTCCAAAAAGCGTCCATTAGTGCGTAAAAGGGCAAGACTTGTCGAAATTGCTGCGCCGGCCAGCGAGTTCAGCACCAGATCAACCCCTTCCCCCTGCGTGTATGCCATCACTTCGTCGGCAAAGTGCAGTGACCGCGAGTCCATCACATGGGACACACCCAATTCACGTAAAAAGGCGCGCTTTTCATCACTGCCCGCAGTGGCATAGATTTCTGCACCGCAGTGCTGGGCCAGATAGACGGCCGCCAACCCGACGCCACCGGCTGCGGCATGAATCAACACCCGTTCGCCCGTCCGCAAACGGCCTAGCGTCTTGAGTGCATAGTAGGCGGTGAGATAAGCAATGGGTATGGTTGCCGCTTCCTGGAAGCTGAAGTTCGCTGGTTTTGGTCGGACCAACAGGGCTGTGGTACAGGTATAAGTGGCGATGCTGTGCGGGGCCACGGCCAACACTTCGTCGCCGATTTGCAGATCCGTGACAGCTTCCCCCACCCGTGTCACCGTACCTGCACACTCCATTCCCAAGGGTAGCTCTGCTCCCGCTTGATCGGGACGCAGCCCAAGCGCAGAGAGCACATCCAGAAAGTTGAGGCCAGCACTGTGGACACGGATCTCAACCTGATCGGCTGTTGGTATTTTTCTTTCGGCTGCGGCCAATTGCAGATTGTCGAGGATCCCTGGTGACGCCGTCTCAAGCCGAATAGCCTCCCCAGGGACGACGGGACGCTGGCCACGTTTGGGATCTTCTGCATAGCGTGTCAGCCGCGCTACGTAACGTTGCCCTCCCCGGTAGGCAATTTGCGTCTCCATTCCATCAGCCAGAATTTCCTGGCAAAGACGCGTAGGTTCTTCATGCACTGAATCAACTTGTAGATCGATGCCGCTACAGCGCAATCTAGGCAACTCGAGGTTGATTGTCCGTGCAAGTCCCCACAGTGGCGTCTGGTTAAGCAGGATTGGGTCAGTCTCCGTTACAGATTGCGCTGAACGCGTCACGATCCAGAGACGGGGTTCTGCTTTTTCCCCGTGTTGCCCTTCATTGTGTCGGGCGAGAACTTGAGACAGGTGCAGCAAACCGAGCAGCGCACGTTGTTCCGTGGGTGAATTGTTTGTTTCGTCCACTGCCGTCTCTAGCGCAGCCACATAGACGATTCCACTGAGTGGCTTATCGGTTTGCGCCAACGCACTATTCAACTGATAGACCATCTCATCATTCACGGAGTCAGCATGCTCTTCTCCCACATGCAGGGAAGGCAACAGCAAGCATTCTTGGTGATCACGTTGAAATTGTTCGGCCAACGCATGCCCCAATCCGTCCGTGTTACCAACAATGAGCCAACGCCCAGGCGCAGCATTTTCAGGAATCGCGGGCAGCGGTTCTTTCTGCCATGTCACTTGGTAAAGATGCTGATTCGGGTCGATTTCTGCAACCGCTTGCGTCTTGGGCAATGGTTGCAGGATAAGCCCTTGCGCTTCCACCAGGATCTGCCCTGAGTTGTTGAGCAGATAAACATCTGTCGTGAGGCGCTGCTGTGTCTCGTCCTGCGGTGGGTGAAGCATGGCATACGCATAGGCCGCCTGTTGCGGGGAGTGGTGAATATGGAGCGCCTTCAGTGCTACCGGTAAGAAGAGAGCTGTTGTCCAGAGGGCTTCGCCTGAATGCAACAGCGCGGCCACACTTTGAAAAGCAAGATCAAGCAAGACGGGATGGAGGTGATACTGCGGCATCTCGCCCCTTACTGACTGGGGTAGCGTAAGCTTTGCCATTGCCGCTGCCCCACGCAACCAAAGTTGTTCGATACCTTGAAAATAGGGTCCGTAGTGCAATCCGTGCGCAGCCATTATTTGATAGTGCGCTGTGCCGGTAAATGTTGCTTCAGCTTGCTGTTCAAATGCAGACGGTACGAACGGGTGAACGGGTGCTTTGCGCTGCTCTGCACAAGCGCACTGGACAATTGCTTTGGCATGGTAAATCCAAGTGCCATCATCATTGCCATTCGGGTAACTGTAATACGCCAGCGAAAGCGTCTCTTTGGTCGTTGTGACCGCGATCTGAATTGGTAACGTACCGCTTTCCGGAAAAACCAGCGCTTTTACAAGCTGCAGATCGGTGATGGTATGCTGAACGCCTTGTCTGATCGTTTCGGCAACGCCTAGCGCCATCTCAATGTAGGCTGCGGCAGGCAAAACCGTCGCGCTGTAGACTCGGTGATCGGCCAAATAAGCTGGACTGTTAGAACCAAGCGCAACCTGTATAAGATAGGTTTCGGGGTGCGTTGCCGATTGGATCGGTGTACCCACAAGCGGGTGTTTACTTGTGCCGGTGCTTCTTTTTGACAGATAAAGATTGTCTAGTGGATCACTGCCGGACAGCCAACAGCGGTGTTTTTGCCACGCGATGGTCGGCAGGCTAACGTGGCGGCCACCGTTGGGATAGAGACTCTCCCAACGGACGGCATAGCCGTCAACGTAAAGGTTGCCCAATGTGCGCAGTAAAGCAGTTGGTCCATCACTATTGCGATGCAGCGATGCGTAGACAGCAGCTTCTGTGCCGACGTGGTCCACGAGCTCTTGTATAGGTCGCACCAGAACTTGCGCCGGATGGACTTCAAGAAAGCAGCGATGCCCTTCAGCTAGTGCATGATGTAAGGTCTGGCTGAAACGGACAGGCTCACGGAGATTGTCTGCCCAGTAATGCGCATGTAACGCAGTACCGGCGATGGCCGTTGTAGTTACAGTGGAGTAGAAAGGGATAGCAGTATTCTGCGGCGTTAGGCCTTGCAGTGCATCGGCAAGTTCCTGTTTCAGTGGTTCCATTTGTGGGCTGTGTGCGGCATAGTCAATTGCAGGTAACCGGCGCACGAAAATTTTGCGTTCTTCGAGCGTTTCGATTGCCTCAGCCAATGCTCCCGGATCCCCCGACAACACAGAGGTCGTTGGGCTATTGCTAACCGCAACAGCCAGTGCCGTTCCGTACGCCTGGATGGTTGCTGCTGCCGCCGGCATGGAGAGGCCGACCAAAGCCATCGCTCCCTTGCCCGCTGCCTGTTTGGTGATGCGGCCACGCTGCAATACAACCGTGATTGCCTGTTCCAGCGAAAGCGCGCCTGCCACATGAGCAGCGGCGACTTCGCCCAAACTGTGCCCAATCACAGCAGATGGCTCGATTCCCCAAGAGCGCCATAACGCGGCCAGGGCAACCTGACAGGCAAAGATTGCCGCTTGGCATACATCCGTCTTATGCAACAGAGAGTTCTCGTTGCTGGCCGTCAATTGCTCTAGCAGTGACCAGTTGGCACCCTGTGCACGCAATAATTCTTCACACCGTACGAGGACTTCCTGAAAGATGGGGAAGCGGGTCAATAAAGCTGAATCTATCGGGCAAAATTCGGCACCCTGACCAGAAAAGACGAAAACAGGGCCATCGTTTTTGCCCTGCGTTGGACTGTTCGGTGGAGCGACCGGCGTACTGTGACAGTAAGCGTTCAACTGTTCGGTCAGTTCCTGTTGCGAATGGAACACAAACGCAAGTCGCTGGGCGTGGTGCGTTCGTCGTACACCAGCACTGTAACAGAGATCATGCAGTGAACGACCCTGCCCCTCACTATTCAGAAAATCACGAAAACGGGTGACCGTTTCCCCCAAGGCCGTCGGCGTATGAGCGGATAACGGCAACATATAGGTGCTTTTGGTAACCGGCTGAGAGTGCGCTGCTGGTGTGGAAGGTGAGTCCGCGAGGACCAGATGAACGTTGGTTCCAGAAATGCCAAATGAGCTGACACCCGCCCAAGCTGTGCCGTCTGTTATCGGCCACTCACGATACGCTTGTTGGACGAGTAGCGGCACTTCGTCCCACGGCACAGCAGGATTGGGCACCTCGAAGTGAAGGCTAGGTGGCAGCGCGCGATGTTTTAGGCAAAGTGCCACTTTAATGAGACCGGCGATACCGGCCCCCGCCTCTAGATGACCGATATTTGTCTTTACCGAGCCAATCAAACAAGGCGCATCATGACTACGTTCTCCAGCCATCACTGAGCCCAGTGCGCGCGCTTCGATGGGATCACCGACGTTGGTACCAGTCCCATGAGCTTCTACATAATGCACTTGCCCCGGCTTGATGCCGGCATGGCGATACGCGGCCCGCAGAACTGCCGCTTGGGCCGCTTGGTTAGGTGTCATCACGCTGCTATTACGGCCATCATTGTTAATGGCACCGCCGCGGATCACCGCATAAATTGGGTCACCATCTGCTTGCGCCTGGGCAAGCGGCTTGAGCACCGCAATCCCTGCCCCTTCGCCACGGACAAAGCCGTTGGCGCGTGCGTCAAAGACCCTGGCACACCCGTCCGGCGAAAGGATGTGCGCCAAAGAGAGCACAGACCAAGCTTCCGGCGTGAGTATCACGTTGACGCCACCAACTAACGCCAGGTTACATTCACCGTTCCATAGGCTTTGACAGGCCAAGTACGTTGCGACAAGCGATGAGGAACAGGCCGTATCGATGGCAAGGCTCGGCCCTTTTAGGTCAAAGAGGTGGGAGAGACGCCCGGCGACAATACTGCGCGCAGTCCCCGGCAGCGTATACACATCCAGACTAGATGCGTCCTGCTGCTGAAGTTGCATATCACTGTAGTCAGAAGATGAGACACCAACAAAGACGCCGGTCGTCGCGTTGCTCAGTTCTGTACGGGTCAGCCCGGCGTCTTCGATTGCTTCCCAGGCAACTTCTAACAAGAGCCGCTGTTGGGGATCCATACTCTCTGCTTCGCGATTGGAAATGCCAAAGAAGCTGGGATCGAACTGATCGATCTGCTCAAGAAAACCACCCCAGCGCGTGATAATTTTGCCCGGGGTTCCTGGCGTCGGGTCGTGATAGAGATCGATGCCAAAGCGTTCCGGCGGGATCTCCTGAATTGCGCTGCGCCCTTCACGCAACAGTTGCCAAAATGCTTCCGGGCCGCGTGCCCCCGGAAACGCGCAGCCGATGCCGATAATCGCGATGGGTTCGGGTACAGGAGTTAATCTCATTACAGTTTATTTCGCTTCGTTTCGCGCTTATGTGACGGGATGAGGGGATGATAGGATGAAATTATCTTGTCATCCCCTCATCCCGTCGTATCTATCGATCGGATTGTATACGTCAGCGTTTGAGAGATTGCACAACGATTTGTCCATCCTCCAGCGTGAACGACTGTACAAATCGTTGTGGGAGGAGTTTGTATAGCTGGCTGCGGATCTCACTTTCCAATTGCACGCGATATTGCGACGTGACATCGAGACCGTTGAGCCGGATCGAATTGATGTTGACGATCAAGCTTTCGTTCTCAATGACAAACTCACCCGTCATGGTAAAACGGCGCTGGAGCAACATGACGACCGCATTGCCGGTCACGCGCAACCCATCGGGCGTAATGCGGACGACGATGTCGCTAAATGCCCCGTCGGTATCACCCTTTTGCACCTGTTCACGCAGCAGCTCTTCGGTGATGATATCTTCGACGGCGGTCATGCCCCGTGTGTTGATGGGGGGCGTTGGCGTGATGGCGCTTTGTGCCGTTGCTGTCGTGCTCACAGTTGCACTGACCGGCATACCGGTGACAGCTTGTACGGTGGCAGCTTGTGAAGGATCGGGGGATGGTGTTGTGTGCGCAACAACGACTGCACTCACCGGCGTCCCCGTTTGCGTCACCGTGGCGCTACTCAAGATCCTCGCTGATGAATTCCCTCCGGTCGCTGTGGGCATGACGGCCGTTGCGAGACCAAGGATCTCTGCTGATAGAGGGACCGATGGCGTCACTTGACTTATTGATGTGATTGGATTGCTTGTTGTCATGCCGGTGGTCGCAGTCAGTGGCACGGTTGCGGTCAAAGGTGCCGGCGGAATATTGATCGTCGACGTGGAGACGGCGGTCGCCAGATCCGGACTGAGCGTACCGATTGGGACAACCTTGGGTGGCAGACTAGTGGCGGCACGTTGTGCAGCCAAGGTTGCTTGTTGCGCAACCGCTACACGCGTCTCATACTGGGCGCGTTCCTCACTAAGCTGGCGTGGCAACAACGGTTGCGGTGCGCAACTACTGACAAGCCACGGGGCAGATGCCACAACGAACAGAAATAATGTAATGACAATCGAGACTCTTTGCACGTTGATCCTGCTACCTTTCCTCTATTGCTGCGCCTTTATTACTGCTGTTGTCGCCGATGCCGATAAAGGTTGCTTTAATCAATCTCCCATTGGCAATTCTGCGGGATGCTGAAGATGGTTGCCATGAAGGTCAACGGTTCATCGCTAGCAGTATTGAGCTGATAACCGACGGTTTCGCCTGCTTGCAGATCCTGTCCCAGCGAAAAGACAACGTCCTTTAACGAAAATTGGCCACTCTCTACGATGGGGCGGCGACTGCTTTCCACTTCGATCCCATTGACCTTGAGCGAAAGCGTCGAGTTGGGAAACGGTCCATACTTGGAGCGGAAGAGATCCGCAACCACGGCAATCCGTTGGCGCTGGTCACTGGTCCACTCGCTACTGAAGCCAAATTGTGTGGTGGCTGGGATAGCACAGGCCGGCGGCTCCTGTTCAAAGACCGGTAAATCGGCGAGCTTTTCCCGCTGACCGTTGTAATCAGTAAAGGAGACGGGCACCCAACCGACGCCGGTATTCCACACAGTCCGTAGATGGCTGCTGGTCGCATTACGCCCCATCACATAGATCGTTTCGCCTTGGGGAATCGTCACGGGAACAATAAATTCGGCGCGATTGGGGGATGCGTATAAGCCGGTTGCCGAAGTCAATATGGCCGGCGGCATGTTGTAAAAGAGCGCGGCAGGGGTTTCTATGGCCGGCGGTGGTTCTGTTGGTGTTGGTTCAGGTGGTGCCGGTTCTGTTGGCGCTGACTCGGATGCCGCCGTATCGGGTGCAGCAATCTCCGGCGTTGGCGTATCAGCCTGCAGCGTCGGGGCATCCGTTGCCATATCGGCACCTAGTGTGGCCTCAGCAACAGGAGTGTCTGACGGTTGCAAGACGTTGCTATTGCAGGCTGTAACGAATAATATTGCGAGAAGCACTAGAAGACTAACGCCAGATTTATGCAGCGCTTTGACCATCATGGTCATAATCTTGCGGACATCATTGTTGAATTGTGTATTTCTACTTTGCATTGGTTTGTTCCTGTCTTGAAGTTGTTGTCTGTCATCGGTCACCACACCATGACTGGCTTAATTTTCCGTTCCAATATTGCAGTAAGTCCGGATTATCGACTTTCCCGATATTGGCATACTCATAAAGATTTGTACCGCCATAGATTTGGCGATTAAAGTAGTTGAGTTCGTGATATTCTCGCGACTGTTGGCGCAAAAAGAGTCCATAGCTGAGTAATACCGTAGCAACGGCCAACACCATCAGCATACGCAGACCATCCCGCCTGATCGTTTCGCGCAGCGTGATCCACCACCCATACCAGGGATCACGGGCGCGCAGCAGGAGAACGGCAAAGAAAGCACACAGGAGTGTATAGGCACCAAGCGAAAGCCAAACGGAAATCAGATGGCCCGTGCTGTTGAATTCATCAAAGTGCCAACTATCGATCCAACAGTAGATCTCAATATTTGCCGAAAATCCTTCATAAGCCCATCTGCCGGTGGAGAGGAAGGAGAGCGTGTCAACCAATTGCTCTAGTGCTTCGTTACGGATCAAGCCGGAAAATAGCACAATGAAGACCGCAATGAAACTCAAGTACAGATAGCCTTTATCACTATCCCCTGCCAGGGCGGAAATCATTAAGCCCAGCGTTGTTGAGGCAATGCACGTTAGGATTAACGTAATGAGAATGCTCCAACTAACCTGTTCCGTGAGCAAACCAACCACTTGAAAACGGATAATCCGCTCCCACAACCCAACCTCTTCGCCAAATCGTGGTTCAGGAAATCCCGGAAAGGGCTGCCGATAGACCAATACAACAAATCCTAACAGCAGAACCGGTGCCAAAATGCCAACCATGCCGGTGAGCCAAAGCCATTTCGATATGAAGTAGGCAGACGGGGATAGTCCTTTTAGGCGTTCATGTTTATAGATGCGGAATTCTTTGGAAATTTCGGTGTAACTTGTGATCAAGCCAATGAGCGTTACGACAATCGCAATCACATAAACCGACTGGCGCGCTTGGGTTAACGCAATGGCAAGTTCACTTCTATCAACCGGTTCGAGAAACGTGTCCGCTGGAAAGATGAAGAAGAGAATGCCACTGGCACCAGCCAATAAGGTGCCCAACAAACTCCAACTATCACCGCGGCGAACACTCAAATAGCGACGCATCAAACAGCGCAGTTGGTGAAACCACGCGGTCTGTGGCAATGGGTGGGTCGTTGACGCGGCACTGGGCCGAATGGGCACTTGCTGCATTTGTGTACACTTTTGGTGCTCATTTTTGGTTTTAAACGCTTTGAAAACGGTGGCCCAACGATAGAAGTCGGACGAAGCTGATGGGCTGGCCAAGCTTTCTTCGGGCGCTACCGCCAGCGCATCTTTTTCCAGCGCAGCAAGCACTTCTTGGCGCCGTCCAAATTCACGCAGACGTGAATTCTCGATGAAGATCACGTCATCACATGCATCAATGGTGTTGAGCGTGTGGGTAATGACCAGAATCGTCTGCCCCTGTTCATGCGCATAAGCGGCCAACCGATGCATCAGGTCGCGTTCCGCATCGGGGTCCAGATTACTCGTCGGTTCATCGAGCAAGAGCAACGGTGGATCGGTGATCAGTTCAGCACAGATGTTGGCACGCTTGCGCTCACCACTGCTCAACACATGGATTGGACTGTTGCGGCGTTTATCATCGTGGTAAAAATCAAACTCGGTGAGTAACCGATCTATGCGCGCTTCAATTTCCGGCAGTGGCTCATTGGGAAGACGTAACTGGCCAATGTAAATGAGCGCCTGAGAAAGCGTTAGATGATCGTGAAGGACATTATCTACCGGAACATAACCGATCCTTTGCAGCCAATATTCCGGATCCGCGTATAGATTTTCACCGTTGAGCAAGATTTGACCACTATCCGGTCGCTGCCCGGACAAGGCACGCATTAACGTCGTCTTGCCGGCACCATTCGGGCCGATGATGGCGGTCAACGTGCTCGGTTTGACTTGAAAAGAGACATCCTGGAGGATCAGCTTGCCACTACGACAGACGCTGACGTTTTCGGCTTTGATCTCGATCCCTGAGTCATGCATGAGTAAAGTCCCTATTGGCAGCTATTCATTAATTTGATTGACCAGACTACAAGGTTCGGTATAGCCGAGAAAAACGCGATAGGTACCAAGGCGTTCGCCATCACCTTCTTTCCCGCGGTTAACCACACCGTCAGCCCAACGTTCCGTCCATTCAACCGTCACAGCCGCTCTTTGTCCCGCAGGAATGACCACCGAAATAGGACAAAGTGCCGTCTGCAACTCACCTTCTGGATCATTGGGTGGCAACTTATAGTACTCAACCAGGCGATCTTGCACGCTTTGACTGGAGATTTCATTGCTCTGCAACTGTTGAATGATCTGAAAGCGATAGTTGCGTTCAAATTGAATCTGGACCTGTAGCGGTGTGGTACCACTGCTATTGTCTAAACCAAGTTCATTAAGATAGGAAAGCTCTTGTGGAAGTTTTTCCCCCACTTCATCGCGCAAATGCTTGATAGCAAATTCAACTGGTGCCGATCCACCACAGGCTAACAAGAACGGAAACAGGAACAACGTGATGCCGAAAAATGACGCACTGAGCATTAATTTCATTCGAAGCATTATCTGATTCCCTTCATTTTGGAGTTGTGGAAACGCATTTAACCGTCTTATCGTAAATCATCATAGCCCATGTCACGCATCCATTGGCAGATGACTGGGCCACCATGCGGATCGGGGCTAGGACCACCATATGTAGGATGCACACCATCCAACCCTCGAAAATAGCCACTTGGGCCATCCAGTTGATCACGGGCTGCTTGTGAAAGTTCCGGATCGCCAATGGCAATGGCATGAATATGGGCACCTGAGCTAGGCCCGAACATGCCCGTTGGTCGATACCATGCCGCAAATCCAGCTTTTCGCATGGCAACTACCATCTTTGTGGCTTCGTCCCACAAAATTTCGGCTGGGTTGGCCGGGTTGCGAATTGAAATATCGACAGCCCCACCGGCATCGTGTGTCCCAAATGATTCTGTGAGCCCAGGCTCATAACTACCCTGAACAATACGCAATACACTCCCGGGGCCGCCATAGATCTCTTGGGCGAGTTGAAGCATCCAGTAGGTGCGCATACTCACCGCCTCGCCATTTACTTCCACCATAGTCATATCATCAGGGGGACGCCGGCAATCGAGTACCATGATCGCTTTAGGGGTTGCTGTTGCCGATTGAACAATTGTCGCAATCGGCGTGAGCCGCCGATCCGTTATCGCCTGTCCTTCGGCCACAACACCTAAAAGGACCTCCGCTGATTTGTCCACTAAGGATGCGGCAATCCAGTCGCCAGTTGCGAGACGATACCAATCCCCCCCTGCGCTGGTTCCCAAAATAGTTACAGTTGTGCCCGCCCGTGCCAAACCAACCTTTGTATAGCCAATCCCTGGACCGGCACGTAAGTTTGCATTGCGGTTAATCGTGCCGACAACAGTGATTGGTGTCGAAAGTGGCGAAAAGGTTGCAGTCGCTAAGTTTGGCACTAACGTTTGGGCATTAAGTGCGATGGTGTTGTCATTCAATATAAAGGCAATGCAAGTTGTTGATATCACTATTGCAGATAATAAGAGGTGGTGTAAAAGTTTCGTGAACACTAGGGTTAAGTCCTTACCAAATTATGCACTGAGAAGCAATTTGATCCGATGCATTATCTCGTTTCCTTTGTTTTGAAATTGTGGAAATGAGAATCCTTGGTTATCATCGAGAATAGATACCTCACGCGAGTGGGCATCTTCACCTCAACACACTTTACGACGTTAAACGGTCCAAAGCTGGAGATTAACCTTGCATCCACAGATCCACGGTTTATTTAATGGCCTGGCGCTTCTCGTACTGGCATTCGGTGCACATTATCGTCTACGGTGGCACCCTGCCTACTCGGTTTCTCTGCTACTTGACGGACTAATCACCGTGATTTGGGCGGGTGTTGTGACAGCGTGGCTTCCCAACTTACGGTTTCCGCTCCGTTCGCTATTTTTTAATGAGGTATTAGCAGCCGATTGGTGGCGTTCGGGCCTAGACAATTGGCTACTTGGCGTCGCTGGCGCAGCACTCGCTGGGTACTTTTTTTTGCGCCGCCGCAATTTACCAGTCTGGTTGGTGCTTGATGCCTTTGCGCCTTTGTTAGCCATCACCTTGGCAATTTGGCGGATCGGATGTGCAATCAATGCCGATTCCTATGGAAAGGTCACCGATTCTTGGATTGCCATGTGGTTACCAGATGTGTACGGTACCTATGCCTGGCGCTATCCAACCCAATACATTAGTATCGGCATGAACCTTGTCATTGCTGGTCTATTGCTATGGTGGGAATGTATCCCATCTAGCCGTTGGCACCAACTGAAGGGATGGCCATTTCATGGGTTTCTCTTTTGGATGTATGTAGTGCTTTATTGTAGCCAGCGCTTCCTCTTTGAATTCTGGCGAGGCGATAAAGAGCCGCTTTTTGGTGCATTCACAATTATCCACATCTACTGCATCGCCGGTTTGTCCTGCGCCGCGATTGGATTCTGGTCTTGTAAATATAAACAAGTAACTGACATTTAGTCATATCAACTTAGCATAATGATATACCATAATTCCTATTGATGATCTCTTCAATTCCTATTGACTTTCTACAGCAATTCAATAACGCACCGTTTATTTGTAGTACAAGGAGTACCCATGGAAATCGGCATCTTTCCCAGCACCTTCAAACGCGCCACGCTCGCTGAAACGCTTGATGCGGTGGCGGCACACGGGCTCACCGCCACGCAGGTTGATTTGAGTGTCACTGGCCTCCCCGATCTGCCCCAGCAGATCGATCCGGCGACAGTAACCAGCATCCGGCAGGCGTTTGTCAGCCGTGGGATCACCATCAATGCGGTGGCCGGCCACTTCAACATGGTCCACCCCGATGTGGCTGAGCGCCAGGCTGGGTTGCGCAGCCTGCGGGTGATCGCCGAGGCGTGCGCTGGCCTGGGCACCGCGCTTATCACCCTCTGCACCGGGACGCGCAACCTCACCAGTATGTGGCGGCCGCACCCTGATAATGGCAGCCCCGCGGCGTGGCGCGATCTGGTCACTTCGTTAGAAAGTGCGCTCATGATTGCCGAGGAATATCAGGTGACGCTAGCCTTCGAGCCGGAGGTTAATAATGTGATCGATTCGGCGCAACGCGCCCGCCGGATCATTGATGAGTTGGGTTCGCCACGGCTAAAGGTGGTCATCGATGGGGCGAATATCTTTCACCAGGGCGAGTTGCCGCAGATGACCCGCATTCTCACCGAGGCTTTTGACCTTTTGGGTGATGACATTGTGCTGGCCCATGCCAAGGATCTCGACCACGACGGCGATGCGGGTCACCTGGCCGCGGGCACTGGGTTGCTTGATTATGCGCTCTACACCAAACTATTGCGGGCAAGTGGCTATCGCGGGGCGTGGGTGCTACATGGCTTAACCGAAGCGCAAGTCCCCAATTGTGTGGCATTTTTGCAGGTGCACCTTGACGCATAGGTTGGTAGCCACGAACCAGAGCGCAACTTAGTTTGGGGACAAGCCGTGTGCGTCGCACTGGTCAAGCACTATTTCGTCGCCCCGATCGCGTACGACCAGTGCGACGCACAAAGTGGTAGCACATCGCACGTGCTGTGTTATAATCATCCTGTAACACCAACCTGCGCCGGCCATGACCGGCGCTTTTTTATATCACTTTTAGCCAACCATAGAACGGAATGAGAAGGATGACGACCTCTACTCTCGCGGAAACCGGCACCGACGCCAACATAGGGACAGTGGCCGCCACCGCCACCGCCACTGAGATCAAGCGTGGCCCCCTCTTTGCGGTGGTCCTTGGCCACCTTAGCGTCGATATGCAGACCGGTTCTCTGGCTGTGCTACTGCCCTTGCTGCTCAGGACTTTCTCCCTGGATTACACCGGTGCTGCCGCGATTATGAGCTTTAACAACATTATTATCGCCCTGGCCCAACCACTTTTTGGCATCCTGGGTGATCGCATGCGGATGCGCTGGTTAGTTTATCTTGGCTGCCTGCTGACGGGCGTGGGCATGGTCGCGGTGATGTTTCTTCCCAGCTATTGGCTGATCGTCGGTGCCGTGATCATTAGCGGGTTGGGCTCGGCCATGTTTCACCCGGAAGCACTCTCGGTCGTGCGGGCAGTGAGCGGCCAAAAGGGTGCGACCGCTTCGTCCTACTTCTTCTTTGGTGGCAACCTGGGGTTTGCCGCCGGCCCCTTGTTGGTAGCCTGGCTCACCCAAAGCTGGGGCACCCACGCCGCGATCTGGATGTTGGTGCCAACACTGGTTGCGCTGGCCTTTATGGTCGCCAATACAGGGGTAATTCGGCAAACCGTGATTGCCTCAGCCGGGGTCGCGACCGAGTTAGGCAGCCAAGCCCGCGGTCAACGGCTGAGCTTAATTCTGTTGCTGCTGGGGTTGATCACGGTGCAGACGGTGATCCTCAGTGGGCTCAAGACCTTTATCCCGCTCTATTACGAACAATTCGGCCAGCTTTCCCCTGATTGGATCGCGCTGATGCTGACCACCATTGCGTTGACCGGCGCGGCCGGTACGCTGGTCGGCGGTGTCGCCGCTGAGCGGATTGGGCGACGCCTGGTGATCATTTTGGCTTCGCTCTTCGTGGGGATTACGCTGTTGCTAGCCTTCCGTACAGATGGCTGGCTGCAACTGCTGCTGTTGGGGCTCACCGGTTTCTTGCTCTCTATGCCCTGGCCGCTCTCAGTGGTCATGGTGCAGGAAGCGATGCCCAACAATGTCGGGCTGGCCTCCGGCTTGACGCTGGGGCTGGCCTATGGCGCGAGTGGATTGGGGATTGCCGCCTTGGGCCGCGTCGGCGATCTCTTTGGCCTGCCGACGACGATGGCGATTATCATGTGGCTGCCGCTGGCCGCGTTGGGACTTAGTTTGCTGGTGCCGAAGCGGTCTGCCAATCTGAATGGAGTCGCAGGTGGTAGAGGTTGACGCGCACCCACTTTCCCAGTACAATGCAGGCCACTGCAACGCGCGGCTTTGCTCTTGATTAGAGGTGACTATGCAAGCAACCACTTCTCTCTATCGTACTGATTTTTACGCCTGGACAAAAAAACAAGCGGCCTTGCTCGAAGCCGAAGAATTCGAGAATCTAGACCTGCCCAACTTAATTGAGGAGATCGAAGCGATGGGCAATAGCCAACGCAGCGAAGTTGTGAGCCGCCTCAAAGTGCTGTTGCGACATCTACTCAAGTGGCAATTCCAAGCAGATCATCGTTCGCGCAGTTGGCAAAACACCATCAATGTTCAGCGCTGGGATATTGAAGCCGTTTTAGAAGATAATCCGAGCCTGCGGCGAGAATTACCGGAATGTATTGTAAAAGCGTACCCACGCGCCTGCAAAGAAGCGATTCAAGAGACCGGTCTGTTGCGTTCACCCTGGCCTAACACTTGCCCTTGGACCCTAGAGCAGATTCTGGATGAAGAGTGGCTGCCGGACCACGTCTAACACAGGTGTTTAATGGGAAAAGTTACCAGCAAGAAACGCGTTTTGTATCAATATCTAGGGGTGGAATCATGGCTAGTTCCTTTAATTTCGACGCCATTGACCGGCGCACCAAACAAGTTACACCGGCACTAATCGACGCTGTGACCGATAGAATCGTTCATTATTTGCAACCAGATCAGGTGCTGCTTTTTGGTTCCCAAGCGTATGGGCAGGCGACTAAAGAGAGCGATATTGATCTACTCGTGATTCTGGATAATCAACATATACTGGCTCCATTACAACACCGCAACCGCGCGGGTAAAGTATTGGACCTATTTCGCTATCGCTCATTTGGGCTAGATACAATCGTATTGACTGAGGCTGAAATTCAGCAACTACAAACCGCCAGTGAAGATGAGTGGAATCTTGTACTAGAAATTCTGGCAACTGGGAAACCACTGTATGAGCGAAAAAAAGCACCCGCAGATTAGTGAACATATTCGTCAACGTACCCAAGAATGGTTGCGCAAAGCGGAACATGAGTTAGCATATTTAGCTGTTGCGCCGCTAGATATTGATGATCCACCGACAGATACTACCTGTCGCATTGCTCATATTGCCGCGGAATATGCCCTTAAAGCATACCTAATGGTCAATAAGCATAAGATCCTGAAAAGCCATGATTTAGTTGCAGTTTTGGACGAGTGTATCGCCATTCACAGTGACCCTGAATTTGAAAACCTACGGTCAAATTGCCAAATGTTAACCATCTATCGTACAGATTTGCTCTATCCAGGTCCGTTTCCAACTTTGGTATCAATTGAAGAAGCAAAATTGGCGATTGAAATGGCACAACAAATTTATTCATTCATTTTGAACAAGGTGAACGCATTAGGTTATGAGGGTGATTAGCAACTAGGATTCAGGTAAATTGGCGATTGTACGCTCCACTTGTACAACCAGCGGCTCCACAAAATACCACGCATGATACACCGTCGCCAGATAAAATTCTTCGCCAGGAAATTTTTCACAGAAGGCAAAATACCAGCTATCAAAGTCGGCCAACTCGGGATCTTCGGCGTAAGTCGTATCCTGGAAGAAAAGCGTGAGGCTCTGGCCATCGTGACTGGGGATGGTGTGTTGGATGGTAATATGGGGATGGTGCTCATCATCGATCGGCAGCAAGATCCGATAACCCGCCGCCTCAATAAAGGCCGGATCGCTAAAGCACAGGAAGGCATCCCAATCTTCCGGTCCCTCATGTTTTTCCAAAATCTGATCATAGCGACAGCGCCTGATCCGCTCAATCGTCGCTGCCGATAGCCCTAAACGTTCCGGCGCAGCCGCCAGTCTTGCAACTTGCCGCTCCCTAAAACGAACAGGATCATATGGTTCGTAATCTTCTTTTTTCATGCTAACCTCCTACGGTCGATGGGGCGTAGGCATCCAATGTAACGTTAACTGTACCCCCAGATGATCCGACAGATACCCCGTGCCCCCACCCACATAGGGGACCTGATCGGCAAAACGCAGCGTGGTCTCGGTCTCGACCGTCAAGCCAGTAGGGGTGCGTAGAAAGACAAAGTCAATCGGCAAGGCATAACGCGCCGGCACGCCAGGGAAAGGACGATAGGTGGGCCGGTCATCCCCAGCGAGTGGATCGGTTAAGCCGCTGCGCTCGATAAACTGGTCGTAGAGCCAACAGCCACGCGGGATGTTAAAGTCACCAGCGACAAGCACGAGGGTATCGTCTGGCTGTTTGCGCACGATGTCGGCCAATTGGCCCAGTTGACGCTGTTGGGCAAGGGCCGCGCGACTGGTGGCTTGCCAGTTGGCCCCATAATTAGCCAGCAAGTGGGTGTTGAGCACGGTGATCGGCAGGGGCGTGCGTTGCAACTGAGTGACGAGCACCCCTTTGCGCGTAAGGCGATCCATAAAGGTAGGGCCAAGCCAGCGCCCTTCATCGTGATAGCGGATAAAATGATGTTCCCCAATCGGACCATGCGTCAGGGTACAGAGGCCACCAAAGGGGAAACGCAGCCCCGGCAAAAAGGCGTGGGTGCCAAAGTGCTCGCTCGCCGCAGTAAAGAGGCGCAGCGCCAATGGACTCTGCACCTCTTGCAAACAAACCACATTGGGGGCCAAGCGCTCCAATGTACGCATGACCGTCGGTAGTCGCCGGGCAACACTCCAGTTCGAGCCGCCAAAACAGTTAAAGGTGAGCAGGGAAAAGGTAAACTTATCAGTCATAGTCATCAGAGCAAAGGGGAAAAGAGGCGCATGATCGAATCACGTATGCGCCAGATTACATTGCTGTGTAGATAAGCCTCAACATCAAAGCGAACACACTGTTCCAAATCTTTGGCAAAGATCGCATCAAGCTTGCGTGTGGTCGCGACATCATAGACAATCAGATTCAGTTCATAGTTGATCGCAAAGCTACGAATATCCATGTTGGTCGAGCCGATTGAGCAGATCATCGAGTCGACGCTGATCGTTTTGGCGTGAAAATAATCCCCTTCATAGAAGTAGATCTGGGCCCCCGCCCTGGCCATGTTCGCGGCATAGGTCATGGCAGCCTGATAAGGGGCATTGATCCCCGGCCCACGCGGGGCGAGCATGATCTTCACATCCACCCCGGAACGCGCCGCGCCGGCAATCGCTTCGGCCAATCCCTCATCCAAAATAAAGAAAGGGGACTGAATGTACAGTTGCTTCTGCGCCGCCGTGATCAGCGCAAAGTAGACGCTACGAATGGCCTTCCATTCCGCATCCGGGCCAGAATGGACAATCTGCAAGGGCAAGTAGGGATGCTTCTCTGTGATCGGCGGGTAGTAGCTTGGATCGGTTAGCTGCTCTTTAGTCGTATTGTACCATTGCACGGCAAAGCCGGCCTGCAACCCCAATACCACTTCGCCCCTAATGCGCACATGGGTATCGCGCCAGCCGGTAAATAGCCCGTCATGGGGGCCTTTGATATACTCGTCGGACATGTTCAGCCCGCCGGTGTAGCCGATCTTGCCATCGATCACAACGATTTTGCGGTGGCTGCGATAGCTGATTGTGTGTACTGCCAGCAGCGAGGACCAGGGCAACATCTGCACCCCCCCGGCATTCATCTCGCGCACATAAGCCCAACTCAGCATGGAAAAGCTGCCCAGCGGATCATAGAGCACGCGCACTTCCACCCCTTCGCGCGCCTTGGCCAACAACACCTCCTTGAACTCCTCCATCACCTCGTCGGAGGCCCATTCAAAGTACTCCATATGAATCGAATGGCGCGCGGCACGCACATCAGTCAGTAGACAAGGATATTTCTCCGAGCCATTCAACAAAATCTCCAACGTGTTATGGGGATAGAGGGGTGCGTTGAGATTACGCCGCATCAGCTCCAGCACGCGGTCATAGACCAGCGGATGGGCATCCATTAATTTCTGAATATGCTGTTGCTGTTGGGTCAGAAATTTATAAAGTTCCGGATTAGAAGTCAAGTGATGGCCCAACTCTTGTTGCACCAGCTTGCGTGTCCGGCTAAAGGGGCGGTATTCACGCCCGAAGAGTAGATAGAGCAATACACCCACGATCGGTAGCGCCCAAAACGCCAGCAACCAGGCAATCGTCTTTTCCGGGCTCTTGTTCTCCAGAATGATAAAGGCCCCGGTCACCACCGAATAGATGAGCAACAACAGCCACATCGCCCTGGGCATTAGCTCAATTGCTTGAAAAATATAACTACTCACAGACAATCAACTTTCCTCAATTGCGTACGGATCAAGCATAAAATGTGATAAGTAGAAGATAATGGCACACGGGCAAGCGGTAAATATGCCATTGCGTATCTCCCTGATACATTGCGTATCACATTTTGTAGAACATATACCCATCCCCCGCCAACCCACTGCATGATAGCTCTCATTCGACACAGACAGCCAACAAGGCTGGAGGCCGGTTAACCATTAAATCGATCATCGAGCGGAGGCTGAACTTCGGCCTATGGAAGAGCGGAGGCTGAGCTTGTCGAAGCCAGCACCGCTTCGGCTTCGACAAGCTCAGCCTCCGCTTACCACACTATTTTGTTAATTCACCCCAGCGACTAGAATAGAGTCAAGCCCCTGCGGGCGCTTTTCGGTAGCAGGGTGCCCGTTGAAACCTGGCGCGGCCGTGGCGCGAAATTGGCTAGTGTAGAGTTGGTAATAAAAGCCCTCCTGCGCCAACAACGTGGCATGCGTACCGCGTTCAATAATCTCACCGTCGTTGACGACCAAAATCTGATCGGCCCCGCGAATCGTGCTCAGCCGATGGGCGATCACAAAGCTGGTTCGCCCCCGCATCAGGCGTAACATCGCCTCTTGAATGTGCTGCTCGGTGCGCGTGTCAACACTGCTGGTTGCTTCATCGAGAATCAGAATGCTGGGGTCAGCGAGGATTGCGCGCGCGATGGCCAGCAGTTGGCGTTGGCCCTGGCTCAAGTTGCTGGCCCGCTCGGAGAGGAGCGTGGCGTAGCCTTGGGGTAGGCGGTGGATAAACTGGTCGGCATTGGCTAGCTGGGCTGCGGCCATCACCTCTGCGTCAGTAGCCGCAAGGCGACCGTAGCGGATATTCTCCAGCACGGTGTCGGCAAAGAGATAAGTATCCTGGAGCACAATGCCCAGTTGGCGGCGCAGGTCATCCTTTTTGAGGGTACGAATGTCATGGCCGTCGATAGAGATTTGCCCCTGATCGATATCATAGAAGCGAGTCAACAGGTTGACAATCGTCGTCTTGCCGGCACCGGTGGGGCCAACCAGGGCAAAGGTTTGGCCAGGTTGGGCGTGGAGGTTTACCCCTTTGAGCACAGGCGTCGCTGGATTGTAACCAAAGGTCACATCCACAAAACGGACATCGCCGCGCACCTGGGTTACGGTTTGGGCGTCGGCAGCGTCAATGATCTCCGGCTGCTCGTCGAGAATGGCAAAGACCCGCTCGGCCCCAGCAATCGCTGATTGAATCGAGTTATAGAGGTTGGCAATCTCGTTGAGCGGGCGGCTAAACTGGCGCGCATAGTTGATAAAACTGGCCACCGTGCCCACCGTCGCCAACCCTTGCACTGCCAACCAACCGCCGGCTCCAGCCACAATCGCCAACCCCAGGTTGTTGACCACATTCATCAGCGGCCCCATAAAGCCGGCAAAGATTTGGGCGCGACTAGCCGCCCCGCGCAAGGTGAGATTGGCGGCATCAAATTCAGCGATCACGGTCTCTTGCCGATTATAGGCTTTGACCACGCGCTGGCCGGTGATCGTCTCTTCGATAATGCCGTTGAGCGCGCCCAACGCCGCCTGTTGTTCACGGAAACCGACACGCGTCCGTTTGGCGATCCAGCGTACCAACACCAAGACCATAAAGGGCAATGTCACCAGACTGATCAGGGCCAGATAGGGATTGATCCAGATCATCATGGCGGTGACCCCCACCAGGCTCAACACCCCGGAGGCCAGTTGGGTGGCGCTTTCGGAGAGCACGGCGTTGACATTTTCGATGTCGTTGGTCAGCCGGCTCATCAGGTCGCCGTGGGAACGGGTGTCAAAAAAGCGCAGGGAAAGCGTTTGCAGATGTTCAAAGAGATCATTACGTAGATCACGGACCGTGCGTTGCGCCACGCCGGCCATCACATAAGCCTGGACCCAGGTCAACAGCGAGTTGAAGCCATAGACACCCAGCATCAACGCGCCAATCCGCGCTAGCCCCGGCAGATCACCGGGTAGGATATATTGATCAATCGCCACCCCCATCAAGTAGGGGCTGATGACGGTTAGCCCCGTGTTGAGCGTCACAACCACTGCGATGGCGATCAAGGTCAGTTGTTGGCGGCGCAGATAACCCCAGAGGCGGCGCACGGTGCCGCGGCGGTCTTTGGCATATTCCACTTTAACCTGTATACGCGGGCCACCAGGGCCGCCGCGGCCCATTAATGGCGGCAATTCAGGCGGGGCATCGACCGCCCGCGCGCTGTTTCCATTTTTTAGTGACTCAGCCATGGCTCACCACCCCATTTTCCATTTGTGATGCATAAATCTCGCGATAGATCGGACTGGAAGCCAGCAACTCATGGTGGTTGCCCGCGGCGACGATGCGACCATCGTCAAGCACCAGAATTTTGTCAGCGGTCAGCACCGTGCTAATCCGTTGAGCAACGACAAAGGCGGTGGCCCCTTTGCGCAAGGTCGCCAGCGCCGTCTGCAGCCGCGCCTCGGTCTCCACATCGACGGCGCTGGTACTGTCATCGAGCACGAGGATCTTGGGTTGGGTAAGCAAGGCCCGCGCAATGGCAATTCGCTGCTTTTGCCCACCCGAGAGATTGACCCCACGCTGCCCAACCAAGGTGTCATAACCTTCAGGGAAGCGGCTGATAAAGGCATGGGCCTGGGCGGTTTGGGCCGCGGCAGTTACTTCCTCGTCGCTGGCAGTGGGCCGCCCGTAACGGATGTTGTCACGGATGGTACCGGTGAAGAGCACCGACTCTTGCAGCGCGACGCCAATTTGGCTGCGCAAGGCCGTTTCCTCAATATCGCGCACATCGATGCCGTCAATCGTAATACTGCCCTGTTCTACATCGTAAAAGCGCCCGACCAGGCTGATCAAGCTCGACTTGCCGGCCCCGGTCGCCCCCAGAATCGCGACCGTCTCCCCCGGCTCGGCGCTAAAACTTAGATCCTTCAAGACCGGATCACGGTCGGCCCCATCATAACGAAAGGTGACATGGTCAAAGACAACACGGCCTTGGGGCGCAAAGGTGGTCAGTTGCGTGTGGCCAGGGCGTGGGGCGGGCTTGATCGTCGGTTCGCCCGCCAACACTTCGTTGATCCGCACCGCCGACGCCTCGGCCCGCGAGAAACGCATCACCAACATGCTGACCATCACCAGCGACATCAGCGACTGCATCAGGTAGTTGATAAAGGCGACCACCTGGCCGACCGCCATGCCCCCCTGCTCAACCTGGACGCCACCGATCCAGAGCGCGGCGACCACGCCAATATTAAGCAGCAACATCATCAACGGCATCGTCACCGCAGTGACGCGCACCGCCGCGATGTTTTGATCCATTAAGCGGTTGTTGGCCCCTTGAAAACGACCGATTTCGTGGTGGCCGCGCACAAAGGCCTTCACCACGCGCACCCCGGCCAGATTTTCCTGCATCACCGTGTTGAGCTTGTCGAGCCGCTGCTGTACCCCACTAAAGAGCGGGTAGGATTTGTTGATGATCCAGACGAGAATGACGACCACGATCGGCATCAGCAACAAAAAGAGCAGCGCCAGCCGCGGGCTGGTGACAATTGCCATGATCAGCCCGCCAACCATGAGCAGCGGAGCGCGCACCATGACGCGCAGCAGCATCATCACAATCTCTTGCACCTGCGTCACATCGTTGGTCAGCCGCGTGATCAGCCCACCGGTCTCCAACTTATCGAGATTACCAAAGGAAAAGGCTTGTACCTTGCGGAAGAGTTCGCTGCGCAGATCGGCGCCAAAGTATTGGCCGGCCAACACCGCATAGACGCCACAGCCCACGCCACCGACCAGCCCAATCAGCGCGACCACGGCCATCCACAGCCCGGTGCGCCAGACCACGCCCAGATCACCCGGCGTGATGCCCTGGTCAATAATCTGCTGGATCAGTCGCGGTTGCAACAGATCCATCGCCACTTCCAACACCATCAAAAGGGGAGCGAGCACCGCCCAGCCCCAGTAGGGTGCGAGAAAGCGCCCCAATTTTCGTGTTGCGTACATAGGTTGTCTTTCTAGCCGGTTATTAGATCAGTGGCGAAGGTTTGCAAATTTACCGTTCGGAGGGGATTGCCAAATCCCCTCCGAACAAACCTGAAAGCTCAAACCTTGACCAATGATCCCATCGCACCGGACCCAACTTGGATAAAAATTCGGCGCAAAAAAGGGCGAATGAGACAAAAGCCTGTCGCATCCGCCAACGCCATCCGATTGTGAATTTTTGTATTATAGCAAAGAAATGTAAAGAAGTTATGGGGAAATGCGCGCAGTTTCTGGAAAACGAGGATAGAACGCGGATTTAGCCCATTAGGCGGATTTTGTTCGCATCTGCGCTCCTCAATTGTCATCCTTGCTGCGGTATCGGTAGTCTATCATGCAACGCGGATTTGGAGAATCGTAAATGTACCTGGCATGGATTGTCTCTTAGCCACAGAGAATACAGAGCCAATCATTCTCGCTATGTCCTCTGTGGCTAAGAAGGAGGCTATATAAGTCCCGTAATTCCCTCTTTAAGAACGATAGAATATCCCGATGCCCCGATGGCGGCTGTTTGATAAGCAAGTGAAGCCTTTTACGATCACCCCCAGCGTAGGTGGCCAGCACATCCGGCAGATCAATGCTGGTGAACGCACTTGGCATTGACAAGCCACAGAACACATGGTCTAATATTAGGGAAATGATTATGGTCATTGCTGTAGGGGCGAAGCAGTGCTCCGCCCCTATGGCAATGCGGACTTTTCATACATACCCATTTGTCCCATTGGGCTATTTTTTATAAGGAAATGATAATGAGCCAAAATGCGCCGCAGCGTTTATATCTGATGCAAGTTGGGATTATGCCGGAATACCAGATTCCGATTGTGTGCTATCTGATGCAAACGGGTGACGGCAAGAATATTCTGATTGACAGTGGTCTACCGGAGATTATGCCTGAAGAAGCATCGGACTTCGAGAATGGGCAGGACGTGATCCAGCAGTTGGCGGCCATTGGCTTACAACCGGACGATATTGATACCGTCATTTCGACCCATTATGATATCGACCATGCCGGCAGACACGCGGCATTCACCAAAGCGCACTATGTTGTGCAGCGGGTGCATCATGCGGATGCGGCAACTAACCCACGTTTTGCGCCCCTGCGACCCCAATGGGAGCAGCCAATGGCGCGCATTCGGCTGGTGGACGGGGACACGGAACTGCTGCCAGGGCTGGCGCTGATTGAGACAAGCGGGCATGTGCCGGGCCATCAATCGGTGCTGGTGCGGCTGCCCAAAACGGGGGCGGTTTTATTGACGGTTGACGCCGTACCTTTCGGCGCCGGCTTTACTCGTGACGAGCAGGACGACGGTAGCAACCCAAACGGCGAAGCGGGGCGCGTCAGTACAATGAAGCTGCTGGAACTGGTCGAACGGGAGCAGATTGGGCTGGTGATTTTCGGTCATGACATCGAGCAGTGGAAAACACTCAAAAAAGCGCCCGCGTTTTATGAGTAACAAAACTGCAACCATCAGAGGTTTCACGCGTGATATTCGCCAATCACTTCGATAAGGCCAACAATATTATCGTTCAGATCTTCTAGTTCTTCGGCTGGAATCCACCATTCTGTATGATGAGTGCTACCCACGCGTTGAATCGCATAACGAGCCATGAATGCCTTTTTGACCGCAAAACGCGTGACGTAGCCGGCACCACTCTCTTTCACATTCCACGCTGATGCGATTTGCTGGGCATATTGCTCATTTGTGACCGGGTAGAAGATTGGTTGTTCCGGCAAACGTGGTGGCCAACGCTTAAAGCCGCTTTGTTGAACCAAGGCTAACTCTTTAGGGCCGGTTGGACGATACAATACCACGATTTCTTCTACCATGTTAGAATCCATTATTTCCATAAATTTATCATGCAACTTAATGCAAAAGTGGCACAGCCGCAGCGTTCGCAAAGCGTTCCACCCATCCTTTTTGTTCCATTGTATCTGGCACCGGGCAACCACGCGCTGCTTCAATGCGTTTCCATGCAGTTGTCGGATTAAGCCCACTTTGCACAAGCAATCCCGCGGCAATTAGTGCCGAACGGCCAATCCCATGCCGACAGTGGATAGCTACATTGCGGCCGCTGCTTAGCTGTTGTTCGAGTGTTTCGATGAATTGGCGCGCCGCAACCAGCGAAGTGGGATTCCCACGATCAGGAATGGGAAAAGCACAAAATTCAATCCCAGCGGCTTCAGTGATCGCCTTCTCTGCTTGCAAATTTAGCTCGGTCACTTCACTGGCCGTAAGCAATGAAGTGACAATATCCAGCCGACTACGCCGCCACAAGTTGACATCGATCTCCAGCCATTCGCCGCCACGTGGTCTAGCGATGATGGCTAATCGTCCTTGCCAGGGACCATCGATCCAGTATAGGTCTGTCATCACTCAAGACTCCTCGGTATGACTTCACGCGGGAGACGATCCACATCTACGCCACGATCCCGCAAAATCTTAATTCGATGGTGCCCATCAAGGATGGTACCATCTGGCCTAGTTTTTAGTGCGCCTGGCTGACCAGGTACAAGTGATTCTATTAGCTTGTCCGTCGATACACGTCCAAGTATTTCCAACTTCAACGGGATCAACGCTTGATCTGCATGAAGTGGTGTGAGTGGGGGATTATTCACTTTCAAGACACCTATCAGCGCTACTTTTATTGGTAATTTCTACATTATACCAGATTTTTACACTCGTGCTTGCGCTTTTTCCATGATCAAGTCATCTCCAACAGCGCCGTCACCCCCAGCCCCAAATATTTCTCCCGTTCGCTCTCATTCGCCACGCTCACCGATAGCCGGACAGTGGTCCCGGCCAGTTGTGCCGCCACATTCTCGATACACGCATCCACGGTGCGCAGGGGAAACTCGGGATGGGTTTCCAAGCTAAATGCCAGGTCATTCGCGCCAAAGGTGACCAGATCGACCCCTGGCCGCGCCAGTTGCCGAGCGTGGCTGATCGCCTGTATAGACTCCAACTGAATGGTGACGACGACATAGTCATTCCACCAGTGGGCATAACCACGGCGGTCGGTGATGCCGGCGGGCGCTTGGCGGCGTACGGTGCCACCCCAACTGCGCTCCCCCACCGGCGGATAGTAGGCAAAGCGCACGGTCTCATCGACCGTTGCAACCTCCGTCACCTCCGGCACCATGATCGCCGTGGGGCCGAGATCAAGGTAGCGCCCGACGAGGTAGCTGTGGCGCGTATGCGAGATGCGAAATTGGACGGGCAGATCAAGTTCCTCAGCCATGGCGCAGAAAGCGACCAACTGCGCTTCGTCCAACGGGCTATGCTGGCCATCGACATAGAGATAATCATAGACCCCTTTAGCCAGCCGCCGTTCTAGGTCGGCGCGCCGCATGGTTGGTGCCACTTGCAGGCCAACCACAACCTGCCCCGTGCGAATTTGTTGCTTGAGATTGCGAACGGTCGGCATTGTGATCCTCCAGATGATAGAACGCGGATTTGGCTGATTAGGCGGATTTTCACTGATTTTTATCCGCAGTCATCCGCCTAATCCGCGTTTTATATGTAACGACCAAGCCACCCCACCCTAACCCTCCCCAGTTTGGGAAGGGGACCGTTGACGGCGCGATAGTCCCTCCCCTTACCAGGGGGAGGTTAGGTGGGGGTTTGTCGTTACTTTTTTTATTTCATCGCTGTCGATAAAGCCGGGCGGCCACACCGCCAAAGATCAGATCGAGAGCAGCGGGACCTTTGGCGGCGAGGGCCTCACGGGTGAAGGCAAGCGCCCGCGCATATCCTTCACGGCCGGCGACCGGGGGATAGTCGCTGCCCCAGAGTAAACGTTCGGGGCCAAAGGCGCGGTAGGCGCGTTCCAACAGGGACAGCCCCGTCGGGTCAAAGGGAAAGGGCGTGGTCACCGGCATGTTACGCGTGAGGAATTCGCCTAAACCGTGGATCTTCATGTAGACATGGGGATAGCGCGCCAGCGCGAAGATCCGTTCCCGTTCGGGTTCGGTCGCCGGATCATCCGCAGCAGTGATGCCGCCCAGGTGCTCGATGATGATCGGCAAACCCGGCAAGGCTTCGATTAAGGCGGCAAACTCAGGTGCGGCAAAGAGGCTCCGCCCGCCACCACAACTGATCGGCAAGCCCAGTGCAGCCGCTTTGCGCCAAATGGTCAACCCATCTGCACCAGGGCTACGCGCATCGGGGCTAAGCCGCACCCCACAGGCTCCTTGCGCGGCCAACTGTTCCAGTTGATCGCCGGCATCGGCCTGGCTGCTGTCGACTGCCACTACCGAAAGCAGCCGCCCTGGATAGCGGCGCAGACATTCAAATTGGTAGTCGTTGTCAAAATAGCCCTTGATCTGCACCAAAACGGCCTGGTCTACGCCGTTCTGGTCCATGTGATAGATCAAGCTGTCAACCGCTTCGTACCACATAGGGGCCGCGTGGCAGTGAGTGTCAATGATCGACATAAGAGCCATCCTTTCGGTGTTTCGATTGTTTTCATCGGTGCGGGCCGGCGTAAAACGTAAAACGTAAAACGTAAAACGTAACCAGGACGTGGCGACTTTACGTCGTTACTCGACAAAACTTGCGCGGGCCGCGAGAATCTCTCGAAAATCGCCGTGACCCTGCAACTTTGCAACCTTGCAACTTTGCGACTTTGTCGCCTCATGTTTTACGTTTTACCTCAATACCAGTTGGCCTTATCGACCACATTCTGCAACCCCTGCCCCGCGGCAAAGCGCCGAGCATTTTCCAGCAGGATCTGGTATTGGCGCTCGTCGATATTCTCCGCTTGATAAGAGGCGATATGCGGCGTCAGGATCACGTTGGGTAATGTCCATAGTTTATGGTCGGCGGGCAACGGTTCGATTTCGTAGACATCAAGGCCACAGCCGGCAATTTGGCCCGTTTCAATCGCGGCGGCCAGATCATCCAACTTGGTGGTCAGGCCGCGCCCTACATTGATAAAGTAGGCAGTCGGTTTCATCAAACGGAAGCGGGTGGCATGCCACATCCCTTCGGTTTGCGGCGTATGGGGCATGGCAACCAGCACAAAGTCCGCTTGGGGCAGCAGTTTATCTAGTTCATCCGGCCCATGTTTTTCGATAAAGGGCAGGTCGTATTCCCAACGGGGGTCAACGCCGATCACACGCATGCCAAAGGCGTGACAATATTGCGCCGCGGCCTGACCGATACCGCCAACCCCGGCCACCAGCGCGGTGGCCGCCCCCAGATCGATATATTGACTTTTACGAGCATTACCATCCCAGCGCTGTTGCTGTTGGGCGGCCATGTAATAGGGCAAGCCACGTGCCAAAGCCAACACATACATCATGACATGTTGGCCGATGTGGTCATTAAAGGTGCCGCGCGGATTGGTGATCACCACTGGGTGTTCGATCAATTCTGGGTAGTAATAGCCGACATGGGGGCCGACATTCGGATTTTGCAACCAGCGCAGTTTTTGGGCGTGGGACAATAGCTCTGGTGGCACCCAGCCATAGGCGGCATCGGCATCAGCCAGGGCAGCGGCCATGCCGGCCTCATCCGCGACGACTACTTGATAGTCAGGCAACGCCTGTTGTAAACGGTCAGCCCACCCTTTACGCGTGGCGCTAAGTGGGGGCAGCATTACCAATTTGGGCACGGTTCATCTCCTTTGCCTCTGCGGATCGTAAATTCTGTTACAAAATTATGCTTGATCGCACATTAGATGTTTCTGCCCTTTTTGTCAAACAAGCTTTGCCGGATCCCTTGTTGTACGCCAAGCCGCAAGCTATCGTTAATCTATCACGCCTCAATGATTTACTCCTGCACTTGAGTCAAATGTCAGCGCTGCACGTAACATAAAGCCTGTAAGACAAAAGGCAACTTCTACCACCACTGCTAAACTTAAGTAAGGTAAGACAGCACTTTAGATTCAGTCTGATGTCAGCTTAAAGGCCAGCATTCGGCGGATGTAGTGGCTAATCACCTGCCTTACAATAAGTTGTCTTTTGTTCCAATCTTTATTAAGCCACCCAACCTTCACCAACCATAAGGAGTATCCCCTTGAAGTACAGAAATTATCTGCTAGTCATTCTGCTTGATCTCACGTTATTGACGCTGCTCTGGTTCTTTCCGCGCACGCTCACGCTCAGTGCGCGCCCAGTGGAAGCACGTGCCCTCCACTGGCAGGCAACCAACATAATCATCAACGAAGTGGATGCCGATACACCTGGTGCGGACAGCGCAGAATTTATTGAACTTTATGACAACGGTGCCGGCAACACCGCGCTTGACGGGTTGACGCTCGTCCTGTATAACGGCAGCAATGACCAATCCTATTATGCCCTTGATCTGGATGGTTATCGGACGGATGCCAATGGTTACTTTGTCATCGGCAACCCTGGGGTCAACCTAGTGGCGACCACCTTCCCGACTGACACCTTGCAACAAGGGGCGGATGCCGTCGCACTCTACCTGGGCAACGCCAGTGCTTTCCCCAACGGCACGGCGGTCGTCACCACCAACCTGCTTGATGCGATGGTCTATGACACTGCCGACCCCGACGATACCGGGCTTTTGCCGTTGATCAACGCCGGCCAACCACAGGTTAACGAGTCAGGCGGTGGTGCGTCCGCCGATCATGCCAATGCCCGCTGCCCGAATGGCAGTGGGGGCAGCCGCAACACCGTCGGCTATGCGCAAATTCCGCCCTCCGCTGGCGCGGCCAACAATTGTAATGCCGTGGCACCAACAGCGACACCCAGGCCCACCAATACGCCGGTTGTTCCCACCCCAACCAGTTCGGTAACCCCGGCAACTGGCATTATCATCAATGAAGTTGACAGCGATTCACCGAGCACAGATACCGCCGAATTTGTCGAGCTTTATGACGGTGGGGTTGGCAATACAGCGCTGGAAGGGCTCGCCGTTGTCTTTTTTGACGGGGCCGATGATGAGAGCTATCTGGCGATTGACCTGGATGGCTTTAAAACGGACGCAAGCGGCTATTTCGTGTTAGGGAATGAGGCAGTCGCGTCGGCATCGATCACCTTTAGCAACAGCGCGCTGCAAAATGGGGCTGACGCGATTGCCCTCTACATCGGCAGCGCCAGCGACTTTCCGACCAATACACCACTTCGAACGACGAATCTCATGGACGCCCTGGTCTATCACTCGGATGATGCGGATGATACGGGATTGTTAACCCTATTGCAACCCGGTCAGTTGCAGATGAACGAAAACGGTGCCCGTAACGCCGATGCCGTGGCAATGGCCCGCTGTCCCAATGGTAGCGGCGGCGCACGCATGAGCAACACTCTGGCCTTGGTCTCGCCCAGCCCCAAGGAGCCAAACAATTGTGGCAGCCCCTTGCCTACCCTGACGCCCTCGCCAACCTCGTTAACCCCTTCACCGACACGCACGCCGACCACGGTTGCCACGGTAACCCCAGGCGGCACGCCGGTCGTGAGCAGCGTATTGATCAACGAAGTCGAGGCCGATTCGCCCGGCACTGATGCCGCCGATTTTGTGGAGTTGTTCGGCGCGCCGAATGCAACGCTCGATAATCTCTGTCTGCTCTTATTCAACGGGTCGAATGACCGGGCTTACCTGGTGGTTGACTTGAAGGGGAAGACGCTCAACAGCGGCGGTTTCTTTGTAGTTGGCAATCCAGGGGTAGCGAATGTGGGGATCACGACCGCGACCAACATTCAGAATGGCCCGGATGCGGTCGCCCTTGCCACCGCAGCAGACTGTGGCGCAAGCTTCAGCACTAACACCGTCGTCACCGGCACCGCGGTGCTGGATGCCGTGGTCTATGGTACCAACGATGACAATGATCCAGAGCTACTGCAACTATTACAGAGCGGGCAGCCCCAACTCAACGAGGATGAGGGCGGCGACAGCGAGTTGCATTCGAATGCCCGCTGTCCAGATGGGGGTGGTGGTGCCCGCAACACCAGCAGCTTTGACCAAATGCCGCCCTCTCCCGGCGTGACCAATGGCTGTGGCAGCGCCGTGCCCACCGCCACCCCAACTGCGACGCCGGCGATTACCATCACACCGGATGATCGGGAGGGGACGGTTACCCCAACCCCAGTAGGGACACCTGGATCAATTTACCTGCCGCTCGTGCAGCGCTAAGCCATTGATAATTAACAATTGACAATTGTTAATGCAACACCGTCCTCGCAGCGTTCAAAAATCGCCAGACCTGTTGGTCTGGCGATTTTTGATTGTCGCGTCGTTTACTCTTTCAACCGCGCCATTGTGGGATCCCACAGTGGTTCTTCGCTAACAACCGCCGGCCAGCGTTCCCCCAAATATTCTACCTCCAAGGTTGTCCCTGGGGTGGCGTAGTCAACCGGCAAGTAGCCGTAGACAATAAACTTGCCGATGCTGTAACCATAGTTGGCGCTGGTGACATGGCCGACACAGCTGCCATCGTTGAAGATCGGCTCGTAGCCAAAGGCCATCGCCCCTGGTGCGTCGGAGACGAGGCAGGCCAGCTTTTTCTTTAACGGCTTGTCCTTCAACTGCAAACAGGCGTCACGCCCGACAAAGTTTGGTTTCTTGAGGCGCACCGTCCAGCCCATCCCGGCCTGATAGGGGTTGTATTCGGTGTAGACATCCCCACCCCAGAGGCGGTAGCCCTTTTCCAGCCGCAATGAGTCAAAAGCGCCCGACCCGGCTGCCACCAACTCAAATTCACGCCCAGCGGTCCAGAGTGCATCCCAGACATGGATCGCCTGATCCATGGGCATGTGCAATTCCCAGCCCAGTTCGCCGGCATAGGAAATGCGCAAGGCCAAGACCCGCGCAAAGCCGATGTTGATCCACTGGCAACTGAAGTAGGGGAAGGCCGCGTTGCTGACATCGGTCGCAGTGGTCTGTTCGAGTACTTTGCGGGCATTTGGCCCCCACAGGCCCAGCGCGCCGTAGCTTTGCGAAAGATCGCTGATGACCAACGCCCCGTTACCTCCGTTAAATTGGTGTGCCACATCCTCCACCCAGACCAGATCCTGGGGTAGCGTCCCTTCGCCGACAAACATCCAGAATTGATCCTGGGCCAGCCGCGCTACGGCCAGGTCACGGCGGATACCACCCTTGGGGGTCAACCAGCAGGTGTAAATAACACTGCCTACCGGTTTGTTCATCTCGCTGCTACAGAGGTAGTTGACAAAACCGAGGGCGTCGGCCCCCTTGACTTCAATAATCGAGAGGCCAGTCAGGTCAAAGAGGGCGACGTTGTTGCGCGTGGCCAGATGTTCCGCGCCCTGGATGCGTGACCAGTATTGGGCGGCAAAGCCGGTGCGTTCGGGAATCTGTTCGTCATATTTTTCCAGGAGATGGGCATTGGCCTCACTCCAGTTGGGCAGTTCCAACCCGGCAAAGGTGGTGTAGACGGTGTCAAGCGCGTCAAGCCGCGGCGCAAAAGGCGAAAGGCGCACATTGCGCGGCTCGGAAAGGGGTTGACGCGGGTGGCCGGGATCCCAAACTTCGCGATAGTTCTTGCCACTGACCTGCCAGAGATAGGATGGCGTATTTTGAAAGCCATGAAAACGATGTAGATGGACCTGGCGTGTATCCCATTCGGTCTCGCCGTGGGTCATCCATTCGGCAATCGTCTTGCCCACGCCGCCGGCATGGGTCAACCACGAACCAAGCGCGGTCCACAGCCCCTTGATGTTGTGCGCTTCGCCCATGATGGGGTAGCCGTCAACCGGGAAGGCAAAGATGCCATTAAAGGCGCGGCTGATTGTTTTGCCCTGGAACGCCGGGAAGATCTCCTGCGCCCGTGCCCACGATTGGGTGAGATCTTCGGGGGTGAAGGGATTCATCGCTGTGCGCCCCAGTTCCCGGGGCTTGACCAGTAACGGTTTGTGCCAGTAATTGCCGATGCCAAAGGTGTTCCAATGTTGACGGAAGTAGGTAACGATATCCTGAATACGTGCTGTCGGCCAGATCACTTCGTCGGCGCGGTTGTTGGGGTCAAAGCGGGCCAGTTCCGGCAATGGTTCGGTGAAGGCATATTGGTGTTCGCAGGGCATGAGAGGCACCTCGATCCCCAGCTTTTCCCCCAACAGCGGTCCCCAGACATTCGTACAGAGCAGCACTGCTTCACAGGCAATGCGGGGTAGTTCGGGGTTGTCGGTTAGCACCGCCACGACGCGCCCAGCCTGCACCTCAATATCGGTTACCGCCGTATGACCAACAGCGCGCACAGCCCCCTCTTTGCTCGCATCGCGCAGCAGGGCATTGGCGAGATAGGCCCCGCCGGCCAACGCGCTGCTGGGCACATAAACACTGCCGCGGATTGCAGCGGGGTTGATTAGGGGCAACTTTTCCTGGGTCTCTTGGGGGGAGAGCAGATAGGCTTCGACGCCAAAGGCTTTGGCCTTGCCCTCCAGCCGCTTTAATTCCAGCCACTTCTCCTCGCCAATCGCCACATCGAGACCGCCGACGATGTTATAGGTGTTACGGTTGGGGCCATAGGGGGCCATGCGCTGGTCGAGTTGTGGTTCGTAGGGGGCAACGGTACCATAGAGTTTGGCCCCATATTGGGCAAACTGGGTCATCAACTTGGAGTGGCTAAGGGCGACGACCCCACCCGGCGCATGCGAAGTGGAGCCATCATTGTTGAGCAGATCACCCTTGTCGAGCACGAGGATGTCACGCCAGCCCTGTTGGGCCAGGTGGTAGGCAGCGCTGGCACCGACAATGCCGGCGCCGACGATGATGAGACGGGCATTGGTAGTCATAAATTATCTTCTTTGTGGTTTTGGCTGCCTTTATCGGCAGCATAGGTACGAATATCGACTATTTTACAACTAAAACAGCATATAACTCATCAAAATCGATTCTTGCCAGTTGAAACTCAGCAATTGGTACACGCAGCGGTGCAACAGTGAATTCTGGATCGTTTAAATAGATCATCTCGGCATCAATACCAACCACGACGACGGCATGGCCGACCGCTTCATTATGGGTGGGATCATTATACCAATGGGGAAGTTCAGCCGTATTTACGGCGACTGCACAAGGTCGATTCTGGCGTAGCGCCAGATAGAGCTGATCAATATCACCGTGTCCGACAAGGATAGCAGTGCCACGTTCATTCAGATGGCGAATGTTAGAAAAGACAGTACCAAAATTCCGTGTTTTCAACTGGGAAGCAACACGTTGATAGTTGAATGGTTTCCCAGCATAGGTCAACAGCATACCGCTACAGGCAACAAGGCAATCGCCAATCCGCTGTTGGGTTAGATGCGTCACTGGTAAAACGATAGGGAGAAATGGCCAAGTCATACCTTACTCACCAGTAACAGTTAAGGATGAAGTAGTGGGTAGGTGGGTAGGCACTGAACCGCTATAAACATCCGTACGGGGCTGAAAGTGGGGTAACCGTGCGGCAATTAGTGCTGCTTGTTGCTCAATTAATCCCTGCTGTTTGTTCAGATCAATCAAATCACCTGTTTGCACGGCCACATCAATGGCACCCACCGTGCCTAATGTGCCATGTCCAGGTGCAATCAGGATGACGGGGACACGCCAAACGATAACTTCATCAAGCACTAGCGCTGGTGGCTCAGTGCCCAGCAACATACTAACCTCTGCCCAGAGCCAGCGTTTCACTTTACTACGCGCTTGGTCACTTGTGATCGTAATCTCAAAGGAGCGGTGCAAGCCAAATTCAACATGTCCTTTTTCGGGCAAATTCACTTTTTCCACGACGATTTGCATCACATGCCTCCCTTAATACACGCCTAGCGCAAAACAGCCCATTCCTTGCCACTATATTCAGACGCTATTATACATGACGATACCCAAAATCAAGGCAAGCTGCCCATAGTGTGCTCATACAGGGCAAAAGCAACGCTGCTTTGTCATTTAACCAGCACACTCGAACAGTTTGATCATCGTACGGTAGAAAGTAACCCCAGCACCGCCCCCTCCACCGTTGACCAGACCGCGCTGCCCGGTGTGACAATCTCAAAATGGCCGATATCAGGGAGCACAGTCAACTGCACGGCGTCACCAGCTTCACGCGCGGCGGCCACATAGATCTCATTGTGGACCAGCGACACGGCCTGGTCACGGGTGCCGATAATCAGATGTTGCGGCACTCCCAATGGCAGATAGGCGCTGGGTGAACCGTCGCGATAGCGGTTGGGGACACTCTCGGGCGTGCCGCCGAGCAATTGCGGCACCGCACCGCGACAAATATCTTTGGCATGGGCATCGACCAAGTCAGGGATCCCGGCCAAGGCAACAACACCGGCGAGGGGCAGCGGGTCGGGAGCGGCGATGGGGGAATCAAAAGCGAGCCGCGGCCGGGCCGCCAACCAGAGTGCCAGATGACCACCAGCCGAATGGCCGGCGACCACCACGCGATCCAAGTCAAGACTATAGTCAGCGGCAAAGGTACGCAGGTGATCCGCGCCGGCAGCGACATCGAGAAATGTGGTTGGCCAGCCGCCGCCATTGCCCAGCCGCCGATATTCTAAACTCCAGACGGCAATGCCCAGTTTGGCAAACGTTGCACAGAAGTTGCCCAGTGGTTCCAGCCCATATTGTGCGCCCCAGCAGCCGCCGTGGAGCAGCAGCAGCACGGGATGTTGCGTACCACTGGTCGGCACGTAGAGATCACCAAAGTGTGATGGGTCGTCGCCATAGGCAAGGCGTGCGGTGGGCGCAACGGTGGGAAGTTTTACGTAATCACTGACAGTTAAGATCGTTGGTTGATCCATCGGTTATTCCTTAGCTCTGGCTGCAAACCAGGCCGCGCAAAAATCGGCCACGGTTGCGAAGCGTTGATTGGGTTGTGGTTGACAGGCTTGCAGCACGACTTGATGTAGCTGCGCCGTGCCACGAAAAGCAGTTTGCGTTAATGTGCCATCACCGAGGAAAACAGCCGCAAACCGCCCTAGCGTAAAAACGGTTGTGCGCTGGTCGATGGTTGCGCCAAGTGTAAATTCTTCTGGGGCCATGAAGCGCGAGGAGCCAAACATGCGCCCCATCGTGTTCGTAAAAGGCCCTTGGTGATAGGTATCCAGATCCATCACATGCAAGGTGTGGGTGGCAAAGTCATAGAGCAGACAGCCATCATAGAGATCACAGGCCACCCAGCCGGCCGCTGCGAGTTGGTCATGCAATCCATAAAGCGGGTCGAGCACCTGGGTAATTTCGGCAGGGGGCAGTGCCCGGAAGCGTTGATAGGGCATTGCTGGGTCATCCCGTTGTGCGCTCGGCACCCCGATCAATTCACCTTCGACCCAAGCATAGACCAGCAGCGGCCCAAAGGGTGACTCGATCACGTTGTAAAGGGGGCCGAGCGTGGGATGGTCGCAACTGTGGGCTAAGCGGATGGCATTCCGCAACAACGCGACCCGCCCAGCGTGATCCAGATAGGGTTTCGTATCAGCCTCATCACCCGCGCTTTTGACAAAGTAACGCTGTTGGTTGCCCTGTTCATCCGTACAAGCGACGCCATAGGAGATATTGCCGGAGTCCTGCTGATCGAAAGTGGCAAAGATTGTACCGCTGGCTTGGAGATAAGCGTAGGGGAGCTGATCAGTGGCTTTAGTTTTTAACAAAATGATCTTCACCTCCACTTTGCATTGCGTGCTGGCTTAAAAAATTTACCGTTTCGCTAGAAACATCAAGGTCATCCCACGATCGTCCCACAGTCGTCTGCTATCTTATACAACAAATATATCAAACAGGATTATCATTTCATTTGCAGTAAAAATCCAAATTTTGGCGCTGCCTAAAAGCTGCGTAATGACAATTGTTAATTGACTATATTCTTTTTGTACCTTTCATAGTTGAAAGGTAAACTATCATTGTAAACAGTACAATCATTCTGCTAAAGTTTTTGACTCACGCTCATACAGGTAAAGGAGAATATTGGTATGAACAGCCCAAAGCGTCATTTCTTTGTCTTCACACTGAGCATTTTCTGTTTGTTCAGCCTGCTGGCTTGTCTGCCACCAGTACCGGCCCCACTTGACGCAACCCCCACTGCCATTGCCGAGGAAGAGGCCGCCGCCGGCACAATTCCCGCTGCCGAACCGGCGGGGACCATCCCCACAGAACCCGCTGCCGGCACGATCCCTGCCGCCAGCGTGGAAGCGACGGCTCCACTCGATGTGCAACAAGTTTATGCGGCGGCCTTGCAAGATGCCAAAACGGCCGACCCAGACGAAATCTTCGATGGGTTGACGGCGATTACACCGGACAATTCGGCTTTAACCTGGCAAGCCGAAAGCGGCCACGTGTTGATGGTCACATGGACTTCGTGGAACGGCTATGATGCGCTGGTTGGCCAAGAGACGAAGCTCACCCGCGAGGTCTGGGTCACCGCCGTGCCACAACTACAAAGCTTCTGCCAGACTTATGCGGCAACCGAGGCGATGCCGCTCACCCTGCGTCTGGAAGGGTTGCTCGGGTTGCCGGCGAACAATGGCAAGAGCCGTTTTGTCGCAATGTGGGTTAATCCAACTGACCTGTTCCGGCCTAGCCCCGACGGCGAGATCGATGACACAGTGGCAGAGCTAGAGCTGCCTGGCCCCGAACGTTTCCCGTCACAACAGGATTATGAATTTCACCGCGATTGGTATAACCTGCAATTAACGCTGCAAAACTACGATGATCCCAGCAAAGGCTATCCCTGGACCCGTTTAGGTTATACTTACGACTGGACGAATCCAGAGAGTGAGATCGGACTCAGTGAGTTTGTGATCGCGGCTGGTGCCACCGTTGGCATCGAGCAGGTCTATACAAATGAAGCCTATTGTGGAAGCTAAGCTGTTTTTGGGCAAATGACCGCAAACGGTGCCCTTTTGCATCAATAGGCCGGCAATGAATGCACCTGTTGCGCGACGATACGCAACAGGTGCCGCCTTTTGTATGGTGTGCACACCATACAAAAGGCGGCACCTGCGCACGGGGAATTTGTCACGGCTCATGTTCATCCCACGTTTAACCCACGATCAGCTGTTATACTTAATCGTCTGTTATGATGATACGGATTGCGTTGCCATGCGGAATGCAGCTATTCCGCATGTAAGGTTGTAAAACGGTTGAATAGCGGTGTAAAGAGGTAAAACTGCCATGGTGATGAAAACTCAATCGCTGGCCACCACGCTAGCTGAGACCTATCAGGATAGCGTAGCAAAAGCGAAAGTTGGATTGGAGATCCTGGAACCGGTCATTGCCCGCGTTCAACGCCACCTAAAAACGATTGAACGTGAACAGTTAGATCCCTTGTTAGAGTGGGCCATCACCCGTTGGGGCGACCGGCGCGGCGAACAGCAACAGACCCTGGGCACAACCGCAACCGTCAGTGAATTGACGGCGGATGAACGGCAGATCCAACGTAGCCTTTATGTCTCAGTCCTCTCGTTTGGGTTAGCATCAGCGGGCGCACTCTTTTTTCCGCCGCTACGTCTGTTGAGTCTGCCAGGCATTATCTATGCTTCTTCACACACCTATCGGCGCGCGTACCAAAGTCTGGTCGAAAAGCGCGCAGTGGATATTACGGTCTTTACGGCTTTTGTCAATACCGCCTATATTGTCAGTGGCTATTGGGTGTTGGGTGCCATGGGCAATACCTCTTACTTCTTCAGCCTTAAATTGTTGAGTAGCATCAAAGATCGCTTTGCCCGTGATTTAGAAAGCGCGCTCATGCAGCATCCACTCCACGTGTGGACGGTTGTCGATGGGCAGGAAATCCAACGGCCACTTGATCGCTTAGGGGTCGGCACAATCGTGATTGTGCGCGCCGGGGAATTGATTCCCGTGGATGGCATCGTGACGGCCGGCGCCGCAACCGTTGATCAACATGTATTGACCGGCGAAGCGCGCCCCGTGGAAAAAACCGTTGGCGATCCGGTGTTGGCCGCCACGATTGTGCTAACCGGCACCTTGCAGATCGCGCTCGAACGCAGGGGCATCGAGACCACGGTCGGCAAGCTCAGCCAAATTCTGGCGCAAACGGTTGATTTTCGCTCGCATCGGCAATTATCGATGCAGCGCTTGACCGATCGCCTGATTCTACCGATTGCCGGATTGGCGGCACTCACCTGGCCGTGGCTTGGCTTTAGTGCGGCCGCCGCCGTGCTCGATGCCCATCCGAATCGCCATCTGAATATCCTGGGTGGCTTGAGCCTTTTAAATTACCTGGTGGTGGCAGCCGAGCAGGGGATTTTGATTAAAGATGGCGGTTCGCTGGAAATGCTCAGCCGGGTCGACACGCTGGTCTTTGATAAAACCGGTACCCTCACCCAAGAACAGCCCCAGATCATTGCGATTCATCTGCCCAACGCGCCCGACGACCTGGGCCAAGAAGAGATCCAATACAGCGAAGACGAAGTGCTGGCCTATGCCGCCGCCGCCGAAGCCCATCAGAGTCATCCCATCGCGCGTGCCATCCGCGCCGAAGCGGCCGCCCGCCACCTGGTGCTGGCAACAGCCGGCGCGACCGAACAAGATAGCAGCTATCACGCCGGTTTTGGCATTAGGATGAAGATCGACGGGCAGCATGTCCATGTCGGCAGTGCGCGCTTTATGACGCAAGCAGGGGTTACAATCCCACCGGAGATTCTCTATTTGCAGGAAACGAGTCAACGGCAGGGCCATTCGCTAACGATGGTTGCGATCGCTGGGCGGCTGGCGGGTGTGATTGAGCTGCAGGCGGTATTGCGCCCTGAGATCAAAACGGTGCTGGCCGAACTGCGGCAATCACCACGGCTACGCGCGGTCATTGTTATTTCCGGCGATCAAGCAGCCCCTACCCGGCGCCTGGCCCAGGAAATCGGTGCCGACGACTACTACGCCGAAGTCTTACCAGCAGGGAAAGCAGAACTAGTGGCGCGTTTGCAACAGGCGGGACACAAGGTCTGTTTTGTGGGTGATGGCATCAATGATGCCGTCGCGCTCAAACAGGCAGATGTCTCCATTTCGTTACGCGGTGCCACCACCGCCGCCACGGATACCGCGCATATTGTCTTAATGGAGGAGCAGCTGACGCAGCTTGTGCCTCTTTTTACCATGGCCCAGGCCTTCGACAATACCAGCCGGCAGACCATCCTGTCGATTTTGGGGGCCGCGACGCTTGGCCTGGTGGGCGTCTACACTTTAGGCTTTGACCTGCGCCACATGACCATTCTCGATCAGATTAGCACTGTCATCGGTACCGGCATCACCATGCGACCGCGGTTGGCGGCGTTACAGCAGCAGAAGGGCAAAGGGACAAGTGCCGCTGATGATGACACAAAGCTGACTGACTAACTGACCTTATGATACTGTTGGCGAATTCGATCAGGCGGCGGCTGAGCACGCATCGCCGCTAAAGGGGATCCGACCCGCCCGTGGCCGTGTCGAAGCGAAAACCAGTCTTACAAGGCTGGTCTACCAGCTGTCGCCACTACATGGTTAAACTAGCAAAAGTTCCCTGACAGTGTACTAGTGCACCCAAACTGATTGGCGACGCAACCAAACGACACGCGACCCACTAACCGCATTGGATCAATCCCATGCAACACTACCTGACCCAACGCTTACTCTTATCCATCCCCGTGGTACTAGGGGTGACTATGATTGTTTTTGCCATTCTCTTCTTGACGCCCGGCGATCCGGTGCGAGCTATGGCCGGGGATCGCGCGTCGGAAGAGCGGGTGCAGGAGATTCGTGCGCAACTGGGGTTGGATCGACCGTGGCCCGAACAGTATCTGCGCTGGCTGGGGCGGGCGGTGCAAGGTGACTTGGGGATCTCAATTGCAGCCAAGCGCCCAGTCACCGAACTGATCAGCGAGCAATTGCCCTTTACCTTGCGCCTGACGCTCACCGCGCTCAGCATCGGCACAGTGCTGGGGGTGTTGCTGGGGGTGGTCGCGGCGGTGAAACAGAATACCTGGGTTGATCGCCTGATCACCTTCACCTCCCTTTTCTGGTTTTCCATGCCCAGCTTCTGGCTGGGGTTGATGCTTATCCTCGTCTTTGGCCTGTGGCTGCGCTGGACACCGATCTCTGGTACGCGGGGCAGTGCGGCGCTGATCTTGCCGGCGCTGACGATGGCCTTGCCGCAGATGGGCTCGCTGGCGCGGTTGGTGCGCACTGAAATGTTGGACGTATTACACGATGAGTACATTCGCACAGCCCATGCCAAAGGGGTCCATCCCGTCTGGGTCTTTTATCGCCATGCCTTGCGTAATGCCTTGATCCCGGTGGCAGTGTTGATCTTCCTCGGCCTGCCTTGGCTCTTGGGCGGCGCGATTGAGATCGAGACGATCTTTGCCTGGCCGGGGATGGGGCGCTTGATGTACCAGGCGTTGACGCAAAAGGATTTTCCCGTAGTGCAGGGGTTACTGTTGCTGATCGCGCTGGCGACCGTCTTGACCAACTTGCTCGGCGACTTTGTGACCGCTTTACTCGATCCAAGGATTGAAGCAGCATGACCACCTCTGAACTGACGCCAACTACACTCGAGCCACGCACACCAGTGCGTACACCGCAAGCCGCGCCATTGACGCTGGGGCCGCGCAGCCAATTCCAGGTGGAACTACAGCGCCTCTCTCGCCATCGGTTGGCGATGGTCGGCCTGACTGGCGTACTGCTGTTGATCGCGGCGGCCCTGTTGGCCCCTTGGCTGGCCCCTTATCCCTTTGCGGAGCAACACCTTGACTTTATTCGGGTTCCCCCCGGTTCACAATTTTTCTTTGGCACCGATAGCCTGGGACGCGATATTTTGAGTCGGCTGCTCTATGGGGCGCGCATGGCCTTACTAGTGGGGATCGTCGTGGTCGCGATTGAGACCGTGGTGGGGGTGTTGCTGGGCATGGTCGCCGGTTATTTTCGCGGCTACACCGATCTGGCCATCAACATGGTAAGTGATATGGTCTGGGCCTTTCCGCCATTGGTGCTCGTCTTATAGATACGACAAATAGAGTTGGCACCAAGCGGGCTGCGCATCAGGGGATGCGCAGTACACGATTGTGCCATGTTAATCTACGCTGTCTATTAGGCGTGGTGGCGGCGGTTGGCCCCGGCTTGTTCAATGCTGCGGTCGCCCTGGCCTTAACCAGTTGGGCACCTTTTACGCGTGTCACCCGCGCCAAGGTGCTGTCACTGCGCCAGCGCGATTTTGTTCAGGCCAGTGTAGCGATTGGCAGCGGCCATGCGCGGATTCTCTGGCGGCACATTCTACCCAACCTGGTGGCAACAAACCTGGTCCTCATCATGTTGGCCTTGCCGGGTGCGCTCTTGACGGCATCGGCGCTCAGCTTTCTCGGCTTTGGGGTGCAACCCCCCGCCGCGGATTGGGGTGTGATGCTCAACGAAGGCCGCCCCTATCTGCAAGAAGCGCCCTGGATTGCGACCTTTCCGGGGTTGGCGATTTTATTGACGGTAGTCTGTTTCAACTTATTGGGTGACGGCGTGCGCGATGCCTTTGATCCAAGGCAAAAGCGTTAGCCATAACGTAGAAAGTATAAATTTATCGTGAATCACAATCTCTGGCTGCGCCGCTTAAAACCGCAGGCCGATGCCCGGCAGCGCCTCTTCTGCTTTCATTTTGCCGGCGGCAGCGCCAGCCTCTACCGCACCTGGCCGGCCGCCTTGGCCAACCGTTTACCCGATGTGGAGCTGTGCGCAGTGCAATTGCCGGGCCGCGAGAACCGGCTACGCGAGGCGCCCTTTACTCAAATGGAACCCTTAATCGCGGCGTTACAGGCGGCTTTACACCCGGTGCTGGATCGGCCTTTTGCCTTTTTTGGCCACAGCATGGGCGCCATTGTCGCCTATGAATTGGCACAAGCGTTGTACCGTACAGGGGGACCACAGCCCACACAGATCTTGCTCTCTGGCCGGCGCGCCCCCCACTTACCGGATCCGCTGCCCCCCTTGCACCACTTGCCAACGGACGAAATGTTGCAGGCGATTGGCCGCCGCTATGGCAATCTGCCCGACCTGCTGCTGCAAGATGCCGAGCTAAAGGCGATCTATGCCCCGCTCCTCCAGGCCGATTTTAGTGTCGTCGAGAATTATCAGCCGAGTACGTTAGATCCACTGCCTTGTCCGCTCAGCGTTTTTGGTGGTGACGCCGATCCGATTGTAACCGCGGTGGAATTGGCCGCCTGGCAGCCATTAACCCAAAGCCACTTTGCGCTCCACCTTTTTGCCGGTGACCACTTCTATCTACAAGGGGAGAGCGGGCCACTGTTAGCGCAGATCGCGGCGACCCTATCACGTTAGACATCGCTGCACTTTTCACCGGTACGGCCACTCGCAGCAACCGCTTGTCAATCAACCACGCTTGGGCATCAACACCAGCTGTCCCGCACCATGTAGCCCAAACGCACGCTTACTCGGGAAGAGATTATGCTCACCATGTCACTCTTGGGAAACAATACGCAGCGTCTACAACGAAGCTGTTTACGGACGCGTGCAGCGTGGCGCAATCCCCCCCGCGCGGTTAAGCGCAGCCACTTGCTCATACGCGGCATTGGCTTGGGGTTGCTTTGCCTGGCGTGGATTTATCCACTGCTGCCGACGCGCTTATTGGCCGCGGACTGTCAACCGCCGGCTGGGCAATTGCTCATTTGGGCGGCCTATATCGACACCTGGCTTCCCGTCAACGACCCACTACAGGGTACCGATGAGACCGACGAGGCGATTGCGTTGATCAACCTGAGCGACACCCCCATTGATCTGGCCGGCTGTGCGCTCAGTGATAAGAGCAACCACCAGGTCCGCTTTCCCAGCTTTGCCTTGCAACCGCAAGCAGTCGTCTGGGCAGCGCGTGATGGCGAGATGTTCAAAAGCATGTTTGGCTTCTGGCCGGGCTTTGACTATGACAGCATGGGGTTGAGCAGCAGTGAGCACGCCCAGGGCCTGCTGAAAATGACGCAAACCGGCACGGTGGCGGGGCCGCTGGCCTTGAGCAACGGCACCGAGACGATCAAATTACTGGCGGCGGACGGCACCGTGCTGGATCTGCTGCCCTATGGCAAAAGCAACACCTTACGCGACCCAGCACAGTGGCCCACCGCGGGCGGCGTTGCCCCCACTGCGGGTTATGGACCAATCGTCAAAAACATTCCGCGCTTTAGTCTCTTTCAAATCATCAACCGCAAGATCGATGCCTGTACTGGTCTACCGGTTGCCGACACCAACACCATTGCCGACTGGGCCACTGATCCGAATGACGATGTGGCCGGCCGCCGCTTCTTCCGCCCCGGCCAGGATCTGCCCCGCTATGCGACCACCTACAAGGTGACGGAAGCCGTTACCAAATTGAAGTTCCTCGTCTCGCCCGATAACAGTTTCCCGGAATTTTATGCCGAGCTCAACGCGGCCACCCAGTCGATCAAGATCGGCGGCTACGAGTATGCTCACCCTGATATTATCACCCTGTTGATCGACAAATCGGCCACGTTACCGGTGCAGATCCTCTTTGAGCAAGAGCCGGTCGAAGGGTTGGACCCAGAGCAGAAATATCTCTGTCAGGCATTGGCTGGGCGCACTAATGGCAGCGGTTGCCAGTGGATCAACGATAGTTTTGCCACGGCAACCGGCGCGTTCAGCCCGACCCAGGGCTTGATTGGCCGTTATCGCTTTCACCACGCCAAATACACCCTGATCGATGACAACGTCGTGCTGGTTGGTACCGAAAACCCCAACCGTAGCTCCATCCCCTTTGAGACCAAGCCAGCCAACGGGGCAAGCGGCAACCGTGGTGTCTATATTGTCACCGACGCGCCGACAGTGGTCGATCACTTTGTCACGCTCTTTGCCACTGACAATGATCGGGTCAACCATTTCGATCTCCGCGCCTGGGATAGCACGATCATCACTGATACCCCGCCGGTCGGCTTTGTTTTGCCCCGACTGGGTGGGGCAGACCGCACCGGCTATACGATTGTCAAGCCGCAGGCGTTAAGCTTACCGGCCGGGACGTATGAATTTGAAGTACTGCAATCGCCCGATAATGCGCTGGCGGCCTGTACCAAACCCGGTCAGCAGCGGGGGCTGCTGGGCATGGTCTCACGCGCCGGCCCCGGCGATTGGGTGTTGGTCGCGCAAAATAGTGAAGAACACCCCTGGGGTACCAGTTCTACCCCACGCGATAACCCGCGGTTAGCGGCCTATCTGGCCGCAGCGCAGCGCGGGGCGACCGTCAGGATCATCCTCGACGGCAATGGGTTCAACCAAAAAACCTGCGATTTTATCAATGGGCAGGTGATTAGCGGCGAGGGCAGCATTGTTTGTCGTAAAGGCAATCCCACCGGCGGCACCTACCATATCAAAGAAGTGGCTGTCTGTGCAGCCGGCCAGGGCTATGTCAACATCAGCAGCATCAACGGCACCGAGAACGCCAACAAACAGAATCGCGAGACGGGGCTCCAGGTCACATCAACCGAGGCCTTCCGCTACATGGCCGATCTCTTTGCCGCGGATTGGCAGCTTGTGGGTGGGGAAGCACTGGCGATCAGCTGTGCGGGGGCAACAGAAGCGGTGACGGTCTCGGCAACCGCAGGGGCAACCGTCGTGCCAACCACGGTGCCCACCACACTGCCCACCGCGACCGCCACGACGCAACCGACGGCAACGGCAACCCCCGTGCCAACCCTGGCCGCAGCAGCAACCCCGGCGGCACGCGACGATCTGACGCGGATTCGCGGCATTGGCGCAACCTATGCCGGACGCTTGTACAATGCCGGCATTACAACCTATGCGGCATTGGCCCAATTGACCCCGGCGGAGATCAAAGCCATTGTCGCGCCTGGTCGAACCGGCAATTTTATCGACGCGGAAGGCTGGATCGCGCAAGCCCAGAGTCTGGCACAGCAGCCATAAATTAGGAAAGTCATGCTACCCTCCCTGTTACTACCACTAGCCGGCGGTTTTCTGTTCGTGCTTGTGCGCGGCCAACGCTCCCAGCCCCGCCTCATCGAATCACTGACGGCAGCGCGGCCGGCCGCCCAACCGGCGTTGTGGCCCCCAGCGCCAACCGTAGGGCAAAATCTGGCCCTGTCGGTCGGCTTACTGGGCATGACCACGGCGGGCCATTTGGGGGTGCCGCTGCTGCGTGTCCTCAGCACCCCAGGGTTGCTCTACCTGGATCTATACTTCATTCGCACCGCTTATGTGACCTGGCAAACAGAACGGCAAGTGGGGATTGCCGTCAATGATGCTGTGCTAGCAACGGGCCTATTCGTGACACGGCAGTTCGGTGCGCAGTCGCTTTTTGCCACCTTGCTGTTTAGCAGCCACAAATTACAATCACTGGCTGAAGAGAATCTGGCCGATTATCTAGGCGACACAACGATGGCTACCGCAGCGCCCTCGCCCCAGCATTCACCCCAGCATTCAGCCCTAGTGGCAGCCGACAAAGCCGTCTGGCAAAGCTGGATCGACCGTGGTGCGCTACCCTTACTCACGTTAAGCACGCTGAGCATGCCGACGCTAGGGGCAAAACGCGCATTGGCCGTCTTGTTAACAAACTTTGGTTATGATTACCGCCTCACCGCGCCCTTGAGCACCTTGCGTTATCTAAAGGTGGCCAAAGCGCAGGGTATTTGGGTCCGCGATGGGCAGGTGCTCGACCAACTAGAGCGAGTCGATCTACTTGTGCTAGATGTTGATTGGGATGACCAGTCAATCGCGGCATTACAAACCGAGTGTGGACGACAGCTGATCATGCTACGTGACGATAGTGGTGAACCGAATCGCAACACCCGGCTCGCCCACTTACAGGCCGAAGCGCGCACGGTCGCCTATATTAGCAATCGGCTTGTCACTAGCCAACCAGCCGTTGCCGCCGATCTTTATATTGCCATCACACCGACTCCGACGAGCGACATGTTCGCATCGGCGCAGGTGATTTTATCGGATAATCAGCCGGCACAATTACAACAACTGTTCAAATTGAGCACGTCGTTAGCGAATAACCAAAAACGTGGCTTATATTTTGCCTTTGCGCCTAGTCTGGTCAATCTAAGTGGCATCTACCTGGGCCACTTTGGAGTCATTACGGCCTTATTGATTGACTACGTAGGTATGGCCGCGGGCATGGTCAATGCAATGTGGAGACCGCAACAATTTAGAGAAAACAACGAAGGGAGCTCCGATGGTACGCCAGGAAAGCATCAATAACCTGCAACAGCTTGGTGCCGAGACGGTGGCACAAGCAAAAATCTTTGTCACGGAACATCGCCAGCAATTACAAACGGCAGGGCTGATCACAGCCGCGGTCGTCATTGGCGCGGCCGGGGGCTATCTGTTGGCCAAAGGTGCCTTTGTCGTCAAAGCAACTGCAGCCGCACAAAGTGGGGCTACGGTCATCCCGACCTTGACCACCCAAGGCGCGGCGGGCGGTGTCGCCACGCTGCAAAACACGGCCACGTTACTGACCAATTCGCTGGCCGGTGGCACGGCATTGGTCGACAAGGTGGGCGCGCTTATCAATACACTTTCGGCCAATGCCGTACCTTTGACGGCGGGTGTGATTAGTGGTGGTGCCGCCGGGGTAGGGGCGACCCGCTATCAAGTGCAGCAGGCAAAGGGTGCAGTAGCGGCACAGGCGGCCCGTACCGCGACAGCAGAGGCAGCGCGTACCCACTTAGAGAACGCATTGGCAACGGCGCGCACCCAGCTAGATGAATTACAGATAAAATTGGCTGCGCAACCGCTGGAGCCGGCAGGACCAGAGCGGCTGGAGCAAATTAAGGGCATCGGCCGTGTCTTTGCACAAAAACTCAACGCGGCGGGCATCTATACCTTGGCCGATCTTGCGACACAGACGCCAGAAAGGCTACGCGAAATCATTGGGGCAAGCCGCACCGCTGGTATGATCCAACCTGCGGATTGGATTCAACAAGCACAACAACGGCTGCAAGCGGAAGGCCCCGCTGCGGCCACAACAGCGATACCGACAGAAGGACAGAGCTGAAATTCCCTGGCGCACAAAACAGGCAGGCCCTGATTGCGTTTGTCGCAATCAGGGCCTGCCTGCCATAGCCAACGCCCCACCCCAATTTCTACGTCATTTATCGTATTTTCCACACGAACCGATACTCATCCCACGTTCATCCCACGTTTGGTTGTTATGCTGCTAGCGAATGATGACCGCCCAAAATGATAACAGGTGCTGCCGCTATTGCTCCATCGTCTTCATTGTCGCACACACACGTCAAGCCGTGTGTCCCATTGCGCAGCGCTCTAATCTAATCGCCCGTACAGATTATCAGCGAAGCGCTGATGGTTTCTAAAGCTGCTGACAGTAAAACGCGAACATTGCACAATACGAGGTGAATGGAATGGTAGGGACTACTATATTAGCCGGAGGTGTCTTCTATGTTGGGTACAAGGCTTATCGCTTGCTTGATGAGCAGGCGCGGCCGACTTGGTGGCAAGCATTGAATACACGGCTGCACAGTCTAAGTACACGGCTACCTGGTAGGAACAAAACGATGGCGACCGTAGAGAGCAGGCAGAATAGACCGCTTAACCACAAAGCAACCACGCCGGCCTACACCAACAGCAATGCAAACCTGGTCGTCGCGTTGCCGGCAGAAGAGGATCAAGCGGTCAGACAGCGCTTGTTACTAGCCGCCAGCGCACTGGGGGTAACCACCGCCAGCCTGTTATTCTATCCCCCCCTTCGCATCACTGCACTCCCGGTCCTCGTCTATTTGGGGGTCAGGCCGGCGCGGCGTGCCCAACAAGCATTGCGCCAGGATCGACAGTTGACCATTGCCCTGGTCGAAACGGCAACCATCGCCTTGTGTGTCGTTCAGGGCTACTATCTAACTGTTTCACTCGGTGCAGCACTATACTACCTGGGCCAGATAATAACAGAGAAGAAACGCCAACCCATCGAGGCTAGTAGCCCTGGACAACCAACGCAGTGGGCTTGGCGCCAAGAAGCCAACAAGGAAACCGTAACATTGGTCAGTCAATTACATGCAGGTGACATTATTCTCGTCCATGCCGGCGAAATGGTTCCGGTGCCCGGTGTAGTTAGCACTGGTGTGGCCTGGGTTAGCAGTACAAGACGCGCCCTCAGTGCCGATGCCCATACCGCCACTGAGCGGGGTTGGGTCAAAGTAATGACCGGCAACCAAGTTGATGCAACCACGATTATTCAAGTCGGCTGCATCGGGATCACAGTCACAGCTGCGCCATAAGGTCAGCAACGTCCTGGCAATCAAATCCGCGCCTGTGCCCATTGGGCACGGTATAGTAGTAGGATAGGCGCTAAAGGACAACACAGACAGACGAAATCAATACGTTTTCCCTACGTTTACGCTAAGCATGATTTCTATTACGTAAGTAATTACGTCATCAATTGTGGCGTAATTACGACGACAACCTTAAATTATGTGCCTAGCTGGTCCGTAACCAGCTAGGCACATAACAATGCGGCGGCAATTTAGCGTTGTCGTATTACTTGCATAAGAACAAATTCTAGACCTGCTGCTTCATTGATGGCTTCTCAAATAAATTAGCGCAACGACGACGACAACCTTAAATTAGAGGATACAGCAGCAGTATAGCGGCGGCTCGAACAAACATGGACAGATAGGCCCAGCCGCGCCGCCTGAATCCGGCTCGATAGCAACGGCGGCCAACGTAATTTTAAGGTTGTGGTACTACTTAATCGCAAAAGAGTCAACCTCAAGTGAGCTTTGTTTAAAAACGGTCGTTACGCCCACTGGGAGCGAACACAAAATCGACCGTTTTCAAAAAACCGCACTTTAGTTATTTTCTACTGTAACCGGAGGCAAGGTATGGTCTTTATTGATTTGGTTGTCCTATTGGGTATTGTCAGCGCAACATCGGTTTGGATCGATCGGCGCTTTATCCGCAAAAGCGCAAAACCCGAGACGCAAGCGTAGCGCGGTTTATCAACTATTGAATCCAAAATTGAGCGAGGGAGAACAAAAAATGGTACTTGAAAGTTTAGGCGTCGTCCAAGCATTGGGCGCATTAAAGGGCGCGACGGTCGGCTTGGCCGCAGCCATCCCACCGCTAATCAATAACAGTGCGCTCGCAACGCAGCAGTTGGTCACGGCGGCCACGCCGATTGTTGCGCAAGGGGCAACCTTGGCCGGTAAAGGGCTAGTCGTCGCCGGCACCGCCGCCGAGCATGGGCTGGTTGCCGCCGGAGCATTGGCTGCCAAAGGGGCAGTCGCCGCCAAAGCCGGCCTCACCAGTTTGGGCCATACGCTGGCCCACAGTTTAGCAGGTGCGACGGCCGGCACCGCAGCGACCGCTGGTGCAGCAAAGGGCACGCTCGGTACAGCCCTGGCCCAATCGGCAACTGATCTTATGCAGACAATTGCCTAAACGCTATACAAACACAGCGTCTTTGTAAAGACGCTGTGTTTGTATAGCGTTGTAAAACGTTAGGCCATACCGCCGTTGGATTGCCGGCGGGAGACGTATAGGAGCAAACATGAAATTATTAATCGTTCTAGCCGCTTTCCTTGTCATCATGCTCTTTTTAGTGCTCCTCGCTATCGTTCTGGAACGCTATTGGCGCAATTACCAGGCAGAGCAGGCCGCGAAAACAGCTGAGCATAACGCCCGCGGGCTGAGTGGTTTGGCAGAAAGTGTTGCCAGGTGGACCACCCAACTACGGGCCATGATCCAACCGACACCACCAACAGACAATAGACGCGCTACGCAATTTCGTGAATGGGTGCGCAATGATCTGAGCAAAGAAAAGGATGTACAAAGCTGGCTCTTGGCGCTGCCCGAGCCAGGCATCGCCTTGCTCACCAAACACATTGCGGCTTTCTGCCAGGAGATGAATTTTGATCTAAACTGGTTAATTGCACCGCAAGGAACGGTCGCACCAGAACTGAAAACCACCATGCAGGGGGTTATTGTTGACTATTGCCGCGCCTGCCAAAAAGCCATACCCGCGCAAAAAGCGGCAAAACTCTTTACCACCTATCAACAGCTACTCCAAAATGCCACGGGTAAAGAGGAACAAGCGCTGGGGCGTACCCTCTATGCCAATCTCGTGACACAGGGGTTGGCACCGACGCCGGCACCAGCAGAACTGCTCAACGCAACGGAAAAAGAACGCCAACAACAGGCCTTCGCGGTCATCCAACAGGTTGCGGCCAAAGATTGGGCACAATTTGCCACGGTTTTGCAGGCGACCATGACCCCTAATGGCGACGCGGTCATACCAAGTGCGGTCATACCAAGTAATGGGCACAACGGGCACAACGGGCACAATGAACACAATGGCACGCCGTTGCAAAACGCAGCAAAGCAGAAGGCTGGATAAAGCAGCTGCGGCTGCCCGACAATTATATGGTTACATTACCGATGCCCACGATCCCTACCAGCAGCTTTAACTTTGAAGATCTGCTTTCGCTTTCAACGCGGGTTGTGTGGGCCGCGTTTGCGCTCTATGCACTGATTATTTTTATCACAACGGCGCGCAATTATGGGTTCGTCATTGCGCTGATCCGGCTGATCTCCGTACGCATCATTGGCCCACTGCTCATTCCCATTGCCTTTACCCTCTTTACCATGTCTTTGCTTTTTATCCCGCCGCAGGAAGTAGGCGTCGTCGTTTCGTTGCTCTCACCAGGGGGGATTCGGCCACAGCCACTGCGCGCCGGCCTACACTGGATTGTGCCGATTCTGGAATGGAAAGAGACCTACCCGATCTACTGGCAGACCTATACCATGTCCGGCATTAGCGCGGTCAGTGACGGCAATGGTGGCACCAATGGCGAAGGGCCGCAGGATTCGATCCGCGCCCGCACCAGCGACGGCCAGGAAGTACATCTCGAAACCTCGTTGATCTTTCGGGTAGATGAACAGCAGGTGGTTGCGGTGCATGTGGAGTGGCAAAATCGCTATATCACCGATCTGGTTAGTCCGTTGATTCGCGGCGAAGTGCGCAGTGAGATTTCCCAATTTACCGCACGAGAAGTTAATAGTTCGGCGCGCCGCGATCTGGAAATCACTCTGGATCGCCAACTGCGGGAACAATTGGGGGAAAAGGGCTTTCTCGTCGATCAATTCCTCTTGCGCGATATCACCTTCTCGCCCGAATTTGTCGCGGCGATTGAAAGCAAGCAGGTCGCGGTTGAACAGCGTGAACAGGCCAATTATGAAGCGGAACGGATGCGGATCCTAGCCCAGGGCGATGCGGATGCCGCGATCACCCGTGCCAATGGTCAGGCCGAATCGCTAAAGCTGATTGGGAATGCGTTGGCCCAAAATGAGGAGCTCGTCACCTACCATTATGTCGAGAAGCTAGCCCCCAACGTCCGGGTCATGCTTGTGCCGAATAATGCACCGTTTATCCTGCCTTTGCCCAACCTGGAGACAATGGAGCCACTCACAACCACTGTTGCCACGCCAGCGGCAGAGATAATCACAGCGACAGCGACACCGGCGCTAAATCCAATCCAACCCCTATCGGTGACCACCGAACTGTCGATAACTATCCCCGTCTCGCTGACGCTACCTTTATCAGAGACGGTCGATCAATAAGCGCAGCGTTTCTTAAGAAATAGTTATCCCCGAAGACACACGAAGATTTGTGTTTTCTTCGTGTGTCTTCGGGGATAGTTTAAATTTTGGAGTGGCCTTAAAAACCGATTTGGCGCATCGGTTCCCGAACCCCCGTCCCGGCGGGACCCTTGAACTGAGGAGATTGAACAATGTGGCTCAAAAGAATGGTAGTGATCGGCACCATCCTGGTTGCCCTGGCGCTCACCATAGTGATCAGTGTCGCCGCCAACGTGGTGCGCGCACAGGACGATGACCAGCCAGCCGCGCCAGCCGCGGATCCGGCAGTAGATCCAGTGGTACAAGCCGCGGCACTCATGGCGGAAATCAACGCCGTGCAAGCGCTGGAGGAATTACCGCCTTACATCCTATTGGTGGCGCAACGCACAGTCCCAGGTGCCCAATTCAGCGGCTTTCAATGGGATCTGAGTGACGACCTCCGGCCCTTATATGAAATCCAGGGCATGCAGGAGAACAAACAACTGGAAATCGGCATCTTTTTAGATGGCTCGATCAATCGGATCAACCGCACGATTACCATGAGCGATGTGCCGGTGGATGTGATCGGCATGCTCGACAAATATGTGCGCGACTTTGAAGTCAGCAACGTCACCGAAGCGACATTGGCGAGTGGCGTACATCGGTTCGAATTTGCGGGCCGTAGCGGGGGCATCAATCTGGCCGTCGAAATTGCCGACAGTGCCAGCCAGATCCGCATTGTGGAGCTAAAATAGCAGAGTACCAGGGTGGCACGGTATATCCTGCCACCTTGCTACTCTGCCACCTTGCTACTCTGCCACCTTGCCGCTCTGCCACCTTGCCGTTCTGCCACCTTGCAAATAAGGCGTATCAATAGACCATGTTAACTCGTTTAAGTGTGAAATCCAAGGTTGTGCTGATGTTAGTGGGCGTCAGTTTGATTGCAGCACTCGTCGTTGGCGGCTTGGGCTGGCGCAGCAGTCGCCTCGCGCTTAGCCAAACCATCTTCACCAATATGACTGCGTTGCGCCGCAGCAAAGCGGCCCAGATGGAAGACTATTTTCGCAACATGCGTTACACGGTCGAAGTGTTGAGCGAAAATGATATGGTCGTCGAAGCGATGGTACGCTTCAATCGCGACTTCCGCCAACTGGAAAATAGCACGATTCCGACAGAATGGGATACAGCACTAGAAGCATATTATACAAGTCAGTTCTTTCCCAAGCTCTTTGCCAACCTGCCTGGCCAGGCTGACTATAATCTCTACCGGCCACAAAATCAAGGTGGTCTTTACTTGCAGTATCAGTACATTGTCGCCAATCGCTTTGAAGATGGTCAAAAATTGCTGTTGGATAACGCCGAAGATGGCAGTGAGTATAGTAAAACCCATGCCTATTATCACCCCCGGCTGCGCACGTTGATCCAGAAATTGGGCTTTGATGATCTGATTCTCGTCAATTTTGAGAGCGGTGATGTCGTCTATAGTGTCTCGAAACAGACCGATTTTGCCAGCAACCTGGATCTAGGCCCCTATCGGCGCAGCAACGAAGCAACCGCGCTGGCCTTCGTGCGCAATAATACCGAACGCGGGGTTGCGCAATTGGTTGATTTTGAGCTCTATCGTCCTGGTTACGGCACGCCCACCGCGTTCTGGACCGCACCGATCTACAATGGTAACCATCTGGTGGGCGTGTTACTGGCGCAAATTTCCCTAGCGACGATTAATGAGATCATGACCGACAACCAGCAATGGTTGCAACTTGGTCTAGGCACCACCGGCGAAACCTATTTGGTCGGTGCGGATCGGTTGATGCGTTCCGATGCGCGGCCACGAATTGCAGATCCAACCACCTATCAGACGACACTGAGCGAACTGGGCATGTCGCCCCAGACGAGCACCTTAATCGATAAACTGGGCACGACGGTCTTGCTCCAAGCGATCGATTCACCGGGCGTCGTTGCGGCGTTACAAAATCAGGAAGGCACCGTCTTTACCACGAACTATTTGGGGCAATCCGTGCTCGCTTCTTATCAGCCACTGATCCTGGCTGGTTTACCGTGGGCCATTCTGGCTGAAATGAATGCCGATGAGGTCTTTGCACCCGTCTATGCCTTTCAACGTCAGCTGTTGATTTCAATCGTGCTGATGATTGTCACGCTGGCCTTTATCACCGTTGGGATTGCGTATCTCTTTATGCGCCCGCTCAACCTGCTGATTGAAGGTGCCCGTGCGATCGGTGATGGCATGGGCAATCAGGGGGCAGGACCCTTGGCGATGGCAACGAAGGATGGCAGCATCAACGGCATGATCAGTGAGGGCGTGACCGGTGATCAGGTTGCGACCGTCGAAATCAAGGTCCACTCACACGATGAATGGGGCGAATTAGCCACGGCCTTTACGGAAATGGCCAAAGGTGTCCGCCGTCAGGCCACTTTGCTGACCGAAAAAGAGCGAGAGATTGGCCGCTTGTTGCACAATCTGTTGCCCATGAGTGCCGTCCAACGGGTACAACAAGGCCAACCCGCGTTGATCGATCAGGCCCCACAAGTGACGCTCTATGTCGCCCGGATTGGGGGCGTTACCCTCTTTGCGCAACAAAAAGGCGCGCCGGATGTTGCCACCCTTTTACAAGAACTGATGAGCGCGGCCAACGAAGCCGCTGCCCAGCAGGATGTGGAACAGTTGCCAGCATCCGGCCAACAGTTCATCGCGGTCTGTGGCCTCTCCACCCCCTATCTTGATCACAGTCGCCGCATGGCAGACTTTGCCCTGGCATTGCGCACGATTGTGCAACGGCTCAACACACGGTACAGCGCGCAATTGACGTTACATGGCGGGCTGCATAGTGGTGCGGTCAGTGGTAGCGTCATCCGTACCCAAAAGATGACCTATGAACTATGGGGCGAAAGTGTGGCGGTGGCCCAACAGTTGGCCGTGGTTGCCGAGACGGATCTGCTTCTAGCGTCGCAAACAATCTATGATCGGCTCCAAGAGCAATATACCTTTCAACGTACAGGCCCAGAGCAACGGGCAAGCCAGCGGGGCGCAGGACAAGCCACAGGGCAAAGCAGCACTTGGGTATTGGTCGGGGCCAAGAGTGAGGGTAATCGCTGATGGACTTTTTCCGTTCGATCAACGCTGAGGCTTCACTCTATATGTGGGGCGCCGTGCTCACCCTGGGCATTCCCCTGCTACTCCTCTTGTTGGGGGAATTGTTGGAGCGGCTACGGCGGCGGCAGAGCCGGCTGGTAAAGCCGGTGAGCAACGTGCGCAATCTTTTGCTGCCGCTCGTGACGATCCGCCTGGTGCTCCAATTTATTCTGCACCTGGACAGTGGCTTGCTGGTCGTGCGCGTCGTCGAAACGCTGCTCTGGTTGGTGGTGATGTATAGCATGCTGCAACTGCTGGGCGTCCTGATTGGCAGCACGCGCTTGGAAGGTGCGCAAGCCTTGGGCACAGCCGCGCCAACCGACCAACAGGAATTGCGGCTGCCCCGAGTCTGGAGTGAACTGCTTCGCCTCGCGACTGTGGTGTGTGTCACCTTTTATGTCTTAGGCGGCGTCTGGGGTGCGCCGATGGATCAGGTTTTAACGGCGCTGGGGGTTGGCTCGATTGTGATTGGTTTTGCCCTGCAAGATACCTTGAGCAGTCTCGTCGCTGGGCTGTTATTGGCCTTCGAGAAACCCTTTGAGGTGGGCCATTGGGTGCGCTATGGGGCCTATCAAGGCCAGATCATCGAGATGAACTGGCGCGCGGTGCGCGTACGCACCCTAGAACGCGATGTGGTGGTCATCCCCAATAGCCTCATGGGCAAAGAGGTGGCGGTCAACTTCACCTTGCTGGATCCGCTCCATGCAGAACTGATTCAGGTCAGCTTTGCCTACCATCATCCGCCCAACCAGGTCAAACGCATGTTGCTGGAGACCGCGCTGGCCACTCCTGGGGTCGTCACCCAACCCCAGCCCCATGTACGTATTCTCAGCTATGCCTATGACAAAGTTGCCATCACCTACGAAATCAAGCTCTACACCAGCGACTATAGCCGCACCGAGTTTATTCGCGATGAGATCTTAACGCGTATCTACTATGCGGCCCAGCGCTATAACTTTGCGGTGCCCTATCAAACGACGATCATTTATCAGCGCGACGGCGACGAGTTACGCCCGCCCGACCACTTGCCTGAATTGGTGGCCCAAGTGCAGGCCATTCCCTATTTTGCCCGTTTAGACGCGTCAACCCATCAAACATTGGCCAAGGGGGCGGCCTTTCAAAGTTATGGGGCCGAAGAGCGGCTGATTGAACAAGGAATGGCCTTTAAGGGTTTCTACATTATTCTTGAAGGCAAGGTACAACTTGTGGTGCAGACAGGCAGCGGTGAGCCACAAGAGGTGGCCCAACTGGGAGCCAGCGACTTTTTTGGCGAAACCCTGTTACTGCGCGACCGCCCCAGCCCGTTTAGCGTGGTGGTCAGCGCAGATATGCAGGCCCTTTTCATTGAGCGGAGCACCATGCTCAGTGTCGTTGAAAACAATCCACGACTGGCCACTGAGATGAATCGCTTTATTGAGGCGCGCGCCAAGTTGATCCAACGGGTCCAGGGCATGCCCATCGAACCGCTGTCCGCCGCCGTGCCAGCAATGCGACACGTTAATGGCCACGGCGCACACAATGGCGCAGGGTAAGCTGATGCCAAAATATGCTCCTTTGTTCTTCTTACTATTGCTGACTGGCTGTACGCAGTTCTGGGGCGGGGCAACGCCGACGCCGGCGGGCGATGAGGTGGCGATCCAGCGCTTTCTCACCAGTGCGCCGGCCCCCCTGCGGCTGACGGCCACCCCGCTCCCCGATGCCACGACCACTTTCCTGCTGCCGCGGGGCGTCCCTTTACCGCTGGTGGACCCCCTTAATGTCGCCGGCAATCTAACTATTAGTGGCAGTCCGGCGTTGGCACCGTTAACCCGTCGGCTTTATGCTAACTTTGTCAGTGCCGGCTATCGGGATACCATGCGGATTGAAGAAATTGGGGCGGATACAGTGTTTGCCCGTTACTGTACGCAAGCCCCCCTAGATCCCACCACCGTCGATCTGATGATGAGCGACCGGCCGATCAAGCAGAGCGAGTTGGCGCTTTGTCTGGAACATAACCGACGCCCCATTGCGCTGCGGGTGGCCGTGGGTACCGTGGTCATCGTTGGCCAGGCTGACGCCGATTTTGTCACTACCGTCAGCAAAGCCGAATTAAGGGCGATCTTTACGGCCGTCCGGTGGGCCGATGTGCGCCCGGAGTGGCCGGCAGTCGAAATTATCAGGGTTGTGCCCACCAACGGTAATGTAAATTTTGCCTTGTTCACCGATAAAATTTTGGGCCATAATACACTTTTACTGCAAAATGCGCCGGCCACAACCTTTCTTGATGACGGACGCGAAATTGCTTTTACGATTGCCGATACCCCCGCGGCCGTGGGTTTTCTCGATTTTGCTGATTATCAGCAGAATTCAGCCGGTTTGCGCCTCCTCGCCCTTGATGGCATCCAACCGCATGGGCAGAACGTCAGCAATGGGGTCTATCCACTCACTTATCCCCTGTTGCTCTACACCGATGAAACCACCCTCGCCGCCAAACCGCAGTTGGGGGCCTTTCTGCTCTATTATCTGGCCACCATGAATGAGGCAATGCGCGCGGTTGGCACCTTCCCCGTCAATGAAGCCATCTACGAACGCACCAAAGCCGTCTTGTTAACCGCCTTGGGCCAAGAAGCTTACTTAGCCCAATTTGCCCCAACCAGCACACCGGCACCACCACCAACGCCGACCGTGCGCCCAACGGCAACCCTGACAGCCGCGGTAACCATGCCCATGACGGTGACGGCGACAGCGGCGGTGACAAAATGAAGCTGATTGACTGGAGTCACACTGTGATTGGTAGAAATTTATGGTTGAGTTGGCAGGCAAAGTGTGCGGGTAACAAGCACTTGCGGCGCGCACACCGTGCGCAGTGGCGGCCCTGGCGGCTGGCCGGTCTGATCATAGGGCTCTGCATTCTGCTCTGGACGCAGGGCGGCGGGTGGCGGCCGGCAAGCGCCCAGCAGGATCCGCCGGCGGATACGACAACGGCCCCGACAACGCAAGGTCAGGCGACCACCGTCACGGCGGAAAGCGTGCAAGCGCGGCGGGTGAAGGTAAATTTTTTTATTAACACCATCGACAACATTGATGATGAAAGCGGGCGCTACACCATTGATTTCTGGCTTGATCTCTTCTGGCGCGATCCAGCCCTAGAGGGCAAGACAGTCGATCAGGTGGATCCGGCCAGCCTATGGAATCCACAAATTCAGACGCTCAATGCGAACGATCTAACGGTACTCTATCAATCCTATACGGATTCCTTTGAGCCGGAGACCAATGTCTACTTGAGCCAACGACTGGTCGGCACCTTTACGAGCGACTTTGATCTAAGCCGCTTCCCGTTTGATCACCAGCAGTTGGAGATTCAGATCGAATCAAGTGAATTTGATAGCAATCAGCTGCTCTTTGACTTCTTGGGTGCCGACCAGGCGATTATCTATGCCGAAAAGCCCTTTACCTTTCCCTTACCCATAAACAAGTATATCTCCACTGAATTTGCCCTGCGCAACTGGCTGCTGACAACAGCCAATGTGGTCCAACAGATTCACGTCTTGCCCTATGACAAATCGAGTTGGGCGCAGTTCCGCGTTGAACTACAAATCGCACGGCAAGCGCGGCCTTACGTGCTGAAAATCATGCTGGTTTTCGTCCTGATCATGGTGCTGGGCGCGACGGTTTTTGCCATCAATCTGCAGGAATTACGCTACCGCTTGTTAGTCCTTTTTATGCTGCTGCTAACGGCAATCACCTTTGATTTTACCCGCTTGCAAGCTTCACCGCGCGTAGCCTACCTAACCGTGCTGGATCTCCATGCCCTATTTTGCTATTTTGGCTTAGCCCTGGCGATTGGGGCCGTGGTCCTGATTGCGTTACAAAATAAAAAAGGGCCAACCGCCGCCAGCGAACGGTTCAATCGCTGGGCAACCATTGGCTATTGCCTGCTGATCCTTCTGATCAACCTGGGGTTGGGGTGGTATGGGACCGGTGGTTAAGCCCTCATCCGTCAGAAATCGGCTACTTCTCGCCCTGCTCTTTGGGGTAAGTGTGGTGGTGGCGGCCATCATCGGGCTGCGCTATGTGATTGTGCGCCCGATTACCTGCACGCCCAACTGTATTGGTGAAAATTTGCTGGGCCGCGATCTACAAGGATTAAACCTGGCGCGTACCAACTTTGTCGAAGCCAATCTACAAGGTGCTGATTTAAGTGCGGCCAATCTGCGCCAGGTCGATCTCTCCGGGGCGAATCTAGCCAATGCAAACCTGCGCAACGCCGATCTGAGTGAGGCGCAGTTAATTGGCACTGATCTCACTGGGGCCGATTTGGGGGGCAGCCGGCTGAGTGGCGCCAATCTCACCGGCGCGATCCTGGATCGCGCCGATTTAACGGCCGTCGACTTGACCGAAGTGGCACTCAAAGGGGCAAGCTTTGGCGAAGCAAAATTGACCAATGCGCGCTTGAACCGGGCGAATTTGAATGGCATCCAATTCGCCAAAGCGAACCTCTCTGGTGCCATCCTGGATGAGGCCGGTTTGAGTGGGGCCAATCTGAGTAAGGCCGATCTGAGCGGGGCCAGCCTGCGGGCGGTGGATCTGACGGGGGCGTGGCTAAACTTGACCAATCTGACGGGGGCCGATCTCACCGGTGCCGATCTATCGGGCAGCCGCCTGATTGGTGCCCAATTAACCTCGGCCATCTTAGCCAATGCTCGTCTCCAAGGGGCCGTTGTGATTGCCGCCACCTTGAATGGGGCCAATGTCCGCGGCGCCGATCTGCGCCGCCTGCGTGGTGGGGCCGACCAACTCATGGCCGATGATCTGCGGCTTGATCCCGTATTAGCTGAGTTAAACGAGTTGCAGCAGAACGATCTGCGCCAAGCGGTTGCCATGCAAGGGCTGGCGTACGATGCGTTCACCCAGTGGGAGGCAACGCTACAACCGCCGGAAGTCGTGACCGCTGACCCTGGCCTCACCCCAGCCTTTGGCATTAGCACCACCGCTAGCATCAGCGCCACGGCGGGAACGCTGACCGAGACAGCCGGCATCAGCACAGGGCCTGGGCTGGAAACCTCTTCCGCCCAGCGTGTGAAGGTGAATTTTTATATTAATTCATTGCGCGATGCGCCCGATCAACCGGGCAGCTATGCGCTTGATTTTTACGTGGATTCGCTCTGGCAGGAAACAGAGCTCACGGCGGCAGAGCTGACGAACGCGGCCGCTGGCTCATTTTTCGACCCAGTCTTGGAGGTGGTTAACGCCGGGCAAGTACAGGAGTTAGGGCGCCGCTATGACCGCAGTATCGAGCCAGAGACCAACCTGCGCTTGCGGCAGCGGTTGACAGCGATCTTTACGCCACCGCTCGATTTGAGTCGTTTTCCCTTTGATCAACAGGTCATTTCACTGCGGCTTGAATCGGCAGAATATGACAGTGAAAACTTGCTGCTCGATTTTGTGGGTTTGGTAGAACCGCGCGCCCAATCAGAAACAATCTACAGCCAGCCAGTACCACGCGGCCGCTACATTGACATTAATGGGATTGATCCAGCCTGGCAGGTGCAGGAAATCCAGGTTGGGCAACTGATTCGTGTTTTACCCTATGACAACTCAGCCTGGTCGCAATTACGCGTTGATCTGGTGGTCAAACGGGTGGCGTCCGGCTATCTCTGGCGGATCTGGGTCGTATTGGCGGGCCTCTGGCTCTTAGTGGGCAGCGTCTTATTGGTCGATAGTGATGCGTTGCCCATCCGCCTTTGGCTGCTCTGCCTGCTCTTCTGGATTGTGGTGGCCTTCCAGGCGATCCTCACGCGCGTCTTACCGCCACTGGATGCCTTTACCTTGCTCGATCTCTATCTGCTGATCTGCTACTGTGCCATTGTCCTTATGGCATTGCTGGTCCTGACGATTAAGTTGCTCCACCTGTGGGGTCGGCAACGGTGGGCGCGTTGGGTCAATCTGGGTAGCATCATTCTCTATCCCACCGTCTTTGTGGTGGTCAACCTCTGGTTGCTCACAAATGCATTTCGGTAAATGAAACCTATGCGAAAATGTCATTATCTGCTCTGCGTTCTCTTGCTCTTTTGTCTCACCAGCTGTGAGGGCACCGGCTTGCCCGCCGGCTGCCCGCCGGTCTGTAGCGGACTAAATTTGCGTGGCCGCGATCTCAGCGGGATTGATCTCAGTGGCGCCAATCTGCGGCGCGCGATTCTGCGCGATACGTTGTTGGTCAATGCCAACCTGGCCGGGGCTGATCTGGCCGGGGCGAACCTGGCGCGTGCCGATCTAGTGATGGCCAATCTGACCGGGGCCAATTTGAATGGGGCCAATTTACAGAATGCCCGGCTCATGGGGGCCAATCTAACCGATGCCGATCTGGCCGGGGCCGATCTGACCAATGCAATTTTAACGCGCGTCGATCTGACGCGCGTGCGCCTGACTGCCGTCATTTTGGATAATGCCCGTCTGGTCGGGGCGAATCTGTGGGGCGTCGATCTCAGTGGGGCCCAGTTGATTGGCACCAATCTTTCCGGCGCACGCATTCCAGGGGCCAATCTCTCCGGGGCCAACCTGAGCCGGGTCGATGTTCGGCAGGCGGGGGCGAATCTGAGCGGCGCTGATCTGCGCGGCATCAATCTCAACGGGGCCGATCTAACCGGGGCACAGCTGCGCGGGGCCAATTTAGAACGCGCTGAGCTGGTCGGCGCGACCATCCAAGCCGGGCTGTGGGGTGCGGATCTCACTCGCGCGACATTGCGCAATGCTGATCTGGCGGACTCCATTCTGAGTGGGGCAAATTTGACCGAAGCCGACCTGACCGGGGCAAATCTAGCGGGCGTGCTCTTAAATGGCGTTCGCTTAGAAGGTGCCACCCTGATCTCAGCTACCCTGGTCTACACCAACAGCGATGGTAGCCTGGCCGCCGTTGATCTCGCTGGTGCCCATTACGATGAGCGCACCAAGTTCCCACCGACGTTTGATGTGACCGCAGATTATTTCGAGCGCAATATTGCGCCGGCACTTGATCAGAGCGCCGCGCTCACCAGTACCCGGCCCACCACCGATACGCTGCCCAGCGGGGCCAGTGGTTTGGCCCCAGCAGCGGGTGACCAAGAGGAAACCAACCAACCATGAATACCCGATCCGCCCAGCGACAAGCACCGCCAGGCTGTACCTTGACGCGCTATCGCGCCTTCGCCTTATGCCTGCTCTGTGGCCTGTTACTGTTACCAGCACCAGCTCCTGCCCAAGCACAAAGTGGCACTACGGGCGGCACGATGAGCACCACTAGGGGCGGCACCTTTATTATTGGCGTGGCGATGGATATGCCACCCTTTGCGGCGCAAGCCGCCAATGGACAGTCGATTGGCTTTGATCTGGATTTGCTCAAGACGTTAGTCCGGACCGCCGGCCTACGTGTCTCTTATGAAGCGGTGCCCTTTATCCAGTTGATCCCTGGCGTTGCCACACAGCTCTATGATGCCGCCATTGGCTGTATCACTGATACCGAGGAACGCAGAGCACTCGTTGATTTTAGCAGCCCCTATTTTACCACCGGCAGCGTCTTTGCCGTTGCGGCAGAGAGCACACCACTCTATGATCTGACTGATCTAACGCCGGAAACCACCGTGAGTACCATGTCCGAATCCGCAAGCTGGCGTTTTTTGCAAGCGCAGGGCACGGCAGAAGTGGTCGCGGCCGCTTCGCCACAAGCCGCGCTGGAATTGGCGGCCGCGCGGGTGACGGATGCGGCTTTCGTTGATGAGATTATCGCCGATCGGTATATCCGCACCCGTCCCGAAAGTCGTTTGCGCAGCGTGAGCGGTTTGGTCACCACCGGCCACTGCGCCATCGCCGTCAGCAAAGGCAACCCGCGGTTGCTCCTCGAACTCAATGCAGCCTTGACGCGCCTGCAGAACAATGGGAAATATCTGACAATCTATCGCCGCTGGTTTGGCAGCCGACCCTTAGCCGGGCCGCGACCGGCCAGCCGGCCAGTATCGATGACGCCTGACCGCCAGGGCCTCCTAACCAACACCCTGACCACCACCCTAACGACAACAACCAGCGCGCCAACCAGCTGGCTAACCGACACGGCCATACGCTAGGGCAGCGCGGGCGTCACCTTGTCACCATACCGGCGCTGCCACTCGGCCAAGATGCGCTCCCGATTGGCGGCAGACCACGGAATGTTGCGATCAATCAAGCTCGCCGTGGGATCCGCCGGATAGCCGGCCGGCACGGCCATCCCGGTGGGTGCGGCGGTCAGCGCACTTTTGCGGGTATAGAGCCGCATGACCGGATCGCTGATACTCCAATCCAAAAAGGTGCGCGCGGCTGGCGCAATCGGATCTTTACGGACCAAGGCACTCACACTCAACTCCCAGCCGGATTTTTCACTAGGATAAATCATGCGCACATTACCCAGATTATCAAAGGTTTTGGCAATGCCGATGGCATATTCACCCCGGTCGACCAAGTCACAGGGGGCGCTTTCACCCTGGGGATAGAAGGCGATATTACGATGTAATTCGTCCAGGTAGCGCCAGCCATCCTGTTCACCAAAGAGTTCCAAAATACCAAGCACCGCCATCAAACCGGTGTCAGTCATGGTGGGATCGGCCATGAGGATCGCCCGCCGATAGTTAGGATCGAGCAGATCCTGCCAGGTCGTCGGCGTCTTTGCCCCCAAGCGGGCAATTTCGTCGGGGTTGATACAGAACGCGGTCAGCGAGAGATTGTTGCCGACCCAATTGGGTGGTTGATCACCGTCCCGAAAACGGGCTGCGACCCGGCTCAAGCCGGCTGGGGCATACCGTTTCAGTAAATCATTCCATTCCAGATAGAGCACGCTGGTTAAGCCAACCCCCCACAGCAGATCGGCGGTGGGCGCGGTGCGTTCGGCTAACATCCGTTCAATCAGCGCAGCCGCGGTCAGCCGCTCCACTTCGACCTGGATATCGGGGTAGGCAAGCTGAAAGTCGGCCAGGTAAAGGTCAACCTCGTCCTGGCGCAGCGTTGTATAAACGTGTAGTTGCCCCACTTCTGGCGATAGTGGTGGCGCACCAGTCAGCCAGGTACAGGCACTCACGGCCACGAATGAAAGGGACAGTAGCACAACCTGTGCCGACTTTAACATAGAAAGACTCCCATTTTTCTGCCAGGGTAATATTGTCTGCCTGACAACAATTATACCACACGGAACACCGCTAGATCACGTTGTCCGTTCCTGGGGTGCGTCCCAGAAAAGGGGTAGAAAGGTGACAGTCACTGGGCAGGGACGATTTCGGTTAAACAAACCGGTTTCCGCCCAGTGACTGTCACCTCGACCGCGAAAATTTGGGACGCACCCGTTCCTGTGGGGGTGATCGAAGGCGCGCAGGATGAGGCAACGCTTTGTTAGATCATTATCGGTTGACATCCATGCCACGTTCATGCCACGCATGCTTGTTACAATAAAACCAGCTACAATTTGGATTGCGATAAGGAATTAACCGCGATGGCTTTAGCAGATCTATTATCACCGCCCAGTGCGCGCTACGACGTTGTGCGTAATCATCAACAAGGGGCACACCGGCACAGCAAACCCTTAACGCTAATGGACGGGTTGCTCGCGGCAGAAAATATGTATTGCGAAATTATGCCGATGACAGCCGCCAACACGCCGCAGCCTGTGATTGTGCCCGCGCACACACCGGGCATGGTACCGGGCATGGTGCCGAGCGGCAGACCACTTGAAAAAACCTTAAAGCGCCGCCTAGTGATCTCATCAGCGGCCTTGGCGCTCAGTTGGCTGGGTGCGCCCATGCTGAGTCCATTGGGCCTTTTGGGGATGGCGGGCTTTTTGTACGGTGCCATTCCCGTATTTCGTAATGCCTATAAAGTCATAACGGAAGAGAAGAAAGCGAACGTCGACCTCCTCGTCGCCCTCACCTTTGCCGTCTGCCTGGCGCAAGGGAATCTTGTGCCGGCCAATTTGGCCGTTTGGTTCAATGCCTTGCGGTTGCTTCTCTTGGCAAAAATCAATGACGACACGCAAAAGAGTGTTTTTGATGTCTATCAATTACAGCCGCGTACCGCGTGGTTGCTGGCCGACGAGGTGACGCTGGAAGTTTCCTTGGACATCATTCAGACAGACGATATTATCGTCGTCAGCGCCGGCGAAACCGTTCCGGTTGATGGCGTGATTGTGACCGGGGTGGCCGCAATTGATCAGCAGATTTTGACGGGTGAAGCGCAACCGGTGGAAAAAGCGCCGGGTGACCAAGTCTTTGCCTCAACCGTAGTGTTAATGGGGACGATCCAAGTTCAGGTCATCAAGACGGGCATGGCGACCACGGTGGCCCGGATTGCCGAGACGCTCAATCAGGCCCGCAACTTTAAACCGGCATTACAATTACAGGCCGAAACCTTTGCCGATCGGAGCATTCCCTTTACCCTATTACTGAGCGCACTGTCACTCCCGCTGCTTGGCCCGATGGGGGTTTTGGTCATCCTCAATGCGCACTTTGGCTACCGGCTCTCGGTGATTGGGGCGATCAGTGTGCTCAACTATCTTAATTTGGCCGGGAAGCAGGGCATTCTGATCAAAGATGGCCGCGTGTTAGATCGATTGCAACAGGTCGATATCGTGGTCTTTGATAAAACTGGCACGCTGACCCAGGAACAGCCCCATATTGCCCAGATCCATCCTTGCGCCGGCTATACAGCCGAGGCGATCTTGCGGCACGCGGCGGCGGCAGAAGCGCGCCAAAGCCATCCGATTGCCCAGGCGATTAGCGCCGAGGCGCAACGCCAAAATATCACCATTCCAACCGTTGACGAAACAAATTATAAAGTTGGTTATGGCCTCAAAGTAATGGTTGACCAACAGTGGATTCGGGTCGGCAGTCGCCGTTTTATGGAAATGGAGGGGATCCACATTCCTGACGCGCTCAACGCTGTCCAGGAATTTTGTCACCACCAGGGGCATTCATTGGTTTGGGTCGCGGTCAATCAACAAATGAGCGGGGCACTGGAAATCCATGCCACCGTACGGCCCGAAGCACGGGCGACGATTGCGCAGTTAAAGCATCAGTATGGGATCGAGGCCTGCTATATTATTTCGGGTGACCACACGGCGCCAACGCAAAAGTTAGCCCACGATCTGGGCATTGATTATTATTTTGCCGAGACGCTGCCCCATCAAAAGGCCGAACTGATCGAACAACTGAAAGCAAACGGCAAAACCGTCTGTTATGTAGGGGATGGAATCAACGACGCGATTGCCTTGCAAAAGGCCGATGTGTCGATCTCTTTGTGTGGCGCTTCGACCATTGCGACGGATACAGCACAAATTATCTTGATGGACACCGGTCTCCAGCGCTTACCCCAACTCTTTGCCCTGGGGCAGGCGTTTGATCAAAATATGAAAATCAATTTTGCCGCGATCATTGCCACCAGCTTATTCGGGATTGGTGGGGCCTTCTTTCTCCACTTTGGGTTGATCCAATCGATTCTCTTAAATCAGGTGGGTTTTGTCGTTGGGGTTGGCAACGCGATGGCACCACTTGCCCAGGCAACCAGCGAGCGCCGCACCATCGCCAGCGCGCCGCTCGCCCTGGCAACAGCGCTGACAACCACCTAGCACTGTTGTGCACCAGCGCCAACGTCACGCCGCAGTGATAATCGCGCAACGTTTTTTCATCAGGTAACATGCCTCGGCGGCACCAATAACGATGAAAATTTCTACCGCGAAGCACGCCAAGGGCGCAAAGGTTCGCTTAAGGCTTTTCTTTGCGCTCTTCGCGACCTTGGCGGTGGGCTTGTTTTCACATCAGGCTCCAGCCGCACCCAATGGCAGTTGCCTGCTAGGCACCGCACCAATAATGATGAAAAGCGGTCAGGCGGTCGCTTCATCAGGTAGTCGCAACGACGCAACGACCTAACAATACGACTACCCGACGACGCGACGATTTTCAGACCAGGCAGGATCTGTTCCTGTGCGCACCGTCGCGCCAGTTCCACAAGCGATAAATTTTATTGTGATACACTTAGACAAGGGGAATAACACGTGATCGCAGAAGCGCTATCGACCTATACGCTCGACCAAGCATTGGGCACCGGATTACATGTCTCGGTTACGATCAAAGGCTTCAATCAGTTGGCGATTGTCCAGAAGATCATTGAACGCAAGGGCCAAAAAAGCCTGGGCTTGACAGCCAATGACAATGCCAGCCTGCGCCGCTATTCAACCGGCAAAATTCTGCTGACTGATTTAGATCGCGAGGCCTTTGATGATACTATGTTGGTTGCCGATAGACAGAGCATCGACTGTCTTGAACCCTATCATGTTGCGATCAAGGACCAATGGTTGGCCTATACAGCAGGAGCTGAATTTAAGCTCATGGACCTACACCTTGGTCAAGCTCATACCTTTACCAATGAGTGGATGTCCTATCTCCACACCCTCGATTTTTCGGCAGATGGCCAGCGCATGCTGACGATTTCGACTGGTTTTGACACGATTCAAGAAGTTGATCTATCCTCAAAACAGCGCTGCTGGGAGTGGAACGCCTGGGATCATGGCTTCACGTATTCGCCGCGGATTCAGTCCCATTTTGTGCGTACCCATCAACAAGCGGCCAACCTGCGTGAAATCGATCCCGGAACAACGGTGACGGTGATTGATGATCCCACCCAATTGCCGCGCGAAGGCTTGCCGACCCAGGAAACGCCCCTAAACCTGAATGGCGTCTTTTATGGGCCGCAAGGCCAAATTCTGGCTACCGCCTATCATCGCCCAGAACTCTTTGTGATCGAGCGCAGCGGCGCCTGTCGCCTGATTAACCTGGATCTTTGCCATCCGCACAGCTTTCTACCGATTACCATCCCTGGGCATACCGGCTATATGGTGGCGAACACCGGCGCCGGCCAATTACTGTTGCTGGATGAGGCCTTTCAGGTCGTCCGTCGGATCGATTTTACCGGCCTCCCCGCCAACGAAAGCAAAAAGCGCGGCTTTGGCGAGTGGCTGCAAACCGTTTCACTATTGGACGCACAACGGGGCTACTTTGCGGCGGTCGATGCCCTGCGCGATGGAATCCACTTGATCGATCTGCCCAACCGGCGGCGGCGCTTTATCGCCAATCCGCCGCAGTGGACGATTCAAACGGTCACGCGCATCCCCAAGGCAATGGTCAGAAATGCGGCACGCGATCTGTTCAATCCACTAATCAGCTTTGACCCATCCAAGTCCGCCAGAGCGGCTGTAACCAATCTGCCGTCAATGTTCCCAGTGGTGGCCTAATCGATAAGACAACGAAACGTGGCACAATCGTGTACTGTACACCCCCTGATGCACAGCCCGCTTGGTGTCAACTCTATTTGCTTTGTCTATAAGGATTGCGTATTGATACCGTACGGTTTAAGCGCCAATGTCTCCATTAATTTTTTGCCCAATTTACCTACTATTTTATAAACTGATTTAGACAGGTTCAATCGCGCAAAGGGGCACCTAAACCTATCAAATCATCGTTTACAAACTGCCACATTTACAACCTACGACTACAACCTACGACTACAACCTACGACTACAACCTACGACAAGGAGCAATGATCATGCAAACATTAACGAGCATCAAGGATCGAGGCCAGGAAAGTCTTAACCAGCTCATCGAGCTGGGCAAACAACAACCGGAAGAGGTGCGCACCTGGGGATTGACCGCCGGCGCCGCAGTGGCCGGTGCGTTGACCTTAGCGGCCGTCGCCAAAGGTATATTAGCCATCATCGCCACCCTGGCCAACCCACCGGTGGCCTTAAGCGCCGGCGCACTTGCCGGTGGCGCACTCGGCTGGAGTTTTATGCAGAAGCAACAGTCCAGTACAGCAACAACCGCTGACGTAATGCCACTCGCGACCACTGACACGGTCGCCGACACCGTTGCCACAGTCGAGGCCGCGCCATTAGCGACCCCTGACACGGTCGCCGAAACCGTTGCCGCAGTCGAGGCCGCGCCACTCGCAACCCCTGACACGATCGCCGAGGCCATTGCCGCAGTCGAGGCCGCGCCACTCGCAACCCCTGACACAGTCGCTACTCCTATGGTGACGGTGGACAACCCAGACCCATCCACCAACGACGCGGTTTAAACCGGGCGTAGTGCTGTTGCGTCAACCGTGCGACAACACTGCGCCGGCACCTACCGCGCAAGCACATACCGCAGCGCTTAATTAAAGCAGCCTGTATACGGGGTCAGCTTGCATGTCCTTTCCATTAGTTTTGAGTGATTCCCACCGCGCGTGGGCATTGCGCCATGTGGATTATACCCTTAATTTTAGGCAATAGGTGTCATGGGTACGCTACGGATAGGGGTAGGGTCAGAATCGAGCAGCGGTATGTGTCCCGGTCGTAAAGTGCTGCTCCAACCATTTGTCCCTTCCCAACTGATGGCGATGGGGCAGCTATCGCCATCAGCTGAGCTAGTTACAAGTTCTACAGCTTGCGCCGCTGCCACGAGATTACGGTTGACAATTACATTCTCAAGAAAAGAACGCTGCAAGCGCGCATCTTCCAATTGATTCGCAATTTCCTGTAACAATTGGTAAGCGGTGACTAAAACGGTCCACTCACGGCGGTCGCCCGCGGCCTTTAGCACCCGCACACAAGTCCAATAAACCCGAAAAGGCTCACGCGCGGCGGCTAAGCCATGTTGCGCGAGGCGCGTAAGGGCAGCTTCTACGTGGGTTACCGCGGATATTACGTCGTTTTGCGCTAACCGGAGGGCGGCAAGCCCGGCATAGGCATCGGTCGCACGCAAGGGCCAATACGGTCCTTTTTCCAGCACAATCGCTTGTTGATAGTGCGGCTCGGCAGCGATTAGATCCCCTTGATCAGCGAGAGTATGGCCCAAATTAATGTGCGCCGCTTGTTCCATGAAATAATTCCCGGCGGCCTCCGCCATCTGTAAAGCCAGCCGACAAGCAGTTTGCGCCGCCGCCGGCTCACCGCGTAAGCGGTGCAGACGGCCAAGACTGGCATGCAGCCAGCATTCCCAATAGGGTATCTGCCGGATCTGCGCCTGCGCCAGCCCTTGCGCATATTTCTGCTCGGCATCGCTATAAGCCCCTAACACCATCAACAGGTCACCGACATGAACCCAATCCTCGAACAAAGGCCGTACGGTGTGCGGTTGCAAATAACGGGATGCGGCCTGGTAGGCATGACCGCCTAGATAAAATAACCCCAAATTGCTGACGATGCGCGCCGCCAAGGTACGATGCGGTCGTTGATGCAAAGCCGCCAGCGCCGCGTGGAAATGTTTGATACCAGCCAGCGGATGGGTAGAGAGGCCGAGTGCAACCCCCAAATCATTGAGGCTTTCCGCCATAAGCTGGGGGGAGTTCGCCAGGCGCGCATAGCCGCATGCCTGCTCGGCGTGTAGGTGCATCGCGGCAAGATCTTGCCGGAGTTGGGCCTGCCGCGCCAATTCATGATAAGCCACTCCTTGTAAGGCTGGGTCCGCCAGCGACTGGCCGAGGGCAAGGGCTTCCTGTACCCATGTCTCCAGTTTTCCCACCTCGCACAATGCGGGGTAAAGGCGATAAAATTGGGCAAGATAACACAACAAACGGGCGAGTAACCGTTGTGGTTGGGCGACTGTAGGTGACTGTGCAATCGCATGGCGAACGACCGGGAGCGCCCCTTCCAAAAGCTGAATCGCTTCCAAATAGCTGCCCGTATTCAGGTATAACTCTTGCAGGCTATCCACACTTAGTTCCAGCAAAGCCAGGTTGCCGTGGTCAACACTCCAGCGCCATGCAGTACGCACATGATCTAGATCGGTCTGGAGCTGTGTGGTGATAGTCAGATGCACAGCCTCACGCTGCGCCTGTTCCAGGCTGGCTAAACATTCCAGATAGAAGTGCGCATAGTGCTCATACAGCTTCGCCCGTTGCTCCGGCCACTGCTGGAGCTTTTGTTGCGCAAAGGCCTGGACCGTGCGGTGGAGGGTATAGCGACCCTCCTCGACTTTGCTCAGCAGGGATTGGTCCAGCAGTCGGCGTAGCAGTACAGTGGTCGCGCCGGTAATGTGTGCGGCCGCCGCGCGACTGAAAGAGCCGGGAAAGATCGACAACTGCGCCAACAATTGTTGGCCGGCAGCCGGCAGCAACTGCCAAGAACGCTCGAAAACCGCCACCAAGGTACGCTGCCCAGTGGGTAGATCACGCAGGTCGGTCGCCAAAAAATCCAGGCTTCCACTTAACGCGGCCGCCAGCGCTGTACAGCTAAAGAGTGGCAACATACTGGTGGCCAGTTCAATCCCCAACGGCAGCCCCTCCACCAGTTGACAGATCTGACCAACGGAACCGATCGTGTCGCCCGTAATGGCAAAAGTCGGATCGAACTGCTGGGCGCGCTGCACAAACATGACCACCGCTTCGCTTGCTTGCCAGACCGTTTCGGGAATGACGTAGGCCGGGTTGGCCTGGGTCGCGGCGATCGCAGCTTGATAGGACAGCGGGGGTAACGACAAGTTGTTGAGGGTTAGCACACTTTCCCCGCGCACATTCAGGCGCGCCCGCGAGGTAATCAACATCTTGAGCTGCGGCACCTGCGTCAGCAGCGCGACAACCGCATCAACACCGGCCAAGAGCTGCTCGAAATTGTCCAAAATGAGCAAGAGCTGCCGTGTGCGTAAATAAGCGCGCAATTGCACCGCACACGATATCCCTGCATCCAGCTTGTAACCGAGCTGTTCCGCAATGGCCCGTAGAATTGCCTCACCCAGCGCTGGGTCAGCCGGCGGCAGCTGCTCGTCGTAATCAGCGTTAAGCGCTTCGACGTCGGAAAGGGGCACAAAAAAGATACCGTCGGGAAAGGCGGTCTGCTGGGTGCCCAGTAACTGTTGGCCCACGGCGAGGGCTAAGGAAGTCTTGCCCATTCCCCCTGGCCCAACAATCGTCAAGAGGCGACAGTCAGCAGCGGTGATCCGTTGGCTGATGTAAACAAACTCCTGGCTGCGCCCGACAAACGCACTGAGTGGGCGCGTGAGGTTCGTGGGCAAGGTTTGCGGGGGCGCGGGTTGATCGGGTGAGGCTAAGTGCGAGGGTAACACCGGCGCAGCCGCGACAGTAGTTTGGGCTGTTGCCAAGCGTTGGATCGGTGCTACCGGTGTTACGGCATTGTCCGCTTGCGTACGCAACGCAGCGATCAAGGCGATTAGCGCAGGGGATGGCGGCATGTTAAATTCTTTCGCCAACATTTGCCGGTAACGTTCGTAGGCTTGTAAGGCTTCGGTACGCCGTCCGAGGCGAAAGAGCAACTGGATTTGGCGACTATACGCCGCTTCATTATGCGGTTCAATTTCCAAAAGGCGATCGAGCGATGCCAACGCGGTTGCCAAGGCGCCATTGCCCGCATACGTATCACTCAGGGCGAGCAGATTGGTGATCAGTTGATTGCGCAGATATTCGCGCTGCTGCGTTGTCCATTCTTCAAACAGTTCTGACTGATGAATATAAAACCCGGCCAAAAAATCGCCGCGGTAGAGCGCAACTGTTGCCTGCCACAACGCGAGATCGGGTGTCGTGCCCTGTTGCTGTGCCTTCTGGACCGCAGCTAGCCCTTGTTGAAAGGCCAGTACATCGATGTGGTGAATCTGCGCCGCCTGTAAGGCAACGGTACGATAGGTAATTGCCAGCACATCGCCAAAGACTTTGCGCAGCAGCGAAAGCACATTACGCAGTGCTTGTTTGGCGGTGGGCATGGGTGCATCGGGCCAGAGCAGCGTGGCAAGGGTTTCCCGGCCGACAGGCTGTGCGGTCAAGGCCAGGTAATAGAGCAAGGCCAGCGCTTTGTGGGGCAGCTTCAGGTCTAGCGGCTGACCATCCAGACGCAATTCGGGATGCCCAAAAAGCTGAATTTCTAAAAGAGGTGACATTGGTCACTCGCTAGCATGTGAATACGATTAAAGTGGGCTCTCTTTAAAAGCAATAGTGGGTTTCGCCGGCAGCGCAAGCTAAATCGGCCATTGCAAAACAACTGTGCTTTATATGATGGTAGAGTCTAGTATCAGTAGACCGGAAACCGTGTACTGGGCGTCCCCAGACGCCCTCGTTTGCAGTAGGGGATGCAAACTACACATTGCGGACTAGTGAGTATACCACACGAATTCAACATCTTTTGCGCTACCCGAACAACGGCCAAAGTAAACATTCGCATATTTTCGCAATCATTTGATACGCAATCGGTACACAGTGGGGCATAATCTGGCTACGCCATGTCAAGGGGTGCGTAAAGTCAGTGTACCATGGCCCAGGCGACAGTGCTGAGGGGCAATGTAATATTCAGGCGCGGAAGGTCCAACTGCGCCGCAATTTTGGCCACACGCGTGCGGGTTTCCTGCGTGGCCGCCCCATGTTGATAAACCCGCTGCAAAACAGCATTGACCCGTTCCGCCGGATTTGGCTCGCCAGCGTGCGCTTGCCCTTTGTTTGCCTGTACCATTGTTATGTACGCCAATCCCACTTGGGCATCGAGCACGATCGGCAGGCGTGCTTGCGCTTCGGCATCGGTCAATACCTTTTGGAAGTAGCGCTGCGCTTCTACCAGTTCGCCCAGCGCAATCAGCGCCCAGCCCAGCGTCGGCAGCACATGGCTCCACCACGCGGGAAGTCCGGCTGTCAAACTTTCGGTAAAGTGTGCTTTGGCGGCGCGGTAATCACCACACTGCTCGGCCAGGCAGCCCTCTTCCCATAAAATAAAGGCAGTGGGTACCACTAAGCCAAGCGGCTCGATCAACTTGTGGACTTCGCCAAAGCAGGCTTTTGCGGCTGCTACCTGCCCTTGCAGTCGCAGCGCTTCGCCAAGCGCGATCCTGCTTTCTAGGCCGAGCAGTTTGTAATGATACTCCTGGGTCAGACCAATCGTTGTACGCAGCTCTTTTTCCGCCTGACGATAACATCCGCGGGCCAGGTGGATCCGTCCCAGTGCTTTGTGGCCACCGATGAGCGCCCTGGGCCACTTGAGTTGCTGCGCTAAGCGAAGGCCATTGGTAATATGTGCTTCGGCAACCGCATAGTCACCTAAAAGCAAGATCGTCTCGCCAAGTGACGGCCCAATCAGCGCCTGTAGCCATACGACGTCACTTGTCTGTGCCAAGCACAGGGCCTCGGTCAAAAATTCCGTAGACTTTCGTGGATCGCTTCCTTTCAGCCATACCCCCCAAAGCGCAAGGCAGAACGCACTGTCAACTGGGCTATCCGCCTGTTGTAAGATCGCCCAACTGGATTCATACCCAGCCAACGCCGCTTGCACACGACCAAGCCGACTGTGGCAGACCGCACAGCAGGTTTGCAGCCGCCCGCTGAGCCAGGTGACAGCCGTGCCTGTTTTGCACGGCTGCGCTTCATAAAGGGGGAAAAATGCCTGCAAGGCATACTCGTAAAGATCAAGTGCTTCCAAATAAAAGCCCTGCTGATCATAATAGAGAAAAAGAGTGTTCACACAGGCGCGGAGCGCCCCGGCCAGTTGGTGTACGACCGCCCAGCGCCATGCCATCCGGATATTGTCCCAGTCGGTTAGAATCTCTTCCGTAACGACGGCATGTGCTACCCCCGTCAGGCCGTGCTCCCGATGCGCCAAGAATTCTAGATAAAAGTGGGCAAATCGAAGCTGAAGCGCTGCAAGCTGCCCAGGCCACTGCTGTAACTTCTGCTCGGCAAAGGCGCGCACCGTAGGATGCATGGTATAGCGTTCGTTCCCCACTTTGCCCAGCAGGGAGTGATCGATTAGCTGCTGCAGGAGTAGATTCGATGCACCGGCAATCTGCACGGCAGCCGCATGGCTGAAAGTATGGGGAAAGAGGGCGAGCTTGGCCAGCAACTGTTGCCCATCAGGTGGCAACAACTGCCACGATCGTGCAAAGACTGCGCCTAACGTGCGCTGATCGGGTGGTAAATCGCGGGTCTCTACCGCTAAAAAAGCCAAACTCTGGGCCAGTTCTGTGGCCAGCTCCGCACAACTCAACAGCGGCAACATGCCGGTCGCCAATTCGATCCCTAGCGGCAACCCATCAACAAGGTAACAAATCTGCATAACCAGGTCGAGATTGGCCGGCGTAATGGCAAACTGTGGGTCGAAACATTGCGCGCGCTGCACAAACATGGCCACCGCTTCACTCTCTTGCCACATGTCGTCGCCAGCAGCGGGGATGATCTGGCCCTGTACAGCTGTCGTGGTCACATACGCCACCGCCGGCAGCGATAATTTATCGAGCGGCAGCACGCTTTCGCCGCGCACTTTCAGGCGTATGCGCGAGGTAACGAGCATGGTCAACGCCGGCGCGTGCGTGAGCAGTGCGATCAACATGTCGGTGGCCGCCAGCAGCTGCTCGAAGTTATCCACAACGAGCAAAAGCCGGCGATGGCGCAGATAGTTTTGCAGTTGCGCCATTGCCGGCAACCCAACTTGCAACACACAGCCGATTTGTTCGGCAATAGCCGCAATTAGCAGCGCATCGGCGATCCCAACCTCATGCGCTGTACTTGATTTGGGCGTAAGGCCAGCCAGTGACACAAAGTAGATGCCATCAGGGAAAGCGGTTTGTTTTGTCTGCAGGAGGCGCTGTGCTGCCGCTTGGGCTAGGCTGGTCTTCCCCATCCCTCCCGGCCCCACAATGGTCAACAGACGGCAATCAGCGACGGTGAGCCGGTGCGTGATATCGGCCAACTCGCGCGCGCCCGATAAAGACGCTAAGGGGACTGGTCAGATTGTGGGGAATCAGCGGTGCGGTGGTTGGGCCAGGTGGCGGCAAGTTAGAGAGGCGTGGTGGCACAGCGATCTCATTGAATGCAGTCGTCGGTAACGTGCGGCTCCACGGCGTCAGGTGATCCTGGCGCACCAGGGGCAATTGCACCCCGGCGACGAGGGCCGTCAAAGCAGGTGACGGTGCAAGATTAAACGCCGCGGCCAACATGTTACAATAGTGCTCATAGTGCTGCAAGGCCTCGGTGTGGCGGCCCACGCCAAGCAGCAGTTGGATTTGCCGGCTATAAACGGCTTCGCGCTGTGGATCGTATGCCAATAGGCGAGCCAAACAGGCCAATGCGGCGTCAGTGGCACCCACCGTCGCCTGTGCTTCGCTGAGGGCAAAGAGGCTGGTGGTCAATTGCTGGCGCAAGGATTCGCGGCGCGACATTGCCCATGTGGCAAAGGCGGTGGATTGCTGAAGATAAAAGCCTTCCAGGAAATCGCCACGGTAAAGATCAAGGGTGGCCTGCCACAACGTCAGATCTGGGGTGTCGGCGCGCAATTGACTTTGCGGAATGAGAGCCAGCCCTTGTTGAAAGGCCACCACATCAATCTCTTTACGTTGGGCCGGCTGAAAGGCAATCGTATGAGGGGTAATCATCAACGCATCGCCGAGTGACTTGCGCAACAGCGAAAGCAGATTACGCAGGGAATGTTTAGCGGTCGGTACAGCAGCGTCCGGCCAGAGGAGCAGGGCAACCTTTTCCCGGCCAACCGGCTGCTCGGCCAGGGCCAGGTAATAGAGCAGGGCCAGGGCCTTATGCGGCAAAGAATGAACCAACAGTTGGCCATGCAAACGAAGTTCCGGATGACCAAAGAGACGAATTTCGAGCACAGTTGACATTGGTTTTATCCAGCCGATGGAATAGGGTACCTGCGAATCGAGGTAATTCAATGGGCGCAGAGATATGTAAATAATATACAAAAAGAGTAACGCTATGGATGATTAGCGCGATCATATCACACGTTTTACTATTTACTTAATAAAGTGTTGCACCTTTTTACAATAAACCGTATAAATTAGGCGCTTTTTTGACGTTTGTTAGGACGGTTTAGGTACGCTAACCAGCTATCCTGGAGCGCGAAAAGGATATATTATCAGTAGACCGTAGTGTAGTCTGCATCCTCAAATGCAGACCCCCCGTTCGCATCTGAGGATGCGAACTACACGTTGCGGTGTACTGATTATGCAGCTTCAGCCGCAGATAGTGTAATGCACGCAAGCAAAACCAGATAGGCAGATAAGTGATTTACAAACGACTTACGCATTGGGTGCAGATGACCGGCACACCGCAATACCCAAGCAGCAATGCATGCTTCAGTGGCAACGTAAGTCCGCAGCTAAACCGAAGCTGAATAGCCGATGATTTCCGTTGTCATTTGTACATATAACCGGGCACATTAGCTGGCAGATGCGCTGCAATCACTGTGCCGGCAGACGCTTGCGCAGACCGAATACGAAGTGATTGTCGTAGATAATAACTCCACTGATGATACAGCCGCAGTAAGTCATTCTTTTGCAGATCGCTATACAAATGTACGGCGCTGTTACGAAACCGAACAAGGGCTTTCGCATGCGCGCAATTGCGGCTGGCGCGCGGCGAAGGGTGGCTATGTGGCCTATATTGATGACGACTGTAAGGTACCGAAACAGTGGTTAGCCACAGCTAAAACCATTATCCAGACCGTAGCCCCAGCGGCCTTTGGTGGTCCGTTTTTTGCTTTTTATCTTACCCCCAAACCAGCTTGGTTCAAAGATAGTTATGGCTCTAATGTGCTTGGTGACAAAGCGCAGATTTGCGTCACTACCTATCTATACTCAAATCAGAATGAGACCCCTAGTTTCGGTCAGCGTGCGTCGCACTGACCAAAGAATCTAGCGGACTGGAAACAGTTGGCGGTCAGTGCGACGCACGCGATCCCGTTAGCCAGCAAAACGCCGGTTCTCAACTTCACTTCAGTATAACTGGTGGTAATTTGTTCATCAAGCATGAACTGTTGGCCGCCATCAATGGCTTCGATCCGGCCTTTGGCGTCAGCGGTTCCAAACGCGGCTATGGCGAGGAGGACGATCTATTACAGCGGCTATGTCAGCATCAACCAGACGCGGTCATTTACTATGATCCGGCGCTCTATGTCCATCACTTGGTGCGCCCGGAAAAGATGCGCTTAGGGTGGCAATTGTATGATCGCTTTTTGCATGGCCGTTATAGCTATCGGGTCTACGCCGAAAAGACCCCTGTGGTGGAAGGTAAGCGTTTGCAGCAACGGCTGCCCGAACAACTGTCCCGTTTTATCAACTGTTATCTCTTGGGGCTTGGGGGACTCGTGCGCGGTGCTCGTGCCCGCTATCCCTATTACCAACAGTTTCTATGTGAAGAGGTGGGGGCAGATTTGCAGCGACTAGGCTGGTTCGTTGAATATTGGCAACAGCAGGCGACAAACAAATCATGACCGGACCAGCTGTGCCAACCATCTCTGTCATCATGGCGGTCTACAATGGCGCGCCCTATTTAGCCCAGACCATTGAAAGTGTTTTGCAACAGAGCTACCACAATTTTGAGTTCATTATCGTTGATGACGGCTCAACGGATACCACACCTCACATCCTCCAGGATTATGCGGCGTTGGACGCGCGTATCTGCTTGCTGCCCACTGACCGATGCAGACGATCTTTCTGCCGTTGACCGCCTGCAAAAACAAGTAACCTATCTTGATGAGCACCCTGAGGTTGGGATCGTCAGCACCAAAGTGCGGATGATCGATCCTGCGGGTTAAAAGTTGCCCATTGTGGATGGCAGGCCGACGCAACCAGGCACGCTGCAGTGGGCGCTCTTTTTTCGTTGTTGCGTTGCCCATATCAGTATGATGATGCGGCGCGCCATTTATCAGCAATTACACGGCTACAACCCGGCCTATGATTATGGCTTCGACTACAATTTCTTGTTACGCGCTAGCGCGGTGACCAAACTCGCCAATCTGCCGGAACCGTTACTGGCTGTCCGCATCCATCCGGCCAGTTCAAGCCATCGGCATCGGCACCGGCAACATCAGTACGGCTTGCTCGCACAACAAAAAGCCATCAGCACCTTGTTAGGCAAATCAGGCAGAGGCGCACGCATGACGCTTGAAATTACCTATCTGGTCTCGAACTATAACAAGGCACCTTATAGATAACACAACTAAACGTGGCACAATTGTGTACTGTGCATCCCCTGATGCACAGACCGCTTTGTGTCAACTCTATTTGTTTTGTCTATTATATCGCCGATTGTCTTGCCTCGCTCCACGCGCAAAGTTGCCCGCACTGGCGCTGTTTGATCTGCGACGACAAGAGCACAGATGACTCTATCGTGCGCATTCAGCCGTGGCTGAGTGACAAAATTCAACTACTGCATAATGACCAGAATCACGGTGTCATCTATACACTGGATCGCTTGATTCGGGCCGCCTCGACTGATATTGTGGGTGTGCTTGATGCTGATGATGCGCTTTACCCGGAAGCCACCGCACAGATCTTGGATGCCTATCGCCGGCACCCGACCGTTGGCTTTATCTATTCCAATTTCACTCGCTATAGCGCCGACCTGTCAACTTCTCTAGGCGCAGGGTTCGGGCGTTCGCTGCCGCCGGGGGGAACCAGCCTCAAGTGGGATTGTGTCAGCGCCATCCGCACCTTTCGCGTGGCCGTTTATCAGCGTACCGCCGGGATCACCGCGGCCCCACGCTATGCCGAAGATCGCGACTTAGTTTACAAAATGGAGGAAGTACCCCCCTGCTCTGTATCGAACAGGAACTCTACAAATACCGGATCCTACCCGATTCGCAGAGTCATGCCCCGGAGACGCAGAAAATTGCAGTGCAGAGTCATCGTCAAGCCGATCTGAACGCGTTAGACCGGCGCAAAATTGGGCGCATGCAACGCTGGGGTTACCAGCTTTACATTACAAACTACTATTGGAAAGCGCAAAATCACGCACCGGGCGCGAAATGGCTGGCGAACTTTTGTTGGCGATATACACAGCGATTAATCCGTGTGCTGGGGTGCCGGTGAAGATAGCGGTCGGCGGGGTGCCCGCTGGGCCCGGTGCGTAAATCCGATTGCACTAGATTCAGCCGATATTCACATGATACACCACTGTAATCTATTTTTCTCCGCAGGTCTACGCTAATTGACGTAAACCTGACGCTTTTTTGACGCTGGTTAGGACGATTCAGGTGCGTTGTCGTGCTATATTATACAGGCTAACACGCCAATATCCTTTGTCTAAGGCAGTTAAGCATAACCTATGCCATCGGGTGTGACGAGTTGCGGCAAAAGACACCTCCTTACCAAGACTTTGCACCAGCGAGCGAACAATTGATGTTAACAGTCAGATTATTAGGAACGCCTTCATTTCAGGTGCAAAATCAAGTGCTTTCGCACTTGATCACTGGTCGCGCCGCGGCTTTGTTAACCTATTTGATCATCACGCGTCAACCACAGCCGCGCTCGCAGCTGGCGGATCTCTTGTGGGCGGATGTGCCAGAACAACAGGCGAAAACCAATCTACGCTACCGGCTGAGCGATTTACGCAAGGTGGTGGGTGATTATGTGATCGCAAACAATGAAACCGTCACATTCAACGACGAACTGCCCCATTGGGTGGATGTAACGGCATTTACTGCCTATATGACCGCCGTAGCCGGGGCAACGGTCGCAAGCCCAACCGCACCCACCGTCGAACCCGGTCTCCTACAAGAGCTGCTTAACCTCTATACAGGAGAGTTCTTATCCAGCTTTCAACTCGAAGATGCCCCTATTTTTGATTCATGGATGCAGACCCAACGCCACTACTTGCATGACCTGCGCGTCAAAGGCCTGCAATTGCGCGCGCAGCAACACCTGATGCAGGGCGACTATGTTGCGGGGTTGGCGCTTAACCAAGATTTGCTCACACTGGAACCCTGGCGTGAAGAGGTGCACCGACAACGCATGCTGCTCTTCGTCCTTAGTGGTCAACGCAACGCAGCGCTCCAACAATACACGCGCTGTTGCCAAATCCTTGCCAAAGAATTGGATGTGCCACCCATGCCAGAAACAACTAAACTTTACGAAGAGATCAAATCAGGGCAATGGTTTGCCAGCTACCAGAAAAATAGTCACGGGGCAAATGGCCAGGGAGTAAATGGTTATCACTTGCCTGCCGCGATCACTGCCTTTCCAACCGTAATGCCGGCTTATCAGCAAAACGGGACGCCAACGCTGATCGCCCCCCAGCCGGCCACGACAACCGCGGCAACGACAACCGCGGCAACGACAACCGCGGCAACAACAACACTGCCTGCGCCGACAGCGACGGTACGCGGCTTTGATCTAGGGGCCATGCCGGATGCCGCCCATTTTTATGGGCGGCAAGCCGAATTAGCGGCGCTGCATAGTTGGGTTGGGCAGGAGCACAGCCAGTTGATCGCCCTATTGGGACTAAAGGGGCAAGGAAAAACAGCGCTAGCCGCCGCTTTCGTACATGATGTGATCGAGGAGGAACAAAATCCTCGGCATGGCTTCACCCAGGTGATCTGGCGTTCCTTGGATGCAGTACCCTCTTGTATAGAACTCTTGCAGGATTGGCTGCGACAGCTCGAAACAGGCCAGGTGGAGGCGTTGCCGGCTTCTTTTGACCAACTTGTGACCCGCCTTTTTGCCATCTTACAGGCCCGCCGTTGCCTGCTGGTCTTGGATGGCATCGAAGCGATTCTGGCGCGTTCGGCGGCAGACGACAAAAGCCCCGAAACGTATCACCCTGGTTGCGAAGCCTATGCAACGCTCTTGCGCTTGTTTTTTCAACGCCGTCATCGTAGTTGTTTGCTGCTAACCAGCCACATCCGGCTCAGTGTTCTCACCCAATTGGATGAACGCAATGGCGCGTTCCGTTGCCTGGAAGTCGGCGGGCTAAGCGCGGTCGAGGGGGCCAAATTTCTCGCCGCACATGGCATTACTGGTGCGCCAGCCATCCACCAGCAACTGCATCACTGCTATGCCGGCAGCCCGTATTTACTGGCCCGTACCGCCAATCTGATCCATGAACTTTTTGACGGTGATGGTGCCACATTTTTGCAAGAAGGGCTTTACTTTTTGGGCGACATTGGTGCCACACTGTGGCAATTATGGCACCAGCTATCGCCATTGGAACAGCAGTTGCTGCAACGATTAGCGCGGGCTGAACAGCCGCTTTCGCGCCAGGGCCTCTGGCTGACCTTGCTGCCACCACCTGCCAAAGGCGATTACTATCACGCCTTGCAACACTTACAGCGTACTTTTCTCATTCAGCAAACAGAGATCCAGATAAAACTTTCAGAACTCTTCGCGGCGTATCTCATCGAACAAGCCCAACCAGACGAAGCCACCGCGTGATACGTTAACCTCATTTTTTGCTAGGCGCGCTGCATCTAGCGTATGCCCTTGTGCGCGCTGGCGTAACTTGCATTCCACGAATATCTGCTTTCTCCTAAAGTGCGGTTGTTTTGCAAATGGTCGCTTTATCTTGCCCTACCAGAGAACCAACTACCGTTTTCAAAACAACCGCACTTTAGCCTTTGACTTGGCAAGATCGCTATCCCACGTTGATCCCACGTTAATGCCACGCCCCTTTGGTAGAATCCTCGCCAGAGCTGACCCGGTGTCCAGCTCGACTACCCACAAAGCTAGTCGTAGCTGCAAAGGGGCAGTACGACAATATTTTGTTCTCCTAACGATTAAGGGGTTGGCGCGCTAGGTTTCTGGCTCTATCATGGGGGGCGGAGTTTGTTGGCAGCGCAAGGCCAAGTGGAGCAGCTGCCCACCACATTGATACCCACCACCGCGCAAAGATGGAAAGATGGCACCGCGCACACTGTTGCGCGCACCACACTTCAGCCTGGCGATCAAGTGCTGCTACAAAGCGGCGAGATGGTGCCGGTGGATGGCTTGATTATTGACGGGGTTGGCTGGGTGCGCCCAGCAGCGTTGCCCACCACCGCCAGTTTGCACAAAGGCGTGGGTGATCAGGTGGCTGCCACCGACATTGTGTTGGTGGGGCGGCTTTGTGTGCGGGTGCTGCCGATGGCATGATAGCAGGTTGACAATGGTTGCGGAAAAACCGATGAAGATCGGCAAGCTTTCTATAATTTAATAATGCTTTCGTCACGCTTTCGTTACGATGCTACTCTTGACAAATTCAACAAACAGCTTACAATATTTTACTCAGTTAATATGTTATTTAACAAATAAAAATACTAGCTTAACAATCATCGGTAAAATATACAAATATTGGCAGATCACCTTGCGCCTTACATTCGTCGGTTACGCGGACAACCGCGGTCGAACAATCTAATTGTCAATAAAAATTTAGCAACTGAAAAGGACAAAACCAGATGAACAAGCAAAACCAACGCAACCACACCAACCGTGATGAACGTGCCACCAATGTTGTTGGTGGCCTACCTGTGCGGACCAACCTCCGCGCCGGCTTGGCCTGGGATGACCTGGATGACCAGGCCGCCGCGTTGTGGGGCAAGCTGACCAGTGCTGTCTCCGGCGCGATGAACAGTGTTACCGATAGTGCAACGAGCACAACGGCATCGAGCTAGTTACGCTTCGCACAGCACCACCGCGCGAACATGCTGCTGATCACCTTGCTTTGGTGGCGAGCAGTATGTCCGCGCGATCAGTTGCTTGATATCCAAAATATTCCATGTGCGAGAATGTTTGATATGTTAAATTTGTCCATCGCGAATGGGAATGGCATTGCATCCACCAGCCGGAATGGGCTCGGCAACGGTACCTTTGACCCTTTTGCCGATCTACTCTCGGCACAGGCCGCACGGCCGGCCCAGTTGGCGATCGTGAACTTGCGCACGCTGACCCCTTTTCAGCGCGCCTTAGTCAGCATTGATGGCACGGTCACCAAGTTTATCGAAGCTTACACGCTGGAGCCGGTGGAAAGCATCCTCTTACAGCAACAAACGCAACGCTTGCCGACCGATCATCCTTGGTTGGCCCTGGCCGCGCCCAGCGAAGTGGTGGCCCGCCAGGTGCTATTGCGTGGGCGCTACAGTGCCACCGTCTATGCCTATGCCGTTTCGCTGCTTGCCCCGACACGCCTGCCGCCGCAGCTCTTGGGCGATCTGGAAAAAGAGCCGGCCGGCATCGGGCGCGTGTTGCTCAACAGTCAGATCGAAAATCGTCGCGAGATCCTTTGGTATGGGCGGGAAACGATTGCCGATTTGCCCCCAGAGATTGCACGTTACACCGGATATGAATTTATCAGCCGCACCTACCGTATCCTGGCCGGCGGTCAACCACTGATGTTGATCAATGAGAAATTTCCTACGCATGTCGCAGATCGTATTCCCCCCACTGCTTGAAGCAGCCTCGTTTTGTACAGAAGCAGATCATTGAGCTTGACTGCCTATCCGACCAGGGGCATCCCACGTTCACGCCACGTTCACGCCACGCTGGTTTAATACACTGGTGTTGTGCATCACAATTAGGCGACACCGCTGTAAAAGGCTGCGCAGCTTTATGCGCGCAGCACAAAAACCAGCCAAGAGGAAGTAAGTTTGCGAGGAAGCTGATGTCATTCGCAACCCAGCTGGGCGCAATCACTCGCGTCGATAAAAACCAACAGAATAGCCTGACCGATGGGCAATTTACGGTGACTTATAATGCCTTGCCGGGGTTGCTGGCGACGTTTGCTGACTATTTTGCCCAGCATGGCATCGCGCCCACTACTTGTCTGGCCGTCGAATGTCCCAACTCGGTGCCTGGTGCGCTGACGTTGTTATACCTGTTGCAGCAGGGGATCAACTTTGTCTTGTTGCCGCCCTCGGAACAGGGGACACAGCCATCTGAATGGAAACCGATCCCCCATTTCTGCCACTATCGGCTGGTCGTCAAACGGGCACCGGCGCAGGTCGGTACCGATTGGGGAGAGCAGGCTGAAAAATTTTTGTTAATTGAAGCCAATCCGGCCTATCAGCCACCCGTAGATGCAGCCTTGCAAACGCCGGGCCACCTTTTCTTGCGCACATCGGGCAGCATGGGGGCGTCCAAGTTGGTGGTCCATACCCACCAGACTTTATTGGACAATGCCGAGGGTTGTGTAGCGCAGTATCAATATACCAATGCTGATCGGTTGACCCTGCCCGTACCAATTGCGCACATGTATGGCCTTGGGGTTGGTTTTTTGCCCGCAATTCTGGCCGGTGCGGCCATTGATCTGCAAGATCAGAGCAACCTCTTCCGCTATCTGGCTCATGAAAAGCGCTTCCACCCGACCGTGACTTGTGTCACCCCCATGTTGGCCGGTATTTTGCTAAAGGGCTTCAAGACGCCGCGCCGCTATCGGCTGGCGATCACAGCGACCCAGCGGATCAACGAAGCGACCTTTCGTGCCTTTGATGCGGCGATTGGTGGCACTTTTGTCAACCAATATGGCAGCTCGGAAATGGGTGCGATTGCCGTCTGCGCCCCCGGCGACGAGCTGGCGGACAAAGCAACAACGATTGGTCGACCATTCCCCGGTGTCCAATTAAAAGTCGATGATACACTCTTCGGTGATGGCGACGCGCCGACAGCCCATGGGATGGGTGAGCTCTACTGCCAACACTCGGCGAGTTTTATTGGGTATGTGGATGAAAGCGGGCAGTGGCTACACCGCCAGAGCGCCACTGATTGGTATCGCACCGGTGACTTGGCCAGGTGTTTGCCGAATGGTTATTTCCAGATCACCGGTCGCGCCGGCAACAGTATGAATCGCCGCGGCTACCTGGTCCACTTTGCCGACATCGAGCGGCAGATGGAGCAGATTGCTGGGGTTGAGCACGTCGTCGTGGTCGGCAAGGGCGACGCCGAACAGCTTACGGCTTTCTGTGTGCTCGACAACCAAGCGTTGCTGAACGATGCGCAAATTCGCCAACAGTGTTTTGCGCACTTACCTAATTATGCCATTCCCGATGCGGTGTTGTTGCTCGATGCCTTGCCGCTGTTGCCCAGCGGCAAAGTGGATCGCCAGCGGTTGACGGCGCTGGCCGGTTAGCAATTAACAAAGCAACCCCCTCCTAACCTCCCCCAAACGAGGGGAGGGACTGAGTCGCCGTCAACCGTTCCCTCCCTTCGCAGGGGAGGGTTAGGGCGGGGTTGTTACTTTTTTCAGAAAGGAACGCTGCATGGAAACTATCATTAAGCAACTCAAAACGATTATTGCTGAGCAACTTGACGCGAATATCAAGCGCGCCGAGATTACGCCTGAGATATCGCTATTAGAAGATGGGCTGGGCTTAGATTCGATCATGCTGGTGGAATTGGTTTCGCTGGTGGAAGAAAACTTTGGCTTTCAGTTTGAAGAAGACGAATTAGATCTAAAAATCTTTACCAACATTCAGACGCTGGCCACCTTTGTGGCAACGAAACAGCCGTTACAAGTAGCATAAGGAGCCTGCGCCATGATTAACACCCGTCAAGAGCAAGATTATTGGGATCCCGCCCGTAAAGGGTTTGTGACCAACTACCCCAATTTCCCCCATTGGAAACGGCTAGAAGCCGCACAGATGGAGGATCGGCGACCCCTCAACATCTATTTACATACCCCCTTTTGTATTCAACGGTGTAGTTACTGTTACTACAAAACGATCAACCTGCGCGGCGAGGAGAAGCAAAAACGTATGGGCCGCTATGTGGATGCGCTTTGCCGCGAGCTAGAACTGGCCGCTGAAATTTATCATTTAAAAAATCGACCGGTCATCTCGATTTACTTTGGCGGCGGCACCCCTAGCCTGTTGCCCGACGACCAGTTGCTCCAGATCAATGAGACGCTACGCAAAAATTATACCTTGCAGAATGCTGAATATACGGTTGAGGCCGAACCGGTGACCTTGACGGAAGAGAAGGCGGCGACGATTATAAAAATGGGTGCCACGCGTATGAGCATGGGCGTGCAATCGTTTGATACCGACATTATTAAAAATTCGCACCGCTTGGACGACGAGAAAAAAGTGTTGCGCGCGATTGAATTAGCCAAAACGATTGGAATTCCGCTCAACATTGACCTAATGAGTGGTCTGGCCGGCGAAACTCCGGCGACTTGGGCGCACAGCATCAGTCGCGCGATTGAAGCCGGCGTCCACAGTATTACAGTTTATAAGACCGAACTCTATGCCAACACTGAATATTATCGCGGGCTGAAGAATAAGACCCTGGAACTGCCCTCCGATGACGAAGAGTTGCGCTATATGCAGCACGCTATGACCGAGTTGGAAAAAGCTGACTATATTCCGTGGAGCTTTTACACCTTTACTAAGCAGGGCCAATATGCCCACGTGCATACACCCAGCATCTTCCGTGGCGATGATTACTATGCCTTTGGCACCTCTGCTTTTGGCCGCTTGGGCAACTACCTCTTCCAAAATACCAACGACGAAGAGAAATATCTTGAACTGCTCGAAAATGGGCAATTGTCTGTACAACGGGGCTATACGCTCACACTGTTGGATAGTATGATTCGCGATGTGGTCTTGAGTATGAAGCTGATCAGCTTCAATTTGCGTGATTTCCAAAAAAAGTATGGTTTCAAGTTAGAATCACTTTGTGCTGACACGATTAAAGAATTGGTGGAAGATGGCTTTATCACCATGTCTGATGATGCCCTGCATCTGACGAAAAAGGGCATTCTCTACGGCGACTATACCGGCAAAAGTTTCGCCCGTACCCTGATGAATATGTATAGCTAGAAACTGGCAGTGAATCATTGGAAAACAGTCTATGCTGATCTCCTACACACATCAATTCATCTTTTTCCATGTCGCCAAAACCGCTGGTATGAGTGTGCGCAATACCCTGGCTCCTTATACGCAGGAGCCAGAAAAATTCAAAATCAAACGACCATTGCAGCGACTGGACGGGGCATCCAATCCCTTTTACGAAGCGTGGGAAGCATGGCTCTTGCATGCGCGGGCGCGCGATGCACAACAATTCCTACCCGCGTCGGTCTATACCAGCTTTTACAAGTTCGCCTTTGTGCGCAACCCCTGGGATTGGCAAGTTTCGATGTATCACTTTATTTTGAAAGAGCCAACCCATCTCAAACATGAACTTATCAAATCATTTGGCAGCTTTGAACGCTATCTGGCCTGGGTGATCGACACCCCTAACCCTTATCCCAAGGGAGCAACCAAGCTACAAAAGGATGTGATTAGCGACGCCCAGGGCAAGCTGCTGGTGGACTTTGTGGGACACTATGAAACGTTGACGCAGGACTTTGCCCAAGTCTGCCAAAAATTGAACATTACAGCGCAATTGCCCCATGTGAACAAGTCTACCCATCATGACTATCGCGCGTATTACACTGACTATACTCGTCAGATCGTAGCCGACCATTTTGCGGCGGATATCGCGTTATTTGGGTATACATTTGAAGGCATACAAGAGGTAAGCATCAAATGATTACACGTTTATTGAGTCCGAAAAAGAAATCATTGATTAATCATCTGCATGAAGGAGTATCCTCTGCGCAAAATGGTTATAGTGCGTCGATCTTTGTCAATGGCAACAAATCACACCAAGAAACTCGGCACCCGCTGTTGGCTGAGGTCAAAGCCTTCTACGAAGAGGTGCAGCGCGAGGTAGCCCCAGTAGTGCGCCCAGTGCTAAACCCGGTGATACGTGAAGTGGGCGAAAAGCTGACGGCCTTAGACGACCACTGGCAGCGCTTTGTGCAGCAGCATATCGATCCGTTGCTGATGGGAAAACTGCGCGGCCAGCAAAAGGCCGAGCTTAACCTTGGCCTGAGCGAAGTCGAGAAGGATGCCAATCGGCGCGTGATCCTGGCTGTTGGCAACATCGGGGTTGCGCTGGCGGCAACGCACCTCTTTCTGCCGCTGGCCGCCGCCAATATTGCCTTTTCCACCTGGCTGGCCTGGCCCATTTATGAGCGTGGTTACCAGATGTTGGTGAAGCAGCGTCGCTTGTCCTATCCCATCGTCTTGATCGGCTCCGAAGTTGCCACCTATCTCGGTGGTTACTTTGTACCAGCCAGCGTTGGCATTCTGGTAGCGATGGCCACCCAGAAGTTGATCCAACAGACCGAGGATCATTTCCGACGTGAATTTATCGGCGCCTTTGGACCGCAGCCGCGCACCGTCTGGGCCGTAGTGGACGGGGTAGAAGTCGAGATCCCCTTTGCGGCGATTGGTCATAGGGATATTTTGGTGGTCGAGGCGGGCCAAACCGTGCCGGTGGATGGCGTTGTAACCCACGGGCTGGCGACCGTTGACCAACATATGTTGACCGGCGAGAGTCAACCCGCCGAAAAAGCTTTGGGGGATCGAGTGCTAGCGGCGACCATTGTGTTGGCCGGGAAACTCTATGTCCAGGTCGAGAAGACCGGCGCCGAAACCAACGCGGCCCAGATTGCCCTGATCTTGCAAAAAGCGGCCAACCATAAGCTTAGCTTTCTCTCACGTGTGCGCAACTTTAATGACGGCATGGCTGCTCCACTCTTGGGCGTGGGTGCGTTGGGTTGGTTGACTTTGGGACCGTGGGCGGCCGCGGCGATTATGGGTACGGGCGTCGGTGCCGTGGCACGCATCGGCGGCCCGCTGTCGATGTTGAGCTATATGAATATTGCTTCACGGCGGGGCATCTTGGTCAAAGATGCGCGGGCGCTGGAAGTCTTTCAGCGCGTGGATACCATTGTCTTTGACAAGACCGGTACCCTCACGCTGGAGCAACCCCAAGTGCAGGCGCTGCACCTCTTTCGTGAAGTGGCCGGCGACGCATTCGACGAGGCAACCTTGTTGCGTTATGCCGCTGCCGCCGAGGCCAAACAGAGCCACCCGATTGCCAAAGCCATCCTGACCGCCGCTGTCGAACGGGCGTTGCCACTACCCATCCTGGATGATGCCCGCTATGAAATGGGCTACGGCATCAAAGTTGTCATTGAGCAACAGACCGTACGCGTCGGCAGCCGGCGCTTTATGGAAATAGAAGGCCTGCCCATCCCGGCCGATTTAGACGCTCTGCAAAATGCCAGCCATGCTAAAGGCCATTCGCTGGTACTGGTCGCCGTAGACGAACAGGTCGCCGGGGCCATCGAACTAGCCCCGACCATTCGCCCTGAGGCCAAGCGTGCCATCGCCGAACTACAGGCACAGGGGTTGGCGCTCTACATCATCTCCGGCGACCACGAAGCACCGACTCGTCACTTGGCCGAGCAGTTGGGCATCGAACACTACTATGCCGGCGTCCTGCCGCAAGACAAAGCCGCGCTGGTCGAGGGACTGAAAGCCGAGGGGCGCACGGTCTGTTTTGTTGGTGACGGCATCAATGATGCCATTGCCCTCAGCAAGGCGCACATCTCGGTCTCGCTGCGTGGGGCAACCACCATTGCCACCGACACGGCGCAGGTCGTGTTGATGAGCCAGGACTTGAGTCATCTGACCTTTCTGCTCACCATGGCGCGCCAGTTCAATGGCACGTTGAAGCTGCTCTTCCGCCTGACGGTGCTGCCTGTGGCGCTGGTGACCGGCACGACCTTTCTGCTGCATACGGGCATCTATTTTTCGATTTTGATCGGCACACTGGGCTTTTGGTCCGGGGTTGGGATCGCTTTGTTGCCGTTGCGCAATGATCAACAAGCACAATGACAAAGAACCGGCCTTGAAACACGCTGGATGCCGAAGGGCATGCTCGTCCACACTATTTCGTATTTCATTTTTGCGCGCAACAACGTTACCACATTCGGAGAAGTCACCATGTACCGAGATTCTAATTCAGTAATCCGCGATGTCCTCATTGTCGGCGGCGGGACAGCCGGCTGGATGACAGCGGCCTACCTCACCAAAGCCTTTGGCCACGCCGTGAAAATTACCCTGGTCGAATCGCCCAGGATTCAGAAAATTGGCGTGGGCGAGGCGACGACTCCCAATCTACAAAAGGTCTTCTTCGATTTCCTGGGCATTCCAGAACAAGAGTGGATGATGGCGGTCAATGGCTCGTTTAAGGCTGCGGTTAAGTTTGTCAACTGGCGAAAGCGGGAAGCGGGTGCATCCCCCAATCATTTCTATCACCCTTTTGGCATTCTCCCTAATGTCAATGGCGTACCGTTGCCACAATATTGGTTCCACACAACACAGGGCAAAGGCGAGCCGGTAGATTATGCTTGCTTCCGTGAACCCTATCTCTTGGATGCCAAACGCTCGCCTCGCTTTATGGACGGTACCCCAGCCGTGCCTTCGGCCTGGCATTTCGATGCCCATTTGGTTGCGGATTTTTTGATGCGCTGGGCGACCGCACGCGGCGTCAATCGGATTCTGGACGAGGTCAAACATGTCCAATTAGATGAACAGGGGGCGCTGGCGTCGGTTGAAACGATGGAAGGTCTGTTGCTTTCGGCTGATTTCTACATTGATTGCACTGGTTTTCGCGGCTTGTTGATCAATCAGGCGCTGGGCGAACCCTTTATCAATATGAAGGATCAATTATTATGCGACAGTGCAGTCGCCGCTGCCATCCCCAACGATGATGAGCAGCTAGGGGTTGAACCTTACACGTCTGCCATTGCCATGAACGCCGGTTGGACCTGGAAAATCCCCATGTTAGGCCGTTTTGGCTCTGGCTATGTCTATTCAAGTGATTTTGCCAGCGAAGAAGAAGCGATTCGCGATTATTGTCAGCTATGGGGTTTGCAAGAGTCAGCGGTCAACTTTAATCGCATCCGTTTCCGCACGGGCCGCAACCGGCGGGCTTGGGTCAAAAATTGTGTCAGCATTGGCCTTTCTTCCTGTTTTCTAGAACCGCTCGAATCAACCGGCATCTACTTTATTACCGCGGCGATCTACCAATTAGCCAAATATTTCCCAACGCGGGCCTTTGAACCGGTGTTGGTTGAACAATTCAATCGCGAAATTGAATTTATGTACGATGATTGCCGTGATTTTGTGCAGGCGCACTATTTCACCACGACCCGCGACGATACAGCATTCTGGCGCGCCAACAAGAATGAACTCAACCTGAGCGACAGCATCCGTGAAAAGATTGCCTTGTATAAAGCTGGCCTGCCGGTCAATCCACCCCTGAGTAGTGAGGATGACTATTACGGTTCCTTTGATAACGAGTTCCACAACTTCTGGACCAACGGTAGCTATTACTGCATTTTTGCCGGAATGGGCTTTCTGCCAGAGCGCTCCTATGCGCGTATTGCCTATGAACCGGAGATGGTGCAGCAGGCATCTACCCTGTTTGCCCGCATCAAACAACAGCAACGCAATTTAGGGGAACAGTTGCCGAGCACCTACGAATACCTGCGCCATCTGCACAGCATCGAAAACTCAGCGGCCAGAAGCCCGGCGCTGCGCATCAGCCATACCAACCCCGCGGCTTCGATACTAACGCGGTAAACGGACCAAGTGTACAACAGGTCAAGCCATTTCTAGTGCAGCCGGGTATCTGTTTTTCTATCTTTCGTGTGGTTGTTTTGAAACTCATAGTTTTTGAATGACTAAAACTATGAGTTTTAAACAGATCTTACTTTTAATGGGCGAACTGAGCTTCTGGTCAGGAGCGGGTCGCTTTGTTACCTTTGCGCAATTCTAATAGGAGTAATGCGGGCATGATAACTGACGCCGAACGTCACAAATTGTTGGTCGAATGGAATGGTACGACCACCGATTATCTTAAGGACAAGTGTATCCACCACCTCTTTGCAGAACAGGTGGAACGGACAGCCGATGCCATTGCCGTTGTCTTTGAAAACCAGCAACTTACCTATCGCCAGTTAAATGAACGCGCCAACCAGCTTGCCCACCACCTGCAGCGGTTAGGGGTGGGCAGCGAGACATTGGTCGGGGTCTGCATGGAACGGTCGCTGGAAATGATTGTCAGCTTTTGGGCCATTCTCAAGGCTGGCGGCGTCTATCTGCCGCTCGACCCCAGCTACCCGGCGGAACGGTTGGCGTTTATGCTGGAGGATGCCGCTCCAGCCCTGATTTTGAGCAAAACCCAGCATCGCGTCCTTTTCCCGCAGAAAATGCCACTCGTCAATCTGGATGCCGTGGCAACCGTGGTGAATGCACAGCCTGCGACAAATCCTGCTACCAACAGTACGGCGGAAAGTTTAGCCTATATCATTTATACCTCCGGTTCAACGGGCCAGCCCAAAGGGGTGTTGGTGGAACATGGCGGGATCGGCAATTTAGCACTGGCACAAAGCGAGCAATTCGCGGTGCGCGTGGACAGTCGCTTTTTGCAGTTTGTGTCGCCTAATTTTGATGTCTCGGTTGGCGAGATCGTCACCTGCCTCTGTGCTGGTGCCACCTTGGTCTTGGCACCGCCGGATCTGTTGCTGACGAGCGAACAGTTACCGCAGCTCATCAACCACTATGCCATCACGCATATCGAGGCCCCGCCGGTTCTGTTAGCGATGCTGAACCCAGATCTACTGCCAACCGTACAAAGTGTGATCACCGGCGGGGAAACCTTTTCTGTAGACCTGGCCCGCCGTTGGTCAACGAAGTCGCGTTTTATCAACGCTTATGGGCCAACTGAAACAACGGTCACTGCTACGCTGCTCAACTGTACTGCGTATCCTATAACAACGCAATCACCGCCGATTGGCAAACCGTTGGCCAACAAACAAATCTACATTCTTGATGCAGCCTTGCAGCCCCTGCCCGTCGGTATACCCGGCGAACTCTATATCGGTGGAGTCGGCGTCGCGCGTGGGTATTTAAATCGCCCCGAATTAACCGCCGAGCGCTTTATTGCCAATCCGTTTGCCACAGGTCGGCTCTACTGCACCGGCGACCTGGCCCGCTGGCTGCCCGATGGGAACATCGAATTCTTGGGACGCATTGACCAACAGGTGAAACTGCGCGGCTTCCGCATTGAACTGGGCGAAATCGAAGCCGTCTTGCGCCAACATCCAGCCGTGCAGGAGGCTGTGGTCATCGCCCGCGAAGATGTGGCTGGAGAGAAGCGGTTGGTAGCCTATGTGGTTGCAGACAAGGAGAGGGGGAGACAGGGAGATAGGGAGATTAGGCAAGATGACTTCCCCCCTTCACCATCTCTCTCTCTCTCAGTGTCCGATTTCTTCGTGTCCGATTTGCGCAGTCATCTGCAACAGAAGCTGCCGGAGTACATGGTGCCAAGTGCCTTTGTGTTGCTGGAGGGGCTGCCACTCACGCCGAATGGCAAGGTAGATCGCAATGCATTACCTGCACCCGCGGCAGTTCCCCTACAACGTGATGACGAAGATTCCATCCCGCGCACACCCACAGAAATCACATTGGCGACGATTTGGCAAGAGGTCTTACGCATTAAGCAGGTCGGGCGGCACACCAATTTTTTTGCTTTGGGCGGGGACTCGATTATCAGTATGAAGGTGGTCGCGCGTGTGCGCCAGGCTGGACTGCAAATGACCACACGCGATTTGTTTCAATATCAGACTATTGCCCAATTGGCCCCAATCATCAATCCTGTCACAACCGCGCAACCCGACCAAATGGTTACGCCGGGTGATGTACCACTGACGCCGATTCAGCAATGGTTTTTCAACCAAAATCAACCGGAACCACAGCATTTTAATCAGGCGATGCTGCTCGAAACAACACCATTGGTCAATCCTGATTGGCTCACACAAGCGCTTCAACAGTTGATTCGCCATCACGATGCGCTGCGCCTACGTTTTACCCAGGCGGGAGAAAGTTGGCGACAGTTTCATACCGATGAACAAGAGACGGTCGCCTTAACTATCATTGATCTGGCTTTCGCGGCAATGGAAGAACGCCAACGGCAGTTGGCTTCCAAAGCCGAGTGGGCGCATAGCAATTTCGATCTGACCACTGGCCCCTTGTTGCGCGCCGTACTCTTTGACTATGGGGCCGATGAACCCGGTCGTCTGTTGTTGGTCATTCATCATCTAGTGGTGGATGGGGTCTCTTGGCGCATTTTGCTCGAAGACCTGCAAACTGCCTACCAGCAGCTCAGCCAAGGTGCTCTGATCGAACTGCCCGCCAAGACCACCTCTTTTCAGGCTTGGGCACACTGGCTGGTCCAGGTTGGTCAGCAAGCTGTTGCCCAAGAATTGGCTTACTGGCAACAAACGCTAACGTACCCGCCACTTGTTTTGCCAATGGAGCGGACGGTTGCTGGGGAGAGCGCGGTGTTGGAGGATACGCTAGCATCGGCAGGCGATGTTGTCTGTCGGTTTTCTGCTACCGAGACGCACGCACTGTTATATGATGTCCCCCCGGTCTACCAGACACAAATCAATGACCTGTTACTGACCGCCCTCCTGCAAAGTGTGAACCGTTGGAGCGGGCAACGTTTTCTGCAACTTGATCTAGAAGGACATGGCCGCGAAGACAGCATAGGGTCAACGGTGCTACCGCGGACGGCCAATCCCCCCGACCTGTCGCGCACGGTCGGCTGGTTTACTTCATTTTTTCCTGTCAGCTTGGAGCAAGACCAGACAGAGCCGGGCGCATTGCTGCAAAGCGTCAAGCAACAACTGAGCCGCATCCCCAACCGCGGGGTTGGCTACAGCATCCTGCGCTATCTGCGCCAAGAACCTAGCCTAATGGCGAGGCAAGCCCCCCCCATCAGTTTTAATTATCTAGGACAGTTTCAAGATTGGGGTGAAAGTGCCTCTGGCGATCTGTTACTGCGGTATGCGCCTGAGTCTAGTGGGGCAGCCCAAAGCGTGCATTACCGACGCCCCTATCTCATCGCGATCAATGGGCAGGTTGTGCATGGCAAGTTAGAAATGGTTTGGACCTACAATCGCCACTATCATCGGCAAACCGCAATCGAGCAACTTGCCGAGAATTTTCGAGCAGCCCTAACGGCTTTGATCGAGCATTGTCTCTTACAAACAGCAAATGATCCTGACCGTGAGCGGATTGTCGCCAAAGCTTCAGGGAAACAAGCAGCCACGGCTGAATTTACTGGCGCTGCAACGAATAATCGAAATGAGCGCAAAACCAACAAGCAAGCCGTCGCCTTGCAACCGATCCTCCGTGACCGTGACTTTCCACTTACCTTTGTGCAGGAGGAGTGGTGGTTACGCAGCCAACCGTCGTCGTCAACTGATTTACCCCCCTGGCAAAACAATACCACGCCGTTTCATCTGCGCGGCAAATTAAGTGTGGGCGCATTAAGTCAAAGTCTCAATTTTTTACTGCAGCGCCATGAAATTTTGCGCACTGTCTATCCGGTAAGCAACGGCAGTCCGGTGCAACGGCTTCTCAATCATGCTGAAATCAATCTGGTGTATGTGGATTTGAGTAGGTTGAGTGAGCTAATGCAGGAGCGTGAGATCGAACAAATGATTAGAGCTGAAGAAACTCTTGCTTTTGATTTGGCACACGATCTCCCTCTGCGCACAACCCTGCTCCATTTGAACGATGAAGCCCATATCCTGCTCTGCACCCAATATCATATTAGTGCTGATAATTGGTCAGGTGGGATCTTCCTAGATGAGTTAGTCGCCTGCTATAAAGCCTTTACGACAGATCAACCGCCACGCTTGCCACCTCTTGCTATTCAGTATGCTGACTTTGCAGTGTGGCAACGCCAATTTTTTAGTCCAACCGTGCTGGCTGAACGCCAGCAATATTGGCGTCAGTTTTTCGCAACACCGCCATTGCCCATGCTTTTACCTACCGATCACCCGCGGCCACCCATGGAAAAACCAAAAGCACATGCGGCCGCCGAAGAACAATTCACCGTTTCTGCGGCGATGACGAATAAACTAAAGCAGTTAAGTCAGCAGCAGGGTGCAACCCTGCCAATGGTCGTACTGGCCGCCTATACAACCTTACTTTACCGTTACAGTACATGTGCAGATATTTTGATCGGCACCCCAATCAGTCAACGCAACCATACTTGGCTTGAACCACTGATTGGTTGTTTCGCCAGCATGTCCTTATTGCGTATCAATCTGCAAGGCGCGCCATCGTTTGTGGCAATGCTAGAACGGGTCAAACAAGTGCAATTAACTGCATTTGACTGCCAGGATATAAACCTACGCCAATTCGCGCGGATTACTTCCCCCGACTGGCTGCCGCAGCGACTGCCAGCCTTTCAGGCCGTCTTCAATTTCGTACCCACGTCAGCTCAGGCTAATCAATTACCCGATCTGACAATTACAACAATCGGCAAACCGCGCCTCAATATCGTCGCCGATGTGGCGTTAACGTTAGAGCAAACGCAGAAGAACGGCACGAATCCTCAGTTGGAGTGTTATTGGAATTATCGCAAAGATTTATTTGAGCGCACAACAATTGAGCGCATGGTCCAAGATTTTCAAATCTTACTGGAAAATATTGTACAAGAACCAATGCGTACGATTGACGAATTGCCCTTAACAAACCTAGCAGCAGTGGGGTGACATTGATGCAACTTTCGCTTTCGCTGCGCACGCAGGCAGGTCTAAATTGGCCCCGTTTGCAAGCGTTGGTTCCCGAAATTGAAGCAGTGGGCTTTGCTGGGCTTTATTGCTCGGACCATTTCACCGGCATGGTACCGCCCAATCGCGATGCGCTGGATCTAATTGTCGCGCTAACCTGGCTGGCTACACATACGCAGCGCATCCACTTCGGTTCACTGGTGGCGCCGGTTTCCTTCCGCGATCCGGTGCTGCTGGCGCGCCAAGCCATGGCCATCGACGACCTTAGCGGCGGACGCATGATCCTGGGCGTAGGCACAGGCTGGCAGGAACGGGAACATCAGATGTTTGGCTATTCGCTAGGCGATATACCAACCCGCATGGATCGGTTGGCCGAAGGGCTGGAAGTCATCACCCAATTGATCCGCAATCCCAAGCCCGTGACTTTTGATGGACGCTTTTATCAACTACAAGCGGCTGAATTACTGCCAAAGCCGGCACAACCCACGCGCCTGCTCGTGGGTGGCAATGGCCCCCAACGTACTCTGCCATTGGTGGCGCGCTACGCCGATATTTGGAATAGTGAAATGGCCTCACCGGCGCTTTTTCGGGCACGTTCGACCCAGCTTGATGCATTGCTCTGTGCCAACGGTCGCCGACCTACAGATCTCAAACGGACGCTGGCGCTACCGGTACTTTGTTGGCGTACAGATGAAGAGCGTGACGCACGTCTGGCCCGTTTCCTGCGTGCATCGCCACGGGCAACGTGCCTGCCCACCGACGGGTCAATGCTTGACGCCGCCGTCGACCGAGTCGTTCTGGCCGGTACACCGGCACAAGTCATTCAACATTTGCACACCTATGCCGCCGCTGGTTGCGCCGAGGTTGTTGTCCTTTGGCCTGATTTGGAGGATATTGCAGGGATTGCGATCCTCGCGGAGCAGGTCTTGCCCTATGTTGCCTAACCCTGTGTTGTTTAACATAGGTAATGAAAACCGGATATTTGCTCCTCGAAAAAGGCGCGAGAAAGATCCGATTTTCATCCAGAGCTTAGTTTAGGAGCCACGAACAATGCAAGAGCAGCAAGCCATACGCAACCGGTATCGCCACCCCAGCGGTGACTGGTGCGAGTTCCCATTGGCCGCGACCGAGCAGTCACTGGCCGCGCGCTTTGCGCAACAAGTAGAACGCACACCGGCACAGTTGGCGGTGCAAAGCGATACGCACAGCTTCACCTATGATCAACTCAACCGCTTTGCCAACCGCATCGCCCATTGCCTCTTGCAGCGGCAAGGTGAGCGAGACGCGCCGCCGGCAGTTGCCATTTTGCTCGCCAATGACGCGCCGATGTTGGCCGCTATCTTCGGGGTCCTCAAGAGTGGCGCACCCTATGTACCTTTTGACCCGGCTTTCCCCCAGGAACGTTTAGCTTACTATTGGCAGGATGCTGGGGCGACGCTACTGCTCACCGCTGCCGAACATGAGGCCATGGCCGTCGCCTTGACCGGGAATGCGGACCAAGTGATTGCTATTGATGCGCTTGATCCCAAAGTGCCTGACCATAACCCGGAACTGCTCATCTCTCCCGACGCGCTTGCCTACATCTACTACACCTCCGGCTCGACCGGCACGCCCAAGAGTGTCTATAATAGCCAGCGCAATCTGCTCCACCACATTCGGCGCAACACCAATATCTTTTGTGTCACACCGGCAGATCGCTTTATCTGTCTCAAGTCGTTTAGCTTTGCCGGTGCGTTGAAGGATATCTTTGGCGCGCTGCTCAATGGTGCCTCGATCCATCTTTATCCGCTCAAGCAGAAAGGGATTACACGGCTGGCAGATTGGCTGGTGGAGCACGAGATTACCATCTATAACTCAGTTGCCACCGTCTTTCGCCAGTTGGTAGAGACTTTCGCTGCGGGGACACTGGCGACTGAACATGCCTTTCCTCATCTGCGTATTGTCTACTTTGGCGGCGAGCAGATCAAGGCGAGCGACATTGCCGCCTATCAGCAACACTTTGCCGATCATGCCATGTTGGTGCTCGGACTGGGTTCCACCGAGACCGGGCCAGTGACGGCGTTTTATCTGGATGGTGCAAGCCAATTGACCGACAACCGTGTGCCACTTGGCTATGTTGCTGACGAAACAGAGGTGCTAATTTTGGATGAGAACGGCGAACCCGTGAGCGCTGGACAAGCGGGTGAGATCGCGGTCAAAAGTGCCTACTTGGCGCTCGGCTACTGGCATAACGAGGACTTGACACATGAGAAATTTTTGTCGGTGGCGGCGGCGCAGGGCATACCGACTCGTCTCTATCTCACCGGCGACCTCGGCTATTTGGATGCAAGCGGTTGTCTCTACCACCTGGGCCGCCGTGATTTTCAGGTCAAAATCCGCGGCTATCGCGTCGAGCCGGCGGAAATTGAGGCAGCACTGCGCCAACACCCAGTCATTCAACAAGTGGCGGTGGTTGCCAAAGCGCTTCACTCCGGCGAACAAGGGTTGGTGGCCTATTATGTCACGACAGCTACTGTGCTTCCAACAGTCAGTGAATTGCGTACATTACTGGCGGCGCAGGTGCCGGAGTATATGATTCCGGCGGCGTTTGTGCCACTTGCACAGTTGCCGGTGAATGCCTTCGGCAAACTGGATCTCAAAGCACTCGCTGCACCGGAACGCGTTCGCCCCCATCTGGCGCAGCCCTATATAGCACCGCAAAGCACCGATCAAGAACGCTTAGCCACGCTCTGGTCCTCCTTGCTTGGGATCGATGAAGTAGGAATTGAGGATGATTTTCTGGAACTTGGTGGCTCCTCGCTTCTCATCATGCAACTGCTCACCCGTACCGAACAAGCCTTTGGCTGTGAAGTGCCCGTCGCCGACTTTCTAGCCAAACCGACCATTGCCACCCTGGCTGATCTGATCGAACCAGTGCAAGTCTACGTTTGAATCTCTATTTCTACGCGCAGAGCGGGAATACGAATTGAGCGCTCTGCCCCTGTGGGACGCAGAGCCTGCAACCTTGGTGCCACCACGCTGCATACGCACCACCTTAAATAAAAAGGAGTAAACATGACCGTGCAAGTACAAAATGTTCTTGGCGCAGCCAAAAATATCCCCCTCAACGCTGACTCATCGGCGTACAATCTTAGTGATCTGTTAGTTGCTTATCTCGACCTGCTCGGTGTGGAGTATGTTTTTGGCGTGCCGGGCGGTCATATTTCCGCACTGTATGAGGCATTAAACCGGAGTGCACAACGTGGCGGACCACGCGCAATTTTTGCTCGTCACGAAACCGGTGCAGCACACATGGCCAGCGGTTATGCGCGCGAGACGGGCAAGCTTGGTGTCTGTTGTGCAACCACGGGTCCTGGCACGACCAATTTGATCACTGGTTTGATGGGTGCTTATGTAGACCGCACCCCGCTCTTGGCGATTACAGCCCAATCAATGCTTGCTAAATTTGGTGCCGCAGCCCTTCAGGAATCTTCGCCGGACACGATTGATACATCCGCCATGCTGAAGCCTTGTACGCGTTACAACACTATTATTACTCATGCCAAACAATTTGAATACAAGCTCTTTGCGGCGTTACGCCACGCGCTAAAACCACCGTGCGGGCCTGTGAATATCAGCATCCCAGTTGATCTCTCACGCATGCCCATAAGCGAGGGGCCTGCGTATTCACACCTCGTACAATCATTGACTGCAGATTCGGATTTTGTCAATCATGTCGCCGTCGATCAACTCTGGCAGTTGTTGCAGACGACGTTACAACAAGGGCGCAAGATCGTCATATTGGCTGGACATGAAGCTGCCGGCGCAACGGAAGCACTTATGACATTAGCCGAATTGTTGCAAGTACGCGTGGTAACGAGTCAACGCGGCAAAAGCTGGATCGATCCGCATCATCCGCTGGTGGCCGGCGTCTTTGGCTTTGCCGGCCACGACTCGGCACGTGCTGCATTAGCCGATGAATCTGTCGATTTGATTTTGGCCGCGGGAACAAGTTTAGGGCAATGGGCTACCTCAGCCTGGGATAGTGTCTTATTAAATGAGAAATTCGTCCATATCCACCCTGTTAACCAATATTTTGACTACTCGCCCATGGCAAGGCTTCACGTACATGGTACAGTTAGATTAGTCTTTGAAGCACTCGTTGATCGTGTAAAAACATGGCAACATGACCATGGACAACCCAATCCAATTGTTACATTGCCAGTTGAAGTGAGTAACGATCGGCCACTCATCCCTTCGCACATTGAGGTACGTAACCGTTCCCTGTATCATAGCGATTCTGCCCCAATTCACCCGCAACGATTGATGTGGGAGATGATGCAACGCTTCCCACCAGAAACACGCTTTCTCACTGATAATTGCAACTGGTTGGCATGGACCTTTCATCACTTCTTTGCACCGCGCCATCAAAATTTCCACAGTACAGGTGAATTAGCTATGGCAATGGGGTGGGCTATTGGCGTATCTGTTGGTATGGCCATGGCCGCGCGTGGTACGCCAGTTGTCTGCCTGACAGGCGATGGTTGTTTTTTGATGAATGGCCAGGAAATCACGGTTGCGGTAGAAGAATGCGTGCCGGTCATTTATGTGATCTTAAATGATGGTGGATATGGCATGGTCAAACATCGCCATCGTCAGGTATCACGAGACCCATTATTGTTTGGCTTTAGTCGCGTCAATTTTGCCCTGATGGCGGAAGGAATGGGCGCGGTCGGTCATGCCATTCACACCGTACAAGATCTCCAGGCAATTGATTTCGCTGCCCTTTGCCGCCGGCCTGGCCCAACAGTCTTAGATGTCTATATTGATCCCGAAGCCGTACCGCCAATGGGCATGTTTTAAGGAAGAATGATGCCGAATCCCAACTCACCACAACCGTGCGTCTTTATCAACTCGCTGCCCAAGAGTGGCACCCACTTGCTCGCCAAAACGGTTGAACTCTTTGGCTATCGTGAACACTTTGCGGACGATGCTATTCAGGATGATCCGGCACGCGTGACGCCGCTCTTTATCAATTACCGCGAGGTCAAGGATGCCCTGACTCGCGCCCAGAAACAACCCGCTGCCAGTGCCGATGGTACTGTCGCCGTGGGTACGTTGACGCCAGTCTATGTCGATCCGTCGATCTTTGGTGCGTGGTTAGCCGCGCTGCAACCAGGGCATTATCTCTTGGGCCATGTCATGTATTCGCCAGCTTTGCGCCCCTTACTGGCCCATTTGGGTTATCGCCATCTCTTTATCCTGCGCGACCCGCGGGCGGTGGTTGTCTCATTACTAGATTTTATTTTGGAGACGCGCGGGATGCCCCGTCCCCATTTTCTCCAAGCTGATTTTCGCGAAATGACTGCCCAAGCACGGCTGGATTTTATCCTGGAAGGAGGCACTGCATCGCGCGCAGGGGTTACAACACAAGGCTTTGCTGCTGTCTACCGCGCGCTGCTCAAGTGGGAAGCTGACCCCGCCTGTCTGGTGGTGCGCTTTGAAGATTTGGTCGGTCCAGAGGGAGGTGGCAGTGCGGCGAGCCAGCAAGCAACCATCGCACGCATTGCCGGCCATTTGGGCCACAGCGCGACCGCAGCGGCCGATCGTATGGCGACAGTCTTCGATCCCACCAGTCGAACCTTTCGTACCGGGCAGATCGATAGCTGGCAAAACGAAGTGGATGCCGCCAGCTTGGCCCATCTCAACGCCTACTGCGCACCCCTCTGCCAAGCGGCCGGTTATGAGGTAAGGCAATGAAGGTTGATCTAAGCCAACTGCTGCAAGCTGATGCCCAATTAGATCCAACGATTTGCTTTGATGCACCACGCATATCACACCAAAGTACACCACGCGCCCTCTTCCTCACCGGTGCTACGGGCTTTCTGGGCACCTATCTGTTGGATGAATTGTTGCGCCAGACCGATGCGACCATCTATTGTTTAGTGCGCGCCGCGGATCAGCAGACAGCGCAGAAACGGTTGCAAAACCAACTGCAAAGTTATGGTCTCTGGCAAGCAGATTGGGAGCAGCGGCTCATCCCAGTGGTTGGCGATCTGGCGCAACCCCGTTTTGGGCTGACCGAAGCGCACTTTGCCGAACTGGCCGACCAGATCGATGGGATCTATCACAATGGGGCGTGGGTCAATGCACTCTATCCCTATGAACGGCTGCGCGCAGCTAATGTCCTTGGCACACACGAAGCGATTCGGCTGGCCGCACAGGGGCAGACCAAGCCGCTCCATTTTATCTCGACGCTGGCGATCTTTTTGAGCGATACCCACGCAGATCAATCTGTGACCGAAGATTGTATTCCCCACTTTGACCCGACGCTCCAAGGCGGCTACAAACAGAGCAAGTGGGTGGCGGAAGCGTTGGTGCGTGATGCCCAGGCCCGCGGCTTGCCGGCAGTCATCTACCGGCCAGGGCGGATTATGGGCCACAGCCAAACTGGTGTCAATGGCAATCTCCACGATCTGTTGTGCACCATCTGGAAAGGTTGTGTGGAACTCGGCCGTTTTCCCGCGGTTGCGACGCAGGTCGATCTGACACCAGTGGACTATGTGAGTCAGGGGATTGTGCAGTTGAGTCGGCAGCCAGATGCCGTGGGGCAGATCTTTCATTTTTGTCATCCCCAGCCGGTAGCCTGGGTAACGCTGTTGGAAATGATTGGCACGCTGGGCTACTCGATGACCGGCGTTTCCTTTGACGAATGGGTCACTGCCGTCAAGGCTGCCGCCGGACAACAGCCCCAAAATCAATGCTATCAACAATTGCGGCTGCTTTTGCGCGCGCCGATCTATCTCTTTGCCCAGGCGAAGCCACAGTTTACTGGCTCTGTTACCCAAGCGGCACTAGTATCGCTGGCCTGTCCAGCGCTTGATCAAAAGTTGCTGAATACCTACTTTACTTGGTTTCAACAAACAGGATTCCTGCCTGCGCCCGAGAGGATGGGCGTATAATGAATTCAGCCCTGCATCAACTGCTGGTCAAACAACGCCAAAAGACGGCGCGCCGCCGCCAGACCAACTTTCAACCGCCCGCCCTCGTGCAGCCGCTGATCATTATCAGCGCGCCCAGGGCAGGCAGTACGCTGCTGTTTGAAACGCTGGCGCACTTTCCCGAACTGTGGACGATTGGCGAAGAGAGCCATGAGATCATCGAAGGCATCCCGGCGCTGCATCCGGCGGCGCATGGCTATGCTTCCAACCGGCTAACCGCAGCGGATGCAACCCCAGAAGTGAAGGCACAGTTGCATGACCGTTTTGCCCGCCAGTTGCAAGATCACCAAGGCCGCCAGTTGATTGACTTGCCGGTTGAGGAGCAACCAACCCAAGTGCGCTTGCTGGAAAAAACGCCAAAAAATGCGCTGCGGATTCCTTTTCTGCGCGCACTTTTTCCGGATGCGCGCTTTCTCTTTCTCTATCGCGACCCGGCAGAAAATATTAGTAGCATTATGGAAGGTTGGCCGAGCCAACGTTTTATTGCCTATCGCACCCTGCCGGGCTGGCCGCACGGGGCGTGGAGCTTTCTCTTGACACCCGGCTGGGAAACGCTGCGCGAATGCCCACTGGTGGAGATTGCCGCTCACCAGTGGCGAGTGGCAAACGAAACGATCTTGACAGACCTTGCTGCGCTGCCACGTAGTGATTGGCACCTGGTGTGCTATACCGATCTAGTGGCAGCACCGAGGCAGACGATCCGCCAAGTGGCGGCCTTTGCCGCTTTGTGTTGGGACGACGCGGTAGAACAGCTTGTCTCCCAAGTCTTGCCGGTCTCACGGCTGACCTTTAGTGCGCCAGCGGCAGACAAGTGGCGCAAACATGCCGCAGCAATGACGACAGTATTACCAACGATGGCAGAAGTTGCCAAGCAAATCGCACAGTATAAAGCTATGCAATGATCCCATGTTCATCCTATGTTTATTTATTACGTTGTTTCATCAGACATTAGGCAATTTTCACGTAAGCGAATTAAAATAAACGTCAGGCTCTACTGACTACAATACACCACATAAAGCTTACGCAAAATCAGCGAAAAGCGCAGCGCAACGCAGCGATTGCGAAAAACTTCGTTGCGCTGGCTACATAAATCTTACATAAATCTGATGAGAATGTAACTATAGTTGATCACGCAGTCCGCGCAGCAGAGCATAGACAATCCGGAGAGAAAAATGCAAACCATCAAGACATGGACCGCAAAAGGACAGGAAAGTTTAACCCACTTGGTCGAGTTGGGTAAACAACAACCCGCGCAAGTTCAAACCTGGGCAGTTGTCGGCGGCGCCGCCTTAGCGGGTGGACTTGTCATGGGCACCGTCGCCAAAGGGGTGCTTGCCGTCGTTGGGACGCTGGCTTCGACACCGGTTTCGCTGACCGTCGGTGCGTTGGCCGGCGGTGTGGCAGGCTGGACCTATCTGCAAAGCCAAAAGCAGCAGCGCGAAGCGGATCCCCTTCCAGTCACCTGGTCGGCCGACACGCCACCCCAAGACTCCATGCTCGTTAGCGAATAGCACAGTCACTTGTTGGTAAAAACAGGATCGGTCACATGATCTTCGAAGCTTTAATGGTTGGCGGGACAGTTTATGCTGGGACCCAAGCCTATCGCCAAGTGAAAGCCAATGGTAACTTATCACTACCAAAACTAACCTGGCCGAAAATGTGGTTACAGCGCCAAACGTGGCTACAGCGCCAGCCGCAGGTGGTGACCAGAGAAGAGACGACCACCAAGGCGGTTAATCCCGCGGAGCGACAAGCCAACCAGACGATCGTGGTCTCGGCAACATCGTTGGGATTGGCGACGGCGAGCGTCTGGCTGGCAAATCCAGCGCTGAGTCTGGCGAGTGTTCCGCTGATGCTCTATGTGTTTGCGCCTACCTTTCAGGCGGCCTGGCGCACCCTGCGCCATGAACGGCGCATTAACAATGAAGTGCTTGATGCCACGCGCATTACCGTCTGTGTACTCATGCGTTACGATCTGGTGGCCGCACTGAACGCCTGTCTGCAAGCGCTAAGCCAAAAGACCTTTGTTCACGCCGAAGCTGATTTCCAACACAAGCTCGATCACCTTTTTGGTGAAACAGAGACCGATGCCTGGATCTTTGCCAACGATACGGAGTTGCAGCGACCTTTGACCCAGTTGGCCGCAGGGGATGTGGTCGTTGTCAGCAGTGGTGATCCTATTCCAGCCGCCGGCTTGGTGCTCTATGGCACAGCCTGGCTTGATCAGCGCCTCGCGACAGGCGATGCCGAACCGGTCTGGAAATGGGTGGGTGAGCGGGTCGCAGCGGCCAGTGTGATCCAATCGGGCGTCCTTTATATACAGCTTGAGCAGGGGGCAACGGTGCCGGTGGCGGGCACCATTCGTAAGACGCTGGTCGACACCGTTGACCGCAAAAGCTACTTTCAACAAATGGGTGAACAGGGCGCCGAACGGATGGCCCCCCGTTCGCTGTTGGCCTTTGCAATTGCCTTACCATTCATGGGGCCAAACCGGGCCGCCGGCTTGCTCACCACCGGCTTTGGCAACAATCTGCGGACGCTTGGCCCTTATACAACACGCAATTTCCTGATACCGGCAGCCGAACTTGGCATCCTGATCAAAGATGCCCATGCCTTGGAAGCGGCGCTGCTGGTCAACACCATCGTCTTTGATCAGCAGATCTTTAACGACCCAGTTGCGCGCGCCTCAGCCCACGCCACGATCCACGCGTTACGCCAACGCCCGTGGTTGATGCAGGGGGTATCACCCCATCGTTTTGCAGTCTATGTCCTGGTAGATGAGGGGGACGAAGCCGCCGCGCGTGCCCTCATGGCAGAAGTTGGGCTGGATGATTATTTAACAGCGACCTCCATTGCGGCCCGTGCCGATCTGCTCAAACGCCTAGCCACCGGTGGCCGCACCGTCTGCTACGTCGGTAGCGGCGGCGATCATGATACGGCGATCATGCAGGCAGTGCGCGTCGCCATCAGTTGGCGTGGGGTCGATACCATGCAGACGAATGGGGCACAAGTTGTGCTGATGGATCGCGATTTACACGCATTGGTCCGCTTCTTTGAATTAGCAGCCGCCTTTACGGTGAAACAAGGCTTCAATCTCTTGACACCGATTACATTTGATCTAATAGATATTGCCACCACTATCTTTATCCATTTTGGCCTCGTCTATTCAGTGTTATTTAATTATGTCGGCTTATTCCTCAGTGCCGCCAATGCCCAATTGCCTGTCCGGGCGCGGCGGCAGACAACGCCCACGCCGGCAGCATCCGTGAGCATGCCAACAGCACTTATTTCCAATGATTCGCCCTGATGTGGGCCACAACAATCAAATGATTTGACGGGGTTTCATGCTGCCAATTCCTGTTATTGCGGTTGCGGGTAGTGTCGTTTATGCAGGCGTACGTGCCTACCAGCAAAGCCAGCGTACTTCTTTTATCAGAACACTAATCAATCAATCACAAGCGTCGGTGCGTTCAATCGCCCTGCCATCCCCTTTGGCCAAGATCAAACAAGGGACAGAACGGGTGGCCGACAAAGTGGTGGGGGCCTTAGCTGGGCGTGAACGCCAAGCACAGCTGCAGGCCCTCGCGCCAACGGCAGAAGCGGTCCCGCTCAGTGCGGAAGAGCAACAGGCGAATCTTTATACGGGGGTCGCCTTAGCTTGCCTGGGCGTGACCACGGCGGGACGATTGTTCTATCCACCGCTGGCCTTTTTGAGTGTGCCTGGTTTGCTCTATACCGCCTACCCCTTTGTCAAAGCCGGCCTTGACGACTTGCGCACCAAGCGCAAGGTAACCGCTACCACCCTCGATCTGATCTCCATTCCTGGCGTCACATTAATGGGCAATTTTTTTGCGGCGTCCCTGGCCGTATCCCTGCTTTCCCTCAGCCAGGCTGTGCTTAAACGCACCGAAGACCGCTCGATGCAGAGCATTGTCAATGTCTTTGGGCAGCAGCCACAGCGCGTTTGGACCTTGGTCGATGGTGTCGAGATTGAGCGCGCCTTTGCGGATATCCGGGCCGGCGATCTGCTCGTCGTGACGGCCGGGCAGATGATCGCAGCCGATGGGGTGATTGTCAGTGGGGTGGCGTCGATCGATCAACGGATGTTGACCGGCGAATCACAGCCCACCGAAAAGAGCACGGGCGATGAGGTCTTCGCGGCCTCGCTCTTGCTGGCGGGGCGGGTGGTGGTCCAGGTCGAGCGCGCCGGGGAGGCCACCATTGCCGCCAAAATCGGCGAAATTTTAGCGCAAACCGCCGGCTTTAAGCAGGCCTTCACCTCGCGCAGCGAGGAACTGGCCAATCGCTGGACACTGCCAACCCTCGCCGCGGCCGGCGTCGCGCTGCCCCTGCATGGCTTTGGCGGTGGCATTGCCATCTTGCTCAGTTCACTGGGCTATAATTTGCGCATTGTCGGGCCACTAAGCATGTTAAATTTTCTGCGGCTGGCCGCCCAGCATGGCGTGCTGGTCAAAGATGCGCGCTCGTTGGAATTGCTCCAAACGATCGATACCGTGGTCTTTGATAAAACCGGCACCTTGACGTTGGAACAGCCACAAGTACACCAGATCCACACCTACAATGGTTGGTCGGCGGCAGAAGTGCTAACCTATGCCGCTGCCGCCGAAAGTCGGCAGTCCCACCCGATTGCGCGGGCGATCTTGGCTGCCGCTCAGGCCCAAGCCTTGGTGATCCCCGCCATTGATGAAGCCCGGTATGAAGTGGGCTATGGCCTCAAGATCACGATCGCAGAGAAGACCGTGCGGGTGGGCAGTGAACGCTTTATGCAACTGGAAGCAATCGATCTGCCGGCTGCGGTCACGACATTACACAGCACGGTGCATGAACAAGGTCATTCGCTGGTGCTAGTCAGTATTAATGAACAGTTCGCTGGGGCCATTGAACTGGCTCCCACCATTCGCCCGGAAGCACAAGCAATGATCACCGGCTTGCATGCGCGTGGGCTGGCGCTTTATATCATCTCCGGCGACCAGGAACAGCCCACGCGCCATCTGGCCCAAGCCGTGGGCATCGAACACTATTTTGCCAACACCTTGCCGGAACACAAAGCGACCTTGATCCAACAACTGCAAGCACAGGGCAAGCGGGTCTGTTTTGTCGGCGATGGCATCAATGATGCCATCGCACTGAAACAGGCCGATGTTTCGATCTCGCTGCGCGGGGCGTCGACCATTGCCACGGATACCGCGCAGATCGTCTTGATGGATGCCTCGCTTGACCAATTAACTGGTCTGTTTGAACTAACCGCGGCCTATGATACGAACATGCGCGCCAACCATGTGGCATCGATGGCCCCTGGGCTGATCGTCATCGGTGGGGTTTTCTTGTTACACTTTGGGGTGATCACATCGATTATGCTCTACAATGTGGGATTGCTGGCAGGGGTAGCCAACGCCATGACACCCCTGCTCCGCTCGCCCGAACGTTTACTCGCGACGCCGCAACCGGCAACAGCAGACCAATCCTAACGCGCGCCAAATAGCTGCGTCCAAGTGTCAATCGCATTACCAGTTGTTGTACAGGTGGGGTAGCGGCCTGGCCGATCTGACTTTGCGTGTAAACGTCTACCACTTTGCTCCCCCAACCGCACAGAGACAGCCGCTTAAGCATTACTTTTTCCAATATACGGCCCCAGCTTGACGCAACATTGGTACGCGTGTTTTATCACCCTGCCACTTGTGATAAGCGCTTTTTAATTTCTAATAGGACTTACGCAACGCTCTCGTCTAGGAGCACGATATATCGTGCCTTACGAAAGAAGGCGTGCGTAAGTCCTCACTAAAATTATCAAAACAAAAAAATATTGAGGTTGATGTGAATATCGCACAACATGTGGAACATGGTGCCCAGCTTTTTTCAGAGCGACTTGCGCTCTGTTTTGAAGGGGCGACTTATTCTTATGCGCAACTGAATGGCGAGAGCAACCGAGTGGCCAACAGCTTCGCCGGGCTGGCGATTGGGCGTGGCGACCGGGTGGCGATCTGGCTGCCGAACAGTGCGGCCTTCGTCTTTGTCTACCTGGGCATCCAAAAACTGGGAGCCATTGCCGTCACGATTAACACGGCGCTGAAAGCGGAAGAGATCGCCTTTATTCTCAAGGATAGTGGTGCCCAGTTGTTGATCACAACCGCCGCGCTTTATAGCACGCTGGCAGGGTCTGATTTCGCCGCAGGTCCGCACATTGTATTGACTGAAGGTGAACATGAGCAGACTTTAAGCCTTGCAAGCTTGTGCCAACAAGCGGCGGTCACCTATACGAGCGCGGCAATGGCCGCCACTGATCCGGCGGTGCTACTCTATACTTCGGGTACCACTGGTTTCCCCAAAGGAGCCTTACTTTCGCATGGTGCCGTGCTAATTGCGGCGCAGACTGCGATCAATACCTTTGATCTGCGTGCCACTGATCGCGTGCTCCTCGCGTTATCCATGTTCCATAGTTTTGCGCAGACGGCGGCGCTGGTGCCGGCCCTTGCAGCCGGGGCAACGCTGCTCTTACATCGCCAATTTGAACTTGAGCCGGTACTGACTTCGATCCAAACTCAAGCGGCAACCTATTTTTTTGGTGTGCCGACCCTCTATATCCTGTTGCTGGCCCAAGCCAGCCCGATCCAACTACAATCAGTACGCCGTTATATTTCGGCTGGGGCTGCCTTGCCAGTGACGGTGGCGCAGCAGTGGCACGCCAAGTATGGCACAGTGATCAATGAAGGGTATGGCCTAACCGAGATCTGCTTAGGGACCTTTAACCATGAGCCGCTGAGCAAACCAGGCTCGGTCGGGTGCCCGCTAACCAGGGTACGCCTCTGTATCGTTGATGAAGTGGGCGAGCTAGTAGCACCAGGTGAATTAGGTGAGATTCTGGTCGATAGCCCCAGTGTTATGCTTGGCTATTGGCAACGCCCAACCGAGAGCGCGGCCGTGTTGCGCGCCGGCTGGTTTTATACCGGCGATATTGGGCGCATGGATGCCGATGGCTACTATTACATTGTTGACCGCAGCAAAGACATGGTCAACGTTGGTGGCGTCAAAGTTTATCCATCCGAGGTGGAAAACATTCTCTATCAACACCCAGCCGTCAGCGAAGTGGCCGTTTACGGGGTGCAGGAAGCGCTGTTAGGTGAACAGGTCCAGGCCAATATTGTCCTCAAGCCGGGGCATACAGTCACCTCCCAAGCCTTATTTGCCTTCTGCCGGGAACGGCTGGCCGAATTCAAATTGCCCAGTGTCATCAACTTTGTTGACCAACTGCCCAAGAGTCGTACAGGCAAAATTCTCAAACGGCTTTTACGTGAACAGGCGCAGCCAAGTCCCAGCACGTCGCAAGCAAATGGCCAGGCCAATCGCCAAGTCAAGCCGTTAACCCCGGCAACCACCAGCCACCAGCACGCTATACCAGGAAAAGCAGATGAAGCCGCCCTTACCACGTGGCTGGCCGCCTGGCTGGCCGACCAACTTCAAATCGAGGTCCACCAGATCGACCGGGAACAACCCTTCGCCGACTATGGCTTGACTTCGATCATAGCAGTGAAGCTGGCGCGTGCCCTGGGCGAATGGTTGGGACAGCCGATCCCAGCCACACTGCTCTGGAATTTCCCCACGATTGGCACGCTGGTTGATCAGTTAGTGTGCGCAGCCACCCACCCTGCATCCACCGCCAACCCGCTACCCGCCCCCCCAAACAACCGACCGTTCCGCACGCCCCAGGTTCCCATCCCGGAACCGATTGCCCTGGTTGGCATTGGTTGTCGTTTTCCCGGTGGGGCGAATACGCCAGAGCAATTCTGGCAACTGCTGCGCAACGGCGTTGATACCGTCGGCGCGCTGCCTGTGAGCCGCTGGCCGGTTGATCAATATTATGATTCCACCCCCCATACACCGGGCAAGATGATCATGCGCGCCGGCAGCTTTTTGGAGGGCATTGAGCACTTTGATGCCCAGTTCTTTGGCATCCCCCCGCTAGAAGCGGCGACGATCGACCCGCAACAGCGGCTCTTGTTGGAAGTCGCGTGGGAGGCGCTGGAACATGCCAACCTGGCGGCGGATCAGCTGCGCGAAAGCCGCACCGGGGTCTATGTGGGGGCCTTCTGGGATGACTATTCGGCCCACCATCTCTATCAAGCCGAGCCGGATCAGATCGACAGCTATCGCCTGCTCAGCCATCTGCGCGGGATGAGCGCTGGGCGCTTAGCCTATCTGCTCGGTTTCCATGGACCGGCCATGCAGCTCGACACGGCCTGTTCCTCTTCCCTGTTAGCGGTCCATCTAGCCTGCCAAGCATTACGCAGCGGTGAATGTGACCTGGCATTGGCCGGCGGGGTAAATCTAGTGCTCGCCCCAGAACAATTGATCGGCCTGAGTCACATGGGTGCCGTGGCCCCGGATGGACGTTGCAAAACCTTTGCTGCCGAGGCGGATGGCTTTGGCGTCGGCGAAGGGGTCGGCCTTGTCGTCTTAAAACGACTCGCCGATGCCGTCAGCGCGGGGGATCGCATTTTGGCCGTGATTCGTGGCTCCGCTGTGAACCATGATGGGGCCAGCAACGGCCTCACCGCACCCAATGGGCGCGCCCAGGAAGCCATGTTGCGCCAGGCATTGGCCAACGCCGCGGTGCGCCCGGCGCAGATCCAATATGTCGAGACCCACGGCACAGGGACCGTGTTGGGTGATCCGATTGAGGTGCAGGCGTTGCTCAATGTGCTTGGCCCGGAGCGCGCCGAACCGCTTTGGCTGGGCTCCGTCAAAACCAATATTGGCCACCTCTCGGCCGCGGCGGGCATTGCGGCCCTGACCAAAGTTGCCTTGGCGTTACAGGCCGGCGAAATTCCGCCCAATTTGCACTTTACCACGCCCAATCCCCATATTCCTTGGGCCACCGCGCCACTGGCAGTGCCCACCGCGCCAATGGCCTGGCCGCCCGCCGTGACCGATGCCACCGATCCAAGCAGTGGCCGTCGGCTGGCTGGGGTCAGCAGCTTTGGGTTAACGGGGACCAACGTTCACCTGATTGTCGAAGAAGCACCACCAACGCACCACGTCCGTGCCGAAAAGATTGCCACCCAGCCCGCGGAGGGAGACCACACGCAGGGTTACAATGGCACTGTACCCGCAGCGCTGGCCACGACCCTGGCCACTGCCCCGGCCATGACCCCGGAACGGCCCTACCACATGCTGACGCTTTCGGCCAAGAGTGAACAAGCGCTGGCTGCGCAAGTCAAGCAGATTGAAGGGTGGTTGGCAACCGCAGCCGGCTCCGATCCACAAGCGCGCTTCGCTGATATTTGTTACACCGCGGCCACCAGCCGCACCCATTGGGGCCACCGCCTCAGCATCATCGCCCCGGATCGGGCCACCGCGCTGGCCAAATTGCGCCAGGCACAGGTTGAGTCAACGGCGCCGGGCATTGTCCGCAGCCGGCCGCGCGCCCTGGCCCCCAAGATCGCTTTTCTCTTTCCAGGGCAAGGGCCGCAGTATGGGGAGATGGGACGCCAACTCTATGCCACCCAGCCCCGATTTCGCCGGACCCTAAACGACTGTGCCGAAATTTTGCGCGACTACCTGGATCAACCGCTTTTGGAAGTTCTCTATGGCGCGGACAAAGCGCAGACCGACGCGCGCCTGAATCAAGCCACGTACGCCCAACCCGCGCTCTTTGCGTTGGAATATGCGCTGGCCACCTTGTGGCGTTCTTGGGGCGTTGAGCCGACGGTGGTGATCGGTCATAGCCTGGGCGAATATGCGGCGGCTTGTCTGGCCGGCGTCTTTAACCTGGAAGATGGCCTGAAATTAGTGGCCACGCGCGGCCGCCTGATGCAAACGGTGGCCCCACCAGGGCAGATGGTCGCCGTGCTGGGCCAGGAAGCCGAGGTGCGGCGGTTGCTTGCCCCCTATGCCGAGGCGGTCTCACTGGCGGCCATCAATACGCCACAAAGTTTGGTGATTGCCGGTAGCCCAACCGCGATCCAAGCCGCGGGCCTGACCTTGCAGCAGGCGGGGATTGAGACACGTCCACTCAAGATCTATGTTGCCTCGCACTCGCCACTGATGGAGCCAATTCTGGAACAATTTGCGGCCGTAGCCGCGACCGTCACCTATCACGCTCCCCAGCTCCAGGTGATCTCTAATGTGACCGGGGCACTAGCCCATGAGGAGCTGACCACCGCTGACTATTGGTGTCGCCATCTGCGCGAACCGGTTCAATTTGCCCAGGGGATGGCAACCCTTGCCCAGTTAGGCATTGACACCTTTGTGGAGACAGGCCCCAAGGCGACCCTGATTGGCTTGGGGCAACAGAACTTGCCGGAGAGTGACGCGCGCTGCTGGTTGTCCAGCATTCATCCCAAAGCAGAAGAGTGGATGCAGCTGATGGAAAGTCTAGCCACTTTACATGGTCGTGGTGCCACGATTGACTGGCAGGGCTTTGATCAGCCGTATAGGCGTACAAAGGTCGATCTACCACGTTATCCCTTTCAACGCCAGCGTTACTGGCTGGATGATGAACAGCGCACGCCAGTGGCGTCCCCGCCACCAACCCAAGCGGCGCAGGTCCCCATGCGCGGCGATCAACATCCCCTGCTTGGCCGGCAGGTGCATTCCGTATTGACTGCCAGAAACCAGGAAGTGCTCTTTGAACAGCGCGTTGATCTGGCGACACTGCCCTATCTGACTGACCACCTGCTTTTTGACCAGCCGCTGCTCCCCGGTGCGGCGTACTTTGAAATGATTTTGGCGGCCAGTGCCCACTTCTGGCCCCACGGGCAAGCCGTGCTGACCGAATGTGCGATCCAGCAAGGGTTATTCTTGCCCATGCCTGTCCCAGATAACCAGAACCAAGCCACCGGTGAGCAGCAGTCAGGTGCAACCGTACAGGTCCTCTTTAGCCCAGCCGCTGGTGGTTATGATTGGCAAATTTATAGCCTGGCGGATGGCGCGCCACCAGCCGAGGCCTGGACCCTCCATGCCACCGGCAAACTCACCAACTCGTCGGCAACCCTACTACCGCCCGCCCCGCTTGATTTTGCCATGTTACAAGCGCGCTGCCAGACCAGGGTCGATGTGGCGAGTTATGAGCAGCACTTGCGTGACCACGGGATCACCTATGGCCCCACCTTTCAGGCGTTGGCCCAGCTTTTTGTGGGGACGGATGAAGCATTGGGCGAGGTGACATTGCCGGCAACGCTTGCAGCAACGGCTGGACCTTACCACTTGCACCCGGTTGTGCTGGATGCGGCGCTCCGGGTGGCCAGCAGCCTCTGGCCAACGGACACGGCAGATCTTTACCTGCCCTTTGGGGTAGAAGCGTTCCACCTGTATGAGGGGAACAGGCCGCGACGCTTGTGGAGCTATGTGCAGCGCCGGCACGATGAAGCGCAGGCCCTGCCCGGCACACAGCAGGTCGATATCACCATAGCGGATGAAGCGGGGCAGGTGGTCGCGCACTTGCGCAATTTTACACTGCGCCGGGCCAATCGTCAGGCATTGCTGAGCAAACAACGGCGGCTGGATTGGCTCTATACCCTCGCCTGGCATCCCGTTAACCGCGCCAGCCATTCACCCTTTGCGCATGCGCCAGGGCGCTGGCTGATTTTGGCGGATCGTTTAGGCTATGGAGCGGCGCTGGCCAGACAGTTGACCGCGCAAGGCGCGCACTGTGTGCTCCACTATCAAGCTGATTCGGGTATGGCGGATGGCGTCGATTTCCCGCGCTTGTTGGCCGATAATGGGCCAACGCCCCTTGCCCACAGTGCGCAGCCACTACAGGGTGTTGTCTATCTGTGGGGGCTAGATAGCGGCGAGACCGTTGACGCGGAAGTACCGAACACGGCGTATCGGCTCAGCACCCAAGTGCTGCAGTTGGTACAGGCCCTCGGTGCGTGTCAGCAAAGCCCTCGCTTATGGCTCATTACCCAGCAAGCGGTGACGCAAGCTGCTGGTGTGGAGAGCACTAAAGTACAGGTACAACAGGCACCCCTCTGGGGTTTAGGACGCACACTCCAGTGGGAAGAGCCGGCGCTGGCTTGCACCTGTGTCGATTTGCCCGCCGGTGGGCCAATCGACGCGCTATTCAACGAATTGTGGTTTGCCGATGGCGAGAATCAAGTGCTCTTGCGCGGGGAAACCCGGTTGGGCGCAAGGTTGGTCCGCCATCAGGCCCAAACCACCCAGGCGCTCCGCCTAGAATCGGCGAGTTGCTATTTAATCACCGGTGGCCTGGGTGGCCTGGGGTTGCAGGTTGCCCAGTGGTTAGTCACCCAAGGTGCCCGCCAACTTGTCCTCGCCGGCCGAAACGGGGTGACCACACCGGCCGCGCAAGCCGCGATTCAACAGATGAGTGCAGCCGGGGCACAGATTAGCGTAGTGCAAGCGGATATTGCCGATCAAGCCGCGGTCACACAGCTGATCGCGGCCTGTCAGCAGGTCGCGCCCTTGCGGGGCATTATCCATGCCGCCGGGGTGATCGATGATGGGCTCTTGTTCCAGCAGACTGCTGCGCGCTTTGCCGCGGTGATGGCCCCCAAGGTCTTTGGCAGTTGGCATCTCCACACCCAAACGCGCGCCTTGGCGCTAGATTTTTTTGTCACCTTTTCCTCGGTCTCTGCGCTATTGGGCAATCGGGGGCAGAGCAATTATGCCGCGGCCAATGCCTTTATGGACGCCCTGGCTTACCAACGCCAGCAGGAGGGCCGCGCAGCGCTCAGTATCAACTGGGGCGGCTGGTCTGACGTGGGGCTGGCCGCGACCTTAGTCCAAGAGACGGCAGAGCGCGGCCTGGGCGCAATTTCACCCCAACAGGGCGTTGACCTGCTGGGATTGCTCCTGACGGGCCAAGCCCCCCAAGTTGGCGTGCTACCCATGCAGTGGCAAAAATTCCAGCAAAGCCTGCCCGCGCAGATCACCTTGCCTATGCTTAGCGCGTTAATCGCGCCCAGTGTCGTGGCCAAGGATGCGCCGGCGCTACGCCAGCAGTTGGCCAACAGCGCTGCCGCTGGGCACTATGGGGTAATCAAGGAACATGTGCAAACATTGCTCCTAAAATTGCTGGGCGCAACCCCGGCGGCAGATGAAAGTTTTCTGCTCTTTGGGCTGGATTCGCTCATGTCGATTCAACTGGCTAATCGGTTAGCCGCCGCATTGGGCATTACCTTACCCTCGACGTTGGCCTTTAAATACGAGACGATTGACCGATTGACACAATATTTACTTGAGACCTGGGCCACTGCGGCGAACGCGACCGGCAATGGGGCAGAGAGCCCTACGAGCAAAGCCCCCGTGCCTGCGGCACTGACCGAGTGGTATCCACAGCTGTATAATCAGCGTGAATGTTATCTGTGGCATGAAGAAGTGGCCAACAAAGCCTGTCTTCACGTCCAGCAGTCGGTCTATATTCATTCGCCGGTTGATCCGGAGCACTTAGCCGCCGCCTTGCAGCTGTTGGTTGATCGGCACGAAGCCTTGCGCACTGTTTATACACGGCGGGGGACAGAACTGCTGCAGCGCACACTAGCAACCCAGTCGGTTGATTTTGCCGTGGTCGACCTGGTGCAGCAGGACTGGCAGACCAGAAGCCATGCGATGCTGGCCGCAGCCCAGGAGCCCTTTGATCTAGCACAAGGACCGCTCTTACGGGGCCGGTTGTATCGCCACGCCGCCGATGACCAACTGTTTTTGCTCGTCGTCCATCACATTGCGGCGGATGCCACGGCATTGAGTGTGATTATCAATGAATTGTGGCTCATCTATGGCGCGTTGCAGCGTGGGCACCCGATCCCCCTGCCGCCGGTTAAGACCGATTGGCGCGATTTCGTCCGCTGGCAGACCGATCGCTTGCAAGGGGCCGAAGGGGCACGCTTGTGGCGCTACTGGCAAAATCAATTGGCCGGTGATTTACCCCGGTTGCTACTGCCAACCGATTATCCACGGCCCGCACGCGACAGCCATCATGGTCGGCCCTGCACCTTTGCGATCGACACCATCCTGCTCCAGCAACTGCGCCACCTTGCCCAACGCGAAGGCTGTACACTCTACATGGTGTTGATGGCCGCCTTTCAGCTCCTGTTACATCGCTATAGCACACAGCGCGATCTAATTGTGGCCGCCCATGTGGCCAACCGCAACGAGGAGGCATTTGCCGAGATCGTTGGCTATCTGGCCGACACCTTCGCCATCCGCACCCAAATTCCGGTCGATGCCACCTTTCTTAGCATCCTACATCAGGTACAACCGACAATTTTGGCGGCCATGGAGCATCAAGGCTTTCCGCTGCGCTTATTGGCCGAGCGGTTGGGAGTGGCGGAACACCCTTCGCAGACCGTCCTGGCCCAGGTCTGGTTTACCCTGTTGCCCTTACGGCTCTTCCAGGAGAGTGGTGCGTTGTTCCAAAGTGGCAGCGGCGCGATCAACTTGGGCGGGTTGACATTGGAAGCGGTTGATCTGATCCCAGCGTGGTTGGGTGCCTGGTATGATTTAGAGATGATCTTGACGGAAGGCGACACAACTGTCTTTGGTACCCTGGTCTACAAGACGGAGCTCTTTACCGAAGCCACCATTTTGCAGCTGATCGCCGATTTCAAAAGCGTGCTGGCAACCGTGGTGGCGGATCCAACGCAACCGGTAGCCTTGCCGCTAAGTGATGGCCTGGCCGTGTCAATCGGTGCGAAATAATCACCAGTTCATTGTTTACTTTCCATCCATACAATTTATCAGTATAATTACGGAAAATTAATACAGCAGACAACCCACGTTCATCCCACGTTCATCCCACGGCTGTTTGAGACAATATGCCCTAAGCCCAACTCTTGCCGGGATGAAACTATCGCGAAATAAATCAGGCATTATCCATTTTTATAACCAAGAAAGGTATTCAACGATGTACAAGGCAACAAACACACGCAATTCACTGACCAAGGGACAAGCGCCCCACACCGCAACGCCGATCAACGGCGGGTTGGCCGTGCGCACCAATCTGCGCGCCGGCCTGGCGTGGGATGATCTGGATGATCAGGCCGCCGCCTTATGGGGCAAGCTGACCAGCGCCGTCTCTTCGTTAACGACGGACAGCAGCACGACGACCGCAACCGAGTAAAGCTACTGGGTAATATGTTACAGTGGCTGAACAATATTCAGTCACTGTAACATATTCAGGAACAAAAGCTTGGCTTTTCTGTTGTACTCTTCTTCCCCTTTGCCCTTAAAAATCAGTTGGAGCAGCAGTCAGCAACGCGGTTTCCTCATCTATGTGCAGGGTACAGCAACTGATCAGCGAATAGCCTGGCATGATCATCCCCCCCAACTTCATGCCATGCTTGCCGACTGCCCCACGCAGGGCTAAGGTCATACGCCTGTTCTATCAGGATATGTGGTTGGCATTTGCATCATCTTTTTGTATCATACGAGGAGTTATCGCCATGTCACAGCACTTGCAAACGAAAAATTTATCAAGCCCACGGGGCCGCCACGGCGGCCTAACCGTGCGCACCGGCTTGCGCGGCGGTGTCTGTGTCGATGTCAATGACCAGGTCATGACCGCCTTACAAACATTAACCAATGCCCTCGGTGGCGCGCCCAGTGCCGCGGCAACACCAACGACAACAGCGGCAGCCAACACGACAGCCACAAGCAGCTAAGGCATGATGAGCAACAGCGTTGCAGCAGCAGAGCGTACGCCAACCGGCAGCCTGAGGGCACCGGAAAATTTGGCGCGCAACGCGCAACAAAAACCAGGCGCGCGCCTCGTCCGTAATCCGACCATGTTCATCGGCTTGCTGATTGTGTTAACCTATCTCGTGCTCGCCTTGTTCGGCGAATGGCTCGCGCCCAATCCTTATACCGAACAACATCTGGCCGACGGCCTGACCACCAACAAGGCACGCTAATGTCGATTCCCTTTAGCCAGTCGATCCAATCTCTGCAGGCCGATCATGGACGTTTCTCGGTGTGGGGCATCAGCTTGGCGATCTTGCTGCTACTGCTGTGGACGCTCTGGTTCTTTGCGCCCTCGTTGACCATCTATACGACCGGCACGGTCACAGGGTTGACCCGCAGTGGCACGATTGTGGCGACTTTTCCCGCAGCAGCGGGGCCGCAGCTACTGCCGGGCCAAGCCGCACGCATCTATCCCACCCAGGGGGGGGCCGACCAAGTCACGTCGCTGCCGGCAACCGTCTTAGCGGTTGATCTGAGCAAGACGGATGGTACCGTCGAGGTCAGACTTTATCCGGAAAGTGAGCTTGCGGTCGACACGCTTTTTGCGGCAGGAGTAAGTGGGGAGGTAACGGTGGAAACTGCCATCATCTCGCCGGCAGTGCTGCTCATGCGTACGACCGGCCAACTGATCGAAACGCCACCAGTCTGGTTGAGCCCGCAGGAGCGATAGGTAGGCCCAAAACAAGATTAATGAACAAAGTATACCTAGCCCGAGTAGTCAACCGCCGGCCAGTAACAATCACCTGGGCCGGCACAATTCGAATCAGCAGCTATGTCTGAATATCCGTTGCCATCTGAACAGCGCTTTTTTGCGCCGGAAATTATCCAAACCTCGGCCATGGATTGTGGACCAGCGGCCCTGAAATGCCTACTCGAAGGATTTGGCATTCCCGTGAGTTATGGTCGGCTACGCGAAGCCTGCCAAACTGATGTCGATGGCACCTCAATCGATACCCTGGAAGATGTCGCCCAGCAATTAGGGTTGGCGGCAGAGCAAATGATCGCGCCGGTTGATCACCTGCTGACGGCCAGCGCTAACTTATTGCCGGCGCTGGTGGTTGTCCGCTTGCCGGATGGTTTGCCGCACTTTGTGATCGTCTGGCGCGTGGTTGGGCCCTTTGTGCAGATTATGGACCCTGCGACCGGACGCCGCTGGCTCCGCCGCCAGCGCTTTCTGCGTGATCTCTATCGCCACGCCATTCCTTTTCTTGCCACCGATTGGCGGGCATGGGCCGGCGAACCTGGCTTTTGTGAGCCATTACGTCACCGCTTAGCCCAGCTCCAACTTACCGATGCGACGATCACGCAGTGGTTGGCTGACGCACTCGCCGATCCCCAGTGGCCTGGCCTGGCCATGCTTGATGCCGCCACCCGCTTTGTTGAGACAATGGCCGAGGCCGGCGGTGTCATGCGTGGGGCAGAAGCAATGCAGTTGTTAGCGCGCCTGCTGCAGCAGATGCAGCAAGAAAAAGCATTAACCAGTGTGATCCCCAGCACCTTTTGGTTTGTTCAATTGCTCTTGCCATCACGAACGCAGCTTGATCCGGCCTTTGAACAACTACTCCTGCGCGGTGCGGTCTTGATCCGGGTACAGGGTCGCCGCCCACAAAGCGTGCCACCCATCCCCCCCCACAGCACCGCTGACGCCCCCAACCGACAGCCGACCAACCGCGCGTCCCCAGCCCCGTTGTCACCGGACTTAGTGGCGGCACTAACCGAAGTGCCCAACCGGCCGGAATGGGAAGTATGGCGTGTGCTGCGCGCCGATGGCTGGTTAACCCCCACGCTGCTCCTGTTCGCCACCGCAATCGCCGCCGCCAGCGTGACATTAGAAGCTTTACTATTGCGGGGACTAGTAAATCTGGCAACACCGCTGCCGATCGCTGGTCAACGGCTGGTGTTGCTCGGTATCTGCGCTTTTACTGTGCTCCTTTTATTGTTGGAACTGCCTTTGACTGCTACACTTTTGCGGATGGGGCGCAGGTTAGAAATGCGGCTGCGCATTGCCCTCTTGCAAAAGCTACCCCGCTTGGGTGACCAATATTTTCGCAGCCGGCTCATTTCTGATGTGGCAACGCGAGCGCACGGCTTGCACACGCTCCATAACTTGCCGGATCTGGGCCTACGTACGTTGCGGGTGGGGATCCAATTACTCTTGACGGCCGGTGGCATTATCTGGCTATATCCGGCCAGCGCGCTGCCGGCCATCCTTGCCATCAGCTTTGCAATGGGGGCCGCCTTGCTGACCCAGCCCCTGCTGGCGGAGCATGACATGCGTGTGCGCACCCATGGGGGCGCGCTGAGTCGCTTTTATCTGGATGCGCTGTTGGGGCTAACCCCAGTGCGGACGCACAGTGCCACGCGCGCGGTCCGCCGTGAACAGGAAATGCGGCTCACGGCGTGGGCACGTGCGCACCGCGCCTTTCAAGATCTACAACGGCTGATCCAGAACGCAGTGGCGTTAATGGGCGCGGGCTTTGCCATTGCGATTGTCTTGCGTTATCTGACCACTGGTGGTGAAGCCAGTGGGGTGTTACTCTTGCTCTACTGGGCGCTCGCACTGCCAACGTTGGGGCAGTCGCTGGTCAACAACATCCAGCAATATCCACTCCAGCGCAATCATTTGCTGCGTCTCCTAGAGCCACTGGGCGCGCCGGATGAAGATCAAGAGACTGATAAACCAGCAGTGGAGAAAGCAGGCAATGCGGCACCCTTAGGACAGAGCGCGCACGTACGTGCAGCTCCGATCAACCAGCCTAGCCCGTCGGCTGGGGTGTCTATTCAGATGGAAAATATCACCGTACGGGCAGGGGGCCATGAAATTCTCAGCGAACTCAATTTGTCTATCGCCGCGGGTGAACATGTGGCGGTCGTTGGGGCCTCAGGTGCGGGCAAATCGACATTGGTCGGCTTGTTACTGGGCTGGCAACGACCGGCCGCTGGACAACTCTTGGTTGACGACATGCCACTGACCGGTGCTCGCTTAGCCGCGCTCCGCCGCGCAACGGCCTGGGTCGATCCGGCGGTCCAGCTTTGGAATCGCACTCTGCTGGAGAATTTGGCCTATGGGCAGCAGGATCGCGAGCCAACGATGACGGCACCACTGACCAGCGCGCCACGTGGCGATCCCAGTTGGACGGCAGTTTGGGAAGCGGCAGACCTTTATGCCGTGTTAGAAAAATTACCGGGTGGGTTGCAGGCACCACTCGGCGAAAGTGGTGGTTTAGTTTCGGGCGGCGAAGGGCAGCGGGTACGGCTGGGGCGTGCGCTGCACAGAAGTGGCGTACGGCTGGCGATTCTGGATGAACCATTTCGCGGGCTGGATCGCACAAAGCGGCGCCAACTGCTCAGCAACGCTCGGCAGCACTGGCAGGCAGCGACGTTACTCTGTGTCACCCATGATATCAGTGCTACCCAGGATTTTGCCCGGGTATTAGTGCTGGCAGACGGCCAGATTGTCGAAGATGGGCCACCGGCTACACTGGCGGCCCAACCGCATTCACACTACCGGGCGCTCATCCAGGCCGAAATCGCAGTGCAACGCACCCTATGGACAGGCACCGCATGGCGCAAGCTCTGGTTGGCCGAAGGGGAACTGGTTGAAATGAAACGTGAGCAATAATTTGCAACATTATGCCTGGCCAATAGGTGCTTTGGCGGAAGCGCTGGCCAGCTTGGGTCAAAAGGAGCAGATCAGCGGACAGCCCCTGGTCGCAGGTAGGCCGGTATTTGATGTAGCCGAATGGGATGAGGCAACCATTAGCCGCTGGATCGAGACCCAGGCAGTGCAAGCTGGTTTGGAAGCGGAGCCGACCCACGCCGTCTATGCCGATTTGCCCCAGTTGATCCGGTCGGCGGCCCCGGCCCTTGTGCTACTACCGCCGGCGGCGTTGCAGACGCCCCCACGCTTTCTATTGCTCTATCAGCAGGGGCAGTACAGATGGGGCCGCCTGCAAGTTGCGCTGTTAGGGCCGGATCGGGCAGTACACTGGGTAGAGCCCATCGCCATTCAGGAGGCACTTTGTGCGCCGTTGCTTGCCCCCCATCTAGCAATGTTGCAACCATTGCTAAGCGGTAGTGCGCTGGCACCGGAGCGGCGAGGGCGCGTGCAGCAGGCTTTGTTGGCAGAGATACTGGGGGGCAAGCCCATTCCTGGTTGCTGGCTTTTACGGTTATCGCCAGGGGCACCCTTACGGCAACAGCTAACCAGATTGCACTTTCCAGCGACAATCTGGCTACTGATCAGTAGCTTTCTCGCCCAATTGGTGCTGGGGCTGTTGGGGTGGTGGTTGATCGGACGCAGTACACTGGCCGGCCAGTTTGAATGGGGTTGGCTGGTGGCCTGGGCGCTACTGCTGCTAACCGCGATTCCGTTTCAGTGGCTTACCAGCCTGGCGCAGGGGCGATTGGCGACTGGACTGGGCAGTTTCTTCAAACAGCGGCTACTCTATGGGGCCCTGCAGTTGCAACCAGAAGCAGTGCGACAAGAGGGGGCAGGTCACTTTCTAGGGCGGGTCCTGGCCTCTGATGCGCTAGAACAACTGGCCCTGGGTGGTGGGTTTGTTGCTTTATTGGCGGTGTTGCAGGTTGGCATTGCCGGTTCAGTGCTGGCCGTTGGGGTAGGTGGCGGTTGGCATGCGGCTTTACTCTGTGGCTGGGTTGGGTTAACACTGGTGCTGGGTCGCCGTTATTTCGTTGCCAGTCGGTCGTGGAACGAAACCCATCGGGCGTTGACCAATGATCTGGTTGAGCGCATGGTCGGTCATCGCACCCGGCTGGCACAAGAAGATCCGGCGCATTGGCATGATGCTGAGGATGCCGCCTTACAGCTCTATTTACAGCAGCTACACCAGGCGGATCAGGCCGGTGGCTGGTTCAAGGCCTTTGTCGTGCGCGGCTGGGTCGGGTTGGGCCTGGGTTGGCTTTTTCTGGCGCTAGCGCAAAGCCAGCCAACCGCGGCCGCGGTTGCCGTGAGCCTGGGTGGGGTACTGCTAGCCCAACAAGCGCTCAACACGATTGTCCTGGGTGTGCAGAGTATCGTCGCCGCCCTCCTGGCATGGCAGGAGGTAAAGCTGCTGTTTCAGGCCGCGGCCCAAGCGCCGCGCACGTCAACGGCAACCAGCTTTGCGCCGGCGGTTGGTGTATCGCGTGAGCCTTTGGCGCATGAAGAGGCACTGTTAACCTTGCATGACGTCGAATTCCGCTATCGCGCCGGGGGCCGTACGATTGTAGAAGGGGCCAATCTAAAAATCCGCGCCGGTGATCGTTTGTTGTTGGAAGGACCATCGGGGGGCGGGAAATCAACATTGGCCGCGCTCTTAACCGGGATGCGTACGCCGACGGGCGGTTTACTCTTGCTCGGTGGCTTAGATCAACAGACGATTGGCCTGGCCGCCTGGCAACAGCGGGTGGTAGCTGCACCACAATTTCACGAGAACCATGTCCTCACCGGCACCTTGGCCTTTAACCTGCTCATGGGGCGACGGTGGCCGCCACTGCCGGAAGATTTGATGGCGGCGGAAACGGTTTGCCAAGAATTGGGGCTCGGCGAACTGCTGGCACGCATGCCGGCTGGTTTACAGCAGATAGTTGGGGAAAGTGGTTGGCAATTGTCCCATGGTGAACGTAGCCGAGTGTATATTGCGCGCGCAATCCTGCAACAAGCGGATCTAATTATTCTTGACGAGAGCTTTGGGGCCCTCGACCCGGTGACGCTGGAAGGTGCGCTACGTGCGGTCTTAGCGCGGGCGCGCACCTTGTTGGTGATCGCCCACCCATAAAGTCACTGCCATTAAGGGAAGGAGGGGCCGATCTACCTCATCCCCTGACCCCCTCTCCGCGCCGGAGCGGGGGAACGGCATCTCCCCTCTCCAAGTTGGAGAGGTTCCCAAAGGGACCCCAGGGGTGAGGTCGCTTACCTTAATCGCAGTAACCCATAAAGTGGGGTGTGCGCCGACAGTGTAACAGAAAAATTTTACATCATAACCATGGAGTTCGCATGCTCGATCTTGATCGGTTGCTCCAGCTTATTGCGTATATCGCTTGGCTGATTGTTGCCATCTACACGATTGTTATTTTTGTCCGTACCTTTATGCAGCGGGGCGCAGTCTTCGCCTTTTTGCAGCTACTTTCATTCAAGATTTTAATTCCATTGCTAGTCGCCATTTTGCTTAGTTTGCTCAGTGCCGCCTTAGTCTTTGTGAGGCCAACCGAAGTAGCCATTATCGTTTCGGTCATTTCCCCTGGTGGGGTCCGCCCCCAGCCGATGCGTGCTGGACTGCATTTTATTGTGCCCGTGTTGGAAAATGAAGTTAAGTATCCGATCTACTGGCAAACGTACACGATGTCGAACAAGCCGGACGAAGGCACCAAGCGCGGTGATGATTCGATCCGCGCCCGCACCAGTGATGGCCAAGAAGTCCGGCTCGATGCTTCGATTATCTTCCGCATCAACTATGAACAAGCGGTAACCTTGCATATTGATTGGCAGGAACGTTACATTGAGGATCTGGTCCGCCCCGTCGTGCGTGGCTTGGTCCGCACCCAGGTTTCGCAGTTTCAAGCCCGCGAGGTGAACAGTTCGGCGCGGCGCGATTTAGAGGCAATGTTAGATCGATTGCTTAACACAGAGCTCGCCAGTAAGGGACTGACGCTCGATCAATTTCTCTTGCGCGATATCACCTTTACCGACGAATATGCGGCGGCGATTGAGCAGAAACAGATTGCACAGGAAGGGATGGAGCGCACACAACACGAAGCGCAGCAGGTGCGTAATCTGGCGGAAGGGGAACGGGACAAGTTGATCACCGAAGCCGAAGGGCGCAAAACAAAGATCATCACCGAAGCCGAAGGCGACGCACAGGCGATTTTACTGCGAGCAGAAGCGCAAGCACAAGCGCTCAAACTGATTGCCGAATCGCTGGCACAAAATCCTGATTTGCTGACCTATGAATATATTCAAAAACTTTCGCCCAACATCCGTGCCATGTTGGTCCCGAATGATGCACCTTTGATTTTACCATTGCAAGAGCTCGCGGCCGACCTGGCGATCACAGCACCGGTCACGGTACCGATCAGCGCGCCCGTCACCAGCACCACGGCACTGACGGCAACTATGCCGGTTGCACCACTAGTAGACCCAAGGCCAACCGCAACACCAAGGGTAGATAACTGATCGTGACACTTGAGTGTCAAGCCAATCGGAAGATTCAGCATAAAATAATGCGAAGGAGAAAGTAATGACATTTCTATTTTGGGTAATTATTATCGGCCTGCTAGGCTTTACAGGACTGTGGCTCTCGCGTCGGCAAACCGCAAGTCAACAGGCCGCGCCGGGGGAGCAATCAACGGGTGCAGAAAACACAAAAGTAGCAGAGGGCGACCTTGTCACCCAGCTCACGACAACCCTGCGCCAGCGCGTTACCAACTTGTTTAACCCGCAGCCGCCGGCAGTGTCGCCTAAGTTTCGCGTTTGGATCACCCAGGCCCTAGCCGGCGAACCAGTACTACAACAGTGGCTAGCCAACCTAGCCGATGAACAGTTAGATGTATTAGCAACTCATATTGATACCTTCTGCCAGGAAATGGGCTTCGAATTGGGTTGGTTGCTTGAACAAGATTTAGCACAACAGCCGGTGTTAGCCAAAGCACTTAACAAGGTAGTGATTCTCTATTGTCAGGCCTGTCGGCAAGCGGTGATTTTACAGGAAGACGTAGAGCCCTTCAAACTCCTGCGTCAATATGAAAAAAATCCGACTAGCGCCCAAAATCGTGAATTGGGCCAAGCGCTTTTTGCGAAGTTTGCAGAGCAAGGGTTAATTGCAGGCACAATGGCCGATCATCTCGCTTTACCGGAACACGAGCGCCGACAGCAGATCGTCGCGGCCATTCGTCAAACCGCCACCGAGCAACAAGCCACCGTACTACGCCTGATTAAAGCGTTGATTGCACAACGCCATCATGCAGAGGAATCGGTCGCGGCCGCGCAGCTGAATGGCAGGGCCGACAAAGCTACCGCCTAAACGTTAATCGATAGTTGATGTCGGCATAAGACGCGCAGGCGCGCGCTATGCCCAACCGTAATACATCCGGAGCAATGGCTCATGATCTATTTGATTGTCCTGCTTCTGCTCTTTGGCCTTGTCTTTGCGCTGGTCGACCGGTGGGAAAGCCTTAAGCGCCAATTTTTACTGCGCCTGGTAATTGTGCTCATTGTGGTTGGTAGTGGCCTGGTGGTCTTACGCTACTGGCTGGTGAGTTCGATCGGCTGTATCCCCGATTGTGTAGGTGCCAGTCTAGTTGGCCGTGATCTGGCTGGATTTGATCTAAATGAGGCAAATTTTGTTGAAGCAAATTTAAGTGGTGCAACCCTGGCTGGGGCATTGCTACAGGGTGCTGATCTGAGTGGTGCCGATCTCGTCCAAGTGAATTTGGAGAATGCCGATCTGCAAGCGGCGCAGCTAGTGGGCAGCAATTTGCAAGGTGCCAATCTGGCCGGAGCCAATTTAACTGGCACGGACCTGAGTGGTGCCAACCTCACAGGGGCAGACCTGACGGGGGTTGACTTGACCCAGACGATCCTTCATGGCGTGCGCTTAAACAACGTTGAATTGGTTGGGGCCGATTTAACAGGAGTACAGTTGACCGCCGTTGAGTTAACCGGGGCCAAGATGAATGGGGCCAAATTAATTAACGCTGATCTCAGTGGGGCAGCCCTCAGCCAGGCGGATCTCAGCGGGGCCAAATTGAATGGCAGCAACCTGAGCGGGGCCTGGCTCAACCTGGTGCTCCTGATCGGGGCGGATATGACCAATACGGATCTCAGCGGGGCCAGTTTGATTGGTGCGGATCTGGCGTCTGCCGATCTTAGCGAAAGTCGTTTAGCCGGGGCGAATCTGATCGGTGCCAATCTGGCTGGGGCGAATTTCAATGGGGCCAACCTCGCCAATGCCAAGGTTCAGATCAGTGAATTGACGGCGCGCGACAGCCTTGATCCAGTGGTACAAGCATTAAATGAATTGCAACGCAGCCAAATCTTAGTTGATGCGGATCTAAGCGGCATTACCTTTAACGGCCAAACCGCATGGCCCAACCCCGCCATGGCCGTCACGATGACAGTCAACCTGGCCGATGACACCGACGCTTTTGGTGAAAACGCCGAGACCATTAAGGTGGGGATTTTGCATTCGTTAACCGGTGCGATGGCAATCAGCGAGCTGGCAGTACGGGATGCAACGTTATTGGCCATCGAAGAGATCAATGCCGCCGGCGGCGTGTTGGGGCAACAGATTGAGCCGGTGGTGGAAGATGGAGCCAGCGATCCCGCGATTTTCGCCGAAAAAGCGCGCAAGTTGCTGGAAACTGATGAAGTAACCGCGATCTTTGGCGGTTGGACCAGCGACAGCCGAAAAGCGATGCTCCCAGTGCTGGCAGAGTTGGAAGGGCTTCTCTTCTATCCCGTGCAGTACGAAGGGTTTGAAAGCTCACCCAATGTCTTTTATATCGGTGCGGAGCCCTCGCAACAGATTGTGCCGGCGGTCAACTACCTGATTAGCCAAGGCTATACCAATACCTTGTTGATCGGCTCTGACTATATTTTCCCCCGGACCGCGAATGAAATTATCAAGGCCCAATTGGCCGCGGCGGGGTATGGGGTGGCGGGCGAAATTTACGTACCACTCGGCGAGACTGACTTTACGCGCTTTTTATCACAGTTGCAAGCGGCGCCCCCAACTGCGATCCTGAACACGCTCAATGGGGCCAGCAATGTTGCCTTTTTTCAGCAGCTGCGCGCAGCCGGTTTTACGGCAGAAACCTTGCCCATCCTCAGTATCAGCGTCGCCGAGCAGGAGGTGAGCGAAATCGGGGCAGAGGTAAGCGCTGGTCATCTGACCGCCTGGAACTACTACCAGACCCTAGAAACACCAGAAAATTTTGCCTTTGTCACAGCCTACAAAACCGCGTATGGAGCTGAACGCGTCACCTCTGATCCAGTGGAAGCAGGCTATGTCGCCGTCCATCTTTGGCAGTTGCTGGTTGAACAGGCCGGCTCGACGGCCTTAGCCGATGTGCAGGCGGCAGCCGCCACCGATACGATTGAATATCTCGCGCCGGAAGGGCTAGTCCGCATTGATGGCGCAACCCAACATGTCTACAAAACAGCACGCATCGGGCGCATCCGCGATGATGGCCTGATCGAGGAGATTATTAGCTCAGAAGCCCCCATCAAGCCCGATCCATTTCTCAATCAATATCCCTGGGCAGCCGATGTGCGTGCCCAGATCGAAGCAGCGCAACAAAATCAAACAAGTCAAAGCGCGCCCTAGCCACTGAACTTTAACAGGGCGGACGGGGAGGTAGGAGATAAAGATGAGCGTTCGACACAAGCGCTGCTTCTGTAGCTGGCTCTTATTTTTATTAACGGCATGTGGGCCAAGCTTGCCAAGCGGCTGCCCACCGGCATGTCTCGGTGTGGCATTGCACAATCGTAATCTGTCGGGCGCTGATTTCCAAGCGGCCAATTTGCGCAATGCCGTATTGATCCAGGCCCAACTGATCGGCACCGATCTGCGCGATGCCGACCTGAGTGGGGCTGATCTGGCCGGGGCCGATCTGGCGGGTGCTGATCTGCGCGGTGCCCGGCTGATCGGGGCCAATTTACAGGGCGCAAACTTAAGTAGCGTATTGCTTGATAATGCCGATCTCAGTGGGGCCAACTTGACCGGGGCTAGTTTAACCCGGATCAACCTGACCCAGGTGAAACTGACCGCAGCGGTATTGGTCAACGCCACGCTGATCGGGTGCGATCTGCGCGGGGCGGATCTGCGCGGGATCAACCTGGGCGGGGCGGATTTACGGGGGGCCAACCTAAGTTGGGCCTATATGAAAGGGGCCAATTTAGCCCCCGCCAATCCCAAAGATCCGGGGGCCGACCTACGCGGGGCCAATTTGACGGGGGCGATCCTAACGGGCTCTAGTTTGGGGGGCGTCAACTTGCGTGGAGCAATCCTTGATTATGCCGAGTTGACAGGTGTTGCCTTACGCGGGGTGGATTTGCGTGGTGCGCTCTTTTACAGCGCCAATTTGCGGAGCGCTAACCTCCAGGATGCGTTGTTGGATGGCGCGAATTTCAATCGAGCCGATCTGATGTTCTCGAATCTGGTCTCGGCCTCGATGAAGGGCGTGAATCTGCAAGCAACGGATCTGCGGCAGAGCACGCTGTTGGGGGAGAACTTAGCCGAAACGGATTTTACTGGTGCCAAGTATGATGATGCCACCCAATGGCCCAAGGGCTTTGCCCCGCCCAATACGGCTGTCTACCTAAATTAGGCAGCCATAGGTGGTTTGCACGATCCATTAGCTCGCAGTCACTTTGCCCATTCCGTTTTACCCAAAATTGTCGCCAAAGGATATCATGTCAGGACTGAATCGTCGTCATTTTCTGCAACTGGGTGTCAGCACTATCGCTGTGGCGACCTGGGGCATGGGTTGTGCCTCTACCGTGGAGCCACCCGTGGTAGCGGAAACGCCGTTGCCGGCCACCGCCACGGCCATACTTGCTGACGAGGCCCTGGCGGCCGAAACCACCACCGTCAATGGGCGGCTACGCATTGCATTGTCCACTTTACCTAATACGTTGGATCCGGCAATCTTTGAGATTATTGAAGCTTATCCCTTTGGTTTTGCGGTCTATGATGCACTGGTTTGGGTCGATCAAACGTTGACACCACAGCCGATGCTCGCCGAGAGTTGGGAAACAAGTCCGAATCAACGCAGCTGGCTTTTTAAGCTACGCCGTAACGTTACTTTTCATCATGGTCCAACGTTGACGGCAGCTGATGTCGTTTATACCTTTCAGCGTTTGCTCGATCCCGCGCTTGGTTCGGTCTTACAACCACTCTTACGCTTTATCGACAAGGTGGAAGCTGTTGATGATTATACGGTGCACTTTCAACTGCAGGCAGCGAATATGGATCTGCCTTTCCTATTAGCAGCTCCACAAGCGCGTATTCTGGCGCACAGCTACCCAACCGAGCTGTTACTCACACAACCTTCCGGCACCGGACCGTTTTTGTTTGTGGAGTTGCTGGCCGGCGAGCGGATTACCTATGCGCGTAACCCAGCTTATTGGGCGGCCGAACGCATTCAACTGAATGAGTTACAGCATATTGTCATTCCTTCGTTGAGTGCACAAATCGCGGCGTTGGTCCAAGGCGAGGTCGATCTGTTACTGGATGTACGCAGCGACGCGATTAGCGCGCTGACCGCAAACCCTGATACAGCCGTGGTCGAAATTGCCAGCGGGCGTTATCAAAATTTGGTCATGCGCGCCAGTGAACCCCCTTTCAATGATCTGCGCGTGCGGCAAGCGTTGAAAGCGGTGACAGACCGCAGCACCATGCACGATCAAATCTTGCAGGGGCGTGGCACGGTTGGCAACGATCAGCCGGTGGCGCAGCTTAGCGCTTTCTATGCGGATCTGCCCCTGCCGGCCTATAACGTGGAAACCGCGCGACAGCTCTTGGCCGAAGCCGGCTATGGGGATGGCTTGCACTTACAGCTAGTCACGGCGGACATCTCGGCCGGTATGGTAGAGCTGGCCTACACCTTTCAGGCAATGGCCCGCCCAGCCGGCATCGAAGTTGACGTGATTGAAGTCAAAGTGCCACCGGACATCTATCTGAGCGAGTATTGGGGTCGTGTTCCTTTTTATGTGAGTTTTTCAGATTTTCGCCCTAGTATCTACGAGACCTTTGCCACGGCGTACCACTCTTGGTCACCCTGGAATGAGACGGGTTGGTCCAGCGCAGAATTAGACAAATTATTGGATGATGCGCACAGGGCGACTAAGCTTGAGCGCCGCAAAGAACTCTATCATGCGGCACAACAGTTATTAATGGTGGAAGGGGCGGTCATTATTCCGTATTTTCAGCCGGTCTTCTCTGCCATGCGTACATCCGTCCAGGGCTTTCGGCCGCACCCAGCCGGCTGGGTGGATTTACGCGATGTGCAAGTGTTGTAAATGCGTCAGTTGAGGCTACTGTTAATGGCAAAAGGGGAATAAGCATGGTGATTACCAATCTGCTCGTTACCGGCAGCGTAGTTTACGCTGGCATGAAGACCGTTGTCAACGCCCGTCGATCAGCGAACATAACGCAGACTGCAACCAGTAGCCCAAGCCGGTTCGGTGATAGCGTGCCGCAAACGGCGGCCAGCCCGGTTGAGACCGTACTGAATGAACCAACAGGGCTAACCTTAGCCGAAAGGCGACACTTAACGTTAGCAGCCACCTCGTTTTGGCTAGCGATGGGCGGCTTGCTCTTTCCACCGCTGACCGTAGCGAGTGTGCCGCTAACAGTTTACACCACTGTCCCAATCTTAGAAGCCGGCTGTCGCGCCATCTATAGCGAAGGGCGCTTAAAACCGTCAGTGATCAACTCAATCTTGTTGGTCAGTACCTTGATGACTAACCACTATTTATCGGCCGCGACCATTGCCTGGCTGCACCACACATTTCGTCAATTGGGGCGCAAGGCACAGCTTGCCGGTGAAGTCATCACCACCGAAATCAACAACGAAATGGGTGATCTGATGCGCCAGGCCCTGGGTGGCACACCACGCATGGTCTGGGTCGTCAAGGATACCGTGGAAGTAAAAAGTCCCTTTGCCGAAGTGGCGATCGGCGATATCATTGTGGTCAATCGCGGTGAGTTTATCCCGGTAGTGGGGACGGTGACGGCGGGCACGGCTAAAGTGAATACCATGCTGCTCACCCGCTCAGCGACCCCAGTCGAGGTAGGCGTTGGGGAAAAAGTCTACCCAACCGCATTTGTCATGGAAGGCCACTTACGCATCCAAGTCGAACAGGTGAACAACTAATGGATACACGTTGGATCATGATTAGTGCGGCCCTGCTGGTCGTGTGCGGCTTAGGTAGCATCAGCCTGCTCCTGAGCGAAGATGGTCGAGCCATGTTGCGCATTCGACTGTTGCGCTACTATCGAGTTGGTGATCGGGTGACGCTAGGGGGAAACTTGCAGGGGAAAGTCACTGCGATCAACCTCTTTACAACAAAGCTATACACAGCAGAAGCAGATTACATCATGGTGAGTAATCGTGCCGTCGTGAACAGCCCCATGATTGTCCATGCCAACCCCCAGGTGCCCCCCCAACAGTTATACTTGGTTGTGCAGGACAACGAGCCGCAGGCAATGGTCACCCAATTGGCCAGTAACGCAAACAATGATCGCGTGAGCGACGCCCTGGCAAAGCACAGTGCAGAGCTAGCCACCAACGACACGCCGATAACGAACGCCGTCGTTGACGACGCGACACCATCGGGGCCGCCGGTAACAGTGCCAACGGCGGCACTCATGCCAGTGAATCAGCCGCCACTTGCGTCTAGCCAACCAGTAACGCCTGTACTGACGATTGACACACAGCCAGCAGCGGCGAGGGCGGCACCGTTAAGAAAGCGGCCACAGCTAGGCCACAAATCGGCGACAGCGCTGCGCATGGGCGTGATACCGCGCAGGCAACCGCGTCAACCGGCGCAGCACTTGCCTAGCGAGGAACAACCAAAGGGGCAGGCAGCGCAGAAAGTAGCGAGTGGCCGGCAGTGGCGTTTTATCCGTAAGGCCGGCGCATAGTAAAAGAGGCGTATCGTGCGCTGCAATAGGCGATCTAGTTCAGAGAAAGGGTACAGATTATGCTACTAGTCTTCATATTTTTCGTGCTTTTTTTGGCGATCATTGGGGTAGTGTGGCGACGCCGCCATGAGCGTAGCCAGCGCCAAAGAATGATCCGGCAATTGCGACAATGGATTGGTAGGCAGACGGAGATCGATCCACAATTACAGCGCTGGATCAACGGGCTTTCGATCACGGAAACCGAAGTCCTGCTTGATCTGCTTAACGGTTACTGCACCAGCCTGAATTGGGAGTTGGCCTGGCTATTTGCCCCACACTTGGACAAATCGCCGATCCTCAAACAAGCGATTGAAGAAGGGCTCGTGGCTTATGCTTGTTCGATCTTAGCCTCTTTGCAACTGCATGAGGATATGTGCGCCCACAAGGCCTATTTGGGCCTGCTCAAACAACCAACCGGTCGTAAGGAATTTACTCTCGTCCAAAAACTGCACACCGATCTAACCACCCGTGGCCTAATTAAAGCGGCGCCCAAACAACGCAGGTGGTTCAAACGCGGACCGACACGTAAACAACAGGTCACTAGCGTTATGCAAGCTTTTGAGCAAGAGCCAGGCGTGGCGATGGAAGCATTAAAGACCCTTTTGCGCGATGAAGGCACTGCAGATGTCGAACATGATCGGTTGGCGCGCGTGTTGCCACTTAGTACTGCGGCTGGCGCTGCCGCCTAACACAAACTATCCGCTTGCGCTTACTTCCACCGTGCTAAAGTCCAACCAGCCGGCAGGGTGCAAAATAAAATTTTGCACATTGTGGCGTAAGGCAATCATGGCGGGCTTGAAATAGGGAATGATCACGGAACCTTCTTCCCAAATCAGTTGCTGCGCCTGTTGATAAAGGGCTTTACGTTCGGCATCATTACGTTCAGCGCGGGCCTGATCAATTAAGGCGTCAAGGGCTGGGTTCTGCCACCGACTCTCATTGCCTTTGGCCATTGAGTGGTAGGCAACCATAAACGTTTCGTCAATGCTAGGCCGAAAGCCCCAATTGCCAATATGAAAAGGGGTCTTTCCCCCATAATCACTCCAGTACACATCCGACGGCACGCGCACAACCTGGATCTCAATGCCCGCGGGTCTCACCATCTCGCGAAAAGCCATTGCCAACTCCAGCATGCCAGGCCGCGAGGTAGAGGTGATTAGATCCAGGCGTAGACCATGGGCATAACCGGCCTGTGCCAACAAGGTTTTGGCTTTGGCCAAGTCCTGCGTATGTTGCGGCAGATCATTCCAGAACGGACTGATAGGGGTAACAGGATGGTTATTGCCCACTAAGCCATTTTCCCGCAAGACAGCTTGTTGCAAGGCCCGATGGTCAGCACAGCACTTTAGCGCCTGACGGACACGCGGGTCGGTAAAAGGTGCCTCGGTCGCCTGCATCACAATCGTTTGGTAACTACCACTTTGGACAGTAACAACCTGCACAGCAGGATCATCCTGTAAGGCAGGCAGATCACCTGCGCCTAATTGACTGATGACATCCAATTGGCCGCTCTGTAATGCTTGCACTTGTTCTGGATAGCTACGATATAAATACTCTAATTGATCGACATAGTGCGCACTGTTCGCCCAATAGATTTCATTGCGGGCAAGCCGAATCCGATCACCAGGAATCGCGCTGACAAAACGAAATGGCCCCGTCCCGGAAGGCTGCGTGGTCATCATTTTCTCAGCATAGTCATGGGCGACAATACTTGCTTGGGGTGAGCCCAAGAGCAGTGGTAATTCGACATTCGGCTTCGAGAGGTGAAAGCGTACCGTATATTCATCGATCGCTTCAACTTGTTTGATAAACCCCAGCACATTCCCGAACGCTGAGCCGGCTTTGGGATCAAGCAACCGTGAAAATGTGTAGACAACATCTTTGGCACGAAAGGGCGTGCCATGATGAAAGGTTGCCCGTTGCTCTAAGCTAAAGGTCCACTGCAACAGATTGGTTGATACCTCCCACCCCGCAGCGAGCAATGGCTGCGGCGTGAGCGTTTCATCCACCCAAACCAAGCCATCAAAAATCGCAAAGCCGAGCTGATATTCCTCAAATAAGGAATAGAACGCTGGGTTCATCTGTTTGGGCACATTGGAAAACCCAACCCGTAAGGGCGCAACAGGCGGATCGCCCTGTCCAGCGCGGCTTGCGGTGGTCGAAGTTGGAATTGTCTGCGCGGACGTAACAGCCGTAGCAGGAACGCGTGTATTTGAACAACCCTGCGCAAGCAAAAGCGTCGCTGCGCCACCCACAAAATGCTGCAGGAGACGACGTCGATTGACCATAAGACTTAGCTTTCTTACAAATTATGATCGATTGAGCCGATATTCAGCACAGCATGCAATTGTAGAAGGTGTCGCCTTAGCTTTGCCAACTTAGATTTACCAAAACGATAAAGCAGCGGCGCGATAGTGCCAATAAATTTGGCCCATCTACCAGCTGATGGTTATCGTGTACAACAATTTTCTTGGCAGGCACTAAGACGAATAGGCAACAGTGTGGAGTACCGCGGGACTACACCGCCATTCACTGAATATTTTGTTAGTATTCTAACATGTTTGGTAAGTTTTTTCAATCCACCATTTTACCCAAAGCTGTAATTCCAACTTTGGCAACATCGCTTACGAATAGTGTTGCGATTCTCATTCAGAGCGCAAGTATCACACTGCGACGTTATTCGTAAGCAAGCACTTCGCGTACAGTCAAGCGCGAGGCATTCCAGGCGGGTAGAAAACTGGCGAGGGTGGCGAGGACTGCGACGATAAAGAACCAGGTGATCACACCAGTGCTGGAAAAAGTGTAAGGCAAGGAAGTGTTAAAGAGTACTTGGCCCACGCCTTCGCTGATCACCGCGCCGATGGGGTAGGCAAAGGCCGCGCCAATGAACCAACTGAGCAGCCCAATAATAATACCTTCAACAATGACAATACGCTGGATGGCGCCATCAGTGGCGCCAATCGCACGCATAACCCCAATCTCACGCGTCCGCTCTAGCACATTGGTACTCATCGTGCCCATTAACCCCAAGGCCCCCACAATCGCAATCAGTACGCCCATGGCGGAAAGCAGATAAACAATAATGTCAAAGATCCCACCGGAGATTTGGCGGATCAGGTTGATGGTGAACAGGGTAGCAACATTAAAGCCCTGGGCATCAAGCACCGCCTCCAGCGCAGTCGCCACCGTTTCCGGCGTGACCGTCCCATCGTTGACGATTTTGAGCTGGGTGGTATTGCCACTTTCCACATTGCGCGTATAACGGGAAAAGTAAGGATAGTTAACATAGACCGGAATAAAGTTAGGCGGGCCACTCAATACTTGCACCACCCCAACCACCGTCCAAAGTCCTTCACGCCCATCAAATTCCAACACAATCTGGTCGCCCACTTCAACATCAGGATCAGTCGCAATGAGCTGCGTACTGATGACAATCTCATTCGTATCTGCGGGCAACAGCCAGCGTCCAGCGCTGATGGTCGGCTGGACCATCTCACTCTGCGCCGGCAACCCGATCATGGTAATCGGGTTACTTTCGGTCCCATCATCACGCAGGCGGGTAACCAGGCTGGTCGTCCAGCTTTCTACCGCGGCCACGCCCGGCACCTGGCGGACGGCTTGTTCAATTTTGGCAATGCGATAGGAGTCAGTAAAACTAACCTGGACATCATATTGGCTATAAGCCAAGCCTGCTTCAATCAGACTGCTGAGCGAGAGGCGGACACTGCCAATCGTCATAAAGATCATGCCACCCAAGACGAGCATGAGCAGTGTGAGGGCCAGGCGAGCACGGCGGCGAAAGGTATTGCGCAGTGAAAGTTGCAGCGGACGGGAAAGGCCGCGAATGCGCGCTAATAGCCGGTCAATCCGGCCCGCGTGTAAACTACTCCCCGCCACATTGGCAATCGCCTCGCGCGCAGTGACCGTGGCCCCGCGCAGCACCGGCAGCAACGCAGCCAGCAGCGGGATCAAGATACCAACCCCCAGTTGAATCAACAGGACGGGCAGGGGCAAAGACCAGCGTGGAAAGTCAATGTTGATATACCCACCCGCAAATTGCAGAATCGGGCCAGTCACCAAAATCGTCAGTGGAATTGCAATCGCCAGGGCGAGGAAACTGTAGATCAAAACGGCACCCAGGTACATGGCGACGATCTGCCCGCGCCCGGCCCCCACGGCCTTCATAATGCCGATTTGGCGGGTCTGTTGCGCCATCAGGGCGGAGATAGTATTGACAACCAAGAAGCCACTGAGAAAAAGGGCCAGCAACCCCAAGGGAGCCAAGAGCAGCGAGACAGAATCAAAGATATTTTGAAAGAGCAACTCACCCGGTTCGGGGACAAAGATCTCCTGCACCGTAAAGTTGCCGCGCTCGAGTTTGTTGCCCACTTCATTGGCAACCCCGGTAATGTAGTCAGCGTTCAACTGCTCGGCCGGGGTACCGTTAACTCGGATCAACAATTGGGAGAAGGTATCCGGTCCCCCCAAGCGTTCAAAGGTTTCTGGGGTGACATAGCCACTGGCGCTGCCGGTAAACGCCGCCGGAAAGCCATTGGGGTCATAGACAGCCCCTGCGACAGTTAGGCTGCGGAATTTACCATCCCCCGTCTCCACCCGCAGTTGGTCGCCAACTTTTAGCGTTGCCGGCAGCAGATCGGCCGCGTCCAGCGAACCGCGCTCCAGCACAATCTCGTCTTTGTCCGGCCAACGTGTCTGTTCCGCCCCAAACGCTGGCCGCCCCTTCACAGCATACCGGGGCTGCAACAAATTGACGCGATTGTTTTCAAAGTCGTCAATCACCGTGATGCTTAGCTCTTTCCACTCGCCGGGCGCGACTTCGACATTCACCCCCAGCGAACTACGCCCCTCAGCGGCGGCGACTTGGGGCATCCGGCGGACGACCTCAAGGGTCTCTGCATCAATGTCGGCCGATTGAATCGTGGCTTGCGCGGCTCCACTTTGGCGATAGACAGATTGCATCTGCTGTAAAATCGTCGTGCGCAAGTGCTGCACGGTACCCACCGCAAAGATGCCAACGGCAATCGAAAGGATCACTAAAATGGTACGGGTGCGACTGGAACCCAAGTCGCGCAGCACCTTGCGCCAGCGTGGATCAAGCATAAGCAACTCCAAGCGCAGGATTCATTGCCCCATGCGGCGTGGGCCCATCAAGGGTTACAGCGGTAGCAAACCCAGCCTCGACAGGCAGTTGTCCAGCCACGCGCCCAGTCAATTGGTCGCGGACAATGGCACCGTCGGCAATCGTCACGGTACGCGTCACCCGCTGCGCCATATCTTCGTCGTGCGTCACCATCAGAATGGTTTTGCCTCCCTCGACCAGCTTTTCAAAGAGGTGGAAGACCGCATCGGCCGTACGCGAGTCAAGGTTACCGGTCGGTTCATCGGCGACAATGATCGGCGGGTCGTTGGCCAAGGCACGCGCAATCGCCACGCGTTGCTGCTGGCCACCCGAAAGGGCCGCAGGCAGTTTGTTCATCTGTTCGGCCATTTCTACTTGTTCCAGCAGGTGAATGGCACGCTCATAACGCTCGCGCCGCGTATAGAGATGGCAGAAATCCATGGGCAACATAATATTTTCCACCACGGTCAGCGTCGGCAACAGTTGAAAGAACTGAAAGACCACCCCAATCGTGCGCCCGCGCCAACTGGCAATCTGATTTTCGCGCAGGGTATGTACCGCCGTCCCATTGATATTGACTTCGCCACTGGTAGGGCGGTCGATCCCAGTAATCATATTGGTCAACGTCGACTTACCACTGCCCGACTTGCCGATCACCGCCACAAATTCCCCAGCATTGACCTGGAGGTCAACCTGTTTCAGGGCCAGAAACTCCCCCGCATCGGTCTGATAGCTCTTGGTGACGCCGCGCAGATCGATCAGCGCGCTGCCGGCGTAGCCCTTGCCCGCTTGGAGATTTCCATTATTTTTTGCTGGCTGTTGCTTTGCCACGCCAAATAGTCGCTGAAACATGCTGCCCCCACTAAGTAAAAAATTGGCAATAATACTCGGTAAAACGAGTGCAAAGCTAATACAAACCATCCGCATTGCATGCACTTGGATCATAGAAGGTGACCCTATTTTTTGCTGTTGCGCTTGTTACAATCAGCCTACCAATTTGTTGGGAGGTGAGCATCAGCCAGCCGCCCTGTCGTGCTGCACAGCAACGAAGGGCGAAGTTATCAAATACCCCGCAGACCTTTGATGCGTGCAAACTCCATTGCGTATAAGTTGAGAGCGATGTGAGAGCAAGATGGTAGCGCGATTTCAGTCAAATGACGTATAGTAAATTACAAGTATTTAAAATTTACTTATAATGCCAACTAGTACACTGTCAGGCAAGTTTTGATGGTTTCGGCTACTGTCAATATTCCGGGATTAGGCCAAGTGATTGCCGTTTTACCAGGTTGATGATGGCCTAATCCCGGAATATTCGGCGCTAGCAGAATTTAGCTGACACTGTACTAGGTGGCTTGCTGATTGTCCTGGCTATTTATGATGAATCACAGTACATTAGAGATCCAGTTACTTGGTGATCTACAGATTCGCTGTAATGGTGGCCCACCCTTGCAGTTTAAAGGGGACCGCCAACCTTCGCTGCTTGCCTATATGGTGTTGCACCGCGCAACGCCCCAGCAGCGTTATGCGTTGGCCGCCCATTTTTGGCCAGATAGCAGTGATCAGCAGGCAATGACGAACTTACGCAAGGTCATCGGCGACCTGCGCAAAACCGTGCCGGCCCTGGAGCGTTATCTGCTCCTTGACAATGGCGTCATTACCTGGCAACCCGACCTCCACTGTGCATTTGATGTGGCTGACTTTGAGCTGGCCTTAACACAAGCAGCGCAAGCAACCGATGAGGTGATGGCAACCAAAGCCTTGCAACATGCGGTTGGCCTCTATCGGGGCGATCTGCTGCCCCATCTCTACGATGATTGGGTATTGGCCGAGCGCGAGCGGCTGCAAAAAGGGTTAATCAGTGCCTTGGCGCAACTGAGTAATCTCTATGAACGGCAAGGCCGGTTTGCCGATGCCATTAGTTGCCAACTGCGTCTATTACGGTTGGACCCGCTGCATGAAGAGACATACCGCCAGTTGATGCGACTGCACGCGTTGGATGGTGATCTCAACCGCGTGAAGCGGCTCTTTCGTGAATGCAAAGAGATCTTGGCGCGTGAATTCAACGCCCCGCCCAGCGCGCCCACACGCGCCCTCTATGAACAGTTGCTTGCCGGTGAGACCACCGTTATGCCGGCGCGCCAACGCGAGCACCCCCCACAACTCACCCCCCTCGTCAACCGGCTGGCCGAGTGGCAGCAGTTGGAGCTGGCCTGGGCCAGTGCCAAACAAGGCACCCCGCAAGCACTGTTACTGCTCGGCGAGGCAGGCATCGGCAAAAGTCGGCTGGCGCAGGAACTCTTCACCCAAGTGCTGCGCCAAGGTAGCAGCGCGGCCTATAGCCATGCCCAGGCGGGTACCCACCCCACCCCCTATGCCCCGCTGATTGACTGGCTGCGTGCCCCCGCGTTGGCCCCGATCGTACGGACACTGGACAAAGTATGGCAAAAAGAATTGGTTGCGCTTTTACCTGAATTGTTGATTGAACAGCCCACCCTGCACAACCACCTATCCACGGCAGAAAGCTGGTCGGCCCACCGGCTGCAAGATGCCTTGCTACGGGTGCTTGCTGCCACGGAGAAACCGCTGCTCTTGGTCCTTGATGATCTGCAATGGGTTGACAAGCCGACGCTCGATTGGCTTTCACAGCTATTGCTGCACAAAACCCAGCGCCCATTACTCGTCGTACTGGTGGCGCGCAGTGAAGAGATCATCACCAATCAGCACTTGCTCGAATGGCGGCTACGTTTACGCCAGGCGCAACGGCTGACGGAACTCACCCTAAAGCCCTTTACGCCTGAAAACACCGCCGATCTGGCCGCCGCCCTGGGTGGCCTACCCCTCTCCCCAGGCCAAGCGCAGGCGCTCTATCAGGCGACCGAAGGCCATCCCTTACTAATTGTCGAGGCACTACGTACAGCGGCGCGCACCAACCAAACAGCTGACGAAGCCGCCCTTTTCCAGCCGCTACGTTCACCTACCATCGAAGCCACCTTGGCCTTACAGCTGACCCAACGTTCCGCCCTCGCCCAAAAAGTGGCGGGATTGGCCGCAATGGTTGGTCGCCGCTTTGCCCTCTCCTTGTTGACAAAATTGTGGCCCACGCCGAGCGAACTGATCGATGCCCTGGAGGAACTCTTGCAAGCCGGCCTAATCTGTGAAGAGGGCGATGACTATTTTGCTTTTACCCATCAGGCGCTCCATCAGTTAATCCAGCAACGACTCATACCGATCCGTCAGCAACTTTACCAAAAGCTAATTTCAGAACAGGCAACATGTCCTACCGGCACTAATAACGATGAAAATTTTTCTACCGCGAAGCACGCCAAGGGCGCAAAGGTTCACAAAGGTTTTTTCTTTGCGTAACTTTGCGTGCTTCGCGACCTTGGCGGTGGGCTTATTTTCACAGCAGTGCGAAATCATCTCGTTAAGTAATTCGTCAGCGCCGGAACGCCAAAACGGATGACTGACGGCAAAAAGGAACGTTGACAACAAGAAAATGGCACTTAACGAAACGCTTTAGGAACGCACACTTTGCTAAGCTAATCGACAACGATGTTTGGTTGGCTAGCGATAGGTTGGTCAACCACCACTGCACCGTCCGCAGACCCAATCCACCAATCAATTAAAGGCGCACTATGAACCCACGAGCCGCGCAGTCCTATCTTTATACCGTCCGCCTGTGGCCGGAAGATCTGGGCGATGGCGCGTGGGAATGGCGGGGAGTGGTCAAGTTGGTCGCGACAGGGGAAGAGCATGCTTTTCGGGAGTGGGATGGGCTGAAGGATGTCATGGTAACGATGACGAGCAATCAGCTTGCACTTTCTACCACACCAGCGTTCGAGAACCCAAAGACCAGCCCTTAAGTGGCGCATATAGGTGTAGTCATCACTCATGCTCGATAGTTTTCACTGGCAATATCTAGCCGCCGAATTGACCCGCATCGATCTCTTGCTGCGGCGCGAGGTGCGGCGTTGGGTGTTGGCAGGGCAAGATCCGAATGATGATTATCGGGGGTTATATGTAACGCAAGACGAGGCGCAACAATTACTGGATCGCCCCTTTGGGGTGAGTTGGGGACAATTAATCACCTTGCCACCAGCGGAAGAGCAAGCCTTCGCCGCAGCGCTAGCAGAAGCAATCAAGGAGATTGAAAGGCTAGATGCGCAGCTAACAGCGCAAGGCCAAAGACCACGCCTGTTGCAACTTGCCACGGCCTTTGCGCTGGATCGGACAGCGTTGGATCTATTGCTGGTCTGCCTGGCCCCAGCGCTTGATACTAAATATGAACGGCTTTATGGTTACTTGCAAGACAATGTTATGCGTCGACGCCCTACCTTACGATTGCTATTGGATCTGTTTGGACAGCTTGGGTTAGAACGCTTCAAGTTAGTTACCGCTTTGACGACCAAGGCACCCTTATTGGGTGCGGGCCTTTTAGAAGTGATCACCGAAGCAGCACCTAACAATATGCACTGGATCAACCAAACCTTGCAGGTGAATGAAGGTGTCGTGACCTGGTTGTTGGGCCATTACCAGCCGCAAGGCGAATTGCAGGGGCAGGTTATGCTGACTGCACCAACACCCTGTGCATTAGATCAACTGTTGGTGGGGAACGAGATACAACAGCGGATTCAGACAGCAACAGATTTATTACGCGCACAAACGAATTTAGCCTGTTCACCGTTGCTCATTTTTGGCGGCGTTGATGGGACGGCGCAGGACGCGGCGGCGCGTTGGTTGGCAGGACAGTTGCAAAAACCGCTCCTAACAGTAGCATTGGATGGGGTGATTGGTGATAGTTGTCCACCAGCGGAGGCCGTGCGGCTGGCGTTGCGCGAGGCACGTTTAACCGGTGCACTGCCCTATCTGCAAGGTTGGGATGCCTGTCTGAAGCAGGGCGAGACAGTGCCGGCAGCCCTGTTGACTCAGCTTAACGAGCATCCTGGCCCCGTGATTATGGCTGGGCAGCAACGTTGGCAACCGGGTGGGATTGACCGCCAGCGCCCGATCTATCAGTTTGAATTTGGGATGCCAGGTTATGATCAACGGCTGGCGCTGTGGCGTCATTTTGTGCAAACGAATGGCACCACCAGTCATCAAACCAGCAGCGAAGGCAAGCAGCACGAATCCCCCGCTTCGGCTGCCGCGCTAGCCGACTTGGCAAATCAATTTGGCTTAACGAGTGGCCAAATCCGCGATGCGGCCGGCGCCGCGCGCGACCAAGCATTACAGGCTGGCGAACCGTTGGCAAGCGACCATTTTTTTGCCACCGCGCGGGCCTATTCGAATCCACGGTTGAGCACGCTCGCCCGTAAAGTTACCCCGCGCTACACCTGGGCACAGCTAGTTTTGCCGGGGGATGAACTGGCGAAACTGAATGAGATCGTGGCCGTGGTCAAACATCGGCACCAGGTGCTGGATGTCATGGGTGTTGGCCGGCAACTCGCCCCCAGCAGCGGCGTGATGGCTCTCTTCGCCGGCCCCCCCGGCACCGGCAAAACAATGGCGGCCGAAGTGATGGCGGCGACCCTGCAACTCGATATGTACAAGATCGAACTATCGGGCGTGGTGAGCAAATATATCGGCGAGACCGAGAAGAACCTGGAGCGCATTTTCTCGGAAGCGTCCAATAGCAATGCCATTCTCTTTTTTGATGAAGCCGACGCCCTCTTTGGCAAACGTTCTGAGGTCAAAGATGCCCATGACCGTTATGCCAATATCGAGGTCTCCTATCTGCTTCAACGCATGGAGCTCTACGAAGGGGTCACGATCCTGGCGACCAATTTGCGGGCCAATCTCGATGAAGCCTTTGCCCGCCGTTTCTTTCGCACGGTGGAGTTTCCTTTTCCCAAAGCAGCGGAACGGCTACGCATCTGGCAGGCCCTTTTCCCGCCGGAACTGCCCAAGCGGGCGGATGTTGACTTTGGCTTGCTCGCCAAACGTTTTGACCTGGCCGGGGGCAACATTCGTAATGTGATCCACAGCGGGGCGGTCTTGGCTGCCGGTGATGGTGGCCAGGTGACGATGGACCATCTATTACATGGGGTGCGGCGGGAGTTGCAGAAGATTGGGCGGCTGGTCAATGAAGAGGATTTTGGGTGAGGCTCATAAAAATCGTACACCCCAGCCTTATTTTCCAAAGTGAGTAGCGGCATGACCAGAAGTGCAAAAAAGGGTGCAAGCACCGTAGGCAGGCAAGCCGAACGCAAAGTACGGCGCAAGCGGCTGGCCGGTAAAGAAGAGGAAACACACGTGGCCGGTCATAGTGGTGACACAACACAACCACGCGTTGCCCGCCAACCAACGGCCACGACACAGCGGCTACCGCGTGAGGAACGGCAAGCGGTGGTGACTAGCACCGGTGCCCTGCTGGGCAATCGACAATTACAAAAACAGTTGGGTGCGACAGTTGTGCAGACGCAAGCTGCGCCCGTTGCGGCACCAACGCGAACCTCGGCCCAGGTTGCGGCATTGATTGAACGTGTTGTGCAAGCGATTGCCCAGCATGAAACCGGCGGTCAAGCTGTGGAATCGCGGATGCGCACCAGTGCAGGCGTCGCCGCTAGTCTCGCCAGCCAGGTACAGGCGACTATGCCCTGGGCGTTAACGGCATTGTTGCAGTTAGATGATGTGACGTTACAACGCGAATTTAACTTGACTCGGCCAGAACTACGCAGCGCCCAACAGCGGGTGAGCGCGGCCGGTCAATTGTGGGACGCGGTACATGCCGCAGGGCCAACCATCACGCTAGAAGCGTTTTTGGCGGACAGGGCGCATCAACGGTTGTTAGCCCGCAGCGGGTTGACTCAGGAAGAACTGGCGCGCATGTTGGCCTTTCGCAAGTTGCGGCATGATCTCACCACCGCTTTTACCGACCGTCAAAGTGCGTTACAGGCTTTGTCGACGCAACAGTTGTGGGATGGCTCTACTAGGCGTGACCGCAACAAGGCTGGCGTGAAAAAGGTAACCCAAATCAGCGGCGAACGGCGGAGCAAACTAGTCCAGGCGATGGCACGGCGTGAAGTGAGTGAGGAATTTGCCACTGTGCCGGCAGCAGTTGCATTGCGCATCAATGAAGCCAGTTTGGACGCTTATCTGCGCCGCAACTGGCGTGAGGATCGTGCCGCTTGGACCCGCATCGCCGCCAGTCGTGAACCACCGCCGGCAGAGGGCGTCGCGTCAGTTGGCCCACGACTGGAAGCGGCTGTCACCGCTGAAGAAGGCTTGCACTTAGGCCGTGAGCGGATTGGTCGCCTGGTGCAAGCATATCTGGACGGACACCCAGCCGCTACCGACCGTGAGGTCTGCCACTACGCGGCGCGCCAACACAATCCGGGGGGCGGGGAAGGCTACGCCGCAAAGGTGCTGAGTCATTTTTGAGGGTTCGCAACTGAGCAAGGTGTGGGGATGTGAGGAAAAAGTTCAAGCGCCAGCCGGTTCAAAGAGTTGCGGGAACTGACGAATGGATAACAAAGTAAAACTAAGCAAAAGTATGCGATCCCGTTAACAGACTTTCGGCCAAGAATAAGCCACGTGGCAAGATGGCTTATTACGTTGAAGTGAAATTAGGTGAAGGTATTGTACAAAAATAGTTTTGTTTGAGATGCGACCTTGGAAAATTTCGCGTAGCTTTACCATCTTGAGTTGTGAGACATACTGAGGTAAGGAAAAGGATTGGATCAATGGTAAACACCTTAGGAGTTGTAAGGCAACGAATACATCAACGAGTGCCATCGACATCACCTGCTCAAATGAAAAATCAAACATCCAGCGCGCCTAATTCGGTTCATCCTGTTATAAAGCTGCAACAGCAATTCGGAAATAGACATGTGATGCGCCAACTGGTTGATAGTTCTCATCTCAATACGAATGGCCCTTTCATCCAACGAGATGGTGCGCATTCTTCCAATAATTCCAAACCAGAACCCACTAGTTCGGTTGCCACGAAACCGCCGCTAAAAGAGGTCACGGTACCTATCCCACAACAGCATCCAATTACATCATTGCCATCAACAGTAGGCACAGAAGGTCAAACTCCGGCTGCACCTGAACAAGCAAAGATACGAATTCCAATAAACTTTGATTACCAACTTCTGCCGCCAGAGCTAAAGGTGCGATTGCTTGATGAATTCAACATCACAGCAAAAGTGACTGAGGCAAACCTGCAATGGCAACACGATAGAGTCAAATTGGGTTTGAATTATGAGTATGGAGAAACATTATCTGGTCAAGGAAGTTATCGCGCGCAGCCCGGAACGTTTAGCGGCAAAGCAAGTTACGATCCAAGTACATCATCTGCCAGATTCGGTTTAGGTTTTGATCGCGATAGGTTGCATATAGGAGGCTATGCCACAACCAGAGGTGAATACGGAGCAGAACTTTCCTATGGGATGAAGCCATTGCCAGATCCAGATGAACTAGAAAATACAGTACGCACAGGAGAGCAAAGTGCGCGGAATGTTGTGAGGGATTTACCGGCGGCTGCCGATCCAACCAAACTACCAAATATTCTCAAAGCCCATAAAAAAGATTTCTCGGATATTGGCGATGCAATAAGTCCAATCGTTGATCTGGCGAAACGTGACACAACACACATTGATTGGGGCTTCTATTTTCGCTTTTCAAAGGGGCCTTATCATCCAAGCGGACCCTATCAGCCTTATTTTCAACAATTTGAGGGGCAAGATGAATATAGGGGAGAAGCTGGAGTTGTCGGTCACTTCTGACCAATAATACAAAGAAAAAGAGAACTTCACAAAATAGCAGGCAGTAAACTTGGTACAAAATAAGCCTATTCAGAGGAGCATTGATGAATGCCGCTACAAGGGTAACGCTATTTTCAACAGATCTATTACATGAAAATGGTTTGGTGGGGTGCTACGTTCAGGAATGCGATGGATCTACATTATTTTGAGTTGCAAGGATAAATACTACGTTATGGAACCTAGACATTATGTAAAGCAATCAACTAAACCATCGATTGTACATACGATCAGCCGCCAGCAAGTGTCATCCGCGCTGCAAGGAGAAACGGTCACAAATGTTATGTTACGGGCGAAAGATGCCTCCGCTACCTTATACCCTGTGGATCTCTCTTTGCTTCAAAATACCATTGGTAATGCTGCTGTAACGAAATTAGCAAATGCGCAGGTTGGTCTGGGTTCAACGACTGGAGTGGTTCAACGTGGCTTATTTGATCTTGATGATGCGGCTTCCTGGGTTGGCGGCAAAGTGAAAAGTGCTTCAAAGATAGCTGGCGGTAAGGCGAACGATGCAGCGGCCTGGGTTGGCAATAAAGCAGATGACGCCTCAGTTTGGGCCGGTAGTAAGGCGAATGATTCAGCTTCTTGGGTTGGAGACAAAGCAGAAGATGCTTCAAAGATAGCTGGTGGCAAGGCGAACAATGCAGCAGCCTGGGTTGGTAACAAAGCAGATGATGCCTCAGTTTGGGCCGGTAGTAAGGCGAATGATGCAGCTTCTTGGGTTGGAGACAAAGCAGAAGATGCTTCAAAGATAGCTGGCGGCAAGGCGAACGATGCAGCAGCCTGGGTTGGCAACAAAGCAGATGATGCCTCAGTTTGGGCCGGTAGTAAGGCGAATGATGCAGCTTCTTGGGTTGGAGACAAAGCCAAAGGTGTTGCTTCAACAGGCATGGGAGTTATCAGAAAGGTCGAAAATAAAATTACGAATGCTATTTCACAAGTTAAGGAAGATATCCTTGGCAAAAACACAGGTTAGCAATGACTGTGTATATGGGCAATGTGACACCTCAACAAAAAAAGTTCTGATACCAAAACAGTATACGTGCTCACGCAGCGACCTGATTGTCATGAAATAAATGATGAACTTCAACGGTTTACTCATCGGCAAAGTGATAATTCTCATCTGTATAGCTTCCTGGCTCGGCTCTCCCCTGGCGCCTGCCTATGCCAATGCTTTTGTCGCCACCATCACCGTCACTACCCTGGCGGACGAATTGACCGCGAACAGCCAATGCTCCCTCCGTGAGGCCATCCAATCCGCCAATACCGATAGCGCGGTGGGCGGCTGTCCAGCCGGCAGCGGCGATGATCGGATTCTGTTGCCCAATGGCATTTTACTATTGACTCTGGCCGGTGCCAATGAAGATAACAACGGCACCGGCGATCTCGACATTCGCTCAAACTTGACCCTGAGTGGCCTGGGCACGGCGGCAACGGTGATCAACGGCAATCAACTGGATCGCGTCTTGCAGATCCATCCCGGCGTCACGGTCACGGCGGAACATCTCACCATCACCAACGGCAAGTCACCGGCCGGAGCGGCGAGTTCGAGCGGACGGGGAGAAGATGGTGCACCGGGTGGCGGTATTCTGAATGGGGGCAATCTCACCTTGCGCAGTGTGGTTGTGCGCAATAACCGCACCGGCGACGGCGGCGCCAGTGGCTTTGGCAGCGTTACGGCCGCCAATGGCGGGCCGGGCGGTGGTATCTTTACCAGTGGCGTCCTCACCATGATCTTCGTACAGGTCAGTGACAATGGCACCGGTCAAGGGAGCAATGGCGGTACGGAAGCTTCGGCCGGTGATGGCGGCGACGGCGGTGGGATTGCCAATGCCGGCACACTTACTATCATCGATAGCTGGGTTGATGGGAATCATACCGGCGGGAGTGGCGGTGTTTTTACCAGACGGGCGATGAAAGGCGGCAATGGCGGTGGCCTCTTTAATGTCGGCACAGCGCTGGTGACAGCCAGCACGATCAGTAAAAACTATACAGACGCTGGGTCAACAGCAGCTTTTCCTCCCGGAGCTATAGGCGCCAGTGCTGGGCTGGGCGGCGGTCTTTACAATACGGGCGTCTTCACCGCCACCAATAGCACCATCAGCGGAAATCGCACAGCAAACGGCACGTCGCATGTTTGTCCAAAATGTGGAGCCGGCATCGGTGGTGACGGTGGCGGCATTTACAACCTTGGCACGGTGGCGCTACAACATGCAACCGTTGTTGACAATGTGACGGGTGATGGCGGCGCTTCGTTTAGCGGCAAAGCCAGAGGTGGCGATGGCGGTGGCATTTTTAGCGAAGGAAAAACGAACCTTCAGAGTACGATCTTGGCGGCCAATGTGGCGGCACGAAATGGCGCTGATTGCAGTGCAACGCTAACCTCTTTGGGTTTTAACCTGGTGCAAGATGTCACCGCATGCGTCTTTCACGGGAATGAGGTGGGCAATGTGCTGAACCAGGCGCCAAGGTTGCTACCGTTGGCCGACAATGGCGGCGCAACCAACACCCATGCCCTTCTCCACGGTAGCCCGGCGATTGATGCGGGCAGTTGCGCCGATGCCATCAGTGGTGGTGCCGTGACAACTGATCAACGGGGTATCGTGCGCCCGCAAATGAGGAGCTGTGACATTGGTGCCTATGAAGCGTTGCCCTTTCTCTTTTTGCCAATCATCAGGCGGTAAATCCGGTTGTTATACCAGCGGTTGTCATAATTTAGCATTTTCTACACGGGTAAAAATGCTAAATTATGACAGAGCCGAGTATATATAGAATCAATCAATCGCAAGGTATCAACTAATGGAATCATCCATCGAATTCGCAACGACAACGGGTAACCAATCACCAACCGAGCACCTAACCCTCCCGGACGCGGTCAAAAAGCTCCTGACCGGGACACTAGCCTTGCCCAACTTGTTCCTGCGTTCGCTGGGCACGTTGCTCTTCCTCTATGGGTTGCTGGGACTTGGCTTGGTCGGGTTAAGTGAGGCGGGGCTGCTAAGTGCGACGACGGCCTTGGTGATTGGGATCGGCGTGGCGTTGGTGCAATTTGCGTTGGGTCCCTACCTCATGGATCTCAACTTGTACTTCTGGTACACCATGCAGTGGGTGCAGCCGGATGCCTTGCCAGCCCATCTGCGTGACTTTATTGCGCAGGCCTGTCAGCGCCAAGGGATCAAATTTCCCAGCATTGCCATCCTGGAGGATGGCGCGCCGCAAGCCTACACCTATGGCCATTCGCCCCTCAACGCCCGCATTGTGATCAGCCGTGGCTTGCTCGAACGGCTGGAGCCGGCCGAAGTAGAGGCGGTGATCGCCCACGAGTTGGGCCATGTGCGCCACTGGGATATCCTGCTGATGACCGCAGCCAGTATCGTCCCCTTAGTACTCTACTTTATCTATCGCAGCCTCCTGACCTTGGGTGGCGGCAAGCGCAAAGACTCATCCAAGGGCCATGGTTTACTCTTATTGATCGCCTTCGGGGCCTTCATCCTCTACTGGCTGAGTCAATATGTGGTCCTCTGGTATAGCCGTGTCCGTGAATACTATGCCGACCGGGCCGCGGTGCAGTTGACCGGCAACCCCAATGCGCTGGCAAACGCATTGGTCAAAGTTGCTTATGGCCTGGCTACCCAGGAGAGCCAGTTTCAGGATCTGAACCCCAAGGACGCCACGCCGGCCTATCCCATGCCCCGCCAGCAATTGGCCGGTGCCGGGCTGGCAGCCTTTAACATTGTAGACCAAAGCACTGGCCTCAATGTGTTGGTCTCATCCTTCTCCCCTATGTTGGGAGAGACGCCAGCGTTGGCAAAACTGCCCGTTGAAGGGATTAAAGATGCTGTCCAGTGGGATTTCTGGAACCCCTGGGCCACCTATTATGAGCTGCATTCCACCCATCCCTTAATCGCCAAACGCTTACAGCATTTGGCGGCGTTGGCCGTCTTGCAGGGAGAAGAACCCGCCTTTGTCTTTGACCGCCAGCGCCCTGAATCCTACTGGGATGAGTTTCTGCAAGATCTCCTCGTGGTAATGTTGCCCTGGATTGGCTTCATCGGTGGCATCATTGGTGGCACGGTCTTGTTACTTAGCGGTGGTCGTACAACAGTTGATCCACTGGTCCTGGGCCTGTTGCTACTTGGCATCGGTATCCTTGTTAAAACGTACTTCCGCTATCCGAATGGGACTTTTTCCCCTGCCACCGTCACGGGTTTGTTGAGCCATGTCAAAGTCTCGCCCGTGCGCCCTGTGTGCGCCACCCTCAAGGGCAAGATCATAGGCAAAGGGGAGCCGGGGCTGGCCTATAGCGAAGATTTTGTATTGCAAGATAGCAGCGGGTTGATGATTCTTGACTATCATCAGCCGCTCCCGCTCTGGAATTTCCTCTTTGGCTTCTTTAAGGCGGAAGAGTACCAGGGGCAGGAGATTACCGTCACCGGCTGGTTTCGCCGGGCACCAGTCCCCTATTTGGAGATCAACCAGTTGACGTTGCGGAGGGGCAAAGGTGGACGCCCTCGCTGTTATGGCTACATGGGTGCGCTGTTTCGAGCCGCGTTAGCCATTGGGGCGGGCCTGTGGCTCTACTTCTTCCCCCTCTTTGGGTAATGAGCGGTCAGTGCTGGACATATCGACAACCGCGTTTCAAGTGGGCATCAAGCCACGCAAAGGAAGGTCAGTGATGAAAGAACCACTCCTACCGCAGAACAGTCGCAAAGTGGCAGCTTCAGCCAAGGGCAAGAAGCCAGCGCAGCAAAGCGCAAGTCTGCAACTTACGCCACACTCACCCTTGGGCAACCGCGCCATCCAACGCCTCCTCGCTCAGCGCAACGGTGACGGTGCCTTCGACCTCGACGAGGCTACCGCCGGCCGCATCAACCGCGCCCGTGGCGGTGGACAAGCGCTCGACACCTCCGTCCAGGCCAAGTTGGGCGAATCGATGGGGGCAGACTTTAGCCCCGTGCGCGTGCACACCGGCAGCGAATCGCACGCACTCAACGAGCAGCTCAACGCCAAAGCCTTCACCACCGGCAGCGATATCTTCTTTCGCGACGGGGCCTACAGTCCCCAATCCAGCGGTGGCCAGGAGTTGCTCGCCCACGAGTTGACCCATGTGGTGCAGCAGTCAACCGGCGCAGTTGGTGGTGGCGGCTCGGCGATGACGGTCAACGCGCCGGGCGACCGCTTTGAGCAAGAGGCCGACTCGGTGGCCAAACAGGTCACCAACGCTGCTATGGCACCGCCGGTGCAACGCCAGATGCCCGAAGAAGAGGAATTGCAAACCAAACGCCTCCAACGCCAGGAAGCCGAAGAAGATGAACTGCAAATGCAGGCCATGCCCGAAGAGGAAGAGCCAGTGCAGATGCAAGCAATGCCCGAGGAAGAGGAGATGATGAGTGGATGACAAAATGACTGATTATCATCGCTGATATTGTACCCGCAACTCGCAACCCATAACTCATAACTCGTATTAATCTATGATCGACGATCTCGACAAGAGCATTCAAAATTTATTAGAACTGACCCTGCCCAGGGTGCGCAACAGTGAGGTGGAAATTTCCTTTCACCAGCCCAACCGCGATTGGAAGCGTGATAAGGCCGCGCTCAACTTTTTTCTCTATGATCTGCGCCAGAACCCGATCCTGCGCCAACAGGGGTTACAGGAAACGTTGAATCGGGAGCGTGCGCAGGCGGCACGCGCGCAACAGCGGGTCCTCTTACAGCGCGCGCCGTTACGCTTTGATTGCTTCTATATGGTGACAGCGTGGAACAACAACTATCCGGTTGAGGAACATCGACTGCTCAGTGAATGTTTGCTGGCGTTGGCACGGTACCCTGTGCTCAACCGTTACGAGCGCGATCGGCCCGAGCCACCAACCAATGGCAATGGTACAGCACATGGCACGACCCTTACCCCAGTGGATGAGGCAGATTTTCTGGTCGGGACCCTGCGTAATCTGACCGTCGAGATTCCCACCCGCCTGGCCGAGCATGATGTCCTCACCAATCCGGCGGAAGTGTGGGGCTCACTGGATAACAGCATGAAAGTGGCCTTTTCCTATGTGGTAACTTTGCCACTCAACCCCTGGCAGCCGATTGTGGCACCAGCGGTGACGACGATCGAGACGCGGTTTTTTCAAACCGCTGGCAGCACCGCAAGCAAGGAGGACGCGCCATGAGCCTGACCAGCACCCACCAGCAAACCAAAAGTTTGGCGGATATTACTTATATCATCGGCGGGGTCATCTATACGACCGCAATGCACGACGCGGAAGCGACCAAGGGCCAACGCATACCTGTGGCCGGGGCGACGGTCGAAATCCAGGATCACGCCCGCGTGACGCAGACTGATCAGCAGGGGCGCTTTCGTTTTGCCAACCTGGTCGCAGGCCTCTATACCTTGTTGGTTACCACCCAAGCCGGGGCTGTCGGCCAGCGGGAGATCCAGGTGCCGCCGACATATGACGTTGAGGTAAAGCCGCCCATCGTAACCCTATCGACGGGGGTCACACCAGTGACTGCGGTTGCGCCAAGCCCAAGCGCACCCCCGCGGCCACTTGGCCAACCCCAGACAGTACCAAATCCGGCAGACAACCTTGAAGTGAGTGTTGCGCCGGCGGCAGAAGCGGGAAAACCCAAACGGAACCGGAGTAAAAAGCAGGCGGAGCCCGGCGGTTAGTCGCGCATAAATCATCTATCAAACTAGGCTGGGCACCGCACGATACATGGCGGTCGGCAATTGCCCCAGCAGTTGACAAGCGATCTTTTCATCTATAAAGGAGACCTTCATGGCATCAGCGTATTACACCCCGGGCGTCTATATTGAAGAAGTCAGTAATGGCCCGCGGCCCATCCAAGGCGTCGGGACATCGGTGACTGCTTTCATCGGTTTTACCAAACGCGCCGATGAAGTTAACGAAGATGGCTACACCACCCACTCGATCCTTAGCAAACCCAAGTTAGTGACCAACTGGACTCAATTCGAGCGCAACTTTGGCGGCTTTGATGACAATGTGAGCAAAGCCGCCTACCTGCCCTATGCGGTGCGTGGCTTCTTTGACAATGGCGGGGTTACCGCTTGGGTGATCAGCATTCATGCCTTTGACACCCATCCGGCCCAAGCCCTCATTCCAGGCAAGAACGACCCCAGCCTGATCATCCACGCCAAAACCGGGGGGCCAGCCGGCGATAAGATCAAGGTAACGCTCAAGGAAGCCGCCAAGAGTAATGGGGGAACGGATGCCGCGCGTAACCCAGGCCCCGCAACCGGCCCAGTGGCCGGTGGACCAGGGGCAACACCGGGGGCGCCCGGCACACCACCCACCGCCGCGGGGGCTGGGGCACCACCCCCCACCCCGCCGCCCCCAGCGAATGCAACACCCAGTACCGGGCCGGCCGCTGATTTTATCTTGACCGTGGAGGCCGAAGGCAAATCGGCCCAGAACTACCCGATCAACCTGGACAAACTACCCATCTGGAGTGAGCGTGATCGCGAGACAGATGAGGTGCACCAACTGGCCGATATCAAGGTCTGGCGCTTCACCCGTTCGGGCAAGTTGGCCGAACGTATGCCCAAATTTGCGACCTATCAATTGGAGGGGGGCGCGCCCAAATTTGACCTGGATTTTGTGCGCGAAGCTGATCGCGCCGTGTTGGGCAATCCCAACAGCGATGCCGAGAAGACCGAAGAAGCCTTCCGCACGAATGCAATTAGCCTTTTTGGGGGCAGTGCCACCAAGCGCAAAGGGCTCGATGGGCTGGAAGGCTTGGATGAGCTGAATCTCATCTGTGCCCCGGATGTCGCCATGGCCTATCAGCAAGGCTTGATTACCGATGAGGGGTTCCGCGGCATTCAGAAGAGGATCCTTGACTTTTGTCAGCGCACCAACTATCGTTTTGCGATCCTGGATGCCCCCCACGATCAGCGCAACCCTGAAGATATCCTCAACTGGCGCAACAATATCGCTGGCTATGACTCCATGTATGGGGCACTCTACTATCCTTGGGTCAAAATTATGGACCCTGTGACTGGCCGCTCCAAACATGTGCCCCCCTGCGGGCATATCGCCGGCATCTATGCTCGCTCGGACAGCCAACGCGGGGTCCATAAAGCCCCCGCCAATGAGGATGTCGCTGGGGTGATCGATGTGGGGATGGGCAACATGGCGGTCAATGTGACCAAGGGCGAACAAGCGTTGCTCAATCCGGTCGGCATCAACTGCATCCGCAAGTTTCCTGGGCGCGGGGTACGCGTCTGGGGCGCACGCACTTTGGCGACGACCGATCCAGCCTGGCGTTATATTAACGTGCGCCGCCTCTTTAACTATGTGGAAGAATCGGTGGAGCGGAGCATGCAGTGGGCCGTCTTTGAGCCAAACGATGTCTATCTATGGAGTAAGGTGCGGCGCGATGTCACGGCTTTCCTCCGCACCGTCTGGCGTTCCGGCGCACTCTTTGGGGTTGACCCCAACCAGGCCTTCTACGTCAAATGTGACGAGGAATTAAATCCAGCGGAAATTCGTGACCAAGGCATTATGATCTGTGAAATCGGCATGGCCCCAGTGAAGCCGGCAGAATTTGTCGTCTTCCGCTTCAGTCAATATGCCCTACCCAGCGCGTAACGCAGACCATGACCTAATCACCCACTGGCCGACGCAAGGATCGAGTGATTAGTACGGCAACGTTAAATTATGTGCCTAGCTGGTCCGTGACCAGCGGTTGGGACCGATACCACTGGGCACCGGGTGCCCAGCGGGCGTAGCAAGGCATAGCGTGGAACAACGACCGATTTAACGTTGCCGTCTTAGAAATTTAAATGCAATCCGCCGCAGTAGAACAGGAGTCAGCATTATGGCAATGCAAAGTCAGGACCCAATCAAGGGCTTTCTTTTTCAACTGGAAATTCAGGGGCAGATGGTGGGCCTCTTTACCGAATGTTCGGGCATCGGCTCCGAGACCGAAGTAATTGAACACAAAGTGATCCAAAATGGCAAACCAGTCATTATGAAAATCCCAGGGCGTACCAAATGGGAGAATGTCACCCTCAAGCGCGGGATCACCGACAACATGGATGTCTGGAAATGGCGCCACGAGATCGAGGTCGGCAATGTAGAAAAAAACCGCCTCAACGGCTCGATCACGATGACTGATCATGATTTGAAGCCGGTGGCCCAGTGGAACTTTGAGCGGGCCTGGCCGACTAAAGTCAGTGGCCCTAGCCCCAAAGCGGACAGCAACGAAATTGGCATTGAAGAGATCTCCATTGCCCACGAAGGTATTGAGCGCGTTCAATAATGCAAACCCACTTTTCGTTCAGCTTGCCGCGTGGTTATGTTGATGCGTCCGGCCAGGTTCATCACGAAGGGGTGATGCGCCTGGCCACGGCCCTTGATGAAATCGAGGCCGCCCATGATCCGCGGGTGCAAGCCAACGATGCCTATCTGCCTGTCTTACTACTCAGCCGGGTCATTACACAACTCGGCAGCTTTTTGCCTGTTCCCCCAGAGGTCATCGCCGGCCTTTTTGTGATTGATCTGGCCTATCTGGAGGATCTCTATCAGCGGCTCAATAGCCCGGAAGCTGTCGTTGTTGGTACCGTCTGTCCCCAATGTAGCGCCCACTTCGAGTTGCAGATCGCACCGTTGGGGTAAGGAGAGCAATCATGCAGCAGCCCGCTGACCAGGCAGCCAAGGCAATTGACAATGCGGATGTTAACAATGCGGATGATGACAGCGCCGCGCCCACCGTCACCCCAGAATTGGTGCGCGTCATCGCCGACAAGGTCTATGCGCTCTGGTTGAAGGATCTACAAACTGAACGTGATCGCCTTGGTCAGCACGCGTCGTCACGGTTTTATTACCAGCGGGGGCGTTGATGGCAGCCGAAAATGTGCAGATCGCGTCGATGGCGCAGATCCTACAGGAAACCCATGTCGCCTTTCGTTATGTGGTGGAAATTGCGGGCATCGCCGTTGGGGCTTTTACTGAATGCACGCTCCCTGTGCTCGAGTTGGAGGTAGAAGAGCTGAAGGAAGGGGGCTTAAACAGCTACGTGCATCTTTTGCCAGGGCGGCGTAAGGCGACGCGGCTCACCCTAAAAAATGGTTTGGGTAAAGGGGGGCTGGTCGATTGGTGTCTGCGCTCGCTACAAGAAGAAAAAGCCGAATTACCCACCAAAATTGAGACCAAAACCGTTGTGGTGACGTTGCGCGATGCACGTGGCGAGAAGCCAATCTGCTCCTGGCATCTCCACCACGTCTATCCGATCAAATGGACGGCACCCCAGTTACAGGCAGATAGCAATGCCATTGCCATCCAGACCATTGAGTTCGCCTGTGGGCTAGTCGAAGTTGAAGTTGGCGAACCGATTACCGATTAAGCGTATGCTGATACCGAGCCAGAACCGATGATCATGTTGACCAAGCAGCAAACGACAAACAATAATCCATTGATTCGCCGTGTCCGCCGCCATGCCGCGCTCGCCACGCTTTTTCGTTCACCAGTGAGCATCGCGCACGGTCACCAGCGTGCACCGGCACCCCTGATCGTCGGCCAAATCAACCAGCAGCGCGCGCAACCGATCACGCCAACAGCGCCGGCGCCATTCACCGATCAGGTGCCATTGCCGGAAACGTTGGAAACATCTGGCCCATTGGACAATGGGTTGGCCGCGTCGCAGCCGGCGGCCCCAGTTGTACCAGTTGCGGCACAAACAGCCGCTTTCGACGCAGGTGTGGTTCAGACCTTATCCATCCTGCCTCAGCCAAGGGAAATGCGCACGCTGCCGGTTGCCAATACGGCCCAGGTACCACAACAGCGCGATCCACTGTCAGTTGGCGCGCCAGTAATGGTTCCCGCCATGCCACAGGTGATGACACCGCGGCACTCACCCCAAAACGAGAGCACTACGCCATTACCCATGCCCGTTAGCTCGCTCGTAACAACCCCTAGCTTCCAGCTAACACCACCAGCGGACGCGACGACAGTCGCCCCACCACCGGTACCGCGCCCGCTATCGGTAGCGCGTCCGGGCACAACCAGCAGCCCTGTTGCGCCGAACGTATTCTCGGCCATTGGCGCGCAACCGGCACCACTACAACGCCAACAGGTCGACACACCACCGGCGGCACCGGCCGTGATGGCTGACACACGCTTGCCGTCGCCAACAGCAGCCTCACCAACCGAGCGGACAGCAGCGCCAACGCCGGTTGCTACTGGTGAAGATAGGGGCTGGAATCGTCTCCAAAACGCGCTACAGAAATATCGGACGCTCGAGGCGGCGGATGCCTTGCCACAGCGCAGTGCGGCCACGACCAACCCATCGCCCCTTATGCGCAGGGCAATGCCGCCGACCGTTGCACGCTATCGTGATCAGCCGGACCGCGATCAACTGGACCGCGGTCAGCCGGACCGTAAAATAGAGAGAACGCCGCCGTTGGATGGGGCAACTCTCCCACCAATTGAGCGCAGTGCGCCGCTCGAAACGTTCGAGAGCAGTGCGCCACTCGAAACTATTGAAAATACCAGCAACCGCCAGGGCGCGGTCGCCACAACGGATGCACAGCCGACGGTTGCGCCCCCCGCGCTCGCGCCGACAGCCCTGGTGAGCACGGCACCTCAAAGCGCAACTCAACAGCAAAGTGTACCGGTTGCGGCGACCGTCCAGAGAAGCACGACAGAAATCGGGGAGAACGAGCCCAGCGCCGCGACAGTGGCTGCCCTGGTCGGTGCAGTGCCGGCCATACGCCGCGCACACGCAACCGACAGACCAGTGGCAAGCACGCCCGCGGCTGATCAGGTACCATCACCTGTCGTGGGCGAGCCGCTCGCCACAACAGCAACTGAACAGGGCACACCGGCCACTGATCGTGTGGCGGTCAGTGCAGGCACCACTGCCGCGCCAAGTACGCAGATTGCGTCACAACCAACAAACACAAGCCAAGCGCCACAGCCAATCGAGACACCTGCGCCGCTTGCAGCAACAGCCGCGGCTGCCACAGCCAATCTTGCGCCGCAGCCATTGCCGTTACAAGCCGTTTGGTCAGTCCAACGCACGGCTACAGCTAGTCCGGATGTGGCGGCCGGCACGCACAGCGAAACGACAGGCTATGTTGACAGCAGCGTACCCTTCTCATCGCTGCCGTCCCTGAGCAATACAGTGCGCCGGCAATTAGAACAGACACAGACGGCTCAGCCGACCGAGGCCAAGATCGACATCATTACACCGCGTCGCCCTCGGCCGCTGCCGCTGCCGATACCGCTGGCGGCAGCAGCGGCGCAACCAACCGTACAACGCGCTGTTGCCGCCCCAACGGTCGAACAGACCGCGCCCGGTGAAGGGGTACCGTCGCTCGTCGCGACTGCGGTCGGGCCGCTGCCGGCCGATCTGTGGCAGCTATTGGGTGAACCGCCACCACAGGCCGGGACGCGACAACAAGCGACCACCAGCTCACTGCCCATGCAACGCCAACTGCACGAGACCGCTGCGCCGGCAGTACGGCAGACGGTAGCAGGCGAACAGCAGGACACTGAGCAGCCGGCAATGCAAAAAAGCCAAGTGATCAGCGCACCGCTGGTTGTGCCGGCAGTGCAGGCTAGCACCTGGCCAACGGTGACGCCACCCGCCCTCCCCTATTTTGACGACACACAACGATTGCCTGATGACCAGCAACCACTGTCCCAGGCAATCGTTGCACCACCGACCGCAGCGACCCAGCCGGTGCCAGTGTCAGCCCCAGGGCTAGAACAGGCAATCGAGCCGCCCAGCCAGGTGCCGGTACAGCGGGAAATGAGCGGGCAGCCACCAACCAACCAGGGACAAGCTGCCGTAGAAACGACACCGGCTCCCCCTGCAGCGGCAGCCCCCGCAGCGCCAACAGCGGCAGCAGGTAAAAAAAAACGGCAGCGGCGCTCGACATCGACGCCATAGCACGCCAGGTCTACGCCAGATTGCAGCATAAGTTGACCATTGAAAGCGAACGGCTGCGGCCACAGCGCTAACCCGCCGGTATTTTCTCACAATCAAGTTAACGTCTAACCGTACACGTTCCAACACAGGCCAAACCGATGCCCATTCGTAACGATATTCTTAACCGCTTACCACAAAGCGAACCCAAAACGGCGCTTAGCCAATTGACGGCCGCGCGCATTTTGGAAGTCGACGAAAAAGGCCATTATAACAACGGCATGGTGGTCGATTGTATGTTCAATCCCTATGAATATACCGTCTCTAAATCAAATTCGTTTACCGAGCAAAAATCTGCCAATGGCAGTGATTCGCCCAAAGCCGAGCTCTCACAATCCGGTGCGCAAACACTCAAACTCAATCTATTTTTTGATACCACCCATATTACTGATGTGGCCAAACGCAACGTGACCCTGATCACAAACGAGTTATGGAAGTTCATGAGTGTCAAAACGGCCCAGGCCAACAAAAACAAGCAGAACCCGCAGCAGAAGTCGGAAGTGCCCTTGGTGGCCTTTCATTGGGGCGTCTTTTATTTTGTAGCCTATATCACAAGCATGTCCCAACAGTTTACACTCTTTACGGCCGATGGCACCCCGGTGCGTGCGAAGGTCGATGTCACCTTTACCCAATATGCCGACCTGGATGACTATCCCAAACAAAACCCGACTTCTGGGGATGGCCCGATTCAGCGCATTTGGCGTGTCACCGCCGGTGATCGGCTGGATCTGATCGCCGCGCAGGTCTACAAAGATGCCACCCAATGGCGCAAGATTGCCGACCAGAACAAGTTGGTCAATCCCTTAGCGTTACGTCCAGGACAAATGTTGCAGATTCCTTATGAGTAGTGCGATCAGTCGCGCGGATTTGATGACCCTATGCCTAATCAGACGATTGTTAGCCACCTTTACCTCAGTGTTGACGGCACGCCGGTTGGCGAGGAAGTGTTGCGCCAGATCCTCGAAGTCACCGTCGATCAACATGTTCACCTGCCGGGTATGTTTACCCTACGGCTGGCGGATCCCGATTTAGTGCTGCTCGACCGCGGCCTGTTTGATCTAACCAAGGTGGTGGAGATCGCCGGCCACGATCAAAAGCAGCAGCGGCTGATTCTGATGGTGGGGGAAGTGACAGCGTTGGAACCAACCTTTGGCGAAGGCATGATCGCTGAACTGGTAGTGCGCGGGTATGACCGTTTGCATCGGCTCTATCGTGAAGTGAAAAGCAAAACTTATCTCAACATCAAAGATAGTGATCTGGCCACCCAGATCGCCAAGGCAGCTGGGCTGACAGCAGAAGTGGAAACGACCCGTACCGTCTATGATCACCTTTATCAACATAACCAATCCGATTTAAATTTCCTGATGGAACGGGCCTGGCGGATTGGCTATGAATGTTTTGTCACGGACAAACAACTCTTTTTTCGTAAGCCAACCACCAGTGGCGCGCCAATCACCCTGACCTGGGGCGATGAACTGGTGACCTTCCAGCCGCGGCTGACGCTGGCTGAGCAAGTGACAGAGGTCGTCGTGCGCGGTTGGGATATCCGCAAGAAGAGTCCCATTGTCGGCCGGGCCGCACAGGGTCAGCTCTATCCCCAATTTGCGGATGACCAGGCCCAGGATGGCGGTGCGCTGGCCCCGCAACTCGGTAGCAGCAAACTTGTCCTGGTTGATCAGCCGGTAGTGAGTCAGGCCGAAGCCGATATTTTGGCCGCGGCACGGCTGGACGAATTGAGCGGGAGCTTTATTGAAGCCGAGGGCATGGCATTTCGACGGCCCGAAATCAGCGCCGGTCGGCTGGTCAAGTTAGTCGGCTTGGGGAAACGGTTTAGTGCGACCTATCTAGTCACCAGCCTCACCCATACCTACACCAACAGCGGTTTTCTGACTAACTTTCGCATCTCGGGAACGCGCACGGGGCTACTACTGGATCAATTACAGGCCCACAACCGCGTAACGCGGCAGGCCGGCCCAGCCGCAGCCATTGTCACCAATACGGATGACCCTAATGGCTGGGGACGCGTCAAAGTGAAATATCCCTGGCTGTCGGAGCAAGAGGAGAGTGACTGGATGCGCGTGGCGAGTGCCGGGGCCGGACCGGGGGCCGGCTTTTGTACGACACCAGCCGTCGATGACGAGGTGTTGGTTGCTTTTGTGCATGGCGATTTTAATCGGCCCGTCTTGCTTGGCAATCTATGGAATGGACAGGATGCCATTCCCGCGCCGACAGCCAACGCCCCTAGCGGTGAAAAACCGTTGGTGCGCACCTGGTCGTCGCGCACAGGGCACCAAATCACCATCTATGATAATGCCGAAAACAAAATTGAGGTTAAAACCAAAGCCGGCCATTGCCTGATCCTCAGCGATGCCGACCGCAAAATTACCCTGATCACCCAAGGGCAACTGGAAATCACACTGGATGATAGTGGCAAAGAGATTATGGTTAAATCAACTGGCAAGGTGACGCTGCAAGCCGGCAATGAGCTTGCGATTGAAGCCACCGGCAACATGAGTCTATCCGCCGGCGGCAATTTTGATCTGCAAGCGCGCGGCAATGTACAGATTCAAGCGACCGGCCGCGCCAGCGTTGGGGCCGCTGCAATGGTGGCCCTCCAAGCGCCGCAAATCAGTTTAGGGTAAGGAAGGAAGCACAACCGATGGCTTTACAAATTGTCAATGGTGCTACCCTGCAATGCAGTTTCGGCACCACACCAAGTAATTTGGTCATTACGCCCGAAAAACAAGTAGGCAGCGGCAGCACTGCGGCCGCATCGATTATGGATCACCTACCCATGAAGAATGTGATGCCCTTTGGGCTTTGTATCACCGTCTCCAATCCCCAAGTGGCGGCGGCAACCAGTGCAGCATTGGGCACCTTAACCCCCCAGCCCTGTCTACCGGTAACCACACAGCCGTGGGTTCCTGGTTCGCCCACCGTAACCATCCGCAGCCAGCCGGCCCTCAACACTGGCTCCACCTGCATGTGCCAATGGGGCGGGGTAATTACGATTACAGCCCCTGGCCAGACGAAAGTGACAGTACCCTAATGAATACAACAGGGCAGCAGGCGCTGATTGGTCGCGGCTGGGCTTTCCCACCCCAGATCGGCCCCCATGGCAGTCTGGCATTGACTTCGCCCGAAACCGAGATCGCACAGGCGATTGCGATCATTTTGACGACTGCGCCCGGCGAACGAGTGATGCGGCCCAACTTTGGTTGCCGCCTCAATGAACTGCTCTTTGCTTCGATGAACACCGAGACGCTGGCGCTGGCACGGCGCTATGTCGAAGAGGCACTTACCATGTGGGAGCCACGCATCAACCTGGTCAATCTGTCGATCACCACCAGCGATGCCATGTACGAGGGCTGTCTGCTGATTGAGATGGAGTATGAAATTAAAACCACGCGGGATCGGCGTACGCTGGTCTATCCCTTTTATTTGATTCCGGAAGATTAATATGTCGTTTCAGCCACCTGTCTTGGATGACCGCACTTTTCAACAGATCGTTGACGAAGTCCGCAAACGGATTCCACTCTACTGTCCGGAATGGACCGATCATAACCTCAGTGATCCGGGGATTACCCTGATCGAACTCTTTGCGTGGATGACGGAACTCTTAATCTACCGGCTGAATCAAGTGCCGGAGTTGCACTATATTAAGTTTGCTGAACTATTAGGGGTACAACGAGCGTCACCACGTGCGGCGTTCACCCGTATGACCTTCTGGTTAACGCGACCGCTAACCCATCTAGTTGATCCGGATGACAGTGGTTTATTGATTGCCAAACATACACAGGTTTCGACGACACAAACCGAAGTGACCGAACCGATTATCTTTACAACCGACAAAGAATTTGTGATCCATGCCCCGCGTTTTCAGCAACTGGTGGTGCAACGACAGGGAACCAAACCCGTTCTACCGGGCAATCAATGGCGACCATTATCGGCGCTGGAGGTACAAAGTCTACGCGATGGCACTGACTCACTGCCCCTGTTTTCCGACGAGCCACAGGTGGATGATGCTGTCTACTTTGGTTTTGCCAATAATCTCAGCCATCATGTCATCCGCTTTGAGCTAAATTTTGATGAAAAAGCCGGCATTGGCATCAATGTCAAACATCCCCCTTATCACTGGGAAATTTACTCAACCCAAGGTAATTATTGGGAACCGGTCGAAGCCGATCCGGATAGCACACGGGGCATGAATGCCGCTAGCGGCTCCGTCACCTTGCACCTGCCGGAATTAAGATCACATGAACTGGAGGCCGATGCGGTCACGAAACGTCAGTTACCCGCACTCTACTGGATCCGGGTGCGGATTAAAGCGATTCTCGACTCGGAAGTAAGAGCCGGCATGCGCAAATATAACAAGACCCCGGAATTGCTCCAAATTGTTCAGATCGCGGCGATTGGCTGTGCGATCGCCGCGACCAATGCCAATTATGTGGAGCAGGAACAGCTTGGCGTTAGCGATGGTTCCGCCGGACAACGGTTCCACCTGAGCAGCCGATCCATCTTGTTGCCCCTCCAGCCCGATGAGCGACTGCGGGTCCAACTACATGAGAAGCAGGTCGAATATTGGACTTGCCAGCCAGACTTCGCTGCGTCGCATGCGACTTCACGCCACTTTGTGATCGATAGCGAGAGCGGTGAAGTACGTTTTGGGCCGGCCGTGCGCCAACCTAACGGGGAGATTCATTGTTATGGTGCGATCCCGCCGCGGACAGCCACCTTGTGGTTAGAGCGCTATCGTTATGGAGGTGGTGCCAAAGGTAATTTGCCAAAGAAGGTAATCAATATTCTACGCAGTTCGATTCCTTATGTGGCCGGGGTTGAAAACCGCGTGGCTGCCACCGGCGGCTTGGATGCACCCGGCGTAGATGAATTGGAAGTGGCTGTACAACGGCGGTTGCGCACGCGGCGCGTCGCCATTACCCCCGAAGATTTTGAAGCCCATGTCCTAGAACAGTTTGGCAATGAAATCGCCCGGGTGCGCTGCCTGCCTTTACAAAAAGAGGCCACAGTACAGCAAAAAGATGGTGTGCGGATTCTTGTCATCCCTAAAGTATCAAATAGCGCCAACCAACGCAGTGGCTATTTGAGCGATGATCAGATCCACGTCAGTGTTGCCTTACAACAGCAGATTGAACGCTATCTGGATAATTTTCGCCTCTTGACCTACCAGATTGTGGTGAAAAATCCGCGCTATCGCCGGATTGGCATAAAAGGGCAGATCACAGCCTTGCCGGGCACCGATGAGGCCCAGTTGCATGAGCGCATTGTCCAACAGCTAAATCATTTTCTCAACCCGTTGACTGGGGGCCGTGATGAACGAGGGTGGCCCTTTGCCTTCTCATTAACTGCCTTGGATGTGGAAGAACGCATCAAGATGTTGCCGGATGTACAAGGCGTAACACTCGATAACTTTGTGCTGCAAATTGGCGAGCAAAACGAGTCCCACCCCACCCCCTTTCAACTTGAAGCCGAGGATATGGTAGTCGCTGGCGAACACCAGTTTAATATCGTTGCGACAAGTGGCAAGGATCGGAGCTGATATGGCAGGCAACAGCCCCTATCAATTACAAGTCCGGGGAACAGATGAGTTACGCGCCTACTCACTACGGGAAGGGGTGACAACGATTGGTCGCAGCCCCGAAAGTGACTTACGGCTCAAGGGGGCCACGGTCTCGGATCGCCATGCCGAGATTACTTACCATCTTGCCACCGCGGAGCAGCCGGGCCGGCTGACGTTGACCGATCTGGGTAGTACAAATGGCACGCGCCTGCAAACCAAGCCTATTCCGCCCTATTTTGCCACGCCATTGCGGCCAGGGAGCACGATCCAGATCGGTGGCTATACGCTGACGGTGGAGCTCTATCTGCAACCACCTGCCGGCCCTGTGCGCCGTGAGGTGGCTGCGCCAGCGCAAGGGTCCCAGCGGCTGGCACCCTATCCATACAGTGGACAGATTCCCTTTGGCCTCTCCCAGTATAGCCGCCACTGGTTACCCTATCTACCAGACATTTACCAACCTTCCCCAGCGGCATTGCAGATCATCAGTGAGGGGCAGCTTAATGGTGAGGGTGGCCAGGATCAAGCACGCGAAACTTTTTTGGCCCGCTTTCTTGGCCTCTTTGAATCAATCTTTTTACCGATCGAATCGATGGTTGAACACTTTGACCTCTATCTAGATCCAAAGAGTACACCCCAGCCTTTTTTACCCTGGCTGGAACATCTGTTTGGTCTGCCTTTCTTTACAAATTTAACCGAGTTACAAAAACATGAGCTGAGCCTTACTTTGAGCAGCAAGCAGCGGCGCCAACTAGTAGAAAAAGCCTATGAATTGGTTGAACGGAAAGGGACAAAAAAGGGGTTACAAATGTTTTTGGAACTTCTAACCCAAAACGACGCCGGTTCAAATCCTGTGATCGAGATTAATGATCTGCAGACAAACGGCGCGCACTTTGTAGTCCAGATCACCCCCAAACGGACAGAGCGTGAATCAGCAACGATTGAAGCGCTGATTGAGGCCTATAAACCGGTGCATACCACCTATGAGCTAAAGTAGCAACTGTCATGCGGCTTACCGTTATCAACCAGAGCACAGGCAGCGAAGCACAACATACGTTGCGCTGGGGGCGCGTCGTCAAAATTGGCCCGCCGCGCCCCGCCCCGACCGCAGCCGGACAGGCCGAACAGCTGTTGGTCTGGGCACCTGGCCCTTGGCAAAAATTGGGGGATTGGCTGTGGTCACGATTGCGGGGCCGACAAACCATTGTGCCCGCCTATCCATTGCAGATTGATTTTGTAGAACATGCAGTCCAAGTTACCAATCTAGGTAGCAGCCAACCACTTTATCTGCTGGACCAGGCGCTGACGCCACAACAGCCGTGGTTATGGTTGCCGGAGCAGGCGTTACGCTATGGCGACTTTATCTTATTTTGGGAGGCAGAGCGCAGCTGGGCAGTAGGCTGGCCGTGGCAACGCGTGCCGTTGGAGCGCGTATCCCGCTCACTCCTTTTATGGAGCATCTTCCTTGTGCTCATCTTGGGGCTGGTTGGGTGGCTTTCATTAAACCAATTTTGGTTCAGGACAGCGCGCGTTGAATCACCGACGCTAACTATTTTGCCGACACTAGCCGCCACCATCACAGAAACGCTAACCATCACGGGAACGCCAACCATCACTGTCATCACCACCCCGACGGTGACCGCAACGCCACGCTCAACGCCGACACCCAGACCAACCGTTGCGCGTGTTGTTGCCGGGGCTGATGTGGCGGCAACCTTTACACCGACGCCTACATTGACCTTGTTACCGGCCGCGGCCACGCAAGCTGCCGCCGCTCTGGTCTGTGTACCGACAACTCCCGTCCCGCTCGCGGCAGAACTGATTGCACTTAAGATTAAGATCGAGCCGGCTTGTGTACGCGTTGGCGAGGCTTATTGGCAGGTAAGTGCGGTTGATTGGTTGGATGAGGCAGAATCCAGTGGTCGCCATCACGTTTTTGTCTACCTCCAAAGTGATCAACCACTGAAAGAAACGATCACCATGGCGTGGGAAACCGGAAGCTGTACGCGCCCAATCGTCGATGCCGCTGGGGCCAACTGTTCGATGCACGGAGCTGGGCTTGTCTATCAGCTCTTTGTCAATGGGTTGCCGAGTGAACAAGTCGACAATTTGGGATTGGGCACTATTGACAAACGCGATTGGGCGATCCGTACGAGTTATGTCGTTACCTTTACCCGCACGGTGCGCGGGCCCTTGTCTATTGTACCGTAATGTTAAAAGGACTTACGCAACGTGCGCTGACTTCGGCAAGCTCAGCCGCCGTGTGCTGCGTAAGTCCTATCAGTGATAGATTGATTCGAACATGGTAAATAACGCCCAACCAACCGGCGATACAGAAATTTTTGAAAAGCGTTTTGACAATCTCCAAAAGCTCAGCGATGAGGATCTGGGGGAGCTTTTCAGCGCGCGCAATCAGTCAACGAACGAACGCATTTGGGCATTAAAATTTTACGACTGGGTCGGTGATCTACGCAGTGACCAACAGCAACAACTGCGGGCAGTATTGGCAGCGGTCCGCCAACTCGCACACCCGCTCTTGCTCACCGTTAAACAATTCCACATCGAACCAACCAAACTCGATGCCGAAAAACAACCTTTGGCAGTAAATTATATTGAATTTGCCGAACCCCAAGGGCGTTCGTTGGCACAGTGGTCGCAGTGGCAAGTAAACAACCAATTGCGGGAAGCTGTTGCCATTGTGATTACGCTCGCAGATGGCTTGGTGAGTTTACATCAACAGACCGCAGCCCAATCAATTGCCCGTCTAGTGCCGGTGATTGAGCCAAAACAGATCATCCTCGTGGGACTCGGCGATGAGATCCGCCCCCGCATTGCGCATCTTGGTTGGTCTGCGCTCTATTTGACTGATATTGGCCTCATTCGCTATCTACGGGCCGATCCGAACAATACGCCGGCTTCCCCCAAAGTGGAAGCACTTAAACGCCAGGAGCTCGCCTTACACGAAGTAAAAGCATTGGGAATGCTGTTGCTGCAATTGTTGCGTAAGTATAAGGAGGATTTTGCACCAACTCTACTGAGAGAAGAGGAGCTTAAGCAAGTCCGCGACCAAGTAAGCAGTCGGTATCCAGCAGTAGGTGCCCTGCTGGCTGAATTTTTCGCCAAAGCCTTGCCCCCCTTCACGCCCGATAGCTACCAAGATCCAGGCGCAGTGGCGACGGCCCTGCGTGTGCTTTACAAAGCCGGCGCGCAGCTCAGTCCGCAGCCAGATGAAGAGACACAGCCCGCCGTCATACCAAATCAGCCCCCAACGCATGTGGCCACAGCCAGGGGAAACACGGTTCCCAGTGCGGATCAGACCACAACCCAGCCGTTGTCAGCGCAAGTATCAGGCAGCCAACCAGTAGCACCAGCAAACCAACCAACAAACCAAGCAGAGGTGACCATTGCCCTCTTTGCGGATCAGCATTCAACCACACCGCTGTTGACCAAGCCGCTTGGGAAAGCACAGTTTCTGACCTTTGGCGATAGCCCGGAGGACGATTTTAATCAGCCAGGCTTCCGGTCGCCGCGCCGGCTGATGATCCTTCATCAAAATGGCGAATTTGCCGAACGCTATGTCGTCGCTGATACAGGCAACGGCCCGACCGGCCCCACCCATGTCGCCCACCTGGATGGCCTGCCGCTCTCGCCTTACTTTGCCGCCATCTTGCATGAACGCTCCCGCCTTGAATTTGAATCATATCGGATTCAACTCATTCGCGCGAATGTGATCGCCAATCCACTAGCGTCACGCCGCCAACGCCCCTTACAGGTGACCCAAACGCATTATGCGGCGAATCCAGGCGAGCGCTTTCAGATTCAGGTCACCATGCAAAATGTGACCAAGGAGGTTGATAGTTTTTGGCTTGCGGTTGATGGTGCGCCGAGCGAGATGCAAATTGAATTGCCGGAGCCAAAGGAACTTTTTGCCGATGAAACGACCAATGTGGCGTTGCAGGTTCGGCTGCCGGCACTCAATCTTAGCCAGGCCGGTGAAATCCCCTTAATTTTACGGCTGATTAGTGAAAATTATCGCGTACAGATTGCCGCCATCAAGGTTACAATTACGGTTTTGCCCCATTACGACTATGTCGGCATGCTCTTGCCCCAGACCTTACGCCTGGGTGATGATGGTAAATTGCTTTTGGAAAATCAAGGCAATTTGACGCGCATCTTTACCATCCAGTGGCATGATCGGGCACAAGAGCTTGATTTTGTGCCACCAGAAGCAACTGTCACCGTCCCGCCGCTCACACAGACAGAGATTACCTATCGTGCGTATCTGCGCAAGGGGCAGTTGCGTGTTTTGGGCAGCAAACGCTTTCATAACATGGATGTGCTGATTCAGCCGCAGCGAGGGGGCATTCCGCAAAATTTACCCGGCCAGGTCGTTAGCCGGGCGCTGATCCCAGCATGGGCACCAACCTTGCTCCTCGTGTTGCTCTTATTATTTCTTTTCGCCGCGAATTTTCTCTTTCAACCGGAGTTTGCCCACCCGGCTACGGTGCGCGCGGCTTCCACAGCCGAATTAACCCAGCTACTAACTAGTACCATTAATACCAAGGCAGCCGCCCAAGTGGCAATGACGCCCACCCCAACCACGCCCACTCCGGTGTGGATTGCCGTGCCGACACCGATGGCGGATGCGACGAAGGTTCATCTACTCTGGCAGCCATTAGGTAGCTGCTTTTACTCAGTCTATGAAAATGATGTCATTACGAGTGGACCGAACTTTATATCACCTTTTCTCGACAAAGAGATCGCTTATCAAATTCAAAATCAAAATGAAGGCACGATTGTTGAAGTGCGGCTACGCAGTTGTTTGCTGATTGGTGAACGTAGCTGGAAAGTAGCAGTTCAACCGCTACCAGTCACGACCCCAACGCCTACCGACACACCGGTGCCGATGGTACGCGGCACCAACGTTGCCATCAATTACCCAGCAGGATTAACCCCAGCCGCGCCACAAACAGATGCTGGTGATGGCGTCACCCGGCTATTGATTGGCCAACTCGGCGAATTCTGTTTTCAGTGGCAGAGCGCAGCGCTGACAGGATCACTGCTGATTACGCCAACACTGCCCATCGAACTCAGTGGCAGTGCAGGTGAGCAATGCCAGCCGATTAATCAACTTTTCAAAAAGGTCCTGCCTCCCACCGATTTTAGTCTGGTGGGAATGCAAGGCGAGCAACCGATCCTTTCCGCGCCCTTTGCCCGCATTGAAGTTCGTCAACCCATCTGTCGCGTCAATATTGATGAGAGCCTTGCTCTCTATTTGGCGATCCGCGAAGGGCCAGGCCGCAATTTTCCCGAACGAGGTGGGATTTTTAAGGATCAAGAAGTTTTAGTCCTGGCGCGTCCCTTTAAACCGATTGAACGCGAAGAGAAGTTAGATTGGCTGTTGGTCTCGATTGGGAGTGATCCGCGCCCTGGTTGGGTGGCATTCCGTGAATATGCGCTTGATTACCAAACCATTATCAATACCTATTTGGCTTGTCCGCCGGACCTTGACCTGCTGCCGAATGCGGAGCTAATCCCGCCCACCCCAACGCCGACCCCGACGACTACGCCTGAAGCCACCGTCACCCCCACGGCAACACCAGCTTCGGAGATTTCGCTGGAGCCGCCGATTATCAATCCGGGGGGGTGTGCCCTATTGCAATGGCAGATCGAAAATGTCAAAGAAGTTTACCTGAATGGCGAAGGGGTAGTTGGCGAAGGGGAACGCGAAGAATGTCGCACTGCGCCGGGGCAATATCTCTTTGAGTGGCAAATCAACAAAATTGATGGCAGTGTGGTGAAGATCCAAAAAACCCTCACCGTGAATCCAGGCCCTGGTGGACTACCAGCTGAACCCACGCCGCCGGAGTAGCGGTCACGACCCAAGTGACAGGAGCGCGGTGACAGTCACTGGTCACACGCGTTACTTTTAGCAAATTGCTGCTGCTCCGTGACTGTCACCGCTGCAGCTTAGTCGTTACGAGTAGGATGGAAAATGGCTTTGTTCCACTGGTTTTCAAAAGTAGCGAATGGTCTGTCGCCTCGGTTACGCCGCGCACACGGTAGTTGGCTGCGCCGCGCCGGCTGGTTCGGCCGGCTAGGCCAGGTTGCCGTTATGGGGCTGATCGCCACCAGCCTGCTTTACACTATGCTGCTGTTGTTGGCAGCGCCGGCGGCAGCGGCGCGCCTTTTCCCCACCCCACCGCCGTTGCTCGATCAATTTCCGCAGATCACAGTCACGGTGCCCTGCCGCTACAGCCCACCGTTGGCGCCAGCCTCGATCTTTACCTTGCGCGAAGATGGAAAAAGACAGACCTTGCGGGGCGGGCCGCAGCGCAATCCGGTTTATTATCCAAAAACCGAGATTCTCTTTTTGCTGGATGTGATCCAAGGGCGCGAGGCATTACTCAATCCCATCGGTGATCGACTGGCGGCCTTTGTCGATTATTATAGTAAAACGGTGCCCAGTGGCGAACGTGGCCAGTTTGCCTTTAGCGCATTTATCCCCTATACGAATGGTCGCCAGTTGGATCTGGTTAAGCCGTGGACCCCGCAGATCGATGAGGTCGCCACCGCGGTCTATCAACATCAATCGCACGCACCGGCCCAAACCGGGCTAGCGGATCTGATCGACAATGCCCGCCAACAATTTACCGTGACCCATGTCGCACGCCGGACCATCGTCGTCTTCTCTGATGGCACCGACCCATTGAGTGAAGACAAACGCACGACCGTTTTGCAACAAGTTACCGATCAACAAATTGCCATTGATACCATATTCATTAATACAGGGGTAGGTAATACCAATCAGTTACGTAAATTAGCAGAAGCCACCAATGGCCAATATATTGAGCAATTAGAAGATAATGCGGCAGCAGTTGATCAGCTCTTGCAACAACTGGTGCAACCAGAAACGGTTTGCGCCCTAGCCTATCGCGCGACAAAGCCGCCGCCAGGGCAGCTGATCGTCCAGGAAGTGCTGAGCGGTACGATCATTGCCACCACGACAGTGGCGATCCCACCCCTCGCGGTTGAACCACCGCTGGTTACCCTGGATACAACCCTGCTCAGAGATAATCTAGTTTTGTTGGCCGGCCGACGCGCGCAATCGTCACCGCTGACGGTCAGTTGGGCCTTTAATGACTATCCAAATCGACAAGTACAAACGGTCACCTACGATTTTATTGGGTTGACGATGACGATCCCGGCGGCAGTAACGCAAGCGGTGACCGCAGGACAACAATCAGCGCAATTGACGATTCCGCTTAACAAATTAATGTTCGGCAACTTTTCGCTGCGCGTGGTGGTTGAAGATGAAGTAGGGCTACAAGGCACTGCGATCGCACCCTTTGGCGTTGTGCCCCCGACGCCGCGCCCAACCCGAACGCCGACGGAGACCCCCGTCCCCACCGCAACCCCCAACAACGCTTTACGGCAAGCCGAAAGTGGCTTGGCGCAGGTCAATGCGGATTATAGTCGGGTCATCATTGTCGCGATTGGCGCGATGTTACTACTAGCATTGATTCTGATCAGCTTGTGGCTAGGTGGGGCATTTCTGGCCGCGCGCAACGCGCTGGCCCGGCTGGCACCGTCCCCCTCTTCCGAGCCGGCCCCAGCAGCCGTCCCGGCCCTGCTCTACCGGCTGCGCACCGACCCTGCGCTCCCCTTACGCCAGGTCGTAAAACTCCATCGCACGGTGAACCTGCCCGAGGATTTACTTGCCAATCTAAATGGCGGTGCCCGTGAGCGTGCCCTGGCAAAGATTCACCAAGCAATTACCGCCAATATTCAGATCGTCTGCCACAACGAACAGGATATCCGGCTGATCTATCGACTGAAAGGTAGCACCTTAGCCACACCGATTCAAGTCCAACGCAATGGCCATCCAGAGGAACTAAATCCGCAGCAACCCTTTTTTCAGTTGGAGCACAATGATATTATCTTCCTCCGCCGTGATATTCGCTATCGGTTTATTGATCTGACACGGCAGGAACTTAAAGGGCTGAATGGGGAAACCGCACCCTATACGCCGGAGTCGATCACGTGATGAAGCTGGACCACCAACTACAACCGGGGGCACAGCTTGTGCCTTATCCGTATCGCATTGAAGCGCCATTGAGCGACAGCAGTCGCCGAACCACCGAAGTCTATCGCGCTACGGTTGCTGGCCAAGAGCTGGGCTGGCCCACCGCCTTAGCAGCCACAACCTATCAGGTAGTCGTTAAGGTGGCCAATCGGCCCGATGCCAAGGGGAATTTCGCCACCGGGGCATTAGAACAGGAAGCACAACTGTTGCGCGGTTTACATCATCCCCATATTGTGCGGCTATTGCCGGTGAAAGCGCGCGCCGATGGCAGCTTTTCCTTTATCGAGCAGAGCCAGCAAACCGGCTATCCCTGGTTTATCGTGTTGGAGTATCTGCCCCATGGTTCGCTGGCGAGCCTCATGGCCGCAGTACCGCAACTGCCGCTGTGGATCATTGTCGAAATCGGTTATACCTTGGCCGCAACAGTGGGCTATTTACATCGACGGCGGTTGGTACACATGGATCTCAAACCGCGCAATCTGCTCTTTCGGCAGCCCTATCAGTTGACCCCGACCGCTAACGGTAGCCCTAGGGCTGGCGAAATTGTATTGATTGATTTTGGCAGCGCCACCCTGGAGGGGCGCAGCCATACCACCCAGCGTGTCACCTTTCAGCCCTCGGTCTATCTGCCGCCGGAATGGATTCAAGCGGCACAGCAGGGCGAAGTGATTGCGCAGCCGGCGCTTGATATCTATGCGTTGGGGGTTATTTTGTATCAACTACTGGCCGGGCAGCCACCATTTGTCGCCCAAGATATCTACGCGCTAGAGCGGGCAATTTTGAACGATATCCCACCCCCGCCGACCCAGGCGCGCATGGCCACGGTCAATGCCACGGGCAAAGCCACAGACAAAGCTGTGGCGCGACAGTTGGCGCGACTGGATCAAATTGTGCTAGCGACCTTGCACAAAGATCCACGGCTGCGTTTTAGCGCTGATCAGTTGGCGGATGCCCTACAGGAAGTACGGATCGCCTTGCCGTCACCGCGCTTTTATCAGCATTATCGGCCGGCCAAAGCGCGCCAGAAAGAGGATGGAAACCTTGGCCCCAGCGCGCCCACTAGCTGGAAAATATTGATCTTGCTCAGCTTGGTCTGTACCGGCATTGGGTTGCTAGCCGGCTATTGGTTGCGTTAAGTAGGACATTAGTAAGCTGGCCACTTAATTTTTAGAAATCCCTGATGTCTTACCCCGTCTAGTAACTGCTAAAAATTAAATGTTCGCGGCACGAGTACACTTATTTTTGTTACCCCGCAGGTGAGGAACGTTCATATCATGACAACGCTGCAACGCAAACGCCTAGAGATCGCTGTTACACCGGAAAAGAATCGGCATGTCAACTGGTTCGAAACCACTATCTTCGTCGGTGCCCAGGAACAGCGGGTCACCGTTGCGCTGTTGGTCGATCCCCTGCAACCAAAGGGCTGGACAATGGTGGATGAGGTCATTCGGCGGCTGCGCCGTGAATGCCAGAAACAATCAACCGCAACGATGGCCTTGCGACTGCAGAGTGCGTTGGAACGGGCCAATGAGTTGGTCTATCGCGATAGTCGGGCGCTCGGCGGCATCTCAGTTGTCATGGCCGCCTTCACCGAAAGTGACAGCCAAGTGGTCACCGTGGAGTTGGCCCATTGCGGCAATTGTCGCGCCTATTTTCTAGCGGGTGATCTAAATGAGGGCAACGTTGATCGCCGGTACCGCTTACCCAGCAATCGTAATCGGTTGGTCGAGCTGACCAATGTGCAGCGTTGGGGGGAACAGAATGTGGCACGCGGCTTGCTGACAGAAGCGCAAAAGGCGCAGTATCCCCAGTGGGATCTACCGTTGGCCTATCTAGGTGCGGGCGCGCAGGTACAAGCGGTGCCGGCGCTCAATATACCCGTGGCGCGCAAAGCCGATAACGCCGGCACTTTTTACCTGCAGGAAAAAGATCAGCTTGTCCTGGTGACGAATGGGCTAGCCCAACCGAATCTCCAGCTGAAGGTGAGTCAGGCGCAGCCCAATACAGCCGCTAAGCTAGCCAAAACGATTGCACAACCCGCGACGCAGAGAGCCACCAGTGAAGGTGCGGCCATTGCCATCCAATCGCGCCAACATACCGACATTGACTGGTACATGGTTGCCTACCATAGCTTAATCGGCTCGCTGCGGACTTTTCGCTGGCTGATCGTGCTGGGCCTTCTAGCGGCGATTTTATATACCAGTTGGCAGTGGATCGGCCCCCTGCTTGCCCCGGCGGTGGCCGGATCGCCAATCTCGCTAGAAAACAAGGCCACGCTGATTGAACGATTGCCCGTCAATGGTGTGCAGTGGGATTTCGATTGGACAGCACGACGGTTCACTTCAGCAGCCAGTGCACCAGCATTAGCCATCGCGGCATTAGAGCCAACAGAGCGTGCCACCATCATTGCGATTCAACCGGCATTCGCAACGCTGGCGACCCTGACGCCAGCCCCCCCACCCCCCACCGCTACCCCTGCGACGACCGTCACCACGCCTAATCCAGCTATTTTAGCGAACTCGTTGCCCCGCGCAGCGGAAACCCCAGCACTAACGTCACGCTTACCCATCAGCCCAACGCAGGCACCACCGCCAACGGCAATACCAACACCAGTTGTCATCAAAGCCGTGACAACATTAACGCCGACGTCAACACCAACGCCAACACGCACGAATACGCCGTTACCGTTGCCAACGGTGACCGCCACCGCAACCATGACGGCCACCGCAGCCTTAGCCGCCACAGGCAACCCAACCGTGACAGTTGAAATCGCCGTGCCACAAATTCTGGAGAGAACGGATAACTTGGTTGAACAAGGAAATCAACTTACCTTCCACTGGCTATGGCCTGGACAATTGCAGGAGAATCAAGTTTTTTCGATTCAGATCAAGAAGCGAGAAGATAGTGATTTCCGCGAAATCAAACGGTTATTTAGTAACGATGTACAATCCCAACGCGGCCAATTTTCACAGGCAGTCAGGATCAACGAAGAGCCAGGAAACTATCAGTGGCGCATTGTCATTATCGATAACGCTCAGATATTCCAACCATCAGACCCTAGGAATTTCGATGTTACCATTAGCAATGAGTCAGGTAATGGTTTGGATGGCGAGATTGATAATTAGATCCGTGTCACAATTGAATGATTTTGATTTAAATTCTAAGTGACGCTCAAATCGGCTCCCTCAAAACAAATCAGCTTAGGTAGAGGTCAATGCTGCGCACAGGGGCTACGGCAATGGGGAAGCAAAGATTAAGAGTAGATGCTGTATACAGGGAGTCTATTATATGATTAAACAACTAAGAATGAGTCACAAAGCTCTAACATTAGCATTGTTAGTATTTTTTACGGCCATCGTTATGTATGATTGGCTATCGATAGATTCGCTTAGCGCCGCAATCTCACATTATCAACGTCAAGCCATTACCGTAACGCCACTACTCGACACCTATATTGCGGAAGCAAAAGCAAATGAGAATTTTGCAAGTGAGAACGCTCTGCGCATTGGTTATGACACGAATGGTTCAACAGGTGTGCGCGGCCGCCAACTTTCAATCTTATCTTTCGACTTAACAGTAGTGAAAAAGCAGAGTACGATTAACACTGCTACTTTATCTTTATGGCTTGCTGGAGGCGAGACGAGCGCACCGTTGGCAATTCAGGTACACAGTATTGTAACGCCCTTACCCACGCCACTTACATGGAACTCGTATACAGCAATTTCGCCGGTTACAATAGCATCAAACGTAACAGATGTTGGCGACAATTTTGTCGAGTATACCTGGGATGTGACCACGCTTTTACAAAGTTGGAGCAATGACCTTGACGCGAATAATATTTTGGTACTCATGTTGCGCAACACAGCACCGCTGACCAGCGATCACGAGCGCTTTTTCTGGTCAGCGGAGTGCCCAGCAACTGAATGTACGGGTAAGAAACCAAACTTGCAGATCTCCTTTGACACACCGACCCCAACCCCGACCGCGACCGTTACGCACACGGCAACGCCCACTCCTTCACCCACAATTACACTTACCCCAAGCGTCACCCCCACCCCTACAGCCGGGATCAAATCAATTCGCTTACGAAACCAGCCTTATAGTGAACTGGAAGCAGGGAAGGAAGTCACCTATACCATTGATATAGAAAATGGCCCTTACGTTCTTTCTAACGTAATTGTGAGTAATACAATTCCTACCCAACTGGAAATAGCGAGCACGATTCAGGCACCATTAAATTGGGCAGTGTCGGTCGTTGATCGGACGATCAGATGGGAACGAGTACAATTGCCTTCTGATGAAATTGTCAGTTTTACTTATCGCGCCCAACGCCCAATCCCAACCGTGACATCGACACCAACGATTGTCCTAACTGAACCAACACCAACCCCAACCGTGACATCGACATCAACGATTGTCGTACCCGAAGCAACACCGACACCTACCGCCACAGCGACAGCCACATCACTGTCACCATCAGCAACACCTACTGCGACGGCCACCGCCTTGCCCACGGCAACAGCAACCGGCACCATTGTAATTCTACCGCCAACAGCAACCCCACTAGCAACTGTAACTGCAACGATTCTGCCATCACCAACATCACTACCCATCGCGGGCGCATTAACGATCACCAAAGCCGGCCCGCAATCAGTTGCTGCCGGTGCTGATATTGTCTATACCTTGACCATCATCAACCGTTCGGCGCAACGCATCACTGGGCTGACGATCTATGATCTGATTCCGGTGGGTGCCCAGGTGGTGGACAATGGTGGCGGGTCGATTACGCAGCCCCCTCTGCCCATGATCCAATGGCAGGTGCCGGCCATTGAGCCAAATGATTCGGTTACGCGCGCCTTTACCATCCGCATGTTGATTAGTACCCCACAAATTGTTAATAATCTCTATTTTGTCGATGTGATTGCCGATGGCCGCCTAGTGCTACGCGCGGTTGGCGCAATCCCGGTGATTACGACCATTATCGAGTCGCCAAATCTGCCGCCGCCGATTGACGGCAGCATCTTGGGCCCGTGGCGCAGGGTAGATGAAGTGCCATTGCCCATTATTAATACAGGTGCAGAGATTGCCTGGGTTTACAACAATCTAAGCGACACAGCGAAGAGCAATCTTGTCCGTAATCCACAAATTTTATTTCTGCCCATCATTACCAATGGAGATCAGTAACGTGCAACGCGATATTGAGCGTCACACCAAAGCGGGCTTTCGTCCCCAACAACTGCTTGGGGCACTTTTCATTGCGATGGTAGCGATCACGCTTTGCGCGGCGGTGATGTGGGCAGAGTACAATGTCCCTCAGGTTGGCCCATGGACCCGCACCGCGCCAGTCCCCGCTGCGCTCATCGGTCCCCGCGCGGCAGCCTATAGTGACAAGCTCTATGTGATCGGCGGCAGACGCCCCTATCAGACCGGAAACCCAATTATTTCGGCTATGCCGCAAACAGATGGTATCATTGGCCACTGGACCGCTGAGGCAGTTACTACCACCTTCCCTGTGACCCTCTCGCTGCATGCGGTTGCCCAACAGGGTAGCAATCTGTACATCATTGGCGGCTGGGATGAAAAACGGCGCTTTGCTAATGTCTGGCGTGCGCAATTAGGTTCTGCTTTTTCCTGTTGTACCAGGTTGGCGGACTTTCCGTTGAAAATTGTATTGCATGAAGCAGTCGTTGCGAAAGGCAACCTTTATGTCATCGGCGGGGTGAATGAGAATAATGTGGCACAAAACACCGTTTACTATCTCAACCCAAACGGTACGTCTGGCCAATGGACCGCTCTGCCGTATGGACTGCCCAATCCACGCTTTCGCCATGCGGTGGCTGTTTCAGGCGATCAAATCTTCATCTCCGGCGGTTACGACGGCACCAACACCCATGCCCAAATCTACTGCGCCACGGCGACAACCGACGGTATTGCTGACCGTTGGCAGCGCGCCCAATACCTAAAACAACCGACCTATTATCACCAAATGGTGGTCCAAGGCAATCGTCTGGTGATTAGTGGTGGTCGCAATGACGAAGAGCGCTTTTCTGATGTCTATTGGTATGAAATCGGCAACGGTTGCGAACTAAGTGAGGTGCATGATGAAGATGAACCTGATCTGCCCCTTTCGCTTGCCCGCCATGCGGCAATTGTCAGCGGCAATTTTTCCTATGTGATCGGCGGGCTGCATGACGACATTAGCCAGTCGCAGGTCTATGTGCAAGAATGGCAAACCATTGTCGAGAGCAACCCCGGCCTGCAATTTATCTATTTGCTAAATGAACCCAAGGGCGCGATTCAGCCTGGGCAAATGATCACCTATCGCTTTACTTATCGTAATGGCTCCGCACGCTTGGAAAATGTGCGCATGTCCAATCTCATCCCTGCACCATTACAATTATCTCCGGTCGGCGTGCAACAAAACGCAGCCATTGCCGCGCATCATGAAACGACTGCCAACGGTGACCTCTTTATTGAATGGATCTTTACAGAGCCACTAGCGCCGTACCAAGCCGGCACCATCGCCTATCAGGTCTATCTGCCACAAGAGGCGGATGGATCAAACACCACAATTACCAATACCGGCGTGCTGGCCCAATGGACCTATAATGGACAAGCTGGCGAGATGCAAAGTCTGCCGGTCTTGAATCCTAGCGTGTCGCATTATCTGCCGATGTTGATAAATGATGCAACTGGCACCGATACAAACGCCGTGAAGTAATGATCACCGCTTGACTTTCATAAGAGCATCTAGCAGGCGTAGAGAGGAACAACTCGAATCAATAGTTCACCATCGGCAATGCCAACGCTGCGGTAAAAGCAAACGCCGATGAGGACATCGGCGCTTGTAATAGCAACTTGATTGGCGCGTTTATTCGCGGAAGTACAACTTTTCTTGTTCAATTGATTAGAGAAATCCAGCCCTTTACCACTTTCCCCTACGCTGCCTGCCACGGTTGATATTCCAACGACTGGTGCCGGAAATAAGTGGTATACAACTCGGCATAGTGACCACCCTGCGTCAGCAGACCGTCGTGGTCGCCTTGCTCAATAATCTCGCCATTGCGCAACACAATAATTCGATCCGCGGCGCGTACGGTGGAGAGGCGGTGCGCAATCACAATACTCGTCCGGCCGCTGAGCACGGTGGCCAACGCGTCTTGCACCTGGGTTTCGGTAAAGGGGTCAATGCTGGCCGTTGCTTCGTCAAGCAGCAGAATGGCCGGGTCTTGGAGCAGGACGCGCGCCAGGGCGACCAATTGACGTTGCCCCAACGAGAGCCGCGCGCCGCGCTCGCCGACATCGGTGTTGATGCCTTGGGGCAGATCGTCGAGCCAGCTACCATCACCCAGTTGTTTGGCGGCGGCGGCGACATCCGCATCGGTGGCACCGGGGCGGCCATAACGAATGTTGTCGGCGACGGTGCCAGAGAAGAGGAAGGGGGCCTGGGGCACCAATCCTAGTTGCCGACGGTATTGGCCTAAATCAAGGGTGCGGATATCCTGACCATCAATCAGCAGTCGCCCGCCCTGGAACTCGTAGAAGCGCATGAGCAGTTTGACCAAACTTGATTTCCCCGCGCCGGTGTGGCCAACGATGGCCAAGGTTTCACCGGCCGGAATGGTCAACGAAAAGTTTTGCAAGACGGCGTTGCGCCCGGTGCTATAGTTAAAGGTGACATCCTCAAACACAATCTCGCCCCGTAACCGTCCCACAGCTTCTTGCGCCGTCTGCACCACCAGCGGCTCGTCGTCGATCAGGGCGAAGACCCGTTCGCTGGCCGCCAACCCCTGTTGAAATTGGCTCCAAAAGGAGGCGATACTGGTAATCGGGTAAAAGAAGATGGTCAGGCTCTGCACAAAGAGATACCACTCGCCGACCGAGATCTCGTTATTGATCGCCATCAGCCCACCGACATAGATGATGGCGGCGACGCCGATCCCGGAGACCGTATTCAAGAGCGGGAAGATGCTGCCAAAGACCGCTACGCGCCGGATTTGGACCTGATAGGCCAGTTCGTTGGTGGCACGAAAGTCGTTGTAGATTGTCGCTTCTTGCCGGAAATTTTTGGCCACCGCGATGCCGCTGATCGTCTCCTGGATCGTGGCGTTGACGGTAGCCTGGGCGCGCTGCGCCTGTTGCATCACTCGCCGCGCCAGCCGCCGGAAGATCAGGGCGATGGCGATCACAATCGGTCCCAGCAAAAAGGTGATCAGCGCCAACTGCACATTTTGGGTGAGCATCACGACGCTGATCACGCCAACCAAGACGAGTTGGCTGAGCAGGTCAACCGTGAGGGTGACGACGGTGGCAAAATCTTGCGTGTCCGAGGTGACCCGGCTGACAATCCGCCCGGAGGCATGTTGATCGTAGAAGGAGAGGTCACGGCGCATGACGGTGCGGAAGGCATCTTCGCGCAAGGCCAACACCACATTCGCCACAGCCCGCGCCGAAAACCACTGTTGCACAAAGCTAAAGCACCAGTTCAAGGCCCCCAGCACCGTCACCACCGCGGCCAAAGTCAGCAACAGTTGCAACTGCGGATTGCCCGCCAACAGATCGATGCCCCGCGAAATCAGAATCGGCGATACGGTCGAGCTCAGCGAGATCAGCGAGACCATCGCCGCCACCAGCCCGACCTTGGCGAGCTGTGGTCGAAAATAGTGGGTGATGCGCCGCACCAGTTCATAGTCGCTGTAACTGCGGTCATACTCTTCGGCCTGCAGGCCGCCCATAATACCCATACCCATGGTGATTTCCTTGCGTGAATTCGTGAAACGTGAAACGTGAAGCGTGAAACGTAACGGTGAGCCTGCATCACGTTTTACGTTTTACGCTTCACGTTTTAGATTGCTACCGGCACTGGATGGACACGACCATTAGTTCGTTGCGCCGGTTCGTCACGGACGAAGATCTGGCGATAGGGGGCGCTAGTGGCCATCAGGTCGTCGTGGGTGCCGTGGCCGATCAGGCGGCCATTTTTCATGAGCAGGATCTGGTCGGCGCTGCGGATCTGAGAGAGACGATGGGTGATCAACAGGGTGGTGCGCCCTTCGAGGATGCGGCGCATGGCGCGCTGGATCTGGTCTTCGGTATTGCTGTCGATCGCGCTGGTCGAATCATCGAGCACCAGGATGCGTGGATCGCTGAGAAAAGCGCGCGCGATGGCAATTCGTTGTCGCTGGCCACCGGAGAGCATCACCCCGCGTTCACCGATAACCGTGTCATAGCCCTGGGGAAAGCTCATAATAAAGTCGTGGGCTTGTGCTTCTTTGGCCGCCTTTTCGATCTGGGCCTGGCTCACCGTTTCGCGCGCACCAAAGGCGATATTTTCGGCAATCGTGCGCGAGAAGAGAAAGATATCCTGCTCAATCGTCGCAATCTGTGCCCGCAGGCTATCCATACTCCATTCACGCACATCCACGCCGTCGATCAGCACCTGGCCGCCGGTCGTGTCAAAAGTGCGGTTTAACAGTTTGGTCAACGTACTCTTGCCCGCCCCCGTCTGCCCGACAATGGCGATGGTCTGGCCTGGTTTGGCGTGGAAGGAGATATCTTGCAGAATGACGGCTTCACGTTCAGGGAATACCCGCGCAGCCGTAGCACCGTTGGCTGAGCCGGTGCCCCCTGGGTGCTCAGCCAACGGCGCGACTGCTTCTGCGTCGTAACTAAAACTCACATGGTCGAAAACGATCGCGCCCTGCATCGCTTTCGTGGTACCGGCTGTATTCTGGTCAAGCTCGGTCTCGGTCAGGATCATTTCAAGGATACGCCGGGCGCTGGCGAGACTTTGCTGCACGACCGAAGAGGTGTTGAGCAGAAAGCGCACCGGTGAACGCAAGGTGCCGAGCAGCGCCATGTAGGTGATCACCTGGCCGACGGAAACGGCCCCTTGGCGAAAGAGTAAGAGGGCATGACCAAAGGCTAACCCCACTGTAATGCCATAGAGCAACAAGGGCAGGTAGCGGGCGTTGACTTCGCCTTCTTTGACAAAGGCATCGCGGTAGCCACTGGCATTATCGCGAAAACGTGCTTCCTCTGCCGGTTCTTGCGCAAAACCCTTGACGACTTCGATCCCCGTAATCGTCTCGGCCAACCCGGCATTCATCGCGCCAAAACGGGCGCGCAACATGCCGGCCACCGGGCGCAGATTCTGGTTGTGATAACGTAGAGCAAAGGTGAGGCCGGTGAGGAAGAGAATCGGCATCAGCAACAGGTTGAGATCCAGGGTCGCAATCGTGATCAAAGGAATGATCAGCGTCAGCAGCGATTCGGTCGTCATGCCCAACGCCGGGCTGACAAACTGGTTGATCTGCTGCACATCGTTGGTCACGCGTGCCATCAGGTCGCCGATGCGCTGGCGACCGTGAAAGGTCTGGCTTTTGCTCAACAGGCTCAGATAAAGTTCATCGCGTGCATCCCGCTCGACCCGCTGGGCTAACACGCGGATCGCCATACTGTTGACGATGTCGAACAGGCCGTAGCCAACATAGGCCGAGACTACCAGCAGCGCGGCAACAGTCAACGCCGCCGCACCACCACCCCGGATAATCGTATCAAATGCCCGCCCGACCATCACCGCCGACATACTTTGCGAAGCAGCCATGCCGACGGTGGTCAACAAAAAGGTCACAAACAGAAGCGGGTAACGCATAATATGCGAAGTCAGCCAGCGTAGCGGTGAGCGGTGATCATATTGGTATTCATTGGCAACGGTAAATTCACGGCGGCTCATTGGCGGATTCCTTGTCGTTCAGACTGTGCGCCAACGTAGGTAAAAACACAATGGCGAGAGGCGATACAGCTAAGCATTACGAGGCTTTCTAGAGCGGGATAACCCACTCGCACAGAGCCCAAAGGGCGACTGACAACATGGCTCACACACATAGGGCTTACGCAACCTCACCCCCGGCCCCTCTCCAGGTTGGAGAGGGGAGTTGGCTCCCCCTCTCCAACCCGGAGAGGGGGCTGGGGGGTGAGGTGCATTCGCTGCGTAAGTCCTGACGCAACCATCGTGTAAGCATAATCAAATTAATTCCAGCTATTATAACACGCTCGGACAACTGACGATAGTTATCTTTTTGCGCTATGCTATAATGCGGTCTGTCGATCATTGCGCCAAAGCAGGAGGATGTCAAAGATGCCAGGGTTTGATCTGAACCGCGCCCGCGCCGAAACCAGGGCGTGTGAAACGCTTGTCCATTTTAATAATGCCGGTTCGTCGCTGATGCCGATGCCCGTTAGCGATACACTCCATGCCTATCTACACCAGGAAGAGCAGACCGGCGGTTATGAAACCGCGGCGGCCCAGGCCGCGGCGCTCGACAACTTTTACACCGCCACGGCCAAACTACTCCACTGCCAGCCCGACGAAATCGCCTTTGTCGAAAATGCCACGCGCGCTTGGGACATGGCTTTCTACGCCGTACCCTTTCAGCCCGGCGACCGCATCTTGACTACAATTGCCGAGTATGGCAGCAATGTGATCGCTTACCTGCAACAGGCCAAGCGGTATGGGGCCGAGGTGGTTTTTGTGCCCAACGACGAACATGGCCAGATCGACACCACCGCGCTGGCCAACTTGATCGATGAGCGGGTGAAATTGATCTCGATCAGTTACATTCCCACGGGTGGCGGGCTGGTCAATCCGGCCAAGGCGGTCGGTCAACTGGCCAAACAGGCGGGCATCCCCTACCTGCTGGATGCCTGTCAAGCAGTGGGGCAACTGCCGTTGGATGTGGATGAATTGGGCTGTGCTCTGCTGAGTGGCACGGGACGCAAATATTTGCGCGGGCCACGCGGCACGGGGTTGCTCTATGTGCGCCGTGAATGGATTGAACAACTGGAACCGCCCTTGCTCGATCAACATGCCGCGACCTTGCTCAGCCCTACCACCTATCAGATTCGATCAGATGCCAAACGCTTTGAAAATTGGGAACAGTACTTTGCCGGCAAAGCGGCGCTGGGGGTCGCAATTGACTATGCGCTGGAGTGGGGCATTGAAAACATTCAAGCACGAGTCTATGCATTGGCAGCAACCTTGCGGCAAAGGCTGGCCGCAATCGACGGCGTGACGGTTACCGATGAGGGGGTCGAACGCTGTGGGATAGTCACCTTTCTGGCGGAGCAATTGCCAGCCGGCGCGATCAAAACGGCGTTGGCAGCACGCAGCATCAATGTCTCCACTTCCAGCGGATCGGGTAGCCTGGTCTCCTTTCAACAGCGTGGGTTGACGGAAGTGGTGCGCGCCTCCGTCCACTATTACAACACGGAGCAGGAGATTGATTACTTGCTTGACAGGCTGCAGAATGTATTACGGGGATAATTGACGATGACTAGGCAACCCAGTTTCAATTGTAATCAGTTAGCCACGGGGTAGCGGCTGATGGTAGCCGGGGAGTTTAGTCCCCGGCGATTGGTCCTCACCCTGCGAGAAAATCCAAAAGCATTTTCGTCAATACGGCCGGCACTTCCAAACTCGGCACATGCGCGGTCTGGGCAATCACCTGCCGGATCGCGCCAGGAATCTGCGCCGCCATCAACTCGCCTGCGCGCAAGGTTTCGGCATGATCAAGCGCACCGTTAATGATCAACGTCGGCACATTGACTTCCCCCAGGCGCGCGGCCGCGGGTGGGGAGAGCGGTTGCTGGGGTACGCCGTCGGCAATAAGCCAGGTGTTGTTCGCCACACAAATGCGGTTCATCACCCCGGCAAAGGTGCGCGCCTCACTATCAACCTGATCCGGCGTGCGCTGCGGCCCGTCGAACCAGATACGCAACTGCAATTCCGAGGCCAAATCCACGTCGCCCTGTTGCAGCGCATCGATCATTTCAGGCACGTACTGCGGCATTTCGCCCTGCAAATCAAAGCCACTTGGGGTGCCATTGATCACGGTCACCGAATCGACCAGCCCCGGCTGTTCCAATGCCAGATCCAGCACAATTTCACCGCCCATCGAACAGCCCACTAAATGGGCATGATGCACCTCCAACGCCTGTAACAAGCGAACGAGATCAGCCCGCCGGCAGCGCGGGCCAGTCGCCTGGTCGGACTGGCCAAAGCCGATCATATCGTAGCGGATCACCCGAAAGTGTGCGGCCAATACATCCCATTGCGCATCCCACATGCGGCTATCGAGAAACGCGGCATGGCTCAACACGATGGTCGAGCGCGGCTCTTTATCACCATCGACTGGGTCACTAATCTCATAATACAGTTTGCTGGTGGTGCCATTGTCCATTAGTTCCAGATAGCCTGTTGTCATCGTGGTCTCTCCTATTAATTTTGCTTCATCAGCTGCATCATCGCCTTGTCGATTGAATCAACAGTGTTATAGTACAATGGGTTGGGTGACACCTAATGTCACCCAATATTGATGAATTGTGTAATTAAGGAGGCCCTATGCGCGCGGACCGCTTATTGTCGATCATCATGTTGTTGCAACGCCGCGGCAAGATCACTGCGCGTACGCTGGCTAAGGAACTAGAGGTCTCGCGCCGCACGATCCTGCGCGATGTCGAGGCACTTTCCATCGCCGGCATCCCGATCTATGCGGACGGGGGGCACGGTGGCGGCATTGTGCTCGACGAAAAATATCGCACCACCCTCACTGGCCTAAAGGAGGCCGAGCTACACACACTCTTTATTGGCAGCAACCAGCCACTCCTCAGCGATGTGGGGTTGGGGGAAGCCGCGCTTAGTACACAACGCAAACTTGCCGCCGCCCTCCCCAGGCAACATCAAAACGCAGTCGATGATATGCGGCAACGGATCTTTATCGACCCGCTTTGGTGGTGGCACGACGCGCAACCCTTACCCTATTTGAGTGACCTACAAGTGGCCATCTTTCAAAATCGGCTAATTCAGGTGCGCTATGAAAATTATGAGGGTGACATCGGGGAGCGCCGCTTGGAACCGTATAGTCTGGTTGCCAAATCCAGTTTCTGGTATCTGATCGCCAAGCGCGCTGGGGAATGGCGGACCTACCGGGTTTCACGGCTGCAAGAAGTAGTGGTGCTTGAACAAACATTTGTCCGTGATCCAGCCTTTGACTTGCAGCACTATTGGGCAACCAACGCCGGCGAGTTCATGGCCACCTTTTCGCAATACGAATTTACCCTGCGCATCCACCCCGATGGCTTGGCGCTGGTACGCTGGTTGACCCCTGGGCGCAATCAAGCGCACGCAGCGGATGCTGACGGTTGGGTAACGATCCAATTTGAACTGGAATCAGAATTGCTCGCCAAGATGTTGGTCTTTGGTTTGGGGACCCATTGCGAAGTGATCACACCAGCGACACTGCGCGCAGCAGTCAAAGCAGGCTGCCAGAGCCTCCTCGCAATTTTGTAGGACAATGACAACGTTGGCATGCTTTAGCCCATTAGCCAATGCGTAACCAGGTATCCCCGAGTACTAATAAGTTACGCAATTTCTGCGATTCCATTCATCCAATTCTAACATTACGATCTGTAAATAACTGGCATAAATAATCTACACAGATTGGACAGAGCTGGCGTAAAGATTTTATAAAGCCAGGTCAGGAGGAAGCCACATGAAAGTTCCACAACCTAATCGCAATCATTTAATCCCCATTTTGTTACTCTTCTTCTGTTCTATACTTACGCGGATGAACACAAAGGGCCTGGAAGCAGCCACGCTGCGCAATAAATTCTCCCAGGCAACAATTCCAGCAACACCAAATGACAACGCAGCAGACTTCTGTGCAAACCATTGGCGTTTTGATCGCTACCCAATCGCGGCGGCGACACTCGGGATGGCACACGATGCCCTTTGGGTGGCTTTACACGATGATAAGTCGATTGCCGATTTTGCACAGAGCAGGCAGATTGAAGTCCAGCTAGTGATTGAGGCCATTGTCAATGCGGAGACCGCTCATATCCATACATTAGTGCAGCAGAGTTGCCTTTCACAAGCAACAGCAGAGGCAAAACTGGCCGCATTGCCAAATGCGGTGACCACATTCGTCCATGACCAAACAGCCCCCGCGTTGCTCATGTGCCGGGTCGGCTGGCCTGATTACGCCGAATTAACGGCAACAATCTTGGCCATGGACAGCAATGCGTTCTATCAAGCGCTCAGCCATGGTCACTCACCCGTTAGCCTGGCGGCGGCCCGTGGGCTCAGCCGGCTGCAATTAATTGACGCTTTGCTTGAGGCAAAACTGGCAGTTATCCAAGGACTAGTGGAGACCCACTGTGTGGCAGAGAGCGATGGGGCGCTGTGGCGTCAACTAATCCCGCTTGAAGTAACCGACTTTGTTGACAATGGGGTGGATGCAGAGACAATGCGGAACTGGATCGAGCTGACTAAAACGCAGCCGCAACGATTTTATCTGCCGTTGCTTATGAACTAAACTGCGCGCAGGCAGCAGACCATTTCAGACCTTTTATGGCTGGCCCAAGCGCGACCACAACCCTTCACTCGCCCGTTCAGCAATGAGATAACGAGCATCGCCATCCACGCCGACATCGGTCACCACATATTTGCCCGGTGCGCTGCCGATGTAGTGGGCAAAGAGTTGGTCAGTAACCGTCCGCCAACCAAGTGCCGCATCGGCATCAGTCTGTTGCAACCCAGTCCAGTTGGAGGGCACCTCAATGGCGATCAGGTTGGCGTCAACGGTGAGGTCATAGTGTTGCCAGCCCTGATTAACCCGCACAATCTCTGGTTGGTGGGCAAGATGAATCACCGTCGAGCGCACGTCGAAAAGGGGCTGTGATAGCACCCGCCCCGAGCCAATCAGCCAGGTAAGGCTGAAGCGCGAGGCGGGTCCACGGTTGAGCTCATTGCGGAAGGGATAATAATCAGGCGTAAAGTTAAAAGCAACCGCGCGCAACAGGCCAAAATTGAGCGCTGCATTGGCATATTGTAATGGATCAACCGTCCAGTTAATCACGCCAATTCCTTGCCGCAGTGCTTCGTCCCCTTGGGCGCGCTTGAGCAGATAGCCGATCCGCAAGCCGCGATGTTGGGGCAATACGCCCATCACCTGCGATTCAATCCGCAATTCTCCCCCCCAACGTTGCGCCCAGTCGTGGGGCAATGTTGGTTTATCCCCTTTGTAAAAACCAAAGAGAAAACCGGCGACTTCACCATCAACGCGTGCAACCAATGACGTGCCGATGGGAAAATCTGTGCTGTGCAGGTCAATCGGGTAGAGAAACTCGGCAGGGCTGCGCCAAATCTCCTGTTGCAGCCAGCGCACGGACTCGGCTTCCGTTGCGTCGGGGCGACCAATGTCCAGCGCGCCGATCTGGCTGTGCGTGGCCTGGTAAGGATGGGGCAGGCCAGGATCGAAGAAGTCCAGCGTCTCTGTGCCCAACACAGCCGCAAGCCCTTGTTTGAGCAGCCCTTCGTCAATCGGCAGCGCGCCAGGCAAGGAATGTTGGCGGATCACATAAGCGGGTTGGCGTTTTGTACCGCTGATCAGGCCAGGCGTCGGCAGCGCAAAAAGTGCCCCGACCCTGACCCCATTGTGGACAACCACCAACACCTTGCCACCAATATGGGGCAACGCCGCCTGAAGAAAATGGTAGGGTAGCAGCGTGGCATTGGCGCTACCCCCCAACTGGGCATACAGCTCATCCAACTGGGCGCGCCAACTTGGGTGATTGCTTTCAATTAGATCGAACTGAAGCGCGGTCGCATTTGTCTTGGACAAGGTGAGGTACACCCCTTGCACTGCTATCGGTTGAGTTATTACGGCTAGCGCGGTTGACTAGGCATTCTGGCGGGCTTCGCGTACAGCGTGCAGGACAATACTCCCCGCCACCGCGGCATTGAGGCTTTCAATGCGCCCGACCATGGCCAGCCGCACCAGAAAATCACAGCGTTCACGGGTCAGGCGGCTTAACCCTTCGCCTTCACTGCCCACGACCACCGCCAGTGGACCTTGCAAATTGGCCTGGCGTAACGCAACCGCTTCAGGCACATAGTCAAGCCCGACGACCCAGATATTGGCTGCCTTGAGATCGTCAATCGTGCGGTTGATGTTGGTCACCTGCACCACCAACATATGCTCGACGGCACCAGCACTGGCATTACTGACCGCAGGCGTCACTTGGGCCGCGCGCCGGTCGGGAATAAAGATACCATGTACCCCCATCACCTCGGCGGTGCGGAAGAGGGTACCCAAGTTTTGTGGATCTTGCAGATGATCAAGCAAGAGCAACAACGGTGGCTCACCTTGCGCCCGCGCCCGGCTGGAAATCGCGGCCAGATCAGCATAGGGATAACCGCCTACCTCTAAGGCTACCCCTTGCGCATTATTCTGCTGCTTGGCAAGTTTGTCAAACAAACCACCTTTGACGGTCCGCAGGGGCACGTTCTGCTCTTCGGCCAGCCCGATAATCTCGCCCATGATGCCATTACGCGGTGGCTCGCTCTCCCCCTCCAGCCAGAGGCGGAAAATGTGACGCCGTTGTGCACGCAAGGCTTCGAGCGTTGCGCGTCGTCCATAGATCAGTTCACTCATGTAAGTATCCCAAAGCTGGCGTCAATTGATAAAGTTGGCACTACTGTTCTGTAAAATAAGTCATGATCCGTTACGAACCCCACCCTAAACCTCCCCAGCTTGGGGAGGGAACCGTTGTCCTACCAGCGGCGCCAGGGCTCCTCCCCCAAACTGCACCCAAGGGGTACCCGGGCTGGGAGGGGGTAGAATTTACCTATCATTACTTATTTTACAAAACACTATTGTTCTGTAAAATAAATTGCCGACGTAATAAAGAGTAGCAATGTGATCAGCTACTCGCTAAAGTGCCATTGTGGGCCTTCAGGGGTATCCTCAATCACAATACCCAGTTCCTTCAAGCCATCGCGCAATTTATCAGCAATGGCCCATTGCTTCGCTGCCCGCAGATCAGTACGCACCGCAATCAGCAGATCCACAAAAGGTTTGACATCGCCACCGCCACTCGGTGTTGCAACCTCTTCGTGCATGGTCAGGCCAAGGACGCCCGTGAGTTCACGCAAGGTCTGCTGGGCGGCTTCGTAGAAAGGACCAGTAACCCCTGCGTCACGGGCACTGTTGATGGCGCGCACCAGTTCAAAGATGGCGGCCATGGCGCTGCTGGTGTTAAAATCATCATCCATTGCCTCGATAAAGGCGGCGCGTGTGTTTTCGGTGGTGGCGATCAATTTATCCACCGCATCACCGGTGCTTTTGTTGCCCTTGCTGGGGCGCAGACCAGTCAACAGCCGGTCGAGCACCCGCTTGGCATTGGCCAGGGTCTCATCATTATAGACCACCGGCTTGCGGTAATGCCCCGAAAAGATCACCAACCGCAACACATCGCTGCCATGTTTGCTCAGGAAGTTGTCGATGGTGATCAGATTACCCAGCGACTTGCTCATCTTTTCGCCGGCCAGTTGTAACATGCCGTTATGCATCCAATAGCGGGCAAAGGCTTTGCCGGTCAGACTTTCGGTTTGGGCAATCTCATTCTCATGGTGCGGGAAGATCAGATCGTTGCCGCCACCATGGATATCAATTTCTTCCCCCAAGTGGCGCAGGCTCATCGCCGAGCATTCAATGTGCCAACCAGGGCGGCCAGGCCCCCACGGGCTCTCCCAGGCCGGTTCGCCTGGTTTGGCCGACTTCCACAGGGCAAAGTCGCCTGGATGCTCTTTGCGTTGATCTTCTTCGACGCGAGTGCCACTCAGCGCCTCCTCCAGGCTACGCCGGCTGAGTTTGCCATAATCGGCATCTTTGGTCACCCGGAAGTAAACATCTCCATCCAGTGTATAGGCATAACCGCTTTCACCCAAATCTGTAACCATCTGGACAATCTCTCCCATGGTCTCGCTGACTTTGGGGTAAACATCAGCGGGCATCACATTAAGATCGCCCAGGTGACGCAGATACTCATTCGCATAATGGGTGGCCAATGCGATTGGATCCTGACCGCGTTCGTTGGCGCGGCGAATGATCTTATCATCGACATCGGTAAAGTTGGTGACATAGCGCACTTCATAGCCGCGATAGATGAGGTAGCGGCGGATCATATCAAAGACAATAGCAGCCATCGCGTGGCCAATGTGGGCGTCGGCATAAACGGTGGGGCCACAGACATACATCCGCACCTTACCGGGCTCAACCGTTTGAAACTCTTCCTTTTTGCGAGTCAATGTATTGTAAAGCTGGAGCGCCATGCGGATAGTTCCGATCTAATGATGAGGACTTAATGAATATTGTGATACGTAAAACGTGATGCGTAAAACGTGATGCGTAAATTTACGCATCACGTTTTACGCATCACGTTTTATTCCGGCGTGGCAAAGATCAGGCGACCGGCATTGGTTTGCAGCACCTTGGTGACCTGCACCAGCACTTCCTGATGTAAAAAGCGGCGGCCATTTTCCACCACCACCATCGTGCCATCATCCAGAAAACCGACCCCTTGGCCGGCCTCTTTGCCTTCCTGAATGATGTGGAGCGGCAGCTCTTCGCCGGGCAGCAGAATTGCTTTGACGGCATTGGCCAACTCATTGATATTGAGCACCTTGACCCCTTGCAGGCTGGCAACCCGGTTCAGGTTATAGTCGTTGGTGACAATCGCGCCATCTAGCAGCAAGGCCAGGCTAATTAACTTGTCATCAACTTGCTGGGCATCTTGGGGATCCTGATCCAGAAACTCGATCTCCACCTGGCTATTATTTTGCAAGACATCGAGAATCTCTAGCCCTCGCCGTCCCCGATTACGCCGCAGCGCATCCGCTGAATCAGCAATATATTGTAACTCATTTAACACAAACCGCGGCACCGAGAGGAGGCCGGGAATAAAGCCGGTTTCGGCAATATCCGCAATACGCCCGTCGATAATCACGCTCGTGTCAAGCAGCAAGCGGCGTTGTGCCCATGTCTTGGCAACGGTGCCATTTGCTGCTTGTCCCTCGGCATTATACAACCGAAAGAAGGTCAGCAGATCATCCTGCCGCAGGACGGCTACCGCAACGCCGAGGTAGCCAAAGATAATAAGTGCGATTAATGGTAGTATGCTACCAAAAGGAGAGGGTAATTGTGAAATTGGAAAACTGATCAGTGCTGCGATAAACAGGCCAACCGCTAGCCCAACTGTGCCTGAGACGAGATCACCCGTCGGCACAGCGCGCAAAGAGTTGCGCGCCGCGCTTGCCGGTGCAATCACGAGCCAAGGCGCAAGTATATAGCCCAATGCACCACCAACAAGGGTTGCTGGTATAATATAGCGCATTGAATCGGTGTTAAGCTCAGTCGTGTTTGCCAGTGCAAGACCGAGTTCCCACCCGATAAAGCCGTAGACCAGCGTTCCCAGCACTCGAAGGAGTGACTCAAAACGCATAGCATAATCTCCCGTCATCTTAATTACTGCTTAATTGCTGCTTAATTACTGTGCTTTCTCGTAAAGCGTATAAAAATTAAGACTTAGGCAACCCCAGCTTGTAAAGGCACAAGCGTGCGAACCCTTACGTTTGGAAATGCGTAAGTCCTATGAGTCTATCATTGTGACACAAAACTGAACAGCTGTCAGTAGAACAATGTACTTTTGCAGGTGATTAACTGGACAGAGAATGATAGCACAGGTACGCCTTCAAATGACGTAGTCGGCAATACCATAGTTCCCACGGCAGCAAATGCACGCGTGACCGGTCACCCCGCTCTGGCTTGCGGTCAGCATGGTCGCGCCCGATTCTAACAACAGGCAACATGGAAAGTTCAGAACGTTTTGGAAGGTACAGACTTGTCACCCCTTACGCTTTAACCGATAATAGAACGGCAATTGCGCAATCGTAATGAAGACAGATTTTATCGATCTAGAATGGCGAACGGATATGCGAAAGCAGCAGAGTTTATTAGGGGTCTTTGCCCACCCTGATGATGAAAGTTTTGGCCCAGGTGGCACATTGGCGCGTTATGCCGCCGAAGGGCGGGCCGTCCATGTCATTATTGCCACCGATGGCATTGCCGGCTCGGTTGAAGATGCCACCAAAGTTGCCAGCCATGAGACATTGGCCCAGGTCCGCTCCAAGGAACTTTCCGATGCGGCGGTGGCCTTAGCCATTACATCAATTTGGTCGCTGCCTTATCGCGATAGCGGCATGCGCAACACCCCGGCCAATGATCATCCGGATGCGCTCATCCAACAGCCTGTTGCCACTTTGACTCACGAGATGGTTGACTATATTGAGCGGCTGCAACCCGATGTGATTGTGACCCATGATCCCTTTGGTGGCTATGGACACCCTGATCATATCCGCGTTTGCGAAATGGTGACGGCCGCCTTTCACCTGGCACGCAGTAATGCAAAAAGGGGTGATGGTTACGCTGGGCCGCAGAAGCTCTACTACACCGCTTTTGACAAGCGCATTCTTAAATTGGCGGTGCGGCTGATGCCCCTCTTTCGCCAGAATCCGAGCGCGATTGGGCGCAACCGTGATATTGATCTGGTCGAGATTAGCCGCTGGGAAACGCCGGTCCATGCCATGGTCAACGTTGAACCCTATTTGGATCGCAAGAGTGCCGCCAGCATCGCCCACGCGACCCAGTACAGTGGTGGGCCGGCCTTTATCCGCATTTTGCCGAGCATTTTTCGCCGTAATTTTCTCGCCAATGAATCATTTACCCGCGCCTATCCGGCACCAAATGGCCGGCTTGAGCGCGATCTTTTTACCGGGGTGCAGTAAACGTTCTTGCGCTTACTTTGAAACCGTTCACACTAAGCAGAACAGAGCACGATTCATGGAGATCCACGAACAACTCTTCATTGGCGATGTAGTGGAAATGCGCAAGCCTCACCCCTGTGGCGGTTATGTATGGGAGATCGTGCGGGTCGGGGCGGACATTGGGCTGATCTGCCATCAATGCCAGCGGCGGGTCCTCTTACCGCGACGAAAATTTGCCCGCCAGGCGAAAAAATTTCTACGCCGCGGCCCACTGGCCCAAACGGATGCCAACGCAGTGGATGGGGAGTAGAAGGGTAAATCAGTATATCGGTACATCAGCAAATCGGTCGATCGATAAGGGAGGCGTGATGAAGCGCGCTGAATTAGTCAGCTATCTGGATAGCTATCTACGCATCAACGAGATCAAGGATTACGGGCCGCAAGGCTTGCAGATCGAAGGTACGGAAGAGGTCCAACGGGTTGTCGGCCTGGTCGATGCCCATCAACCCTGCGTCGAGGCCGCGCTTGCCCAGGGGGCAGATCTGATGCTCGTACACCATGGCATCTTTTGGAGTGGCCCCAAGCGGCTCAGCGGCAGTTATGGCCGCCTGGTGCGCACTTTTTTCAACCATAATCTTAATCTCTATGCGGCCCATCTAGCGCTCGATGCGCACCCAGAGGTAGGCAACAATGCCGAACTAGCGCGACGCCTGGGCTTGGAGATTACAGGATGGTGGGGTAATGCAAACGGGGTCAAACTGGCTGCTTTGGCCGTTAACCAGCATGGCGTTAAGCTCGACTACCTGGTTGATCGCTTTACCCACCATGTGGGGCCGGTGAAGTTGGTGCAGGCCCACGGCCCGCGCCTCATTCATCGCGTCGGCATCCTCAGCGGTTTTGGCGCACGCGAAATCGAGGAAGCCGCCACCTTAGGCTGCGATCTCTATATCACCGGTGAGACAAGCCATGCCCAATATTATGATGCCGAGAATGCCGGCATCAACGTGCTTTACGGCGGCCATTACACAACCGAAACGGTGGGCGTACAAGCGCTCGGCCATCATCTACAAGAGCAGTTTGGCCTTGAATTTAGCTTTATTGATCTGCCCACCGGGCTATAGGTGCTTGGGTAGGTAACTCGGTAAATTCGGTCATACCGATTTACCGAGCAGCTTAATGCCCCGCCACCTGTGGCTTAATGCCCATTTTCTCTTCAAGCAAACGCGCAACTTCGCCAGGCTCGGCATGGCGATTGAGGGCAGTTTTGCTAAAGATTAGTTGACCATCAACAATGACCTCAAAGCGGCCACCACGAGAAGGGATAAGAGTTAGGGATGCAATCGATGGGGTGTACTTTTGGGTGAGTTCGTCCGTCAAACTGACGGCGCGTGGGGTGTAGTTTCAAGCCGTACAATATTCAATGCTGACCTTCAGCTTGCTCATTTGGACTATCCTTTCGGAACTCTCTAACCACAACACTCGTCTATTGTAAATGCAATTAGAATTTGTGGCAACCCGGAAAGCAATGTTATAGTGTCCACTATGAAAGATGAGTCATTAAAGGCAACCTAGACCCCCATGATCGCTGACGTAGCAGCCCCCACGGCAACATCGACGGCAGTTGAAGAGTCGGCGCACACCACCGCGGTTGATCTGGAAATCGCCGAAACGGATGCGCTAGCCGACCAAGGTAAGGCGGTAGCGCAAACTGAGGCAGTGAATGAAACCATGCTGCAATCATTCCAGCAGCAATTTCTAGGCCGGCGTCGTTTTCTAGGGGGCCTGCTGAGTGGTGCCGCAGCGCTCGTGGCAACCGCTTGTGGGCGGGACCGCGCTACCCCAACCCCCACCCTACGTGCCACGCCGACCGGTACACCCGTTGTGCGTTCCAGCATTCTACCGAACGCGACTTCACCCGCCTACCAATCGCATCTGCCGATCATCCAGAACGAAAGCGGTGCCGCGCTTGCCGCCGCGCCAACGCTAGAGCCGACCGAGACGCCAACCCCAGACGAACCAACCGCCACACCCGCGCCGACCGCCACACCGACGCCCGTTGCCACCCCCTTCCCACCGGGGCCACCAAGCAAGTTGGGGCTGGTCGTCATGCGCAACGATCCCCAGATCTTTGAGCTGCTTAAGACCCAAAGCATCCCGGTAATCTGTACCTTAGAACTAGATGCCAATTTCCTGGCGCAGATCAAGCAGACGGCACCCAACACCAGAATCATTGCGCGTTTGCCCGATAATATTGATCAGATTCAGCTTAGTGGCTTGGAACCAATTGGGGCAGCGCGCACCTACTTGGAACGGCTGCTGCCCTACGCAGAAGATCCCGCACGCCGCCCTTATATCGATGCCTGGCAGGGTTACAACGAACCGGTTGCCGCCAATGCGGACGAGATGCGGCGGCTAGCCGACTTCGAAGCAGAACGTGTCCGCCTATTGGCCGCACGCGGCATTCGCAGCATCATCGGCAACTTTGGTGCGGGCCAGCCAACGGCAGAGCCACCCTTTGCGCTCTGGGAGCACTTTTTCCCAGCCTTACAGGCCGCCAAAGAGCACGATGGTTGGCTGGGTTTGCACGAATATTCAGCCCCTACGATCTATCATTTGAGCACCCGTGAAGATCAGGGTCGCTATCCCGGTGTTGCACCCGAGGACACGGGCTGGTTGACGCTACGCTATCGTCAGGTATACAATCAGCTGCTAAAGCCGGCGAATCTGGCCATCCCCCTCGTCTTTACCGAGTTGGGGGTTGACGGGCTCGTTGGCAACCACCCTGGCCCAGCAGATGGTAAAGGCTGGCAAGATTTTCAGGGTTGGTGGGCAGAGAATGGCTTTGGACTTTGGGGGCCAGGAGCCTATATTGAACAGTTGGTCTGGTTTGATAACGCCATGCGCCAGGATGATTATGTACTCAGCGGCTGTATCTATGCCATGGCCGCCAGCGCCGGCTGGGAATCCTATGACATTCTAGGGCCAGCCGCTGGGGTTTTACAACAATATCTTACCGTTCATAAACCGGTGTAATGGTTAAAGAATGATGGGTAAAACGTAATGCGCAAAACGGAAATTTCACGCATTACGTTTTACGTTTCACCCATTACGTTTCACCAATCTAATCACGACTAGAAATCGAACACGTCAATGCCGATTACTGAAATTCATGCCCGCCTGTCCGACACGGCAACTCTGTTTATCGCCTTTATTGGGATCTGGGCAATCTATCTGCGCTTTCGCAATCGTCCCTTGGACAGCAGTTGGTATGGTGCGGCGGTGGTAGGGGAACTTTTACTCGTTGCCCAATTCCTGCTGGGGGTCTATCTCTATCTAGGCGTGGGCTTGGGTGCCATGTTGCCGCGACCCTTTATGCATATTCTCTATGGCATTGTGGCGATTTTAGCGTTGCCGGCCGCCTATGGCTACTTTGGCAATTTGGAAGATGAAAAAGTGAAGGCGTTGGCAATGGGTGCCACCGCCCTCTTTTTATGGGGGATTATCCTGCGCGCTTCGCAGGTCGCTACTTATCCTGGCCCTGCGCTGTAACCCATTTGCCGTAGAATCTAATCCATTATTGCCAGTGGCTGGTTTGCCTGTAATGATGCATTAGATTCTGATCTTGTTGCTTGCTTCGCTGACAAACACCGGTTTTGCAGAAACGCGCAGGAGACAATCAGGGACCATAGCTGCCCGTTATGGGCGACTGCCCCTTTGCTCTGCGCCGATCATAAACCAGGTGAGGGATATGTCCAGGCAAGTACTTGTCTTGAATGCCGGCTACGAGCCGCTCAGTCTGATCTCAGTGCGCCGCGCCATTGTGCTGCTGCTCCATGAAAAGGCGGAGTTAATCGAAGCCACGCAACAGCTACTACACGGTGCCAATCATGCGCTGCCCGTGCCACTCGTCATTCGGCTGGTCCACTATGTCAGATTGCCCCATCGGCGGGTGCCGCCCACGCGTGGGGCTGTCATGTTGCGCGATCGCAATACCTGCCAATATTGTGGGATCATGCCGGGCCAGGGCGAACTCACCGTTGACCATGTGATCCCGCGTAGTCGCGGTGGGGCCCACAGTTGGCAAAATCTGGTGACGGCCTGTAAGCGTTGTAATCAGAAAAAGGGTTCCCATACCCCCGACGAAGCGCTGATGCAACTGATTCGCAAGCCCTTTGAACCGAGTTATGTGGCACTCGTTTTATTAAGCAACCCCATCGCCGCCCAACGTTGGGAACAGTTGATGGGGCTAGGCCGCGAACGGGCAAACGGCAGTTGGCCAACAGCCACAGTTTGAGTGATTTAGTCTAATGAAGGGGTTAGTTTGTTTCTTCTTTCGCCAACCAACCAACCAACTAATCAACCAACCAATCAACTAACCAACCATCCCATTTGCCATGTCTAATCTTGATGCACGCAAAGAGACGATCAACGCTATTCTCCGGCGCATCTCTGATCTCAACGAACAGTCGTTGACACAACTTTCCCAATATATCAGCTACCTCAAGTGGCAGGAAGAGTTGTGGAATAGCCTGCTTGATGATGAGGCTGCGCCCTCTGCCGACCAGGCGCTGATCTGGCAATTTGATTTTCTAGAAGCCTTTCCCGCTGCGCGCAAGGCCGCGACACGGTCACCCAAGCTGATGGAGATCAAGGTTGATCTGGCGAGTTGTGGCATGGTGCAACAGCTGGCCCTTTGGGAACACCCCCCGGTGATTGGCAGCGCGGTTTGTGAATATACGGTCACAATTCCCGGCGAAGTCGACTCATTACGCCTGCGCTTTGGCGTCGGCATTCGCGATGGGGCGCTGATGGAGGGGGATAATCTCTGTGCTTTTCGGGTACTGGTCAATGGCATGCGCGTCTGGAGCACAACCAAACAGAGCAATGTCTGGGAACGTTTTGTGATCGACCTACCGAGCCTCTCTGGGCAGACGGCGGTCATTCAGTTCATGACCGATGGCCTGGGCAATCCCAGTTGGAATTGGGCCGTTTGGGCCGAGCCCATGTTGCTTGGTTATGGGCCCCGCCCTACGTAATTCCTGCCCTTCCGCCTCTTTGCAACTCATTGCCCCTGTCACACGTACTGCTATCACATATAACGGACACTCGCTGATGGGTGACCGACGACTGCTGAGTTCCCATGCTCTGTAGACCATAGAAAGTACAACCGCATGACAGAACAACACTTTGACCTGGTCAAGTTTGATGACAGCAACCCAGAGGCGCGTTGCCCCTGTATTTTGTTGCTTGACACCTCCGGCTCCATGAGTGGGCCGGCGATCAATGAACTCAACGCCGGCCTGACCGCCTTCCAACAGGAGTTGCAGCGCGATGATCTGGCCGCGTTGCGCGTGGAAGTGGCCATCATTGCCTTTGGCGACGGCGTCAAAGTCGAACAGGACTTTATTAGCGCTCACCAATTCGTGGCGAAACCCTTACGTGCCGGCGGCAATACGCCCATGGGCACCGCCATTAACCAAGCACTTGATCGCTTGCGCGTGCGCAAAGAGATCTATAAACAACATGGCATTGCCTACTATCGGCCCTGGGTTTTTCTGATTACCGATGGCGCGCCCACCGATGAATGGCGCAGCGCCGCCCAACGGGTTCAGCGCGAAGAGGCCGACAAAGCGGTCGCCTTTTTTGCCGTCGGCGTACAGAAGGCGGATCTCAAGGTGCTCCAACAGATTACCGCCCGTCAACCGCTGCGTTTGCAAGGGCTCAATTTTCGCGACATGTTTGTCTGGCTCTCGCAAAGTCTCACCACCGTTTCCCATTCGCAGGTGGGGCAACAGGTGCCCCTCAGTGCCCCCAGCGGTTGGTCGGTGATTGAGTGACCAGGGCGGTCTGGCATTGGCTCGGGGCGGCCGTGGCTGGGCGCAGTCATGTGCGTCATGCCATTCCCTGCCAAGATGCCTTTGGCCAGCAGCAACTACCGAACGGGGCCTTGATTCTGGCCGTGGCCGATGGGGCCGGCTCCGCGGCGCAGGCGGCAAGCGGTGCGCAGTTGCTCGTGACGACGGCCGTCGAGGCGACCGCCAGCACGCTGACCAAATATCAACCCCTTAGCCGTCGCGCCTGGCAAGTTGTCATTACTGACGCCTTTGCCACGGCGCGCGCCGCAGTACTTGATCACGCTGCGGCAAATGAACAGCCGGCACGCGACTACGCCGCAACCCTGGTGTTGCTGATCTTGCACGATGCTGGTGCGGCGTGTGGTCTGGTGGGCGATTGCGCAGCAGTTGTCCTGGATGAAGCGGGTGCGTTGATTAGTCTCTGTGCGCCACAGCGCGGCGAATATGCCAACAGCACCAATTTTGTTATCCAACCGGATGGCCTCGCGCATTTGTCGATCACCTGCTGGGAAAACCGGATCCAAAATGCGGCGCTCTTTTCGGACGGACTAGCAACGCTCGCCATGAACATTGCCGAGAACCGCCCTTTCCGGCCCTTTTTCGAGCCGCTTTTTGCTTTTGTCGCTACGGGTGACACGGACAGGGCACGCGCCACCGCCGCGTTATCAGCGTTTTTGGACTCCGACCGGGTCAACGCTCGCACGCATGACGACAAGACGTTAGTCCTCGTCCAACGGTTAGCGGCCTGACCAAATGACAAATTGACGTTTACGCATGACGTTTTTCGTGACGCTAGACTTTCTAGACCTTATTGGTTTTTTGAAACAAAACAATCATGATTGTTGAGAGCAGCAGCGGCGATCGCTTTACCCTGGGGGAAGCCTTTAGCCAAGGCGGCGAAGCCCGGATCTGGTCGCTGCGTAATGAAACGCACTGGGTGGCCAAGCTCTACCATCAGCCCACCAAACAACATGAGGCAAAAGTTGCGACCATGATCGCAACCCCGCCCAAACAAGCGGCAGGGCAGCCGACAGTCGCCTGGCCGCTGCAAATGTTATACCAACAGCGGCGCTTTGTGGGCTACTTAATGCCGCGCGTCGCCGAAGGACGCCCACTCTTTCACTATTACAATGGGGTACGCCGTGGGCAATTGCCCGAACGCTACCCCTGGCCCTACTTTCTCCATCGCACCGCGCAAAATCTGGCGGCAGCCGTTGAACTAGTCCATGCCCACAACCACATTATCGGCGATCTCAACGAGAGCAACGTGCTGGTGAATCCCGAAGCACTGGTAACCCTGGTCGATACCGATTCCTTCCAAGTGCGGACAGCCAATCCCATGCTGGCAGCACCAGGGGGCAATGCGCACTCCACGGCGCTCCTCTATCGCAGCACCGTGGGTAAAGCTGAGTTTACGCCGCCGGAGTTGCAAGGGGTGGATTTCAAGAGCATTGATCGCACAGAGCAGCATGACAACTTTGCGCTAGCCGTGCTTATCTTCTACCTGCTGATGGATGGCTTTCATCCCTTTGCCGGCGTGCTCACCACCGCCAGCTCGGTGGGACGTGTGGACCTCTATGCCATGCGCCAAGGGCTTTTTCCTTATCATTTTAATCGCCAGATCCAGCCGCCCCCCGGGGCACCGACCTTTGGCTGGTTGACCCCGCCCCTGCAGGATGCCTTTCGTCGCTGCTTTGTCACCGGTCATCACCAGCCTTCATTGCGCCCAGCGGCGCATGAGTGGCGGGCGTTATTGGCGGAAGCAGAGAGCCGGTTAACGCCCTGCGCTGGTCCAACCAAACATATCTATGCAGATCATTTGTCTGCTTGTCCCCACTGTGCCGTCGCGGCGCGCGCCGCAACAGGCACTGCTGAGCGGCGGCCAGTACTGCGTAAACGCGTAACTGGACCCGGGCGGCCCCGCCAAGCTGTCTCAACCAGCCCCGCAGGCACCTTGATCAACGCGCCCACCTTGCCCTTGCCCCAAAGTGCCGCCGAGTGGCAACAGTTAGCACAGCAGTGGGGCACGCAGACCATCACAGCGGCCGGCGTGGCCTGGCAGTGGTCGAATCAACAGGCTCGTCACCACTGGACGACCTTGCGTCACCAACGCCAAACAATGCAGCAGACGCTCCGTCTACTCCCCGAACGCGTGCACGCGATTGGGCAGACGGCACAGCGTTTTGCCCTGCTCTGGCAACAGTGGGTTGCGGCCCATTTGGTCGGCATGCTGGCCGCAGCACTCGTAATTGGCGGGGGCATCTGGCAACAGGAGCGACTGGCCACCTTCCCCCTGCTCACCCCACAGTTTCAGCTACTGGGGTTGAGCCTGCTGAGTGGGTTATTGCTGGGTGGGGCCCAGGCTTGGGTCTTGCGTACACAACTAGCGGGCTGGCCCGCGCAGCGTCCCCTCTGGGTCATCAGTACAGGGTTGGCTGGGCTGTTGAGCGGCATAGCGATCTTTGCGCTGCGCGGCGAGCAGTGGCAGCAAGCCGATCTATGGCTGACCACCCCCTTGACCACCACCCTGATGGGGGCGCTCTTTGGGGCAGCCGCCGGCTTTTTACAGGCACAGTTATTGCGTCAACAGTTGCCACTGGCCGGCGATGGGCGGTTTTGGACGCTGGTCAATGGTCTAGGCTGGACCTTGGCCGTACAGGGTGCGCTGTGGGGTAGCCACTGGCAACAAGCACAGGCGATTGATCCACGGCTGGGGCCATTAACTGGATTGGCGGGGGGCATATTGCTTGGGGGGTCACTCACTGGGGTCGTAATGGTCCGGCTGTTACAAGGCCCGCGCCGACCTTTCCGGTGGCAGCAGATCCTGCCACAGCTTTTGACCTGGCAGCCATTAGGCCGGCGCATGGGTCAACAAAGCGCAGCTTGGGGTCGGATCGTCCTCGTCTTAGTCGCGGTCGTGGTGGCGTTGAGTTGGTGGCAAGTACGCGGTGGGGAGGTCACGCCTTGGCAGGCATTGTTTACGGAATGGTCAGCACAGGTGGGGTGGCCGTAGCAACAGGTGGGGTATAGACATGGTACGGAGGCACGAATCACAATACCGTTTATCCACACCGCCATTAAGGTAAGCGAGTAGTGCGCAACCCAGCAAGGCGGCATGTGTACTCAGCGTCTGGAGACGCTGAGTACACATGCCGCCCCTTAATGGTAGTGAGGGGTGGGGTGGCTTGGTAGATACCTACTCGGTCACAATTACCAATGTGCCCGGATTTTCTTCAGTACTTTTATACCAAACCGTCTCGCCGTCCCACACCGGCCCGGCCCAATCAAAGAGCCATTTGGCATCGGCATTGGTCATGTTGATACAGCCGTGGCTCATCGGCTGGCCAAAGTTGCTGTGCCAATAGGTGCCATGAAAGCCGTAATCCTTATAAAAGTATTGCACCCACTTGACGCCGGGCAGATTATAATAATACGCGCCCTGCCCCCCATACATGGTCTGTTCCTGCACCTTGGTAATAATCCGGAACTCGCCCTGCACCGTTGGCGTGCGTGACAAGCCAGAGGAGATGACAAAGGCACGGACGGGCTGATCTTTGCGGTACGCAACGACAATTTGCTCACTTAGATCGACGCGAATCCATTTTTCTTCGTCCGGCAGCTCAATCGCCGTCAAATGGTCGAGCGAACCAGGAATGAACGCCGTGGTCCGGCGTTCAATATCGTCCATGGAAGTGCGTTTGATCAGCGGGCCAATTTGTGGGCCGTTAAAGGGCAGCGGCGGCTTGACGCTCACTTCCGATAAAGCAGCCGTTGCGGCAAGCGCCGCAACCTCGCCGGCCTCACTGCTCGCGGCGGCGCTTAACGGCAGCGCCGCGACCGCTTTGGCGGGGAGCGCATCTGCGCTGCCGGCAGTTAGGTCTAAAGCGGTTTGGGCAAAGCCGGGTTTGATTTGGCTAAGGGCAAAGAGCAGACTAACCGCGAAAACAAGGGTCAATTGTGGCCAGTGCAAACAAGCGGCGATGCGATGATTTTCTCTGCGCAAACCGGCACTCCTTTCCTGAGTGGGTGATTGTTAAAGATTGGGTAAATATCGTATAATCTAGACCAGACGTCTGTCTGCTAGCTTACCACCAACGCGCTTGCGCATCAGCCGGAAAAGCAATACCAAAGTTGGGTAACTACTGGTAACCGCTGGGTATAGGCTCTACTAGCGGTTGTCATCATGTAACATTTTTACTCGTGTAGAAATGTTACATGATGACAGCGCCAAGTATAAAAATCAACTAGCCATTGCATGCACATTTTCAGCTGATGCACACCAGTCAACAAGGATGCAATCATGACTTATCTGCTTGGTATTGATGTCTCAACCACAGCCACCAAAGCGCTCTTGATCGACACTGACGGGCATGTAGTGGCCACCGCCACCAAAGAATATGGCTTTGATACCCCCCACCCTTTGTGGAGCGAACAAGATCCCGCCCTTTGGTGGCATGGCACGCTCACCAGCATTCGTGAGGTCGTCACCCAAGCCGGCATTGATCCAAGCACCATCCGCGGCATCGGGTTGACGGGACAGATGCATGGGCTGGTGCTCCTCGATGAAGCGGGGCAAGTCTTGCGCCCCTCCATTCTTTGGAATGATCAGCGTACGGCGGCCGAGTGTGATGAGATTCGCGCCCGCATCGGGAAAGCGCAGCTCATCGAATATACAGGCAACGACGCGCTCACCGGTTTTACCGCCCCCAAAATCCTCTGGGTGCGGAACCACGAACCGGCAATCTATGCGCGCATCCGACATATCCTGTTGCCCAAGGACTTTGTCCGCTACCAACTGACAGGACAACCAGGCATGGATGTTGCCGATGGGGCCGGCACCTTGCTCATCGACCTCCGCCACCGCACCTGGTCAACCGATGTGCTGACCGCGCTGGAAATTGACCCTTCCTGGTTGCCCCCACTCTTTGAAGGCCCCGAGATTACCGGCTATCTGACCGCCGATGCCGCCCGTGCCATTGGTTTACCTGCCGGCATCCCAATCATGGCCGGTGGCGGTGACCAAGCCGCCCAGGGTGTTGGCGTCGGGGCAGTCCGGGAAGGCATTATCGCCTTGACATTGGGTACCTCTGGCGTTGTCTTTGGCAGTGTCAACCAACCTTTCTTCGAGCCGGCCGGCCGCCTCCATGCCTTTTGCCACGCCGTCCCTGGCCGTTGGCACCTGATGGGCGTGATGCTTTCGGCGGCAGGCAGTCTGCGCTGGTACCGTGACACAGTCGCCCCCGGCATGAGTTATGATGATCTACTGGCCGCCGCGGCGGACGTGCCGCCAGGCTGCGAAGGGCTGATCTTCCTCCCCTATCTGACGGGTGAGCGCACCCCCCATCCTGATCCCCTTGCGCGCGGGGCCTTTATCGGGCTGACGGTCCGGCATGGTCTAGGCCATATGACTCGCGCCGTCTTAGAAGGGGTCGCCTTCGGCCTGCGCGACAGCTTTGAACTGATGAAGGGGATTGGGTTAAGCGAAATTACCCAAGTGCGTGTTTCAGGCGGCGGTGCCCGCAGTCCCCTCTGGCGGCAGATCCTGGCCGATGTCCTGGGCAGCGAGTTGGTCACCGTCAATACGACGGAAGGTGCCGCCTTTGGTGCCGCGTTACTCGCTGGCGTCGGGGCCGGCATCTGGCCGACGGTCGATGCGGCGTGCGATGCAACCATCCGCCTGACCGGCAGCACCACCCCTACACCAGCGGCAGTTGCCCACTACAACACCGTCTATGGCATCTATACCAAACTCTACCCAACGCTCAAGGAGATCTTCCCCGAATTGGCAGCGCTCTAACCCGCAACGATTTGTATGCGTGGTGCCATATGGGACGACCAGCGTAAATGGCTGCCGAGAATCATAAAAGTTTCGTCTCCGCCGGCTAGACCCAGTAAGGATAAAATCAACAGGATATAAAAATGGGCACGTCAAGTGACGTGCCCGTCTGTTGTTACGCCGCTAGGATGCGGTCGGCGTTCCTTGTGCGATCAATAGTGAACGTAAACCTCGGTGCCCATTGGTGCCCAATTATAGAGCATCTGTGAATCGCCGATACTCATATTAACACAGCCGTGGCTCATGGGGCGGCCAAAATTGTTGTGCCAGTAAGCCCCATGAATGGCATAGCCACCATAGAAGTACATCACCCACGGAACACCGGGCAGATCATAGCCGGGACCAACCATCCGTTGGCTGCTGTATTTACGGCCAATCGAGAAGCGACCAGTGACCGTTGGCGTTGCCCCCAAACCAGAGCTGATATAGGTATGCATTACAGCGACATCGCCCTGCCAGGCTGTTAGCATCTGCGTACTCAGATTGACCTCAATCCACCGATACCCATCAGCCGGGGCAGCCGCAAAGTTGCTCCCACTTTGGCTTGGCTTCGGGCCCGCTTGCACGCGTAGCCGCTGGCCAACCCAGACAAAGTTTTCACTGGGCAGCCCATTAGCATTGAGCAGCGCTTGGACGGTTGTGTTATGTTCCTCGGCAATCGTCGCCAAGCTGTCACCAGGCTTGAAAACATAGATGGCATCAGCCAGTTTGGGCTTGCTCTCTTTTTCGGCGACGACAGGGGCCACGCGTGCGGTCACCCGCAGTTCTTGACCCACACGAATCAAATTCGGGTTAGTCAAGCCATTAAGGCGTAACAGATCAGCAAGCGTAAGGCCGTTGCTGTTGGCGATTTGAGAAAGGGTATCGCCCCGGCCAACCGTATGGTAACCATCACCGGAAGGCAGCGGGGCATTAGAGCCCGTAACCTTGACGCTGCTCGCAACACTACGGGTTGTCGCCCCTGGAATTGCCAGCCGTTGACCTGTATAGATGTAGTTGGGGTTGCTAATGCCATTTTGGGCAATCAGTTCGCTGACACTGATATTATAGCGGCGCGCAATCGTCCCCAGGCTTTCACCACGGGCAACAACATGAATCCCATCCTCGGCATAGACAGAGGGGGCAAAAGAGATTGTACTAGCAAGGAGCAGGACCAACGCCAACACCATACGCCCGAGCAATGCACGATAGCGCGACTGTGGTTGCGGAGAAACGGGTAACGCCGTAGCGGTAAGCTCTGTCAGCAATTGCATGGGAAGCCCTTTCACTAAGCTGCGGATCTGCGATACCAGCGCGCTTGCCGGCCATTCACTAATGTTCAGTCAACCGCAACGCACTGTGCCAAGCTAGTCCGTAACTAGCGGCAGGTCACGGACCATGCCGCGCACGGTTTGCGGCTTACTGAGTATAAGCAAAGTAAGGTGTAACTTGCGAGGATAGGGAAGCAAACGCCTCCCTACGATACTGACGCTCTATCCTAAACAACATTTCTGCCAAAACAGAAAAATGTTATTTAGTTGCAACCGCGAGTATATCCTCTTCCCTCAATTGGAGTAGGTCGGGTGGGATTCGAACCCACACGGGGGTTACCCGGCGGATTTTAAGTCCGCTGCGTCTGCCATTCCGCCACCGACCCAGGCATCCGTAGAACAATAGCCAGCATTGCGCCAGCGTGAAGCTGAGTTAAAAACTAAACTTTGGCATCACGTAGAAAGCAAAAAACGGTTGTTGTACGATTTATTGTACTGTTGATTGTACTGTTGATTGTACTGTGCAACCGCCGCCACGTAACATGATGCCTCGTATTGTATGCTTTTCTGCGAAAGTTGTCAATCCTGGGCTTTTCCTAACGATTCAATAAGGGCTTTGCCAGTGGTACGGCTGGTACATTTGGTGATCAGAACGGTGTCAAAATGACCATAGTTCCGGTTGGCAGTAGATCTACGTCTTTTTACGCAGACTACAAAATTAGGTGCTAGCCAATAGCAATTCCTAAAGCATAAAACTATTTTGCGTTTAGCCATTGTAGACTTTTTGCATTTTACCTAGCGTGTGCTAGACTGTTCAGGTTATCATAACATCTGCAATTGTTAACATTAACTGTTGACATAAATTTGTCTATTGCTTGCTTAGGCCCATCAGCAGCGACAATCAAGTGATGATGATACAAACTCATGCGAAGACCAAGTCTGAGCGTACAAAGTTATGATTAGAAGGTGTAACATTGTCTGCATTGCTCATGTGCAGACAATTTTCTTGTCTACACTAGCTTGATTTTTGCACAACTAGCTTGATTTTTGCACACTCTTTAATTTTTGTACACCATTGTGTGGGCAGAACACAGAGAACAGTAAGGTCAGCCTTTAAAGCGGCAGTTGCTTTGCCACTTAGAAATTAGTCGAAAAGTTAATAAACTCGCCTGCTCCAATATGGCAAGGGTTAGAGTTTAAAAAGCAGCGTCTAAAAAGCAGAATTTAATTAGTAGATAGCGATACAGGAAGAAGCATTATGACCAACGCATTGATGGCATCACTCCAGCCGGAGTTGCCAGCCGAATTCCCAGAGATTGATTCCGGCGACACGGTTCGTGTACACCAACGCATTACCGAAGGTCGCAACGAACGTATTCAGATCTTCCAAGGCACTGTCATCGCCATGCGCGGTGGCAAGGGGGCTGGGGCGACCTACACTGTGCGCCGTACGGCGACCAATGGGATTGGTGTAGAACGTACATTCCCGTTGCACAGCAAGAGTATTGAAAAAGTTGAAGTGTTGCGCAAGGCCAAAGTACGCCGGGCACAGCTTTACTACCTACGCGATCTGCAGGGCAAGGCCGCCAGATTGCGTGAGAAGCGCTTCCTCAAGGTTTAAGCAGTTGCAGCAATGTGCTGCCTAACCTGTGGATCTGTTTAAAGCAGTAAGTTTGAGTTTAAGTGCGCAGCAGTATAGCACCTAGCATGTAACCTTTCAGCCGCAACCTGAATCGTTATCCCAGAGCAAGCATTACTGGCCTTTAAACAGAGCACACAGCGTAGGACAAGTCGTTGCAGTTGATTGCAGACAAACCGATATTGCGTTTACAGGCACTGGCAATTATGTCAGTGCCTTTTTGTTCACGGTTTGAATTTTGATCCTGAGGAAGGCTGCTTTTGGCGATTCGCGCAAACGTTTTCACACCTACTTTTGAGGAAGAAACGCGCTGCTGGGCCGCTGGACAGCGCGCCGTGGCTGGCATGGATGAGGCTGGCCGTGGCGCGTTGGCAGGCCCGGTGGTTGCGGCGGCGGTCATTGTCCCACCAGATGCACCCTTTGTCGGCATCTGGCGTGCGGTGCGCGATAGCAAATTGTTAAGCCCATCACAGCGCACGGCGCTAGCCGTCGAAATCAAAGTGGCAGCATTAGCCTGGGGCATTGGGGTGACAGCCGCGGCCCAGATTGATGCGGTCGGCATTGCGCCGGCGACCCGCCAGGCGATGAGTGCGGCCACCGCAGCCCTGGCCATCACACCGGATTATCTGCTCATTGATTGGGTGAAGTTGCCCGAAGTTGCGATTGCGCAGGAAAGTTTTATCAAGGCGGACCAGCGGATTGCCTCCGTTGCGGCGGCCTCGATTCTGGCCAAGGTACATCGTGACAGTTTGTTAGTCGCGCTGCATGATCGCTACCCACATTATGGTTTTGCTAACCATAAAGGGTATGGCACCCAAGCACACTTGGCAGCACTCGCGCGCTACGGCGCTTGTCCCGAACATCGGCAGAGCTTTGCACCGGTCGCCCGTCACTCGATGTGTATTGATAATCACACAACGCTGCGGGTCTAATCGATTATCATAGGTGTGTAGCACGTCTTGGCCCAACCGCTGATTGTCAACGCTAGTTTCATAGGCAAGGAGAAAACCCCCGATGCAACATAATGCTACCCATCAACCCCGTGATCCGCGACGGCAGCTTGGCAATCTGGGCGAGGCATTGGCACTAGAGACGCTGGCAGCCGCAGGGTTGACTATTGTGACACGGAACTGGCACTGCCCAGTCGGTGAACTGGACATTGTCGCCCAAGAAGTTGCGCCCAATTATATTACGGGGGAAGCGGCTGCGACCTGGCTAGTCCTGGTTGAAGTGCGGACCCGGCGCGGGGATCGCTTCGGGACGGCGTTGCAGTCACTCACCGGGCGCAAACAGGCAAAGTTGCGTGAAGTCGCCGGCCACTATGTACAAGCCGTAGCATGGCCCGGACCATGGCGCATTGATCTGGTGGCAATCCAAATGGATCAGCAAGGGCGGCTGCTGGCGGTTGAACACCTGCGCCATGCGGTGACGGGTTGACGTAAAACGTGAGGCGTAAAACGTGAGGCGTAAAACGTGAGGGCAAATTCACGCGTTACGAATGCTTACAACAAAACCAGAAGAGGATAAGTACCCTTGTGACCGCTCCATACCAGTGGACTGGGCAGCCGCCCCTAGTAGTCTTGCTTGGGCCGACGGCTGTTGGCAAGACAGCACTGAGCCTTGGCCTTTGTGAACGCTTTCGCGGCGAAGTTGTGGGGGCGGATAGTCGCCAGATCTATCAGGGCATGGATATCGGCACGGCCAAACCAACCGAAGCAGAACAGGCTCAAGCACCCCATCACCTCATCGATCTCTGCGCACCGGATGAACCCTTTACGCTGGCTGACTACCAAAGACGGGCCTATGCGACGATTGATGCTATTCACAGCCGGGGCAATGTGCCGCTGCTGGTCGGTGGGACAGCGCTCTATCTGCGGGCCGTGGTGCAAGGGCTACGGATTCCGGAAGTGCCGCCCAATCCAGCCTTGCGTGCCGAACTTGAAGCCCAGTTAGCGACAGCAGGGCGCGAGGCGCTCTTTGCCCAGCTGCAGCAACTTGATCCGGCAACGGCCGCCGTGATTGATCGGCAAAATCCACGGCGGCTGTTGCGTGCGTTAGAAATTGTGATGAGTACAGGACAGTCGAAGGTTGCACTGGAGGGCGCTGAGCCACCCCCCTACCAGATCTTGCAGATTGGCCTGGATCGGCCCCGCAACGTCCTCTATGAACGGATCGATCAGCGCGTTGAGCAGATGATGGCCACAGGATTGCTGGCCGAAACCGAACAGTTATTGGCCAAAGGCTATCGCCCGCCCTTGCCGGCCATCACCAGTTTGGGCTATCGCGAGCTGATCGCCTACCTGGTGGGCGAATTGACCATGGCAGAGGCAGTGGCAAAGATCAAAACCGAAACCCATCGCTACGTGCGGCAACAGTACACCTGGTTTCGCAAAATGGAAGGGATCGTCTGGTTTGATCTGGCGCAACAGCCATTGCAGGTGATCGAAGATGCGGTTGCACAATTTCTGACAGCGGCAAGCAAGGCCCCTTAGCTCCAAAGGCGAGCTATTTTACGCTCATTGCAAATACTGACAAGACGAACTATAATTGATTAAGTTCGTGGCGCACAGCCACCTGTGCGCGGACGGGTTCACAAGGGAGTATACATGGCGCTCGATTCACAGACCGATAGGATAGATGGGATTAGCGGAGCAGCAACGAATAACCTAAGCATCAATCATGGTAGCGCTGGCAGCAACGGCACCAATCATCATGGTCATCCGGGCAGTAGCGGACCTGTTACCGAGGGACCAGGCGTCATTCTGCCGACAGTCCCGCCGGCAATGTTGCCACCGATATCGTCCGCACTCCATATCGCCCCAAATGGCACTTCAACGCGCCTACCCTTGCCCTCTCGTCCCCACTTTGATGGCGATGTGCAACCTAATCCACCGCTGGAACCGGTCGCTGTTGTCCTCCAGAAACTGACCCCGCTGCCCTGTTCTGATGGCTCGTCGCTGATTACCATTGAGCCAAGCCGCGAAGAGCAACAGGCATTGGATCAGCTTTTTCAAGCATTACCACCCAATTTTTTGCGTGCTGATTACGAACAGTTGCTGCGGGCCTACACCGTGGCCAGTTATGCCCACCGCCAACAGCAGCGTGAGAGCGGCGAACCCTATATTATTCATCCCATTGCCGTCACCAAAATCCTGGTGGAAATGCGGATGGATGTGAATACGCTGGCGGCCGGCTTACTCCACGATGTTGCCGAAGATTCCGAATTTACCATCGACTATTTACGTGAGCATTTTGGCCCGGTGGTGGCAATGTTAGTCGATGGGGTAACCAAACTCAAGCGGATTAAAGAGTTGGGCAACACGCGCGAGACCATGTCTGACAGCAAGGCGGAGTCGTTGCGCAAAATGTTCCTGGCGATGGTTGAAGATATCCGCGTGGTGTTGATCAAATTAGCCGATCGACTTCACAACATGCGTACGCTGGGCACCCAGAAAGAGTACAAGCGTCGCCGGATTGCGCGCGAAACACTGGAAATTTTCGCCCCGCTGGCCAATCGGCTGGGCATCTGGAAAATCAAGTCTGAACTCGAAGATCTGAGCTTCCGCTATCTAGAACCGACCGCTTATCGCGATCTCGCCAAAGCAATCCAGCAGAAAAAGGAAGAACGCGACAAGTGGGTCCTGCGCATAAAGGGCGAACTTGAACGCGAATTGGCGCATGTGGGCATCCACGCCGAAGTCTCTGCCCGCACCAAACATATCTATAGCATCTGGCGCAAGATGAAGCGCAAAGAAGTCGATTTCGATCAGATCTATGATGTCTATGGCTTTCGCGTGCTCGTCGATTCCGAAGCCCAATGTTATGCCGCGCTCGGCATTGTCCACAGCCTCTGGCGGCCGATCCCCGGTGAGTTCGACGACTATATTGCCAACCCTAAGAACAACATGTATCGCAGTCTGCACACAGCAGTGGTGAGCAAACGCAGTGGCCGCCCCATGGAGGTGCAGATCCGCACACAAGATATGCACCATGTTGCCGAGTATGGGATTGCCGCGCATTGGCAGTACAAAGAGCAATCCAAACACGATGCCGATTTTCAGCGCAAGGTGGCGTGGATCCGGCAACTGATGGAATGGCGGCAGGATGTCACCGACGCCGACGAGTTTATGAATAGCATGAAGACCGATGTTTTTAAGGATCGGGTCTTTGTCTTTACGCCGCAGGGAGATGTGGTCGATATGCCGGCGGGTGCGACCGCGATTGATTTTGCCTATTCGATTCACACCGAATTAGGCCACCGGTGCCGGGGGGCCAATGTCAATGGGCGCTTGGTACCGCTGGACTACAAACTTAAAAATGGGGATCAGGTTTCGATTATTGCCGCCAAACGGGGCGGGCCAAGCCGCGATTGGCTCAACCCTAATCTTGAATATGTGGCCACGCAACGGGCCCGCAGTAAGATTCGTACCTGGCTGCGCAAACAAGGGCGCGAGGAAAATGTCCAACGGGGACGACAGATGTTGGACAAAGAGTTACGGCGCCTCTCAGTTACATTAACGGTGGAGGCGTTAGCCAAGCTCTTTAATTTTGAACGGGTCGATGACTTCTATGCCGCCGTCGGCTATGGCGACATTAACTCGCAACAGATTGGCCAGCGCGTCTTTGACCAGGAACGCCGTGAACAGGAACGCTTGGCCGCGCAAAGTGGCATCCTTATTAACACCCGCATCCCTCGCTCGACCAATGGGGGCAATGGCAGCAATGGCACCGGCGGTGCAGCAACCAGTGGCTTGATGGTCCAAGGCGTAGAGGGGCTTTTAACCCAATTGGGTCGCTGCTGCCATCCGATTCCAGGTGATCCGATTACCGGCTATGTAACCAAGGGCCGTGGTGTCACCATTCATCGCACGGATTGTCCCAATGTAGCGACGATTGTGCGACGTGGCTACACGCAGCGGCTCATTGATGTCCAATGGGCCACCGACCGTAGTGAGACCTACCCGGTTAAGATCCAGATCAGTGCCTATGATCGTTCCGGGCTGATGCGTGATGTCGCCAGCCTAGTCGCCGATGAACATATCAATATGCTCAGTGTGGAAGCATTAACCGGGCAAAAAGATAATTTGGCATTGATCAATGCCACGTTAGAGATTGCTGATGTGGCGCAACTGATGCGCGTCCTGACCAAAATTGACCGCCTACCCAACATTGTTGAAGCCCGGCGCACCATCGGGTAAGTGGTGCAGAAGCAACGACTTCCGTGCGCCTGCCATCAGTTTGAAAAGCGTTTTTTGACGCTCAGGTTGGTTGATTATTTAACATTGAAACAATAACCGACGCCGCGCACGGTCTTAAGATAGCGCGGTTTAGAGGGGTTTTCTTCAATGCGCTCGCGCAACCAACGCACATGGACATCAAGCGTGCGCGTATCCTCTAGATAAGAGGTTTCCCAAACTGCCTCCATAATCACACGACGCTCCACCACTTTCCCTTCATGCGCCATTAAGAGTTTGAGCAGCGCACATTGCTTAGGGGTCATGGCATATTGCCCCTTCGGCGTAGTGACTGTACGCGTTGCCATATCTAACTCAATCGCGCCACAACGTAATTGATGTTCAGTCTCTTTACGCCCCAATTGTTTAAGGCTCTTGATCACCTTCTCTGTGATGAGGGGCAGTTCAATCAACCCATCAAATTGAAAGTTGTCACCGGTTGGACGGCTAGCGACCGCCAGAATTGCCACCATCGGTAAGCGATAGCGTACAACTTCGCAGAAGCGCGTACGGCTGGCCTGTTTTTGCGAAATTTCAACCAAAATCGCCGTCGGTGGCTGCGCGCGCAGGCGTTGGAGTGCCGATTTTTGATTAGTGGCAATTTCAAAAGCGACCGCGGGCAGACCAAGCGTCGAAGAGACGCCATCACGGCTGCCATTACGGTGGGGAGCATGTTCAGTGGCAACTTGTTTACGGATAATTTGATTATGGTGCTCGAACAATGTCTGTAGATCATCAAAGATCTGCGCTTTGCGACCGACATACAAAATTCGAAATAGTTCCGAGTAGGTCATCTGCTGCTGCTGTTAGTTATGGACTAAAGTAAGTGCAGTATAGTCGAAAGTGGCCAATCCTGCAATCAAAAGGGGGCAAGCATCACACGCGCTCGCCCCCTTTATCCTTGGCGTTAGCATACTTACCCAACCGCAATCTATCACAAAAAACGCGGTCGGCGTTGCTTTACACTTCGAGCGCTTCCAATTCGTCAATGACATCGCGGATCACATCAAAACCGCCCTGCCAGAAGGCACGCTCCTTGATGTTAATGCCAGTCTCTTGCAGGATCTCTTCCGGTCGCGCCGAACCCCCATAGGCGAGCAGTTTCATATAACCCGGCTTAAAGGCTTCGCCTTCCTGCTGATAGCGCCGGTAGAGAGAAAGCACCAGCAGTTGGCCAAAGCTATAGGCATAACAATAGAAAGGGGTCTGGTAGATGTGGGGAATGCTAATCCATTCATACTGAAATTCGTCAGCGATCTCTAAACTATCACCGAACTGTTCCTTGAGATTTTCCATGTAGAGCGCGTGCAACTCTTCCGGCGAGCGATTATCGATAATCGCCTGGTGGGCAGTGCGCTCAAAGATCACAAAGAAGGCCTGGCGCATCACCGTGGCGTACATATCATCAGCGGAGGCCGCCAGCAATTCACGGCGGACGAGTGGATCTTTTTCCTCGCTTAGAAAGCGCTCGGTCAATAACATTTCGGCAAAGACGGAAGCGGTCTCGGCCAGCGGCAGCGTCGGGTGCTGGGTAAGCAGCGAGTGATCTTCGGCCAACATGCTGTGGATGGCGTGACCAAGTTCGTGAGCAAGGGTGGCGACATCACGAACGCGGCCAGTGTAATTCATCAACACCCACGGCGTCAGGCTAGGCAGCACGGTGGCACAAAACGCGCCGCCCCGTTTACCCTTACGCACTTCGCTGTCAATGTGATTTTGGGCAAAGACCCGCGTCGCATGTTCAGCCACGTCGGGATGAAAGCGTTGAAAGGTATCGAGCACCATATCAACGGCCTCGCGGTACTCCACCTTGCGGTCCGAAGTGGCAAGTGGGGCGTAGATATCGTAGCGGCGTAGCTTTTCTACCCCCATCCAACCAGCCTTAAGCTTAAAGTAACGCTGGAACAGGCCGGCATTGGCGCGGCAGACATCAAGCAGCGCATCAACCGCCTCGTCGGGAATATCATTAGCGACGTTGCGGACGGCAATCGGGGAGGCGTAGCCACGCAGTTGCACTTGTTCATTATACCAATCGCGCACACGGTTGACATAGACCTGGGCCAGAATATTCGCCTCTTGGCCAAAGACCCGGTAGAGTTCCTGATAGGCGGCGGCGCGCAGTTCCGGATCGCGCGATTGGGCGTAGCTCATCAACCCATCGCGGGTCAAGCTCTTCTTTTCGCCCTCAACCTCAATTGTAAACTCAAGCCGGTTAGTCAACATGGAGTAGAGTGTCATTACACCATCAATGCCATTCGCATCTTTGGTATTGATCAACTGCTCGGATTTTTCATCCAACGTATACGGCTTGGTCCGGCGTAAATCTTCCAGATAATGACGATAATCAGCGAAGCTAGTCGCACTGGGCAAGAGTGCGGCCGCTTCATCATCATCAAGCGCCTTCCACCAAAGATCAAAGAAGAGGGTGCGATTTTGGATCTCGGTTGTCACTTGCTGAATGCGATTGCGATAGGTCAGTGCCGCCGAAGATTGTGTGTCGGCCGAGAACCAGAGGCCACCATAGGCACTCAGCAAATAGATCTGCTCGACCAGTGATTCATATTCACCCATCATGTTGATGAGCAATTCAGGCTCCATCTCTGGATCCAACTGGTCGCGTTGGGCGACAAAGTTCTGCACGCGCGTATCAAGCGCGTGCAGTCGTTCCTGAATCACGGCCTCGGTGGTATCAGGTACCAGTTCCGAGAGATCCCAGGTTGTCAATTCATACATTGGTTTTTCGGCTACCGCCACACTCATCGCTTTTTTCCTTTTCTATCCCGCATCCGCTAGAGGAACGAATTAATAATTAATAGAAAACAATTAATCATTAATTATTTTCTATTAATTATTAATTATATTCTGGTGTTAATCACGACAGCGCCATGCGCCGCAACACGGTCTGTAGAATGCCGCCATTCTTGTAGTAATTGACTTCGACCGGGGTATCGATGCGGCTAACCGCCTGGAACTCAATCACCGTCCCATTTTGGGTGGTCGCCCGGACAATATATTCCTGCCCTTGCACCATATCATCACTCAAACCCAGAATATCGAAGGTTTCAAAGCCGCTCAGCCCCAACGTGGCAGCGCTTTGACCAGCCTTGAATTGTAAGGGTAGCACGCCCATGCCGACCAGGTTGCTGCGGTGGATGCGTTCAAAGCTTTCGGCAATCACGGCGCGTACGCCCTGTAACTGTACACCTTTGGCCGCCCAGTCACGGCTGGAGCCGGTGCCATACTCTTTGCCAGCCAAAATGATCAAAGGGGTGCCATCGTTGACATATTTCATGGCGGCGTCGTAGATCGTCAGCTTTTCCATTTTGGGGATATAGACGGTATCGCCCCCTTCGTCGCCATCGAGCATCTGATTTTTAATGCGGATGTTAGCAAAGGTGCCACGCATCATCACCTCGTGGTTGCCGCGGCGACTGCCATAGCTGTTCCACTCGGAGCGGTCAACGCCGTGGGCTTCCAGATATTGCGCCGCCGGGCTACCCTTGGCAATGTTGCCGGCCGGGCTAATATGGTCGGTCGTGGTGCTATCAGGCATCATCGCCAAGACGCGCGCACCGACAATTGGTTGCACCGGTTGCACTTCGGGGGTAATCGTAAAGAAGGGCGGTTCTTTGATGTAGGTGCTAGTGGCATCCCAGTTAAAGAGCTCGCCGCCCGCAACCGGGATCTCGTTAAACTCTTCATTACCGTTGAAGACATTAGCATACTGGGCGCGGTACATCTCCGGGTTGAGGCTGCGGCGAATCGCGCTCTGGATTTCATCTTGGCTGGGCCAGATGTCGCGCAGGTAGACGGCTTCGCCATTCGGATCATAGCCCAGCGGATCGTTGTCCATATCGATATTCACCGTGCCGGCAATCGCATAGGCGACGACTAAGGGCGGCGAGGCCAGGAAGTTTGCCCGCGCATCCGGGCTGACGCGGCCTTCAAAGTTGCGGTTGCCGCTGAGGACCGCCGCCGCGACCAGATCGCCATCGTTAATGGCTTTGCTAATATGCTCTGGCAGCGGACCACTGTTACCGATACAGGTGGTGCAGCCATAACCCACCGTGTGGAAATTGAGCGCTTCGAGATAGGGGATAAAACCACCGGCTTCCAGATAGCTGGTCACCACTTTGCTGCCGGGGGCCAGGCTGGTCTTGACCCACGGTTTGACATCCAACCCACGCTCGACGGCCTTTTTCGCCAACAGCCCGGCCCCAACCATGACACTGGGGTTGCTTGTGTTGGTGCAGGAGGTAATCGCCGCAATGACAACACTGCCGTGGGTGAGATCGTAGACACGCCCGTTATTGGTGACAGTAACCGTTTTCTTCAAATCATCAGAGCTCAGGCCAAAGCCTTTCGGGCCAACCGGCGCAGTCAGACTCTTATCCCACTCGCTCTTCATTTTGGCCAGATCAACCCGATCCTGGGGACGTTTGGGGCCGGCCAGGGCAGGGCGAACGGTGCTCATGTCCAGCTCCAGGGTGTCACTGAAGTCGGCCTCGACGGTGTTGGCATCATGGAAAAGACCCTGCTCTTTGCAATAACGCTCAACCAGATCGACCTGCTCTTCACTGCGCCCGGTGCCAATCATATAGCGCAAAGTCTCTTCGTCAATCGGGAAGAAGCCAATCGTTGCCCCATATTCAGGGGCCATGTTGGCAATCGTGGCGCGGTCAGGCAGGCTCAACTTGGGCAGACCAGGGCCGTAGAACTCGACAAATTTGCCGACCACGCCCTTCTTGCGCAACATTTCGGTGACGCGCAAAACCAAGTCGGTGGCCGTCGCGCCTTCGGGTAGCGCGCCCATCAGCTTGAAGCCAACCACTTCGGGCAGCAACATGTAGATCGGCTGCCCCAACATCACGGCCTCGGCTTCAATGCCACCAACACCCCAGCCAAGCACACCCAGCCCATTGATCATGGTCGTGTGGCTATCTGTGCCGACGAGCGAGTCCGGATAGGCGACAGGCAGACCGTTAAAGGGGGCCGTAATAACCGCAGAGGCCAGATATTCCAGGTTGACTTGATGGACAATCCCCGTGGCCGGCGGCACGACGCGGAAGTTGTCGAAAGCTTCCTGACCCCACTTTAGAAATTCGTAGCGTTCGCGGTTGCGTTCAAATTCGCGTTCAGCGTTGTACATCAACGCAAAGACACTACCAAAGCGATCAACCTGCACACTGTGATCGATCACCAGATCAACCGGCACCAGGGGGTTGACCTTCTTGGGGTCGCCGCCCATGCGCGCCATGGCATTACGCAGCGCCGCCAGATCGACCACACTGGGCACGCCGGTAAAATCTTGCAGCACGACACGCGCCGGTTTGAAAGGAATTTCCACCTTGCCCGCCGTTTCGGGGCTCCACTGCGCAATCGTCTCTACTGCTTCTTTGGTAATTTCAAAACCGTCGGCCTGGCGTAACGCGGCCTCGAGCAATACGCGAATCGAGAAGGGGAGGCGACTAATTTTGGCGACCCCTGCCTTTTCCAGCGCAGAAAGGCGAAAAATCACCGCTTCCCCACTGCCGGTATCAAATGTATCTTTGGCTTGGAAAAAATCCTGTACAGCCATCTATCATTCCTTTCCTAGTTATACTTTGCTCTCAGTGCGAACTAGAGTTTTCCTGCTGGTCAACCCCCAGTTCGCACTGAGAGCAAAGTATAGGTATGCGCAAATCAGTTTGTGCGCTAATGATACCAGTTTTTCAGGGAAAGCTGTAAAATTGTGTTAGGGTTTGGGCAAAATGTTGCACAGCCCGAGACAGGTCAACCTTAGCGATAGCGCCAATAAATATGACGCGACGGCGCTGCGCTCATGCGAGCGCTATCAGTGTCATGTTTATTTGACGCGTTGATGATCCTTTGCGCTGAATGAGAACCGGCGTTTTGTACAGCAATAAAAATTCCGGTTCTCATGTCAACCGCAGTATAGATCTATCTAAGTCAACGGTAATCAGCTAGGATCGTGTGATGTCATTCACTGGGTGCGATAACGGCGGCAACGATGAAGGGCAAGGCGCATGAGGAGAACAAGGTCGGTGCGGTAGGGCTACCGCACAGGCCGTGAGTAGTCGTAAGCTTTACAACGAGAAGAGACCAACCGGGCGCACGAACCGACCATTGCCGCTGGCAAGCACAATTTGGCCCTGATCAAAAACAACCTGCCCATTCACAATCGTCGTTTTTACGAGACCTTGGACAGGCCGACCTTGATAGAGACGATTGATTGCTTTGGCCTTTGTCAACCACCCTTCACTATCAACCAAACCGGCAGGGGCTGGATCATACAGGGCAAGATCAGCATCCGCCCCCACCTGAATGCGCCCTTTGCCAGGAAAATTAAAGAGCGCAGCAGGCTTGGTACAGAGCCAATCGACCGCTTGCTCCAGCGTAATGTGGCCACGCAAGGCTTCGGTCAGCACGCCGGGGACTAAGGCCTCAACGCCTGGGGCGCCAATCGCGCCCTGCCAAATATTGTCGATGCCCCGTTCTTTTTCCGCCAGCGTAAAGGGGCTATGGTCGGTGGTGATGGCCAACAGCGAGCCATCGCGTAGACCCGCCCACAAGGCCTGCTGATCAGCAGCGGTGCGCAACGGCGGCTTGATCATGGCAAAAGGACCATGTTTGGCCATATCGGCCTCGGTAAAAAAGAGATAATGCGGGCAAGTTTCGCCGGTCATGGGTAGCCCCATGGCCTGGCCGGCCTGTAACGCCTGCAAAGCCGCGGCACAAGAGACGTGCGCGATATGGACGCGTGCACCGGTGCCCTGACAGAGGGCCGCCAACTGCGCAACGCTCATCGCTTCCACTACGGGTGGTCGGCTCTCGACAAAGGCCATGGGGTCTACACGCCCAGTGGCTTGGATGCGCTGGGCAAAGAGGTCGATCAGCGGTTGGTTCTCCGCATGAAACGCGGTCAGCAACCCGGTCTCTTTCGTCATTTCTAAGGCCTGATAAATTTCGGCCTCATTCTCAATACAGATGCCGAGAAATTCATCTTCCCGCCCTTTCGGGGTGGCATGGGTAAAGACCTTAAAGCCACAGGCGCCCGCCTCGGCCATGCCCAGAATCTCGCCGCGATCTAACAACCCTGGTGCGCCATAAAAGCCAATGTTGACATAACTTTCTGAGCGCGCCAATGCCTTGCGATCTTCAAGGATATCACGCCGGGCACAGCCGGGGATACTGATGGGCATCTCCAACAAGGTGGTCACACCACCGGCCGCGGCGGCGCGGGTTTCGCTGGCAAAGGTGGCGCGCTCAGGGTGGCCAGGCGCACGGATGTGAAAGTGAATATCGATGATGCCGGGCAACAGCAGCAAGCCGTCCGCATTGATCTCTTGGCGTGCAGCCGGCAATGCCCCCGGTTGGGCCACCAACACAATTTTATCATTCTCGATCCCCACATCGGCGACCAAACGTCCCGTTGCGTTAATGACCGTAGCGCCTTTAATGGCAATATCTAGCATGGCAGTCTCCCTGCGGTAGTATTCTAGTTGCGAAGCGAAGAGGGACAATCGCGGTGCTCGTTCCGCCGCGCTGCGGCGGAATGCAGGTGGGACGCACCCGCCGGTTTGACGCAGAGCGGCGGGTGCCCACTGGGCGCGGCATTCCCACGCCGGAACGTGGGAACGAGCGCCGTCCGTCGGCGGTCATCGCCCATCTATTTCCGGTGCCGCGCCAGCACCGCAGCCATCCGCGTCAGCGCTTCCCGCAATTGATCTTCCGGCTGTAACCAACTGATGCGCAGCCAGTCGGTCCATTTTTTACCAAAGGCGGTGCCAGGGAAGATGAGGACATGCCCTTCGCGCAAAAAGAGGTAACTTAGTTCAAAGGCGCTCAGACCACTCGACGCCGCATTGGTGTAGAGAAAGTAGCCCCCCTGCGGTGCGCTGTAGGTGAGGCCCAAGTTGCTTAAGCCCTCCATCATTAACTGCCGGCGCTGCATATAAATCGCATAGGTCTCGGCCACGGCATCCTGTGCACCGGAGATCGCGGCCAGCGCCGCATATTGGCCCACAGTCGATGTAGGGCCGGTGATGGCCGCCTTCAGGCCAGTTAAGACCCGGGCAAAGAGCGGTGAGGCGGCGAGGTAACCCACCCGCCACCCAGTCATGGCATAAGTTTTGCTAAAGCCATTCAGGGTGATGGTGCGTTCGGCCATCCCTGGCAGGCCGGCAATGCTGAGCTGTTGACTCGGCGGGTAGACAAAGCGTTCATAAATCTCGTCGCTGATCACGATTAAATTGCGCGCCTTAGCGATCTCGGCAATGGCGTGCAGGCTGGCCACGCTGACCACGCTACCGGTCGGGTTACTCGGCGAGATAATCAGCAACGCCTTGGTCGCCGGCGTAATCGCCTTTTCAACCTCGTCGGGACGTAGGTCAAAGTCATCTTCGGGGTAGGTGGGCACGAGGACCATGCGGCCGCCGGCCTGTTCAATCGCCTGATCATAGCTGGTGTAGCGCGGGTCCGGCACCAGAATCTCATCCCCCGGATCGAGCAACGCTTGCATGACCAGATAGAGCCCTTCCTGGCCGCCACTCGTCACCACAATCCCGTCGGCATCGACGGGGATATTATTGTCGGCGCGCAATTTGGCGGCGATGGCCTCGCGCAACGTCAGCATACCATTTGGAGCCGTGGGTTGGTCCGCTAGCCCGGCGTCGACCGCGGCTTGAGCGGCAGCAATGACATGAGGAGGCGTATCCAGATCAGGATCACCACGGCCCAAGGCAATCGCATCCGGGATCTGGGTGCTGAGCTCCATCAGGGCATAACGCAGGGCCGTGCCATCCTGCGCCAGTGCACGCAGCTCTTCTAAGGTCACTTGGCTACCTGGCAAGGCGGTGTGTAGATTGGTCATTGGGTTACCTCTTCCGTGGCCGCCAAGGCAGCATATTGTCCCGCCGCCGGAGTACAGATGGTCATCGCCTGCTTTAATTTCGCCACCGTGCCGACCAACCCTTTGGGGCCAGCAAACCAGGCAACCTGCCAGGCGGTCAACGCCGGTGTATCAGGAAAAGCGCCGAGGGTTAAGGTACGTTCGGCCATCCCCGGCAACCCGGCAAAGGGGCGGGCATGGTGATCCAGCGCCAAGAGGGGGGTGTCGATCTCATCGGCAATCACGCTTAATTCATTGGCCGCGGCCCAGGCTGCCAACTGTCCGGCAACATCAGGCGTCAATTCATCAATACTGCTGACGAGCAAAAAGCCGGCGGCAGGCGTTGGCAGCGGCGCAGCGGGGTCTAAGGGGACCAGCGTTGCGTTGACGAGATCGGCAATCGCCTGATAACGCGCCACTTGTGATGCCAGCAGGTAAATTGTTTTATCCGTGGCCAGCGCACAGAGCGTCACATAACGGGCCTCAGTCGGCCCGCCGGTAATGATCACCCCATCTTGTGGATCAACGACGAGATCCTTGGCCGCCAACCGTTGCACCACCAGATCGCAAAGTTCAACAATGCCAGGGCGACGGGAGTAGTGGTCACAGTGATGTTGTTGCATCGCCTCAGTAACCACCGCGCGCAGGGCGGGTGAGGTCGTCATGGTGGTGGTGGGCGGCTCGACGGCGGTGTAATTAAGCCAACGCTGGGCGCGTTGGGCAACAAAGTTCTGGAAAGGTTCAGTCATGATCTCTTCTCAAGAAATTTAGAATGATCAGCAGGCCGCACGGCTCCGTCAGGCACCAGGGGGTACCCGCACCGGGGATTTGCCAATCCCCTTAGAGCGGACATTGCGGTCTACGGATGATTGATTAAGCAGCGAACGGCCACGGGACACCGACAAGTTCTGCGGTGGCGCGCAATTCAGCATAAATATTGGGATCGAGGGGCACACCTGCGTGCTCTTTTTCCTGCATCCGTCGCCATTCCAGTTCGCCGGGCAACAGAATTTCGGCTACCCCTGGCCGGGTGCGACTGCCTTTGATCATGGCTATAAAGGCCTGGAGCCGCGCATAAAATTCCGCTCGTTCCATAAACCAATCAATGTCATAGGCAATAAACTGGTGGGCCACATCCTGGCGCGCCGGGTCGCTGTAGGGCACCGTACCAAAGGCCCCGCCCCCCAGCACACCGGTCAACACATCGGTGATCAGGCTCAGGCCATAGCCTTTGTACTCGCCCATGGGCAAGAGCGAGCCATCCATTGCCTGGGCCGGATCATCGGTAATCTGGCCATCCTTGGTCAGCGCCCAGTTGGTCGGCATTTTGCGCCCATCACGCATGAGCCAGCCCATCATGCCCTTGCCGGCCATCGTCAACGCCATGTCGAGGATGATCGGCATCGCCGCTGGCCCGTCACCGGTGGGAATCGCAACCGCCCAGGGATTGGTGCCAAGGACATTGTCGATGCCGCCCCAGGGGGCCATCTCCGGTCCCGCGTTGGTCATGCTCACGCCGATGCAACCGTGGGCCAAAGCCTGGCTGGCCGAGTAACTGGCCGAGCCAAAGTGGGTGCTATGACGGACCAGCACCACGCCAATCCCACAGACTTTGGCTTTCTCGACCGCCAGCCGCATTGCTTTGACGGCCACGACAGTACCCGGCGCATTATGCGCTTCGACCAACGCCAGCGCCGGTGACGCTTTGACAATCTCAAAGGGGGCCGTTGGATCGAGAAAGCCTTGGGCCAGCCGCTCCACATAGGCCTTCACCCGGCGCACTCCTTGGCCTTGACCTTGGAGATTGCGCAGTTCACTGGTCATCAAGGCATCAGCAATGATATCGGCATCCTCAGGCGCAAGCGCGGTTTTGCGCAGGATCTCTTGGGTCAACGTGCGCAGTTCGTCACTGGCGACCACGTTCAGCGGAATTTTTTCCGTGTTGTAGAAGGCGGGATCAAAGCCGCCAGTTGGCGTTGTCATCTGGCTCACCGCCCCACAATCAGATCGTCAACGGTCTGTTCGACCACCCCAAAGAAGCAGCACCATTCGCCTTCGATGACCGAGGGCCGTGAACGCAAGCCAAAGATCACCCCTTCGCGCGGGGCGCGTACCTCGCCGATGACATCGCCATAGAGATTGTAGATCTGGCCCAAAAGTGTCTCCTTAGCGAGGGCGGTCTCGAAGGGGAGGCCCGCGCTGCCAACAAACATGCCGGTGGCCGGAGCCAATAGCGCGATCTGGTAACCTTGGCGCCAACTGGGAGCGTAAACTGCTGTCCCCTCGACCATGCCATAGTGGCGCATGACGTTGAGATAACTGCCGGCCAGGTCCGCGGCGACCGTATGAAAATCATCGGTCAAGGTACGACAGTTGCCGCCCAACTCGACCGTGATGCCCCCCTTGCCCAACCCTGCCATCTGTGAACTGGGATTACCCCCGCCGACCGGGCTTTTGAAGAGTAGCGACCATTGTGGTCCCATCGCCGCGCCTAGTTCTAAGCTCACCGCATTGTCGCTGGCAAAGATCATGTGGGCGAGGTAGGAGTGTTCACCGCCCGAGTGGACCGCGATCTGGAGGTCGCAGTTATCCTTCATCGCTTGCCAGTGGGCGTAGGCAACCCGCTCGGTCGGGTAGCCATCGGGCTTGCCAGGGTAGACCCGGTTCATATCATAGGTGAAGGTGTCCAGGGGATCGCCTCGTTCGCCGGCCGTGAAGGCGTTGACATTCATTGCCGGCACCGCCACCAGCGTACCCTTCATCTTGGTTGGGTCCAACTGGGCCAGCAGCTTGAAGATCGACAGCGCCCCTTCCGGCTCATCACCGTGGGTCGCGCCGTTGATCCAAAGTGTGGGGCCGGCTTCGACCCCGCGGTAGACAATGATCGGGATCTCACGCGCCCGGCCATACATGTCACCATTGATGGGAATGCCGCCGCGTTTTGCTTCGCCCGGGCCAATTGATACGGTGCCGATCTGCATCGGTGTAGACATTCTTTTGCTCCTTGCTTTGTATCTATCCATCAATTCTCTGTTGGGCTGGGCCGCAACTGAATTCGTGGGTAGATGCGTTGCCATAGCGATACTTCGCGCGGGCTATGATATAATTTGATTCATCTTTACGTTCCTGTGACTACCACAATTTAGGAGGTTTCCGATGCCAGAGTTGGTCATTGCCATCCCCCCACCCACGAATCGACAATCAGTAGATGCCAATGGAGAAGCACGTCTCCACGTTGCTGTTCATATCCAGGCCGATGTGCTTGCTCAGGATGTTGCTGAACGTAAAGCAAATCGGTGGCTATTTATGAATGCCGGCAACCTAGTGCGTGCCGAACATCCACAATTGATCTTGGATGCGCAGCTTTTATGGCGCTTTAATGTCTGCCTTACACTGCCTGATCTCCAAAATCCCGGATTGGGCACGGTTGATATCATTGGCAAACTTGACTTGGATGCCATTACAGGCGAAGCTGTCGTTTCTACTATGTGCTGAATTCATTCAGCACCTGAGACGCGAAACGTGTTTAAACACGTTTTGCTTACCAGCCGCTGAATCGGGAACCCGCTGGGTGCAGCGGTGATCAGATAATCTAACGCCACCTTTGTCCATCTATCATTTCCAACTATAGGGGTGGGGTTGAATCAACTCCACCGTAAAATCGACCCCATCGTTTGGATAAACAAAGGCTTCAAACCCATCCGGCGCGTTTAAAATCGAACGATTCCAGATCGGCACGCTGTTGGCATTGAGGTGCTCGACATCCTCAGCGATGGTGGTGGTTTGTAAGGCAATGTGCTCTAAACGTTCGCCTTTAGTCTCCAGAAATTCCAACACGCGCGAACCTGGCTTCCAATTTTGCACCACATGCAGCCAGCACTCATTGCCAAACTTAATCCGAGAATCGTATTGCATGCCGCCGCCCTGATTGTCGCGGAAATCTTGGGCGGGCAGGCCAAAGAGTTGGGTAAAACGGGCGCAGGCCGCGTGCATATCCTTGACCACGATGCCGATATGTTGGAGTTTGGTCAAGCCCATTTTGGTGCTGGGTGGCTGGGTTTTGGCTGCGGCTGGGTAACCCCAACTATGGGCATGGGGCTGAATCAACTCGACGGTAAAGCCAATCGCATCATTGGGAAAGATAAAGGCTTCATAGCCATCATTGGCATCAAAAATTTTGTCCATGTAGATCGGAACCCCGGCGTCGCGCAGCCGTTGGACATCGGCGTGAATATCATCGGTCTCCAGCGCAATATGCTCTAAGCCCTCGCCTTGCTGTTCTAGGAATTGATAGACCCGCGCATTGGGATCCCAATTTTGGACCACATGCAGCCAGCAATCATTACCCAATAAAATGCGGGCATCCAACTGCTTGCCCTTGCCCTGATCATTGCGAAAATCACGCGCCGCCAAGCCAAAGATGCGTTCAAAACGCGCACAGGTGTCCTGCAAATCTTTGACGGCAAGACCGATGTGTTGTAAGCGAATAATAGCCATAATATCCTGATTTCTACTTGTCTAGGTTACTTTCAAGGTCGTCCAGCGCGCACGTTCCTCAACGCGCGCCACAAAGTCCTCGACATAGCGTGTTACCTTGGCTGGGGCAAAGGCAAAGTCATAGCCCTCGGCGGCAATCGTGTCGGCCAGGGGACCGGCATCAAAACGTAGACCGGTGTAGCGGGCGGGCGGTTGTAGCGCCAGCCAGACAAAGGCCGGGGCCAATGTCAACGGCTCGGTCCAGGCTGCGCGGCGTTCTAACTCGGCCTGTTCAGCCTCAGCCCGTGAAATCGAGGTGGGTTTGATCAACTTACCCGGTCCCATCGTATTCACGGCAATATTGTGGGCTTCGCTTTCCATGGCCAGCGCTTTGGTGAAGCCTTCCAAGCCATGTTTCGCGGTACAATAGGCAACCTCATCGACAAAGCCGCGCACACTCGAACCACTGGCAATCGCCACGCAGTGGCCACCGCCTTGTGCGACCATTTGCGGCCAGACTGCTTTGACCCCATTAAAGACCCCGGTCAAGTTGACCGCCATCATCTTTTCCCAAAGGGCGGGGGTGGTATCCGCAAAGGAGACCAGCGGCATGATCGCGGCGTTGCTCACCAGCAGATCCAACCGCCCCCAACGCGCCACGACCTGTTCAACCGCGGCGGCCATTTGGCTGAAGTCGCTCACATCAACGGTGAGAGCGAGGGCTTCACGTCCAGCCTCAGCCGCATCAGTCGCAATCTCGCGCTGGGTGGCCGCGAGTTCGTCAGCGTTGATGTCAATGAGGCAAAGGTGGGCACCCGCTTGGGCCAAGCCCCGTGCGATCCCCGCCCCAAAACCCCGCCCCGCGCCGGTGACTACGGCGACCTTACCGGCCAACAACTTGGTGACATCCAGCATGATTAGCGCAGCCCCAAGAGGTCGGCAATGTTGGCCCCGGCGGTGGCCACCGGCGCGATCATCCCCTGTTTGCTGGTCATAATGATCGCCAAGCCGGGACCATAACCGCTGCGGAAGCTCCCACCCTGGCAGACAACCCCGACGACGATCGAGCCGCGCAGATAGCCATGTCCATAACGGCTGTCCCAGTCGGTAATCGCCACCAAGTCGCCAAAACGTAGGTTATCGAGACCATGGGTCCGTAACAAGTCAAGGTCGGAGGTTTGCAGATTAAGCGCACCCGCTTCGCTGTCCAACCCGGCACCGGCACCGGCTAACACACTGGGGGCAATGCCTTTTACTGGCACCACTAATTTGCCATCGCTGCTCACATCGGGGCTGAGCGCATCGAGCAAGGCGGGGGAACAGCTCTTAAATTGGACATCGGGAAAGTCATCAAGTTTCATGCCGATGCCATAGGCTTGCACCTGCACTTTGTCGCCCGGGGCCATCTTCTCTAACGCGGCCGGGGGAAAGTCACAGATCACATGTTCGGCAAAGCGCCCGCTCTTGCCCGTTACCGTGCCGACCGCGCCCGCAGCCAGGCCGCTCATGACGCGCGCGGGGTTGCCCAGGCAAGCGTAGACACCCAGTGCAGTATTCGCGCTGGCATTGCTGTTCTTGATCGAGACGCCCGGCTGGATCAATTCAGCGGCCCAGCCGGTGGCCGGATCGCCGATGCGCACGTTGTAGACGATGCCACCAAACATGGGCACCAACATCGGTTCGCCATCGGCAGAGACGAAATAAGGACTGGCCGGCAGCCCTGCCATGGCCGGATTGGCGATCTCGCCGGCCACCGAAATTTTGACAAGTGAGGAAACGTTGGTTGCTAACATAGATCGGCTTATTCCCAATTGATAGGTGGAAGCAGGATTAAAATGAGCGATAGGGTATGACCAGCTATTGGATCGACAAATAATTGACCAGGTTGGCATCTGGATCGATCACCGGCTCGATCTCGCCATGGGCGCAGACCAGCAGATCCTGGCAACCGGGGCCGTGGCCCGTCATTACCGAATCACCGTGCATGATGATCCCAATCGTGACGCCACCGGGCTTGAAGCCGCGGCCATAGCGATGATCGGTGTCCATCACCGCCACCAGGTCACCTAGCCGTAGCTGGTCGATGCCATGTTCGGCAAGGGCGGCGCGGTCGCCGGTCATCAGATCCTGGTCGACAAATTCGGGGGTCAGCTCAGCACCGCTGCCCATGATCTCAGCCGGAATTTTGGCGACCACCGGCACCTGCAATTTGCCGGTTGCCGATTTACGCAGCCCCCAGTTTTGGATCAAGTTGGGGCCGGCTTTTTTGACCAGCACGCCGGGAAAATCCAACAATTTCATGCCGCGACCGTGGGTCTTGAGCAGGATTTTGTCATCGACAGCCAATTGCTCCAACACATCAGGGGGGAAATCGACCAGCAGGCGCGCATGTTCGCCGGTGACAATCCCCTTTGCGCCGGCCGCCAGGCCGCTCATGACGACCGCTTCATTGCCAACACAGGCGAGGTAGTGCATGGCGTGATCGACATCGAAGTTGGGGTGAGCAATACTGGCCCCCGGCTCGACATGATCGCCGCTCCAGCCATAGGCCGGATCCCCCACGCGGGCGTTGTAGACAATCCCCGCCATGCCAATCAACACGGTCCCAATCCCTTCAGTATCGGGACGATAAGCGGGCCGTTGCAAGGTAGGCGGGCTGATAAAACCAGTGATCGCCATGACGACGAGTTGATCAATATTGGTATGCAGTTCAGTTGATGTCATCATTTTCGCTATTTCCTACTTGGCTTTACGGCTGTTCCTTGTAGCGGCACGGCATGCCGTGCCGCTACAAGGAACAGCCGTAAGATTTAGAACGATTTTCTCGCAGTGGCTAACCTTACATCACTTGATTACGCAGCGCTTGGCCCGCAGCAAAGGCAGCCACATTTGCCAGCACATCGCCCATCTGCTTGTCGCGGGCGCCGCCGGTGCCGCCACCGATGTGGGGTGTGAAGATCACATTGTCACATTGCAATAGGGGATGATGGTGGGGGATTGGTTCGTAGACAAAGACATCCAGGCCGGCCCCCGCAATTTGGCGATTGCGCAGGGCGGTGACGAGGGCGGCTTCGTCGATCACACCGCCGCGGCAGATGTTGATCAGAAAGGCACTGGGCTGCATCAACGCCAGTTCGCGGGCACCGATCAGCCCTTCGGTTTCGGGAGTCAATGGGGTGGAGAGCAGGACAAAATCAGCCTGTTGCAAGAGCGCGTCCTTCTCGGCAAAGGCGACGCCTTCGGCGGCCTCAATTGCAGCAGGGAGCCGACTACGCTTGTTGTAAAGCACCGTCATCCCCAACGCTTTGGCGCGGCGGGCCGTCTCGGTGCCAATCTCGCCAAAGCCGATGATCCCCAAGGTGTGGCCGTAGACTTCAAGCAAACCGGGCAATTTCATCCACTGAAAGTTGTGACGGCGTTGTTCGGTCTTGATCGGTTCGACATTGAGGGCGCGATAGGCCCCTGTCACCGTGGCATCATGGGCCTTGATCAGATTCTTGCTCAACGACAGCAACAAGGTGACGGCTAACTCGGCCACCGCAATGCAGCCGCGCAACGGCATGGTAGCCACGGTAATCCCCGCTGCCTTGGCCGCCGCAAGATCAATGCCATCCGGCCGCGTGCCATAGCGCTGGATCAACTTGAGGTTGGGCGCGGCGCTGATCAATGCGGCGCTGATTTCCCGCTGTTGGGTGACCAAAGCATCGGCCTCGGGCAGCAACGCGGTAAGTGCGGCCAAACTATCGTCAGCCGGGGCAAGCAGGCGTAGCCCTTGCGCCGGGGCCAACTGGTTGATCCAGGCGAAGTCGGCCGCGGTCTTGGGGTCGGCAAAAAGTACGGTAAAGTCAGCCAAGGTAGGTTCCTCTGTTACGGTTGGGTCTTCGTCGTGGCTCATGTGTATCAAGTCAGCTAGAGCCGCTGTAAAATAGACTAAAACTGATTCAGAAAACAATAGATTTTGTCAATAAACTGGCTGGTTTTTCCCGTAGCATGGGAATGTAAGCACATATCTGTTGTTTTCCGAATCTGCTGTAGTACCCCTTACTGTGCGTACAGTAACCCCGACAATCACGATCGCCCGCGTAACCGCGGGTCTAAAAAGTCACGTGTCCAGTCGCCGAGAATATTAAGCGAAAGCACCGTCAACATAATCGCCACGCCAGGGAGGACGGCCAACCACCAGAAGCCACCCATAATCTGGTCACGACTTTCGGCCAACATTGCGCCCCACGTGGGTACATCCGGCGGAACGCCCAGCCCCAGAAAGGAGAGGGAAGCCTCGGCCAGGATCACGCTGGCAATGTTAAAGGAGGCGATGACGATCAGCGGGGCAAGAATGTTGGGGAGGATCGTTTTCCAGAGAATCTGCCGGTCGCGTACCCCGATCGCGCGCGCCGCTTCCACATATTCGCGGCCGCGTTGGGCAATCGTTTCGCCACGCGCAATGCGCGCATAGGTGACCCATTGGCCAATGCCCAGCACAAGAATCAAGTTGAGAATCCCCGACCCCAGCACGACCAGGACCATAATCGCCAGCAAAATAAAGGGAAAGGCGAGTTGAATGTCGGCCAGCCGCATAATCAGATCATCTGTACGGCCACCGATATAGCCGGCCAGCACACCAAGCGTCGTGCCGACAAAGCCGCCCAATACCACCGCCACCACACCAACCAGGATCGAAACCCGCGCCCCAAAAAGCAGCCGGGAGAGCACATCGCGCCCCAAGCCGTCGCTGCCCAACCAATACTCGGCATCACCTTCGGCGGTGAAGGTTAAGGGTGGTTGCAGCCGCCGGATTAGATTCTGGCGGTTGGGATCATGAGGGGCCAACTGTTGGCTAAAGATGGCGATCAGCATCACCCCCAGCAAGAAGAAGATGGCAACAATTGGCCACTTGGCGCGGCGCAAACTAATCACCGCACGCCGCCACCAGCCGGGTTGCTGGCGTACCGCCTGTTCAACCCCAGATTGACGCAAGGTAGAGGGCTCGATCAGAGCGGTTGCGACTTTACTCATTGGCACCACTCAAGCGGATCCGTGGGTCGAGCAGAGTGTAGATCACGTCGACAAAGAGATTTAAGATCACAAAGATCAGGGCAAAAAAGACAACGGCTGACTGTACCACCGGAATATCCCGTTGATTAATCGAATTAAAGACCAGGCGCCCTACCCCAGGCCAGGAGAAGACCGTTTCGGTGACGACGACGCCACTGAGCAAAAAGCCAAATTCCAACCCAATAATCGTGATAAACGGAATCAGCGCATTACGAAAGGCATGGCGCATCACGACCACCCAACCCGGCAATCCTTTGGCGCGCGCGGTGATTACATAGTCGAGTGAAAGTACTTCGAGCATGGATGAGCGGATCAACCGGGCATTACGCGCCAACGAAAAGACGCCCAGGGTGAGGGCCGGCAAAAGCAGATGGCGCACGGCTTCCGGAATGTTGGTCACCGCCAAGCTAAATTGTCCGGCAAGCAAGGGTTGCAACACTGGCACATGGCCCGAGATGGGCAGCCAGCGCAAGTTGAGCGAAACAAAGAGGATTAACATAATCCCCAGCCAAAAACTGGGCATCGACTGCCCTAGCATGGCAAAGAGCATAATGCCGCCATCGACCGCGGTGCCGCGATGCATGGCCGAGAAGACCCCGACCGGAATCGCAAAGGCAATCGCGATAATCATGGCAAAGATCGTCAATTCGACGGTGGCAGGTAACCGTTCCAGCACCAAGTCAAACGCTGGGGTGCGGGTCCGCAGTGAATTACCCATATCGCCCCGTACTAACCCCCAAAGATAGGTGGTGTACTGCACATAGAGTGGACGGTCAAAACCTAGTTTTGCGCGCGTTTCGGCCACTTCTTCATCCGAGGCGCGCTCACTGACATAGAGATAAGTTGGATCACCGGCCATGTGCAGGGTGAGAAAGGCCAGAATGGTAACGCCAAAGACCACGAGGATCGTTTGGAGCAGGCGGCGAATGAGATAATTGCCCATAAGGTTTAGGTGAGTAGGTGATTGGGTGATTGGTGATTGACTTTACGCGACAATCACCAATCATCCAATCACCTAAGAATAGAAAATTTACTTCAGCTTCGCGCCGTAGACGACAATCTGCTCATCGCGACGGGGGGTCCAGTCGAGGGCGTTGCTGACGCCGTAGAAATCGGGTTGGAAGTAGAGGAAGAGCCAGGGCGGGTCGTTGTACATCACCTCTAGCATCTGGTTGGTGACTTCGCGTTCGGCTGCTGGATCAAAGATGGTGGCCAGGCTGTCCCACAGTTCAAACCACTCGGGATTCTGCCATTCCGTATAGTTGGTTGCACCGGTCGGCTCAGAGAGGTCAGACATATCATAGACGCCGCTCCAGGTCGAACCGCCCGTGCCAACAAAGAAGAGCGGGCCGACCTCATGTAACCGCAGGGACGGCACAAACTCGGAGCTCCAATCCATGACCTGCACTTCGGTTTTGACGCCGATATCAGTCAGATATTGACCAATCGCCTGGACCACGGCCACATCATTCAGGTAGCGACCGCGCCCAGCTTGCAGCACGATCTCAAAGCGTACACCATCGTCACCGCGTGGGTAACCGGCGGCATCGAGCAACTCTTCGGCCTTGGCCGGATCGTAGGGATAGGGCACCAGGTCGGGGTTGTCGTTCGGCTTGTTGACCATGCTGGAAGCCCGTTCACATTCAAAGGCCAGCAATGTCTGACAGATGGTCGGGACATCGACCGCGTATTGGAGGGCGACGCGGACTTCGGTCTGCTTAATCGCCTGACCGCCGGGTGTATCATCAAAGATATCGCGCTGGTTGAAGCCGACATACATGCGGCGGGTACCAGCAACGCCCTGGACGGTCGAGGTATCCGAAGCATTCACCGTGGCATGTTGATCGGGCGGCACATTGGTGATAATGTGCACATTGCCGGCGATCAACTCAGCCGAACGAGTCGACGCTTCGGGAATGACGCGCCATTCAATTTCATCAAAGAAGGTCTCGCGCAAAGTGAACTCAGGCACCCGCTCGATCAGGGCATAGTCATCCTTCACCCATTCGACAAAACGATAAGGGCCGGAACCAATCGGATTGGCCGCGGCTTCTTCCAAGCTCATCGCTTCGTAGGAATCTTTGCAGTGAATATAGACTTCGGAAATCAACCCCAAGGCCGGTGAGGTGTAACGATCCATCATAATGGTGACATCGAGTTCACTGTCAACGCGCACATCCGCATAGCCGAGCGCATCAACGACGAAGCCGGCGGTGTTGCCGGTAAAGGCATTATCGGGGTTGACTGCACGCTGAAAGGTGTAGGCGACATCTTCAGCAGTGAGCGCTTCGCCATCATGGCAGGTGAGTCCCTCAGCCAAGGTGAAGGTCATCTCTTTGCCATCTTCGGACAGGGTGTAAGCCGTGGCAAGATAAGGCACTAATTCGCCGGTATCTGCGATCTCAAAAAGTGTACCGTAGAGGTGGCCAAACAGATTGGCCTCGGCGCGGGAAGTCACCTGGGATGGCTCAAAGCCACTCAAATCAACGGTTTGGGCCACAATCAAGCGCGATTTTTCGCCACTATCAGCAGCTGGACTGTCGGTTGTACTGCCCTCACCGGCGGGCGTGGCGACCGGTGCCACACAGGCGGCTAACAAGAGCAGACCGGTCAGCATGAGTGCAAACAAATAAACAGAACGCTTGGTCAGATCAGTCATTGGATCAGTTCTCCTCATAAAATAGATACTTAAATATAGATGCGGATAAAAGGCACTTGACAGGTGTCATGATCGTAGGGCAACTTCACTCGGTCACAAGGATCATGGGTATACGCGGTAGAAAGGTAAGGATCTCCTAGATAAATCGCTGGGATAGCTCACAGGCACCACTTTATTAGCAGCAATTTACCCGTTCTGTCAACTGTTAACAGTTGACAAGACTGTACTATAAGTAATATCATGAAATAATGGCATTGTCAAAAGTGGGTGAGCAGACAAAACCATTTTAGCATGCGCCAATTAGAATTTCATTGTTTGTTATGTATAGTTTATCGCTCAGATTTTCCATCAACAAGCATATATCACGATCATTCCATTCTTAGCCATAATTAAAAACTGTGCGCCTTGCACAGCCAACCATCATAAAGTTGATCGCGCCATGACTAACGCCATCCGTCATCTCTCCTTTGAACAGTATCTAACCTATGCCCAATTGACCGAATTATTAACCGATCTGGCCGCAGCCTATCCTACGTTAGCAACCTTGCACAACATCGGCAGCAGCCACCAGGGCCGCACAATTTGGCTGCTGGAAATCTGTAATCCCGCCACCGGGCCGGCCACCGACAAACCCGGCTACTATATTGATGCGAACATTCACGCCGAGGAGATCAGCGGCACGTCGGTGGTGGTCTACACCGCGTGGACGCTGCTGAGTCAATATGGCACGGACCCTCTCGTCACCCAATTAGTCGATGAACAGGTCTTTTATCTTGTGCCACGCGTTAACCCGGACGGCGGCGAGATTGTGCAAACGCTGCCCTTCTACGAGTGGATCGGCAATGGGCGCTATCTGCCGGGGCAAGAACAATTTGGCCCTGGCCTGCACTATGCTGACATTAACGGCGATGGCGAAATCCTCGATATGCGCCTGCGCGATGACGCGGGCGAGTGGAAAATCAGCGACCAGGATCCACGCTTGATGTTGCCCCGCACCCCCGACGAAGTGGGCGGCATCTACTATCGGATTGTGCCGGAGGGGCACCTGGTGGACTGGACCGGCGGCGACTTTGTGGTGCCCAATCCTCAAGATGGCAACCTCAACCGCAATTATCCATCAAACTGGGTGCCGGAAAGTCAACAATATGGTTCGGGTGAACATCCTCTCAGTGAACCGGAGATCGCGGCGGTGGTGCGTTGGATTCTCGACCATCCCAACATCGCGGGGATGCAATGTTATCACACGCATAGCGGGGTCATTCTGCGCCCCTGGCTCACTTATCCCGATTCGCACTTCCAGGGCAGTGACAAGTTACTTTATGAGATGATCGGCGCGTTGGGGGTCGAAGAGACTGGTTATCCGCTCATCTCGGTCTACAACGACTTTACGCCGGACAAGAATCTCAAGCGCTATGGTTCTTCGATCGACTGGACCTTTGGCGCGCTGGGCATCCCCACCTTTAGCACCGAACTGTGGGATATCTTTACCGCGGCCGGCATTACGCGCGAAGATTTCTATCCACTGCGCCACTTTAGCGAAGCCGACCAACTGAAGTTATTACGTTGGCAGGATGAAGCACTAAACGGCGAAGGCTTTATGCCCTGGACCCCCTTCGACCATCCACAACTTGGCCCCGTGGAAATTGGCGGCTGGCGGCGCATGTACACCTTTCGCAATCCACCACCGGCGCGCTACCTGGCCGAGATGGCGAGGGCGAATTGTTGCTTTACCTTGCGCCATGCGGCGTGCGCGCCCCGGTTGCGCCTGCGCGATCTCACGGTACAACCACTGGCTGCGGATCTCTATCAGATCAGCGTCGTCGTTGACAACCTGGGCTTCCTGGCGACCCATCTCAGCCATCAGGCGCTCAGCATGCAAGCGGCAACGCCCGTTGCAGTGACATTAGCTGGCAGCGGTGAGGTAACCTTCATCCAGGGTCAACCAACCCAAACCATCGGTCATCTAGCCGGACGTTTGGGACGCAACATGGCCTACACCCGCTTTTACAATTGGCCGTCGTCCAACCAAGCAGTCAACTGGACGGTACGTCTTGTGCAAGGAGCACCGCTCCAGCTCACCATTCGCGCCGGTTGTCCACGCGCCGGGTTTGTGAACGCGACGGTTACCATTGCGCCAGATGGTTCGAACACCGCCACGCCAGCCCAAGTCATACAGGGAAGGGTTATCAACGAATGAGCAATGCCTATCGTCAGAATGTCCAACTGGATCGCTCAGCCTATCAAGCCCGCATTCGCCAGATTCAAACTGCGTTAGACAAGCAGGCGTGTGACGGCTTGCTCCTGCTCAACGCGGCCAACATTATGTGGGCCTGTGGCTTTTTCCACATTCCCAACGAACGGCCACTCGCGCTCTACATTCCGACCGCTGCGCCGCCCCTGCTCCTGGCCCCTTTTCTGGAGAAAGAAAATGCCGAAGCGAGTGGCGTCGGCGAAGTAAAGACCTACTGGGAATTTCCTGGCGAAATCCCACCGGAAGTCTGGATGTTGCAACAGGTGCCGGGCGAACGGATTGCGGTTGACAGCGTTGGACATGGCCGCTTCTTGCAGATGCAACAGGTCAAACCCAAACTCCAACTGGATCAGACGGTGGCTGAGTTGCGCTATATCAAGAGCGAAGCCGAGTTGGCGCTGATCGAGCTGGCCGCCGGTTACGCTGATTATGGCCTAGCTGTCGCCCGCGCTGCGGTGGCCGAGCGCATCCACAGTGGCATTACCGAACTCGACGTGGTGCGCACGGTCCAAGCCGAGACAACCGCCAAGATGCAGCGTGAGCTGGCCGAGTTGATCAACTTTTACCGCGGCGCGGTCGCGCTGACCGCCCACACCGGCCCGCGGGCCGCCCTGCCCCACGGCCAACCTGGCCCCGTCAACCTGGCCCCCGGTGATGGGTTAATTGTGGGCATTGGCGTCAAAGTCGGCGGCTATCACGCTGAAAGCGGCTGCACCTTTATCATCGGCGAGCCGACCGCCGACCAGTTACATTGCCTGGAGACCACCTGGCGCTGCGATCAGGCTGCGGTTGACGCGTTGACACCGGGCAACCGCTGTACCGCGGTCAATGATGCGGCGCTCGCCGTGCTGCGCGAGGGTGGTTATGGTGAGTACATCCGCCATCGGATTGGCCACGGCATGGGCATTGAAGGGCACGAAGCGCCCTGGCTCTCCGTCGGCGATGAGACGATTTTGCAGCCCATGATGGTCTTTTCCAACGAACCAGGCATCTACCGCCCCGGCATCGACGGCTACCGCATCATCGACAGCATGGTCGTCACCCCCACCGGTGGCCGCCGCCTCAGCCACTATCTCAGCGAACATGGGCCGGCTGATCGAGTGATTACGATTTGAGGAACGTAATGCGTGAAACGTAAAGCGTAAAGCGTAAAGCGTAAAGCGTAAAGCGTCAGTCGCCAATTCACGCATTACGTTTCACGTTTCACGCATTACGTTTCACGCATCACGCATCAAAAAACGAGGAAGCTATGACAACAAACCACCCTGAACTCCAGGCGGTCTTTGATTGGATCGATGCGCATCGGGCAGAAGCGATTGCGGATTTACAGCGCTTTGTGCAGCAACCCAGCGTCAGCGCGCAGAATATTGGGTTGGAAGAATGTGCCGAACTTGTGGTCGAGCTAATGCACGGCGATGGGCTGCCGGCCACTGCCCATCCGATCAAAGATGGGCCGCCCTGTATCATCGGTTATCTACCCAGCCCGACCAGCAGTAAAACTTTGCTCGCCTATGCCCATTATGATGTGCAGCCGGTGGAACCGCTCGACAAATGGGTCTATCCCCCCTACAGCGCAACGCTGGCCGATGGACGCATGTGGGGCCGCGGGGCCACCGACAACAAGTCGGGGGTGATGGCCTTTATCAAGGGGGCCAAAGCATGGCTGCAGACCAAGGGTGAGCTGCCGGTGGGGGTCAAGTTTATCACCGAGGGCGAAGAAGAGATCGGCTCGATCCACCTGGGGCCTTTTATTGAGGCCAACCCCGAGTTGGTGCGCGCCGACGCCATGCACTGTCTTGATGGCGGGGTCCATCCCAGCGCAATGGTGCCGGATATTGATCTGGGGCTGAAGAGTGTGCTCTTTATCGAGCTGATTGCCCGTGGTGCGAATGCCGACATTCACAGTCTCGATGCCCCCCTCTTGCCACAGCCGGCATGGGAATTGGTACGGGCACTCAATACGCTGGTTGACGCGCAACGGCGGATCTTGATCGACGGCTGGTATGAGGGGCTGTGGCAACTGGGCGAGGAAGAGATCGAACAGCTTGAGGCCAATGCCAAGCGGCTGGATATGAACAAGCTGAAAGAGGAATGGGGCATCAAAGAATTTGCCCTGGGCCGTGAGGGCATCGAAGCGCTCAAAGCACGCGCCTATGAACCGACGTGCAACATTGCCGGGCTGACCAGTGGCTACCAAGGGCCGGGCAGCAAGACAATTGTGCCCAACGAGGCCCGCGCCAAATTGGATATGCGGCTGCCCCCGCTGATTGACCCAGAAAAGGCGGTAACGCGGCTCCGTGACCATCTGATTAAACATGGTTTTGGCCACATTGAGGTCAATATCATGGGCAGAACCCCTGAGCCGCCCTACAAAATCAGTGTCAAAGAAGATATCAGCCAGGCGATCATTCGGGCCGCCGAAACGGTCTTTGGCGCGCCGCCGGTAATCAACGGCGTCAGTGCCGAGGGGACGATCCTCAAACATGTGTGGATGCCCACCGTCTTGACCGGCTTTGCCCAGCCCGACTGTAATCTCCACGCGCCCAACGAGAGCATTGACCTGGAACATTACATCAAGGGCATCAAATACGCCGCGGCGATCATGTGGGAATATGGTCAAATGGCAAGCAAGTAATCACAAATTTGAACGCGGATTTGGCGAATTGAGCCGATGTTCGCGGATAAAACGCGGCAAAAATCCGCTCGCATCCGCCTAATCAGCTAAATCCGCGTTCTATCATTGCCCCATTCGACATTGCGCAGAAAGCGAGTGCTATGCAAGATATCTACGATTGGATCGATGCCCACCGTGACGAGTTGGTGGCTGAACTACAAACCCTGTTACGCCAACCAAGTATCAGCGCGCAAAAGATTGGGTTGGAGGAGTGCGCCGATCTGCTGCTGGGCCAGATGATCGGCGATGGGCTGACGAATACGCGGCGCATCCCTGTGCCCGGCGGGCCGGATCTGCTCTATGCGACCGAAACAGCGACCGACTCCAACGCCAAAACCTTGCTCTGCTATAGCCACTATGATGTCCAGCCGCCGGAGCCGCTTGACAAGTGGATCGACCCGCCCTTTAGCGCCGCGATCCGCGATGGGGTGATCTATGCCCGCGGCGCAACCGACAACAAATCAGGCGCATTGGCCTTTGTGCGCGCCGCGCAAGCGTTCCGGGAAGTGCGCGGTGGCCCACCAGTCAACCTGGTCTTTCTCTGTGAAGGGGAGGAAGAAGTCGGCAGTCCCCATCTGGCCAGTTGGGTGGAAAACAACAAGGATCTTTGTCAATGTGATGCGAGTATTGGGCTGGATGGTGGGGTTAATCGCACTTCGTTCAAGCCGGAGATCCACCTGGGCATCAAGGCGATTCTGGCGATTGAGTTGCGGGTGAAGAGCCACACCATTGACTTTTGGAGTGGTCGCGCGCAGTTGCTTAAGGCGCAAAGCGCCCCATGGCGATTGGTCCACTGCCTGAGTTCGATCTTTGACCCAACCGGGCGGATTCTGATTGAGGGTTGGTATGACAATTTGCTGCCGCCCGATCCCGATGATCTCTACTATCTGCGTGAGGAGTTAGCCTTTTTCGACCGCGCCGAGTTAGCCCGTCAACTAGGGTTGACCAAAGACTTTCCCTTTGAAGATGACATTGAGCTGCTGAAGACGATTCACTACGGGGCGTCGTGTAACATTGCCGGTTTACAGGCGGGTTATACGGGCGAAGGGATGAAGACGATTGTGCCAATGGAAGCGACGGCCAAACTTGATTTCCGTTGCCCGCCCAAATTGGAGCCGGCGGAGCAGCTCAAAAAGCTGGAGGCGCATCTGCACAAACATGGCTTTGACGACATCGAAATTGTCACCCACACCGTGCGCGCCAACCCCTACAAAACGCCGGTCAGCCAGTCGATTAGCCAGGCGGTGATCCATGCCGCCGACCAGGTCTGGGGCGAACAGCCAGTGGTGATGGGCGTCAGCATCCAGGGGCTAATCATGATCCATGTGCCCCATCCGGCGGTGCTGAGTGGCTTTGGCGCAGCGGAGAACAACTTGCACGCGCCCAACGAAAATATGCCGATCGACCGCTATCTACAAGGCATCAAATTTGCGGCGATGATCTTTGAAGAGTTTGCCAAGCGGACGCAAACCACATAGAACGCGGCTGAAAAATCGTTCGGCATATGCCTACCGCCCAGCGATGGATCACCGGGCTAAAAAAAAACACCCGCTGAAGCGGGCTTGGCCGGTAACATCAGCCCGCTTCAGCGGGCGTTGTTCACTAACCGGTGGCTTCAGCCACCGGCGGATCCGGCGGCCCAACTACCGCATCTAATGTTTAATTCGCATTAACGGGTTTTGCCTACCAGCAGGTGAATTCATTCACCTGCGCCCTCCTGGTCATCGGCGTAGTGGCCATTCATGAAGGCGGCTTCATCGAAATCCATCTCCCCCCAGCCGCGGATGATACTCTCCGCCGATTCAGTAATATGGGTGCGGAGAATTTGGACGGCCAGCGGTTTATTGCGCTCGGCAATGGCGGTGACAATGGTGGGGTGGGTGCCAACGACTTCGTCAAGGAAGGTGTAGATCCGGTGTTGCGTGTGCAGACAGCGTTTGACCCCAACGGCCAATTGTTGCCATAAGTTTAGGATCAGGTTGTGATCGGCCATGCGCACAATATATTCATGGAACTTAAGATCCAGCTCAACAAGTAGATCCTGTTGTTGACTGCGCGCAGCAAGCCGCATCTGGTCAACGATCCGCTCCAGTTGTTGTAGATCTTTGGGTACCAACCGATCAATGCCCTGTTCTAACGCCATTGTTTCCAATCCAGCGCGGACGGAGTAAAGTTCCTCCACATAGCGCCGGTTCATCGGGGTGATAAAGACCCGTTTGTAGGCAACAGTCCGGATCAACCCTTCTTGTTCCAACCGGCCCATAGCTTCACGCACAGGGCCGCGGGAAACGCCCAATTCTTCGGCAATCTGGGCTTGATTCAGTTCTGTTCCTGGCGCTAGTTTGCCACTAATAATCGATTCGCGAATGCGGTCAGTCACATTCTCTTTCAACGTACGGTGCGCAAGGGGGGCCAGCTTTTCTTTCGTAACAGTTTCCATTTACACTCTTTCACTTTAACATGACTAATGCGTAATGCGTGAAACGTGATGCGTGAATTTACAACTGACGTTTTACGTTTCACGCATCACGTTTCACTAATCAACAGGCTTACTATGACACAACAAAATCGTAACCAAAAATTTGTCGGTATCCAAATCAGCCCCATCAGTTTTATTGATGAAGGGGTTGACAATGTGCTTGAAACGCTGGCGGAGCGGGTCGGTGTCAATGTCTTGATGATCGGGACAGTCTCCTGGCTTGGCTTGAAAGCCGGACGGAGTATCTCACATGCGCTCGATGGTTGGCCGGACCACGGTGTGCCCGAACCATTAACGATGAAAGGCGGTGCCTATTTTCAACCACACGCAGAATATTATAAGAATACCTTCATTCAGGAGTTCCGCGCAAATGATCCAGAGATGAATGGCATTGATGTGCTGGAAATGGTCATCCCCGCAGCCAAGGCCCGCGGCATGAAGGTTATGCCCGAACTGATGGAACCGCTCTTTAAGTATACCGGACATGGTTCGGTGAATAACGTAGATATTCCCAATTTGCCTCAATGTCTGGAAGTTGACGTGTTTGGGCGACATGGGGCGGAACCGTGCACCAATCACCCCGCCTACCGCCGTTGGTGGCATTCGCTCATCGAGGATCAATGTCGTAGTTACCCCATCGACGGCATTATGTGGTGCAACGAACGACGCAGCCCACTGGACCAACTGATCGCCGGCCAGGCCCCCGCCTGTTTTTGTGAACATTGCCGGGCGCAGGCGATGCAACGAGGCTTGGCCGTCGAGCCAATTCGCAAAGCGTTCATCGAACTACACACCTACTTTGAACAGGCGCGCGCCGGCGTTGACTTTGTCGACGGTGCGTTGATTGAATTTATGCGCATCCTCTTTGCCAATCCAGAAGTGCTGCTCTGGGAACGCTTCTGGCTGGAGCGCAACAAAGATCTGGATCGGGAACTTTACGGCCAAGTGAAATGGTGCAATCCCGATCTGGAATTTGGCCTCAACGTCTGGAATCGCAATCACTTTAACCCCTTCCGTAAAGCCCAATGGCCGTGGGCCGAACAGACCCGCTACGCCGATTGGGTCAAACCGATCACCTATCAACACCAGTCCGGTGATGTCTATCAGAAAGAGATGCTGGCCTTTCACAAATCGCTGCTACGTGACTTTACGCCCCAAGAGATGACGCCCTTCATGTATAAGTTGCTGGGCTTGCAGGAAGCGCCGTGGGATCAAGTGGTGCAGGCCGGCCTTGACCCCGACACCTATGTCTACGGCCAATGTGCCGATGCCGTGCGCGGGGTGGGGAACAAAATTCCGGTCTACATGGGGATTGGGGTCGATGCGCCCCGCACGCGTGCCGACCAGGCGATCTCTACGCCGGATATCGCCTATCGCAGCGTCCATGCCACCTATCGGGCCGGCGGCAAAGGGGTGATCTTCGCGCCCAACTATGCCAGTATGAAGTTGACCAACCTCGACGGCGCCGCCAAAGCGCTGACCGAGTTGGGCCTCAAATAAAGGATGCAGATCATGGATCGAACAATTGAATCATTTCTCGCCGAGGCACAAGCGCGACAACTGGCCGAGTTGACCGAGTGGCTGCGCATCCCCAGCATCAGCACCATTTCGGCGCACAAGGCCGACATGGTACAGGCTGCCCAATGGTTGGTTGATAATATGCAACAGAGTGGGCTGGAACATGTGGAGATGATCGAAACTGTGGGGCATCCCCTGGTCTATGCGGATTGGTTACATGCCGGCGCAGACAAGCCGACCGTGCTGATTTATGGTCACTACGATGTCCAGCCGGTCGATCCACTGGCGTTGTGGCAGTCGCCCCCCTTTGCGCCGACCGTTCGCCCCGGCCCTCACGGTGATGATCTCTTTGCCCGCGGTGCGTCTGATGATAAGGGGCAGACCTTCATCCATATCAAAGCGGTGGAAGCGCTGTTGCAGACAACCGGCACGCTACCCGTCAATGTCAAATTCCTCGTGGAAGGCGAAGAGGAGGCCGGTGGACAGGCCATCGCGGCCTATGTGCCTGATCATGTCGAAAAGCTGGCCGCCGATGCCTGTCTCATCTCCGATACAGGTATTCTGTCGCCCACGCAACCTGTCTTAACCTATGGCTTGCGCGGCGGCTGGTCCTGTGAGATCACCGTGACCGGGCCAAGCCAAGATCTGCACAGCGGCATGTTTGGCGGTCCCACCCACAACCCCAATCAGGCACTCTGTGAGTTGCTGGCCGCGCTGCACGATGAGGAAGGCCGGGTGACAGTGCCTGGCTTTTATGATCGGGTCCGTGAGCTCTCGCCAGAGGAACGTACCTTGCTAGCCAATGTCCCCTATGATGAGGCACAGTTACTCGCGGATAGTGGGGCACCGGCGGTCTATGGTGAGCGCGCCTACACAGTGGTGGAACGCATTGGCGCACGCCCAACGCTGGAGATCAACGGCATGTGGGGTGGCTTTATCACCGAAGGCTTTAAGACAGTGATTCCCAGCCAGGCCCATGCCAAAATCAGCTGCCGCTTGGTGCCTGATCAGGATCCAGCGGTGATCGGTCGCCTGGTCACTGCGCACTTGCAAGCACTGGCCCCACCGACGATTCGCCTGGAGGTCCGCCCGCGCGGGGCTGGTTCACCGGCCTATGTCGCCCCATTGGCCGCGCCAGCGATTCAGGCCGCGGCCCAAGCCTACCGGACCAGCTTCGGCACCGAACCAGTTTACAAACGCGAAGGCGGCGGCATTCCCGTGGCCACCGTTTTCCAAACCGCGCTCGATATCCCCGTTGTCCTTATGGGCTTTGGTCTGCCCGACGATAATTTGCACGCACCCAACGAAAAAATGCATCTGCCCAACTTCTACAAAGGGATCCAGACCAGCATTGTTTTTATGAATGAATTGGCTAAATCAACACAACTTCAATAGGAGCTTTCCCATGCCTGAACCAGTAGCCTGGCGTTATCAAAAGTTAATTAAGCCGCTCTTCGACCTCCCGGCTGAGCATAAGATCCTCCAGGGTCGTGTGATTACTTGCAACGGCGATGAGGTGATCGAGGATGGCTTTGTCGAGTTTGCGGGGGGCAAGATCACCGCGGTCGGGCCGGCCAGCGAATTGGGCAGCCGCGCCGCGCAGGCGGTTGTCACCGGTGGCTCGATCCTGCCCGGCCTCTTTAACAATCATGCCCATCTGGCCTGGGATGGCATTCACGATCTCGCCCGCCAATCAATGGACGACGCTCCCGAAATCAGTGCCTACAAATCTGCGGGCAACATGTTGATCAGCCTGCGCGCCGGCGTCACCACCGTGCGTGACCTGGGCATGAATCAGACCAACATTGTTGCCAAACAAGCAATCGAACAGGGGATCTTCCCTGGTCCACGCCTGCTGATCTGTGGCGCAGCGATCATCCAGACCGGTGGTCACACTTACTGGTGTTGCCGCGAAGCCAGTGGGGCCGACGAAATGCGTCGCGCCGTGCGCGAGCAAGTACGCGCCGGGGCAGATCTGATCAAGATCATGGCCTGTCACGACACGCTGGAATTCACCGATGAAGAGCTGACCGCGGTCATCGATGAATCCCATCGTAACGGGCTGCCGATCACGGCCCACGCCACTTACAATGCCTGTATCGAACGGGTGGTGCGTTTTGGCATCGACTGTGTCGAACATGGCGGCAGCATGACCGAGGCAACGATCCAACTGTTGCTCGACAAAAAGATCCCGATTGTGACCACCTTTGCCCCCCTGGTGATGCAGAGTCAGCCCGAGCTGGCGCGCCAATACAACATCCCCGAATGGAAGATCGCCGAGCGCCAGAAGGCGGTGGGCGATCCCACCCGCTATCAAGGCTTAATCAACGCAGCCGCGGCCGGCGTCACCATCGCTTTTGGCACCGATGCCGGCAGCCCGGTCGTCGGCCACAATGTGATTGCGCCGGAGATGGCCTTTATGGTCAAGTTGGGCGTAAAGAAGGATAACTACGACGCGATCCGCAGCGCCACCAGCGTCGCCGCCCAACTGAATCGACTCCAGGCCAAACTGGGCACCCTCGAAGTTGGCAAACTCGCCGATGTGATCGTCGTCAACGGCAACCCGCTGGCCGATCTCTATGCCCTGGAACAGGTGACCATGACCTTCAAAGAGGGGAAGCGGCTGGTATGACCGTCTTACCGTTACTGGCCGCGCGCGCCAAACGCATCACCGCAGAAGATCTCTCGTACCGGACCAAAATGCTCGAAATTGCCGCAGGGCTGACCGATGTGATTGCGTTGGGGCGGGGTGATCCCGACTTTCACACCCCCCAACATATTGTCGATGCCGCCAAGCGCGCCATTGATGAGAACCAACATCACTATACGTCACCGGCCGGCTTGCCCCAGTTGCGCGCGGCGATTGCCGATACCTTGCGCCGCGAAAACAACCTGGATTACAGCGCCGATGAGATCATCGTGACCGCGGGGGTGCAGGAATCGATCATGCTCTGTATGTTGGCCTTGATCGATCCCGGCGATGAAGTGCTGATCACCTCGCCCCGTTTTACCACCTATGACAGCGCGGTGGCCATGTGTGGCGGCGTTCCCGTCCCCGTGCCGACCTATGAAGCCGATGACTTTGCGCTGATGCCCGCCGAAATTGAAAAGCGCATCACCCCCAAGTCCAAAGTGCTGGTGTTAGTAACCCCTAACAACCCTACCGGCGCGGTGACCCCACCCCCGGTCATTCGTGAGATCGCGGCGCTAGCACAGAAACATAACCTGATTCTGATCAGCGATGAGATCTATGCCAAGCTGATCTACCCCGGCGCAGAACATCTCTCAGCCGCTTCCTTGCCGGATATGAAGGAGCGCACGATCACCCTCAACGGCTTTTCCAAGTCCTATGCGATGACCGGCTGGCGCGTCGGCTACCTGGCCGCGCCCGCCGCCTTTATCCACCTGCTAATCGAGCCGCGCCATACCCTGAGCATCAACGCCAGCACCCCTTCCCAATTCGCGGCGTTGGCCGCGCTGAACGGGCCACAGGAGGTGGTGGATGCCATGCTCGAAGCCTATGGCGAACGGCGCGCTTACCTAATGGAGGCGTTGACGCGATTAGGCTTTACCTATGGTTATCCGGGCGGAGCCTTCTATCTCTACACCAATGTCTCGCATACCGGCATGGCCGCTTCGGACTTCTGCGAAGCCCTTTTGCGGCAGACCGGCGTAATGGTCTTCCCCGGCATGCTCTTTGGCGATGAAGATGATCGCTATATCCGGATCAGCTTTCTCCAACCAATCGAACGGCTGCGCGAAGCAGTGGGCCGCATCGAGACGTTTCTCGGCCAGTTAAACCATAATTGATCCACGAAGGGACACGAAGGGACACGAAGAACAGCTTTTAGAACTTATACATTACGACTTGCGGTGTACATGAGTCGTAGCTTTTTCTTCGTGAAACTTCGCGCCCATAGGGCACCCGCTTCGTGGATCACGATTTGAGATGTACTTATTCATAGCCTAACGAACGGTGAGCAATCCTATGCCAAATGCTGTACAACCTTTTCGCCTGCTGCAAGTGGGGCTGGGCAACCGGGGCAAGATGTGGAATGAGATCATCCGTGGCCGAGAAGATGTCGTCCACAGTGGGGTGGTCGAGCTGGACCCGGCGCGGTTAGCGGCCTACCAGGCGCAATACCCCACCACACCGGCCTTCAGCGATCTAGCGGCCGCCTTGGCCGCAACCCCAAGTGATGCGGTGCTATTGGTCACGCCGCCGGATGGGCACTTAGCCCAGGCCAAAGCGGTCTTTGCGGCTGGGTTACCCTTACTCTCGGAAAAACCGTTGACGCTTGCTCTGGCCGAGTCCGTCGAAATTGTGGCGCTGGCCCAGGCGACCGGCTTGCCGCTCATGGTTGGGCTGAACTTTCGCTACTTGCCGGTCAGCCGCAAGATCCGTGAATTGGTGATGGCCAACGCTTTGGGTACGCCCGGCTTTGGCCAGTTCACCTATCAGCGCAACCGCGATGGCCGCGCCGCCTGGCTCAACAAATATCCGCTGACGATGGCACAGCCGATGATGTTGGAGCAGAGCATCCACCATTTGGATCTGATCCGCCACTGCTATAATCGCGAAGTGCTGCAGGTCAGTTGTCGCACCTGGAACCCGCCCTGGAGCATGTATGCGTACGAGAGTAATGTCAGCTGCCTGCTAACACTGGAAGGTGGCATGGAGGTCAATTACCTAGGCACCTGGACCGGCGGCTGGGATGAATTAAAATTTGAATGGCGCACCGACTGTGCCGAAGGGGTAATCGTTCAACGCCAACTCTTTGAAGATCTGGCCATGGCGCGCACCGAGGAAAAGGCGTTGACCCCCATCGAGTTGCCCGCGTGCCAAGCCTTCTTTGATGATACTGCCGCCTTGCTCAGCAGCTTTATTGCCCATGTGCGGGGCAATGGGCCATTGGAATGTAGCGGGCAGGATCATCTCTATACCCTGGCGCTCTGCTTTGCCGCCATCGAAAGCAGTGAGACTGGCGTGGCCGTGCAGATGCAGGATTTCTATCGGCGACACAATATTCTGAGTGCTTAGGGCTAACGATGAACATTCTTGTCACCGGCGCATTGGGTTTCTTTGGCATTAATCTCGTCCGTGTGCTGGCCGACCAGGCCGGCGTTCAGGTGACAGCCAGCGATCTGCGCCCGCCCAGCCCGCGCCAAGTTGCCTTTCTACAGCTGGTCGCCGCTAATATCCAGTTCGCGACCTTGGATATTCAAGATCGCGTGGCGATCCGGCAACTAATCGACCAGCAGCAGATCAGCCATATCGTCCATGCTGCGGCGCTGACCCCCAGCGCCGCGCAAGAGCAGCAGCAGATCACCCAGATTATTGATGTGAATCTAGGGGGTGCGGTTAATCTGCTGGACGCAGCCATTCGCAGCGGTGCGGTGGAACGGGTCATTATTGTGAGCAGCAGTGGCCTCTATGGTGCGACAGCGGTCGCCGCCGGTCAGACGCAACCTGAAGAGGGACCGCTAGTTGTGGACAGCCTCTACACGGTGACCAAACGCAGCGCGGAGCTGATCATGCAACAGTACAGCCGCCTCTCCGGCATTGCAATGGCCGCCGCGCGTTTGGGACCGCTCTATGGGCCGCTGGAACAGTCCTCGGTCAGCCGCCCACAGACCAGCGGGGTGGGGCAACTGCTGCAAGCGTTGCAACAGCAGCGACCAGTGCAGGTCGCAGGGCCGACCGTCGCGCGCGATTGGACCTACATGGTCGATGGGGCTGCAGCCGTACAAGCCTTATTGCAAACGCCTACGCTGACCCATGCGATTTACAATGTCAGTTGCGGTATGGCTGTTAGTTGGCAGGCGGTGGTCGAGGCCTTTGTGAGCCACGGGCTAATTGCCACCTGGACCACAGATGAAACCGTTGCCGATATCGCCATGCGCCCCCACCAGGCGCGGTCGCCAATGAATATCACACGGCTGCAACAGGATACCCCCTTTCGTCCCCACTATGACATTGCCGCTGGGGTTGCTGAATATATTGCCAAAGAAACAGGCTTAACTTAATCCTAAACATCCATAAATCTTGTGCATGCTGCGCTCTTTTTGTTATCGAGAACTGTGCATTTCAACGAGAAGACCCCATTGACAAAGTGTGTTATACTAGCAAACTAGAATGACACACTGTTAACAGTTGACAGTTATCAAATTCGATCAGTGCCCTGCTGTTCGCTAATAGCCATCCTCGCCCCCCGAATTGGCTGCTTTACTTATTGTGTAGTATTTCTCATCTAATGGCCGCTTGCCGTTAGCCAGCCAGAGAAAATTCATGACAACGCCTAAGCTCTCCAACAAGATCCAAGCTTTACACGGTGGTGCGGAAACCTCCTTTACACGGATGTTGCGCCTGGCCAGTCAAATTCCCAATCTGATTTCGCTGGGGCGCGGGGATCCGGATCTGCCGACGCCGCCCCACATTATTGAGGCAGCGACCAAGGCAATGGTGGGTGGCCGGGTCAACTACACGCCACCGGCGGGGATGCCCGCGCTACGCGCCGCGATTGCCGCCAAGCTGCAACGCGAAAATGGCCTCACCTATGATCCGGCGACCGAGATCATCGTCACCACCGGCGCGCAAGAGGCGATCTCGGTGATTATGCAGACGATGTTGGACCCTGGTGACGAAGTGCTGTTGCCCGACCCCTATTACACGGCCTATGAGATGGCGGTGGGGTTGGCCGGCGGCAAGGTGGTGCGGGTCCCCACCCGCGCCGAAAATGATTTTGCCTTACAAGCGGCCGATGTGGCTGCGCTGATTACCCCGCGCTCGCGGCTGCTCGTCCTCGTCTCGCCCAACAACCCAACCGGTGGGGTGATTGGCGCAGAAACCCTGCAAGCGCTGGCCGCATTAGCCGAAGCGCACAATTTGATCGTGATCTCCGATGAACTTTACGAAAAGATACTCTTTGACGGGGCCGCAGCGCCCAGCATTGCCCGCCTGCCGGGGTTGCGCGAACGGACGATTATCATCAACGCCTTCTCCAAAGCTTATTGTATGACCGGTTTTCGCGTCGGTTATCTGGCGGCCCCGGCCCTGCTGGCCCAGGCGATGAGCGAGCCGCACCATATCTTCACCATCTGCGCGCCGACGGTCAGTCAACATGCGGCGTTGGCGGCGCTCGAAGGCAGTCAGGATTGTGTCGCGGAAATTGTCGCCAACTTTGCGGCGCGGCGGCGGGTGCTGCTGGACAGTCTCACCAAGGCGCAGATTCCCTACCCCCAGCCGGCGGGTGCCTTCTTTGCCTTTGCCGACATCCGCGCCACCGGGCTGAGTTCCGCCGATTTTGCGGTAAAGGTGCTCAATGAAGCCCATGTCCTGATCTTTCCCGGCACCCAGTATGGGCCGTGCGGTGAAGGTTTCCTGCGTATCTCCTACTTGGCTGATCCCACCGAGATCGAAACCGCCGTCGCCAAGATCGGCCAGATCTATCGGTCATTGGTTGATTAAAAAATATCTACATTAGCCAAAGCGAGCGGATGATGACAACCATTTATCAATCTAAACCAAGTCCGTGGATTAACAGCGGCGGTTATGATCGCGCGCTCGAATTTGATCTCACCCCAGCGAAAACCGCTTTTATCACGATTGACCTGCAACATCTCGATGCCCACCCAGATTATGGTCTGGGGGCGGATGCGAAAGGGCGCGGCGTCTATGATGAGTATTTTGCCTACTACTTCAACGAAGTCGCCAACATGTTGCCGCGTGTGGTGGGTTTACAACAGCTCTGCCATGCCAGCCACATTCAGGTGATCCATGTCGTGATTGCTGCTTTGACGGAAACTGGCCGCGATGTTGGCTTAGGCCACCAACGCCATAATCTGCTGGCGCTGCCCGAGTCCACCGAAGCGCAGTTATTGCCTGAACTGGGGCCTCACACCGGCGAGATCATGTTGACCAAAACCGCGTCGGGGGTCTTTAGCTCGACCGCCATTGACCGCATCTTGCGTAACATGGGAATCCAGACCTTGATCTTTGTCGGCGTGGTCACCAACTATTGTGTGGAGACCGCTGTGCGCGATGCCTGTGACTTTGGCTATAACGTCTATCTGGTCAGCGACTGTTGCGCGGCGATGATGCCCCACCATCAACACCACGCGCTGGAGGTGATGGACAATGTCTACTGCCGCGTCAAAACCGCAGCCGAGATGACAGAGTTGATCCAAGCGGTTAAAGCATAGGTCGTTACGTAAAATTGTAACGACTCACCCCACCCTAGCCCTCCCTAGCGTGGGGAGGGAACTGTTGTCTGGTCAGCCCCATGACTGTTCCTCCCCCAAACTGGGGGAGGTTAGGAGGGGGTGAGTCGTTACGTAAAATTTGAAATTCAGCACAAACAAAATGTTATCCGTGTAGAGCAATCTGTTTTTGTATACACGGATAACAAGGAACACGGATGGATCAGTTTGTCGATTCTTGAGCGCACCCCAGGCCGGGATGCGAAGAATCAGGCGAAGCAGCGGCGTATCGTTACCGCCCATCGCATAAGGAAATGTAGATGACTCAGGCTGTGATTGACTATATCCGCACCCATCAGGCGGCCATGATCGAGGATTTGCAGAGCTTGCTACGCCAACCCAGTGTGGCGATCCAAGATTGGGGGATGACTGCGTGTGCCGATCTGCTTTGCGCACAGATGGCGGCCTTTGGCATTCCAGCCGAACTGTTGGCCACCGACGGTTATCCCTTTATCTACAGCCGCCTGGCCGGCACTTCCAACCGAACCTTGCTGATCTACGGCCATTACGATGTGCAGCCGGCGAATGAAACCACTTGGCAGTATGACCCTTTTAGCGCGACGCTGGCCGATGGGCGGATCTATGCGCGGGGGGCCGTGGATGATAAAGGGCCGGTGATGGCGGTCTTGCAAGCGCTGCGTGCGTATGTCGCCACCGGCACGCCACTGCCGGTAACGGTGATTTTGGCCATCGAAGGCGAAGAGGAGATTGGCAGCCCCAATCTGGCCCCCTTTATGGAACGGTACCGGACGCGCTTACAGGCCGATGCGCTGGCCAATTTTGATGACAATGTCTGGCCCGATGGCCGGCCACGGGTGGTGAGTGGCGTCAAAGGTTCGGCGCGCATTCGCCTCGAAGCGCGGCGACCACGTGAGTTTCATGGGATGATGGCCCCGCTGGTTGAAAACGCGCTGTGGCGTTTACAGGAAGCGCTCGGCACGCTGCGCACACCCGATGGCCGCATTACTATCGACGACTTTTATGACGATGTACGTGACCCCACCGCGGAAGAATTGGAAGCATTGCGCCAGTTGCCCTGGGATGGTAAGGATATTTTGCGCCTTTCGGGGCAGACGCAATTTGTCGGCGGGCTGGCTGGGCTGGAGGCGCTTAACCAATTATATCTGCAACCCAGTTGTGGTCTCACCGGGTTGGAAGGGGGCTATGTCCGGCCCATGCGCAAGGGTGTTGTCCCCGATTTTGGGGCAGCCGAACTTGATTTTCGCACAGTACCCAACCAGAGCGGTGAGCGGATTGCCGCAAAGATTCGCGCTCATCTCGACCGGCGTGGCTTTGATGACCTGCAAGTTGAGTTGATGGGCGAATTGGATTGGTTCCGCTGCTCACCGAACAGCCCGATTGCCAAGGCGATGGGGCAAGCCATTTACACCGCCTTTGGGGTCGAGCCGGCGCGACAACCGACTTATCCTGGCTGTGGCCCGGAACCGCTCTTTGCCCAGATTTTGGGGATCCAAGATCAGGCGTACAGCGGCTTTGGCCCCACCGAGGATCGCCTGCACGCCGCCAACGAATACATCCGCGTCGAGGATTATCTGCGCGGGATCGAGTGTGTTGCCCAACTGCTCCACGCCTACGCACAGGGATAGAAACCATGCTTTCAACAACAGAAGGTGAACGCCGGCTAACCGCCTTACGGGGCATGATGGCCACCGCCGGCTACGAGGTGCTGATTTTTGCCGGCAAGGCCGAGGCCACCCAACGGGGCTACATCCGTTATCTCACCAACTGGCGGCTGTGGGGTGGCAAGGGTTTTGCCATCCTACCGCTGCAGGCTGAACCACTGATGATCCTGGGGGCCGGTTCGCAATCACACTGGGCACCACAAGTTGGTTGGATCAAGCAGGTGCAGCCATCGACCAACATGCTGGCTGATCTGGCCGGCGCGATTGACAAACTGGGGCTGGCCCAGGGCACCATCGGCGTCGTTGGGTTAAACGAAGTTATGCTCTACGGTGATGTGCTGGCCCTGCAACAACGGCTATCGGGTGCCACGCTGGTCGACGCCACCCATCAGGTCGATGCGATCATGGCCGTCAAAAGTGCAGAGGAACTAGCCGCGGTCACGGCCACCTATCACTATATTGCCGAGGCCTTGGCCGTCTTCAAAGCCGAGTTGGCCCCGGGTAAGACTGAGCGTGCGGTGATGGCACAAGCGGTCTGTCTCTTAGCTGAATACGGTTGCCATGACGGCATCGCCCATCTGACCAACGGCATCCAACCCTTTTTCCGCCCCCCAACGGATCGGCTGATTACCATCGACGACATCTTTAAAGTTTCGCTGGAATTTGCCGGCCCTGATGGTTATTGGATCGAACTCTCGGGCATCTACTCGTTCAAAGAGCCGTCACCCCGGCTGCAACGCCATTTTGAGACAACGCGTAAAGCACTGGCCCGCGCCGGTGCTGCTCTCCGCCCTGGCAACAAAGGGCAAGCAATGACCGCCGCCGTCGAAGCGACTTATGCGGAAGATGGTTGGAACGTGACCGGGCGCGGGATTTGGGATGGACACGCGATTGGGCAGGTGGTAATCCGGCCCCCCTATGGCACACGCGAATCGACCGAAGAGTTCCAGGAAAATATGATCATCAACGTCCATCCTGGGCTGCTAGTTGACGAGGATCGGTTGGGTTACATCATGCAGGACAATTTTGTGGTTACCCCAACGGGGGGTCGGCCAGTTGGGACTTATCAACACGAGTGGCAGGTTGTTAAGGTGTAAATCATCTAGGCTCAATGGGATCTTAGGGGGTTGACATTCCGCCCCGCCGTCAACGGACGGGGCTACCCAACAACGCCGGGTAAACCCGGCTAAGGGAGCCGGGTTTACCCGGCGTTGTTGGGTAGCCCTGTGGCTTTAGCCCAGGGCGAGTTTGCCAACCCCCGCATTCCGGTTGCGCCATCACCAAGCCGCGTCGGGGCACGATGGATCGTGCTCCGACGCGGGAATCTACAAAACAAAGGGAGGATCGTCAACATGGTTCATGACCCTTATTGGGATCTGGTCGAAGAGCCGCAGGAGCCGCCGTTTGATCCGAAGCGCACTGCGATGCTCATCATCGACCTGCAATATCTCGATGCGCACCCAGATGGGTGGATGGGACGGTTAGCGCGCGACCAGGGCAAACCCGACCAGTTGCAGGAACGTTTTGCCTTTATCCAGGATATTCTGCCGAATGTCCAGCGCTTGCAGCAATTCTGCCGGGCGACCGGCGTTGAGGTGATCCACGTGCGGATCGCCTTCCGCACCCACTCCACGCGTGATGGCAAGCGGGGCTTGCTCAACCGTCTCGAACAAACACCCCTCAACGCGCGCGATTACGACATTCTGGACGAGATCGCCCCCTTGCCCGACGAGATTATCATCAACAAGACCAGCGTCAGCACCTTCAACTCGACCAACATTGACCAGGTTTTGCGCAATATGCAGATCGACCGCCTCTGGGTGACCGGGATTGTGACCGAGGGCTGTGTGGAGTTGACCGCACGCGACGCCGCCGATCGCGGCTACTACGTGACACTGGTCACTGATGCCTGTGCCTCTTCCACCCACGCCGGCCACGATGATGCGGTCCAACGAATCACCGATGGCAATGTGATCAAAGGGCGCATGGTTGATGACCTGGTCGCGCTGGGCGAGCCGATGATGGCCTGACGCTGATCCCAGCGGCATGTGTACTCAGCGTCCCCTGACGCTGATCCGCCAAGGCGGGCTGCGCATCTGGGGATGCGCACTACTCGCTTCAGGGCGGCATGTGTACTCAGCGTCTGGGGACGCTGATCCCGCCTTGTCGGGCTGCGCATCTGGGGATGCGCACTACTCGCTTACCCTTAGGGTTAGGGTGGGGTTAGCTGTTGCCGTTTTCAAACAGTATATGCAAGAGAATAAGGAGCAATGTGTATGAAGCGAATACCAAAGAGTCTGTTAAGTGTACTAATTTTAACCCTCTTGTTGACCGCCTGTGTGCCGGCGACACCCGCCGCCGCGCCGGCCGAAGAGGCCGCCGCCAGCACCGAGCCGGTCAAGGGCGGTGTCCTGGTTGTAGCCCGCCCAGCCGATGCCACGCTCTGGGACCCCAAATTTACGAATGACAACAATTCCCTCTGGGCGCAGCATCAAGTCTTTGCCACCCTCGTCCAGAATTCGGCTGATGGTACCGAGTTGAAACCCTGGCTGGCTGAATCGTGGGAGATTAACGAGGATTCCTCCGTCTTCACCTTTACGTTGCGCGACAATGCCAAGTTCTGCAACGACACCCCGATCACGGCGGAAGATGTCAAGTTCTCGCTGGATCGCGCCATGGAAGAAGATTCCGCTGTCAGTTGGCAATTCCCCTCCAATCCACAAGTTGAAGTGATCGATGATCTAACCGTCAAAATCACGCTTGACAAACCGAACGTCGTCTTTATCTCCTACCTGACCCTCTGGGGCACCCATATTCTTTCCAAAGCTTATGCCGAAGAAGTGGGAATTGAAGCAATGGCCGAGCAGCCGCTGGGCAGTGGCCCCTTCTGTTTGGAACAGTGGGACAAAGGGCAACTAATCGTCCTCAAGCCAAACCCCGGTTACTGGGATCCGACCCAGCCCTACGTCGATGAAGTGCAGATGCGCGTCGTCCAAGATGACAATGCGCGTGTGCTCCAGATCCAGACCGGCGAAGTTGATATTGCCATGGATATTCCCTATGCCCAAGTGGCCGCGCTCGAACCAGTCGAAGGGCTGGATGTCTTTATCGATACCCTCTATGGCACGGCCGCGATTGTGCCCAATCTGCGCACCGTCCCTGCCTTAGCCGATGTCAAGGTCCGCCAGGCGATGCTCCGCGCGTTGGACCGCCAGGCAATGGTCGATTCAATGCTCTTTGGCCGTGGCGAAGTGGCCAAGTCACCTTTCTATGGCTCGGGCGTGCTCTACTGGACCGGTGCGTATGAAGTGCCCTATGACTTGGAAGCAGCGAAACAACTGATGGCCGAGTCCGCTTTCCCCGATGGTTTCGCCGCCGAGCTGACCATTACCAGCGGTGATTCGTTGGCCTCGGAAACCGCGGTGATCGTCAAGGATCAGCTGGCCCAGATTGGCGTTGAGATCACGATTTCACCGGTCGAAAGTGGCACCTGGTGGGAACTGTGGTCTGGTGGCGAATTTGAGCTGCTCTACAAACTAGGCACCAACGATGTGATCGACCCCGGCGAAAATATTCCCTTTGACTTCTGGTCCGTCGAAGAAGGGGGCTCTGATGCAGCCTTCTCCGGCTATTACAATGCCCAAATTGTCGAGCTGAGCATGGCCGCCGAAGCCGAGTTGGATGCGACCAAACGCGCCGAAATTTACGACGAATTACAGAAGATCGCGATGGAAGAAGTGCCGCAGTTGTGGCTCTTCCACCCATCCAACCGCTGGGCCGTCCGCGATAATGTAGAAGGCTTTGCCGTCTTCCCAACCAAGTTGCACCGCTTCTGGGAAGCCTGGAAAGTCGCTGAATAGCCCATTGGTAGGGGCATGGCATGCCATGCCCCTACCAATGGTGGTAAAAATGGTGGTGAGGGAACAGAGATGGATACCGTAACCTTCTTACGCAAACGGGCGCTGCATATGGCCCCGGTGCTCTTTGGCATTGTGTTGGCCGTCTTTTTGATGGTGCGCCTGATCCCCGGTGATCCCGCCCGCATTATGCTGGGCACCCATGCCACGCCGGAACGGATTGCCGAATTGCAGACCGAATTGGGGCTGGATCAACCGATCTGGCGGCAGTTTTTGCTCTTTATCGGCAATGTGGTGCAAGGCGAACTGGGCACCTCACTCGTCTTTCGGCGCGCCGTTGCAACCGTGATTTTCGAGCGCGTACCGGCCACCACCTTTCTGATCGGCTATGCCGTGATTCTTTCCGTGCTGATCACCGTGCCGTTGGCGATGATCGCGGCGGTGAAACAAAACAGCCTGCTCGATCAGGTGATCCGGCTGAGCTCCACCTTGACGCTGTCGATGCCAAGTTTCTGGCTTGGGCTAAATTTTCTGATCCTCTTTGCCGTCTTTATCCCGATCTTTCCCGTCGCCGGCTATGGCAAAACTTTTGTTGATCGCCTCTGGCATCTCTTTCTGCCCGCGCTGACCATCACCCTTTCCCTGGCCCCCATGTTGATCCGCAACCTGCGCAGCGCGATTATCGATGTGTTGCAGGCCCCTTATATCGAATTTGCCCGCGCCAAGGGAATTGCCGAAGCGACTTTGCTGCGCCGCCATGTGTTGCGCAATGCGCTGATCTCCACGGTCACAATTCTGGGCATCAACATCGGCTGGTTGATGGGTGGCTCGGTGGTGATCGAAACGGTCTTTACGATTCCAGGCCTGGGGTCGTTGATCATCAGCTCGATCTTTGCCCGTGACTATCCGATGATCCAAGGCATTGCACTCTTCTTTGGGCTGCTGGTGATTCTGATTAACCTGACGACTGACATCGTCTATGCACTGTTAGATCCGAGGGTAGCCTATGATTGACGCCTCGTCATTGACCAGCCGTCCCCCCGCCACGGCCACGCGTGACCGCTTTGGCCCCCTGCTCGCCCAGTTGGGCCGGCGGCGCGGGCTGATCATCGGCACTAGTTTGCTGCTCGTTATTCTCTTGGCCAGCATCTTTGCCGCGCAACTCAGCCCCTATGACCCGATTGCCCAAGATCTACGCAATGCCCTCAAGCCACCAAGCAGCGCCCACCCCTTTGGCACCGACAACTTTGGCCGCGATATCTTCAGCCGGGTGATCCACGCGGCAAAACTTGATCTGCAGATCGGCATCCTCAGTGTGCTCTTTCCGTGGATTATCGGGGTGGTGCTGGGCGGCTTGGCCGGGTACTTTGGCGGCTTGATCGATACGTTGATCATGCGCACGGTCGATACCTTTACCGCCTTTCCCTTTCTGATTATGGTCATCGGCATTATTGCGATCTTGGGGCCGGGGTTGACCAGCATGTATATCGCGCTGACCCTGGCCGGCTGGAGTGCCTATGCCCGGATCATCCGCGGGGAAATTCTGGTGATCAAAAAGAGCGAATATGTACTGGCGGCGCGCTCGCTGGGCTATAACAATGCGCGCATCATCTTTCGCCATGTGCTGCCCAATGTGATCACCCCTGCGATCATCTTTGCGATGACTGATATTGTGCTGGTCATTCTCTCCACCACCTCGCTCAGCTTTCTGGGACTGGGCGTCCAACCGCCCACCCCAGAGTGGGGCAGCATGATCGCCGAGGGCCGCAGCTATATCATGCTGGCGTGGTGGATGGTTACCTTGCCGGGCTTGGCCATTGTGTTGGTTGGTTTTGCCTTGAGCCTCTTCGGTGATGGCGTCGCCGATCTGCTCCGGAATGAGGATTAAGCCATGGCACCCATCTTAGAAATCGACCAACTGACCACCCAAATTCCGACCCGGCGCGGGCTGTTGACCGCCGTTGATAATGTCTCCTTGACCTTGGACGCGGGTGAAAGTTTTGGCATTGTCGGCGAAAGTGGTTCAGGCAAGAGCATGACCTGCCGTTCGATCCTGCGGCTGGTGCCGCCACCGGGCAAGGTGACCCACGGCCAGGTGCGCTACAAAGGGCAGGATCTGCTCACGCTCTCGGAAAGTAAACTTAACCAAATCCGCGGCAAAGAGATCGCCACGATTGTGCAGCACCCCATGGCTGCGCTCAACCCGGTCTTACGGATTGGGCCACAGGTTATGGAAGCGATGCTCGCGCATGGGGTGGTTGATTCGCAACGGGTAGCCGAAGAGCGGGCCGTTGATCTCATGCGCAAGGTGGGTATCCCGGCACCGGAGCGGCGGCTGCGCGATTACCCCCATCAATTTAGTGGAGGAATGTGTCAACGGGTGGTCATTGCTGCGGCGCTCGCCTGTTCCCCCCAAATCATCCTGGCCGACGAGCCGACCACCGCCTTGGATGTAACAATCCAAGATCAGATCCTCAAGCTGTTGGTGCAGTTGCAGCAGGAACTCCACCTGAGCCTGATCTTGGTCACCCATGACATGGGGGTGGTGGCACAGAATTGTCGGCGCGTGGCGGTGATGTACGCCGGCCAGATTGTCGAATTGGCGGAGACGGTGCAACTTTTTCGCGAGCCGCGTCATCCCTATACCGTTGGCCTGCTCAACTGTGTGCCGCGCACTGATGAAACGGGGGAAATGCAGCCCCTGCAACCGATCCCCGGCGCACCGCCCGATCTGGTCGATCCGCCGAGTGGCTGCCGCTTTCATCCCCGCTGTCCGCTGGCGGATGCAGCCTGCAAAACCGGCACTTTCCCCCTGCGCGAGATCGGGCCGAATCACTTTAGTGCGTGCATCAAACACGCGGAGTTGGAAAGATTGACGACTAACTCGTTACGCCGCTCTGCGGCGTAATGCAGCCCTGGCGCTCTGCGCCGTTAGGGACGCAGAGCGTCCAATCGCATCCCCACGCTTTGCGTGGGGACGAGCAAGAGAGAATCCGACGATGGCGATAACTACACCAGAAGTAATGCCTGCTAACCCACTGGTTGAACTGCGCGGGCTGACCAAAAGTTATACGAGCAGCCAGGGCCTTTGGCAGCGGCTGCGGCGGCAGGCACCCGAACGCTTGTACGCAGTGGACAATGTCTCGCTGCGGATTGCAGCCGGGGAAATTTTCAGCCTGGTCGGCGAATCGGGCTCGGGCAAGACGACCTTGGGGCGTTCCCTGTTGCGGCTGGTCGAGCCGACGGCTGGGGAGGTCTTCTACCAGGGAAGGGATATTCTGCAGCTACCCAAAGGGGAGATGCAAGCGGTGCGCCGCCAGCTGCAGATGATCTTTCAGGATCCCTACTCGTCACTCAACCCACGGATGACCGTGCGCCAAACCCTGGCCGAAGTCTTGACCGTCCATCGCCTTTGCCGCGGCAAAGAGGTCGAAGCGCGGATCGCCGAGCTGTTGCAGATGGTGGGGCTGCCCCCCGATGCGATTGACCGCTATCCGCGGCACTTTAGCGGCGGGCAACGCCAGCGGATCGGCATTGCGCGCGCCCTGGCCGTCGAGCCGACCTTTATTGTCGCCGACGAACCAGTCTCCGCCGTCGATGTTTCGATTCAGGCGCAGATCTTGAATCTGTTGCTCGAACTGAAAGAGCGGTTGGGCTTAACGCTGCTCTTTATTGCCCACGATCTGAGCGTGGTCCAATATATCAGCACGCGCGTCGGGGTGATGTATCTGGGCAAACTGGTGGAGATTGCGCCGCGCAAAGCCCTTTTCGCCAGGCCGCGCCACCCCTACACCCAGGGTTTGCTGATGGCCGCCCCTCAGCCGGACCCAGCGCACAAGACAACGCGGGTCGCGATTGAAGGGGAACCGCCTTCCCCGCTGAACCCACCGCCGGGTTGCCACTTTCACACTCGCTGTTATCTGGCGAGTGCGCGGTGTCGCGTCGAAGCCCCGACGCTGGAAGATCTGGGCGACGGGCACTGGGTGAGTTGTCACCACCATGCCCAGGCGACCTGGCCGTTGTCGTTTATGGGTGGGGTAGAGACGCGGATTTAGGGAGCGCGGATTGGGGTGCGCGGAGTGTAGCGGCGGAGAGAACGATCGGGGTCACCTGGATCTGTCGCTGGAGTTGGTTGTGGAAGTGTACCTAAAATTTTTGTTTCTTGTTTCCATTAGAGCTGTATAAACCTTACTTTATCTACCAAAGGAGCAAACTGATGGCCCACGATCCTTATTATGAACTGGTCCCCCCCCGCCAGGAACCGCCTTTTGATGCGGCGCGCACGGCTCTGCTGATTATCGACTTGCAGTATCTCGATGCCCATCCGGATGGCTGGATGGGGCGGCTAGCAAGTAACCAGGGGCGACCGGAATTGTTGCAAGAGCGGTGGGATTTTATCCAGGAGATCCTGCCCAATGTACGCCGGTTGCAGGATGCCTGTCGCGCCGGTGGGGTGGAGTTGATTCACATCCGGGTGAAGTATTTGACGCGCAACTGCCGGGATGGCCAACGCTCGCTGGCCACCGAGGAGAAGGCGATCTGGGCGGATGAGCGGGATGATGATTTCTTGGAAGAGGTGGCGCCGATTGGCGATGAGCTGATCATCGACAAGACCAGCGCCGGGGCCTTTAACTCGACGGCAATTGACCAGATCCTGCGCAACATGAACATTGATCGCCTCTGGGTGACGGGGATTGTCACCGAAGGCTGCGTGGAGATGACGACGCGTGACGCCGCGGATCGGGGCTTCTACACCACCCTGGTCAGCGATGCGTGTGCTTCCTCTACCCATGTTGCGCATGAAGACGCGCTGCAACGCATGGGCGACGGCACATTGATCAAAGTACGCACTGTCGATGAGTTATGCGCCCAACTAACGGCAGCAACCCAGCCAGAATTAGTGATGGCGTAAATCGAACTCACCCGCGTCCCGTAGGGACACATGACCTAAGGTCATGTGTCCCTACGGGACAAGAAGAGATCATTACCATCCTCACCCGCCCAGCAAGCGCCAGCGGTGATCCCAGCCATTGCCCAGCCGTTCGGCCCCCTGCGGGGTGATCAGAATATCCTCATTGATCCCGGTGCCCCAGATCGGGCTGGGGGTAACTTTGCGTTTGGGGTGATAGGAAAAGACCATCCCCGCGGCCAGTGTCCAATCTTGTGACTGCCCCCACGGTGACTCGGCCGCGTGCCAGGGCCGTTCGATCGCGTCCATGCCCTGGCCGTGGAAGTCAAAGGCGACGGGGGCTTTGCCCAATTGCCAACCATCTTCCTGCAGCACCGTTTCAAAGATTCCGGCCAGTTCGCTCAATTTTGCCCCTGGTTTGGCCGCAGCACAGATGGCGGCAAAGGCGCGCAGTTCACTCTCCATCAAGCGCAATTCGAGCTCGGCGGGCGGCTGAAAGGCACAGTTGACGGTGATTTCCGACCAATGGCCACTCTCGCCACAGATCTCCATGTGGTAGCGCACCAGGTCAGTACAGCGCAACGGCAGTTCCTGCGGCGGATTAACATCCCCTGGCTCTTCGCCGATAAAGATAAGCAGGTCGCGCCCCCCACCGGTCAAGGCCACTTTGGCGGCTTCGGCAGCCAGTTCGCGTTGGGTCTTTCCTGGTTCCAGCACTTCCACAAAACGTTCCATTGCGGCTTTGGAGAGGGTCCACAACTCGCGAATCTGTGTAATTTCCAATGCGCTCTTGATCATGCGCAGGCGATCCATCAGATCGTCAGCATCGACAAAGGTTACCGCCGGCAACCCAGCACGTAAAATGTCCATGTTCCCCGCCGAGAGAATATAGCGGTAGCCGGCAATCCCAATTTTGCCGCGCGTGATCCCCTTGGCTTGCATCATCTCGACCAGGCGCGGGGCTTGAAAAACATCGCCGCGCGCCTCGGTCACCCAGCCATGCGCGGCGATCTTCTCGGCCACGGCATAGCTGGAGAAGACCATAAAGGGCTCATCCGTGCGCGGGATGCAGAGGAAGCCATCGTGGGCCCAGAGGTGAAAGTCGGTAAAGTAACGCAGATAGCCGCGCCCCGTCCACCAGTGCCCCTTGCCCGCCACAATCAACGCGTCAAGGCCGGCGGCGGCCATGGCTTCACGAGCGCGGGCAAAGCGCTGATCGCGTTCCGTTAGATCTGCTTTTGTTCCCATGATTGTTCTCCATTCACGGTATTAGAGACGCGGATTTAGGTGACGCGGATTTAGGTCGCGCTGCTCAGGATTGGTCACGTTTCACGCTTTACGTTTCACGCCGCACATAACGGCGCAACGACTCGATCTGCATGGCGTCGGTGTCCAATGCCAGGTCCAAGCCGTAGATCTGGCGGGCGGCGGCGACGCTAACGTAGCCGAGCGCCACATCTGCGCGTACCCGTTCTGGTTCGCGTTCCTGTGGATCGCCGTAGCCGGCCCCGCCAGGGACGCGTAGGATCACTTCCTCGCCGGGTTGCCACTGGATGGGGATAAAACGGGTGACCGGTTCCCCATTGAGCCAGACCGCGCCGGCTGCACCAAAGCCACCCCCATCTAGTCCAGGCGCAGGATATTTCATCAGGTCGGGGCGGATGGTCAGCGTCACCGGTTTTTCGGCGATGCAGCGCAGCACAATTTCTTGGCCAGGACCGCCCCGCCGTCGCCCAGGACCACCCGAATCTTGCAACATTTCTTTGCGGACCATGATCACCGGACATTTGCGTTCGATGATCTCGGTGGGGGTGACGGTGCTGTTGTGGGGATAGGCCGCGGGGAGCAGGCCGTCCGCCGCCTTGGTTGCGCCCAGCCCACCGTGCGGTAACATGTGGACGGCATAGTTGCCATAGATCTCATCTTTGCCCACAACGTGGAAGGGAAAGATCCCACCGGCCGCGGCAATGGTCTCATCAGGTAAGAGCGGGGCCAGCGCGCCAAAGATCAGCGGGGGAATATGTTTGATCACCTTGGCACGCGCTTTGACCGGAGCCGGAAAGGTGCAGTTGACAATTGAGCCTTCAGGCGCGGTAATCTGGATCGGGCGCACCAGGCCGTCGTTATTTGGAATACGCGGGGCCAACATGGCCTTGATCGGATAGACCGCGGTGGCATAGCTGATATTAAACGCAGCGTTGATCGCGGAATGCCACTGTTGGGGCGAACTGCCGGCAAAGTCCATTGCCAATTCGTCGCCCCGAATTTCAATGCGGATGCGCAGGGTAAAGGGTTCCAGGTAACCGTCCGCAGTGATCGCATACTCGGAGACGCCATCGGGCAGTGCAGCAATCGCCTGCCGCAGCGCCTGTTCCGAGCGGTCTTGGATCGCGGCGGAAAGTTCGGTGATGTCGGCCAGATCATAGTCGGCAAGGAATTCACGCAGTCGCCGAATGCCGACCTGGTGGGTGCCGACAATCGCGTGGAGATCACCCAGCACCATGGCCGGCACGCGACAGTTGGCCGCAATGAACTCTTCAACCATGGGGTCAACTTTGCCGGCCACGTAAAATTTGTTGGGCATGAGCCGCGTGCCCTCCATAAACATATCGGCGGCTTCCAGATCACCCAGGTGACCGCCCACATCAGAGACATGGGCCACGGTGCCCATAAAAGCGACCAGTTTCCCTTTGTAAAAGACCGGCGAGACCAGATTGTAATCGGGCAGGTGGGTGCTGCCAATCCAGGGGTCGTTGGTACAGAGCACATCGCCTTCTTGGAGCGTCTCCGCCGGAAACTTTTGCAGCATCACGCGTGTGGTGCGTGGCAACATGGTACAAAATTGGGGTGGACTCCACTGCGCCTGGGCCAAACCCGCGCCGGTGGCATCCATCAACACACAGCCAAAGTCATGGCTTTCGCCAACAATGGTCGAAAAAGAGGTACGAATCACAGCGTTGTCGATCTCATCGGCAATCGCCACCAAGCGCTGCCACTGAATTTCCAAGCTGATTGGGTCAAGTGTGGTCATTGTGTTTCCTCATCCGTCAACCCATAGGCCGTTGCCGCGCCTTGGGGGGTGATGTAACCCATGCGTAAATCGTAGTCAATCAGGGCGCGCTCGCGTTCGGCGACGGGACCAAAGCCGGCGCCACCGGGCATGCGCATTTCGATCTCATCGCCCGGTTTGAATTCGAGCGGCGGGAAGCGGGTGATCAGTTCCCCATTCAGGCGCACTTCGCCCACCTGGCCAGGCTGACCGCCATTGATGCCGGGCGGCTCGCAGAAGAGTTTATCCGGCCGGACGCGAGCCATATAGGTAGTGTCGCCAATATTGCGGAAGGTGATCATCTGGCTGATGCCGCCGCGGCGACGGCCGGCACCCGCCGAATCGGGCAGGAATTGTTTGTGTAACATCAGCAGCGGGGCCTGCGTCTCCATGATTTCAGCCGCGGTGACCGAACTGTTGTGGGGGAAGGCAATCGGGGGCAACCCATCCAGATCGCGCATTGCGCCGCGGCCACCGTGGGGCAAAATGTGGACCGAGAAGGTGCCATAGCCAGGGGCCTGGCCACTCACACTAAAGGGCCAGATCGAGCCGCTACCGGCCTGCGCATGTTCACCCAGGATCGGCCAGACCGCGCCAAAGAGCACCTGGTTGATGTTGTTGGTCACTTTGGCGCGCGCCTGCACTGGATAGGTAAAGTCACAGTTGAGGATGCAACCTTTGGGCGCGGTCACATGCACCGGGCGAAAGAGCCCCTCGTTGTTGGGAATCTGCGGCACGAGCGCGCATTTGAAGGGATAGATCGTCGAAGCGTAGGTGGTATTGTAGACACAGTTGATCGAGCCCAGGCGGGTTTGCGCCGAGGTGCCGCTGTAATCCACATAGATATCCGCGCCTTGGATCTTGACCTTGGCGTGCAGATGCACGATTTCAATATAGCCGTCAATGTCAAGCCCAAATTCAAATTCACCATCGGGCAGCGCTTCAATCCGGCGGCGCATCAGGGTTTCCGAGCGATTGTGGATTTCGTCGGAGAGGGCGACCAGATCGGGCAGCGCGTAGTCGCTGAGGAATTCGCGCAGCCGCCGCGCGCCCAGTTGATGGGTGCCGACAATTGCCCGCAGATCGCCCAACACCATGTTGGGCACACGACAGTTGTTGCCGATGATCTCAAAGAGCAGGGCATTCTCCACCCCCGCTTCATAGAGCTTGGAAGGAGGCACCCGAATGCCTTCGGTAAAGACATCATAGGCCTCAATATCGCCGCGGTGGCCGCCAACATCAGCCAGATGGGCGACGGTGCCCATAAAGGCCACCGCCTTGCCCCCAACAAAAACAGGGGTCAACACCACATAATCGGGCAAGTGACCGGTGCCAATCCACGGGTCGTTGGTACAGAGCACATCGCCTTCTTGTAAAGTCTCTAACGGGAATTTACTCAGCACCACCTTGCAGGTACGCGGCAAGACCACACAGAAGTTGGGCGGGCTAAAGCTCGATTGACAGAGCGACGAGCCAGCCTGATCGACGAGGATACAGGCAAAGTCGCGACTCTCGCCGACAATCGTGGAGAAGGAAGTGCGCACGGTCGCGTTGTCGACTTCATCCATGATGCTGATCAGCCGCTGCCACTGGATTTCAAGAGTAATCGGATCGATTATTGTCATAGTTGTTCAACCATCTTTGTCCATTGATGAGGGGATGACCGGATGACAAGATGACCCGATGACTGGATGACCCGATGATTAGGTAGATTCATCTTGTCATCTTGTCATCTTGTCGTCTTGTCATCCAGTCACATTAGCGTAACGATCAGGTTAGCAAAGGCATCCACCGCCACCGTGGAACGGGGGCCGATCACCGCCGTCGAATCTTTTTCTTCGACAATCGCCGGCCCGGCAAAGGTCGCCCCCACCGGGAGGCGAGCGCGGTCATAGATCGGCGTCGCGATCGCTTCGTTCAACTCGTTAAAGTAGACCGGGCGATAGCCTTTAAGCGCGGCGTCCGCCACAGTGTCAGCAGCGACTAAGGCAGCTTGCAGCTTGACTTCCGGTTTGGGGCCACTGGCGGTCAAGCGGCAGGTTGCCACTTCCAGCCCCAAGTGACGGTGGGCGTAGCCATAGATCGCCGCATAGCGCGCATAGAAATCGGGGCGCAAGGTCTGATCGACATCAACAGCCGCCAAATCGGGGTAGGCCAGTGGGATGCTGATCTCATGGCCCTGGCCCACATGGCGCAGGTCGGCGCGGCGGGTAAAACGAATCGCCGCCGGGTCAACGCCGGCCTCCAGCAGTTGTTGACGCCCTTCCGCTTCGAGTTCAGCAAAGATCGCCGCCATTGTCGCCAGCGCAGCGGGGGTAATCGGGGCCATATAGGTGCGGGCAAATTCAAAGGCAATCGGCGCAGTGAGAAAACCCAACGCCGAGGTGACGCCGGCCCCCGCCGGGCAGATATAGCCAGGCATCTTGAGCGCACGGGCAATTTGGTGGGCATGAATCGGCCCGGCCCCACCAAAAGCAATCAGTTTGAAGTCACGCGGATCGGCCCCTTGCTCGGCCACATGGACGCGCGTGGCCGAAATCATATTTTCGTTGACGATCTGGAAGATCCCATTGGCCGCGGCCATCAGGCTCAGCCCCAGCGGTTCCGCAATCGTGCGTTGAATCGCCGCCTCTGCCGCAGCCCGATCCAGCGCCATGCGTCCCCCCAAGAAATAGTCAGGGTTGAGATAGCCCAAGACCAGGTCGGCATCGGTAACAGTCGGATCAGTGCCGCCCAGACCATAACAGGCGGGACCGGGCGCGGCACCAGCGGACTCTGGCCCGACTTTGAGCAGCCCCAAGCCGTCGATGTGGGCGATGCTGCCACCGCCCGCCCCGATCTCAATCAGCTCGATGGTTGGCACGCGCACCGGCAAGCCGCTGCCCCGCTTAAAGCGGTGGACGCGGGCGACCTCAAAATTGTCGGCCATGTGTGGCTCACCCTGGCGGATGACAGCCATTTTTGCGGTGGTGCCCCCCATGTCAAAGGAGACCAGGTTCGGTTCGTTGGTCAGTTCGCCGTAAAAGCCGGCAGCCAAGACCCCGGCGGCCGGGCCAGATTCGACCAGTCGCACCGGGAATTTGACCGCAGTCTCCAGCGTGGTAATCCCACCGCTGGAGAGCATCAGGTAGAGCGGCTTGGCCAGGCCATTGGCGGCCAACTCCTGCTGCAAACGGTTGAGATATTGGGCCGTCAAGGGCTGGACGTAGGCATTACAAACCGTGGTTGACATCCGCTCATATTCGCGGATTTGCGGCGCCACCGCCGAGGATAAGGAAACATGGACATGGGGTAGCTTTGTTGCGAGCCAAGCCCCCACCTGTTGTTCATGCGCAGGGTTGAGAAAGGCGTGGAGGAAGCAGACGGCAACAGCCTCCACTTCATCGACAACCGCGGCGGCCTGTAATTGGGCCAACATTGCCTCTAACCCCGCCGGGTCCAAGGGTTGGATCACATTGCCAAAGCCATCCAACCGCTCTTCGACCGCAAAGCGCAAGGGGCGGGGGATCAGATGCACGACGGGGGGTGCGTGCAGATCGTAGATATCATAACGCATTTCGCGCTGCGTATCCAGCAGATCGCTAAACCCGGCGGTGGTAACCAAGAGGGTCACCGCGCCTTTGCGTTCGATCAGCGCATTGGTAATCAAGGTGGTGCCGTGGATGGCCGTCTCGACGGCGCTGCCGGTGGCCGCGACCCTGGCGAGTAAGTGATCCCAGCCGGCAAGCACCGCTTCCGCCGGTTGGGCCGGGGTGGTCAACGTTTTGTAGGTGTGGATCGCACCGCTCTGGCTGTCAATCAGGACAAAATCGGTAAAGGTGCCACCGATGTCAAAGCCAAAACGGTACCGGGGGGTTGATGGTTGAGTATTCATGGAAGTGATTGTCTCTGTCTTGCGTTAGGCGTAGGTGAGGGTTACCACCAGATTTGCATATTTGTCGACCAGCACCGTGGCATTAGGGCCGATGACCGCGGTCGAATCTTTCTCTTCGACAATCGCGGGGCCGGGAAAGGTCATCCCTGCGCCGAGTAGATAGCGATCATAGACCGGCGTCTCGACAAAGCCGCCGAGTTCGGCAAAGTAGACCGGGCGCGGTGCTTTCAGGGCAATCGTTGGATCAGCGCCCCGATCGGCGGCTTCCTGGAGCAGAATGTGGGGGCGGGGACCACTGGCCGTGAGGCGACAGGTGGTAATCTCCAGCCCCAGGTGACGATGCGCATACCCATAAATCTCCTGGTAGCGCTCGTAAAAGAGCGGTGCGAGTTCCTCTGCCAGATCGACTGTGCTCAGGCTGGTAAAGGGTAGATCAACGACGATCTCATGACCCTGGCCAACATGGCGTAAGTCAGCCTTGAGTTGGAAGGTCATCTCGGCCGGATCAACGCCAGCTTCGCGCAAGCGGGCTTCCCCCTCCGTTTTGAGCAGCGCGTAGATCGCATCCAGCTCCGGCAAGGTCTCCTGGGCCAGGTGGGCGATAAAGGTGCGGGCAAAATCAAAGGAGGCGGGGGCGGTCAAAAAGCCCAACGCCGAGGCTACCCCAGCGCTAGCCGGGCAGATATACCCCTGCATCTTCAGTGCCCGCGCAATCTGGTGGGCATGGACCGGGCCGGCCCCACCAAAAGCGATCAACTTGAGGCGGCGTGGGTCAGCCCCGCGTTCGGCCACATGGACACGGGTGGCGGAGATCATATTCTCGTTAACGATCTGATAGATGCCATGCGCCGCCGCGGTGACGCTACAGTTGAGCGGCTCGGCCAGGGCGGTACGGATCGCTCGTTCGGCGGCCTCCCGATCCAAACTCATGCGCCCACCCAGGAAGTAATCCGGATTGAGGTAGCCCAAGTGCAGATCGGCATCGGTGACTGTCGGCAGGGTGCCACCTTGGCGATAGCAGGCCGGCCCCGGGTCGGCCCCGGAGGATTCCGGCCCCACTTTGAGCAGCCCCAATTCATCGACGCGCGCAATGCTGCCACCCCCTGCGCCGATCTCCAGCAGTTCGATGGTGGGGATGCGCACGGGCAGCCCGCTGCCCCGTTTGAAGCGGTGCACACGTGCCACTTCAAAGTCATCACTCATCAGCGGTTGACCATTTTTGATCACACACATCTTGGCCGTCGTTCCGCCCATATCAAACGAAACCAGGTTGCGGTCACCGGTGATGTCGCCGTAAAAGACCGCCGCCAATACCCCCGCAGCCGGCCCCGACTCAATCAGGCGCACCGGGAATTGGGCCGCAGTCTCCGCCGTGGTAATCCCGCCGCTGGAGAGCATCATATAGAGCTGCTTCTGAAAGCCACCGGCGGCCAACTCGGCTTGCAGACGCTTGACATAGCCGTGGGTCAGGGGTTGGACATAGGCATTGCAGACGGTGGTCGACATCCGCTCATATTCACGGATTTCAGGGGCGACCTGACTGGAGAGGGAGACGCTCGCCTCGGGCCAATGTTCGGCCAGCCAGGCCCCCACCTGCTCTTCGTGCGCGGGGTTGGTAAACGAGTGGAGAAAACAGACGGCAATCGCCTGCACTTCATGGGCGGCCAGGGTCTCCTTGATCGCGGCCAATTCAGCCAACTGTAGTGGCTCGACCACCTCACCGCGCCCGTTGAGCCGCTCGGTCACTTCCAAGCGCAGGGGCCGGGGGACGAGCGGCTGCGGCAAGACCATCAGCAGATCGTAGATGTCATAGCGCATCTCTTTGGCGATTTCGAGGATGTCACGGAAACCGCGGGTCGTAATCAGCGCGGTCTTCGCACCCTTGCGTTCAATCAGGGCATTGGTGATCAACGTGGTGCCGTGGATGGCCGTTTCAACTTGTTCACCCGACAGGGCGCTGGTGGCCAGTAGATTGGCCCAGCCTTCCATGACGGCGCGGGCTGGTTCGTGGGGGGTGGTTAACGTTTTGTAGCTGGTAATTTGTCCTGTAATGGTATCAATAAAGACAAAGTCTGTGAAGGTACCACCGATATCAAAACCAAAGCGAATAGCCATGTCATCTTCTTCCGTTACATTCTTCCGTGAATTTTTCTGGAAATTTTTCTGGCAAAGTGAAGGTTGATTCTATACACTATGCACAATTCACAAAGTTTTTTCCTGATGTATAATCAAAAAGAGCGTTGCAGACGATCCGCTCGATTGACATGTTGCACAAAGCATGATATAACTCTTGTCACGCACTGTCAACTGTCAACAGTTGACAGTGCGCAATAAAGGTACACAAATGAGCATGTAAAAAGTTCATTGCTGACAAAACTACCCCCTAGTTTTTGCATTAATCAAAATCGCTTTGTCGCACCTTCTGTGAATTAACCCTCCTACTGATTGACAACTGCATAATCCTATGAAAATTACCAACGTAAAAGCAACGGCCATTAATATCCCGCGAGCACATCGGTTAACCACCTCTTACGGGAGTATTGACTATGCCCCCACGATCCTGCTTGAAATTGCCACCGATGAAGGCTTGACCGGCATTGGACAGGTCTCTGTCGATGCCCCCTTCTATGGGGAGACGACCGAAGGGATGCTCGCCAACATCCGCACCTATCTGGCCCCGGCGCTGATCGGCGAAAACCCGCTCAACATTACCCACCTCAACCATAAGATGCATGCCGCCCTGCCCCACCACTGGTGCTCCTACTCCGGTGTGGATATGGCGCTCTGGGATCTCAAGGGCAAGGCGCTGGGTGTGCCGCTCTACCAACTACTAGGGGGCAAGGTCCGTGATGGGTTATCCCTGATGGGCTTTGTCCATTTGGATGAACCAGCCGAAATGGCGGCCCAAGCCGTCGCCACGCTTGACCAATATGGCTACCCCGTCCTCAAGATGAAGATTGGGCTCGATCCCAAGGAAGATGTCGCCCGCTACCGGGCGGTAGCCGAGGCAATCGGTGACCGGGCGGTGATCCAGGTCGATGGCAATACTGGGTATACGATTGCCCAGGCGCTTCCCGCCCTTACCAAGATGGAGCAGATTGGGGCCCTCGGCGCGATCGAGCAACCGGTGGCGCGGTTGGAAGATCTGGCGGAGATTGCGCGGCGCCTGGCCACCCCCGTCATGGCCGACGAAGCGATCTATCCCCCCGAGGATGCGATTGAAGTGGTGCGGCGCAAGGCGGCCAGCCTTGCGCTAATGAAGCTCAACAAACATGGCGGCATTCACAATGTCCACCGCATTGGCATGATCTTTGAAGCCGCCGGCTATGGGCTTTCGATTGCGATTTATTATGACCTGATCGGTGTGGCCGCCGCACATCTGGCGGCAGCGTTGCCCTGTGTCACCTGGCCCTCGCCCGCGACGCCGATGACCGACACGATTGTGGCCACGCCCTTCGCCCCCAAGGGGTTGGCGCTCGATGCCCCTAACGACCCTGGCCTGGGTGTCGAGTTGGATTGGGATAAAGTCAAACATTATGCAGTGGATCTATAGGGATGATGAACAATTCGGTAAATGCCACCCAACTTGACGCGATCTCGCTGGAAATCATGTGGCAACGGCTGATTAGCGTCATGGATGAGATCGACAACGCGACGGTGCGCACCTCGTTTTCCACGATTGTGGGCGAGAGTCGCGATTTTGCCTGTGTCCTGCTCGATCAAGCAGGCGATTCGATCTGCCAATCCAGCTTTAGCCCGCCCGACTTTTGTGTGATCTTGCCGCGCACCACCCGCTCGCTGCTGGAACGTTTTCCCGTAGAGACGCTCCAAGAGGGTGATGTGCTCTTTACCAATGATGCCTGGTTAGGGGCCGGCCATCTGCCCGACTGTGTGGTGGTGACGCCGGTCTTTTGGCAGGGCAAGGTCGTTGCCTTTATGGGGACAATTGCCCATGTCTCGGATGTAGGCGGCCATCGCGGGGATATCGAATGTTACGATGTCTTCACTGAAGGGCTGCGCATGCCGCCGTGCAAGCTCTATGTGGCCGGCAAAGAGAATGAACTGGCCTTTTCGCTGATTGACGCCAACTGCCGCGTGCCGGCAATGGTGTTGGGCGATCTGCGCGCGATTGCCGGCACCCATCAGATCGGCAAGCAGCGCATCCAAGAGTTTATGGCGGACTATGGCCTGGTCGAGATTGGCACGCTGTCCGCCGAGATCCATGCGCGCTCAGAAGCGCTCATGCGCCAACGGATTGCCGCGCTGCCGGACGGGATCTATGAGTTCGGTCTTGATATTGATGGCTACATTGATATTGTCCACCTGCATGCCACCGTCGAAGTGCGCGGCAGTGACATCTATGTCGATTACACCGGTACTTCGCCGCAGACACGCAAGGGGGCGATCAACTGTGTTTACAATGTCACCTATTCGGGCACCATGTATCCCTTCAAATGTGCGCTGGTGCCACAGGTACCCAACAACTCCGGGCTCTTCCGCCCGATCCATGTGACGGCACCCAAGGGCTGCATCCTCAACTGTGAATTTCCCTTTCCCGTGCGCGCCCGCGCCAAGGTCACCAACAATATCAATCAGGTGCTCTTTGGCGCACTCTGGCCGATCTTGGGGGAGAATGGGCAGGCGGGTAGCGGCTCGATCTGGCCCTTTAGTGTGAGTGGGACGATTGATGGTTATGGCACCTTTGCGGTCTTCATCTTGCCCCACGGCGGTCGCGGCGCCATGCGCAACCTGGATGGGCTGCTGCCGATTGCCTTCCCCCACAACAGTTCCGTCACCGCCACCGAGATCATGGAGCTGCAAGCCCCGATCCTGATGGTCTGCAAAGAATTTCTGCCCGACTCGGCTGGGGCCGGACGGCAACGAGGTGGGATCAGCCAGGTGATCAAGTTCCGCAACATTGCCGACGTGCCCATGTCGGTGCGCATCCGGCCCGACAAAATGTTCTGTGATCCCCCAGGGATTGACGGCGGTCAACCGGGCAAAGTCGGCACTGTCCACATCAACGGCGCGTTGATCACCCGCTTTCCGCCGATTGAATATCAACCCGGCGATCTGATCGAGTTGCGTATGCCAGGGGGCGGCGGCTTTGGCCCGGTCGCCGAACGGGAGCGGGCGTTGATTCTGGCCGATCTGGCCTTGGGCTATATCACCCCAGAAGGGGCGCGCCGCGACTATGGGTTGGTGCTGGCGGAGGGTGAGGTGCCCGCATGAAGATCACCGATGTGCGTACCACCGTCATCGCGCTGCCCCGCTCGGCGACCTTAACCACCGCCTATGGCAGCACGGGCTCGGCCATCACCGTCATTGTCGAACTCTTCACCGATGTGGGGCTGGTCGGGATTGGGCAGACCGCGGTGGCCCCCCGTTCCTATGGCGAGACCGCCGAGGGCATGGCCGTCAACATCCAGACCCATCTGGCCCCCGCCGTGATTGGCGAGTCGCCCTTTGATATTGAACGGTTGATCGCCAAGTTGCAGGCAGCCTTGCCTGATCACTGGTCTTCCCATGCCGGGGTTGAGTTTGCGCTCTGGGATCTCAAGGGCAAGGCGCTGGGGGTGCCGGTCTACCAATTGCTCGGCGGCAAGGTGCGCGACGGCGTCAATCTCATGGGCTTTGTCCACGATGATACGCCGGAACGGATGGCGGAAGAGGCCAAGACGATCCTCGACGAGCACGCGTTTCCGGTGCTCAAAATGAAGATCGCCCTCGACCCCCAAACCGATGTCGCCCGCTATCGCGCGGTGGCCAAGGCGGTGGGCAACCGCGCGGTGATCCAGGTTGATGGCAATACGGGGTATACCATTGCCCAAGCCCTGCCCGTGCTCACAACAATGGAGCGCATTGGGGCCTTGGGCGCGATTGAGCAACCGGTCGCCCGGCTTACGGATCTGACCGAAATCGCCCGCCGGCTCGCCACCCCGGTCATGGCCGATGAAGCGATCTATCCACCGGCAGATGCCATCGAGCTGGTGCAGCAGAAAGCGGCCAGCATCGCCCTGATGAAGATCACCAAACATGGAGGCATCCGCAATGTCCAGAAGATTGCCACGATCTTCGACGCTGCCGGCCTGATCCTCTCCATGGCGATCTACTTCGATGTGATTGCCCTGGCCGCCGCGCATCTGGCCGCGGCGTTACCCTGTGTCCAATGGCCATCGCCCTATACCTGGTTGGATGACACGATCCTAGAAAAACCATTCCAACCCGATGGTCTGCTCCTGCGTGTCCCCGATGCCCCCGGTTTTGGCATTGATCTGGACTTGCACAAAGTCAAAAAGTACGCCCAGCACGCACCCGTGCAATGGACAGCGCAGTAGTGTTTGGTGAAATAAGGAAACCCCTCCCTAACCCTCCCCAGCTTGGGGAGGGAACCGTCACGCCGCTAGCAGAGACCAAGGCTCCTCCCCCCAGCGGGGGGAGGCTGGGAGGGGGTAGAATTTACCCATCAAGACTTATTTCACAAAACAGTACTCTTCTGTGAAATAAGTCTTGATAGGAATCAAACCCCTCCCTAACCCTCCCCAGCTTGGGGAGGGAACCGTCACCTCGCCGGTGAGGTCACGGCTCCTCTCCCAAGCTGGGGGAGGTTGGGAGGGGGTAGAATTTACCTATCAAAACTTATTTCACAAAACAGTAGCCACAGGGGATGAAAATGGCACGCGGTGGCGGCAGATAAAAAATCAGCCCAATCCGCGTGCCAGCTTACCTTTCGTTCGATCAACCTTAGTAAATTTTCGTTCAATAAAGGAGTAAATTGACTTATGCAAGATCAAAAGCGCTTTGCCTGGCGACGGTTATGGGTTAACACCCTGACCGCCATGCTACTCTTGGCCATGCTGGTTGGCTGTGTAGCCCCGGCCATGCCGGCGGCGGATAGTGGTGCGGCAGCAGCAACGGTGGCCCCTGCGGCTGAAGCCCCGACCAGTGACACCGTCACCGTCGGCATGAATGAATTGGTCACCTCGCTCGATCCGCCCACCGACTGGGCGATTGCCGCCACCTGGATTCACATGAATATCTTTGACTGCCTGGTCTGGCGCAACCGCGAAACCGCAGAATTTGAGCCGTGGCTGGCCGAATCTTGGGAGAACATTGACGAGACCACCTGGCGCATGAAGCTGCGCGAAGGGGTTACCTTCCACAATGGCGAGCCCTTTAATGCCGATGCGGTAGTCTGGACCTATCAGCGCATCAAGGATGACGAGACGATGATCACCTACAACCAGTGGACTTTCCTGGCTGAGATCAACGTGATCGATCCCTTCAATGTCGAGTTTGTCACGACCGCCCCCGAGCCGGCGTTCTTGAGCAAAATGGCCGGCACCGGCTGTGGCATCCAAGCGCCAGAACATGGCAAAACCCAAATGGAAAGCGGCGCCGAGTATACCCCGGTCGGCACCGGCCCCTTCCAGTACGCGGAATGGGTCAAGGATGACAGCATCACCTTAACCGCCAATGAGTCATATTGGCAGACCGTGCCCGCGATTAAGACCTTGATCTTCCGGGCGATTCCCGAAGTTTCCACCCGCGTGGCCAACCTGCTGACCGCGGATGTTGACCTGGTGCTCAGTGTCCCGGCGCAGGATTGGGAACGCGTCAACGAAAACGAAGGGACCACGGTTAAACAGTTCCTCACCTCGCAGGTGATGTTGTTGGCCCTGCGCGCCGGCCCTTCAGAGAAATTCCCGGAATGGGAAGGGATCACTTCGAATGCGCTGGTCCGCAAAGCGATCAGCTATGCGATTGACCGGCAATCGCTGGTCGACTTGATCGATGGGATGGGCATTCCTGTCCTGTCACGTATTACCCCGCCAACCTTGGGCACAGACGAGCGCTTTATTAACCAGGTGGGTGAGTATAACCCCGACCGGGCGCGCGAGCTGCTGGCCGAAGCCGGCTATAACGGCGAAGAGTTGGTCTTCCAATCCAGCACCTCTTGGCTGAATCAGAAGGAAGTCGCGGAAGCGATTACCGCGATGCTGCAGGATGTGGGGCTGAACGTCAAGTTGGAAGTCTATGATGTCACCACCTTCCGCGAGCAGATCTACTTCCCCTACAAGAACGAAGAACTCTACATGGATGCGTTGGGGAACTCCTTCTTCGACCCGTGGATCACTGTCCTCTCCGAGCGCAGCGACCGCCGTGAACGCAGCGGCTGGAGTGGCCCGGTGGCCGACGAAGTTGACCAACTGATTCGCGACGCCGCGGTTGACATGGATCCCGAGAGCCGCGCCGCCAAGTATGTGCGCATCCAAGAGCTCTTCCTGGAAGATGTCCCGACCATTTACCTCTACCAGATGTATGACACCGTCGGCATCAACGAGCGCCTCACCTGGGAACCGCCGTTGGATGGTTTCCTCTGGCTGGGGAACGCGACGCTGAATTAGTGATGTGATGCGTGAAACGTGATGCGTGATGCGTAAAACGTGATGCGTAAAACGTGAAGGGGAGAGACGAGATAGGGGTGAACCGCTCGTGTCTCTCCCGCTCGTATCTGTACTGAGATCAGAATGAGAAGCGGAGTGCCACCCCCTCCTAACCTCCCCCAGGTTGGGGGAGGAACAGTCTCGGGGCTGAGGAACCACTGGCTCCCTCCCCAAGCTGGGGAGGGCTGGGGTGGGGTTTCACAAAACCGACCCCAGTAAGGAGGGGTGGCACTCCGCTTTTCAAATTGATCGTAGTCTAAGAACTGACTTATGATTAATTACCTTTTTTCGCGTTGTTTGCAGATGATTCCGCCGCTCTTTGGGTTGACGGTCATCTTATTTATTTTGCTGCGGGTGGGGGGCGATCCCCTGGCCCATCTGGTCGATCCCCAAGCTTCCGCCGAAGAGATTGCGGTGGTGCGGGCGGCTTATGGCTTTGACCGGCCGCTGCATGAACAGTACTTGCGCCAATTGGGCTTGATGGTGCGGGGCGATTTTGGCGATTCGTTTCGCTTTCGCACCGCAGCCTTGCCGCTGGTGATGGAGCGCTTGCCGGCAACCTTGGAATTGGCCCTCGCCGCGATGGTGGTGGCGCTGGTGATCGCCATTCCCGCTGGATTGCTCTCGGCGATCTATCAAAATTCACCCCTTGATCTCTTTGTCACCATCAGTTCAACCCTGGGCCGGGCGATGCCCAACTTCTGGATTGGGATTATGTTGATTCTCTTGTTTGCCGTTACGCTGGGCTGGTTGCCCCCCTCCGGGCGCTTGGAAGCCACCTCGATCATCTTACCGGCAGTGACGTTGGGCAGCAGCATTGCCACGGCGTTGGCCCGGGTGCTGCGCTCCAGTATGTTAGAGGTGATGCGTCAGGAATATATTGCGACCGCGCGCGCCAAAGGGCTGGCGAACTATTTTGTGCTGACCCGCCATGCCCTGCGCAACGCGCTCATTCCGTTTGTCACCGTTTTTGGGTTGCAGATGGCCTGGCTCTTGGGCGGGGCCGTGATTATCGAAGAGATCTTTGCCTGGCCAGGGTTAGGCCGGCTGATTCTGGCCTCGGTGCAAGTGCGCGATCTGGCGGTGGTCCAAGCGGGCGTCTTTATCTTTGCGCTGGTCGTGATGCTCACGAATCTGCTCGTTGATCTCTCCTATGCCCTGTTGGATCCCCGGATCCGCTATGGATCAACTTCATGAGCGCAGCCACACAAACCTTGGCACCACCCAAGCCCAAGCGGCGTGTCCGCTGGGTGACCAATCTGCTGCGTAGCCCCGTCGGGATCTTTGGGGTGATCGTGGTGCTTGCGGTGTTGATCATGGCCTTTGGGGCACCCTTCTTGGCCCCCCATGATCCCACACAACTCAATTTAAAGTCACGCCTGCTCCCACCCGCTTGGTATGCGGAAGGGGAGTTGACCTATCTGCTGGGCACCGATCAACTGGGGCGCGATCTGCTGAGCCGCATTATCTATGGCTCGCGCATCTCTCTGTTGGTCGGTGTGTTGGGGGTCGTCGTCTCCTTGGTGATTGGCGTCGCCTTGGGGTTGATCAGCGGCTACGTGGGGCACATGGTCGACGACATTATCTCCCGCGTCCTCGACACCTTTATGTCCATTCCCTTTATTGTGCTGGCCTTGGCCGTGGTCGCGGCCTTGGGTCCTGGACAAGGCTCCGGTGTGATCACCTTGATTGTAGTGCTGGGGCTGACCGGCTGGGTGACCTTTGCCCGCGTGATCCGGGGCGAGGTACTCTCGATTAAACAACGAGATTATGTCGAATCGGCGCGCAGCATTGGGCAACGGGGCGGCCAGATTTTGGTGCGCCATATTTTGCCCAATGTGATGGCCTCGGTCATCGTCCTGGGCACCTTGCAGATCTCCACGGTGATCATTGCCGAGTCGTCGTTGAGCTTTTTGGGCTTGGGCGTACAGCCGCCCACCGTCACCTGGGGCATTATGTTGGCCGAAGGGCGCGACCATCTGGCCACCTCGTGGTGGCTCTCCACCTTCCCCGGGATTGCGATTACGATCACCGTGTTGGGCACCATTTTGCTCGGCGACTGGCTGCGCGATGTCCTGGATCCACGGATGAAAACGTAGGGAGGTAGAGAGGTAAATCGGTACATCGGTACATCGGTACACAAGGATTGCCGCCCTATTACCGATTTACTGATTTACTTGTTTCCCGCTCTACTACATATTTCCCGTTCAAGAATCTAGCTGGTTAGGTATAAGGAGTTCCGATTGAGCAAACGACGTTTAACCTCCCAGGATCTGTTGCGGTTTCAGTTGGTGGATGATCCACAAGTTTCCCCCGACGGTACGCAGGTGGCCTGGGTGCGCACCTGGTTGGATGCGACCGAAAATCGGTATCGGTCCAACATTTTCTTGACCGAGATCGCCACGGGCGCGAGCCGCCAGCTAACGCACGGCAGTGGTTCAGATTCCCACCCGCGCTGGTCACCGAACGGGCAGGTGATTGCTTATCTTGCGTCCGGCGCAACGGGCGCGCCCCAGCCCGCGCTTGATCCGCCGCCGGCCGTCGACGTGACCGGCGGCGGCAGCCAGTTGCTGGTGATCCCGGCCACTGGTGGTGAGCCTCGACCCTTGACCAATCTGGCCGGCGGGGTCCGCAATGTAGTCTGGGCACCGGATGGTTCACGGTTGGCCTTTAACAGCTATGTTGAGCCCAAACTCGGCCTGGAATTTGTGGCGGAGGCAGCCGGGGTTACAGCGGAAGATCCCTACACGCGTTTCAACCGCGATGTGCTGGTGATCGAACGGGTGCGCTGGCAGTCGGATAGTGCCGGCTTTATCGGCAATTATCGCAGCCAAATTGTCTGGATTCCCTTTGACGCCAACGCGACCACGCTGCCGACTCCGGTCCTACTGACCAACGCCAGTGGTGATCTGTCAGCCCCCGCCTGGTCACCCGATGGCCGGCAATTGGCAACGACGGGTAACCTGGACCCCGGTGGGGAGCTCTTGCGCAACAGCTATATCTATTTGCTTGCTGTCGATGGCACGGCACCGGTTACCCCGCAAAAGCTCTTTGGCCTGGAGGAGATGCGCAGCAACGATCTCTCTTGGTCACCCGATGGCAGCACGATTGCGGTCTGTGGCCACAACGACCCGGTGAAAGGGCATTACGGCAACCAGATGCTCTGGCTGATCGCCGTGGCCGATGGCAGCGCGACCTGTGTCACCGCGCAACTGGATCGCGCCCTGGGTGATTATTCGCGCAACCAGGATCTACGCCGCTATGGCGGGGATGACAGCCCGCGCTGGCTCCCCGATGGCCAGGCGCTTTTCGTGCTGGTCAATGAAGCCGGTTCGGTTGACCTCTACCGGATCAACCGCCAAGATGGCGCGGCGACCGCCTTGACCCAAGGCCGCCATTCGCTGGTGGCCTTTACCACCGACGCCACGGCCCAAACGATTGTAGCGCTGATTGGCGATGACATGAACCCTGGTGACCTCTTCCGCGTCGAATTACAGGAGGATGGCTCGGCGACCCTGCACCCCCTCACGGATGTCAACCGGGAACTGCTGGATGAGTTGGAACTGACCGCGCCGATCCGCTTTCAAGTGCCGTCGGGCGACGTGCTGGTCGATGCGTGGCTGGTGCCGCCGGTCGGGGCCGAGCCAGGCAAACGCTACCCAGTGATTCTCTACACCGGTGGTGGCCCCGGCGGGATGCGCGCCAGTGTCTTTTGCCATGAATTTCATCTCTATGCCGCGCACGGTTATGCGGTGCTCCACTGCAATACGCGCGGCAATCATGGTTATGGCGAAGCCTTTTCGCTGGCCACGCGCGGCCACTGGGGCGATCTCGATTATGAAGACAATATGGCCTGTTTGGCCGCGGCTTGCGCCCAATTTGACTTTATCGATCCCGCCCGCCGCGCCGTGGCCGGCGGCAGTTACGGCGGCTACAGCGCGCTCTGGATCATCGCCCGTCACCCTGATTTCAAGGCGGCGGTCGTGGATCGCTCGCTGGTCAACCGCTATGGCTTTGTGGGTGACATGAGTTTCCTGTTGGATCGGGTCGAGTTCGACAAACAAGCGCCCTGGGAAGCGCCGGAAAAATATCTCGAACGCTCCCCGCTCCAATATGTGGGCAGTGTCCGCACCCCCACCCTGGTCGTCCACTCCGGTCAAGATTTGCGCTGCCCGGTGGGGCAGGGCGAAGCGCTCTACCTGGCCTTGCAACGGGTGGGTGTACCAACCGAGTTTGTCCGCTTTCCCAATGAAAGTCATGAGCTATCGCGATCAGGCCGTCCCTGGCATCGGGTCTTTCGGCTCGACCGCTATTTGGACTGGTTTGCGCGCTGGTTGTAGTACGCTTGATTAAATTTTTGTGTAACTACCACCCCTCCCTAACCCTCCCCTGCTAAGGGAGGGGACTGTTGACGACGCAACTGTTCCTCCCCTTACCAGGGGGACGGGTGCCCTTAGGGCGCGGAGGGGGTGGCTTGGTAGTTACATTTTTGTTTACCAATTGATTCAGCAAAGAAGGAAAATTATGGCAGCGACAATCAAAGTCGGCGAGAGCGTGGTCGCCGCGGGGGAACGGGCCTTTGGCTATCTGCATATCGGCTATCTGGCCGGCGGCACGGAAGTACGGATTCCCTACCAGGTGATCAATGGCGTGGGCGACGGGCCGACGGTCTGCCTCGAATCGACCATGCATGGCTGGGAGCCAATGGGGGCGGAGATCATTCGCCGCGCCACGCAGCAGATCGATCCGCAGAAATTAAATGGCACTGTCCTCTGTATCCCCCTGGCCAGCCCGATGACGATTGAATTTGGCGGCACCATTGAAAGCGCCGGCTTACGGGTCAATCCGGTGGACATGCTCGATATGAATCGCGTCTGGCCGGGCAGCAATACCAACGCCTGGCTCACGGAGCAGATGGCCTATGCCCTGTGGACCGAAGTGGTGAGCAAGTGTCAATATGTGGTTGACTTGCACGATGGCACCGGGGCCTGTGATGAATTGCCGGTCGCCTTCCCCCAAGCCTTCCCCACTGATCCGAGCAAGGCGGTGGCGGGCGAAGTGGCTGATGGCATTGGGCGCGATGCCAGCGATCTGCGCGAGCCGATTACCACCGAGTATCTAACGCGCATGAAAGAGAATATCCGCGAATTGGCGATTGCCTTTGGCGCACCGGTGATCTGGTGGCGTGAACGGCCGATCAACCCCAACATGTTGACCGGCCAATGTTCGCTCAATGGCATTACCTGTCTGGTTGCCGAGTGTGGTGGCGGCGGCATGATCGACTTCACCATCGACCAGGGGGTCGATTGTCTGCTCAATGTGCTCAAACATCTCAACATGATCGAGGGCGCGCCGGTCTTGCCCAAAGAGCAGATCATGGTCAGCAACTACACGGTCTACCGCTCCAAGGGCGGTGGCTTTTATCTGCAAGAAGAGGGCATTGTGCTCGGCGCGACGGTGACCAAAGGGCAACTGCTGGGGCGCGTCTTGGACCCGCTGACCAGTGAAGTGCGCGAAGAGTGTCGTTCGCCGGTCAATGGCCTGATTATCAGCCGCCGGTTGCGCATGCCGATCAATCCGGGCGGCTACATTGCCCACATTGCCGACACCGATTCGATTCTCTGGACACGCGAAAACGGGTGAGCGCATGCGCACGTTGATCCAAGGCGGTTGGGTAGTTGGCTTTCAACAAGGACACCATGCGATTCTGCGCGATGGGGTGGTCGTCATGGAAGGTGACCAGATTCTCCATGTTGGCCCCGACTTTACCGGCGCGATCGACCAAACCATCGACGCGCGCGGGAAGTTGGTCGCCCCTGGCTTTGTCAACGCGCATGCCTTGGCGAACATCGATATTCAAACCCTAACCCTCGATAGCAGCGAAGTGGGCTTTGCCGCTGGTCAAGCCTATGCGGTCGAGGGCAAAGGGACCTTGGAGCTGAATGAGGCGCGGCTGCGCACCAGTGCGCGCTTCTCCTTGGTGCAACTGCTCAAAGGCGGCTCGACCACGATCGTCGAGATCACGACGATGGCCCCTTCGCGCTTTGAAGTACCGCGCGCCGAGGTGCCCATCCTGGCCGAAGCGGCGACAGCACTGGGGGCACGCATCTACCTTTCGCACAAGTTCCGCGCCGGCAAACGCTACCGCGATCAACAGGGCGTCACCCATTACCATTGGGATGAAGCGGCGGCGCACGCCGGGTTGGCCTATGGCGAGGCGATGGTCGAACGCTATGAAGGCACACAAAACGGCCGGTTGCGCACCATGTTCTTCCCCTATCAATTTGATGCGTGTACGCCGGAACTATTGCGGGCGGTCAAACAGGTTGCCAACCGCTGTAGCGTGCCCGTACACATGCACACCTCACAAACACTCTTTGAATTTCACGACAGCCTGCGGCGCTTTGGCAAGAGCCCCGTGCAGTTGCTCGACAGTCTCCATTTTCTGGATGAGCGGACGATCCTGACCCATCTCATCTACACAACAGCCCATCCCCAATCCGGCTTTCCGGTGGACGACCAGACCGATCTGAAAATTGTCGCCAACCGGGGGACGCATGTTGTCCATTGTCCCGTCGTCTATGCGCGGCGCGATCGGCTGCTTGGCTCCTTCGCCCGTTATCGCGAGCTGGGGATCAACGTGGGGCTGGGGACGGATACCTTTCCCCAGGATATGATCGAAGAGATGCGTTGGGCTGCGCTCGGCTGCAAGTGGATCGACCGCGATGCCAACCGCGGCACAGCGCGCGATGTCTTTAATGCCGCGACGCTGGACGGTGCCCGCATCCTGGGCCGTGAGGACATTGGTCGCCTGGCTCCTGGGGCCAAGGCAGACATTATCATCGTTGATTTCACCCGCCAACATATCGGGCCGGTCGATGACCCGATCAAGACCCTGGTCTACGCCGCCAACGGGACGGATATCGAAACGGTCTTTGTGGATGGCAAGCTGGTCGTGCAGGACGGACTGGTGGTTGGGGTCGATGAAGCTGCGCTACGACAAGAGGCTGCGGCCGTCCATCTCTGGCAGCGTGAACAGTTGGCGGCGCATCATCCCAGTGGGCTGGCCGCGCACGAACTCTTTCCGCCCACTTATGCGACGGTTGAGAATCATTAATGGAAAACATAACTACCAAGCCACCCCTCCCGACCTCCCCCGTGTACGGGCTTAGCTTTAGCCACAAGTTGAAGGTGAGGGGATACCGCCCAGGCTTAAAAGCACTGGGCTACCAAATAATGCCCCATCAATGGGGCTCGATCGTTGGCCCACAAGCCCGGTTTAGCGGGCGTTGTTTCGTAGCCCGACGGCTTTAGCCTCGGGCGCACTGACTAAAAATGTGGGTATTGGTAAGCCAAACTGGGGAGGAGTGGCGTATTCCCGCCCCGAAGTCGGGGGGGGGTAGGGAGGGGTTAGTCGTTAATGGAAAACACTTAATGGTTAACGGCTCCGCACCACCAGCGCGGTGTTCGCAATGGGGTGAATAGTTAGCAGCGAGGCCAAGATGATCACACTGTTACGCGGCGGCTGGTTAGCCGCCTGGGATGGCAGACAACATCAGATCATCGAGCGGGGCGAAGTGGCCTTTGCGGGGGATCAGATCCTCTATGCCGGTCCGCACTTTGCGGGCCAGGCCGACACCGTCGTCGATCAGCCGACCTGGTTCATCTGCCCCGGCTTTATCAATCTACACGCCCACCTGGGGCTCGACTTGATGGCATCTGTAGTCGACGTGCCCCGATCAGCGCGGTTTGCCCCCAGCCAGGAGTTTGTTGAACGTGCCCCGCTTTTTCTGGAACCAACACTTACCCCAGCAGAGCAGCAAGTAAATGCTGAGATCGGGTTGGTCCAGCAATTGCGTTGCGGCGCGACGACCATTGTCGATGCCGCGGGGTCGGGCACGATCTGGTGGCTGGGCAATCCGCCGGATGATGAAGCCATGCTGGTCGATACGGTGGGGCGCATTGGCTCGCGCGCCTATCTTTCGCTCTCCTACCGCAGCGGGCGCGCCTATCAAAAGCGTGATGGCAGTCGCGGTTGGCATTGGGATGAGGCCATGGGGCTGGCAGGGTTGCAGGAGGCAGTGCGTTTTGCCGAGCGCTTTAACGGTGCGCACGGTGGCCGGGTCCAGAGTCTGCTCTGCCCCCATGCGGTTGATAATTGTAGCCCAGATCTCTTGGCGGCGACACGACGCGAAGCGCGTAATGGCCATTTGTTGACGCAGATCCATACAGCGCAATATCCCTACGAAGTTACCCTGATCCGCGAGCGTTATGGCGATACCCCCGTCGGGCATCTACACCAGATCGGCTTTCTGGGGCCGGAGATCATCCTCGGTCATTGCATTTTCATCAGCGGTCATCCGGCGATCGGGGGCGATCCACAGCGCGATTTACAGTTGATCGCCGATGCCGGCTCGCCCGTGGCCCATTCGCCCCTGCCCTTTGCGCGCATGGGGGAAGCGCTCTACAGCCTGCCGCGTTATCTTGACCAGGGCATCACGGTCGGCATCGGCTGTGACATCTGGCCGGCGGACATCATCAGTGAAATGCGGCTGGCCTGGGTTCTGGGCAAACAGACCAACGGTACGGCCGAGCGCCCAACCTGTCACGAACTTTTTCATGCCGCCACGGTGGGCAGCGCCAACGCCTTGCAGCGCCCCGATCTGGGTCGGCTGGCCGCGGGGGCGCAAGCGGATCTGGTCTGTGTCGATCTGGGCGGCTTTCACTTTGGGCCAGTCATTGATCCGATCAGGTCGCTGATCCTCTTTGGCAGTGGGCGCGATGTAGATACGGTCTATGTGGCGGGGCAATCGGTGGTGGCGGCAGGGCAGGTGCTTCATGCTGATGAAGCGCGGCTACGGGCTGCGGCCCCGGCCATTCAGCGCAAATTGTACGCAGCAGCGGCCGCCCGTGACCCCCTAGGGCGCACAGTTGAAACTATCCTCAACCCAACGGGGTAAGGACAAACCCCCACCTAACCTCCCCCAAACAAGGGGAGGCACAGTCACGGGTCAACCATTCCCTCCCTTAGCAGGGGAGGGTTAGGGAGGGGTTATTCGTTACGACCCACGAGGGATTTTCTTCAAAAATTTTAGCGGGTTTACCTATTTAACCGAATTGCGAGAAACCAATGCCAAACCAACCTTTCTTTGAGATGATCCAGCCGGACAATATGTACCAGACGCCGAGTTATGTTCATGCCATGCGCGCCGGCAATACGATCTATGTGGCGGGACAGGTGGCCAAAGATGCTGATGGGGTCTTGGTGGCGCCAAATGATGCTGAGGGGCAGGCCCGTTTTGTCTACGAGAACTTGCGCCGGGTGCTGGAAGCGGCGGGGGTCACCTTTCGCAACGTGGTGAAGATCACAACCTTCCTCGTTGATCGGGCCGACTCGCCCGCGGTCTCCAAGGTGCGCTTTGAATATTTCGGCGACCACCGGCCCCCGCACACCGGGCTAATTGTGGCCGGGTTGGGCAGTCCAGAGGTCAAGCTGGAAGTCGAAGTGATCGCCGTAAAAGAAGAGGCCGCATGAAGATCCCGCTGGTCGATGTCGCGTGGCAACATAGGCAGGTGCGCCCAGCCCTTGATCAGGCGTTTGACGAGCTGCTCACCGATCCCACTTGTGATGGGTCGGCCTGGTGTAAAGCGCTGGAAGCCGACTTTGTTGCCTACTTTGGGCGCACGGCAACCGCCCCGGTTTACGCCGTTAGCGTGCAATCGGGGCGGGCGGCACAGTTTTTGATCCTCCAGGCGCTGAGTATTGGCCCTGGCGACGAGGTGATCACCGTGCCCAACAGTGATATGGCCACCACGGCCGCGATCAGTCAGACCGGGGCGAGCCTGGTCTTTGTCGATGTCGCGGCAGAGAGCCACAACTTGGACCCTGCCCTGCTCGAAGCGGCGATTACGCCCCGTACGCGCGCGATTGTGCCGGTCCACATGTATGGTCTACCGGCACAGATGGATGCCATCAACAGCGTTGCGCAGCGCCATCAGCTGTTGGTGATCGAGGATGCCACCCTGGCCCTAGGTGCTGAATTTCAAGCCAAGCAGGTCGGGCTGTGGGGGGCAGCGGGCTTCTTCTCCTTTGCCCCGCGTAAAGTGCTCGGTGGGATCGGCAATGGTGGCATGGTGATTACCCAAGACCAAGCCTTGGCCCGCCAAATCGGCCTGTTGAAAGGCTATGGCTTGCCCCCCGAACGGGGCGAAGCGCCGATTGCTGAGCGCCATCTCTATCTGGGGCTGGCCAATGAGTGCGAAGGGTATAATCTCAAGCTCGATGGCGTCCAGGCCGCGGTGGTCAGGGCGAAGTTTGTCCACTTGGATGCGTGGGCCGCGCTGAGACAAGCGGTGGCGGATCAGTACAGTGCGGCGTTAGCAGGGCTGCCAGGGGTGAAAATTCCGCAGGTGCCGGCCGGCACGCGCCATGGCTGGCGCAATTACACCATCGCGGTGCCAAACCGCGACCGGGTCCAAGCCCATCTGCGTGATAACGGCATTACCGCGGCGGCCCTGTACATCCCGCCGGTACACCTGCAACCGGTCTATCAGCACCTTGGTTTGGGGCCGGGCAGTTTTCCCGTGGCCGAAAGCCTGGCCGAAAGTTTACTCTGTCTACCCATCTACCCCGGCATGACCGCAGCGCAGGTAGCGTATGTGCTCGCAACGCTAAAAGCTGTTTTGTAACGACCCTTTACGACCAAGGTGACAGTCACTCTCTGCAAACGATTTTGTCCATGTTGGTTCAACCAGATCTCAGGGGGTAGGCAACTGGGAGCACCTGTTTCAACAGGTGCCTGAGATGCAAAACCCGTTTAAACGGGTTTCTGCTTATCAGCCGCTTGTTGAAACAAGCGGTGTATACCCCCTGAGATCCCATTGATCTTCATGTTCTTGTTTGCGGACAGTGACTGTCACCGTACACCTTAATCGTACCCATGCTGTTGAAAAGTAAGGAGTGAATTGATGCGAATGCAACGACCGCCGTTCAAAGTCCCTGTACTGATTTTCCTGTGCATGGCCCTCTTCGTGTTAATGGCTTGCGCCCCGGCCGCCCCGGCCCCGACTGGTGCAACCACGGATGCTACGAGCGCCGAGCCAGCAGCCGAAGGAACACCGAAACAGGGCGGCACCTTACGGGTGGCCTATATCTTCATCAAAACCGATATTGATGTGCAATCGGCGAACACCAGCGATCTCAATGAAGTGGCCGCCTATTTCTACGAAACCCTGTTTGATCGCATGCAGTCGGGTGAAATTGTCGGGCTGCTAGCCAAGGAGTGGGAAGTCTCAGAGGATGGGCTGGTTCACACGTGGAAATTGCAACCGGGCGTCAAATTTCACGACGGCAGCGACTTTAACGCCGAGGTGGTGAAGTGGAATATCGACCGCAAGGTGACGAACAAAAAGCCCTTGGCCGATTCGATTCCCTTTGCCAGCGTCGAAGTGATTGACGAGTTAACCGTCCAGGTCACCCTCACCCGGCCCGCGCCGGGGATGTATGGCGTGTTGGCGGCCAAGCCGTGGTCGATGTATAGCCCCAGCTTTGTCGAAGAAGTGGGCGACGAGGCGATGAAAAGCCAGGCCTCCGGCACCGGCCCCTTTATGGTCAAGGAATATATTCCGAACGATACTTTGCACTTGGAACGCAACCCGAACTACTGGCAGGCCGGCTTGCCCTATCTCGACGAATTGATCTTCCAAAATGTACCGGATATCAACACCCGCGCAACGATGCTCGAGGCCGGCGATGTTGATATGGCCTTTGACCTGGCGATCCAGGATGTGGAACGGTTAAAGAGTAACACAGAATTTACCGTGCTCGAAGAAATCGGCTCGCGCCAGTGGTACATCACCATGAACAATGTCAAAGCGCCCCTTGATGATGTCAAAGTGCGCCAGGCAATTAACCACGCGGTTGATAAGGAAGGCATCATTCAGGCGGTCTACCTGGGCAAATATGCCACGATTGCCCGCGCCGTTTATCTGATGCCGACCATTGATGGCTACCATGATGCCGGCGTCTATGAATACGATGTGGAAAAGGCCGCCGCCCTCTTGGAAGAGGCCGGTTGGGTCGATGGTGATGGCGACGGCGTACGCGAGAAAGATGGCGAACCGCTGAGCATCAACCTCTACACCCGCAAAGGCTCGGCCGCCGGTGACATTGAGATCGCGGAATTGGTGCAAGGCATGTTGACCGAGGTGGGGATCAACGTGGAGATCAATATTCTCGATTCGGCCGCGTTCCTCTCGACGGTTACCAAGCCCGCCGCGGAGGCCGAGTATGATCTCGTCAACCTATCCGTGGGCGTCTTTACCGGTGATGGCGAGTATATCATGCAGACCTTCTATGCCTGTGCCTCGGCGGCCCCCGTCTACTACAACCGGGCCTACTTCTGTGACGAAGAGGTCGATGCCTTGATCGAAGAGTCGATGGCCGCCCCCAATCTGGAAGCACGCAACGCCATCTATGCGGATGTGATCCAACGCGTCTTTGAACAGGCCCCCATTTTGCAGCTCTTCGATATTGTGCAAATTGTGGCCACCAGTAACAAGGTCAAGGGCGTCTACTTTGAGCCGGCTGGCAATAACTGGCCCGGCAAGTATGCCTGGTTGGAAGAATAAAGTTTTGCCGCTTCAGTTTTGACGGACACTGTCATTCCGAAGCGAAGCGAGGAATCCGAGTTTGCTCAGCCCCAGATTCCTCGCTTCGCTTCGGAATGACAATTTAGCACACTTCGCGCGGAAAACGCATTGTCCCATCGGGACAACTGAACTTAGGACAAGCCTTTGTGACCATCTATATTTTGCGCCGGGTGCTGATCACGATTCCGATCTTATTTTTGGTGGTAACGCTGGTCTTTGTTGCCTTCCAATTCATCCCCGGCGATCCGGCGCAGATGTACGCGGGCAGCGATGCCTCGTTAGCCGAAGTCGAACAAGTGCGCCAAAACTTGGGGCTGGATCAGCCACCGCTGGTGCAATATGTCCGCTATATCACGCGCCTGGCGCGCGGTGATCTGGGGGTCTCGATCTTTACGCGGCGGCCAGTGATTGTCGAGATTCGCGATCGCTTCTGGAATACCGTCAAACTTTCGCTAGTCGCGATTGTGGCGGCCACGGTCCTCGGCATGGCGATGGGGGTGATCTCGGCGATCAATCGCAACGGCTTCTGGGATATTCTCTTTACGATTATCGCGCTCTTGGGCATTTCGATTCCGGTCTTTTGGCTGGGTCTGCTCATGATGTGGTTCTTTAGTGTGGAGTTAGGGGTGTTGCCCAGCGCCGGCGACAGCACCTGGCGGCACTTTATCATGCCGACGGTGACCCTTGCCGTCTTTTCGCTCGCCTTTATTACGCGCATGACACGGGCATCGCTACTCGAGACATTGCAGGAAGATTATGTGCGCACGGCACGGGCCAAGGGTGTACCAAAACTGATGGTGTTGATCCGCCATTCATTGCGCAATGCCCTCTTGCCGATTGTCACCGTGGTCGGCCTGCGCTTTGGTTATATGCTCGGTGGCTCGGTGATCACCGAGTCGGTCTTTGCGTGGCCGGGCATGGGGCGGCTGTTGGTTACCTCGGTTAGTCAGCGCGATATTCCGGTGGTGCAAGGGGTGCTGCTCGTCTTCGCCACCGCCTTTGTCCTGGTCAACCTGGTGGTGGACTTGATCTATGGCTTTGTCGATCCACGGATTCGCCATTAAATCGTAGACATTACGTGACGACCAACCCCTCCCTAACCCTCCCCTGCTAAGGGAGGGAACAGGATCGGCTCCTCCCCCAGATTGGGGGAGGTTGGGAGGGGGTGGATTATTATCATATATCAGGCTTATGCTGTCGTAGGGGCACGATATATCGTGCCCCTACGACAGCATAAGTGCGGACACAAATTACGCACAACATGCTCAAATCATTCAATTATTTCATTCGCAACTATAAATTAGGTGCCATCGGCGCGTTAATCGTGCTGATCTTTGTGGTGACGGCGATGCTGGCCCCTTGGATTGCACCCAAGGATCCCAATCAGATCGCGGTGCGCGATACGTTGAAGCCGCCGGGGGCCGAATATCTGCTGGGAGCGGATAACAACGGGCGCGATCTCCTGAGCCGCATTATCTTTGGGGCACGTATCTCGCTGGCAATTGCCTTTGCTTCTGTCGGCATCGGCACGGTGATTGGCGTGGTGTTGGGGGTGGTGGCCGCTTGGTATCCCCGCTTGGAAATGCCGATTATGCGGTTGATGGATGTCCTGCTCTCCTTTCCAGGGATTATTATTGGGCTGACGATTATCGCGATTCTGGGCTCTGGCATCGAAAATGTGATTCTTGCGATTGCGATCTATCAACTGCCCCAATTCGCCCGGTTGGCCCACGGCTTGGCGTTAACCGTCAAGGCCACCGCCTATGTCGATGCCGCCGTGGCCGTCGGCAGCCCGGTCCACCGGATTCTGCTGCGCCACATTCTGCCCAATATTGTGGCCCAGATTCTCGTCCAAATCAGCATCTTGATCCCCTCCGCGATTATGACCTCCGCCGGCTTGAGTTTTCTGGGCCTCGGCGTCCCCCCACCGACCGCCGAGTGGGGCTCAATGTTACAGGGCAGCATCTCGTGGGCCCGCCTGGCTCCCCATGTCATGATCTTCCCTGGCCTGACATTGATGTTAGTCGTCTTTGGCTTTAATATACTGGGCGACGGCCTGCGCGATGCGTTGGATCCGCGCGCGCGGGGGCGGTAAGCGCGGGCAAATAATTAATGGAAAATTGAAAATAGTTAATGGTTAATGGGCGTCGCCCCCCACCAGAGTCCTTACCGATTTACCGCCGTAGCTTGGCGGCGGGGATAGCAGGTGGTTGAAACCCACCTGCTGAGACGCAAAACCCGTTGATGGAAGTTAAGAAAATAGTTGGGTAAAAGGCTGACTCCCTCCTAACCTTCCCCTGTTAAGGGGAGGAACGGTTACCCCGGCAACTGCCCCCTCCCTTACCAGGGGAGGGCTGGGGTGGGGTTCTTTTGCCGAACTTATTTCTTAATGTCCATAAACAGGTTGGGAATGGATTAGACCGCTGTACTTGTCTTGATCTACCGATTTACCTATCTACCGATTTACTGTTCTACCTACCTACGGAGCAACTCATGGAATATCGTCAACTAGGCTCGGCTGGCGTGCGCGTCTCGGTGATTGGCATTGGCACCAATCGTTTTGGCTCGCCGGCCCTGCCCGCCGCCGAAGTAAAGAATGTGATCGATCAAGCGCTGGATTTGGGCATTAATATGCTCGACTCGGCCAACAGCTATCAACAAGGGCGCTCGGAAGAGGCCATCGGTGCGGCGCTCAAGGGGCGCTGGGATAAATTTGTCGTGGCTAGCAAATTCTACTTCCCCGTGGGCCAGGGCACGAATGATCGCGGCACCTCACGCTACCACCTGATGAATGCAGTGGAGACGAGTCTGCGCCGACTGCAATCCGACCACATTGACCTCTATTACATCCACCGCTGGGATCCGAGTGTACCGATTGAGGAGACGCTGCGTGCGCTGGATGATCTGATCCGCCTGGGCAAAATTCGGTACATTGGCGCATCGGACTTTGCCGCGTGGCAATTGGCGCGGGCGAACCTGCTCGCCGAAGTGCGCGGTTGGACCCCCTGCGTGGTGCTCCAATCCGAGTATCACCTGTTGAACCGAGCGGTGGAGAGCGAAGTATTGCCCTACTGCCAGGCCCACAACGTGGGGTTTATCCCCTACTTCCCGCTGGCCGGCGGCTTCTTGACCGGCAAATACAAACGAGGCGAACCTGCACCGGCTGGTTCGCGCGGGGAGAGCAGCGAATATGTGCAAAAATATATGACCGACAGCACCTACAACCTGATCGACCAGTTGACGGCCTGGGCCGCGGCGCGCGAACGGGGCTTAAATGAGTTAGCCCAAGCTTGGTTAATGGCCCAACCGCAGGTCTGCTCGGTGATTAGTGGGGCGACCAACTTAGATCAGATGCTCAGCAATGTCAAGGCCGCGGACTGGCAACTCTCCGCACAAGATTTGGCCGAGATCAACGCGCTGATCAAGCTTAGCCACTAAGCTTTTAAATAGGACTTACGTAGTGCTCTCTGGCTTCGCGCCCAGAGGGCCCCCGCTCAGCCGCCGAGCGCGACGTAAGTCCTATTTAAAACAAGTTCTGACCGGTCAGCCAATAAATGATTGTGAGCGATAACAATGGCAACCCTGATTGATGGTGGAACGGTGGTGGCCTATCAAGGCGGTCAACATACCTTGATTGAGCACGGCCAGGTGGTCTATGCGGGCAACCAGATCCTGTTTGTGGGCCGCAACTATACAGGTGTAGTCGATGAGCGGATTGACGCGCGCGGCAAATTGGTGATCCCTGGGTTAATTAATCACCATATGGCCTTTGGCGTCCACATGCAGTTGACGCGCCTGGATCGGGCACGCCCCAACTTTTTCAATTCTGGCTTGGGGTTGGGTGTACAACCAGAGCAGGCTTACAATGTTGCTGGGCCAGGGCCAGACGACTGGCGAGCGAGCGCGATCTACGCCATGAACACTGCCCTGCGCACGGGGACAACCACCTTTGTCATGGTGCCCAACTATGGCCGGCATCCCTACCGTGGGCGGGTCGGCAGTGATCAGGCGTTGGTCGATTGTGTGGCAGCCACCGGGTTGCGCGCTTACCTGGCGCTGCCCCACATGTCCGGCGGCGTGGTGGGCAAGGCCGATGGCACGATCGAGTGGGAATTGCGCGAGGCGGCCGGCTGGGAAGGGCTAGAACAAGCGGTGGACTTTGCGCAGACCTTTAACGGGGCTGCGGCCGATCGCATCCGCACCTTTCTCTTCCCCTATCAGGCAGACAATTGCACCCTTGCGCTGCTCAAAGCGACCAAGGCAGCCGCGCAGCAATTGGGCTGCCTGCTCAAAATCCACGTCGCCCAATATCTGCTCGATTTTCACCAGATCTTACGCCGCTATGGCAATCGGCCCATTGAATATCTGCATGACCAGGGCTTTCTGGGGCCGGAAGTCTCTCTGACCCATGCCATCTTTACACCGGCCCACCCCTGGACCGCGTACCCGCCCGATCCGACGGCGGTCGGCGGCGATGCCGACCTGGCGTTGATCCTGGAGAGCGGAGCCACGGTGGCCCATTGCCCGGTGGTCTTTGCCCGCACCGGCGTGGCTCTCCACTCCTTTGCGCGCTATGTACGCGCGGGGGTTCCCGTTTCGTTGGGGACCGATACTTCGCCTCATGACATGTTGGTGGAGATGCGCACCGCGGCGTTGTTTAGTAAACTTGCCGATGCCGACGCCACTTCGGGCACGGCGCGGGAGATCTTTGACGCGGCAACCCTGGGTGGGGCCAGGGCATTGCAGCGCCCTGACCTCGGCCGCCTGGCCGCCGGGGCGAAAGCAGACATTGTGCTGGTTGATCTGGATCGTACGCACATTGGCCCGGTCGCGGCTCACGACCCGATCAAGGCACTGGTCTACTGTGCGAATGGCAGCGATGTCGACACGGTGATCGTGGATGGCATTGTCCGGGTACAACGAGGGGAGGTCTTGGGGCTTGATCGGGCAACCCTGTCTGCCCATGCCGTACGGTTTGATCAGAAATTACAGCAGAGTGTCGCCCAAGCCACCTATCAAGGCCGCTCGGTCAGCGAATTTTATGAGCCGGCCTTCCCCGACTGGGTGGCGTGAGGGTAAGTGCTGGGGGATTTACGGGTGGGGCGGGACGGGGCAAAGCGCACGCGCCGGGTTTGTCACCATGATGGTCTCGATCTGGGCGGCGGTGACGCCCAAGGCGCGTAGGCGGGGCAAGAAGGATTCAAAGATGTGACAGTAGCCGGCCCCACCGCCATAGCGCATCTCATACCCCCGATTGCAATCATGGGAGATCAGCAGTTGGCGTTCATAGCCGCGCTCGATGAGGGCATGGAGCAACTCGGCACGCGTCTGATCAAGCAACCAATGCTCTTTGCCGATCACGTCAAATTGGATGAAACAGCCCTCGGCGGCCAAGGACGCGAGCACGTCGATATCCGGTCGCTCATCGACATGGCCGACGATCAGGCGCGTGGGATCAATGCCCATTGTCTTTAACAGGGTCAACTGTTGCACCCCGACAGTGCCGCCGGGCACTTCTTGACGCCGCGAACCGGTGGTATGGGTGGTAATCGCCACACCGGTCCGCTGTTGGGCCACCGCCACAGCCCGCAACACCTTGGCCTCCACCCCTTCCACATGCGAACGGTGAATCGCCGATTTTACCACCCCACAGCGGCGTTGACTTTCCCCCACGCCGACGACAAGTTCACTGGTAATATGATCGGCCAACGCCTCAGCGGACAGTTCATCGACAAACAGGGGAATACACGGTTCAATGTAATAGCCGGCGGTGGCGATAATATGCACCCCCGACGCCGCCGACAAGCGCGCCAACACCTCCAGATCACGCCCCCAGCCATTACAGGTCACCTCGACAATTGCATTGCCCCCTGCTTCCCGAAAGGCAATCAGCTCCGCCTGCATTTTCTCAAAATCATCCAGGCGCATGTAAGCCGCGGTCGAACGGGTTGCGCCAAAGAGCGCTGCGCGTGGCCCCAGGCGCTGGTCACACCAGATATGTTCATGGGGCAGACAGACGCCGAGTTCATCGGGTCGAATCGGGCCAAGGACGGTTTGGATCATATTCATATATAGACGGTCTCTTCCGTTGACAATCGCGCCAAAATGGCAAGCAATTCCCCTGTAGTCCGCAACTTGGTCAAGCCATGACCGAGTTCACCGACGGCCTGTTTGCCACCAGCCTGGGTGAGGGCAACCACGCCGTCGCTGACGATCAAGACCCCAATGCCCTGATCGGCCAGGGCTATGGCAGTTTGACGAAGGCCAAATTCGAGCATGGTGCCAAGCAGGATCACATTGGCGACCTGCTGCGCGGCCAAATAGGTGCAGAATTCGGTGTTCCCGAGTGCACTCCAGCCTGGCTTGGCGTAGATCGGTTCTCCTGGTAGCGGTTGGAGATCAGCCGAGAATTGCCCAGCGGGGCCTTTTAGCTCCCAAAGCCAGTTGGTCGCCGTCTGGAAAGTGGATGGCGTTTGCGGGGGCTGATAGCCTAGACAACTGTAGACAATCTTGATTTGCTGTACACGCGCGGCGGTGAGCACCTGCTGCCAGTTGGGCCGCATCAGGGCCAGCGCATCGGCATATTCATCAAATTCACGCAACAAGACCTTTGCGCGCGCCTGCGTTGCCAACCAACCTGCCTTCCAGTCTGCAAAGGGGGCGTGGAGATCCTGGGCGAGGACGATGGTCTGTCCACGATGCAGGGCAAGGCGCGGCACTTCTTTGGTGAGCAAGGGCAGCGGGTGGCGGATGACCATTGCGTCAGCCCTGCCCTTCACCACTTTGGGCATAGGCGTAGAGCAAATCGACCAGATATTTCTCCACATCGGCCAGCCCGGCCACCTTGCCATCGCCTTCAATCACCATAAATTCATCAATATCGGCGCGATTGCCACCCCCAAGCGCCGCGCCACGCAGACAAGGGACATTAAAAGCGTTGGGCACGGCGGTCCACGGGCCACCGCCAGCTTCAATCGGCCAGATCACCGGTTCGATCTGCCACTGTTGCAAGGTCGCTACTGCGGCTTGCACAAGCGGGTGCGTGGGGGAAGTTTGGGCATGGGCAAAGGCGGCATAGACATCAATCCCGATATCCGCAAAACCCTGCGCATCCAGATGTTGGCGCAGATGACCGATGACTTCCTCCGGCGGCATCTCAACGACTAAGCGCATGTCAATGGTTGCCGTCGCCTGGCTGGGAATGATATAGGGGATCGTGCCGGTCTCTGGGCCGAGGAAACCGCTGCGCAGCCCGGCAATGTTAAAGGTCGGCCCGTAAAGGTAGTTGACCAGCGGGTCGATCCCTTCGAGTCCGCCAATAAGGTGTGGCACATTCTGCGCCCCGCCCAGGGGCAACACCGTCCGCCAATCCTTGCCGGCGCTGCGTTGAGCCAACCGGTCAAGCAGCTCCCGCTCTTCCGCCGTGAGTGGCTTGCGATAGGCCCAGATCGCTTCCAACCCCTTGACCTGACAGCCCGTCCCCGCTTTATCGGTTAGGGTGGCCAAGGCTTGGGCCAGCCGAAAGGGCGGCGAATCAACCAGCGCAGCCCCGGCACTGTGAATGGTCTTGGCCGGCCCACGGCCCCAACTTTGCCCGCTGGCTGTTAACTCAACCACGATCATCCCTTTCAGCCCCAGGCCAATCGAGACGGAGCCGGTCGCGGTCTGCGTTGATGAGGGGCAGAAGCTGGCATCAACCTGTTGCAGGCGGTCGGCATAGCGCCCCACAAAGTCTCGGTAGCTGGGGCTGCCCATGATCTCTTCGCCTTCGGCCAAGAACATGATATTAACCGGCAGCGTCCCCTCCACCGCGATGATCGCGACCAAGGCGTTGAGCCACGCCACATAGGGTCCTTTGGCACCGAGCGCGCCCCGCCCCACCAACACTTGCCCATAGGGTTCAATCGCCGCCAAGGTCGCGCCCCACGGATCATAGGACCATTGATCCGGCTTGACTGTGCGCGTGTCAAACATGCAGTAGTTGTGGATCGTCAACGCTGCGCCAGCGTCATAGTAGGCCCAAACCCCTGGATGAAAGCGACCTTTGATGATCTCCACCTCTTGGCAGCCCAGGTCGCGATAAGTGGCGGCAACCAATTCCGCGCACGCGGCAACGCCCAGATTGTCCCAACTGACACTGGGTTGACGCACCCACGCTTGGATCTGCGCGGTATGTTCAGGCAGATGGTCATCAATGTACTGATGGATGGCGGCTCGGTTCACGTGTTTGCTCCTTTGTGTTCTGGTGGCGGGGGTATAGACGCGGATATAGGTGGCGCGGATTTTTGTGGTGGGTATAACGATCCGCGCTACCTATATCCGCGTCTATACCCCCGCCGGCCGGTAGTAAATTCCTGTCAGCCGCCGCGCCGCTTCATCCACGACGGCTCCTTCACGTGTCCAGTCGATCACCCCCACGCGCGCAAAACCAAGCGCTAGGTGAAAGGCGGCGGAGGCGCGGTTGTTGAGCGGCGCTTCATAGAGACCGGTGATAAACGCGGCTTGCGGCTGTAAAGCAAAGAGATAATGATAGAGCGCCGTCGCCACGCCTTGGCGCTTGGCCGTCGGCAACACCGCCACCATTTTGATCCAACGCAATTGCTCGTCCCACCATGCAACCTGTCCCGCACCAGCCTGGTGCTGAGGTGGCTGCGCAAACCAGTGGACCGGCCCCATTTGATCAAGGGTTGGGCGGGCGATGACGACGAAGCCGAGGGCGGTGCCTTGTTGTTGCGCAACATAGGCCTGGCGATCTTTGAGAAAGGCCCAGAAAGTTTCCAGGCTGTATTGCGAGCGTAAGAAACCCGTTGCTTCGGCATCTGGTCGATCAGGGGCGGCCGTCGTAAAGAGTTGATAGAGCGCCGGTAAATCGGCTTGGGTCACTGGGGCAATCTGCATAGGTGTCATTGGGTTACGATTCACTGCGGCTGAGCCGGGGGTCCAGGTAATCGCGCAGCCAGTCGCCCACGACGTTGATGCCGAAGACGGTCAGCGCAATCGCCAGGCCCGGAAAGGTGGCGAGCCAGGGTGCTAACTCCAAATATTCGCGACCTTCCGCCAACATCCCGCCCCAAGTGGGGATATCAGGGGGCACGCCCAGGCCGAGAAAGCTCAGCGAAGACTCGGCCAGAATGTTACCGGCAATGGAAAAACTGGCGATCACAATCACGGCGGCCCAGGTATTGGGCAGAATGTGACGCAGGATAATGCGCAGATTCGGGACGCCGATGGCGCGGCTGGCCAGCACAAATTCCTGTTCGCGCAAGGAGAGCACCTGGCCGCGCACGAGCCGCCCATATTGCACCCAACCGCTAATCCCCAGCACGGCGATCACCTTGAGTAACCCAGCGCCGAGCACCGCAATCACGCTGATCGCCAGCAGGATAAAGGGAAAGGCCAGTTGAATATCGGCGATGCGCATGATCACGTCATCGACGGTGCCGCGGAAAAAGCCGGCGAGCAAGCCTAACATCACCCCGATTGTCCCCGAAATCACCACGGCCGAGAGGCCAACGAGCAGTGAAATGCGGGTGCCATAGGCCAGGCGCGCCCAGACATCGCGACCCAGGGTATCGGTGCCTAGGAGATGGGTCAGCCCGTTTTCATCCTGCCACCCCGGCGCTTTGAGCCGCTTGACAATATCAATTTGCTCAGGATCATGGCTGGTGAGCAAGGGGGCCGTCACCGCCAGTAGCAGCATCAGCCCAATGATGATCATACCCAACAGGGCGAGTTTATTGCGCACCAAGCTCCGCCAGAGCGCATGGCGCCGCCGTCGCCGACCGGTATCGAGCTGGGTGGTCAACGCCTCGGCCGCCGGTGATTGCGGCGCCGGCTGACGCGGATGAGGTTCTTCCGTGATTTGGTTTGTTGATAATCGCATTAGCCGTATTGCACCCGTGGATCCAGCCAACCATAGAGTAAATCGACCAGCAGATTGACCAGCACAAAGATAATTGCCAGCAGCGTGACGCCGGCCTGCACCACCGGGAAATCCTTGTTATAGATCGATTGAATAATCAGCCGCCCAATACCCGGCCAGGCAAAGATGCTTTCGATAATCACCGAGCCGCCCAGCAAAAAGCCGACCTGTAGCCCGATCATCGTTACCAGCGGAATCAAGGCGTTGCGCAGGCCGTGGCGGTAGACGATCAAGTTTTCGTTCAACCCTTTGGCGCGGGCCGTGCGCATGTAATCTTGCTGCATCACTTCGAGCAAGGAAGAGCGGGTCAACCGTGCGTTGCGGGCCAGCGAAAAGGCGGCCAGGGTCACGCCGGGCAGCACCAGATGTTGCCAGGTGCCGCGCCCGGAAATTGGCAGCCACTTGAGATAGACGCCAAAAAAGAGCATGAGCAAAATGCCCAACCAGAAGCTCGGCACCGATTGGCCGATCAAGGCCCCGGTCATGCTCAGGTAGTCATACCAGCTATTGGGTCGCGTCGCCGAAATCACCCCAATCGGGACCGCGAAGATCACCGAGATGATCAAGGCAAAGAGTGACAACTGGATCGTCGCCGGCATCCGTTCCAAGACGACGCTGAAGGCAGGCCGATGGTGGCGCAAGGAGTCACCAAAATCACCCTGGATCGCACCGCGGGCGAAGTCCGCATATTGGACCAGCCAGGGGCGGTCAAAGCCTCGCGCCTGGCGAAAGGCTTCAATATCTTCCTGGCTCATGAGATCGGCCCCTGCCCCTAAGAGCAGTTCGGTGGGGTCGCCGGTGAGAAACATCAGCCCAAAGGTGACAATGCTCACACCGAAGATCACGATAAAGGTTTGTAACAGCCGTTGGATAAGGTAGATCATAGGGTTCTGTGGACAGGTAGATAGGTAAATCGGTAGACAGGTAAATCGGTAGACAGGTAAATCGGTAGACAGGTAAATCGGTAGACAGGTAAATCGGTAGACAGGTAAATCGGTAGACAGGTGACGCCTTACCGGCGGGGCGGGCGGTTTGCGCACAAGTAACGGACTTTGTCCCATAGGGACACTTGACCTTAGATCAAGTGTCCCTACGGGACAGAGATACGCCATGCGGCGCGATGGACGGTGCGACTACTCGACTATCGTGGCGTCCAAGAGCAGGATGCGCTCGTCGGGGCGGGCACGCCAGTTCAGGCGATCGGAGGCGGCGTAGAAATCGGTTTGCAGCCAGACGAAGATCAGTGGGGCTTCTTCGTAGGCGATCTCTTCCAGTTGGTTGCAGAGTTCGACGCGGCGGGCGGGGTCAAACTCGGGGCCGAGTTCTGCCCAGACGGCTTCAAATGCTTCACTCGACCAGCCGGTGCGGTTCGAGCCGGAAGTGGCCTGCACCAGCGCTAAATCCGAGCGACAATTAAAGCCGGGGCCGGAGCCGAGCAGGAAGAGATCATCCAAGCCCGCGCCCCCTTGGCCGGTCATTTCGGTGTAGATCGACCAATCAAAGACCTTTAACTCAACTTCAATGCCAATCTTCTGCAGATCCGAGGCGATCACCTGGGCAATGTCGCGATCTTTGATATAACGGCCATTTGGTGTGTCAAAGACCAGTGACAGCTTCTCCCCCTCTTTGTCAAGAATGCCATCGCCGTCAGAATCGGTGTAGCCGGCCTCGGCGAGCAGGGCAAGTGCCTTTTCCGGATCATAAGGATAGGCATCAACATTGGGGCTTTGATCCGGGGCGTTGGCAATATGGGCGGAACATTCGCCGCGGCCGGCCAACAGATTTTCCATCATCCCTTCGCAGTTAAAGGCATAGTTGAGTGCTTGACGCACGCGCTTGTCAGCGAGCCCTGGATGGCGTTCTTGTTTGATGCCGATAAAGATGCGGCGCATGCCGGGGACGGCATCCAAGTGGACGCCATCCGCAGCATCGACATTTTCGGCCAAATCGGGCGGCACATTGACGATAATATCGGCATTGCCTGCTTGCAATTCAGCGATCCGGGTGGCGGCTTCTGGGACAGGACGCCAGATAATGCGTTTGATCGCCGGGGCACCATCTTTGAATTCATCCCACGCTTCAAGCACGACGCGCTCTTCGGGAATCCATTCGACAAATTTATAGGGACCACTGCCAATTGGATGGCGCTGTAACTCGTCGGGGTCGGTCTCGGTGTAGTAAACCGGGGGCATGGCGGCGGTCTGATTGTGCGCCATGTGCGAAGGCAGAATTGGATTCGGTTCTTTGGTGATAATGCGCAGGGTGTACTCATCAACCACTTCCACGCGGTCCAGATTCAGCAAGTCATATTGATAGGCGACGACCGCTTCGTTATTCACGAAAAAGTTCTGCCCGCGGTTAATCGCAAAGGCAAAGGCTTCGGCATTGACCGGTTCGCCATTGTGGAAGGTATAGCCTTCCTTGACTTTGAACTCCCAGGTCAGCTCGTCAATGGAGGCATACGACTCGGCCAACTCAGGCACCAGTTCGAGTTCATCGTTGAAGCGCATCAAGGTCTGGAAGATGTGCAGGTTGACATTCACCTCCGGCAGCGAATTGACATAGTGGGGATCAAGGGTGGTCATATCGACCCCCTGGAGCACCACCACGGTGGCATCTTCGGCGGGGGCCGCGGCACCGCTATCATCGCCGGCCGTTGGGGCAGCCATGGGCGCGCAGGCGGTCAAGAGCAGCGCCAGCACAGTCACCAGCAGTAACAAGTAGCTGGATCTGGTCAGTCCAGCTTGTTTCGATAAAGTCATCGTTAGCTCCTTCTTGTAAACACAATTGATAAAAAGCATGCAAGCTAGGTGACAGTCACTGTCCACAACCATCTGGCTAGACGAAATAGCTTGTGGACAGTGACTGTCACCTTCCCGAAGCCAAGGTCACCGGGCAACCCTGCGCGGCGGAACGGTAGATCGCCAAGCAGATTTCCAGGGCCTTCATGCCATCTTGCCCGCTGACCAGCGGCGCGCGATCGGCGAGGATGGCGGCGGCAAATTCCTCGGCTTGGCGGGCAAAGTTGTAATGTTGGCCCAACTCGTCGGCCAGTGCCGTCGTTGCCTGATGAACCGATGTGGTGCTGCTGCTTAGTTCGGCCCATTGGCGGGTGCGGGCACGCGCCATGCCCACCGTGCCATAGATCTCCGTCTCCCAATGGGCCGGTTGGGCGCGATAGTTGGGGGCATTAGCGCTCAGCGCGGCGGTTGCCCCATTGGCAAAGGTGAGCAGGGCCACCACCCCCCGCTCCACATCATCATCCCCCTGTGCGTCGGGCGCATAGTGGGTTTGGGCAGTGACGGTGGTTACTTCACTGTCAAGCAGCCAGCACACCCGGTCGACGGCGTGGATCGCGCTATACATGAGCACCCCACCACCGGCAGTCGCACGACTGTAGACCCAACGCGGCAGGTGTTCGCCCCCTTGACCATTCATCGTCTCGCGTACGGTTTGGGGCACGCCCAGTTCTCCGGCAGCCAACCACTGCTTGAGCAGGAGCACCTCTTCGCGATAGCGGTGGACAAAACTGATTGTCAACTTGACATTGGCCGACTGACAGAGATCAACGATCCGTTGCCCATCGGCCATAGTGGTGGCAATCGGCTTCTCCATCAACAAGTGGATCCCCCGTGCCGCGGCGGCCTCCGCCGGGGCCACATGCATATGATGGGGCAGGCAGACAACCAAGATATCGAGGCCATGGTCTAACATGGCCCGCCAATCGGTGAAGGCGGTGGCGTTAAAACGCGTGGCCAGGGCTTGGGCGCGCGTGGCATCCAGGTCAGCCACCGCGACCACTTGGGTTGTGACAGTTTGGTCAAAGCCAACGGCATGGCGTTCGCCAGCCTGGCCGGCACCAATGATGCCGACGCGTAACAGTCTGTCCGTCATCTCACTCAATCCTCATTTTGGGGTCCAGGGCACTGCGCAACCCATCACCAATTAGATTCGCCGCCAGCACGGCACTGAGAATCGCCAGCCCCGGAAAGGTGGAGATCCACCACGCTTTGCCCAAGACTTCGCGGCCGACTGCGGTCATCAATCCCCACTCGGCGGTCGGCGGCTGTGCGCCCAGGCCGAGAAAACTCAGCCCGGCCCCGACCAGAATGGCATTGCCAATTTGCAGCGTGGAAAGCACAATCAGCGGGGCGCGCACGTTGGGCAAGATGTGGCGAAAGATCAGCCGGCTGGCTCGCCCGCCGGTCACCCGCGCTGATTCAACATAGGGTAGTTCGCGTACAGAGAGCACACTGGCCCGCGTAATGCGCGCATATTGGGGAATTGTCGCAAAACCCACGGCCAACATGACATTTTGGATACTGGGACCAAGGGTCGCAATGATGATCAGCGCCAGCAACAGGCCGGGAAAGGCGAGAAAGGCATCCATCAGCCGCATGATCACCGTATCGATCCAGCCGCCGTAGAAGCCGGCCACCAGGCCCAACAGCGTGCCACTAATCGAGCCGATGACGACGCTGATCACGCCGAGCAGCAGCGAGATGCGCGCGCCAAAGATCACGCGGCTGAGCACATCACGGCCCAACTGATCGGTCCCAAACCAATGCAGCGCAGAGGGCGCGTCACGGGCATCGGCCACCGTTTTGATGGGGTCATAGGGTGCGATGGTGGCGGCAAAGAAGGCGACCAGGATCCAACCGATCAACAGCACCAGGCCGCTGAGCGCGCCGCGATTACGCGCAAAGAGGCGGAGCCGCCAACGCGTCTGCGTCGATAGGAGTTTAGGACTTTGGTCAATCCGACCAGCCACACGGGCATCCGCAAGCGCCAAACAGACCTCACTTATTCATAACGGATGCGGGGATCCAACCACGCATAGGAGACATCAACCAACAGGTTGACCACCACATAGATCACGGCCAGAAAGAGCACTATCCCCTGCACCAGCGGATAGTCTTTCCACAGAATCGCGCTGACCACCAGCCGCCCCAGCCCCGGTCGGCTAAAGACTGTTTCGGTGACCACGGCCCCGGCCAACATCCCGCCAAATTGAATGCCGACCATGGTAATCACCGGCAGAAAGGCATTCTTCAGCGCATGGCGGCTGACAATCAGCCGTTCGGGGATGCCTTTGGCGCGGGTGGTGCGGATATAATCTTCCTGCAACGTTTCAATCAAACTCGACCGGGTGAGGCGGCTGATAATGCCGGCGGAGACAAAACCCAGGGTGATGCTGGGCAAAACCAGCCCCTGTAATCCACTGCCACCAGCCGGGGGAAACCAGCGCAATTGAAAGGAGAAGAGCAGAATCAGCAACAAGCCCAGCCAAAAGATCGGCATTGATACCCCAATGTAGGCAAGAAACATGGTGGTGGTATCGATCCAACTGTTCTGCTTCAAAGCCGCCAAAATCCCTGTCCCCAGGCCAATGACAATAGCAAAGAGCAGCCCGCCCAGGCTCAACTGCAGGGTTGCGCCAAAGCGTTCGGCGATTAATTCGGTGACCGGCGAGCGCAGCCGAATCGACTCGCCCAAATCGCCCTGCACTGCCCGCGAGAGAAAACGCCAATATTGGACGTAGAGCGGATCAGTCAGCCCCATCTGGGTGCGCAGCTCTTCCAACCGTTCCGGCGTGACCGAGCCACTTTCGGCCCCGGCCAACATCAACTGGGCCGGGTCGCCAGGCAATGCGTGCATGATCATAAAGACAATCAGCGAGATGAGAAAGAGGACCGGAATCAATTGGATCAGACGATTGCCAATGTAACGTAGCATAAGTAATGGGTTGCGAGAAGCCGCAAGGTCACGAAACGGTGTTAGCCGCACAAAGCCGGTGATCGACAGGAGAAGTGCCCTCATCCCCAGGGGCGGCGGGCACTTCTCCCTGTTAGTAGCAGGTTTATGAAGGTTAAGAAAATGATTCGGTTAACGTAGGGGCAGGGGGTTGCCGGTGCCCCAGGGCGACTAACCCCTCCCTATCCCTCCCCAGTTTGGGGAGGGATAGGGAGGGGTACCCAGATTCCCTCCCTTAGCAGGGGAGGGTTAGGGAGGGGTGGCTTGGTACCGAATTTATTTGTTACGCTCCATCAACTCTGCTATTCCTCAATATAGGTGTTATGCAGGAAGAAATAGTTACCTTCCGAGGCCAACTCAAAATCCTTGACGCTCTCATTCAGCGCATAGAAGACCGGCTGGCTCAGCGTTGGCAACATGACCGCATTTTCGAGAATAATCTGTTGTGCTTGGTGAGCGATTTCACAGCGGGCGGCGTTGTCCGAAACCGTGCGCAGTTGGCCGACGAGCGCATTGAGTTCTTCGTTAACATAGCCGGTCCACGCCCAGCCACCGGGTTCATCCCAGCGTGAATTCCAGATCATGTCCAAGATCATGGGGTCGGGCGACCGTTGACGCTCGTACATCAGATCAAAGTCGCGAGCATTGACTCGTTCCAACTGAATGGGTCCCGGCAAGACCTCAACCTGGAGATCGACCCCAATTTCACGCCATTGGGCCTGCACCGCTTCGCCGATCTCTTGGTGATGCAGCGTATTCCAGCGCAGCGTGAGCGGCATGCCATCGGCCAACCCGTCAATGCCATAGGCTTCCCGAATGCCGTCGCCATCCTCGTCGCGATAACCGACCCCCTCTAATAGCTCGATGGCCTTGGCCGGATCGAATTCATACATTTCCATCGCCCCGTCCCAGTGACAGGGGTGGACAGTATTCAAAGGGCCAAATGATTCGAGATAGTTACCATCGAAGATCAGCTCATTGACTGCCGCCTGGTCCGTGGCGTAGTTGAGTGCCTGGCGCACTTCCAGCAGACTCAACGGGGCGTTGCGGACATTCATGACCATTTGCAAACCGGTCCCCGCCTGATAACCGGTGATAAAGACAAAGCCGTCTTGATCTTTATAATCTTCAATATAGGCGGACGGCAACTCCCGCGCAATGGTCGCATCACCGGTGCTGACGACGCTGCCCAAGACGGCCGCTTCGCCGATAAACTTGATCGTCACACTGTCCAGATAGGCCGGCCCTTCATGGTTGGCAATCGAATTCCAACCGCCATAGCCCTCCCACTTGGTAAACCGAATACTGTCGTTGATCAGCCACTCTTCAAGGATAAACGGTCCCGTCCCGACCAGGTGTTTGTCAAAATCGGCGAGACTATATTGGGCCGCCGCGGTCGGTGACCAGATCGGCATGCGGCGGGCGGCATCCAAGACGGTGACCCACGGCTCGGAATAGTTGAACTGGACGGTGAATTCATCAACAACGTCCACCGAGGCAATCGGCCCCAGATCATTCGCCATCTGGGCCGAGGCCGTTTCGGGGGCCAGAATGCGTTCGACGTTATATTTCACCGCCTCGGCATTAAACGGGGTATCATCCTGAAAGGTGACATCGTCACGCAGGGTGAAGGTCCAGCTTGTGCCATCTTCGTTCGATGTCCAAGCGGTGGCCAACGCCGGTTCATAGGTGCCTTCCTTACTCAAGATCACCAACGGATCAGCGACAAATGAGTTAAAGAGCCAGGTCGGTTGGTATGGATCGATCTGACCATCGAGCGAGGCTGGTTCACTGTTGGCCGGGAAGGCGATCACGAGATCACCGCCTTTGGCCCCCGGTGCGGCGTCGGTTGCAGCGGTTTCCGTTGCGGCCGGCGCAACACAGGCCGCTAAGAGCAGGACGAAGGTCGATAAGACGATCACCCAACGGGCACGCATACTTTGCATAGACTTCTCCTTGTATAGGTCTTTTACAGGTTAAACACTTACAGCACACCCTTTTGGATCACGGCGTGGATCGAACTGGGCTGTTGCAAACAGTGTAGATCGCGCAACGGATCGCCATCAACAATCAGCAAATCAGCGACAAAATTGCCGCGCACTTGACCAACTTCGTGGCCAATGCCCAGCGCGTTCGCCGCCACCCGCGTCGCGGCCGCCAGGACAGCAGCTGCCGGCAGGCCAGCCTGCGCCAGGTGCGCCAGCTCAAAGGCGATCCCACCATGGACGACATAGGGCATCCCCGCATCGGTGCCGGCGACAATCGGCACCCCATGTTCATATGCCCGCTTGACGGTAGTGTACATGGCCGTGGTGGCCATGGCATACCACCGTCGCGTCGCCGGGTCAGCGGGGGCATCGCCGGCCTCGACCCGGCGCGCTTCGGGGCTCAAGGTTGGCACGAGAAAACGATCCTCGGCGGCCATGCGCGCCAGTTGCTCATCAGTGAGAAAGCGGCCATGCTCAAAGGTATCGACGCCGGCATTCAACGCCGCGGTGACGCCGGGGCCACCATGACAGTGCGCCGCCACTTTTCGCCCAGTGTCGTGGGCAATCGTGCAGATCACCCGCATCGTCTCCTCGGTCATTTCTGGGCTGCACTGGCCACCACTGGCGCGCACATATTCGCTCAGGGTCGCATTCAATTTGAGCAGATCCGCGCCGCGCATCAGTTGTTCCCACGCTGCGCGGCGGGCCGCATCCGGGCCATCGGCAATGGCCCCCATCATCGCCAAGCCCTCCGCCGGCACACCGGGGCGGGCAAAGCGGCGCGTATCCATGTGGCCACCGGGGGAGGTGATGCCGTGGCCGGCGACCAACATCCGTGGCCCCTTTTGCCAGCTGGCATTGATCGCATCACGCAGCGCAATGTCAATCCAATCCCATGCCCCCACATCGCGAATCGTGGTGACCCCCATGGCCAGATGCCGGGCCGCGGCGTGCGCCGCTTTTAACGCCGTCGTGGCCGTTAGCTCGGTGAGCACAATCGAATGCCAATTCTCCTGCGGGTCACCGCTGTGGACGACATGGGTATGGGCGTCGATCAGGCCGGGCATGACAGTAAAGCGGCTGGCATCGAAAAAGCCGGACGCGGCCGCCTCGGCAAAGTGATCCCAGTCGTCAAGCGCCTGAATCACCCCCGCGTCAATGAGGATACCCTGGTTGTAGCGCACACTCTGTTGTTCGTCACAAGTAATGACGGTACCGGCTTTGATCAGCATGGGCATTCCTACGATAGGGTGGTTGCTTTGAAACCAGGAGTGGCTTCAAACAGTGCACACTTTAGGTAGACAAGTTCAACAATTGTGTGTTGAGCACCGCGGTGTCGTGGACATTGATAATGCCACTCTCCAGCTTGTAGAGTTGGGCTTGCAGCAGCGGGTGAAAGGTGGCACAGCTATCCGGCACGATCACCACCCCATAGCCCCGGTCGCTGGCACTGCGGATCGAGCCTTCCAACCCACCGGCGAAGGAGATACCGGTGAGGATCAGGTGCTCGATGGCCAGGTGGCGCAGACATTCATCCAGGCCGGTGCCGGTAAAAATGCCCAGCCCCGGTTTGGTGAGGACGATCTCATCGGGCTGGGGCATCACCGCGGGCATAAAGGCCGCGGCCGGTGTGCCTTGCACGGGGCAAATGCCCAATGTGTGTAAGTGGTGACTGAGATCTTTGCCGTCAGCCCGTTGGGCGGCAGTGCGCACATGGATGATGGGCACCCCCAGGCGCCGACAGGTTGCCAACAGCGTAGCGGTGTTATCAAGCGCCTGCTGCACGCGTGCATAGTAAGCCGCGACCTCAGCATCAGCCGGATCGAAGCCCAAAGCCAGCGCCGGATTACAAGCAAAGTGCTGGCCATCAACCACCACCAGCGCGGTATTAACGCTGGTCAGTGATAGCCGTAGCGCCGGTGGAAAGATCAGGGAGTAGGGATTGGTCTCTGGCGTTGGCGGCGTTTGGGGTGGTTTGGGCAGATAAGCTTTGACCCGCTCCAACCCACTGCGTGCGTGGCGGTCGCCCTGCGCCAAGGGCAACAACGCATCGGCGAGCTGCGTAGTCGTCAGCAAGTGGACAAGGCCACCGGCCATGCGTTGCAATGCCAACTCGTGGCTAGCCGGTGTACCATCGGCACAAGCATCGGCCACGATCAACACATGGTAGCCCAGGTCGACGGCGTCGCGGACGGCGCTCTCGATGCAGCCGCCGGTTGCGGTGCCGGTAAAGACCAAGGTGGTGATGCCCATGTTGCGCAACAACCGGTCAAAATTGGTGGTGGCAAAGACCCCCGAGGAAGATTTGCTGACGACCAGTTCATCGGCCAACGGCGCAACTTCGATCAGTGGTTCGGCCTCTTTGCTATCGCTGGGTACGATCAGGCCGCGCACCAACTGCTTCCACCCCACATCGCGCGAATCAGTCGTCCACTCGGCGACGCGAATGTGGATGACTTCAATTTCTCGGCGGCGAAAATGGGTTAACAGTTGTTGAATGCGCGGGATAATCGCATCGATCTGCGCAAAGTAGGGATCAAACGCCGCGGCCACCCCCATCTCAATCGCGGTCCGCCCTTCCCCCCAGGCGGGATGGGCGTCAAAATATTGCATATCAACAACCAACAGTGCCATGCGGTTGGGATCAAGCGCGGGCATGGTTGGGGGTGGCAGGGTCGAAATCAACGGGTTGCGCACTGCTGTGGTCATGATATCTTTTTTTCTGGACTGCGGTTGAAATCAGAAAGAGCGTTTTGTACAGCGATAAAAATACCAGTTCTCATGCAGAGCAAACTATAGCAGCTGGAAATTTCGTGATCGGAGGATGATGCAATGGGCAAGGGCATGCGAGCAAGCGTGGAGCATCTACGAGTTGGGCATAACATATGCACAACCTGACCGGCAACGTGTCAACTGTTAACACTTTATCGGCAAAAACAGTGCTACAGATTTGAATGGCGACCTACTTCCTGTCCCATCGGTTGGTCGTAGGCAAAATATTCAAACTGCGCAGCATAAAATTTCAACAGAAAAAGGTTATCTGTTTGTCTTACAAACCTCTTTATACAGCATAGATGAAATTATAGCAAAGATGGCCGAACCACGCTCTATAGAAATTGCACAATATGCCTTTAAATTGATCGCACATGATGTACAGATCAAAGTGACGACCGCCCAAGTGACGCCATTTTCGTCGTCACTTGGGCGGTCGTCACTTGGGCAACACGATTTGCCAGGTTAACGCGCCTCACTGGGACAAATCACGCCAACCGGTAAGTTTGTGCTCAAGCAAGCGCATAATCGACTGACTGATGGCGGAAGTAGGTGTCATAAAGTTCGGCATAATGACCGCGTTGGCTCATCAACCCGTCGTGATCGCCTTCCTCGATAATCTCACCCTGACGCAGGACGATAATGCGATCCGCCGCGCGCACGGTGGAGAGGCGATGGGCAATCACAATCGCGGTGCGGTCGCGCAGCAACACATCAAGCCCCTCCTGGATCTGCGCTTCGGTCAGCGGATCGATGCTGGCGGTTGCTTCGTCGAGGATCACAATCGCTGGATTCTCCAGCAGCACACGCGCCAACGCGACCAGTTGCCGTTGGCCCATGGAGATGCCGCGCCCCTGTTCGCTGATAGCCGTGGCCAACCCCTGCGGTAAGGCCTGAATCCAGTCGCCCCCGCCGACCTCGCGGGCAACCCGTGCGACATCTTCATCGGTCGCATTCGGGTTACCATAGCGAATATTTTCGAGCACGGTGCCGGTAAAGAGGAAAGGGGTCTGCGGGACGATACCGAGATGACGCCGGTAGTCTTTCAGATCAAAGGTGCGGATATCACGGTCATTGATGAGCAGCTTGCCTTCCTGGAATTCATAGAAGCGGGCGACCAGTTTGCCCAGGCTTGACTTCCCTGCGCCGGTATGACCAACCAGCGCGATGGTCTGGCCGGCCGGAATCGTCAGGTTAAAGTCGGTCAACACCTGCTCTTTGTCGTTATAGCTAAAATTAACGCCCTGAAACTCGATGCGCCCTTGGATGCTGTCAACCGCTTGCTTGTCCGTCTGGACCACGCGTGGCTCCGCGTCGATCAAGGCAAAGACCCGTTCACTGGCGGCCAGCCCAAGCTGAAATTGGCTCCAGAACGAGGCGATACTAGTCATTGGGAAGGTAAAGAGATTGATACTCTCGATAAAAAGATACCAGGAACCGGCCGCAACCGCCCCGGCAAGCACACTCATCCCGCCAAAGTAGAGCACGAGGGCAGTGCCAAGCCCCGAGATGGTGCCAAGCACAGGAAAGATGCCACTAAAGACCAAGCCCTGGCGCAAACTCAGGCGGTAGGATTGGGCATTGACCCGTTGGAATTCATCGTAGATCGTCTGTTCCTGGCGAAAGTTCTTGGCGATGGCGATGCCGGTAATCGACTCCTGTACATTGGCGTTGACCTCGGCCAGCACACGCCGCGCCTGTTGCGTGGTCCGCCGCGCAATCCGGCGAAAAGTCATCGCCGCAATGATGGTGATCGGGGCAATGACCAGTGCGATTAGCGTCAGCCGGGTATTGATAAAGAAGAGCACCGTGACGATCACCACCACCTGAAAGAGTTGGCTGATCAGGTTGAGGGTCAGGGTCACCACATTGGAGAAATCTTGCGTGTCCGAGGTGACCCGGCTGACGATCTTGCCTGACGAGAACTCATCATAGAAGGACATATCGCGCGCCAAGACCGCGTCAAAGGCATCTTTGCGCAGTGCCAGCACAACATCGCCCACCGTGCGCGCGGTATAGCGTTGGCGCACAAAGTTAAAGGTCCACGCCAGCACCCCCGACAGAAAGATCGCGCCAATTAGCCACCCACTGCGCTGCCAGATCTCCGCGGCCCCCACCTGGTCGATCCCATTCAACCCGCGCGCGATCAGGATCGGGATAGCCGCTTCCATCAATGAATTTAGCAAAATCATCCCCGCCACACCGCCCATGACGGGCAGATGGGGCCGGAAATAGCCGAGAATCCGATTAAGCAATTCGCGATCACTATACGTGCGGTCGTACGCCTCAGCGTCCAGACCATCCATAATAAAACCCATGTGTGCCTCCTGGGTGTAGTTGGTAAATCAGTAAATCGGTAAATCGGTAAATCGGTAAATCGGTAAATCGGTAAATCAGTACATTGGGTTATTCTTCGGAAAAGGGCGTAAATGGATCTGCGATTGTTAGGAAATAGTCAGCCGATTCCTCGCGAATCTTGTTGGTATCGACAAGATCGTCTCCGACCCGCTGTTTACGGACATAAGCCATATAGCCATTGAGCGCGCGTTCAGCTTGCTGGGTTAAAGCATAAAGCGCAGCGAAATAATCTTGCTCTATATAGTTGAGCACGTTACTGGTGATAAAGTGTGATCGTGTTTCATACAAAGAGCCACGCGCATTTGAGTAGAACTTTAGGCTGTCTAGGTAATGATAGCGGCCATAGCCTTCTGCAATATTGGCTGGTGTACTTTTCGATGAGCGCCGAACCTGTGCAACGAGATCAAATTTCTCTTCTGGCGGCAATTGTTTTGCGAGCTCATGTGCATTGATCATGACACGTAGCGCTAGTTGATAACACTCTAGATCCTCAAAACCCCTGCTGCCTTTGTGACCGGGCGCAACATACTCAACTTTCTTTAGCTCCATATAAATAACTCCTAAAGCCATGACGCCAATGTACCGATGTACCGATTTACCTACACATACCGCGCAAAAATCCTCTGGTACAAACTACAGCGCGCCATCAGTTCTTCGTGTGAGCCTTGATCAACAATCTCGCCCTGGTGCAGGACCAAGATTTTGTCCGCTCGGCGGATCTGCGAGAGACGGTGGGTGATGAGCAAGGTCGTGCGCCCTTCCATCACTTTATTGATCGCGCGCTGGATCTGATCCTCGGTGGCGCTGTCGATGGCGCTGGTCGAGTCGTCGATGATCAGAATGCGTGGGTCGGTGAGCAGGGCACGGGCAATCGCCAGCCGCTGCCGTTGGCCTCCAGAGAGGGTGACGCCACGCTCGCCAATCACCGTGTCATAGCCATCTTGGAAGGAGAGGATAAAGTCATGGGCCTGGGCCGCGCGAGCCGCAGCTTCAATGGCGCTGCGCTCGGCTTTTTGGCCCAACCCAAAGCCAATGTTCTCCGCAATTGAGCGCGAGAAAAGAAAGATATCCTGTTCAATCGTCGAAATCTGTGAGCGCAACGATTCGAGATGCCAATCACGCACATCAACGCCATCGATTAAGATGCGCCCTTCGCCCACGTCATAAGTCCGGTTGACCAGTTTGGCCAGCGTGCTTTTGCCGGAACCAGTTTGGCCAACAATCGCCACGGTTTCACCCGGCGCGGCATAGAAGGAGAGGTTGCGCAACACCGGCGTCTCTTCCGGTGAGTTTTCCAGGTAGAAGGTGATATTTTCCATGCGCAGTTCGCCCCCCATCGGGGCGGCGTAACCACTGCGGTTCTCATCCAACTCGGTCTCCGTGCGCATTAGTTCCAAAATACGCTCGGCCCCGGCCAGCCCCATCTGCACCAGCGAAAAGGTAAAGATCGCGATAAAGGCCGGGAAACGCAACACTCCCATCAAGCCCATATAGGCCACCAGTTCACCGACGCTCAAGTCGCCTTCCGAAAGCAGCCAAAGGCCATGGGTAAAGGCAATCGTGAGGGCAAAACCAAGCAAGAGCAAGGGCAAGTAGCGCGCCTGGATCTCGCCTTCCTTGACAAAATAGTTGCGAAACTCGGTGGCGTTGTGGATAAACTTTTGCCGCTCCTGCTCTTCCTGCGCCATCGACTTCACCACTTCAATGCCGGAGATCGTCTCATTGAGCCCGGCATTCAACTCGCCAAACCGATAGCGCTGCATGCCCGCCACCGGGTTGAGTTGCTTGACATAATGACGCAAAGCAAAGATATAGACGATGACAAAGAAGATCGGGGCCAGCAGCAGCCGTGGGTCAATCAGGCTGATAAAGAGCATGGGCGCGGCAATCGCCATCACCGACTCGGTAATCAGCGAGACGCCAGGGTTCATCATTGGGTTGAGTTGGCGTACATCATTGGAGGCGCGCGCCATAATATCACCAACGCGTTGGCGATTGTGAAAGGTCTGACTTTTACCCAATAAACTAATATAAAGTTCCTGGCGGGCGTCGCGTTCCAGCCGCTGCCCCAATGTTTCAACCGAAAAACTATTGGTCAGGTCAATAAAACCGCGCAGAATCACAATGCCCAGCGCGCCCAAGGCGAGCCACAGCAGGCGCTGCGCACTCGGCTGTGGCTTCAACACTTCGTCAAAAGCCAGCCCAATCAGGCGTGGCACCGACGAAAAGAGGATGTTGGTCGAGAGGGCGGCCACCAGAAAGATAAAAAGATACCGTTTGTAGCGCAACAGATGCGAAATGACCCAGCGGATCGGGCCGGATCGGTTATAGTTGTGCTGATCGGTAACGCTAAATTCACTGTTTGCCGTGGCCGGCAGGTTGAGTGAGTTGACAGCCAAGAGAGTCTCCTTTGCGCCTGATTAGTTGCACCTTGATGATTGGTTGTCGAAGAGGTCAATCCTGTGTTTTAATATCATCGAATACTGGGAGGAACAGGTGTTCTACGCCATTATATCACACCAATTCCTGTGAGCAGAAGTAGCAGCGCACGCCAGCGCGCAACCGCGACTTCCCCGCGCAGGGATTAACAGTATACCCCAGCCTTGCGCAGAAAGTTGTCATATATTAACCATGTTTTTGTTAACAATTAGCAACAAAACCGAAGTGACGGACGAGGTGCCTCGTCCGTCACTTCGGTTTTGTTGATCAAACTTGCGATTTTGCGTAGGGCCGCGGCGCGGCCCTACGCAAAATCAGATGCACGAAATAAAGTTGGTAATCTAGCGTTTATGGCAACGTTGACTTATTGTTCGTAGATCACTGCCTCACGCCGCTCAATCTTCGCTTCATCCAACACCATACCCAAACCCGGCAAGGTAGGCAGGACAACATCACCCTGCTGGGGCCGGTAGATCGTCTGCTGGAAGTACTGTTTGCCCTCCTGATAACGGACCAGATATTCGACCCGTGGCACCGTCCCCGGCGACTGGGCACCAGCCACATGCAGCGCCGGCAAGAGCGAATGACCATGCGCAATCAGCGGCACCTCAAAGGCAGAGGCCAACGCGCAGAGCTTCACCTGCTCGGTAATACCACCTGTCCAGTCGGGATCATTTTGCAGGACATCGACCGCGCCGGCGACCAGTAATTCTTTGGTCTGCCAGCGCGTGTAGACATGTTCACCGGTGGCAATGGGTACCTTGCTGGCCTCGCGCAATTTGCGGAATTCACTCACCCGTTCCGGGGGGATCGGCTCTTCGACCCAGAACGGGGCCAGCGGTTCCAGCGCCCGCACCATTTGCATGGCATAGCTCAGGCTCCAGCCCATAAAGGCATCAAACATCAGTTGGTAATGGGGGCCGGTCGCGTCGCGCACGGCCTGTGCCATCGCCAGATTTTTGGTCATCCCCTCGGCGCCATCGGCAGGACCATAGCGGAAGAACCACTTTTGCGCCGTATAGCCCATCGCTTTGTAATCGCTGGCCAATTCAGCCGCGGCCTCCGGGTCATCGGTGGGAAAACCCAACATGCTAGCATAGGCGGGCACCGCAGGACGCGTGGGACCACCTAGCAGGCGATAGACCGGCTGCCCCCACACCTTGCCCTTGAGATCCCAGAGCGCACAATCAACCACACTGACCGCCGTCATAAAGATGCCCGACCGCCCATGCCGATCCATGCGGATCAGCTGGTCGTGCAGTTGCTCGGTGGCCAGCGGATCGCGGCCCAACAGATGGGGGCGCAGCGTGTGCAGAATATGAAAACCCTGCCAATCTTCAATCGGACCAAAGAGGCCGGAAATGCCGTCGTCGGTCTGAATCTCCACATAGAGTGCCGCCAGCGCGGCCCCGGCCTTGGGCGTATCGACCTTACCAATGTTGAACTCTGGGTAAATATCGATCTGGCGCGCCTGCCGGTCGCCATTGGGGAAAGTGGGACCGGCATAGTGGCCGTGGACACGGAAGAGGACGATGTCGCTGATTTTCATGAGCTTCTCCAAGTTTGTTGATGCTGGTTCCGATTAAGGCAGTAACTCAAAGAAAGGACAATGTTTGGGCCGGATCATTGTATAATCACGCCGATCTAAGCTGAGAATTCGTGTAATGTTTCTTCGTTCGGCAATGGCCACAATCGTCGCATCAACAAAATCTAATCGGCTGTCACTGCATTGCTGCAAGATTTCATTGACGCGTTTTAGATCGGTATAATCGATGACTTCCAAGATCGTTTTGCTCTTGGTTAACTGCTGGAGAAACTGGCGCATGGCCGCATGATTGACACGGGAGGCGAGCAGATAGCAGATTTCAGGCAAAACGGAGATGGGCAGGATCAGTGGTTCATGGAGTTTGCGCGCAACGTTAATTACTTGCTTATGATTAGTGTCGTTGGGATTGCTCATCGCCAGCAAAAAGCTGGTATCGAGGATCGCGCTCACGGCGTATCCTTTTCTTGTAGTCCCCAACCACGAATGGGCTCAATTTCGGCAGCCAGAATTTCTTCGTCGCGCATTGATAGATCAGTTTCATCACAAGTACCGATACCGACAAGCGACATGAGAAACGTAGAACTATCAACCGATGAGTCCGTTTGTTCTTTTAACGGCGAAAGGCCAACTTTAAAGCGCAAATAATCCAGAAAGCTCGTCAGCTCCGGTAATGCTTCCGTTGGCAATTCATCAATTGCATGCCACAATTGCTGGCGTGTTGGCAGATTGACACTCATTGGACACCTCCTAATACAACGCAAATTAGTGCAAGTAGATAGCTGAGAAGTAACGACTTGTGCAGACAAAGTAGCTTTATTCTCAGCAATATCCAACCGCAATATAGTTTACCCTAAACCACCCGATTAATCAACGGCTCACCCCGTAATCCCAATTTCAGGTTGTCGACTGAGCGTTGCGCCATTTGGCGGCGGGCTTGGCGAGTGGCGCTGCCCAGGTGGGGCGCGATGACCAAATTCTGCTGTTTGAGCAGGGGATGATCGCGCGGCAGTGGTTCCGGCTCGGTGACATCAACGGCGGCGGCGTAGATCCAGTTGTTTTGTAATGCTTCAAGTAGTGCGTCGTGATCAAGCACGCCGCCGCGCGCCACGTTGATCAATACCGCGGTCGACTTCATCAACTTTAGTTCGGCACGCCCGACAATGTGACGGGTCGCCGGCGTCATTGGCACGGTGATCGCGACAAAATCGGCTTCACGCAAGAGTTCTTCTTTGCCGGCATAAATCACCCCTAGATCAGCCTCTGCCTGTGGGCGGCGGTTGCGGTTGTGGTAGAGCACTTTCATGTCAAAGCCGCCGGCCCGCCGCGCCAGTTGGGTGCCGATATTGCCCATGCCGATAATGCCCAGGGTTGAACCATGCACCTCATACCCATGCAGAATGCTGGGGTCATAATGGGTGAATTCAGGGCTACGCGCATAATGGTCGCCGATGATCAAGTTGCGCGCGGCGGCCATCAGCAGGGCAAAGGCCATATCTGCGGTGACACCATCAACCAGGTTGGGCGTATTGCCAACCGGAATCTTGCGTGTTTTGGCATCATCCAAGTTGATATGGTCGACCCCGACCCCAAAGTTGCTGATAATGCGCAGGTTGGGCATCTGGTCCATCACCGCGCCATCCACTTTGGGATGGCCATAGGTGAAGTATCCCTCAATCTGGGCAAGGATAGCCGGATCCGTGTCCGCGCCTTGCCAGCGGTGAGTCACACAGTCGTCACCGATCATCTGCATGATTTCGTCGTTAAGCTGGGTGTCGATTAGCACCTGGTAGGGCATGGGTCTCTCCTGGTTCATGAAGGGTGGTAGGTGATACGTGATGCGTAAAACGTAAAACGTGATGCGTGATATGTGAAATATGCTGGGCAAAACCTGTAGATAACTATAACGGGTAGCGGTACCGCTGTCAATCTGTTGCGCCGCTACCTCGTTTGGTAATCATCCTTAGTTGCTTTACACTTATTATAAAAATATCTCGATTGTATAGAATAGGAGTCACTTTTCCCATGAGTAATTCTCGCAAGCGTTACGCCTTGGTGGGCACCGGTGGGCGCGCCCAAATGTTTGTCGACGCGATTGTCGATACCTATCAAGCCTCGGCGGAAATGGTTGGCCTATGTGATCTGAGCCAGACGCGTATGGACTGGCATAATGCCCAGATCGCGGACAAATTTGACGCCGCCCCCATCGCCACCTATCACGCCGACGATTTTGACCGCATGATTGCCGAAACCAAACCGGACACGGTCATTGTCACCAGTATGGACTCGACCCACCATCTCTATATTACCCGCGCGATGGAACTGGGCTGCGATGCCATCAGTGAAAAACCGATGACCATCGACGCCACCAAGGCGCGCCAGATCTTTGATACGATTGAAAAGACTGGGCGCTCATTGCGCGTGACCTTTAACTATCGTTATGCGCCGATTGCCACTGCCGTACGCGAACTGCTGATGCAAGGGGTCGTTGGCCGCCCGCGCCATGTCAACTTTCAGTGGGTGCTCGACACCTTTCATGGGGCTGACTATTTCCGCCGCTGGCATCGCGAGAAGGACAAATCGGGCGGGCTGATGGTGCATAAGGCCACCCATCATTTCGACCTGATCAACTGGTGGCTGGGCTCGCATCCCAAACAGGTTTTTGCCTTTGGCGATCTGCTCTTTTACGGCAGAAAGAATGCGGCGGAACGGGGTGAAGCCTACAGCTACAGCCGTTACACCGGCGAACAAGCGGCCGCCAATGATCCCTTTGCCCTGCGCCTGGATCAGCATGAGGCGCTGCGTGGGCTCTATTACGAGGCGGAAAAGGATACTGGCTATCTGCGCGACCGTAATGTCTTTGGCGAGAACATCACCGTCGAAGATACGATGAGCGTCACCGCCCGCTATCGCAACGATGTGATCCTCACCTATTCGCTGCTGGCCTATAGCCCGTGGGAGGGCTACAAAGTGGCGATCACCGGCGACAAGGGGCGGCTGGAAGTTGACCTGATCGAGTCGGTAGGCAAACAATTTATCGCGGGTGAAGAGCAGACGCTCAAAGTCGACGATGAAGATCTGGCCAAATTTGGCGGCAAGGAACTACGGGTCTACCCGATGTTTGGTCGCCCCTACACCGTCGAAATCCCCGAAGGTGTCGGCGGGCACGGCGGTGGTGACAGGGTGATGCTGGAGCAGATCTTTGCGCCCAACCCGCCCGCTGATCCCTTTCATCGCGCGGCGTCGCACATCGATGGCGCGGCGTCGATTCTGCTGGGCATCGCCGCCAACGAATCGATGGCAACCGGCCAACCAGTGAATGTTGATGATCTATTGCGCTTACCGGCGTCGGCTTGACAGCAAACCTACGTCAGGTCATAATTGGCGGGTGGTTGACGTGAAGCAATTTAACAAAAGGTGGTGCCTATGAGCGAAACAGTGCTGACACCTGTACAAGAGCAAACTGAAGCGGAACAATTTCTCCCGATATACGCCCCAACCGATGAAGCATTCGATGATGCCATTGCCGATGCCGCCGATGACACTTTGACGGCCTACGGGGTCAAACGACCTGACATCAGCCACATCATTACTGAGGATGACGAGCCTGTGGACAACCTACCCTCTGAAAAATATCAACGGCTATTGGTGGAACCGCTCTATACCGCGCCGCTTTTACGGCGCCCTTTTCTCGCGTCCGCCAATGTCGGTATCTTTGGCGGGATTCGCCAACCACCGATTGTGCCAGATATGTTTTTGAGTTTAGATGTGCAAGTGGCGGATGACTGGTGGGCACAAGAAAACCGTTCCTACTTTATCTGGGAATTTGGCAAGCCGCCGGATGTGGCGATTGAGATTGTCTCTAATCGGCGTGGAGGGGAAACCCTGCGCAAGCCGGCGCGCTATGCCCAACTGCGGGTCACTTACTATGCCATTTATGATCCACAGCATCTAATGCAAGAAGAGGATTTGCGCGTTTTTGAGTTGACTGGTGGGCGCTACCAACAACGCCGCGATCGCCGACTGCTCCAAGTTGGGCTCAGGCTGACCGTTTGGGAAGGGATCTACGAAGATAAGTTTGATCGCTGGCTCCGTTGGTGCGATGACGAAGGCAATCTCTTGCCTACTGGTGCTGAACTTGCTACACAAGCCCAACAACAAGCCGTACAAGCCCAGCAACAAGCCGCACAAGCCCAGCAACAAGCCGCACAAGAACGCCAACGGGCCGAAGTGTTCGCTGCCAAGCTGCGCGAACTTGGCATTGATCCCGATCAACTGTAAATTCGACCCAACAGTAAATCGTAGGGATCCAGGGGATCCCTACGGCATTCCCGCCCCGATCAATATACTACAAACCTTCCACCCACCTATCAAGGAGACCTTGCAATGAGTGTGCTTGAGCGCTTTCAGTTAACCAACCGCGTGGCGATTGTCACGGGCGGCAACCGTGGCCTAGGCAAAGAGATGGCGCTGGCGCTAGCCGAAGCCGGCGCGCAGGTCGCCGTCGTCAGCCGCCAGGCCGAACAGGCGCAGGCTGTGGCCGCCGAGATTCAGGCGACGACAGGCAAAACCTGTCGCGGCTATAGTTGCAATATGACCGTTGCCGAGCAAGTTGACGCATTAGCCAAGGGCGTGTTGGCCGATTTTGGACAAGTAGATATCATCGTCAACAATGCGGGCATCAACATCCGCGGGCCGATTGAAGAGCTGTCACTGGAAGAATTTAAAGAAGTGCAAGAGACGAATGTCACTGGCCCGTGGCTGCTCTGTCGGGCGCTGGCCGTTCATCTCAAGGAGCGGCGCTATGGGCGGGTGATCAACATTGGTTCGACCCTGTCGATTGTGACCATGCCCAACCGCACGCCCTATGCCACGAGCAAGGGCGCGGTCCTCCAGATGAGTCGCACGCTGGCGCTGGAATGGGCCCCGTATGGCATCACCGTCAACTGTGTGTTGCCCGGTCCCTTTGGCACCGAAATGAATCAAAGTCTGATGGATGACCCGGAAGCGTACAAATCCTTTGTCTCACGGATTCCGCTGGGCCGCTGGGGTAACCTGGATGAGATCGGCGGCCTGATCGTCTTCCTGGCTAGCGATGCGAGCAGCTTTGTAACGGGGGCGGGCATTACGATTGATGGCGGGTGGACGGTGCAGTAGGGAGAGACGAAACACGAGAGACGAGACTGGGAGAGATGGTCTGATGGCGGAGTTGATGGTAAAGACGGTAGGGTTGCGCAAGGCGTATAAGCGCAGCGATGGGACAATGGTCGATGCGGTGAAAAGTGTTGATCTGGAGATCCACCGCGGCGAGATTTTTAGCCTGCTGGGGCCAAATGGCGCGGGGAAGACCACACTGATTTCGATGATCAGTGGATTGGTGCCCCCGTCGGCAGGTGATGCGTTCATCGGCGGCCATTCGATCACGAAAGAACCGCTCAAGGCGAAACAGCTGATGGGGTTTGTGCCCCAGGAGATCGCACTTTACCCAGAGCTGAGCGCGCGCCAGAATCTGAGCTTCTTTGGCCAGATGTATGGCATGGGCGGCAAGGAACTGAGCAAACGCGTCGATGAGGTGCTCAGCTTTATCGATCTGGCTGACCGTCAGAAAGATCGCATCGACACCTTCTCCGGCGGCATGAAGCGGCGCGTGAATATCGGCGTCGGGTTGCTCCATCGGCCCCAACTGGTCTACATGGACGAGCCGACGGTCGGTATCGACCCGCAGAGTCGGCGGCGGATTCTCGATACCGTCAAACTGTTGCGCGACGAACAGGAGATGACGGTGCTCTATACCACCCACCTCATGGAAGAAGCGCAGGAACTGAGCAACCGCGTTGGCATTATCGACCACGGCGAGATCATTGCCCTGGGCACCCAGGCGGAATTGACGCAAAAAGTCGGCGAGGATGACCGCCTCGAATTTACGATTGGTGAGCAGGCCGTGCCGGACGCGCTGGTGCAACAGTTACAAAGCGGGATCGAGGGCGTTTCCCAAGTGCTATACCACGCCCCGGAACAGCTCACTGAAAGCAGTGAGCGGGCCACACCCAGTCGCATTACCGTCTTTACCAGACGGGGCCGTCGCGTCCTCCCCGATGTGATCCGCCAACTCAACGGGGCCGGAATTGAAGTACAATCAGTCGAAGTGCGCGAACCGGATCTAGAAGCGGTTTTTCTGGCGTTGACGGGCCGCGCACTGCGCGATTGAGGCTGAGCGATTGAGGCTGAGCGATTGAGGCTGAGCGATTGAGGCTGAGCGATTGAGGCTGAGCGATTGAGGCTGAGCGATTGAGGCTGAGCGATTGAGAAGGAAGATCAACCATGAGCACATTAGATAAAGCGATTGCGATTGCCGCCGAAGCTCACAGCGGGCAAGTCGACAAAATGGGTGCGCCTTATATTCTGCACCCCTTGCGCCTGATGCTACGGTTTGAGGGTGAGACGGAACGCATGGTGGCGGTATTACACGATGTGGTGGAAGATTCAACGGTCACCCTAGCTGATCTGCGCGCGGCCGGCTTTGCCCCGGCGGTGATTGATGCGCTGGATTGTCTGACCCACCGCGCCGAGCTCAGTTATACCGACTATGTAGCGCGGCTCAGTGATAACCCATTAGCGCGCCGCGTCAAACTGGCCGATCTAGAGGACAACATGGATATGCGCCGGCTGGAAGTGTTGACGCCGAAGACTTTGGCCCGCCTAGAGCGCTATCATCATGCTTGGATCTTTCTCAAAGGGATCGACGCGCAGGAGCAAGCGGAGGGGTAATGTCGTTAGCCAAGCTATGGGCGATTGCCTGGAAAGAACTCTATACCACCTTTCGCGACCGCAACCTGATCCTGATCATGTTTGCGACGCCCCTTGCGCTTTCCACCATCATCGGCCTGGCCTTTGGCGGCCTGGGAGGTGATAATCCCACGATTGCCGCGATTCCGGTAGCGGTGGTGAATCAAGATGCAGGGCTGGATGTTGATTCGCTGATGGCGAATGCGGTGATTAACGATGCGACGACACCCACTGACACCACCTTTTTTAGCGGTGCGCCGACCGATTTTGCGCTTAATATGGGCGATATTGTGACGAGCATCCTCCTATCGGAACCGATTACGGCGAGCAATGCGATCAGCGGCAGTGGCATTAATTTGGGAACGGGTGGGTTAGATTGTAATCTGGTGACAGCGGAGGGCGACAATGAAAGCTTCCAGGGTTCATTGGACGAATTGCTCAACGCCACGCGCTTAACCGATCCAGCCCTCGCACGACGCGGGGTGGAGACGGGTGACTATGCCGTCGCCGTGATCATCCCGCCGGGCTTCAGTCAGACCTTAATGCCCAGCTTTCTCCTGAGCACAGGGATCACTGACGCCAATGCGATTGAGGTTTATGGCAACAGCGGCAGCAGCCTCTCGGCCGGGATTGTCCGTAGCATTGTCGATGGCATCGCCAGCCAGTTTCAACGGCTGCCGGTCACCTTGGATGCAACCATTGACGCGCTGGACGAAACGGTTGATCTTGATCAGATCGACACGGCGATACTAACTCGCACCTTGAACAGCCTCAACGCCGGCACCTTTAGCAGCACCTTAATTAGCAGTTCGATCCTCACCGACAGTTTTAGTGTGCTGGGCTGTCTCTTTGCCGCCGGGATCAACCCGATTACGCTAGCCCAACAGCCGCTGGACCAATTGCAGGAGAGCGACAGCTTTGCACGCATTCTGGTGGTGGCCGGCTCGGCGCAGGCGGTCTTTTTTGCGCTCTTCACCGGCGTCTTTGGCATCCTCTCGCTCTATGAAGAACGCAAGGGGTGGACGCTGCAACGGATGCTGGTCTCACCGACCAGCGGCAACACGATTTTGCTCGGCAAGCTGCTGGGCAATCTGGTCGTGATCGTCGCGCAGTTGTTGCTGCTCATGGTGGCGCTCACCATTGTCGCCAGTATTGCCCAGGGCTCGCCTGTCTCGATCTGGGGCTACAACTTTGGCGCCCTGTTACTCGTGGTCGTGAGTGTGAGTCTCGCCGTTTCTGGGATTGGCGTTCTGATTGTCGGCTTGGCGCGCACACCAGAACAAGTGCAGATCATTGGGCCAATGGTTAATATGACTCTGGGGGTATTGGGCGGCTCCTTTGGTTTTGGCCTCCCCGACCCGTTGCCTAACCTCTCGCTGATCCACTGGGGGACAACAGCCTTTGAACAGTTGGCCGGTGGTCAGGGCAATATTGGGCTCAATCTGCTGGTCTTACTGGTCCAAGGGCTGATCTTCTTTGGGATTGGCTCCTGGTTCTTCAAGCGCCGGTTGAATTTATAGAGAAACAGAGAAACCAACAATGCGAAAAATTTTTACGATTGCCCGCAATGATCTGTGGATCTATTTAAGCCAGCGCAGTAACCTGGTCGGGCTGATTTTGTCACCGCTCCTGATTACGGTGGTGTTAGGCTATAGTTTTAGCAGTGACAATGGGCCAACCCAACTGCGGGTTGACCTACTCGATCAGGATCAGAGTGCGCTCTCTGCACAATTTCTGGATGAACTGCGTGGTACCGAAGCGACGTTAGTGCTCTGCCCCATGGACAACGACGCGGCGGATCGCTGCCAACTGGAAGGCGCAACCCTGGATCAGGCACTGGGCGTTGAACGGGCGCGCGACGAGGTTACCGACGGCTTTCTGATCATCCCTCAAGGTTTTGCAGCCGCGGTCAGCAGTGCACAACCGCTACAACTCGACTACTATTCGACCGCCGATCCCAATTTGCCGGGTCCCGTTGCCCAGGCGGTACAAAGCGTGCTCCAGCGCGTCAACAGTGCGGCGGTGGCAGCCAGCGTGGGAGCCACGTTCCTCAACAGTTTACAACCACTCCTCACGCTGGTAGGGCTCAGCGATCAGCCGGCTGATCTGGAAAGTTTGGTCTATATCAAGGCGGAAGATCGCCTGCAAAACCGGCCGGCGGCGGTACGTTACCACACGACTGACGCCGCCAGCGCCAGTAGCAACAGTGGCATCCAAAGTGGCTTTGGCCAATCCGTGCCAGGGATGGGGGCGATGTATGTGATGTTTACGGTCCTTGGTGGCACCGCGGTCCTGCTGCGTGAACGCCGCCAGTGGACCTTACAACGGCTGGCCGCGCTGCCCCTCACCCGCGCCCAGATCCTCGGTGGCAAGATCCTGAGCTACTTTACCCTGGGCATGATTCAATTTCTGATTATCTTTGGCGTGGGGCTAGCGGTAGGGTTGGACTTTGGCGATGATCTGCTCGGGACGCTGGCGATCATGGTTGCCTTTGTCCTGTGCATGACCGCGGCGGCCTTTGCGCTCGCCCTTTATATGCAAAATGAAGAGCAGGCGGCCGGCATGGCGCGCCTGCTGGGGCTGACGTTGGCCCCGCTGGGGGGAGCCTGGTGGCCACTGGAAATTGTGCCGGGCTTTATGCAGACCATCGGCCAGATCTCGCCGGTTACCTGGGCAATGCAGGGCTTTCAGGCCTTGATGTTTCACCAGGGCACGCTGGTGACGGTGTTACCACAGGTCGGCATCCTGCTCGCGGTGGCCGCCGTGCTCTTTATCGTCGGCATTCGGGGCTTCCGCGTGAGCGAGGGCTAAGTCGTAGGGGCACGGCATGCCGTGCCCCTACGACTTGGTCTCCACAACCTGAACGGTCAACGTGGCTGCCCCGACCGCTGAACAGAGTAGACAGCGTCCAGCTACGGTTTCCTCCCACTGCCATGACACTGGCTGCCCATTGAGCAAGACGGTTTTGACGGTCACCGTGGCCGGTAGATAGAAACCCAAGGTTAATTGATAATCAGGAGCTGTCCCTTGTACGGTGAGCTGATATTGATTGGCGCGGCGGGTGACGCTAACATCAAACTGTGTTTCACCGACATGTATTTGGTGCAACGCCACATCCTGCCAGCCGGTGGGTAGCTGCGGGACCACCCGCAGTTTACGTTCTGCCGCATGCGGGGCAATACCCAGCACCCCTTCGACCAGCGGTGAGATGATCCCCAACGCCGACCAGAGCTGCAAAAAGCACCATTCCCCCGGCAGCGCTTCGCTGATTGCCCCTGGCATCCGTATGTTGAGCGCACTGGCCATTTGGTTCACCAAACGCAGCGCATCGTCGATCCGGCCATAGCGGACCAGGGACAAGGCTAGTAGCCCCGTGTTAATACTCATCACATCGTGGCGCTCCGGGTGCAGATACATGCCCCACTCGTTACAAAATTCTGGCGAGAGCAGGCGGTCAAAGCTGCGGGAAGCCTGGGCCGGCGTCGCCAAGCCCACTTCCATTGGACACATTACCACCCAGTGGCGCAGCAACCAATGCAGATCAGCCGTTTGGTCTGCGCCTTGGCGCGCCGCCAGTTGTGCATCAAAAAAGCGATGGGCCGCGGCCGCCTGTGGCTGGATCGCGGCCCAATCAGGCTCAGTTTGCAAACGGTCAATCCGTTGCAAGGCCGCCTTTACTTCTGGAACGGTGGCACGCACATCGGCAAAAAGCCCCTCCGCTGGTAGCCACCATTCGGTGCGGATGCGTTCAGCCAGCACAGCGCGCTTTGCCGCTAGGTCGGGCAGCAGGTCACTATCCCCCATTGCCTGCGCCAATTCAGCCAGACAGCCCAGCGCTGCCCAGGTGTAACAGGCCACGTCGATACACTCAAAGTCGGCGTGCATCTCCAGCGTCTCGATGATGCTGCGCCCAGAGGGACAAAGGTCGCCGTCGGGATCGCACTTGCCCAGCGTGTAATCGAGCAAACCCTGCTTACAGAAGGGATACATCTCGGCCAGAAAGGCCTGATCGCCGGTCCAGAGCCAGCTCTGATGGACGGCACGGGTAAAGGCCGGCGTCTCGACCAGGTTGCCGGGATTATAGACCACCCCGGTAGTTGACAGCTCGTGAATCACCCGCCCCGGTTCGTCAGGGTTATGCGCGATACTCCGATCTTTGAGCAGGCGCAAGGTGGCTTTGGTCAAGTCAAAGAAACCACCCTGGAGCATGGGCGGCACCGCATACTCAGCGTCGATTCCAAACCACCAGGGATAATTGGGCAGCCCGGCCCCAGCGGCGAGACCGTGGCTGGGGGTGGCGCGGGCCAGCCACTGGCAGCCAATTTTTGACCAGTGAAAGGCGGCGTCAAGTTGAGCATGGGGGGTGGTGAGCCGACTCTGCGCCGCAAGTTGCGCATACCGAGCTTGTTTTGCGTGCCACATGGGGCCATAATTGAGGCGCAGTTCACCATAATGCTCGAGGGCAGTCGCTTCATCCTGGCTGGAAGCGGCGATCATGAGCCGGACCCGCATCGTGTTGGGGCTAGCCCCATGGAAAGGCAACGCCAAGCGAACGGTCGTCCCTTGGCCCAGCGTGGCGTGAAAAAGGCCAGCGTCGGCCCCAACCTCGACGGTGCGCGCCGCGCCACTACCGCCAACGATGATCGCCCAGGGGTTAGCCTCATCGCGGATCAGCACATAGGTCGTGCCATCGACGGTGGTTGCCACATCGGCACCATCCACCAGCCCCGCTTCCGCGCCTAACCAAGCCGGGCGCAAATCAGAGCGCACCAGCGCCACGAGTTCGACCTCATCGGTAAAGTCGGCCGGGGTCGTCAAGGTGATGGTCACCACCACGCCGGGCACGTCATCCGGCACAAAGTCGCGCCGGGTGATCTGGATGGCATCAATGCGATAGTCAAATTCAGTGTGGGTGGGGTAGACCCGGCAAGCGTCCGCCTCCATCAGCCAACCGGTAACGCCGGTGGTGCGGTTGTGGAGGGCAAACCAGTAGCCATCAAGCAACTTGATCGGGTGCGCCCACACCCCCCAATGTTCGTGGGGCACATGGCCGCGCGACCACGAATCGGGGAAGAGGCCATTTTGGGAACAGATGATGTAAAGGTGATCACCGGTCGTCGCCACTGGATCGGCAAGTCGGATCTGTTTTTCGAGAAAATCAGTCATGATACTTTCTTTTTTGTGTGAGCCAGAGCAGTAGCGCCAATCCACCATAGAGCAGCGCTCCGGCCCAGAACACCCAGCCAAACCCCCCAGTCATGGCCAGGGCAACGGCCAGGCTGGAACCAAGCACGGAGAAGGCACCGTTGAGGCTCCAGAGCCAGCCAACCACCAGCCGGTCACTGGGGGCCAAGCGCAGCAAGGTGGGAAAGGGCATACCAAGTAACAGCCCTGGGATAAATGCCAGGAGGACCGCTGCAGCCAGCCGCGGTGTGAGCGCAAGGGGCAGCAGCGCGCGCACCAACCACGGCAATAAACTTTGGTAAAGCAGGGCAATGAGGGCGATCAGCAAGAGCAACGGGGCGATACGGACGCGTAACTGTTCAACAGTCCAACTTTGGCTGCCCAGGCTACCCAGGCCAGCGCCCAGCAACAACGCGCCCAGCACAGTGGCCAGGGTCAAGATGGGATAACCAAGCAGCGGTTGCAGCCGTTGGAGCAGTGCCACCTCCAGCAACATAAAGGCAACCCCGATCAGCGCCGCGTAGAGCAGCGTGAGCCAGATCGGTAATTCACCATTGCGATTGATCAGCGCGGTTTTATCAACCGGTGCCAGCTTGGCCCCACCTCCCCCCAAGGTGACCAACAATGCCGCACCAAGCAGCAAGGTCGCAAACCCGGCGGCTAGTTGTAATAGCTGCTGGATGGGGCGTGGCAGCCCCGGATCAAGCTGAAAGAAGAAGGGACGATCATCGGTCGTGGGGCTGAGATCGTAGAGGGCATCTTCCTGGACAAAATCGCCCAACCCCATGCCCTGGCGCAGTGGCGCAAAGGCCCCCTCCGCATCGCCGGGCATAAAGAGCGGGCGCAGCCCCAATTCGACTGCTGTGCGGCCCAGTTGCAGCTTCTGCGCGGGCGTGAAGGGACTTTTGTTTAGCAGCAAAATGCTCGTGCGCAAGGTTGGATCAGCCGCCGGCAGCACCCAGAGCGCCATGTGGTCAAGTGACTGGCGCGGCGCGATGCCCAAGTTATCCAGCGCGCGCAAGGCCGTCACCATGGCGCGACTGCCTTCCAACGCATTGTGGGTGACCAGAGCCAGGCGGCCGTCAGGTGCCAGGCGCGACCAATAGGTTTGAAAGGCCTCGGTGGTAAAGATGTAATTTTCGACCAGCGCTTGGCCCAGTGGGTCAGCGGCTTGGGTATAGACCAGGTTAAGATAGATGAGGTTGTAGGCAGCCGTCGTGCGTTCAACAAAGGTACGCGCATCGCCAACGATCGTCTGCACAGTGGGCAGATCGAGGATATTGCCATTGTAAGCGGCCTCTGCACGTGTGGCCGCCACCGTGGCAGCATTCACTTCTACCGCGGTAATCGCCGTGGCACCGCCCAGCAGCGCCAGCACGACATCCTTGCCCGCACCCGCGCCCAGGATCAATGTTTGCGTTGTGGTACCAGTCGCAAAAGGCAGATATTCAGGCGTGTTACGTTGTGCGGCAACCGTGGCCAGATCACCGTCAAAACGCAACATGTAGCTACCGGCCCCGCCATCCGTGAAGACAAATTTGGCGGTTGGGTCAGCGGTGGCGACCACATCGACGCGCGCAAAGGGGCTCCACAAAGTGCGCTCCAGCACGGCGGCTTGCGCCGGATCGCTGAGCATGGCAAGCATCGTCTTGTCACGTGGCGGGTTGGTCAACCGCCGCGGGTCAAAATCAAACCAGCCCGTGGTCAGGTTGAGCAGGCAAAACGCGAGCGGGAAAAGGGCCGCGACCAGGGCGGTGGCGCGCTGCCGCCCCGTGGCCTGGAAGAGCGCGGCTACGGCAATCAGCGCGCCACCGCCATAGAGGAGGCTAAAGGGGCTCCACCACTGAAGCAAAAGCACCACCAGCACGATCCCCGTGGCCGCGCCGAAGAGATCAGCGCTATAGAGCAGCCCACTTTGTGCCCGATAGGCCATAAAGTAGTTGGTAAGCAGAAAGCCTAACAACAAAAAAGGCAGCAGGGCCAACCCCGCCGCAGGCAGCAGCGCTGCGGTTGGTAACCACGCCAAGCTGAGCCCGACCAGCGTCAACAAGAGGGCGAGGAGCAGCAGGCCAGTTGCTTGTCGCCGCGTGCGGGCAATCGGCGGAGCCGCCCCTTGCCATTGCGCCGCGGCCGCCCCCAAACTCAAACCTAAGACTGCCAACGCCACGGCCAGAAAAGCATAGTGATACTGAAAGCGGAGCGAGAAGATGCGGGTGAGCACGATCTCGAAACCCAGACCAACGCCGGCCAGGATAAAGACAATCAAAATAGTCGAACCAGCCACGAGGGGTTGGCGCGTGGCCACGACATTACGGTCAACCATCTCGACGATTCCAAATTTTACGTATATGCGGCATTCTTGCTGCCCTAGCCCTTAATCCCTGTCATCGAGATGCCTTCGATAAAGGAGCGTTGGGCGATGAAGAAGACGATGACAACCGGCAGGGTGCAAACCACCGTCGCCGCCATGAGCAAATTCATCTTGACATCAAACTGCCCATTGAAATAGGCCAGACCGACTGCCACTGTATACTTCTCCACCGTATTGAGATAGAGCAAGGGATAGCGCAGATCGTTCCAGATGTCTTTGAAACTCAGAATCGCGATCACGGTCAGTACCGGCGTCGAGAGCGGCACAATCACATTCCAGATCACGCGCAAAGTGCCGGCCCCATCCATGTTGGCTGCCTCTTCCAGCTCCCTTGGAATTGACATAAAGAACTGGCGCATGAGAAAAATCGCATACGCCTCGCCAAACCACGCCGGCACAATCATCGGCAGGAAGGTATCGATCCAACCGATGTTGCTAAAGAGAATAAAGCGCGGAATCCAGTAGACGGCATCGGGCAACATCAGGGTTGACAGCAGTACAGCAAAGAGCGCATCCTTCCCCGGCGCTTCCAGACGGGCAAAGGCATAGGCGATCAGTACACAGGAGATCAGCCGTCCACTGATCATCCCGACTTCAATGGTCAAGGTGTTGCGAAAGAAGATCTGAAAGGGCAGCAGCGGGTTGGCAAAGGCGTCGATAAAGTTGCGCCAGATCGGCGGGCTGGGAATCCACTCCGGCGGCCAGATAAAGATCTTATGTTCCGGCTTTAAACCGGATGAGATCATCCAGTAAAAGGGAAAGAGAAAGATCAGGCTCAGGACGATCAACAGACCGTAGACCAGCAGATTGCGCATCCGATCATTGCGAATGCGTGAAGTCAGACGACCAGCCGTTTGGGTGCGTGGTAAGGCAGTCGTACTCATGGTTTATTTCGTCCTTTCGCCTTCGTTATAGACCCAAGCATTAGACGAACGCTGGATAATGAGGGTGAGGAGCAGGATAATCACAAACAAGATCCACGCTAGCGCCGTCGCGTACCCCATGCCGTTGAAATTCTGGAAGGCGTTGGTATAAACCAGCAACATATAGAGCAGGGTCGATTGATCCGGCCCGCCTAATGTGCCGGCGCGCGCCCCAGAGATGACATAGGCCGAGTCAAAGGCCTGGAACGAGCCAATCACGGCCATGACAAAGTTAAAGAAGATGGTCGCGCTCAACATGGGCAGGGTAATGCGTAAGAAGCGAATAATGCGATTCGCCCCATCCAACTCCGAGGCTTCGTAGAGCGATTTCGGAATGCCCTTCAACCCGGCCAGGAAGATCAACATTTCGCCGCCCACATTCCAGGTGCTCATGATTATGAGGCCCCAAAGGGCAAAATCGGGGTCGCCAAACCAGTTGGGGCCTTCAATGCCAAAGACGCCCAGCAGCCCGTTGACCGGCCCAAAACGGGGATTGAGAATCCACGACCACAGCACCGCCGCCGCCACACTCGCCACCACCGCCGGCATATAAAACGCCGTGCGAAACAACCCAACCCCATGCGTTGCCTCATTGAGCAGAATCGCCAGAAAGAGCGCGGTGATCAACTTCAGCGGGATACTAAAGATCGTATAGACAAAAGTAATACGCAACGAATGGTAGAAATCGGGGTCGTTGGATAAGGCGCGCGCATAATTATCCAACCCTATCCACTGGGGCGGCTGTAACATACCCCATTTGGTAAAGCTGATATAGAGCGAGTAGATCATCGGCCCCAGCGTAAAGAGGATAAAACCGATCACCCAGGGCGCTACGCACAACCAAAAGACCCGCGCCTCATGGCTGGCTTTCCGACTAGACGCTCGCCCCGGTCGAGTAATGGCGGCTGTTGCCATAGTTGCTGCTCCTTGTGAAGACACGAGATACGAGACAAGAGACAAGGACAATTAGGCGATCTTCATGTCTCGTATCTCGTGTCTCGTGTCTCGTATCTACCTAGTTCGCGGCCAGACACGCATCCGCATCAGCAGCGGCCTTGTCCATGGCATCCTGGACGCTCGTACCGTTGAGGAAGACATCCTCCATGCCGGCTTTGAAGTTCTTTTCACCGCATTCGCCCCACTTGGGTGTAGTGAATTCGGGCAGCGGCTTGACGTTGTTCAGGTCATTAAGGATCTGCTTATCGTACTCGTCTTCGCCCAACTTCTGCTCATCGGCCACAGCTTGGACGGCGGTGAGGGCGTAGCTGGCAAATTCCTTGGCGCCATCACCGGCAGCAATGTATTTTAGAAATTTCCAGGCCGCGTCCTTGTTTTCGCTCTTGGCGTTCAGGGTAAAGCCGGCCCAACAGAGGGCGTTCGCCTTACCGGCGGGACCAGTGGGCAGTTCTACTGTGCCAAAGCTCAGGTCGGGGTTGGCCTTGTAATCCTTGAGCGGCCAGCGACCCGTCCATTGCATGGCGACCTTGCCGGTCTGGAAGAAATCAGCGCCGGCCAGCGCATCAATGTCAGCCTTGGCCGGAGACACTTTGTGGGTGACGATCAGATCGACATACCACTGTAACGCCGCCACGGTCTCCGGGCTGTTCATAAAGCCAGTGGTCTTGGTGCCATCTTCACTGACCACGCTACCGCCGTTCTGGTAGATGATCGGCAGCACGCCGCGTAACCAGTAGAGGTCACCCCAGGTATTGGGGATCATGATGCCCCACTGGCTGCCATCGGGCTTGGTTAACGCCTGGGCTGCGGCCAGTAGATCGTCCCAGGTCCACTCGGCAGTGGGATAGGCGACGCCGGCTTCGTCAAAGAGCTTCTTGTTGTAGTAGAGCACCAGCGGGCTATAGTCTTTGGTCAGGTAGTAGGTCTGGCCGCCCACTTGCCCAAAGGAGGCCACACCGGGCAGGAAGGCGCTCATGTCGAGCGGATCGCTGCCGTTGATGTAGTCATCCAGCGGTGCCACGGCCCCTTCGGCCACATAGCGCGCTACATCGCCGTCGCCATTCTGCCAGATGTCCGGCGCATTGCCGGCGGCGATCTGCGCTAGCAACTTGGTACCATAATCTTGGGGGATACACTCCAGATTCACCTTGATCTCTGGATTGGCGACTTCAAAGGACTTGATGGCGTTGTTGAAGGGTTCCAACGCATCGCCGCTCTCCCAACAACTAATACGGATCGTCGTCGCTTCTCCGGCGGTCTCACCGGTTGCGGCCCCACCACCGGCTGGGGCTTGGGCCACACAGGCTGTCACCACCAGGGCAAACACCACCAGCAGCGAAAGCACACTGAGTAAACTACGCTTGTTCGCTAATTCGATAAATCTTGGTTGCATTGGGTTCTCCTTGATCTAGTAAATGGAAAGGGGAGAAAGTAAATCGGTAAATCGGTAGATAAGTAAATCGGTAAATCGGTAGATAAGTAAATCAGTAAATCGGTAAATCGGTAAATCGGTAGAGAGGTAAACACGTAAACAGGTGGCAGCGTACCGATTTACTTATCTACCTCTCCCCTAATCTCACCGGCGCAGGCTGGAGCCGCGTATAATTAGGCGCGGGGGGAGAATTACCTGGGCGGCGGGGGGAGGATTCCCCTGGATTAGGGCAATTAACATGGGCACAATTAACATGCCCACTTCGCGGATCGGCTGGCGGATGGAGCTGAGCCCGGGGGTCAGGTGTTGAATGCCGGGGGTATCGTCAAAGCCGATGACGCCGAAGTCCTGGCCCACTTGCAGCCCCGCCGCTTGGGCGGCCAACATCGCGCCCATTGCTAACTGATCATCCATCGCCACTACGGCGGTTGGGCGTTGGGCCGGGGGTAGTGTCAACAAGGCGTGGGTCAACCGCTGTCCATTTTCGACTTCGCCTTCGCCCGGTTGAATCCACGCCGGCGCAATTGGTAACCCAGCCTGCGCCATGGCGGCCAGATAGCCGTTGCGTCGTGCTGTGCCTGGGCGCGATTTATCAGGCCAGGCCAACAGGGCAATTCGCTGGTGCCCCTGCGCAATGAGATGGGCGGTGGCCTCCTGCATACCAGCGCGACCATCCACATCGACATAGGGAAAGTGCCATTCCGGGTTGGCCCGCCCAAAGGCGACAAAGGGAAAGTTCAATGCCTGCAGCAACTTGATCCGTTCGTCATCATAGTTGGTACCACTCAGGATAAAACCATCGACGCGGCCACTGTTGATCAGATCCTGATAGATCGCCACCTGTTGCTGGTGATCACGGCTGGGAAAGAGCAGCACATGGTAACCATTACTCTCGGCGACATCGACCATGCCGGCGAGGAAACGGTCTAGAATCGGATTTGGCCGATCCGGTGGCATGGGCATCCAGGAGTAGCCGATCAGATGGCTAGCCTGTTTCCGCAGATTGCGTGCAGTGACATTGGTGCGGTAGCCCAGCGTGTCGACCGCCTGCTGGATCAGCTCGGCCGTTTCGGGCGCGACATGCGCCTGGCCATTGAGCACCTTGGAGACGGTCTGATAGCTCACGCCAACGTGGGCAGCCACATCTTTCAGGGTAACGCGTCTGGACATAGCACCATGCCAGTTACTGAATATAAATTCTCTATTGATCAATGACGGGAATGCGGGAAGCCAAGTACCTTTGCCTAGCGGGGGAGCCGACCAGAACGTTAACAACTAGGCGAACGTTCGCCTATCATACCATTGGACACGCTTTGTCGTCAAGTAGGGAAATTTCACAAAAAAGGCGATCCACGAAAACACACGAATTTGCACAAAGGATCTTGCTTTTTCTTCGTGTGTCTTCGTGTGTTTTCGTGGATAAATTTTAAAAACTTTTGTGTTTTACTTAGGGGTTGGCGGCCAGAATTGCCTGCAAGCGATCAAGCACAATCTGCTCTTCGCCATCGGCCAGGGTCATGGGGTTGAGGTAGATGCCATCGCTGCCACCAGGCGAGACGTAGATGGAGGGAGTGCCGGTTTCCAGGGCGGTCACCACTTCATCACGGCTGATACCGGCTTGGGCGGCATCGATCTTGACGAGGGCGCGCGGCAGAGGTTGGCCGGCTTCATTGGGGAAAGATCGCTCGGCCTGCACACCAGGCACGCGGTTCAACTCGGCGCACCAACCGGCGACGACCTCTTCGTCCTGCGAGGCCCGCGCTTCGTGATCGCGCTTGAGATAGAGTTCCACCGCCTTGAGCAGCCCCACCATCTCCTCTTTGCCCACCTTCATCGGGCGCCCAATGCTGTGGTTGGGGCTACCGTTAATGCGACAGGCTTCGATCAGATCCTTGCGCCCGACGATCAGGCCGGACGATTGCGGGCCACGCAGATCCTTGCCACCGCTGAAGACCGCCAACGCCGCCCCCATTTCGGTGAAGCGCCAGAGATTTTCCATGGGGGGCAGTTGAGCCGCAGCGTCAACAACCACGGGCACATTGTGGCGGTTCGCCACCGCAATTACCTCGGCCAAGGGCAGATCGCCCTTGCCGCTCATCCCTCCTTGGAACCAGAAGATCGCGGCGGTTTGGGGGTTAATGGCATTCTCCAACTCTGCCGCGGTCGTCTGCGTGCCATCGCCAATCTCCACTACTTTGACCCCGACCTGGCGTACGGCATGATCATAGCCGTTGCGATGCACTTTGTGGATGATCACCTCATTTTTCAGCCCAGTCAGATTGGGGAGTTGGGCAATCGCCGCCGGATCGGTGCCGGCAATACAGGCCGCGGTCGCGAGCACCAGGCCGGCCGCCGCGCCTGAACTCACATAGGCGGCTTCGTTGTGCGTCATGGCCGCCAAACGTTCCCCCACGCGCCGTTGTAATTCCTCTAGCGGCACAAAGTGTTGCGAGGCTTCCACCATGGCCGCCACCACCTCGCGCGGCATCACTGAACCGCCTAGACGCGTCAATGTGGCGCTGGCGTTAATTAAAGGACGCACGCCCAGTTCGTCATAAATGCCCATCGGTCGTTCCATTCTGTTTGGTGAGGATTGAGTGAAGAAAAAGGGTTAAGACGTGAAACGTAAACCGTGAGAGTCGGCAGCAACGCATCACGCATCACGTTTTACGCTTTACGTCTTATGCCGGTACGGCCCAGACCAAATCACAAGCTTCCGCTGGCATCCAGTGCGCGTCCTGGCCATCCCATTTGACATTGCAGCCGATGGGATTGGTCATGGGCACGGTGACGGGTTGACCGCTGGTATGCTCCGCCAAGGCACGGTCGAGGTCATTGACCGTCATCTTGCTGGTTTCGCGCGGGTTGTCAACACCGCGCCCGGTATAGACCAGCTTGCGATTTTGGTCAAAGACATAGAAGTGGGGGGTACGCAACGCGCCATAAGCCAGCGCAACATCCTGGGCTTCATCCCGCAGATAGAACCAGGGGAAATCATGTTCGGCCATCGCTTCGACCATGTGATCAAAATCGTCTTTAGGATGGGTCTGCTTACTATTGGCATTGATGCCGGCAAAAACAACGCCCTTGTCCGCATATTTCTCTGCGGTTTGACGCGTCACTTCATTTGAACCAACCACATAGGGGCAGTGATTGCAGGTAAAGAAGATGACAAGCGTCTCAGCCTTGGCAAAGTCAGCAAGCTTATAGGTGTTGCCATCGGTGGCCGGCAACGCAAAATCTGGGGCGCGGTCGCCAATTTGTAGGGTAAAAGCCATGTTAGTTGCTCCTTGGGTCGTTGATACGCCCACAATCGTTCTCGTAACAGTCCCGTTCTCATAACAGTCCGGGGTTAATTATTACCATCTTTACCCACAATTGGCAAGTAGACCTTTTCAGACAGTTGGATGGGGGTCCCAATGCGAAACAGTTGACCGCCGTGCGCGGCGACGTAGAGTTCGCCATTTTGATCCTCGCCAAAGGTAACGGGGCGTTCGAGCAATTTGCCATGTGCAGTGGCCGTCCAGCGATTCGGGGCCGTAAACAAGAGGCTCCAGAATTTCCCAGAGCAGTAATCCGCCAAGAGATAGTGGCCTTGCAGCACAGGATAAGTGGGGCCACGGTAGACATACCCACCAGTCACCGAAGAACAATCAGCCGGGGGATTGCTCTGATTTTCCGCACGTGAATATTCAAAGATAGGATCAGTATAAACAGCAGCACAATCGGCGGGTTCAAAGTCATGGTTGCCTTCGCGACAATCCCAACCATAATTCTCGCCGCCACTACTACTGACTGATTGAAAATTGATCTCCTCCCACGCGTTCTGGCCCACATCACTGATATAAAGGTCATGGGTCAAGCGGTCAAAACTAAACCGCCAGGGGTTGCGCAGACCGGAAGCCCAGATTTCGCCGCGGGTATTGGGATCGCCATCGTCGACATAAGGATTATCCGGCGGAATGGTATAGGTTGCTTTGCCCACCACATCGATCCGTAATAGTTTGCCCAACAATTCGGCCAGATCCTGAGCGTTTTCATCGGGGTCGCCCCCACTACCACCATCACCCAGGGGGATATAGAGATAACCATCAGCGCCAAAGGCGAGATCACCCGCATTGTGATTGGCATAGGGTTGATTGACTTCCAATACAATCTGCTCACTGGCCGCATCTGCTCGATTGGGATCAGCGGACGAGACGCGATAACGCGCAATGATCGTATCACCATTACGCCCACTATCAGTCGTTTGCAGGGTATAGTTGATGTAAAAGACGTTGGGATCGTTCGGTTCAAAGACCAGGCCAAGCAACCCTTGTTCATTGCTGCTGTCGTTCACGCGCTCCTGAATATCCAGGAACGGAGGATCGAGGACCGTGCCATCGGGCTGTACAATCCGGATCAAGCCCGGCTGTTCGACGACAAAAAGGCGACTATCACCGGCGTTGGCAATGGCAACGGGCTGGTTCAAGCCAGCAGCAAAGGGGACTAATTGGAGCGTAATGGCACCGGCCGTTGAGACAGCGGCGGGCGTGGCAGCGAATGCACCCAACGCCAGCCAGGTTGCCGGCAGGAGAATCAACAAAACAAAGACAAAGGCCGAAAAGAGGGTCGCGCGCCGTTTCGGTTGGGTGGTAGACAACAACATGCAAAACTTCCTTTTCTTTACAAGACAGCTCACGAAGATTTAGTAGAGCACAACCGCTCCTACCGGCTCGCCAGATCCAGTTAGGGGCTCGTCAGATCCCCTAAGAGCAGGCATAGCACTATACCAAATACAGCTTTAAGCATATCATTATTGTCAGCCCACTACCCAACCATTACGCGATAGAAGCGCCACTCTCAGCCGTCAATTCGCCTACTTTGGCAGGGAAGCAACGATGGCCGCGCGCTTTTCGGCTACCCGGAAACAAGCATATTGATTTTCCTGCATAAAGCGGCGGGCCAGATCAATGGCGGCGCGCTCCGTCAACCACTGTGCTTCCACTTCGGCTTGCAACGCGCGTTGCAAGCCGGCGCGCGCCTGTTGCGCATAGGCCACCGCAGCAGTCGGCCAGAAAGTATCGCCGCCAAAGACAAAGAGCTTGTTGGCGGGCACGGTGTGGATGTAGCGCCGCACAAAGTCGGTAGTGCTGTAGGGGTCAATACTCCACGCCCAGCAGAGATCGACATAGACATTGGGATAGTGCTTCGCCAGCGCGATCAACTCATCACTATATGGATAGGCGATATGCATCAGGACAAAACGGGCCGCTGGGTAACGGGCCAGCAATGAACAGAGGTTACCGGCGCGAATATAGTCGACAGGCATCCGGCTATGACCGGCGTAGTAACCAGTGTGCAATTTGAAGGGGAGGTCATAGGCAATCCCCAACTCGACGCCGCGCGCCCAACACCAATCACCCAAACAGAGCCGGTCGGCAGTGGTCATGGCGGTGGGCGTAGTGAGATAGATCTGGAGTGCGTGGGCCGCTTCCTCATCGCTGCGCTCCTGCCATTGCAGCGTGCGACTGTAGGCATGTTGCGATTTGATCGCAATCGCACAGGCCGCATTTTGCGCGAAGATCTGCTCCATTGCGGCGCGCAAAGAGGCCAGATCCTGTACGGCCACACCTGTTTCTGCGGTCACTTGCGCCAAATCAGGTTCACCATTGCAAAAGGCGACCCACGAGATATCGTAAAAGAAAAAGTCTGCGCCGCTCGTGTCGGGTAGACAGGGTCGCGTAAAGTCATCGACCTGCACGTGGTCTAGACGCGCCTGCTCACGCAAGATCTGCAAACGCATGCCTGGTGCAACCAACCCGGCGTGGATCGGCTGGGCCGCGTCAATTGCCACTGCGCTCAGTTCTTCGATGCCGTACACCGCTTGCGCGATCCGGCCAACGGCCTCGCCATAGCCGGTATGGCGGACGGCAGCCCACGCGCTCTCGATACCGCGGAAACGTGCACGCAGATCGGGGTTGCTTTTATCGAGCAGCGTCTTGATCGCCGCTTCACTCGCGCCAGCCACCACCAGATCGGCTGTCACATAGTTGTCAAAAAGGCTAAATAAGAGATCTGGTGCGGCAGCCAAATAGTTGGCTTCTGAGGCCAGATGTTCGTGGGTATCGCACAAGGGGGTTTCGTCAATAAATTGTTGTAGATCGCTCGCCATCAGGTTTTCTCCGTTCTGTCGTTTAGCCAGAGTGTAGAGATCGTAGCGGCACGGTATACCGTGCCGCTACGATCTCTACACCCAATCAAAAAAGCCGCCCAGACGAGCGGCTTTTTTCTAAAATTGGTGGCTGGCAAACACCAGTCACCAAAAGGTTTATGGCCGTTCGAGATCCAACACTTCCTGCACCTTGTCGATGATAACCTGAGCATGCTCTTCCCAACCAACCTGCCCTTCCCAAACGAGGTCGATCTCGTTCTGGAAGACGGTGTTGGCCTCGGTAAAGCGCGTGTTCTTGGGCATGGGGAAAGGCTCAATGCCGGCGGTGAGCAGCGAATCAGCAACGCCAAACATGCGGTTGACTTCATTGACCTTGGCATCGGTCCAGGCCGACTTGTGGCCATTCGGCTGGAGTTTGCCTTCGAGCACCATTAAGACACCAGCCTCACCGGAGGAGTAGAGCTTGAGCAATTCCCAGGCCTCTTCCGGATGGGCCGTATTGCTGTTGATCATATGTTGGTTACCGGAGTAACAGGTGCCCTGGCGGCCTTCTGCACCCACTGGCAAGAGGACAGCATCCATCTCAAATTGATCACCGACCGTGGCGAGGAAGGTGGCTAAGGTGCCAACCGTGCTGGCATGGGTCGCATTTGCGCCGGCGGTGAAGAGACCACCAGCCCCATTGTTGATGTAGTCGGGGATGCGTGGGGCCACTTTGCTGTCTAGCAGGTCAAGATACCAGGCCCCGAGTTCGCGATGCAGGTCATTGTTAAAGTTCAGCGCCGTGCCATCCTGATTCATCACCCAGCAGTCGGTCGAATCCGGGCTGCCCCACGAGCGGGCAAAGTTGCTATAGTAATGCAAGGCGTTCATGCTATCAAAGCCCAAGCCAAAGGTGCCGGCACCGGGATCCGCCGCGGCTTTGGCCAATTCGGTCCAGTCCGCAACCGTCCAACCATCAGTGGGTACCGGCAAGCCTTTGCTATCGAGCAAGGTCTTGTTATAGTTGACGACGATGTTGCCGCCGGGGTGAACGACACCGGGAATGCTAAAGTTTTTGCCGTCGAGCGAATTGCCGGCCATGATGCTCGGATAGATATCATCATAGTCTGCGGGCGCATCCGAGGCCAGCAGATCATCAATACCCAGATAGATGCCCTTGAGGAAGTTGATGAAGAGCCAGCGATGGTGACCATAGAGGAGATCCTGCAAGGTACCGGAGATAAAGCCGGTCTGCGTCTTCGTTTCGATTTCACCGTAGATGGTCTCTTCGATCACAACCGTAACGCCGCTATCGGCCTGGAAGCGCTCAGCCAGCATCGTTGGCATGACACTTTGCCCTGCTTCTGGCGGGACCTGCACACGCAGGGTAACGTCGGTCGCGGCCGGGGCCGCGCCGGCATCGGTCGTGCTGGGGGCCTCGCCAGCCGGGGCCGCAGCGGGCACACAGGCGGCCAACAGTTGCAGGCTTGCGGCACCCACGCTAGCCGCCGCCACACCTTGCATAAAGCTGCGGCGGGTGACTTTTTTCTTCAGCATATTCGGTCTCCTTATAATGTTTGATTGATAAAACAGAGATCGTACAGGAAGCAATTAAAATTGATACGACCGTTCAGATTTACACGACCAGAAAGCCATTCCCACAGTTTATACGCGGTGCTGTCATCATTTACCATTTTCACCCGTGTAGAAAATGCGTAATGATGACAACCGCTGGTATATATCGCGTGGTGAACAGCGGTAATGTGGTTGTCATTACGTGTCGAAACCTTATCGAAAATCTATGTGCAATCGACTGATGCGATGGGAAAAGCTGTCAGAATGGTTTCGGATGTGAAATCTGGACCTGATTCGGGAGAATCGATGGCATATATAAGCCAACTTTACCATCTTTGCCAAGGTAAGTCAAACAGCTTTTTGGACGATAAAGCGCAGCTTGCGTTGTGCAGAGTAGCCCCGCTGGCGGGCGGCTTACCAACGATCCCAATGCACCACATCGTCCAGCGCTTTACGCTTGGCCGGCTGAAAGTCATCACCGGTGTAGTAGGCCACTGGAATCAACGCAGCCTGAGTAACTGTGGCCGGAATACCGAGCAATTCGCTAACCGCTTGTTCGTGGGCAAGATGGAGAGTGGTCCAGACCGAACCCAAACCGCGGGACCGCAGTGCCAACATCAGCGACCAGGTGGCAGGCAGGATCGAGCCATAAAGCGATGCCTGTGCCATTACATCCAGCGCTTCGACGCGCCCTTCAATACAGGGGATAATATGAACGGGGACTTGATGCAGATGTTTTGATAAATAGACCGCGGATTTGAGCACGCGTACGCCCTGCTCAGCGGCTGGTTCAGCACGCAAAGGTTGTAATTCCTCGGGTTGGGCCCCGACCAGGTAACGTTTGAAAGCCTGGCGATAGTAGTCGGCGACCACCTGGCGCTTTTCGGCATCGGTGATCACCAGGAAGTGCCAGCCCTGGCGGTTCGAGCCACTAGGCGCTTGCAGCGCCAGGCGTAGACATTCCTCGATCACCGCCCGTTCCACTGGACGCGTCAAATCCAACCGCTTGCGTACAGAGCGAGTGGTCGAGAGCAGATGATCGACGGTGGTAAGATCCATGTGGCACTCCTAGTGGCTGATAATATGACACGCTTGAGAAATAACCTCAAGACTTACGCCGGTAGCGGCGTAAGTCCTACACCTATTGTAGCAGTGCTTTTACTGACAGCCAAGCGCCCTTTCACCGGTACCGGACTTCCATAGGAGATAGACCGCAACGTGTAGTGCGTATCCTTAGATGCGTACGGGGGTCTGCATCTGAGGATGCAGACCATACGGCGGTCTACACTGTGGTCTACAATGCGGTCTACGGATGATAAAATGACAATTCACATCTACCATTTGGTTTCTATCCTACTTCGGTTGCTGTTATACTTAGCCTGCTCAGTAACATTCAGTAAAGCAGCTGTTGAATCAGGTCTAATTCCTTACCCGAAAAGGAGCAATGATGAGTGATATTAAATTTGGCACCGATGGTTGGCGTGGTCGGATTGGCGATGATTACACCTTTGCCAACCTGCGCCGCTGCGCCCAAGGTTTTGCCGGCTATTTAAAGGCCCAAGGCAAAACGGGTAGCGTCGTGATCGGCCACGACCGCCGCTTCCTAGCCGATGCTTTTGCCGCCGCGGCCGCCGAAGTGTTGGCCGCCAATGGCTTCCATGTCTACCTCACCGACAAGGCCACGCCAACCCCGGTGATCAGCTTTAGTGTGGGCAACAAGGGTGCATTGGGCGCAATCAACATCACCGCCAGCCACAACCCACCCGAAGATTGTGGCTTTAAGGTGCGCGATGAGTTCGGCGGCGCCATTGCCCCCGACGGGCTGAAACAGATCGAAGCCGCCATCCCCGCCGCAGACGACAAAGACGCGATCAAGCAGGTCAAATTTACCGACGCGGTCAAGGCCGGCCAGATCACCATTTTTGATGCCAAGCCCCCCTACCTCACCCACCTGGCCACGCTCATTGATGTCGGCCCGATTCGCCGCGCCGGGTTGAAGGTGGTTGTTGATAACATGTGGGGCAACGGGGCCGGTTGGCTTACCGAAATCCTGGGTGGTGACAAGACGGAAATCATCGAAGTCCATGCCGAGCGCAACCCGATCTTCCCCGAAATGAGTCGCCCCGAGCCGATCCCGCCCAATGTGGACGCTGGCCTGGCCGCGGGCAAAGCCGCCGGTGCGGATTGCGTCTGCATTATGGATGGCGACGCCGACCGCTGTGGCTTTGGTGACGAAAATGGCAACTTCATCGACCAACTGCGCGTCTACGGCTTACTGGCCTATTATCTGCTGGAAGTGCGCGGCGAGCGCGGCGCGATTGTCAAAACCCTGAGCACCACTTCCATGCTCGACAAACTGGGCAAGATCTATGGGGTTAAAGTGGTCAATACCGGCGTCGGCTTTAAATATGTGGCGCCGGCAATGATGGAGCATGACGCCCTGATCGGCGGCGAAGAGAGTGGCGGTTACGCCTTCCACGGTCATGTGCCGGAACGCGATGGGATCGTTTCCAACCTCTATCTGCTGGATCTGATGGTACGTACCGGCAAAAAGCCCACCCAACTGTTACAGGCCCTCTTTGAGAAGGTCGGCGAACATTTTTATGATCGCATCGACACTCGCCTCACCGACGATGCCATGAAAAAGGCCGCACAACAGCGGCTCAACCAGGTCACAATCGACGGGTTAACCCTGGGTGGCCATGCGGTAACGCAAAAAGATACAACTGATGGTTACAAGTTTGTCATGGATGATGGCGGCTGGCTGCTCGTCCGCTTCTCCGGCACCGAGCCGTTGATCCGCGTTTACACCGAAACCACTGACCAAGCCGCCGTCCCGGCGATTTTGGCTGATGGCAAGAAGCTGGCGGGGCTGTGATGCAGGGAAATCGGTAGAACAGTAAATCGGTAGAACAGTAAATCGGTGTACTGATTTACCGATTTACCAATCTACCGATTTACTGTTCTACCTGTTTCCTCATTCTGTGCAAGCTGAACTACCGTCTTCGATGGAAAGCTGTGATAAAATGAACAACCGCAAAATTATTGCGTGTTTGAAAAGGGACGCCAAGTTATTGTGAGCCAAACCACCGCTCAGTTACCGACTGAGCACTTACCGGCCGTGCTGGTTGATAGCCATTGTCATCTGGACATTGATCAGTTTGATCTTGATCGGGAAGCCGTCGTGGCGCGAGCGCGGGCAGTTGGTATGCGGCTAATCATCAATCCTGGCATTGATCTGGCGCATTGTCGCCAAGCTTTAGTGCTAGCCGAGCAATATCCGGAACTCTACGTGGCCGTCGGCATCCATCCGAACAGCAGCGCCGGGGTTGGCATGGAGACAATGGATGAAATCCGCAAGTTGGCCACTCATCCGAAAGTAGTCGCGATTGGAGAAATTGGGCTCGACTACTACTGGGAACAGGTAACACACGACGAACAGGCACGGCTTTTTTACTGGCAACTCGAATTGGCCGCCGAAGTTGGCCTACCTGTCATCATTCACAACCGCGATGCCACCGCCGATACCGTGCAGATCCTGGCCGACTGGGCCCAAAGTGCAGTCACCCGCAATTCTCCCCTTGCTGGCCGCCCATTTTGGGGAGTATTACATGCCTTTGGGGGCGACATTGCCCTCGCCCGGCAAGCCTATGATTGGAACTTTGTGATTGGTATGGGCGGCCCCGTAACCTTTCGCAACGCGAAGGCGCTCCATGAATTGGCCCCGCAGCTCGATCTGGATCGCCTGATGCTGGAGACGGACGCGCCGTACCTGACGCCCCATCCCTACCGGGGCAAACGCAATGAGCCAGCCTATGTGGCCTTTATTTGTGCCCAGCTGGCACAGTTGGGACAGTGTTCACCAGCAGTGATTGCCACCCAAACAACCAAAGTCGCCTATTCCTTTTTTGGACTGGAGGATCAGTTTGACGCTGTATCCCAACCAACTTTATTCGCAACGAACTAATCCGGTGCACAGCAGATCTTATCCCCCCTTGCCGGCGTCGCCACCAACGAGCACGCCAACAGGGAATGCAGAGGAAGCCCACTTGGCAGAGATGCAACCTGTCGATATCAAACAATTGTTGGCACCGGTCCAACCGGCATTACAACAAGTAGAAGCTAAAATGAAGGCGGTCGATGCTGTCATTCTGGCGCCGCTGGCCAATGCCTTTCTTGATCTGATCGGGAGTGGCGGCAAACGGTTGCGCCCAGCATTAGCTTTGTTGAGTGCAGGCATGCAAGGCAGCCAACCCGTGCAAAGCCAGGTGTTAGCGCTGGCGGCGGCCGTCGAGATGCTGCATACAGCCACGCTGGTTCACGATGATGTGATCGATGGGGCGCTCTTACGCCGTGGCTCGCCCACCTTAAATGCCCTCTGGAGCCGGGGATCAACGGTGCTGGCCGGCAATTATATGTTTGGCACCGCGGCGCACTTTTCGGCAGAGACCGAGAATCTGCGCGTCATTCGCCTCTTTAGCGATACCTTGAAGGTGATCGTGGATGGCGAGTTGCACCAATTGCAGGATCGCTATAATTTTGACCAGGCCAAAGATGCCTACTACCAGCGTATCTATGCGAAGACTGCCAGTCTTTTCTGCGCGGCTACTGAAGGAGCCGCCATTTTAGCCAATTTTAGTGTAAGCACCATCCAGCAGTTGCGCGACTATGGTTACTACTTTGGCATGGCATTTCAGATCATGGATGATGTGCTCGATTTTACCAGTGATGAAATGACTTTAGGCAAACCGGCCGGCAGTGATCTATTACAGGGCACCTTAACCCTGCCATTCTTCTACTTTCTGCAGCAACAGGCTGATCCCGCCGCCTTGATCGCCCATTTACAAAGCCAACGCCAGCTTGCCGACGACGAAGAGACGCCCGCCATCTGGCAAAGTACAGTTGCCCAGCTCGTCCAGACCTTGCGCCAGACCACTGCCATCGCAGCGGCGCAAGAAGAAGCCCTACACTTGCTTGATCAGGCACGCGCCAGCCTGCACGATTTGCCGCCAACCCCTAGCAAAAACGCCCTGCTAGGGCTCTGCGATTTTGTGGTCGAACGGCGTTATTAGTCCTAACCCATGTCTACCCAACCAGTCGATCTCTCGATTATCATCGTTACTTGGAATGTGTGGGGACTGTTACAGGCTTGTCTACACTCACTCGAAAGGTTGAGTCGCGCCGACACCGCAGCGCCAACCCACCGCTACTTTGGTCCTGCGGCCACACCGCTAACGCTGGAAGTAATTGTGGTCGACAATGCCGGTAGCGATGAAACCGCGACCATGCTGCCCATGACCTTCCCCTGGGTACGCTTCATCCGCAGTGCAACCAACCAAGGCTTTACGGGCGGTAATAATTTGGGCTATGCCGCCAGCCAGGGTGAAGCGATCTTCTTCCTCAATCCCGATACCGAACTGATGCCAGCTGGGTCGATCACTACGAGTGATGGTGCCCAAAGCACGGTTGATCCCCTCTGGCAACTCTATCAAGTCTTAGCGCAGGATCCCCAGATTGGGATGGCTGGGCCACAGTTACGCTATGGTGATGGCAGCTGGCAGAGCAGCCGTCGCCACTTTCCAACCCCACTTACCGGCTTTTGGGAGAGTACCTGGCTGGCCCAGAGCTGGCCTGAAAATCCCTGGGCGCGCCACATGCACATGCGCGACGTGGCGGCCACGGCACAACACGAGGTTGATTGGCTAAATGGATCGGCGATGTTCTGCCGGCGGCGCGCGCTGGCAAGTGTGCAGATGCCCACCTTCAGCGGCCCTTTTGATGAAGGCTTCTTCATGTACAGCGAAGAACTTGATCTCTGCCAACGGCTCAAGCGGGCGGGCTGGCGGATTGTCTACGCCCCACAGGCGCAGATCATTCACTATGAAGGGCGCAGCAGCGAACAGGTCGTTGCGCGGCGCCACATCACCTTTAACCAGAGCAAGCTCTACTACTACCGCAAATATTTCGGTCGGGGGTGGGCCAGCACGTTACGCCTCTATTTACTCCTTGAATATCGGTTACAATTGTTGATTGAAACCGCCAAACTACTGGTCGGTCACAAGCCGGCCCTACGCCGCGCCCGGATCCATGCCTACCGCCAAGTACTCCAGAGCGGTCTCCACAGCACGCCCCAAAGCTAACGCTAACATTACAACATAATGCACAGCTTGACAGGATACTGTTAGGTCAAACGACGCAGAATTCACGTAAGCTAGCGCTACATCGCCGCACCACTACGGCACTCCCATGCCTGCTGTCACTTGTTGTGTCCTGACAGCAGGCATTCTTACCATTTGCCTTGAGGAGCATTTATGCCCAGATCAATCGCTTTAATTACGGTGAAACGTACCGATAGTGTCGTCACGATGGCGAATACGGCCACACAGCCAAGTATCATGCCGCGCAAGCCCAGCAACAACAAAGCGCGCCTGGTTATGCCGCAAACGCACGGACGCGCCCTGATGGGTGCGGGGATCGCCGTGCTTTTGGCCTGCGCGCTCTATTTGCTCGTGGTAACGCCACAGCCACTCCGTTCACAGGCAAACGCTAACATCGAAAGCTGGCTACTACTCCCCCACATGCCCCTTAGTCTGGCAGACCCGGCCCTCAGTCTGGTCGGCGATGCTGTACACATTGTTGGTGGCTTTAGTGCCATGGGGCCGGCAACGGCACACCTGCGCTTTGACACCGAGCAGCTGCAATGGACTGAGCTACCACCACTGCCGATTGCACGCGCCAATGCCACAGCGGTTACCATTGACGGCAACCTCTATGTGATTGGCGGCTACAACAGTGACCGTGGCGGCGCGCGCAGCGATAATCACCGCTATAATGTTGCCGCCCAACAGTGGAGCACCGCCACCGCCGCCCTGTTCCCAGCCAGCGGGGCCGGTAGTGCTGTCGTCGATGGCGAAATTTTACTTTTTGGTGGATTTGACAACCAGACCGAAAGCACGGCGGTGCAGCGCTATAGCCCAAGCAGCGACAGTTGGACGCTAGGGACGCCGATGCCCTTGGCCCGCTCCGAATTTAGTGCCGTCACTGTGGATGATCAGATCTATCTGATCGGCGGTAATGTGCTGAGCATTACTAGCAGTGCCGGGGTCACGCCCACTATGAAAGCCTTATCTTCCACGGTCGTCTCCGTTTACGACCCGCGCCAGGATAGTTGGCGCGAGGTAGCCCCGTTACCCGTCGGGCGTGTCGCCTATGCTGCCGCGGTACGGGCGAACCAGATCTTTGTGATTGGCGGCAGCGATAAGTGGGTCAATGGCACGATCCAGGCAACGGTTTTGGTCTATGATATCAGCAGCAACACGTGGGCCTATTCTGCCCCGTTGCCCATGGTACGCAGTGGTCTGCGCGGGGTGGCCGTCCAGGACAATCTCTATATCTTTGGTGGTTATGGGGACAATGGTTACATTTATTCGACAGCCGCCAGCTTTGGTCAACTCAGTAGCAAGATCCATCTGCCCCTGGTGACACGGTGAGGTTTGCGGTTAAACAAAGAGTGGAGACGCGGTACAAGCAGCGTATCCACTCTTTATTTCTCTCATCGCATCACGATGGCACTTTCCGCCCACTGCATGATCAAACGGCTGCACATCCACACAAGGCAATTACTTAAAAGCATAGAATGGGGCGACGGTTGCGCCCATCAAACGCAGCAAATGCAACATATCGTTTTTCCTTCACCGCTGGCTGGTGTATACTACTGCTATGAATGACTCGACCGTCAACCGGCGCTTGACCCCCTGGCATCGCTTTCTCGCCCGCGGCTTTGAAGATACCGTTGGGCGCGAGCAGGTGTTGGTGAAGAGTGAATCCCCCATCGGCAGTGAGCCACCGAAAGTGGATACCGTGCTTTTGCGCCGTGAAACGGCGACCTGGACAGGAGCGCAGCGGGCCTTGTTGCCGGATGGCATCCGTGATACCGATGCACAAACGATTTTGATTGAGTTCAAGTACACAGAATCGCTAACGCTGGATGCGTTCTGGCAAGCAATCGGCTATGACCATTTTTATCGGACGAATCATGAATTAAGCCAGGACGAAGTGCGCACCTTCATCCTTTGCGCCAAAACGCCCCAATCAGAACGGCTGGCGGCCTTTGGCTTTGAAGTGACCGCACTGCCGGGCATCTATCAGAGTGAGAATATTTACGTCGCGCATATTACTTTGCTCGTGCTTAACCAGTTGCGCGACGAACCGCACAATGCATTGGTGAAGGCGTTTGCCAGCCGGTCGCAGGAAAAAGCCAAAGCGTTCCGCTTGTTGCGCCGCTTTTGGCGCTTAACCACTGAATTGTTGTTGATGTTTGAGGTTTTGCAGGCCATCTGGTCTTTACCGGAAGGAGCTACCATGAATGAAATCTTGACCCCCGAACGTGTGCTGGAAATCGGGCAGGAATGGAAGCGCATTTTATTGAGTAATTTACCCGCGGAAGAACTTGATGCGTACATTAACCCGGACTACAAGCGCGCCCTCCTGACTGCAGGTCATGAAGAAGGGCGTGAAGAAGGGCGTGAAGAAGGGCGTGAAGAAGGCGAAGCGGCGCTGTGTAACACGCTGAAACAGATACTCCAACGCCGGTTAGGGGCAGTCCCGCAATCCATTAGCGCGCGATTGCACCAGTGTACCCTGGAAGAGCTCAACGCCCTCGTCAACCTGGCCTTTGATGCCACGACTTGGGCCGAGTTTACGGCCGCCCTACCAGAGAAGACGGACAGGGGCTCGCCAAAGGGTTTGACTCGGCCATGATCGTCGACATGATGGAGTTGCCCGTGGCTACGGTGTAGCTAGTGCTGTAACCTGACTAAGTGACGCAAAACAAAGAGGGGACAGGCGATTGAATCGCCTGTCCCCTCTTTGTTTTGCGATTATTTGGGGGTGCCGTAGTAGTACAAATCGAAACGGCAGGCAGCTTTATAACGTTGACCAATGAACTTGAAGTTGGTTTAAGTTTTTCGCATTTCTCACCTAAAGCTGCTGTAACCTCACCTATATCTAGTTACAGAGACTACCCCTTGCGCCTCAGATATACTCAGTGTGACATGGTTGGGTTGCTTGTAGCACATGAATGAGCCGACCATCACTGTCTCCACTTCGCATTCTTCACTGCTCACCGTTTGACCGTATCTCATAATTACTTTGATCTGCGCTCTGCGGCGCGATCGCAAAATGACACATGCTTGTAGATAAAATAATTTTAAGTCAACGGTAATTCAACGGCACCAGTGTATATATTAGCAACAAATCTGTTACAAATGTTGCAGCAAGTTGGCGCAGAAATCTATAAAACTGATGGGAACATTCAGCAACCTTGTAACGTAATAATATATAGCTGAACAAATCGTTTGAACGGTAGATTTTAACCGCAGATTTTGATAACACCAGTCGCCATCATAGAAGTGCCCACAACGGGGCAGAGAGATCAAAGGAAGCACCATGCGCAAGGCATTCGCCACATTGAACACCGGTAACAGCGCCAACCAACGGCCGCAAACATGGGGCTGCCAGCCAATCCGGCCCTTGGCCACGGTTTTACAATCCACCGCACGCCGGCTCTTTAGCACCCTTGCGTTGTTGCTGCTGTTACTCGTTGCGACCCTACAACCCAGCTTTGCCCAGGACGGGGCGCGCCAAAGCGAGGGAACCGAACAAGTAGATCTCCTAGTCTTCGCGGCCGAACAGCAAGATGAGTTGGTGCAAGTTGCGTGGCAGGTAGGGGCACAATCCCACAGTTGGAATTTTACAGTCTATCGCAGTGATGGCCGTGACTTTACGGCTGCCGAGCCGGTCGATGCCCCCATCTTTTCTTCGTCCAGCACCGACAGCCCTGTGATTCACTACTCGCTCAGCGATGAGAGTACCACACCCGCCACCTATTATTGGTTGGTTGCATTGAACGGCGAAAGCAACGAACAGGTTTTGGGACCCTATACGGTGCAACAACGGCTGGCCTTATTTCTGCCACTGGTCTTTCAAAATCGTTGATAAGCGCTGCTCACTTTAGCAGCGCGGCTAGTGCCCCCGGTGCGGTCACGGGCAGTTGACAACTGTAGTTCTCACAAACGTAGGCTGCAGCTTTACCATCAACCAATCCGCGTCCTTCGAAGAGGGGTAAAATACTCTCTGCCATTGGCTCTTTCAAGGCCACAACGGTGTTAGGTAAGTAATGGCGACGCACTGCGGTGAGGAGTGCCTGCGTTTCGGCCTGTGCCAAGGCACCAATAATCGCCACTTCCTGGCTCGGGGCAAGGAGACCGTCCAGCACACAGAGTAGCCGCCCAAAGCCAGTTGGCTGGCGGCCAAGAGTCTCTTTCAGGGTGAGCACGATGCGCAATGCTTCGCCCCGATAGTCAGGGTTGCCAACCAAAACCCCAAGGCGTAATAATGCCTCGGCTGCCATTGAATTGCCACTGGGAATCGCATTGTCGACAAAATCTTTGCGCCGCACGATCAGTTGCTCATGGTCAATCCCCGTCTGAAAGAACCCGCCATTTTCCTGATCGTGAAATTGTTCCAACATCATCTGCGTCAACCGGCTGGCTTCGCCCAGCCAGCGCAGTTCAAAGGTACTTTCGTAGAGCGCAATCAGGCCGCGGATCAGCGCGGTGTAATCTTCCAAATAGGCATTGAACCGCGCCTGACCAGCGTTATAACTACGGAAGAGTTTACCATCCGGCTGGCTTAGTTTGGTTAACACGAAATCAGCCGCTTTGGTCGCCGCGGCCAGGGCATCGGCACGCCCCAATACCACCCCGCACTCGGCCAAGGCATGAATCATGAGCCCATTCCACTCGGTCAGCACCTTTTCGTCGCGCGCCGGTTTAATGCGCCCTTCTCGCGCCGCAAAAAGTTGACGCCGCCCGTCAACTAATACCCTTTCGACCTCATCTACAGTCGTGCGAAAACGTGCGGCGACATTGGCGACGGGACGGGTAACCGAGAGAATGGTCTGCCCTTCAAAATTGCCTCGATCCGAGACCCCATAGTAGTTTTCAAAGATTGCTGCATCGTGGGGATCAAGCAGTTGCTCAATCTCAGCCGGCGTCCACACAAAGAACTTGCCCTCTTCGCCTTCGCTATCGGCATCCTGCGTGCTGTAGAAGCCGCCGTCGGGGGCCGTCATTTCGCGTAGGACATAATCGATGGTCGCTTCAACCACCTGCCGGTAGAGGGGCCGGTCGGTGAGTTGCCAGGCATGCAAGTAAGTGCGCAGCAGTTGGCTATTGTCATAGAGCATCTTTTCAAAGTGGGGCACCAGCCAAACAGCGTCGACACTATAGCGATGGAAGCCACCGCCCAATTGGTCATAGATGCCACCATGTGCCATCTTTTCTAGGGTTAACTCAGCCATGTAGAGGGTATCGAGATTGCCAGTGCGCTTATACTGCGTCAACAGGAAGTCGAGGGTCATCGGCTGCGGGAACTTGGGCTGGTTACCAAAACCGCCATCCTGCTCGTCAAAATATTGTTGTAGTGTGGTCACGGCCTGATCGAGCAGTGCGGTGCTGATTTCTCTATCATGCGCGCTAAGCTCAGCCGAATTTTGCAGCGCACTGGTAAGGCGCGCCGCTTGCTCCAACACATCATTACGGCGGTTCTGGTAAGCATCAGCCACCGATTGGAGCACTTGGCGAAAGCCGGGCATCCCGTAGCGCGGTTCCGGCGGATAGTAGGTGCCGCCATAGAAAGGTTGACCAGCTGGCGTCAAAAAGATGCTCATGGGCCAGCCGCCGGAACCGGTCATGGCGACGACCGCCTCCATGTAGATCGCATCGAGATCGGGCCGCTCTTCACGGTCAACTTTGATGTTGACAAAGCGCTCGTTCATCAGACCAGCGGTCACCTCGTTTTCAAAGCTTTCCCGCTCCATCACATGGCACCAGTGGCAAGCGCTGTAGCCAATACTGAGAAAGATCGGTTTCTCCTCAGTGCGCGCTTTTTCCAGTGCTTCGGCTCCCCACGCATACCAGTCGACGGGGTTGTGGGCATGTTGCAATAGATAGGGTGACGTTTCGTGGATCAGACGATTGGTCTGTTTGTGGTCGGACATAAGGTTCCCCGGCTCCTGTGATACGTGGGCAGTTGGGTTGCTACACACAATGGCTGACAAGTCTCCGCAGTGTATCACAGACGGGCGGGTAAAAACGTAGCGCCGCTCCGTTGCTGGGGCAGCAGGTGAATGAATTCACCTGCTGAGATGCAAAACCCGTTGGGTGGCTTGCTTTAAGGGTTGCGTAGATAGAGGGGTTGCAGGGTATCAACGGACTGTATTACGCCATCGGCAAGATGAAGCGCAGCCAACCGCGAAAGTTGACCGGCACGCCGCCACGCGCTGACCTCATCAATTATTGTCACATGGGGTAGATGCGCCATCGCGGTTTGGAGCGGGAGATCAATTTCGCCGGCTAGCCAATAAGCGGTTTCTGGTTGTGCCGCAAGGGCGGCGACAAATTCAGCCAGCGTACCACTCTGGTGATCGACAACATCAGGTTGCCAGCGCAGTGCACTTGGTCCAAAGAAAACCCAGTTATACCGGCCACGCCCGGCTTGAATCAATGCGCAAAGTTGGGCAGGGGGGGCAACTTTGGCAAGAAGCGCCAGCCAAGGTGCCGCGGTAACCGCTAATGTCGGCAAGCCGATCACGCGGGGCGGCATAGCCAGCCCCAAGGCAATGCCCTTGACGGTGCTGATGCCAATGCGGACGCCGGTAAAGCTACCTGGCCCCGTGGTAACGGCTAATGCGGTCAGGTCATCAACCCTCTGCCCACTCTGGGCGAGCAACCCTTGGGCTGCGCCCAATAGATCCTGGGTCTGCCGCCGCCGTGCTTCCCAGGTCCACTCAGCCAACAGGGTGTCGGCGGTCAAATCATAGAGGGCAAGTGAGGCGGTGGTCGTTGCCGTATCTAGTGCGAGTAACAAGAGTGGCACTCCTGGTTGACGTGATTCGTGATTCGTGATTCGTGATTCGTGAATTGATTATAGCAGGGGGGGAAGAGTCTTGCCCAAAAAGGACTGTGCCATTAAATCAGCGGCATCGATAGTTGACGGATCACCATATCCCACCTACCATATGCCCACCCATTAATCACGTATAGCCCTTATACTTTACGTTTTACGCATCACGTTTTACGTTTCACGCATCACCTATTACATACGGGAGTCTTTGATGAGCGGATTAAAATTCGGTGCCCACATGTCGATCGCTGGGGGCGTAAGTCAGGCGCTGGATCGAGCAGGGTCGATTGGCAGTAATGCAGTGCAGATCTTTACCAAGAACAATCGCCAATGGAACGGGCCAGCAGTGGATGAGAGCGATGTCGAACGCTGGCACACGCAATTGCAGCCATTGGGGGTCGATTACGCGGTCAGTCACGCCAGCTATCTGATCAACCTGGCCAGCAGCAAGGATGATCTGTGGGCCAAAAGTCGGGCAGCCCATGCCGACGAGTTATTACGTGCCCACGCCTATCGGGTGCCGCATGTTGTGTTACACCCCGGCGCACATACAGGTAGCGGCATCGACGCCGGCATTGCACGTATTGCCGAAGCGCTCAACCGTATCCACGAAGCGACGCCAGCCGCGGCGGACACGATGACGTTGTTGGAGTTGATGGCCGGCCAAGGGACTGTCATCGGCAGCAATTTCAGCGAGTTGCGCCGCATCATTACATTGGTCGAGGATAAATCGCGCGTTGGCATTTGTGTTGATACCTGTCATGCCTTTGCCGCGGGCTATGAGTTGCGCACGGCAGAGGGGTACGCCGCGCTGATGACCGAGATCGAACAGGAGATTGGGCTGGCGAAGGTGGGCTGCTGGCACTTTAACGATAGCAAAGGCAAGTTAGGCAGCAAGCTCGACCGCCACGAGCACATCGGCGAAGGAGAGATCGGGCTGGAGGGCTTTCGCCACATTATTAATGATCCGCGTTGGTATGGGATAGCCATGTTGCTGGAGACCCCCAAGGAAGAGGATCTGCTGGATGATGTGCGCAACCTGGCCGCACTTTGTGGCTTGGCGACTGATCACGCACGTGTCCCATACAAGCTCCGTCAACCAAATGCGGCAACGGCATAAACCCGACTGACAGGGGCCATACCTGTCAGTCGGGAAAAAGCTCACGAGCGTTTGCGGTTAGGCCGCCGCCGCATGAGTTCGCTCTGCTGTAGATCGCCATCCGTTGGGATCGCATCCGTTGCCGTACTTGCCGACGGCGCGGTGGCGGCGTCATTGGGCGAGGCCGCCGTTGGTTCATTTTGCGAGAGGATGGAGGTGAGCAATTGTCCCTCCACTGCCTTGTCGGTCTGAGCCAAGCCACTGGACCAGTTGATAATTGCCCGGATCGCCTTACGCTCGGAGACTTTGCACTTGCGATAGCTCTTGGTCAACTTGTCCAACAGGCGTTCGGTGGCGGCTTCACTCATCATGCCACCGACCATCGGCGTACGCCCGCCCATCACCGCAATGACCAGATCGCGTAGGGTCTGACCACCACCGGCGGCAATGATGACCACGACGCCATTGACAAAATCACTGGCTTCGTAGCGCTCATCGGCATACTTGCGTAGATCGGCGCGCAACGAGAGGCCACGCGTTGTGGTGTTACTGGTTAAGGTGCGCGTGCTCGGTTTTGTACTGCTACTGGTCTGCCGGTTTGCGCCTTTTTTATTGGCAGCCGCGCGCTCATTGCCCCTGACATTGTTGCCACCTGTGTTGATGGTACGTGGTGCAGGCGCAGACGAGCGATTATCCTTCGGTGTCGACCGTGTAGCCGGCGGGGGTGTTTCCGCTGGTCTGGGATTGCCCCGTTGCTCACGGCCTTTCGGCTGCTGGGGACGGGAAGTGTCATCGCGTGGTGCGGGCCGGCGGTCGGCTCTGCGATCAGTGCGGTTCGTTGTGTTTCCGGCCGGCGGCGTGCGATCGCGCTGGCCCTCAGTCCGGTCGGATCTGCGCTCACCGTCCGACCGACGACGCTCGTCGGGTCGCGATGCCGAGCGTGCCGCGGCGTCTGGCGCGGGCGGGTTACCTGGCGCAAGAGGATTCGACGCAGATGCATCCTTACGTGGCCGACGCCGATCAGCGCGATCTTGCTCGGTTGGGGCGGGGGCAACAAGCGCCGCTGGCTCAGCCCCATCACCCTGGCTTGTCGGCGTCGGTGATGTAGACACTTCCGGGCTAACCACGACCGGTGCGATCTCCGCAGTAAGCGTTTCGGCAGCTACTTCCAGTGGGGGCACCACCGGTTCGGCAGCTTTAGGGCGACGCCCACGTTTGGGTGATGCAGCGGGCGCTGGCGCGGGCTCAGCAGTGGGTTCAGGCTGTAGAGCTGGCTTTACAGTTGCTGGTGTTGCGTCAACCACCGGCGCTTCGTGACTTATAACATTGGTGTCAGCAGGACGTGCAGTGGTAGCACCCTTGGGCTGGCGGCCACGCTTGCGCGGCTCAGTTGGCGCTGGTGCAGTGGCGGGCAGCTCTACACTTGTCGGAGCCACAACTGTATCCGCCGACGTTGCGGTCGGCACGTCTGGCGCTGGCACCACTGGTGCAGTCGTTTTCGAGCGGCGACCACGGCGACGTGGTTCGCTGGTGGCTGATTCAGCAGCCACCGATGCGTCCACCACAGATGCTTGTGGGGCAACGTCAGGTTTTACTGTCGCCACCACCTCAACAGGTGAAGCTGGCGCGGTTGCGGCGTTATCTGCCGATGGTATGCCGGCGTCAGCTTTTGGGCGGCGGCCGCGTTTTTGCGCCACAGCCACCGGTGGGGCATTATCAGCCACCGGTTCAACCACGGCAGTTGGTGTTGCCGCGTGTGGCGTAGCAGTCGTTTCCGCAGGTGCCGTTGAATCTGCCGGCGCAGATACCGGCACCACCGGTGCCGCGTCAGCCTTCGCACGGCGGCCGCGTTTAGGCACTTCGACCGCTGGGGGGATAGCGTCAGCGACAGGTGGGCTCTGGACAGGCAGCGTTGGGGAAAGCGATGCCGCGGTATCGCTTGTTTCAGGTTCGACTGCTTTGGGCTGGCGACTAGCTTTGCGCCGTGCAGGCGCGGCCGCCGCGGTGGTTACTGTTGGCGCGACTTGTGCCTGGGCGGGTGGTGGATCACCCGCAGCGGGTAACGGCGCATCAGGACCAGTCCCTTTTGCAGTGGCACGCTTGGCTGGCTTACGCTTGGTTGGTGCCGGTTGTTCGGCAGGTGGCGCGTCAACCGCCGGCACAGGAGAAGGGTGCGCAGCAGAGGGCTGTTCCGTGGCAGCGACAGACGCATCATCACGCGCTTTTGTGCTACTTTTGCTGGTTGTACTTTTCTGGGCGCGCCGTCGACCCGTTGTTTGACTTGTGGGCACTGCTGTTCCCTCAGTAGCATTGCTGCTACCTATCGGATCTGCCGTATCTGCCATTGTATTTTCCTATTACTTAGTGGGCGTCTAACCATCCCCCATGTGGTGCGATCTGCTGGGGCAGATCCTTACACATTGTAAAGGGCAATCATTGGTAGACGAATACATAAAACATAAATGCTTGACATGATGGTCGCGATAACGATTGCGACATAGAGAGCCAAGTAGCGTTCGCTTAACTTTACACGCAAAGCGGTAGATAAGTCAAGGTCACTTTGTCTAGGCAGGGCGTGGTGGATAATGTAACAGCCCCTGCCGGTCGGTGCGGGTACGAATCAGATGGCCTTCAATACTGGTCACATAGAGCGTCCGCAAATCGGCATCGCCGAATGTACAATTGGTGGGACGCTGACAAGGCACTGGATGCGTTTCCAAGACACGACCATTGGGCGCAAAAACATAGATCATGCCGCCCGGACCACTCACTTCCCAGCCAGCCGTCGCAATAATATTGCCCGCCGTATCAAGACACATCCCATCAATGCCCCGGTGCGGATAGAAGTTGTGCAGCACTTGGTATTCGCCTAGCAAGCCATCATCCCGAATGGGATAAGCACGCAGTTCACGCTGCTGGTCTACCCCATATTTACTTTGCGCCACATAGAGTGTCTTGTTATCCGGCGTAAGTAACAAGCCGTTGGGTGAGGTGGTATCATAGGTCACCCGTACTACCTGCCAGCTGCCATCGGGTTGCGGATCGGCACGAAAGACTGATTCGTGATCGAGTTCCATGTCATTGCGGTTATCGCCATAACGCGGATCAGTAAACCAGATCCGACCTTGGTTGTCTACCGCCAAATCATTTGGACTATTAAATTTTTTGCCTTGATAGTGATCGCAGATGACGGTGACATCACCATTTGGTTCGTAGCGGACAATACGGCGACCACCTTCACCAGCAGGGGTGCCCTGTTCACAGGCATAAAGTTGGCCCGCTTTGTCCAACATTAAACCGTTGGCGCGATTTGTACCACTACGAAAGAGGTCAATTTTACCGCTTGACCCATCATAACGCATAATACGACTCTGCTCAATGTTGGTAAAGAGCAAGCCATTACCATCCCACGCCGGTCCTTCGGTAATCCCACTCGGCGTTAGGAGCACTTCAAATTGCCACGCCATGGTTCCTCCTCTGATTGTAGATGTACCTCCCGCAAAAATAAGTAGCTAGCTTCCGGATTGCATGATGCGTAAAACGTGATGCGTAAAACGTGAAACGTGACTCTATGGATCACGTTTTACATTTTACCCATTAATTTTTCGGCATAGCCTTACGGATAGATGACAAGATTGGGAAGGTGGATGATTTTATTTTACCACATCTACAAGCACCTTCGCCACCGTCGGTGGATGGAGTAACATGTTGGCATAGTTGGCATTCGCCATTGGGCAAGCGCACTCTTTGCGTTTGATACTACCGCGCAACGCCGCCATCGCCTGTCCACGCCAAAGCGGGGTAATATCATAATTGTGGTCACGCACATTGCCGACTGACTCGGCGCGGATACAGCAGCTCCAAAGATCGCCATTGGGCGCGATGTGGGCGCTGGCCCAGCCGGCATAACAGGGAATGGTCTGGGTACGCTCGTGCAGCACTCGTTTGGCCAGTTGATAATATTGCGCCCGAAACGCCTGGGTAAACCGCGCAATCCCTTTGGCCGGTGCCTGGCGCGCCTGTTGGCTCAAAAAATCGGCAATTTCGTCGTAATCTGCGGGCAGCGGGGTAATCCCCCAGCCGACGGTATCCAGTTCGACCCGTTCCTCGGCCACTTCGGTGATATAGCTGTCCGGTTCGAGAAACTTGAGGCCCGCTTGAATTTCTTTGAAGCGATGGGCATTAAAGCGGCTGATCACGGTGTGAATGGTGAGCACCAGATTTTTGTGCGTTTTCTGCAGTTCCTTCAACCGTTGCCAGGTCGCCATGGAGAGTTTCCAGTTGCCCTCGACCCCGCGGATATCATCGTGCTCGTCGCCAATGCCGTCCAGGCTGAGGTTGATGCCGATGCTGCTGGTCGGGCATTCACGACACATGCGCTCGGTCATCGCCAGGACGCGCTCAGTGAGCATACCGTTGGTAGGAATGGTGATCACTTCGGGTTTACACTGTTGGTACGCGCGGATCACGAGTTCATCCAGATCCGGGCGCAAAAATGGCTCGCCGCCGGTGAAGGTCATATAAAAGGGCGCGTGGCCCAAGCTGGCAAAGACCTTTTCCCACTCGTCAACCGAGAGATCATCGTTGGGTTTGCGCCAGATGTCACAGGTGCGGCATTTGCTGTTGCAGCGAAAGCTGATACTGATGACGACGGAGAAAGGTTTAACCGCAGGCCAACCGAAAGTGCGAAAGGCCCAGTAAAGGGGTAGTTTGGGAATTAGTCCGAGCATAATAGAGATCTACGCCTAATCAATCTTCGCTAGGTTAGCACCGCAACAGCATTACGCAAACCTGAAATTTGCCATACCCATTCCGACCATTGATGAGTTTCAGTAGCCATGCCAACGCGCTGCACTGGATCTACCCAAACCGCTTGCCACTGCTGAAGCCAGCGTGTAAGTTGACGTTGACAATTCGCCAGCGCATATTGCTGATCAAAGTTATTTAGTGATGGGGTTAGCCACTCAATAAAAAATCTAGATTCATCGACAAGATGGCGCACAATTGACTCATTTTGCGCGTCAGCAATATAGGCATCGATGCGGGCCAAATTTGTTGCCAATATACTTAATTGGATCGCAACAGGTTCTTGTAAAAATTGCTCGCGCAGTTTTTCCCTTGTGGTCATAAACTCTCCAACAAACTTCGAACGATTTCTGCCACGCGTTCACGAACTGTATAATCAAGAATAAGCATCGATCTATTTTGGCGCGGCTTCAAGTTGATTATCGATTCATATTCAATTGCTCGATTATCGGGATACCAATTTGCACCCCAGATATTAGCTGAATGACTACCCTGTTCGAGGAGCAGCCACTCACAATCGGCGTGTAATTCAGCGCCTCCCACTAGAAGCTCTTGTTGAATATCAACCGCCACCTTGATATACAGCCGATTGACACTAAGCATTTCACTTAGTTGTTGCTTTGTCGCAGGTGTCCTTAATAGATGCATCATAGCACAAATACCATCTGCTGGATAGAGACAAGATAGCCCGCCCCACGACGGTGCAATCATGCATCGGTGGCGGCGGGCTATGCGGCTGCATTGAGTAAACGAGCAAGGCTAGGCGGTCACACGCTCAGCTGTTTTGGCCGGCACAGCTGCCGTTTGATCCTTGGCGCCGACAAAGAAGCGTTTGAACTGGCCCACGGTCTTGGGCAGGTTGAGCCAGTTATCTTTCATCATTGCCTTCTCTAAGACCCGTTCGGGGCGGTAGAGGTAGAAGCGACGGTAGGCATCGCGCCACTTTTTGATCACCATTTCAGGATCATAGTTGCTGTCGTGCATGGTAAAGCGTGACTTCTGCTCGTGGATGGCAAATTCCGACCAGTTATCGGCGAAGACCTGGCCACCCTCCACGATCTGGTCGTACATGACCGTGCCAGGGAAAGGGGCAGCGAGCATAAAGTTTGCCAACTTGGGATCGAGTTCCAGCGCCAGTTGGATCGTCTTCTCCATGGTCTCTTCGGTGTCACCGGGCATGCCAAAGATAAAGAAGCCCATCGTCTGGAGATCGGCGGCTTTGGCATTCTTAAAGGCTTCGCGCACCTGGTCGAGCGTCTGGCCTTTGCGGATCACGTTGCGCAACATCTGCTCGTCGCCATTTTCCACGCCAAAACCAACACGCTTACAGCCGGCGGCCTTCATCAGTTGGAAAAGTTCGAGATCGGTGTGGTTGACCTTCATGCCATGCACTGTGGTCCAGGGCACGGTATTGAGTCCCTCTTCGATCAGGCGGCGACAAAGTTCTTTGGCGCGCGGCATTTTAAGATTCCAAATATCGTCAGTCATCCCGATTTCGGTGGCACCGAGCCCTTTGACCAACCATTTCCACTCGGCGACCACACTTTCTACCGAGCGCGCACGCCAGGTGTCACCGGTCACCGGCTTGGAGCAGAAGGTACACTTGTAGGGACAACCGCGGCTGGTCAGGATCGTAAAGCTGCGCGCATCACGGTCCAGCCCGTCGGTGAGCGGTTGCAGATTGGTGTAGCGGTCGATCTTAAAGAGATCATGGGCCGGGAAGGGCAAGGCATCCAGATCCGGGATCATTGGGCTTTCGGGGCTGGCGACGATTTCGTCACGATGCCGAAAGTGAATCCCAGGCAACAACTCTGGCTTGCGACCAGCGTCCAGGGTGTTGACCAGTTCCAACAAGGAGTACTCTGCTTCGCCCTTGAAAACATAGTCAACATATTGGTCATGCGGTGCGCCCATTGATTCGAGCGGCATGATCGTCAAGTGCGGACCACCCAACACAGTGATCAACCCGCGCTTTTTGGCCAGTTGCGCCATTTCCCAAGCGTCGTTGATCAGCGGCGTGGTGGCCGTTGCGCCGAGCATGTGATAGGGTTTGCCCTGGGCCGCGGCGCGATCCAGATAGTATTCAACGCCCACATCTTCAATCGCGGCGTCATAGATCATACACTCATGACCACCTTCACGCAGCACGGCGGCCAGATACCCTAACCCCAGGGGGATGTGTTTGCGTTCACTCCAAACTTTGGCTTCGGGACTGGCTAAAATAATTCGCATGAATAGGTCTCTTTCAAAAATTGTACAGCGGGCATAATTGTCACTTCACGCACAGCAGACCAAGAAATGACAGAGTACCTGCATAAGTTGGACAAACTCAAGGATTAACGGCGACTGCGAATTTGTTCTCTTGCGGAACGATGAGCCGCGCATGCTTCAACAATGGATCAATTGCTAAGTCTTCATCTAGCAGCGGCCAGTGCATGCCGTAGCCGGAAGGGGCAATATCGATAAAACCACGTTCACTTTGGCTGGCCTGGGCTAAACGTGGCGAACATGCTTGCCAAGCAATTTGATAGCGCTGACCATCTACCGCAAGATAGAGGAATTGATCATCGATCTGCTCGACTAGTACATCGTGAAACATAGAAATTTAGATCGCGCCTTCCGCCTCAATACTCTTGCGCAGCCCGGTCTTCTCTTTCTTCGGCACAAAGGTGCGCAGGGCGATGCGGACATTGCGCGGCAGGTTCATCCAGAAATCTTTGGTCTTCATGCGGCGGATGATCGGGGAAGGGCGCAGGTAAAATTGGCGATAGGCTTTGCGATACATCTCTTCGACCAATTCGGCAGTCATCTCGCCCATTTCGTAGCGCGCCTGCTGCTCGAAGAAGACATAATCTTCCCAGTCGTTGATCAGGAAGCGCCCCTGGCGTTTGACCATCTCGTAGACCTTGGTGCCGGGATAGGGGGTCATCATCGAGAAGTTGGCGATCACAGGGTCGAGTTCGATGGCGAAATCAATCGTCTTTTGCATCGTCTCGCGCGTGTCGCCGGGCAACCCAATAATAAAGAAGCCGATCGTCTCCAGGTTGATCTCTTTCGAATTCTGGAAGGCCTGGCGAATCGTCTCCATGTCGATCTTCTTGTCGATGCTCTTCATGATCTCTAGATCACCGGTTTCGACCCCAAAGGCAGTGCGCTTGAGGCCGGCCTGTTTAAGCAGCGAAAGCAGTTCCTTGCTGGCCAGGTTGGCGCGAATGCCGTTGACAAAGATCCAAGGCACATGGTTGAGCCCATTTTCGATGATCATGTGGGCGAGCTCTTCCAGGCGTTTGACGCGGATATTGGCGCTGTCATCGAGCACACCGATCTCCTGTGCCCCAAAATCTTCGACCAGATGGCGCCACTCGGCCAGCACATTTTCGGGGCTGCGGCTGCGCCACTTAATTGGCATAATGCTCTGGCTGCAGAAAGTACAGCGGTAGGGACAGCCGCGGCTGGTCATAATGCTAAAGCTGCGCGCCCCGTCAACGTGGTCGGTCGCAGGCTGCAAATTGGTATAATGGTCCATCTTAAACAGATGGTAGGCCGGCCAGGGCAGGCTATCGAGATCGGCAATGGGGGTGCGATCCGGGTTGTTGTGGATCTGGCCGTCGCTGGTCTTGTAGGTGACGCCAGGGCAGTCGGCGAAGATCTCGTTTTCCGCGTGCATAAACGCTTCGGTGCTGAAGTGCGGCTGATCCTGCATAAAGGCTTCGACCCGTTTGCAGACTTCGATCCAGCTCTCCTCACCCTCACCGCGCACGACAATGTCGACGTAGGGCTTCTCGCAGCTTTCCTCCGGCAACACGCTGACATGGGGGCCACCCAGCACAATCGGGCAATCATGGGCTTCGCGGATATCACGCGCCGTGCGCCACGCCTGTTTCACCTGCGGCGTGTTGGCGGTGATCCCGACCACATGGGGCTTATATTCCTGGACAAATTCGGCGACCGACTGCTTTTCAATATCACAGTCAAAGATCACCACTTCATCGCCGCGCCGTTCGCTGACGGCGGCCAGATAAGCCAGCCCCAGATGGGCCGTTGTGCGTGTATCAATCGGGAGGCGAAACCGTGGGTTAATCAGGGCAACGCGCATGAATCTATTTCCTCCTACAGGACAGCTAGCTGCTGTTATCTTAAGTGCGCTGTGTCAAGAGCGAAGGCGGCTTATTGCGATCGCCATCGTTACTGTTCAGTCGTCAGTAAGCAGTGGCCAGCGAGCAGTCGCCCATCCAATCTGCGCGCATTGTACCATAGGCCGCGGCCATACCCAAATTTTTATGAAAGATTTTATAAAATTTACCTACCACTGGTAGCAGGCGGTAAAAAGGTCTGATCGGCGTGTAAAAAGGCAAAATCCCAAAACCTTGTCACAGGATTGTACAAGCTTATTGTAATAGACGGTGGGACCTGGCCTACTGTTCCCCCCACTTTGTAGTGAGGAAAGTTCCGGCATAGGTTAGCCGGAATTCAGGGGATTGAAAAGATCACCCTGGGCTAAAGCCACAGGGCTACCCAACAACGCCGGGTAAACCCGGCTAAGGGAGGGGATTTACCCGACGTTGTCCTGGAGCCCGGATGCCCACTGGGCGCGTTTACGGCGGGGCGGGCTGTCAACCCCCTAAGCTCCCATTGAACTTAAAAACTTTCCTAGCGACCCGACAGTTTGTTTTTGACCTAAAATTCAGGGTAATCAAAAGGATAAGAACTGCTCTTGATCGCGCAAAGTGATGCAGATTTGGCGTTATTGCCCCTTTGTTCGTGGTCAAACGTGCCGTATTTGAGCTATCTGGCATCAGCCATTTCTCTAAAAAGCACCTTATTTTGAAACTGTCGGGTCGCTAGAAACTTTCTAGACTTTATCTAACCTTGAAGTTCATGCAGTTCTGCCGGCGTCAAGGTAACGGTGGCAGCACCCATACTATCGGCGAGTTGAGCCAGGGTATGGCAACCAATCACGGGGATGGTGGGGATGGGCTGGTTGATCAGGTAGGCGAGGGCAATCTGCGCGACGGTGACGCTATGTTGTTGGGCCAGGGCGGCGGCACGCGCAGCACGTTGACGGTTGGTTTCATTGAGATAGGCTTTGCGTTCGCCTTCTTTTAACCCTACTTCCCCCTGCGCGACTAATTTGGAGAAAAAGCCACGCGCCTGTGACGTGTAGGGAATGACTGCCCAGCCACTCTGCTGGTGAAAGGCGAACATCTGTTCATCCATGCCGGCCAGACCAGGCATGCCAAAGGCGGCGGGATTGGGTTGGGCCAGGCTCCACAACGGCTGGTTGGCGACAAAGCCGGGCAAGCCCTGTTGCGTCGCATACGTCCATGCTTCCTGCATCCGCGCTGTGCGCCAGTTGGAACAGCCAAAGGCGCGAATTTTGCCCGCTTTAACCTCTGCCGCCAAGGTCTCGATGATCTCCCCCACCGGGCGTGACTCATCATCGCGGTGCAGCCAATAAAAGTCAATCACATCGGTCTGCAACCGTTCCAGGCTGCCGTGGAGATCATGGCGGATATCGGCCGGCGCGAGGCGCGAGATATGCATGGTCGCCAAGTCGGGATGCGCGCCTTTGGTGCCGATGAGCATGCGGTTGCGGTTGCCCCGTTGGGTCAACCACGCGCCCAAGGTGCGTTCGCTGATGCTGCGTGGCAGTTCAGGCATCCAGTTGGCATAGACTTCGGCGGTGTCGAGAAAGTTGCCGCCCAGATCAACAAAGGCGTCAAGCAAGGTGAAGGCATCAGCCTGCGCAATCGTCGCGCCGAAATTGCTGCTTCCCAGGCAAAGGGCAGAGGGGGTGAGATTGGTGTTGGGAATTGGGATGGTTTTCATGAGTTGGGTGATTCGTGATTAGGTGATTCGTGATTAGGTGATTCGTGATTGGCTGATTTAAGTTATCGTAGCGTCTGGCGCGTTAACCATTAACCGTTCTCAATTCTCAATTAACCATTACCCCCCTCGTCCCATCCCATGATATTCCCGATTCGGCAGCATCCCGGTGGCCGAGGCCAGGCGATTCGTGAAGTTAAACATGGCGGTCACTTCGGCGATGTCAAAGATCGCTTCATCGGCAAAGCCGTGGCTGCGCAGGTGAAGGATATCCTGTTCGCCCGCTTGGGCAGGTTCGCGGGTCAATTTGACGGCGTAGTCGAGCATGGCGGTGGTGCGGAGATCAAGACCGGCGCGGCGGTAGTCGAAGACAATGCGATCACCCAGGACTTCGTCAGCGAGGAGGCGACGCAACTCGGCGCCGTGGCTCACCTGGCAGTAGAGACAGTGGTTTTCGGCGGAGACAACCACGCTGATCATCTCGCGCTCGGCTTGGGTCAGTTCAGAAGGGCCAGTCATCAGTTCGCGGAAGTGGTTGAACCAGTGGCGAAAGTGGGCCGGGCGAGTCATGTAGACGACAAAAACATTCGGCACAAACCCCAGGTTGGCGCGCGCTTTGGCAAAGAGCTTTTGCAGATCCGGCTCCAAGTCAGCTTCCGGCGTGTAGACCAACCAGGAAACTCGTTCGTCCGTTTCGATCAATGTCGCCATATCAATCCTTTTTAGTAGGACGCAGAGCGTCCAGTCTGCATTGCGACGCGGAGCATCGCAACGAGCATGATCCTGTCACTCAAAGACAATCACATTGCGCAGCGCTTCGCCGCGCGCCATCGAGTCAATTGCTTCGTTGATCTCGCTGAGGGGATAGCGCTTGGTGATCAATTCATCAAGCTTAAGCCGCCCTTCTTGGTAGAGTTGCACCAGCCGCGGCACATCGACAAAGAGGCGTGTCGACCCCATAGGGCTGCCGGTGATCGTGCGCCCGGTGGTCATGTGGTGGGCGTTGACGCTGAACATTACCTCGTCATTGGCCGGCATGCCGACGATGACGGCCTTGCCGGTCTGGTGGACCATGCCGATCACCTGTTCAATTGCCCGCGGGCTGCCGACGGTGGCAAAGGCATAGTCAACGCCGCGCCCTTCGGTGAGGGCCAACACCCCTTGCACCACATCGCCGTCGCGGCCATTGAGGGCATGGGTTGCGCCAAAGGCTTTGGCTGCGGCCAATTTGTTGGGCAGCAGATCAATCGCAATAATCTGGGACGCGCCGGAGAGCACCGCGCCCTGCACGGCATTGAGCCCCACCCCGCCACAGCCGACCACGGCCACCCGGCTACCAGTTTCCACCTTTGCCGTATTGGTCACCGCGCCCAAGCCGGTGATCACCCCACAGGCGAGCAACGACGCACATTCCAAGGCGATTTCCTTGGGGATGGCGACGACTTGGGTCTGATCAACCACGGCATATTCAGCAAAGGCGGCGGTGCGAATCCCATGGCGCAAAGTGACACCATCCTGATTGCGCAACCGGCTCTCCGTATCGAGTGGGAAACTTTTTTCACAGCGAAAGGGCTGGCCAATCGTGCAGTAATAACATTCACCACACTGGCGCAACAAGGAGACAACGACATGATCGCCCGGCTTGACCCGGGTCACCCCTGCGCCCACGGCCTCGATCACCCCGGCGGCTTCATGGCCGGAGACGACGGGCACCGTGCCGCCCCATTCGCCGCGCACCTCGTGGACATCGCTGTGGCAGATCGCACAGGCGGCCATTTTCACCAGCACTTCGCCTGCATGGGGATTATCCAATTCGACTTCCTCAACCACTAACGGTTTGCCAAATTCATAACAAACAGCCGCCTTCATTCGCATAGAATCGTTTTCCTTTGGGGTTAAAATCGTCGGACTACTGGGTCAGTAACGTCATTAATTGTTGGGGCACTAAGCGGTGCTGGGCGTTAAATGAAGCCAGCGGTCGCCAGGTAGCAGGAAGGACCGTGCCGTTGTCTTCCACGGCTTCGATTAAGGGACGGGTGTAAAAGGATTCATCGACAAAGCGGCCATCGTAGACAAAAACGATTTCATGGCCGGCGCGCTCGTCAACCGTGAAGATGCTTTCCAACACACCTATTAACTGTAGCTCAGTGATCTCGGCCCCCAATTCTTCGCGGATTTCACGTACAAGCGCTTGTGCGCTCGTCTCGCCGGCATCGACGCCACCACCGAGCGGGCGATAGAAGGGGGTGCCCTTGACCCGATCAAAGCCTTCAAAGACAAGGATCTGGTCATCACGCCGGAAAAGACAGATGGCGATGACGCGGATGACGGTTGGTTTGCTCATAACGCTCCTGCCGTAGAATTCTGTTATAATCAGTACTCCACAATCGCTCCGCCGGGATCGTCAGATCCGGGTGGGGATCTGACGATCCCGGCGGAGCAAGCTGAAGTTGAGTTGTGGTATAATAATACCAGAGATGAGCGTAAGTTTACACTAGCCACAGAGGAAAACCACAATGAGCACAATGACGTTGTTGGTCAATGAAGAGCAGGAATTCGATGATATGGGATCATATAATCATTCATTAGTGCAGGCAAATCTAGCCTACTTACTGCGTGTGCATAGTCCATACTCAGCCTTTATCGAGTTAAGCCTCGATGCCAGCAAGTTGGATAAAGCGCAGTTTTCTGGCATCAAAAATGAATTGATCCCTGATGTTTGTGCCTATCCCCGGGATTCGGTAAAAGATCTTGATATTCTGGTCATGCACAAGATGCCGATTCTGGTCATTGAAGTTGTCTCGCCCCGGCAAGGGATCCAGATCATTGTGGAAAAGATTCAAGCCTACTTTGCCCTTGGCATCGAATCTTGCTGGCTGGTTGAACCATTAACCAAGGTCGTACGGCTCTATCGTCCTGATAAAAGCCCACAGACGATCGTTAGTGGTGAAATTATTGATGAAGTCGCCAATCTTCGTCTCCCCATCGCAGAAGTTTTTGGCTAAGGGCAGTGTCACCAGCAACCATTAATGCGTAGGTGTCACCATTAAAATTAACAACTAATGTTTCTCATTAATTATTAGTTAGGGGCAAACCCGATGGCTACTGACCGCGCCTTTGTTGACTATTTGCTGGAACTATTGGATCCCCTCCCCGGCATCACCGCCAAACGGATGTTTGGCGGCTATGGCCTCTTTCGCGATGGGCTGATGTTTGGCTTGGTCGCTGATTCAACCCTCTATTTCAAGGTGGATGACCAAAACCGCGCCCTGTTCGAAGCGCGGGAACTCACCCCCTTTATCTACGAAGCCAAAGGCAAGCCGGTGACCATGTCCTACTACGAAGCGCCCGGCGAAGTGCTCGACAACAGTGATGATATGGTGGAGTGGGCGGAAATTGCCTACGGGGCGGCCTTGCGTGCAAAAAAATAATGACAAGACAAGATTCGTTATGATTGATAACAAACTTCCCCAAACTTTAGCTGCCTATTTTCAAGAATACGAGTTTCACCAGATCGATTCAGCCATACATGCCGATTTGATTATCGAGCGTGTTTTAGCGTATGGCGACCGCACCGAACTGCGATGGTTGTTTCAGCGTTATGGATATTCCATTGTGACGGAATGGGTCCGTCGGCTGGGGGCACAGCGGCTATCTTGGCGGCGTTACAATCTTTGGTGTGTATTTCTACGTTTACCGCGCGCACGTCGCCTTCGCGCAGAAGGAGCGCTGATATGGCGACATTAACACCTGTTCATTGGCAAACAGTCACACCACAAATGCAAGAGGTAATCGTTCTTTATAGAACAAGCACAGCAATTAGGCGATGAATGGTTTAGGCAGTAAACTTTTGCATAGCTCATTTTAACGTCGATTCACCACCAACACCCCAATGACAATCAGCACCATCCCTATTCCCATCCCCAGCGTAATCGTCTCGCCCAGAAGTAATACGCCAAAGAGAATCGCCACCAGCGGCACGACATAACTGACCATGGCAATCGTGGTTGTGCCGAAGGTGCGCGTGATGTAGAAAGCAAGCAACTGCGCCACCACCGTACTCACCGTCGCCGTAAAGAGCAGCGCGCCCCAGCCGCGCAGGGTGATCTGACTAAGTGCCGGTGGATGGAACCAGACGGCAACAGGCGCAATCAACAAGGCCGCCACCAGTAACCGAATGCTGGTCACATCAAAGACATCAACCCCTTGCATCTGCTTGCGAATATAGACCGCGACAAAAGCGTCAGAGAGCAGTGCCGTATAGACAAATAGATAGCCCAGTGGGTTCGCCTGGGTGACATCGGGCAAGCCGCTTTCGCCCAAGGCAATGATCAACACCGCGCCACTGAGCGCGGTTAAGATGCCAATGACCATGGTCCGGGTCAAGCGCGCTTCTGCCAAGAAAAAGTGCGCCACCGTCACGGTGAGCACGGGCGCGGTGGTGACCAGCAGCGCGGTCAGGCCTGCCGATTGAAATTGGAGCGCACCCACAAAGCCGATAAATGGAATCGCCGTGCCAAAGAGACCGACGATGATGCCGCTACGCCAGACCTTGGGGTCGCGTGACCAGTGGCGCTGGGGCGAAACGGCATAGATCACCCCAAAGATGGCCACGGCAATGCTCAGCCGCAAGCCGATAAAAACATAGGGATCAAATTCACGAATACCAAAGCGCGAGAGCACCAGGTTAAGGCCCCAGGCCAAACCTAGCGCCAAGACATACGGTAACGCTTTAGCATCCACGACGTGCATCCCCTTCATTATTGCGCAAGCATCGGCCAACAAATGTGTGTCACAATACAAGAGTTCGGTTACTTTGTCGAGTTGGCGGGGATAGGACTGGATGAGTGATTGCGTGGTATAATGGCGCGCGGGTGAGACGATTAGGAAAGGAGCCGTGAAGGTAAATCCTGCTGGTTAAGCGTGGTCGACATGTCAACCCAGAGGCTTACGCCGACATTTGGCCGGTGCAACGCAACGAAGCGCTTCCCCTGTTGCCGATTCCACTCGATGATCCGGATCCCGATGTGATCCTTGACATGAACGAGATCATTCGCACCGTCTATGACCGTGCCCGCTATGCCTTGCGCATTGATTAACGCCAACCCGTACCACCACCGGCTTTGCGTCCGGCCCTGTTGGACTGGGTACAACAGCAACTGGCGCTGGCTACCCAGCCCTGACTTACGAAGTGGGATTTTATGGTTAATGGAACTGGCGGCGGTAGGCTTGAATCAAGTTGGTCTCGATCACATTGTGAAGGGGGATCTGCTTGCCTGGATGAACTTTGGCCGCGTCCATAATCTTCTGCACACAGCGGCTACAGAGAAAGTAGCCGATCAAGATGCCCTGTTCCCGATAGATAAAGGCATTTAACGAGATCCCTTGTTGCCCTTTGCCTTTGATCGCGTCAATCTCGCGGCGGCAACCTGGGCAAGGATCTGGTTGATAAAACCAATAACCTTTGATGGCGGCACCAAATTGGGCACGCGCCTGGGCATAAAACTGGGCCAGCATGGCGTCAATCTCTGGTGAATTCATTACGGGGCCTTTCCTGGTTTGTGGCTAGCCGCGATTCGGGTTCGGTGACAAAGAGCATAACACCGTCAAGCCGATGTCGGTATCAGGCAGGTTGCTTAATCATTCAAGTACCCCTATAACAACGGCCTGCCCCCATCCATCGGAATGATACAGCCCGTCGAAAAGGTCGACAGTTGTCGTGCAAGAAATTATAACTTACCGCTGAGTAGCAGTAGCCAAATGGCTAGCCTCACTTTACATTGAGTGTTATAATCTTCGCAACTTGCTTACACACGTGAGGGAAAGCAGATAACCATGACTAAGATTACTTTACCCGTGGGCGACGAGCTGCCACGCACATTAGCGGCTTATTTTCAGGAATATGATTTTAACCAAATTGATCCTGTTCAACATGCCGACTTAGTCATTGAGCGTGTATTAGCCTATGGCGATCGCAGCGAACTGCACTGGCTATTTCGTCGCTACGAGCGTAGCGCAGTCATTGACTGGGTTACGCGACTTGGCGCCCGCCGGTTGCCGTGGCGGCGTTACAATCTTTGGTGTGTACTTTTGTATCTGCCCCAAGCACGCCGCCTCCGACCAGAGGGACAACAGATATGGCCCCATTGACGCTAGTTCACTGGCAGACCATTACGCCCCAAATGCATGAGGTTCTCTGTTACTTGGGTGTCCAAGATTTTATGGCAGAATTCTACTTGGCTGGTGGCACTGCTTTGGCGTTGCGTGAAGGCCACCGCATTTCAATTGATTTAGTTTTTTTTCAGCTACCAATGAACTCACTATAACCACCAGACAAATTATCACGCAGAAATTAACTCCGTTAAACCCCCAGCTATTGGAGGATGTTGATGGCAACCTGCTGCTTCGATTAGATGATTTGCGTGTTGGCTTCTTTGGTTACGGGCATCCACTACTCACACAGACAGACAGCATTGAGGGTGTTGCTGTCGCGGCACGAGTAGATATCGGCTTGATGAAACTGGATGCCTTGATCAGTCGCGGCAGTCGCAAAGACTTTTACGACCTTTACATCATTATGCAAGCAATTCCTTTACTTGACCTATTGGCATTGGCACGTACGAAATATCCATATAGTCGGGATTTTGAACTCATGGCAGTTGAGAGTCTTGTGTTTTTTGAGAATGCTGACCGTGACCTACAGCCACAGTTATTGATTGAGCTACCTTGGCCTACAGTACGGGCATTTTACATTGAGCAAGCACAAGCGTTAGGTGGCCAGTGGTTTGGTCGGTGAGATATTGCACGACAGACTCGCGAAAAAGACCTTTATGTTCGCGATTGACGGCGGTTTACAACAACGGCCTGCCCCCATCCACCGGAATGATACAACCGGTCGAAAAAGTTAACTGCGTCGCCACAGCGAAAACTGCTTCCGCTACGTCCTCCGGCTGCGCAATCCGCCCCAAGGGCGTTTTGTCGATCTGCTGTTGAATGTACGCTTCATCCATACGCGCGGCATAATCGCCCCACACCCAACCCGGTGCCACCGAAACGACCCGAATCTGCGGGGCCAAGGCCCGCGCCAGTGAACGTGTCAACGAATCCATCGCCGCTTTGGAGGCACAATAGGCGACGTTGCTCCCCACCCCCGTGCGCCCGGCAATAGAAGAAATATTGACAACGAGACCATCGTTGCTCCGCATAAGCAGCGGTTTAAAGGCACGAATACAGGCAAACGCACCCCGCCAATTTGTCGCGAAGATCTCATCAATCAGCGCGTCATCCAGTGCATCTAAATCAGCATGTGGTACTGGGCGGGTAATCCCCGCGTTGTTGACGAGGATATCCAATCCACCATAATCCTTGGCAATGTAACCAGCGGCCTGTGTCATTTTTTCGCTATTCTTAACAGAAAAGCCAAAAACCGAATGCCCTTCGCCCGGTAAGCTTGCTAATAATTCATGTGCTCGTTGCCAATTATTGTTGTAATTGATGATGACATTGGCCCCTGCCGCAGCCAAGCGGCGGCAGATCGCTGAACCGATCCCCCCGCTACCACCGGTAACGAGAGCGACTTTGTTGTGGAGAGGAAAATTAGGTGAGTGGGTCATTGGGTACAATCGTTGGTTTGAATTTAGGCCACTGGTTATAGCCAATCGCCGGATTGTTTGCTTGGTAATGCCGGATCAACTCTACTTCAACTTGATTGACTTCTTGATCGGTCGCCGTTGCCGATTCCCAAAGAATCTGTTTGCGAATCGTGAAGTCACGTCGCGCTTCTCTCGAAAAATCCTGCGCAATTAAGCGATTGCTGGCGCTGCCAAAGTAGTTGATACTATCGGTTAGATCTTTGCCAATATAGATCTTGCCGTTGGGATAGGTGATCTTGTAAATAACTTTCATGGTCTGTGGTCATGTATTGACGGTAGCATTTGGCATAAACGACTCGCCTCCTCCCCCAGATCCAACAGATAGTGACCAACTGCGGCGGCCTGGGCATAGCCGCCAGGATTTAAGAGCCGCGGCGGTTCGACACCGGGCGGGAGAGCGGCAGCGCGTCGAGCAACGCTGGGCATCTTGATCGCTGGATCGGCTACGCCGGCTTTGAGGGCAGCCAGGGCGGTGAAGCCAAAACGGACAAGGCGTTCATCCCCTTGCCAACCGGCGTCACGCAGGCCGGCGACATAACCGGTAAAGATCAGCTGATCCAGTTCGGCTATCTGCTCGATGGGGATGGCGACAAAGGTCAGCGTGGCATTGAAGAGCGGGACGATCTCTTCCCCCAACATCCCATGGCCTGCCATGCCCCAGTCGATAGCGACGGTCTCTTCGCTGCCATCGCCGCGCACGCGACTCATGAGGTTGCGGGGACCAGTGTCACGATGGCAGAAGGTGCGTGGCAACCGCGCCAAGCCGGCCAGCAACGTCGCCCTTTCCGCCCACAAGCGGTGGATGCGCTCGACGCGATTGCTGGTTAACAGATCGACAAAGAGCGGGTTGTGGCGTAACTGGGGCAGTTGGGCCATTCCTGCGGCGGCCAACGCCAACCGTTGTTCCACATCCGCCCCGCGCCACCACCGCTCTGGCGGCAGGGTCTGCTGTGTCAAATAAATTCCATTCCAGCGGCCAAAGTGGCGTGCGGCTAGCCCATAGCGTGCCAGCGGCCAACTTGACGCATCAATCGTGCCGATATCTTCCAGCCAGAGCCAGCATTCGTCGGTTGTTGGTTCATCAATCGCAAAACAGCGGGGCGCGGCCAATCCATCGGGCAGATCGGCTAGGATACCTGATTGATAGACCAGTACCTCACGCCGCCAGTAATCCCAGGCTTCAGAGTTTGGGCTGCCGCCGCTTGGTGTCAGGACCTTACGAATGAGTGACCAGGCTTGCTGTCCGCTGGCCGTTTGGGCGTGGCCCTGGAGCCGGTCAACAGCAAAACCGCTAAAGCCATCCTGTAATGGCTGGCTGACCCACGCGCTAATCGTCGCGGCTTCATCCTGTAGCAGCCGGCGGACGATCGGGGTGAGGACTGCTTGCTGAACTGTCTGTGGTTCGTGGTTGTCCATTGCGCTCCTCCGTTTGGTTCCCATAGCGCCGCACACGCAGATCCGCTTGCTCCTTGTGTCCCCAGAAATTCTCGATGGCGCAGAGGCGGGAGCAGTACTCGCCGATCAGCGCGCTGGCTTCTGGTTTGACGGTTTGATAGGTCACCGTCTTCAAGAACTTGCCGACCCACAGCCCGCCCGTATAACGCGCCGCGCGCTTGGTCGGCAAGGTGTGGTTGGTGCCGATCACCTTGTCGCCATAGGCCACGTTCGTCTCTGGTCCCAGGAAGAGCGCGCCATAGTTGGTCATGTGATCGAGGAAGTAGCGGGGATTTTGGGTGAGCACTTCCACATGTTCGCACGCGATCTGGTCAGCGACCTGCACCATCTCAGCGTCGCTCTTGGCCAGGATGATCTGTCCATAATCGCGCCAGGCTACGCCGGCTACATCAGCCGTGGGCAAGGTTTCCAGTTGACGGCCAATCTCATGTTCGATCTCATTGACCAGCCGTTGACTCGTCGTCAGCAGAATCGCCGGGGAAGTGGGACCATGTTCGGCTTGGCCGAGTAGATCGGTGGCAACCATTTCGGCGTCGGCGGTATCATCGGCGATGACCAGGATTTCGGTGGGACCGGCGAGCAGATCAATCCCGACCCGGCCAAAGAGTTGTCGTTTGGCTTCGGCGACATAGGCGTTGCCCGGCCCCACCAGCATATCAACCGGCGCAATCGTCTCGGTGCCCAAGGCCATTGCCGCCACCGCCTGGACGCCACCCAAAATATAAATTTCGTCCGCCCCGCCCAGGTGCATCGCCGTGATCGTTGCCGCCGGCAGTTGGCCGTTGATCGGCGGGGTGCAGGCGATCACCCGCTTAACCCCCGCTACCCTGGCGGTGATCACGCTCATGTGCGCCGACGCGACCATCGGGTAGCGTCCGCCGGGGACATAACAACCAACGCTGTTGACCGGAATATTTTTGTGGCCCAGGGTCACGCCAGGCAGCGTTTCGACTTCGACATCTTGGATCGCCGCCCGTTGGGCCTGAGCAAAGTTACGTACCTGAGCTTGCGCAAATTTGATATCGTCAATGGTCTGCGCGGGCAAACTTGCCATGATCGTTTCGATCTCAGCTGTGCTCAGGCGAAAGCTGGGCGGGGACCACTTGTCCAGTCGCGCAGAGAGTTCACGTACCGCCCCATCACCCCCTGCTTCCACTTCGGCGAGGATGCCTTCGACGACTTCTCGCACTTTGGCATCAGCGGCGCGGGCGGCTTGTTCGGTAATGCCGGATTTGATAACTTTCATACACGTTTTACCTTTGTTTTATACTTCAACACCCACCAAATAGATCCGCAAGATCTTTTCATCAACGGTCACTTCAAAGAGCTCGCTCTGGTCGACCAGTAGTGGATTTTGAGCCAATTGTTCATCAAAGATCACCAGATAGCCTTTGTGTAGACCGACGGCGGTGAGATAGCGCAATAATTGCACTTTGCCCGCTTCGTACCTGGCCTTGTCATACCAAACCTTGGTCTCGACAATGAAGCGCTGGCTACGATAAAAGGCCATAATATCGATTTCCCCGGCGCTGGAAACCGACTCAAGCGTGACATAGCCTTGGATCGTATCGAGGGCTGCGGTCAAATAGCTCAGTAACAGATATTGGCCGCTGATCTCCAAGGGGCGGCCCGTTTTGGCACTTTTGAGCAAACGCACCCCATGTTCAGTCATAAAGGCGCGAAAATGATCGAGCAGCGCGTCAAAATTGAGCAGCCCATCGACCAAATAACGATGGACCAACCCACCATCGATTGGCAGCGGTTCGGGCGGTGTGGCAAAACGCAGCAATAGCATCTTGCGGTAAATTGGATTGCCGATGCGGGCATAGCGCAGGCTATTCTCGTCTTCCACTACGCGTAGGACACCATACATGATTAGCTCTTGCGTCCCATCGTCGAGGAAATCGGTGCGCGATTGATTATAGAACAACATCGGCAACAGCCGTTGGCGATGGGGTGTCGCTTTCGAGAGCATGGAATAAAAGTGAGAGTTGTTTTCACTCACCAGGCGCGCCAATGCGTAGTTCAAATCGGCTTCTGTGATCGGCCGTTCGCGTTCTGGAACGACATCGTGCGTGAGAATTTGCCCCAAGCGGTTAACCAGAAAGGGCTGGCCTTCGGTTTCATTGACAATGCCGGTAATCACTTCAGGCGCAATTGGCTGACCAGTTTCGTCCGTATATTCGGTAAATAATTCAGCAACTTCAGCGGCGCTGAAATAAGGGATGGTGAACTGTTCCGCAATGTTGAAGGGTGATTGCGTGCCCCCCAGCAGTGACGGTAAATTACGGACACCGACCAAGATCATGCTGTGGAGACTGTCGCCACGAGGTTCATATTTTTCTAAATACATCCCACGGAAGAGTGACAGCAGTGGTTCCATGATATCGGGTGAAATTGCATCAAATTCATCGATAATCAGTACAGTTTTTTTGCCGAATAAGCGAGCACAAGCGCGCAACCAGCGCACAAAATCACCGTGATGGCGCATTGGTGTTGGTTCCGGTGCCGTGGATTGATATAATTCACGCCAACGGTTCAGCACGTATACCAGTTCCTCATAAAAATGAGCTTTATTAAAATCTGCTAGTGCTTCAAAATCGAGCAGAATCCCAAAATATTCACCACTGGCCTCAAGCTCTTCGATCACCTCACGAACAAGTGTTGTCTTGCCGGTCTGACGGGCAGCATTTAGCGTAATGTAGCGCCCCTTCGCAATCAGCACACGTAGATCTGCCTTTACCGCCAGACGATTGACATGATAATGGCGCTCCAGATAGACTGGACCTAAGGTATTAAATTCGCGCATGGCAATCTCCCGTGGTTAAGCGGCGTAATTCGTAATTCGTAATTCGTAAAACGTAACAGCGCTGTCACTGCCATTGTCTACGGCGGCGGGCGATTATGCAAATTGTCATTCTAAAACACGGTCAGATCGGGTCGCTAACATTGGCAGCAAACAGACAGCACAGGATGGTTGGCTGTGGGAGAATGGCGATCAGGAAACAGCAATAGTCATCTCATCGAGTGCGCGCAGGCTAATGTGTTAGGGCCACGCGACACGCAGTTACAGGAGTCAATTACTATGTCAACCACCAGCCGCGAAATCCACCTAAAGTCCCGCCCGCACGGTTTACCCACGCCCGCAGCCTTTGAATTAGCTACGGTCGAAGTGCCGGATCCAACCGATGGCGAAGTTTTGGTGCGCAATGAATATATGTCCGTCGATCCCTACATGCGCGGGCGGATGGTCGACCGCAAAAGTTATACGCCCCCCTTCCAACTGGGCGAACCGTTGAATGGTGGCGCGGTCGGGCGTGTGGTCAAGTCGCGCAACCCCGATTTTAGTGAAGGGGATGCCGTGCTCAACGGGCTGGGCTGGCGTGAATATTTTGTCAGCGATGGCAATGGTTTGCAGAAGATCGACACAGGTCTCGCCCCGATCCAAAGTTATCTAGGTGTTATGGGGATGCCGGGGCAGACAGCTTACTTTGGCCTGCTCGATGTGGGCCAACCCAAAGCAGGCGAGACGGTCTTTGTCTCGGCCGCGGCGGGGGCAGTGGGGGCAATTGTCTGTCAGATCGCCAAACTGAAGGAGTGCCATGTCATCGCCAGCGCCGGCTCGCCGCAGAAGTTAGCCTGGCTGCATAGTGTTGGGGTTGACCGCACATTGAATTACAAGGAGAGCCACAATCTGACCCATGATCTGGGTGAACTTGCGCCGCATGGGATCGATGTCTATTTTGAAAATGTTGGCGGCGAACATCTGTCGGCCGCGCTGACCCACATGAACACCTTTGGCCGGATTGCGGTTTGTGGCATGATCGCGCAATACAACAGCAGCGAACCGGTGCCCGGTCCCACCAATCTGGGCTTGCTGATCGGGAAGCGGATCAAGATGCAAGGATTCCTCGTTTCCGACTACCGCGCCCGCGCCGCCGAATTCTACCAGGAGATGGGCGCATGGATCAGCGCTGGTGCGATCCGTGGGGAAGAGACCGTCATTGACGGCATTGCCAGCGCGCCAGACGCCTTTATTGGCCTCTTTAGTGGGGAGAACATGGGCAAGATGCTCGTGCGGATCTAGCGTTAATTGAGGCCTAAAAGTGACGTAGGGCCATGATGTATCATGGCCCTACGTCACTTTTAGGCCTCGTACGGAATGCCTTCGGTCTCCAAAAATTCAGCGGCGATCTTTGCCAGCGCCTGCTTTTGGAAGCGAAACCATTCTTCCTGCAATTTATAGTGATAAAGTCCCTCTCGAAAGCGCCGAAAGGCACCGCTGCCATGAATGCGTTGCAGCAGATCCTCCCCTTGGCGCTCATCAGCCAGCGCTTCTGCAAAGGCCTTCATCATCTCCCATTCATCGATATCGGTTGCCATTGGCAGGCGCACAAAATCGGGCGAAGCGAGGATCTTTTCTACTTGCGCCAAATTCTCCTGTTCCCAATCGGCGTACTCCTCTGGATCATACCCTTCTTCGGCTGTGGCCAAATCCTCAAGGCCAATGCTGAGCAATTCGCCGGTTTGCCGGTTGATATAAGCGTAGACATCATCACTAACCAATTCCAATTCTTCGGCAACGGCGGCCAGGGCAACAGGGATGGGCATGGCTTATTCCTTTCTTTGTGAAGTGAGGCGTGAAACGTGATGCGTGAAACGTGATGGGTAACGTTCTACATCATGTGGCCAATCTTGTCAAGACGTTGGCGGTCACCTGTTGGATCAACCCATCATGATCAAGGCCATAGGCCCAGTCGGTGGAGCCGACGTTGAAGACGGTGCCTTTGCCTTGGGTGAAGCAACCCATGACGGCGTGATTGTTTAGTCGCGTGGTCGCGAAGTCGTTTAGTAGCGTCATTGACTACGCGACTAAACGACTTCACGACCACGCGACTACTCAGTGCGGCACCGTCCCATCGGGGATCGGCGTCACGTAACGGCGGCCATTGGTGCTGGTTGCAAATTCGGCTTGGGCCTTGGCCAGTAACTCTGGTTTGGTGAACAGATCGATGGCGGTCAGTGCCAGTGCTTTGGCGGCAAAGAGCATGCCCTTGAAACCAATGCTGGAACCGGAGGAAGCGACGATCTGCCAACTGTGCGGAGGCGTGCCGAGGGGCCAACAGGTGGTCGTCAACTGGCCCGTAGGGGTGATCTGGCTGACATCGCCGACTTCGGTGGAGCCGGGCATCACCGGCGGGTTGGCGGTGTGGGGCAGCACTTTGGTCCACAGGGGATTGGCCAGGTCGGCCCGTGAGAAGCCACCGGTGGTCGTCTTTTCGAGCATGCTGTAGGTGGTTTCCAGCGAGTTGGCGGGAAAGCTCTTTTGTAGCTCACGCGCAAAGGCGATTTCCTGGGCAGTAAATTCCATCGGCTCCAGCGCAGCCATCTTTTCATACATCAGGTCCGAGAGGGTCTGATTGGGCAGCACATCGTAACAGCCGGTGACAAAGTCAATATCATAGGTCGTGCCACTCATCAGGGCCGCCCCCTTGGCAATGTCGAGCATCCAGTTGTAAATCTCTTCCACCTGCTCGCGCTTGGGGGCGCGGACAAAGTACCAGATCTGCGCATAGGCCGGCACCACATTGGGCGCTTGCCCCCCACTGGTGATCACACTGTGAATGCGCGCTTCCTGGATTACATGTTCGCGCAGATAGTTGACGCCGATATCCATGAGTTGCGCCCCATCGAGCGCGCTGCGTCCCAGGTGCGGGGCTGCCGCGGCATGGGAGGCTACCCCATGAAAGTTGACCTTGAACGAGTTCATCGCCAACGACGCGCCATTCCAAATCAAATTTGTATCCCCTGGATGCCAGGCCAGGGCGGCATCCAAGTCGTCAAAGACCCCGTCCTTAGCCATAAAGGTCTTGCCGACCAGGGTCTCTTCGGCAGGGCAACCATAGAAACGAATGGTCCCTTCGATTTGCTGCTCCTCCATCGCCGCCTTGACCGCCAGGGCCGCGCCCAAGCCCGCGGTGCCAAATAGATTATGGCCACAGCCGTGACCGGGGCCACCTTTGGCAATCGGATCGATCATTGGGACCATTTTCTGCGAAAGACCTGGCAAGGCATCGTACTCGCCCAAGATGCCGATGATCGGTTTGCCGGTGCCCCAGGTGGCGACAAAGGCCGTCGGCATCTGACCGACCCCGTGTTCAATCGTAAAGCCGGCCTCGGCCAATTCTTTAGACAACAAGTCCGCTGCAAACGTCTCCTGTAGCCCAATTTCGGGGTGATCCCAGATGGCTTTGGCCAGGTAAGAGAGCCTTTCATCTTCATCGTTCAGGTAATGTTGTACCTTGTCATTCACGCTCATGTATTGTGCTCCTCAATTGTTATGTTTTGTGCTGAATGAGAACCCCTGTTTTACCGCTTGGCAAAAGCGGGTTCTTATTTCAACCGCAGTATAAAGTCAAAAATAGCAGATTGTTACGAAATTGTAACTTCTACACGGATCGCGATCTGCTAGACTGAGAAAAATTCAGGCTTTTTGCATAGCTTTATCGTGTACTAATAGTCGCACACGTGGTGCGCAATACCAGGAAAAGGGATGCCCACATGCGTATCCATTATCGTATTCGCCATCGCCACCGGCAATTGGTGCTGCGACTCATCCTTGTCTTCATTAGTGTCTTACTTGCCCTGGTTGCCGGTTGGACAATCGCTTCAGCCAGCTTATAAGGCGCATTCAAACAGTAAAATCCAATATTGCCAATCATACACGAAGCGGCAATTGGACGCAATGGTCGAGGCAACCAACAATGGGTGGCGTGGACTTAGGCGCATTGCGCAGTTCGTCAAACGGCAGACAGCCGCCTGCACATTGGAAGCTTGCTTTCTTGACAGGTGAGTCACCTTGCGGTACAATTCGCCCGGTTGTCGTCTGATGTCAATTATACACAATGTTACTTATCGGCTGTTATTTATTTAGCGATAGTTACAGCGGTTGCCACAGCGACAGCAATACAACTAATCTGTTGGGGAGTAGCCGCCCATTGCAGCTGTTGACGACCGCACAATGCTTGCGTCGACACAGCCGTGGGGCACCAGTCGTCATGACAGTGGACACAAATTCACTCGGCTGGTGCAAGTATCATGAAACTCTGGCGAGACCATCACGACCTTATGCGTCGCGATGGTCTCGTTTTTTTATGCCGTCGCGACGCCATTCAGTACGCAGCAACTGCGTAGAAAAGGTGTCTATGCGCGCATGGCATTTGCAAAGTGTCGCCGAAAGTATCACAGCCCTGGCGGTCGATCCGACGCAGGGACTCACCGCGACGGAAGCCCAACAGCGCTTAGCCCAACATGGCCCCAACGAGTTGCTTGACAAGGGGTCGAAATCCCCTTGGCGCATTCTCTGGGAGCAGTTCAGCGCCACCATGGTGCTGATTCTGATTGGGGCCGGCGTTCTCTCCATCTTTTTGGGTAAAGCCAACGAATCAATTTCAATTTTTGCCATTGTGATCCTCTTTGGTCTGCTCGGCTTTGTCCAGGAATATCGTGCTGAACGGGCGATGGCCGCGCTGAAGCAGTTATCAGTCCCTAATGTGCGGGTACGGCGCAATGGCAAAGTCGAGACCTTGGCCGCCCCGCACCTCACTGTCGGCGACATTGTGCTGCTGGAAGCAGGCAATGTGATTCCAGCCGACCTGCGGCTGCTCGAAGCCAACAATTTGCGCATCCAGGAAGCGGCGCTCACCGGTGAATCGGAAGGCGTGACCAAGGAGACGGACGCACTGGACAAAGCCGATGCGCCGCTGGGTGATCGCCGCAATATGGCCTACATGGGCACAACGGTTGAAGTAGGGCGCGGTTTGGGCGCGGTAACGGCCGTGGGCATGGCAGCCGAACTGGGCAAGATCGCGACCCTGTTGCAGTCCGTCAAAAACGAAGCAACGCCGCTGCAACAGCGCCTGGACAAGTTGGGTAAACTGCTGGCCCTGGCCGGTGTCGGCGTTGCCCTGCTGATTATGGGCATTGGCCTCTGGCGCGGCGAAATGCTCAGCGACATGTTGCTCACCGCCGTAAGTGTCGCCGTGGCCATCATCCCTGAAGGGTTGCCAGCCGTGGTCACCTTTACGCTGGCCTTGGGCGCACGGCGCATGTTGCAGCGCAATGCCCTCATTCGCAAGCTACCGGCGGTGGAAACCCTGGGCTCGGTCACCACCATCTGCTCCGACAAAACTGGCACCCTCACCGAAAATCGCATGACGGTGGTCATTCTTGACATTGCCGGCCACCGCGTCGAGATCGACGAAAGCATGCGTGAGAATGCACCAGTGCTGGAAGAAGGCCAAGGCTCGACGCTACTCGATGACCCGAAGAATGCCGCGCAGACCAAGTCACTGGCGCTGCTGCTCATGGGCGGTGCGCTCTGTAACGACGCCGAAGTCGAACGGCGCGATGGTCGGCTGCAAACCATCGGTGACCCCACCGAAGGCGCGCTGTTGGTGGCGGCCAAACAAGGCGGCATCTACCGGAGCGACCTCGAAAAGTTGCTACCGCGCATTGCCGAAGTGCCCTTTGATTCTGACCGCAAACGAATGACCACAATTCACCGCCGCAAGGTCGCCGCCGACAAGCTGCCGGTGGCGCTCGACGCCGAGACGCTGGCCTTTACCAAGGGCGCGGTCGATAGTCTGTTGGACCGTTCGACCCATGTCTGGGACGACGGTGTGATCAAACCGCTGGATGAAAGTTACCGCCGCCGCGTCGAGCAGGCCAACGCCGGCATGGCAGCCAATGGGATGCGCGTGTTGGGTGTTGCCTATCGCTCGCTGGATGCCGCAGTCGCACAAAAAGCGGCAATGGAAGCGGTGGAACGTGACCTGATCTTTGTCGGCTTCTTTGGCATTATCGACCCGCCACGCGCCGAAGTGCGTGATGCGGTTGCGGTCTGTAAAGGAGCCGGCATCCGCCCCGTGATGATCACCGGTGACCATCCGTTGACCGCGCGCTATATCGCCCGCGATCTAGGGATTATCAGCAAAACCAGAGACGACGATGATCTCGCCGGGGATGTCTTGACGGGTGTAGCCTTGCAGCAGATGGATGACGATACGTTAGCCGAACAGGTGGAACACATTTCGGTCTATGCCCGGGTTTCACCGGAACACAAATTGCGCATTGTGCGTGCCTTACAGCACAAAGGGCACGTTGCCGCCATGACGGGTGATGGGGTCAACGATGCCCCGGCGCTCAAACAGGCTGACATTGGCGTGGCGATGGGCATCACCGGCACCGATGTCACCAAGGAGGCCGCCGACATGGTACTGCGTGATGACAATTTTGCCACCATTGTCGCTGCCGTCGAAGAGGGACGCACGATCTATGACAATATACGGCGCTTTGTGAAGTTTTCGGTGGCGGGCAATGTAGGCAAGGTGGTCGTCATGCTCTTTGCGCCGCTGCTAGGGATCGGCACGGCGCTACTGCCGCTGCAACTGCTCTGGCTCAACCTGCTCACCGATGGGCTGTTGGGATTGGGGATGGGCTTTGAACCCACTGCGCGCGATGCCATGCGCCGCCCACCGATTTCGCCCAAATCAGGCATCTTTAGTGATGGGATGGGGCGGCATGTCGCGTGGGTCGGCGCGTTGATTGGCGTGCTGGCCTTGGGCATTGGCTACTACTACTGGCAGCAGGGGTTAGCGCAGTGGCAGATGATGATCTTCAATACGCTGGCCTTTGCACAAGTCGGTCAGGCACTGGCGTCACGCTCGAATCGGGATGCGCTCTGGCAGATTGGCTTCTTTAGCAATCGCCCCCTGCTGATCATGTTAGCGATTGTGGTGGCGGGACAGGTCGCCGTGCTCTTGCTCCCGGCCCTAAAGAATTTCTTCTATACCCAACCGCTCAGTGTGCTGGATTGGACGATCAGTATTGGTTTAGGCGTATTGGTCTTTGTCGCGTTGGAAGTGGAGAAGTTGTTGCTGCGGCGGGGGAAATAAGGAGTGGTTAGGTGGTTGGTTAAGCCAGCCACCTAACCAACCAACCACCTAACTAATACGACAACGTTAAATTGGAAAATATATCACCAGGATAGACGCGGATTCAGATGCCGTGGATGAACGAGTACCCGATCCGCGTTTCCTGAATCCGCGTCTGTAGAACCGGCAGCTAACCTAATTTAACCTTGTCGTACCAACCACCACCCCATTCACCTAACCACCATCTCCGCTACCCACTTCACCTGCTTTAGCGCATCATCTTTCTCCGTGGGCACAATCAGCCGCACGAGCCCTTCTTCACGACGCAAGGGTTGATCATTACGCATGTAAGCCAAGAGCGAAGGGTGATGCAGCGGATCAGCGTCTAGCATAGGACGCGTCAGGCGGGTGCCAAAGCCGTCCGCGCTGATCACATCGACCTGCTGCCACGCGTCAATGCCCAGATTAGCCATAAAATCGAGCAGACGCACCCCACCAAACCGAAAGGGACCACTGGTGCCGTGCCCAGTGCTAACGATATAGCAGTCGCTGATTAGGGTGTAGGGTAGTCGGTGTAAATCGGCTGCCTGCCAAGCGATTTGGGGGGCGTTTCCCACCGATAAAGCAGCGGAAAAGCGGACAAGGAAAGAGGCATCAGGCGAAGGGGGCGCGGGGTTTGGCTCGTGGGGGTGGCCATGTACCCAGGTGGGTTCAGCGACCGTCGGCGGCTGGTGATGGGGATCAGGCTGTTGCATCAGGCATCCGCCTCCATACTAAAAGTGAGCGGGTACCCATCAACGCGCGCCTGGGCACGGGCGGCCCCGATGAGCTTTTCGGCCTCCGGTCGGGGGCGGATTACCACAATCGCGACCTGTTCATGGTGCGCCGTCTCGGCCACATGTTCGGCCAACTCGTGGGAGAGCATAAAGATTCGCTGTAAAATCCGAATCACATAGTCGAGCGGGGTCACATCATCGTTGTGGATGAGCACCTTGTAGAGTGGCTCGATCACCTGCTCGGGCATCATTTCGTCGACTGCGGTCGGTGCCGGGGCAGTAATCGTCGTTAGGGTAGGGTAGGACATCATTTTTCATCTCATCAATAAGCTACGCTGGCATTTCTCTGCCCTGATCATAAAACAAGTACACGGTTTTCTGCAAGAGGCAGAGGGTATACGGCAGCGTCTTGGGCACCGACAAACAAGCTTGACCAGCCTGTCAATGTGAACTTAGAAATGTTTTGGCAATGGCCTAAGCAAATATTTTGAAAGGGACCCATTCATAACGCGTGGATTTGTCTTCACTTATTTGCGAACAACTTTAACAAATTACCTCTTGAAAATGGTATCAATTTATGGTATCATTGCATCATTATGAATTCACGCCATCGCAAAACTCTAGAAGACCTTTACGAACGACCCGAACGTGCTGACATTGCCTGGCGTGAGATCGAGGTTCTATTGCTTACATTAGGGGCGGAAATATCCGAAGGGCGCGGCTCCCGAGTGCGTGTTGCCTTGGGTGGAGTGCGAGCGGTCTTTCATCGTCCCCACCCGCAAAAGGAAACAGATAAAGGTGCCGTGAAGGCCGTGCGGCGTTTTCTACAAGAGGCAGGCATCGAATTATGATGGAATACAAAGGCTATATTGGTAAAGTCGAATTTGATGATGAGGCTAATCTTTTTCATGGCGAAGTGATCAATTTGCGCGATGTCATTACCTTTCAAGGCGAGTCGGTTCACGAAATTCGCCAAGCGTTTCAAGAGTCGGTTGACGACTATTTAGCGTTTTGTGCAGAACGTCACGAGGAACCTGAGAAACCTTTTTCGGGGACCTTCACTGTGCGTGTGCCACCGGAATTACACCGTAACATTTACCTGCAGGCCCGGTTAGCAAACCAAAGTCTCAATAGTTGGGTCAGTGAAGTGTTTGAACAGCAAGTTAGTACGGTCAAACGCCAAAAACAGCGGCAACCGGTTGCGCCATCGAAATCGAGCATAAACCAATGATTTTAGGACTTACGCAGTGCTCTTTGGCTTTGACACGCTCAGTCGCCGAGCACTGCGTAAGTCCTAGATTTAAAGGAATAACAAAAAAGGTTTGACTTCTCAACAAAGTCAAACCTTTTTTGTTGTTTGGCAAACTTGTGCGGCGTTAGCGTAACAAAGCCGCGGTGGCATGTTGCAGCAGCCGGCTAAGGCACCGGCGCAAAACTTAGCACCCGATTGTTATTCGCATCGGCCACCAGCAGCAAGTTGGTCGAAGGGTCAAAGGCAACACCAGTGGGCAAGTCAACTTGGTTGACCGCCTGACCCAAGCTACCAAAGGCCGCTTTGATCTCGCCATTTTGATTGTAGACCAGCAGACGATACCCTTGCGGGTCGGTCACATAGAGATCGCCACTGGTGGTGACGGCCAGATAGGGCTTGGCGCCAATGTCCTGTGAATCCCAGCCGGGGACGGGCCACTCTGCCATAAATTCCAAGGCGGGGCTTAATTTCTGCACCCGGCGATTCCAGGTGTCAGCGACAAAGACACTACCATCGACCGGCGAAACGGCAATCCCCACCGGTTCCTCGAAGCGGCCACCGACGACCCCACCACCACCGATCTGTTGTACCACTTGCCCATCCACGGTAAATTTGAGAATTCGCTTGTTACCGGTGTCTGCCACCAGCAGATGACCATCGGTACCGATTGCCAATCCGCGTGGACCAAAAAGGGCCAACGGGTCGGTCAATTCGCCACCCGTTGTGTTGAAGACGCCCCACTTGGTGACAAAATTTCCCGCCCCGTCAAAGACTTGAATACGGCCATTCCAGGTGTCAGCGACAAAAATCTGCCCGCTGGCGTCAACCGCCAGTCCCCACGGTTCATTGAATTGACCATCCCCAAGCGCCAGTGGCCCGCTGCCATCGGGATCAAGACAGCCACCCGCCGCCCCTTCACTCAACCGACAACCGCTGCCAAAAGCACGCACAAAATTCCCATCGCGATCCAGCAGCACAATGCGATTGTTGCCGGTGTCGGCGATGACGCGGGTGCCATCTGGCGCAATAGCCAGGACGCGCGGGTTGAGCAGTGCGCGATCCCCGTAGACGCCATTGTAGGTCGCGGTTGCGCTCAGATCAATTTGTTTGGCAAGCGCTTGGGCCGCCAAGCTATTGTTGGGCTCGACCACCGGTGTCACCCCCAGATCCCAGATCTGGGCGGCTAGATCGCGGCGCACCCACATCTCAAATTCGTGACGATGGGGCCACTGCGTTAGATCCCGGAATTTACTATAATCGTTGGTATCACGGTAGCGGCGATAGAAACTGATCTGATAGAGCCGCTCTTGCTGCTGTGGGTCGGTAAACGCGTTCCAAAGTCGTTCCCAAGTCAGGTTAAAATAGTCCATATCCGGCCACCAGACTAGCCGATAGGAACGCTTGACATAGTCGCGCGTCACATAGGGATGCACTTTCTCGAAATTTTTGGGGCCGACAATAATAATCGGGGCCGACATGCTGTCACTGTTCGGCGCAGCCCCGTAAAATTTATTATTGGGGTAGAGACGCATGTACCAGCTCAGCGGCCACGAACTCTCATCGTCATAGGCGACCACAATATTGCGCCCGCCCACCGTGCGTTCACTCAGCGCATCGATCTCGCGCAGGGCCCGCTTGATGTCCGGCGACGCATGGGCATAAACCAGGTATTCCGTTGCCATATCAAAGTTGATATAGGTAAGCATATACGAAAAGCGTACCGTCAACAGTAGCAGAAGCGCCACCAACCCGGTACTCAACAGGCGGGCAAGGGCCGTCCAGCCCAACGTTTGCCCCCAATGCCAGATCGCATAGAGCGCGCCGCCGATCAACAAAAGGGCGAGGAAGCGTTGGACTGTCACCATCAGCGGGGTATCGATATTATCAGTGGCCATGGTCACCCCGCTCAGGGTGAAAATGGCAAAGAGCAAGGCCGGGATAATCCCGATTAGCCAGAGCGCACGGCGGGCACGCACCGCGGCCCAATCAATGCGTTGGAGCAGCCGCCCAAACCACCAACCCCCAAAGATACACATGGGCAGGGCCATATGGGTCAAGAGCCAGGGCATCTTTTCGCTGGCCACGGTATAGGCCAGCCAGGAAGCGATGATCCACCAGATGCTAAAAACGGCAAAATAGACGCGATTTTGGCGCAAGAGTGGGCTTTGGCCCAGCGCGCGCGGTAAATCGGCGGCAGGCACCGGATCCCAATCAGGCGTGCGTAAGAGCCAATAGACGACCACACCAGAACCGGCAATACTCAGGAGCCAGGGCAAAAATTCATAGAGACTGCCCAGCATCAGATAGTAATACCAGGGTTGACCACCACGGGCCACCTCCTGTTGTGCCAGCCAGTAACCCAATGAACCGACAATGCCTGAGACCAGGCCATTGCGGATATTGGTGAGGAAGGTGGTGTAAAAGAGGATGTTGATCAGCCAGAAGGTCGCCATCAACTGGGCCCAGGTCGCAAAGTTTAAGCGCGGTGCTTCGTCAGCGGTGGGTTTTGTGCGCAGGCCATACCAGTAATAGGCCACACCAACGGCAAGCGCAGTGAGCAACAGCACGATGACGGCCACCGTGCCAATCTCGCCACTACTCCAGCCGCCAATATTGTCAAACTTCTCTTTTAAGGTCCAGCCCAAGAGGGGGAGAAAAAAGGCAGAAGTAAAGGGCAGGACCAGGGTCAGCATGAAGAGCCCCAGGTCCACACTGTCATTTTGGCGCAGGCGCTGCCATTGGTCCCGCTTGATGTAGAGATAGAGCAGCCCCAACGCAATCAGGCCGGCCACCGCTAGCGCAGCCAGACCAGTCAATTCCAGACGATCGCTCTGTTGCAGCAGGGCTGCGGCTTGATCGCCGGCCCCTTCGGCTTCTTTGCTCAGATCGCGCGCCTGGATATGAAAGTAATACCAGACGCCGCCGGCCGGCAACAAGGGGGTCACCACGCCCCAGACTTTGTGCCCAATCGTCTGCCAAAGGGCCAAACTAATAAAGAAGGCCCCCAAAATGGCACCACTGATAAAATGGGCTTCCATGGAGAGAATGCCCAAGGACATCCCGACCATGATCAGAGTCAGCCACCGGCGTTGGCGCGTATCCAAATAACGAAAAGCGCCATAAACCCAAAGCATTAGAAAGAAGGTGATGTAAATGTCATCGCGAATGTAACGGCTGTGAAAGAGCAAACTCGGGCTGATCGTCATCAAAATGCCGGCAACCAAGGCCCCGGTCCGCCCAATATAGCGCCGGAAGAACCAAGTCATTGCCACCATGCCAATGCCGGCCAGCACCGGAAAGAAACGCGCCGACGTATCATTGTCACCAAAGAGAAAATAGGCAAAAGCATTGGCGTGGAAGAGGAATGGCCCATGCATCATTGGGTTATGTTCATACTGCCCACGATCGTAGAGATAGTAGGAATAGAGGGCATGTAGGCTCTCGTCATGGCTCATTGCGCGCACGCCCACATCAACAAAACGCAGCACGGTGGCGAGCACCAATAAGCCAATCCAGGCCATGGTCTCCCAGTTAAACGCGATCAAGCTAAAGAGTGACCGTTCAAGCAGAGGGGCCGATGCCGCGGCAACGGTTGCTGTACGCGCTTCCATTGCCGTTTCTACCCGTGTGCTTGGTTCTAAGGTGGTGGTTGCTGCAGGCAGCAATTGATTCTGTGTCTTCTCCATCGCCTATCTAGTATTCTCCTACATCAATGATTCCAAATAGTAAGTCGCCCAATTTAGGTGTCGTTCAACAGAAAATAGCGAGCCCTACCGTTTTATTAAATCAGGCCTCACAAGTGGATCGACATTTAATGATTAGCATTAAACGCTCGCCGGATCGTCAGATCCCCCTGGATCTGACGATCCGGGCGAGCAAGTTTTGTAAAAAGCAAATGGTCGCACCACTAGTTTGCACAACCGACGATGTTCACGCAGCCTTGGGCAACAGCCAGTTGAGGAGTGGTGTGGTCATCATGGTCGTTACTAGTGCCATTATCACCATCATGGCAAAAAGTGTCGGTGAGATTACTTGCAAGTCAAGCCCAATATTGAGCACAATCAATTCCATCAACCCGCGCGTATTCATGAGCGCGCCCAAGACCAACGCCGGCCGCCACTGCAACCCGGTCAGACGGGCTGTCACCGCACCGGCGCCCAATTTACCCACGGTTGCCACCAGGATAATTAGTGCGCAGATCAGCCATTGGTCCCACCCCGACACCAGGTCGATCCGGGTACGCATGCCGGTAAAGGCAAAGAAGGCGGGCAACAGCAACACAGTGACCACCGAACCAAGTTGTTGGGTAAAGGTACGCGCAACGACACTATCATGGGGAATCAATACCCCTAACAAGAAGGCTCCAAAAATGGCATGGATGCCGATATACTCGGTTGCAATGGCGGAGAGCAGCATGGCAATAAAAACAAAGGCAACGGCCGCGCGTGGCAGCTCTTCGCCAGACCAGCGGGCAAGCAGGCGCGGCAACAGTGGCCGGACGAGCAACAACATGATGAGCAGATAGACCACTGTCCAGCCCATCACCGCAAAACTTTCACCGACCTGGCTCTGGGCGACGCCGACCACCAACGCCAAAAGACACCAGGCCGTGACATCGTCAATGGCGGCACAACTGAGGGCAATGGTACCGATTTCGCTGCGTGTCATCCCGCGATCAGTTAGAATGCGTGCCAATACGGGGAAGGCGGTAATCGACATCGCCACCCCCATAAAGAGGGCAAAACTGGTAAAGTTCACGCTGCTGTCGGAAAGGCGTGGATAAAGAAACAAGGCAAGCAGAGCACCTAATATAAAAGGGGCAACGATGCTGGCATGCGAAGTGGCGAGAGCCGCATGGATGCGCCGTTGCAGCAGCCCCACATGCAGTTCAAGCCCAACTGTAAACATGTAGAGCAGCACACCAAGTTGGGCGACCATTCCCAGGTAAGGTGCGACGCTGGAAGGCAAAATCAACCCCGAAAATTCTGCACCCAACAGCGATGGCCCCAACACAATGCCGGCCACGACTTCACCGATGACCGGCGGCTGGCCCAGATAGGCAAAGAGGCGCCCCAGTAGCAACCCTGTGCCGATGACCGCGGCAAGGGCAATCAGCAGATGTAAAAAAGGCTCACTGCTGACCGTGGTGGCGGCGCTACTGACCTGGCTCGCGCTGACAAGTGGCGCAGAGAGCATACTCCCATAACGGATAATTAGCAGCACCAGGATGATGGCGGCGAGCAACATCACAGTGTAGCTAACAATCGTCCAGATCACTGTCCGCCGTAATAGCGCAGGCTGCTCATTGTGAATGCCGACAGAATTTTCGTTGATCATGATCTTTTATGGCACCTCGGTTATATGTATATGATATGGATGAGTGATGAAAGGTCAGCCCTGTGATGCTTGATCATGGTACAGTTTATCTTGCATAAGCATACTCAGCGTAAGGAAGTTGGTCAAACTGGACAGCGTCAAAGTAGCAATTTCCCATTGGAAATTCTGCCCACTTACCCTATCAATTGACCGGGCTAGACGCTCATGTTACAATCGAGCGCTGATTGCATTATTCTTTTACTGAAGAGCACATGAACGCAGCCATTGGATCGACCTTGCAGCAGTTGGCACAGCTACGTCTGACAGTGGTCATGCCAACCTATAATGAAGCAGACAATCTGCCGGCGATGGCCGCTGCGTTGCTGGCCTTGCCATTGCCCGGCCTGCAACTGTTGATCGTCGATGACAACTCGCCGGATGGGACGGGTGCCGTCGCCGATGCATTGGCTGTAACCTATAATAGCCAAGCGCGCTTAGGCCGTCCCCGCCTCGCGGTGATGCATCGACAGGGCAAAGGCGGGCTGGGCACGGCCTATGTTGCCGGGATGAGCCGCGCCCTGGCCGATGGGGCCGACTATGTGGTACAGATGGACGCTGACTTTAGCCACTCACCGGACTATATCCCGCAGATGTTGGGGGTGATGTTGGCAACCGAGGCAGATGTCGTGATCGGCAGCCGTTATGTGCCGGGGGGGACGCTGGACGAGGGCTGGGGGCTATGGCGACAGGCGGTCAGTTGGTGGGCCAACTTCTACAGCCGGATGATCCTCGGCTTGCGCATCCGCGATATGACGGCGGGTTTCAAGCTCTGGAAGCGGCAGGCCCTGCTGGGCATTGGCTTAGAGCGGATCCGCAGCAATGGCTACAGCTTTCAGGTGGAGATGGCTTATCTCTGTGAAAAGCTGGGCTACCATCTGATCGAAATTCCCATCCATTTTGAAGACCGGCGCATCGGGCAGAGCAAGCTCGACATCCCCGTAAAGCTCGAATCAGCCTGGCGGACCTGGCAGATCCGCTGGCGTTATCGCCACTTGCAGCGCGCCCCCAAGGTCATCAGTACACGCGCCAATGGCCCGACGAGCACGGTGGCTACCCAGTCCGGCCCAACACACTCACAGATTACCTCTTGAGCCATCACCCATGAAACGTCTCTTGAACGCGCTGGCGCGCTGGCGACTGGGGCCGGATCTGCTGGCCGCAGGGCTTTTGCTACTGCTGGCGCTGCTCTGGTTTGCGCCTGTACTTTTCCCACCGCTCAGCGGCGCGACCCTGCTACCCTACGACAATCTCTACACCTTTGAACCGTGGGCCTCGCTGCGCCCAGGGTTGGTGCCGCACAACGACCTGTTGAGCGACCTGGTGCTGGAAAACGCCGTCTGGAAACAGCATATTCGCCAGACCTTGGCGGATGGCCAGTTGCCCCTGTGGAATCCGCAAATCTTTACCGGCATTCCGTTCCTTGCCGCTGGACAAGCTAGCACCTTTTACCCGCTGAGCATCCTCTTCTATCTGCTACCGCTGGAAGTTGCCTACGGCTGGTTTACCGCGCTCCAAATTGCCCTGGCCGGCATCAACCTTTATATCTTTGGCCGGGTGCTGGGCCTGCAACGACTCGCCGCGTTTTTTAGTGGCGTAGTCTTTATGTTTAGCGGCTTTTTGATTGTCAGCGTCGTCTTCACCATGTTTTTGGCCGCGGCGGTCTGGTTGCCGCTGCTGCTTGCCATTGTTGAGCAGATCATCCGTAAACAGGAAGAGAAAGGCGTCGCCAGCTTCCATCCCATTCCCTATCTCGCCGCTGGCATCGGCGTCTTGGCCCTGATCGTCCTCGCCGGTCACCCCGAGTTGATCTACTATACGGCGTTGGTAACCGGGATGTATGTGGTAGTACGGCTGGCGGTGGCGTGGCGGGTGATACAAGATACGAGATACGAGACAGGAGATACGAGACACGAGGCGGGCGATACGAGCCTAGTGGGGCCTGTCGCTACGTCGGCGGGTAACGAGGCAGCACGCAGCACGCAGCACGCAGCACGTAATGCCGGGCAAACGACTTTCCGGATATTGAAACTCGGCGGTTGGCTACTGGTGATGGCGCTGTTGGGGGTAGCGGCAGGGGCGATTCAGTTGGTGCCGCTGATTGAGTTGGTGCCGTTAAATTTTCGCGAAGGCTCGGCGTCGTTTCAGCAGGTATTGGATTGGGCTTGGCCGTCACGCCACGTTTTGACCTTTTTTATCCCTGATATCTTTGGTAATCCTAGCCATCACGCCTGGTATGATCTCTGGCAGGGGCAATGGGTGCCCGCTACGGTCAACGCGCTCGGTGGGTCGATCAATACCATCTTCTGGGGGATCAAAAACTATGTCGAAGGGGGCAATTATTTAGGGATTGCGACGTGGCTGCTGGCGGCCATCGCGGTGGTAGATGTTGGCCTGCAAATGGCGCGTCCAAAGGACATACACGCAGCACTCGCCACGCGCCACCCGCACACCCTCTTTTTTCTCTGCCTTGCCGTGCTTTCCCTCCTCTTCGCCTTTGGCACGCCGCTCTATGGGCTGCTCTTTTATGGGCTGCCGGGGTGGAGCCAGTTGCACAGTCCTTTTCGTTGGGTCTTTCCGTTTACGCTGAGTATGGCGGTGTTGGCAGGGATCGGGATTCAGGCGCTTGCCGATCGCATTAAGTATGAAGATGGGCGTACCCTACGTCTGGTCAGTGGTACGCTTGCGCTGCTTGCCCTGTTGGCAGGAGTGGGCACATTGGCGGCGGTCGGGATCAGCATCTTTGTGCCGGGGCCATTTATTGCCTTTGGCGAGCGAGTGCTGGCTGGCAGTGATCTGGCGCGGATGGGCTTTGGCGATGGGCGTATGTTTTGGGGCTATCAGGCGGGGAACCTGGTCAAGTTTGGCGTTTTCGCGGTGGCTGCGGGGTTGTTGGTGGGCGGCTTGACGGGTTGGCCCCGCCGCCGGTTGGAACCGGCGGCGGATACACAAAGTGCGTTGAAACGCACTGACGCGCCCAGCCCCAACCCGTTGAAACGGGTTTTGCATATCAACAACCGATTTCAATCGGTTGTGGTGGCGCTCATTGTTATCACCTTGCTCGACCTTTATGCCATCCACGGCCATTTCAACCCGGCCAGCGATCCCGCCCTTTCCCCGTTGAATCCGGCAAACATTCCGCCGGTGGTCAAGTTTATCAACGAACGTGAGGGCATTGACAATTGTCAATTGTCAATGATCAATTGTCAATTTGAAACGCCCTGGCGCTTTACCACCTTTAACCGGCCTGGGCGCAAGACCCTAAATGCCAACGTGGGCATGTATTACGGCTGGCACGATCTGCGCGGCTACGACTCGATTATTCCCCGCCAATATGTTGACCTGATGAACCAGATTGCGCCGCAGGCCGGTGAACTGCTTTACAACCGCATCGCGCCGATCTATGCCAATTTCGGCCCCGACATGTTCGCACCACTTGACAGCCCACTCCTGGATCTGCTCAACGTCAAGTATATCTTTACCGAGTATGTCATCCCCAACCCAAGCTGGCAGCCGATCTATCACGATGGGGTGATCCGGGTTTATGAAAACCAAGAGGTGATGCCCAGGGCCTTTATTGTCCCTGAAGCGCGCGTCGTCCCCCTGAAAGCACAGCCGCTTCTAGAGAGTGATCTGCGCAACCTGGTCTTTATTGAAGAAACGCCTGGGGCGGAGAATGCGCTGGTGCCAGCCAGCCCCCAACTCAAAGCGGCGCAGATCAGCCGTTACACAGCCAATGACGTTTTTGTCGATGTCAACCTGAGTGACCGCGGCTGGCTGGTGTTGACCGATGCCTACTTCCCCGGCTGGAAAGCCTTTATCCGGCCCTTTGGTGGCGAGGAAAGCGACGAGCGCGAGTTGCCGATCTACCGCGCGAACAGTGCGTTCCGGACCGTCTATCTGCCGGAAGCCGGTCAGTGGACCATTCGTTTTGTCTACTCGCCGATGAGCTTTAAGTTGGGTCTGTACATCACCTTCCTGGCGTTGATGACCACGCTGCTCTTGGGCGGCTACTGGCTGTGGGGGCGTTATTATCACCCGGAACGCAATGAGGGCGAGGTGCGCACCGTCGCCAAAAATTCACTGGTGCCGATGCTGCTGAGCCTGAGCAACAAGGCGATTGACTTTGCCTTTGCCATGCTCTATGTGCGGATCCTCGGGCCGGTGGGGACCGGTCAATATGCCTTTGTCGTCGCCGTCTATGGGCTCTTTGAGATTGTCAGCCGCTATGGACTCGGTACGCTGCTTACTCGCGATGTCTCGGCGGATAAAAACCAGTCGAGCCGCTACTTGACCAATGTGGTCGCGCTGCGCACCTTGCTCTGGCTGATCAGCCTGCCGATCTTGGGGTTGGTGATCTGGCTTTATCGCTCGTTTGACCAGGTTGGGTTGGGTTGGACAAATCTGGCCCTGACCCCGATTGGCGATCAAGAAGTGCGCGCCCTGCTGATCTTCGCCGCCGCAATGCTCTTTGCCAACTGGGCCGATGCGCTGAGCAGCACCTTTATGGCCTTTGAAAAGATGGAGTATCCGGCGGGGCTGGCCAATGCGGTGGCACTGCTCAAAGTCACCTTTGGCGCGCTGGTGTTGCTCCTGGGCTGGAGTTACGTTGGATTAGCCGCGGTGAGCCTGGCCATGAACATCTTGCAAACGCTCTGGCTCTATGGCCTGCTGCGCCGCACCCTCTTTGTCCCCGAATGGAAGTGGGATTGGAGCTTACAAAAGTGGATGTTCAACCACAGCGGCCCGTTGATGATCAACCACCTGTTGGCCACGATCTTTTGGCGCATCGACCTCTGGATTTTGCGCCCGCTGGCCGGTCCCGCCAGCATTGGGCTTTACAGCGTCGGCCTGAAATATCTGGATGGGCTCAACATCATCCCCAGCGTCTTCACGATGGCCGTCTTCCCGCTGATGAGCCGTTATGCCCGCCGCGACAGCGATGGCGGTAGCGACAATCTGCTGCGCACCTATGTGCTCTCCTTGCGCCTGCTGGTGATCGTCTGCCTGCCGATTGCGATGATTACCACCTTGGTCGCGCGCGATCTGGTCGCCCTGATTGGTGGGGCGGAATATTTGGATGTGGCCGAAACCTTCCGCTTCTTTGGTCGCGAAGTGACGGTGCAGTGGGGCGGCTCTGCCCTGGCACTGCGGGTGATCATCTGGAGCATCCCGATTGGTTTTGTCAACAGCATCACCCAATATGTGTTGATCGCGGTCAACCAGCAGCGCTATCTGACCAAAGCCTTTATCATTGGCGTCGTCTTTAATGTCGTTGGCAATCTGCTCGTCATCCCCGGCTTTGGTTATGTCGGCGCGGCGGTGGTGACCATTCTCAGCGAGTTTAGTCTGCTCTTCCCCTTCTACGCCAGCATCAAGCGCCATGTGGGCGTGGTGCCCTGGTTGTCGATTTTTGGCGGGCCAGTGGTTGCAGTGTTGGTGATGGGCGCAACCGCGTATGGCCTGATCTGGCTGGGGCTCAACCCGTGGGGTGCGGCGGGGGTGGGGTTGCTTGGCTATGGGCTTGGGTTAGTGGTGACAGGGGTTTTTAATCATCGCGATATGGCGGTAGTACGCCAGGCGGTGGGATTGGGGCGATTGAAGGAAAAGGATACGAAGAGATAACACGCGCCGTGGGGAGGCGGAATACCCATGAATGAAGAACTATTTGCTGAACTATTAGAAAGCGTACGGGAAGGTGGTGCCATCTTACGCAGCGACAAAGCTCCGTCACGTAAATTTGTCATCGAGCCACCGGATGGCAAGGGCATTCGTCTGGATCAACCCGTGCCGGTGCAATTGATCCACGACATGGCCACCTATCAAGCGCAAGCAAATCTAGCGAAGGCGAAGACAAAAAAATGACAGAAGCATTCGGCCAGGCCAAAGATGTGACTGTGGATGCCAGCCAAGCGCAAGCCTTTCTGGCGGACCAACTTGGGATTGAAGCCACCGGGGTGGCGTTGATCGGCGAAGGGGCCTGGTCGCGCTGTTTTGGCTTTCGCCAGGGGGACGAGGAGCTGGTGATCCGCTTCGGCAACTATGTCGATGACTTTCAGAAGGATCAACTGGCCTATACCTATTGCACACCAGCGCTGCCGATTCCCGAAGTGCGCGCCATTGGGCCAGCCTTTGCCGGTCATTATGCCATCTCCACGCGTGCCTATGGCACCCCGTTGGAGCGGCTTAGCACAACCGAATGGCTGGCCGTTGTCCCTGCGCTCGTCACGGCGCTGGAAGCGCTGCGTCTGGCTGATCTTTCAGCGACGACGGGGTTTGGTGGGTGGGATGATGGGGGCAACGCCGACCGCTCCAGCTGGTCTAGCCATCTCTTAAGTGTTGACACCGATACGCCGGATCGCCGCACTTATGGGTGGCGTCAACGTCTGGCGACTTCGCCACAAGGTGATGCCGATTTTATCTGGGGCTTTGACTTATTGCAGCAAGTGGTGACTGATAGGGTGCCGCGCAGCTTGATCCACAGCGATCTGATCAACCGCAATGTGCTGGTACATGAAGATAAAATTTCCGGAATCTTTGATTGGGGCTGCTCGATCTATGGTGACCACCTGTATGAGCTGGCCTGGTTTGAGTTTTGGGCCCCTTGGCTGCCCACGCTAGACAGCGCTTACCTGCGGTCGGCTGTTGAGCAGCGCTGGGCGGAGGTGGGCTATGTGCCAGTTGATAAAGCGGCTAGATTGATGGCCTGTTATCTGCATATCGGCCTTGATCATCTAGCCTATAATGCCTACAAGGGGGATTGGCCGGCCGTTGCGGACACCGCGGCGCGTATGCACGCCCTAGTTATCGACTAACTAGTTTCTGTGGCGAAAGTGTTTGATCACCGGCAAGGTCGCCAAGAACGCGAAGTTTCGCAAAGGGTTTTTGCTGAAGTTGCTTTGCGATTCCTTTGCGCTTTTGGCGTCCTTAGCGGTAGAAATTGCGTTTCACAACAAAAACTAGGTTTGATCAGCAGGTCACATCTTTGCCCTCTGGGCCAAAGATCGCCAGCCGTTCTTCCTTGCTGGTCTTGCCTGCGCTCTGCGGCTTATAATGAAATTGTACGGCGCGGCGACGTTGATTCGTGTGATTGGTCGGCGTGCCATGGTGGATCAAGCTGTGAAAGAGCAGACAACCGCCCGGCTTCAGCGGCACGGCCAGAATCTCTTGCTCGCGTTCGTGGGTATCGCAGATCTGCCAGTCGCGGCGTTGGAAATGGATCACCGGCCCGGCTCGGTGTGAACCGGCGTAAACGATCATGCAACCATTGTCAACCGTCGCCTCGTCGAGCGCGATCCAGACGCCGACCACGGCGGTGGTCAGCGGCAATTCAAAGTAGGCGTGATCCTGATGCCAGGGCTTTTCGCGCCCGCCCTGCGGCGGCTTGAGCAAGGCCATATCCTGAAAGAGCACCGGCGCTTCGCCCTGCATGATGCGGCTCACCACACTTAATAATTGTTCATGGGCCGAGAGCGCCTTGAGTCGTTCATCATAGTCGACAAACCACATGAACTTGCGCACGTAGTCCTGCCGGATCTCCGGCGGTAAACTATTGACATCCACACCGAGCGCCTTCTTTTCGTACATTACCCCACTAAAATCAGGGTTACGCCCAGCGATCAGGTCAAAGAGGCCATCGATGCCCCCTTGCACTTCGGCTGGAGTAAAGGCGTTGTTCACCACCAGAAAGCCCTGCTCATGAAATTGATCAATATGCGCCGGGGTGACGCGCTCAAAGCCATCGATACCGGTGGCAATGCCGGTGTAATCATAGAGATTTTCGGCGTAACGATCCGCGGTGCCATAATCAATCAGTGTTTCGTAAGGCTTTTCGGTGGACGGCGCGGCGGCAGTAACGGTGGCGGGGGGCGTTAGTGTTGCAGTTGTCATACGCTACCTCCTTGGTAACAGGTGGAATGAATTAGCTGAAGCTGGTGTCGTTGTAACGATGCAATCGGGAAGATGGTCATTGGCAATTATTCTGGCATATCCGGGATCTCTTCCGCGTAGAGCCAGGCTTGGAAAAAGGCAGTCAGATCCTCGCCGCTAACGGCTTCGGCCACGGCAATAAAATCAGCCGTCGTGGCGTTGCCCCCCGCATGCGCCGCATAGTAAGTGCGCAGGATCTCGAAAAAAGTCTCATCGCCGAGGGTCAAGCGCAGGGCATGCAGCGTCCAGGCCCCACGCTCATAGACCGCTGCGCCAAAGAGTTCATCAAGGGCGGGAGCACCGGGCGGCGGCAATTGGCGATTGCGGATCGCCCCATGCATGCCGCGCATGGTCGCATTAAAGACCGTCGCCCCTTTGGTATGTTCGGTCCACAAGTGGTGGAAATAGGTGGCAAAGCCTTCGTTAAGCCAGATATCGCGCCAGGTGGCCGGGCTAATGCTGTTGCCGAACCACTGGTGCGCCAGTTCATGGGCAATGATCATGTCAATGGTTGCTGTGCGCCCAAAGATTGAGCGGGTCTGCGTTTCCAGCGCGCCGCCAAAGGGCACTTCCATCACAATCGCGCCGTAGCTTTCAAAGGGATAGGGGCCAATCAGCGCACTAAAGTGCTCGATCATATCGTTAGTGACGGCAAAGGTACGTTGCAGCCGGGCGCTGCTCTCCACCGGAAAGAAATTGATAATTGGTAAGCCGGCCGGCCCGGCCACCTCTACCATGTCAAACTCGGCCACATTGATCGTTGCCAGGTAGCTGGCCATGGGGTCGCTCGCTGCCCAGACGAAGGTGCGATGCGTGCCCTCATCAAGCTCATCTATCAACAACCCATTGGCCGCGACAACGTAGGGTTCAGGGGCCGTGATCCGAAAGGTGTAGGTCGCTTTGTCGCTGGGATGGTTGTTGTTCGGATACCAGGACATCGCCCCCGACGGCTCGCTGATCACATAGGTACCCACCTCCTCAAAGTGCAGCCAACCGACCGCTTCGAAGGGCACGCCAGGATCAGTTACCGGCGTAGGCACACCCGCATAGGCGACGGTGACACTGAAGGCATCGCCATTCGCCAACACCATCGGCGGGGTGATCGTGAGTTCCTGCCCCTCGCGTGCAAACGACGCGCCGGCACTATTCACCATGACAGTAGAGACCGTCAGCCCACTTAGATCCAGGTTGAAGCTGGCCAGATCAGCCAGCGCCGTGGCCGAGATCGTCGTTGTGCCGCTGATCGTGCTGCGTTCGGGGTCAACCGTTAAGACAATGGTGTAATGGGCGACATCATAGCCACCATTACCCAACAGAGCATAGAGCTCATCATCAAGCCCTGGTGCGCCGGCCTCCCCTTCCACAACTGGTGGCGCGGTGGCTGCCACAGTCGGCTCGGGCACGGTTCCCGGCAAGGTTGTCCCCGGCGCGGGCCGCACGATCAGCCCTTGACAGGCCATCGTGGTCAACACGGTGAGGATCACGAGCACGCGTAACAGTGTCCAGCCCTTGCGCCGGATCAGGTTGGAAATGGGATGAGAAGGGGTAAACCAGAGCATGATTTTAACTCCACGATAAGCCTGGCGGTTATCACAAGCAACAAGCTGTTACCGATGACAACCGCCAGTATAAACGAATTAGGCAACGACGACAACGTCGCTTTTAGCTGCTTGCGGCAGCTATGCAAACTCAACCCCGACTAGTGCCCGCGTCAGCCGGACGCTATTAATCGCCAACTCTGCCACGCGGCTCTGGATCTCACTGGAGGCAATATGCATAGTCGGTTGGCGGTCATCACTAAAATCGCTGCCGGTGGCGTAGACAAAGCGGGGAATAATCAGGCAGCGAAAGTCGAGCATCAGGCTGTTGGCAAAACCCATCACCGACATATAACTACGTTGTCCACCGGCGGCACAGAGAAAACCGACTATTTTGTGGTTCCACGCCTTTAAGCCCAGTTCAAGCAGATTTTTGGCGGCAGCGTTGACATCATAGTTGTAGACTGGCAGCGCAAGTAGCACCGTATCCGCCGTCCGGATGGCAGTAATGATTGGCTCGGCTTCTGGCGTCTTGTGCGCCGTCACCGCATCGCACATCAGCAAATTGTGCTCGCGCAGATCATACAGTGGGGCTTGAACCCCTAAGAGTTGCAAATGATGCACAGCCTGGCGGGCAAGGACGTAGGATCGACTGTAGGGATGCAGTGAGCAACTGATCACAATAATATTCAAGAGCGGTGCGCTGCCTTTCTGGGTTAGGTTGCTGTGTTACTGATTATTGCGAGTGGACAGTAGGTCGGGAAATCGGTACATCGGGAAATCGGTACATCGGTAGGTCAGCCACTATCCACTGATTTACCGATTTACTGATTTCCCGATCTACCGACAACTATGAATCCATTCACGCCGTCGTGGACTAGATTATAGTATAGTCATTCATCCTTCGCCCTTTTCGTTGTATGATATGTTAAAATAAAGCATAGAGACCGTAGCATTGCTTGCAGAATAGGTTCACCATGTACATTCTTCACGCCCATTGGCAACCACCGACCACACCGACCGCAGCGGGTACGCTGATTTTCTGGGCGGAAACGGCATTGGCTCCGCAGCCGCCCCGCTATGATCGCAACCGCGAGCAGGTGTTGGATCATCCCTTTGCGGTTGACGCCAAAACCTTGCGCCAGATCTTGCTACCGCTCACCGGCGCAACGGTCAAAACCGAAAGTGGCACTGTTACCTTGCTGCTACCCACGACCCTCGCCGGCCCACAGCCTTCGCCAAGTTTGCTCCACGACTGGAAGTTGGATCGACGCAGCAAGGTGACCTTGGAGCGCTGGCGGATGGAGAGCCTCCACCTTGCCCCCGTCAATGCCCTGCCAATCCTGACCCATTTACCGGCGGCCTTTGAATTGCCGGCCAACATTCGCATCGGCGATGATCTACGCTTCTGGGAAACGGCCACCATGTTGGTGCTGGAGGTATTGGCACAGCAAAAGGTATTACCTACCCTGGCACAGGCTGATGCCGACGGCCAAAACTATCATGCCCGCTGGATGCCGGTCGTTGACGGTCCACGCGATGCACCGCGGCTGGCCCGTCTGCTCGAAGCAATGCCACCACTTTGCCGGGGCGGGGCCGACAGCGTCGAAGCGGCCCCCGAACCGCAGCAACTACTCGACAGCTTTCTCAACACGATGACCGACGCCCTGGCCCGCCAGTGGGGGATCGACGACCGACCGGCAGAGAGCAAAAGTCAGAATGCGGCGCTGGGCTGGTTGCGCGGACTCTTTGGGGCCAACCCAGCGGTGAAGGCGGCCAACGCCCAGTTACAACGGCTGCAAAACAGTTATTACGCTTGGCTCCGCAATCTCTATGTCGCCGGTGACCGCCATATGCGCGTCGCCTTTCGCCTGGAAGCCCCGATGCAACAGGCGGCGAATGACAAACAGGAGCAAAGTAAAGATGAGAGCTGGATGTTGCATTTTCTGCTCCAGGCGCGCGAAGATCCCAGCCTGCTGATCCCCGCCACCGAAATCTGGCAAACGAGTGGCACAGTGCTCAAGGCGCTGGGCCGCCAAGTGGAACAACCCCAAGAGAAGTTGCTGAGCGGCTTGGGCTATGCGGCGCGCCACTTTCCACCCCTGGCCCGCACCCTGCAAGGGTCAACACCCACGGCGGCCCCGCTGAGTACAGCCGACGCCTACACCTTTTTGCGCGAAACCGCGCCTTTGCTGGAGGAAAGCGGCTTTGGCATTCTCGTGCCGCCCTGGTGGAACAAGCCGGGGCGTCGCCTGGGCGTGCGGCTACAGATGCAGGGCAAACAAAAGAGCGGCGTCGATGCGATTGCATCGAGTAACATGACGATGGACAAACTAGTTAGCTACCGCTGGGAACTCGCCCTGGGCGACACCACCCTTTCTAAAGCTGAATTTGACGCCCTGGTTGCGCTCAAATCACCGCTGGTGCAGATTCGCGGCCAGTGGGTGCAACTTGATCCCCAACAGATCGAGGCGGCGATTGAATTCTTCCAGCGTCACGCTGAGGAAAAAGAGGTTGGTCTGCACGAAGCGATTGGCCTGGGGCTAGGCACCACCGAACTCGACGGTTTGCCGGTAGAAGATGTCGCCTTTGAAGGCTGGCTGGCGGAATGGATGCAGCGCTTTACCGGCAACGAACAGCTCGCCGTGTTGCCACAGCCGGACGCGCTCCACGCAACGCTGCGCCCTTATCAGGCTTATGGCTACTCGTGGATCGACTTCTTGCGGCGTTGGGGAATGGGCGCGTGTCTGGCCGATGACATGGGTCTGGGCAAAACAATTCAAACCCTCGCCATGTTACTGCGCATCAAAGAGCAGGAGAAGACGTTGCCGGGGCCGGTGCTGCTGGTCGCGCCCACATCGGTTGTCACCAACTGGGCGAAAGAGGTTGAGCGCTTTGCCCCGGCACTCTTCGCCCATGTCCACCAGGGCGGTGACCGGCTCAAAGGGCAGCAGCTGGTTGATCAGTTCAAAGCGGTCGATCTCGTGCTGACCAGTTACCCACTAATCCGCCGTGATGCCGAGTGGCTGCAACAGGTGAATTGGTTTGGCATCATCCTGGACGAAGCGCAGAATATCAAGAATCCGCAGGCGCAGCAGACGCGCTCGATTCGCGAATTGCCCGCCGGGTTTCGCCTCGCGCTCACCGGCACACCGGTCGAAAATCGGCTCTCCGAACTCTGGTCGATCATGCACTTTCTCAACCCCGGCTATCTGGGTTCGCAACAAAATTTCCGCCAGCGCTTTGCCTTGCCGATTGAGCGTTACCAGGACAAAGAGAGCGCCGAGCAACTGCGCAAACTGGTCAGTCCCTTCATCCTACGCCGGGTCAAAACCGACCCGACGGTGATTCAAGATCTGCCGGAGAAGACCGAGACCAAGATCTACACCCCCCTGACCGAAGAGCAGGCGACCTTTTACGAAGCGGTGGTGTGCGAAGCGCTCGACCAGATCAACAACGCCGAGGATGAGATGGCGCGGCGCGGCAAGGTGCTGAGCATGCTCATGCAACTCAAGCAGATTTGCAACCATCCGGCCCAATATCTGCACCAGATTGGCGACGATTACACCGCGGGCAACGAGGAGAAACGCAGCGGCAAATTGAGCCGCCTGGTTGAAATGCTCGAAGAGATTACCGTGGTCGGCGACCGCGTGCTGATCTTTACCCAGTTTGCCGAGATGGGGCAGTTGTTACGCAGCTATTTGCAGCAGCAGTTGGGTGTCCCCACCCTCTTTCTCCACGGCGGCACCCCGGCGAAAGCGCGCCAGGGCATGGTTGAACGCTTCCAGGAGGAGGCCGACGGCCCGCCGATCTTTATTCTCTCGCTCAAGGCCGGCGGCGTTGGCCTCAACCTGACGCGCGCCAGCCATGTCTTCCACTTTGATCGCTGGTGGAATCCGGCAGTGGAGAATCAGGCCACCGACCGCGCCTTTCGCATCGGCCAGAAGCGCAATGTCCAGGTCCACAAATTTGTCTGCACCGGCACGCTAGAAGAGCGCATCGACGAGATGATCGAGCGCAAACAAGCGCTTGCGCAAAGTATTATTGGCGATGGGGAGGGGTGGTTAACTGAGTTGTCAACCAATGAGTTGCGCGAAATGGTGACGTTGCGGCGAGAGGAAATGGCGTAGAATGGGTTAGGCAGGCCAGGGCAGACGATGGATCTGGCGATCAAAGCTGTAGTATTCAAGTGGCGAAGGACGCAGGCGGACAACTTTGCCCATTCGACTCGCTTTGGTTTGAAGTAGTGGCAAGCGCAGCAGGTTGCGCAACAGGTCCGGCACTTGATACGTTTGTTCAATGGTAAGCACAACACCAACGATACAGTACCGCTGATTTGCACGGAATTTTTGCCAAAAATCATCCACATTGGTTGTGACAAAAGTAGGATTATTGGCTTGATGCAACAGCGTTGCAATCCCATCATCTTTGATCAATGTTTGAAGCCGTAACGCAGTAATCGATATAACTTGACCTGGATACCAGGATGCAATTGCTCTAATAACGATTGCATCCTGGATATTTTCATCGACAACGATCACGCGTGGGCCCATTCCCGGCCTTCTGGCTCGTTTAAGAAAGCATTATGCAATGTCATGAATGCCTGATTTGCCAGCTTGATTGCTTCATAGACACCTGCAACAGTAACTTTACTTGGCTGATAATCATTAACTAACTCTTCAACAGTTCTGCCTAAAGAAAGTTGCGCAAGCATCACGCTCGGTTCCAGGCGCGTATACTTAAAGGTCGGTCGTCCCCCGCAAACCCCTGGGGCACGCACAATATGTTCGCCCAGCGGATAATATTCGTAAAGCTCGCCACCAACCATTTCGCTGACGAGTTGACCATTCTCGGCTGCTGTGCCATTTTGATAAGTTGTTGTCATCTGTCCTATCCCTTTCTCACTGCGGTGCGCTTACTACAGATAGTGTAACGAACCGCGGCGCGCTTGTCAACGGTCAAATTGAAGTCAAACAGGAATTGTGTATGAGCTATCATTTCTATCAACAATTCGAGCACACCACCCCGATTCAGACCGACGAGGGCATTAAAGCGCAGAGCAAGCGCGGTGATTTTGCCAAAAATTGGTGGGCCGTACGCTGGATCAAAACGCTAGAAAAGCTACTCAATGCTGGGCGGTTAACCCGCGGTCGCTCCTATGCGCGCAAAGGGCAGGTGTTGCAAATTAAAGAGGGCAAGCAGGGCATTGAGGCCAAAGTCCAAGGCTCACAAACGCTGCCTTACAAGGTGACGATTGCGCTCAAACCATTGACCGATCAACAGTGGGAAAAAGTGATCGATGCACTGGCCGCCCGCGCGATTTTTACCGCCCAACTGTTGGCCGGCGAGATGCCGCAAGAGATTGAAGAAGCCTTTGCCGCCGCCGGGGTCAGCCTTTTTCCCGATAAAGCAAATGAGCTGATCACCAACTGTTCCTGTCCCGATCCAGCCAATCCCTGCAAACATGTCGCCGCCACCCACTACATCCTCGGCGAACAATTTGATGAAGATCCCTTTTTGTTGTTCCGGCTGCGTGGGCGCAGCCAGGAAGCACTTATGACCGCGCTACGCGCCAAACGCGCCGCTGCGACACCCACGTTGGCCGAAACCCGCCCCGCTTATGTGACGGCAACACCGGCCACGCCCCTCAACGAGACGCTCGAACACTTTTGGGAATTGGGACAGTCGTTGGCCGGCTTTCCCGTGCAGATCAAAGCGCCGAGCATGCCGCTCCCTGTGCTCAAACGGCTGGGGCAACCGGCCTTCTTGGATGAACCCTTAGAGCGGCTGCTGGGTCCAGCGTATCAGGCGATCTCGGACCAGGCGGTGGCGGCGATTGAGCAAACCATGCCGTCTACCGTTAACTCGCCTCCCCGCCGAGCATAGTCAAACATCGCCATAATTGTCGCTAAATCAAGACAACATGGTAAAATTGTGTTCAGTATGGTCGGTGATAAGTTTATCAGCGTTCGCGTGTGTACGAAAGAAGTGCCCTATGACAACCGTTACCCTTGAACTGCCGCAAGATCTCTACCAGCTTGCACAACATACGGCGCAGCGTTCACAACAACCGATTGAACAGGTCTTACTTGATTGGATACAGCCCCCAAACCAGGCTCGTGAGGGCCAAGGTGCGGAGATCGATCTGCAAAGTACTTTAGTCGATCTTGAACGGCTCACAAATGCCGAGTTAATACAAGTCGTCAACGCTACTCTACCACCCCGTGATGTTGCGCGCTTACAGCATCTCCTTGTCCTCCAACAACAACGCGGATTAACGACCAAAGAGTATAACGAGGCCGAACAATTGGTAAAGCAAGAGGATTTTCAAACCCTACGCAAAGCCAAAGCACTCTATTTGCTCAAACAACGCAACGCCTTCCCCACGGATCTATCTATACCAGGTATGTAGCCGATCATGCCTTACACTTCCCCTGGATTGCGCCAACAAGTAGCCGTGCGCGCTCGATATTGTTGTGAATACTGTCAAAGCGCCGAACGCATTACCAGTGGCCCCATGCATATTGAGTATATAGTGCCAGTTGCCAAAGGTGGCGAAACTCTGCTTGGCAACCTCGCCTATGCTTGTGCCCGCTGCAACCTGCATAAAGGGGCACGTATTGATTTTTTCGACCCCGTAAGTCAAACTAGGGTACTTCTCTTCAACCCCCGTTTGGAGCAATGGCAACAGCACTTTACCTGGAGCAATGACAAAACCCGTATTCTTGGCTTTACAGCCACCGGTCGTGTTACGATCGCTGCGCTGAAGATGAACGACCCAGTCATTGTCATGAGCCGCAGCCTCTGGGTCAGTTTTGGCCTTCATCCACCTCAAGATGAAGCACCTTCACAGTTGCCATTTAGTCAATAGCACAAAGGAGCGACACCAATGACCACCGGCAAACTCGAAGCGATCTGGCTCAAGCGGGCCAAACGCGGGCCGATGGATCCCAAATCCGCAGCCAAACTCAAAGCCGGGCGTGGCCTGGTCGGCAATGCTAACCAAGGCGGCAAGCGCCAGGTAACGATCATCGCCCAGGAGCGCTGGCAGACGTTGATGGCGCAAACCGGGGCCACGCTCAACCCGGCGGCACGGCGCGCCAACCTGCTGGTCAGCGGCATCAACCTGGCAAATAGTCGCGGTCAGGTCCTTCAGATTGGCCTGGTGCGGATTCGTATCTACAATGAAACCCGCCCCTGTGAACGAATGGACGAAGCCCATCTCGGCCTGCGGGAGGCGATGAAAGCCGATTGGGGTGGCGGAGCCTTTGGCGAAGTGCTCAATGATGGCGAAATTGTGGTTGGTGATGTGGTGCAGTGGGTGACCGAAAGCACCGATCCTCAATCCCAAATCAGCCAAATCAGCGCGTGATAAAAGCTAAAAATAAAACGTACGCACAACGTTAAATTGGTCGTTATTCCACTGTGTGCCTAGCTGGTCCGTGACCAGCGGGCCGCTGGTCACGGACCAGCTAGGCACATAATTTAACCTTGTCGGAGTAGTTACTATAGACATCCTACATCATTCCTACCCCATCAAGTGAAGGAGCGGAACCGTGAAATCCCTACTCGATAAACTTGGTTTAACAGCCGTCAACCCGGGCGCGTGTACCGGCCCCGATGGCTGGATTACCGATCCCCAAGGCGAGCCGTTAATTTCCTACAACCCCACCACGGGTGAAGCCATCGCTACGGTGATCCAGGCGACCGCATCGACCTATGACCAGGTTGTCACCGCCGCGCAACAAGCCTTTACCACCTGGCGCATGACCCCGGCCCCCAAGCGCGGCCTGATCGTGCGCGATCTGGGCACCGCGCTGCGTGACTATCTGGAGCCGCTGGGGGAAATGGTCACGCTGGAAATGGGCAAGATCCGCGCCGAGGGCATTGGCGAAGTACAGGAGATGATCGACATCTGCGACTTTGCGCTAGGGCTTTCACGCCAGCTTTATGGCCTAACCATGCACTCCGAGCGCCCCGGCCATCGCATGTACGAACAGTGGCACCCGCTAGGACCGATTGGCATCATCAGCGCCTTTAACTTCCCGGTCGCCGTCTGGTCGTGGAATGCCGCGCTGGCCGCGGTCTGTGGCGATACGATGATCTGGAAACCATCGCCGACGACACCGCTGGTTTCGGTGGCGGTGCAGCATATTTGTAATAAAGTGATGGCGGACCACGGTCTGGCCGGTATCTTTACCCTGGCGATTGGCAGCAATGAGGCAGTGGGTGAGCGCATGATCAACGATGCGCGACTGCCCTTGATCAGCTTCACCGGCTCGGTGCGGGTCGGTCGCCATGTGGCGCAGACGGTAGCAGGGCGGCTGGGCCGGACGATCCTGGAATTGGGTGGCAACAATGCGATTATTGTCACCGAGGATGCCAACCTTGATCTCGCCATGCGCGGGATTGTCTTTGGCGCGGTCGGCACGGCGGGGCAACGCTGTACCAGCACCCGGCGCATTATCGCCCACACGAGCATTGTCGACGAGCTGTGCGACCGGCTGGTGCGCGCCTACAAAACCGTGCCGATTGGCGACCCTATGCAGCCGACCACCTTGATGGGGCCACTCGTCTCTGCCCGTTCCGTCGAAACCATGATGGCCGCCCTTGCCCGCGCCCAGGCGGACGGTGGTCAAATCCTCAGCGGTGGCAATGCCTTGCCGGCAAAAGGTCCCCACTTTGTCGAGCCGACGATTGTCCGCATGGTACAGCAAAGTCCCCTCGTCTGCGAAGAGACCTTTGCACCGATTCTCTATGTGATGGCGTATGACAATTTGGACGAGGCGATCGCCATGCACAACGATGTACCCCAAGGGCTATCGAGCGCGATTTTCACTAACAATCTGCTGGCATCAGAACGCTTCTTGTCTCATAGTGGCTCGGATTGTGGCATTGCCAATGTCAACATCGGCACCAGTGGGGCGGAGATTGGCGGCGCCTTTGGCGGCGAAAAGGAGACCGGCGGTGGGCGTGAGTCAGGATCGGATGCGTGGCGAGGTTACATGCGCCGCCAGACAAACACGATCAACTGGACGACGGAACTGCCATTGGCGCAGGGCATTCAATTTGGATAGTTAGTTGGGTGGTTAGTTGGTTGGTTAAACTTGCCGAAACTAACCACCCAACTAACTATCCAACCCGATCAAACTGCTTATTGTGTCTCAAATCTTGCGGCGACGGCCGGCTGCATCAGATACCAGAGGGTCAAACCACCAGTAACGGTGCCGATGGGCACGCCGAAAAGGCTGACGATGCCGAGCGCCATGGCAGCGGTACGCGCCCACTGCTTTAGCGTCCAGAGACCATAACCAATCGCAAGATAGAGCAAGGAAAGCAGCAGGGCGATCACCGCAATAAAGCCGACGATAAACATGGGAAAGACGGCGTCCGGCGAATCGACGACTGAGACCACCCCTAAAATGGCGGTGGGGATCATCATGATCACTGTACCGATTAGAAAGATCGCCGCCACAAAAAAATGATAGCCGGCAACCACTGTAATCCCATCACTGCGCTGCTGCCAGAGTGGCGCAGTGGCAGTAGTTGGCGTGGGTACATAATATTCCGGCGTCGGCGGACTCAGCGGCCGCTGGGGGGGTGGCAATTGCAGCGCAGGCGGCTGCACCGGTGTTGCCTGCATTTGTTGTTGCTGTTGTCGCATTTCATCCATCATTCTACTCCTTCACAATTCGTTATCAAGCTTGTGCCAACCACCGGGCCGACAATCGGAAAGCAATGCAGGCGGTTTTGGTGTTGGAGCCACTTGGTGGCACAACTAGGTTTCGTTCTGCTCATCAATACGTGCCAGGAGCCAACAAGTTTCACCGATCCCTCACGAACGCTGTTCGAATCATTGACTTTGTCCTGGTTATTTATCTAAAAATTCGCCAATTCTTGCTATTCGTGATACAACTACCCTGTGAGTGTTTTGCTTACACGTTTTGAATACACAGGGGCGTGCCGGTCAAAACGAGCACAGCATGACAAAGCGTTTATACGCGTGAAATCGATAAATCGATAAAGTACAATTACGCAGGAGCTAAAGATGACTGAAATTATTTACGTGCATGGCCGCGAAGTATTGGATAGCCGCGGCAACCCTACCATTGAAGTCGAAGTGATTCTCGATGAAGGCGCGATGGGGCGGGCGATTGTGCCCAGCGGCGCCAGCACCGGTGCCCACGAAGCCGTCGAATTGCGCGACGGCGACAAAGGGCGTTATGGTGGCAAGGGTGTGCAGAAAGCCGTTGACCATGTCAACGAAACGCTGGCCGGCGAATTGATCGGCTTTGATGCCCTCGACCAGGTTGCGATTGATGAATACATGATCGAGTTGGACGGCACGGAAAATAAAGGGGGCCTGGGCGCCAATGCGATCCTCGGCGTGAGCCTGGCCGTGGCCAAGGCTGGGGCCGAAGCACTCGGCTTGCCCCTCTATCGCTACCTGGGTGGGGTTTCCGCACGCACCTTGCCGGTGCCGATGATGAATATTCTCAACGGCGGTAAACATGCCACCAACAGCACCGACTTCCAAGAGTTCATGGTGATGCCGGTGGGCGCAGAAAGTTTCACCGAAGCTCTGCGCTGGGGTTCCGAGATTTACCAAAGCCTGAAGAAGGTGCTCCACGATGACGGCCACAGCACCAATGTTGGCGACGAAGGTGGCTTTGCCCCCAGCCTCGGCGGCAACGTCAAGGCGGTCGAGGTGATTCTGCGCGCAATTGAGAAAGCCGGTTACAAACCGGGCGAAGATGTTTACATCGCCCTCGATCCCGCCAGCACCGAACTTTACGATGCGTCAACGGGCCGTTACAAGCTGGAAATTGAAGGCAAAGAGTTGAGCCGCGAAGAGCTGGTCGATCTCTGGACCGACTGGAGCAATCGCTTCCCGATCATCAGCATTGAAGATGGCATGGCCGAGGACGATTGGGAAGGCTGGAAACTGCTCTATCAGAAGGTCGGTCACAAAGTGCAATTGGTCGGTGACGATCTATTGGTGACCAATGTTACGCGCATTGAACGTGCCATCCACGAAAAGGCGTGCAATGCACTGCTCTGCAAAGTCAATCAGATCGGCACGCTGACCGAAAGCATCGCCGCGATTGAGATGAGCCATCGCGCCGGTTGGGCCGCCGTCGTCAGCCACCGCTCCGGCGAGACCGAAGATGCCACGATTGCCGACCTCGTCGTCGCCTTCAACACCGGCCAGATCAAGACCGGTGCCCCCGCCCGCAGCGACCGCATCGCCAAATACAACCAACTGCTGCGTATCGAGGAAGAACTGGGCGATATCGCGATCTATCCGGGGCTGAAGGCATTCCCGCATATGAAATAGCGCGTCAACGCCTGACGCCGGGTTCTTGCCATCGTAAGGGCACGGCGTCAGACGTTGCGACAGAGTGATCTGGTGCAGAATTGTTGGATTGGGAGGCAAATCACCCATGACTACGACCCTATACGAAACTGATTTCTATGCTTGGTCCCAGCGCCAAACAGCGTTGTTGCGCGCCGAAGAATTTGAACAGGTGGACTGGGACAATCTGATTGAGGAGATCGATAGTTTGGGAAAAAGTCAACAGAGTGAGGTAGAAAGCCGGCTCACTGTCATTATCATGCACCTGCTCAAGTGGCGTTACCAGCCAGGCAAGCGCAGTCGCAGTTGGCGTGTTACCATCGGCACACAGCGGATCGACCTGGCCGATCTGTTGTCCAAAAACCCTACGCTACGCACGCAACTGGCTGAATTTGTAGCCGACCGCTACCCCAACGCCGTCAAGAAGGCTGCGCTGGAGACAGGGCTAGAACGCAAGCACTTCCCCGCCGAATGCCCGTGGGCCGTCGCGCAGATCATGGACGAGGAGTTTTGGCCATGAGTACAACCTTATACGAAACGGACTTCTATGCTTGGTCCCAAACCCAAGCCGCGCTCCTGCGCGATGAGGAATTTGAGCAGGTCGACTGGGAAAACATCATCGAGGAGATCGATAGCTTGGGGAAAAGCCAGCGTAGCGAACTAACCAGCCGACTTACTGTTCTGCTCATGCACTTGCTCAAATGGCGCTACCAGCCGGCCAAACGCGGCCATAGTTGGCTCGTCACCATTGGTAACCAGCGGGACGATCTGGCCGATTTGCTAGCCGAGAACCCAAGCCTGGCGACGCAAATCAACAGCTTCATCCTGGCCAGCTATCCCAAAGCAGTCAAGAAAGCCGCGCGCGAAAGCAGACTACCACGGGCCACCTTCCCCGCCGATTGCCCGTGGGCCGTCGCGCAGATCATGGATGAGGATTTTTGGCCAGCGGATTGACCAGCCGCAGCAAGCGCATCACCAAGCCGCATCACTAGTATACGAAATTCCGGCCTCGTGTCTCCTTATCTAAATTACCAATAAAAAAGAGCCAATCTCACTGAGAGATCAGCTCTTTCGTTTCTGGTGCCCCTACTCCGACTCGAACGGAGACGCCCTATTGGGCACAGGCCCTCAACCTGCCGTGTATGCCAATTCCACCATAGGGGCGAACCGACGAGAAGTATACTCCCGCCGGAAAAAAAAGTCAACTTCCAACAAAAACAAATTGAAATTGCGCGCCGCGCCATCTCCCCACCTAGTTTGCCAAAATCAGCGAGTGATGTCATGATCGAATCAACCCCGCCCCCGCTGGCCAATCCGTATAAATTTTAATGAAAGGTGCCACCATGACCTTAGCCGAATTCAAAGCCACCCTGCAAGCATCATCGCCACCGGCCAACCTGAGCCGCTCCCTGCTCGCCCTCTGGCAGGCGGGCAAAGGGGACTGGAAGGCTTCCCATGAGACCACCCAAGCGCCTGGTGATCCCGATGTCGACTGGGTACACGCCTATCTGCACCGCGAAGAGGGCGACCTCAGCAACGCGGGTTATTGGTATCGCCGCGCCGGCCGGCCCGAATCCACCCAGTCGCTGCCAGAAGAGTGGGACGCGATTGCCACGGCGCTGCTCAATAAGTGACGACCGACGACAGTCGGCTGAGCTTGTCGAAGCCAGCGGTCGTCACTCGTCAGTCTTCCCTCACCATCAACCCAAAGGATCCAACCCATGCCCCAACCTGTTACTACCCTGTTCACCCATGCCCATCTCTTCACCATGCAAGGGGAGGGGGTTGGTTATATCGCCGATGGTGCCGTTGCGATTGACGGTAAACGCATTATTGCGGCCGGGACAACCAGCGAACTCACTGCTCGGTTTCAGGCCGCCGAAACGATTGACGCCACTGGTCACGCTTTACTCCCCGGCCTGATCGATGCGCATATGCACACCCCGCTGGCCATTGTGCGCGGCGTGGCCCAAGATGTCAGCAACTGGATGCAAAAGGCCCTCGCCCCGTATGCCCGCCACTTGACGCCAGCCGCGTCGCTGGCTGGGGTCAAGCTCAATGTACTAGAAGCACTTAAAGCGGGCACCACCACGATGGGCGACTACACCAAGCCCATCCCTGGCTGGGCCGAAATTTTCGAGCAAGTCGGGGTACGCGCTCGGCTGACGCCAACCATTAACGCGCTGCCACCCGGCGGCATGGCGGGTTGGAAAGTCGGCGATATCTACCCGCTCGACGAGGGGGCCGGTCAGCAGGCGATTGACGAAGGGGTTGCCTTTGCACGCGATTGGCATGGCGCGGCGGAGGGACGCATTACCGTCATGCTGGGGCCACAAGGGCCGGATATGATTTCGCGTGAACAGTTGCTCCAGGTCAAAACCATCGCCCAACGCGAAGGCTTGATGATCCATCTGCACACTGCGCAAGGCGACCGCGAAATCGATCAGATGCTCAAACGCTTTGGCAAACGCACCCCAGCCTATCTGCAGGAGATTGGGTATTTGGATGAGCAGTTGCTGGCTGTTCATCTGACCGAAGCGACCGACGAAGAAACGGAACTAATTGCCCGCAGTGGCGCCCGCATGGCGCTCTGTTCGGGCAGCATTGGCATTATCGACGGCATTGTGCCGCCGGCCCATGTTTTCCGCCAGGCTGGCGGGCTAGTGGCATTGGGATCGGACCAGGCTTCGGGCAACAATTGTAACAACATCTTCAACGAGATGAAATTGACCGCGCTCTTCAACAAGATCAAATACCGCGATCCAACCATTATGCCCGCCTGGGTCGTCTTGCGCATGGCCACCATCGAAGGGGCGCGCGCGATTGGGCTGGGCGATCAAGTCGGTTCGTTGGAGCCAGGCAAATGCGCCGATCTGATCCTGGTCAACCTGAACGAGTTGAATTTGTTGCCCACGCTGGAAGCGCCGATTCGCAACATTGTCCCCAATCTGGTCTACGCCGCCACCGGTCGCGAGGTCACGCTGGTGATGGTCGATGGTCGTATCCTGTTGCGCAACGGCAAGTTGTTAACCGCCGATGAGAAGGCTGTGCGCCAAGAAGCACAGTTCCAGGCCAGTGCCCTTGCCCAGCGCGTCGCCGCCGACCCGGTCCACCAGGACATGGCCTTGCTGGAACCGATGGCTGCCGGCATGTTATAATAGGTACCAGCGGGTTTGGGGTATCACCGAGAAAGAGTAAAAATTATGTCAATGCTTGTCAAAGAACCTGTCACACCGCAATCTGCCAGCACCGATCAGCCGCCCGTCAATGGCACTAATGGTCACAGCCCTGCCCTAGAAAGTGGTGACCGGTTGACACGCGCTGAGTTTGAACGACGCTACAAAGCACACCCAGAAATCAAAAAAGCTGAACTCATTGAAGGAGTCGTTTACGTGGCTTCCCCTGTCCGTGTCAATCAACATGGTGTACCCCATAGTCGGATTATTATCTGGTTGGGGATCTACCAAGCGGCAACCCCTGGCCTGAATATTGCCGATAATGCGACCTTGCGGCTCGACCTTGATAACGAACCACAACCCGATGTCGCCGTTTGGCTGGATACAGGCGGGGCAATGGTCACGATGGATGATTATCTGGCCGGGGCACCGGAACTGATTGTTGAGATTGCGTCCAGCAGCGTTGCGCTTGATCTTCACGCCAAATTACATGCTTACCGGCGCAATGGTGTACAGGAATATTTAGTGATCTTGCCCCAAGAAGCGCGTATGCGCTGGTTTTGTTGGCAAGATGGAGAGACGACCGAATTACAGCCGGACGCAGAGGGCATCTTAAAAAGCCGGGTCTTGCCGGGGCTCTGGCTGGCCGCCCAACCTTTCTGGCAGGGTGATCTGGCCGGTCTGCTCGCCGTTTTGCAACAGGGTATCGCTTCAGCCGAGCACCAGGCGTTTGTCGGCGGCTTAGCATGAGCATAGCTGTCTGTCTTAGGACAGCAGTTGATGAAAATAAATAGGCGACGCTGGTCGCCCACCAAGAAAGCACCCTCATGACCAACTCTAATGAAATCCAAACCTACCAAAAACTCTTTGCGGAAAAGTACCGCGAACTTGACTTACTATTAGACGAACTGCCCGCCGCGGCGCTACTTTGGAAACCATTTGACCAAAGCCCCTGGCAAGGGCCGGCCGGCGCGCTGGGTTGGCTCGTCGCCCATAGCATCTCATCGACCGTCTACCTGCTGCGGCGCGCAGAATGGATGTTGGGCCGGATTGAATGGGAGGCGGTTGATGGTGATGAAGGCAGCACAGAGTTCGGTCCGGCCAACCACGATCCCGGTTATTTGCGCAGCCGTGCCGAACGCAGCCATCACTATGTCCGCACGCTACTCGATAGCCTTAGTGCCGCCGATCTCGAAGGCAGTCGTCCCCATCCCCAACGCCCTGGCCGCATGTTGACGGTCCGCTATGATATTCAACACGCGCTTGAACATATGAGCCAACATATTGGCCACGCCCAGTTGACGCGCCAATTGTGGGCGTTGCAAGCAGAATCTTAAGGAGAAACCAACCATGACCCGCACCGGACGTGTCGTTGTCACCCACGGCCAACGTTTTGAAGTCCGTGAATACCCTGTCCCCGACCCCGGCCCCGGCGGCCTGTTGCTGCGTCAAGAGTTGGCCGGCATCTGTGGCACCGATCTGCACAATTGGCAAAAGGGCATCCAAAACCCGACCTTGCTTGGCCACGAAGCGGTGGGCATTATCGAAGCGCTCGGCCCCGGCCTGACCCATGATGTGCTGGGCAACCGCATTCAGGAAGGGGATCGCATTGTCTTTCACCCGCGCAATAATGGCATTGCCTATGGCTTCCGCGGGCCGAATGAACCCTTCACGGGCGGCTTTGCCGACTATGTTTACCTCTCCGAGCCGGGCAGTTGTATTGTCAAATCAACCGTGCCCCCCGAAGTGGGCGTACTGGCCGAACCTTTTACTGTGGGCGTTCACGCCGTCATGCGCGCCAATGTACAACTGGGCGACACGGTGATTATCCAGGGGGCCGGCGCGATTGGGTTGATGACGCTGGCCTGTGCCAAGTTGAGCGGCGCGGCCAAGCTGATCATCATTGGTGGCCCCGCGCCGCGGCTGGATCTGGCCAAACGGCTGGGCGCGCAGATCACCATTGACATTGAACAGGTGCGCGATGTCGAGGAGCGTAAGGCATTGGTGATGAGCCACACCACACGCGGCAAGGGCGCGGATGTCGTCTTTGAATGCGCCGGTTTTCTCCCCGCCTTCCCCGAAGGGCTAAGTTACGTGCGTGAGGATGGCGTCTTTGTCGAGGTCGGGCACTTTGTCGATATTGGCACGATCCAGATCAATCCCCACCAACATTTTCTGCGCCCCAATCTGCGCCTGGAAGGGATCTGGGGCAGCCGCCACCATCACTTTTTGCGCGGCGTGGCGCTGCTGGAAAACAACGAATTGCCCCTGGGCGATATGGTCAGCCATGTGCTGCCACTGGAAGAGACACTGGCCGGTTTTGAAGCGCTCAATGGCTCCTATCGCCTGGGTAACGATGTCGTGATCAAGGTCGCCGTCGGGTCGGCAGTTCGCACCGGAGCTTGACCGGATGACCGGATGACAAGATGAAGCGTATCATCCGGTCACCTTGTCACCTTGTCATCCGGTCATTTCCCCCGCCCCAACACTCCCCTTTTCGCCCATTTTCGCGAGTTGCAGACATTTTCATCGCGTGTTATACTTGTTTCAAGGTTTACCCGTTGGGGTAAATTTTGAAATGTACTCTCCTAATTTTCCCATTGTGTTGCACCCGAAGGAGTAAAAACGAAAATGGCAAGTGTCACTTTTGAGCACGTGTACAAGCGTTTCGGTGATGTCATTGCAGTCAACGATCTCAACATCGAAGTTGCTGACAAGGAATTTCTCGTCTTCGTTGGTCCCTCTGGCTGTGGTAAGACCACCAGTCTGCGTCTCTTAGCCGGTTTGGAAGAGATCAGCGATGGCAACATTATGATTGGCGACCGCGTCGTCAATGATGTGCCGCCGAAAGATCGCGATATCGCGATGGTCTTCCAGAGCTACGCGCTTTACCCGCACATGAGCGTCTACGACAACATGGCCTTCGGCCTCAAGTTGCGCAAGACCCCCAAGGCCGACATTGACCGCCGCGTCAAGGAAGCGGCCGACATCCTGGACATTGGCCACCTGCTCGACCGCAAGCCGAAGCAGCTCTCCGGTGGTCAGCGCCAACGTGTCGCTGTGGGTCGCGCGATTGTGCGTGAACCCGCCGTCTTCCTCTTTGACGAGCCGCTCTCGAACCTGGATGCCAAGTTGCGCGTCCAAACCCGTGCCCAGCTGACTCGCCTCCACCAGCGCCTGCAAACCACCTTCATCTACGTGACCCATGATCAGGTCGAAGCGATGACGATGGCGAGCCGCATTGCCGTCATGAAAGATGGCGTGCTTCAGCAGATTGACACACCGCACCACCTGTACAACCACCCACACAATGTCTTCGTGGCTGGCTTCATCGGCAGCCCGAGCATGAACTTCTTCGATGCCACGGTGGTGGAAAATGATGGTCGCCTGGAGATCAACGCCGGCGGCTTCCGCATGGCCGTGCCGGAGCCCAAGGCTTCCGATTGGCGCCAATTCAAGGGCCGCCAGGTCATCTTCGGCATTCGCCCCGAAGATATGCACGCCAAGCCTTACGTTGCGCCCGGCATTCTCGAATCCGACATGACCGCCAAGGTTGATGTCGTCGAGTTGATGGGCAACGAAATTTACCTGTATATGGTGACCAAGGATGACAAACAGTTCATCGCCCGTGTCGATCCCCGCGTCGAATCAACGCGCGGTGACGAAGTGGAACTGGCCGTCAACATGGCCAACGCCCACATCTTTGATCCCAAGACGGAAATCGCCCTCGGCGAGTAAGCGTCTGTTATAGCCGTAAATCGAACAGCCGAGCCAGGATGACTGGACTCGGCTGTTTTTTGTTGGACCACCTGCTACACAAACGACACACGGTGGTTGGAAACCACGTGCTACACAAACGAAGTCCACCTGCGTGGACTAATAATAGCCTGCGCAGGCAGGCTTCGTTTGCGTAGCTGCGAATTCTATTCGCCAAGCTATTCGCCAAGCATCGATTCGCCCAAAAAGGAGCGCTGCAAATGAACCCAGTCGATCTGATTGTCAAAAAACGTGATGGCGGCGTGTTAAGCGATGAGGAGATCACCCTCTTTGTGCAGGGCTTTGTTGAAGGTGTCATCCCCGATTATCAGGTGGCGGCGTGGGCGATGGCGATCTATTTCCAGGGTATGAACGACGCCGAAACAACGGCGCTCACCCTGGCGATGGCAGCCAGTGGTGATCAACTTGACTTGCATGATGCCGTCGCACCGGGCACGCTGATTGTGGACAAACATTCTAGTGGCGGCGTGGGGGACAAAACCACTCTGGCCGTTGGCCCGATTGTGGCGGCCTGTGGTCTGCCCGTGGGCAAGATGAGTGGCCGCGGCCTGAGTTTTACCGGCGGCACTATCGACAAGCTGGAGAGCATCAGGGGCTGGAACCCAGAGCTGAGCGAGGCGCAATTTCGCCATCAATTAGGCACGATTGGGCTGGTCGTCGCCGGCCAGACCAGCAACCTGGCCCCCGCCGACAAGACCCTTTACGCGCTGCGTGATGTCACTGGCACCGTGCCCAGCCTGCCACTGATCGCGAGCAGCATCATGAGCAAAAAACTCGCGGCCGGGGCCGATGCGATTGTGCTCGATGTGAAATGTGGCCAAGGCGCGTTTATGGAGACACTTGACGATGCCCGCGCCCTCTCGCGCCTGATGGTCAATATCGGCAACCGCGCCGGGCGTCAAGTGACGGCGTTGATCACCCAGATGGAGCAACCGCTGGGGCGCGCCGTTGGCCACGCATTGGAAGTCCAAGAAGCGATTGCTACCCTGCACGGCAACGGCCCCGCCGATTTTCAAGCCCTGGTGGAGACGGTCGCCGCCGAAATGTTGATCCTGGGCCGCCCCGGCACGACAGCCGCACAGGCGCAGGCTGAAGTCAGCCAGGCGATCAGCAGCGGCGCGGCCTTTGCGAAATTTAAGGCGTTTGTGATCGCGCAAGGCGGCGATGGTGGGCCGATCGACAACCCGGACCAACTGCCCCACGCCCCCTACACACAACAGATGTTGGCAGAAAGGGCCGGTTACGTACAACGTATCCAAGCGCGCGAGGTGGGGCTCACTTGTGTTGATCTGGGCGGTGGCCGTCGCAAGAAGGGTGACCCCATCGACCACCGCGTCGGCATTACCGTCCACGCCAAAGTCGGCGATCCGGTCAGTGCCGATACCCTGCTCTGCACCATCCACGCCGCCGATGCGCAAAGCGCGGCCCACGCCGCGACCCGGTTACGCGCTGCCTACACGATTGGCGCGGAAAGTGTGGACGCGCTGCCGGTGATTTACGATCGCATTGTATAGCAAACTATTTGTAACGATTCAGTCTTCGCCTTCGCGCCCAAAGGGCCCCCGCGCAGGCGACGATTGAATCGTTACAAACATTTTACCCTTTCGGCGCATGCAACGATTTGATGCCATTTTGCGCAAAGCTGCGTATTGTTTTGTGTAGACTGAAGATCGGTCGGTGGCATTGCCCCGATCCAATTTACCGAAAGGAAATGAAAATGACCACAAAACGCCTTTACCGCAGCAACCATGATCGTATGGTAGCCGGCGTCTGTGCCGGCATTGCCGAATATTTTAGCCTGGATCCCACCATCGTGCGCCTGGCCTTTGCCGTGTTGATCCTCATCGGCGTCGGCAGCCCCGTGCTCGCCTATATCGTCCTCTGGTTCATCATGCCCGAAGCGCCCACTACCTTCCAGCCCCCCGCCGATCGTGAACCATTCACCGACCAGCCCGTCGGCTAGGTGACAGTGTGATGCGTAAAACGTGATGCGTGAGCGCGTGATAGGTAAATTCGCGTAGGTCAGCGCCTCCGGCGTGACATAGGCTGTCACGCCGGAGGCGTTGACCTACGCGGCAACCAACCCGTTTTCGTCCCAAGGCTACTCTTTAATCCGCTGTCTCCAGCCGCTCCACCTGCAACCAGCCGCCACCCCACTCGTCCACTAACCAGCGCCCAGTGATGACAAAAAGTGACCAGGATCGCGGGGTTGCCAATTTCTGGGTAGGAATGGCGACGGCGTAGGTTTCGCCATCATCCACAAAAAAGCCCTTGCCGCCGGTCCAACCGGGTAAACGGGTGCCGGCAATTTGGACGCGGCGGCCAGGTTGGGCAGCCGCCTGGGTCAGCGTGTTGGTGGCCATTGCGTGAATTTCGCCAGTCCGGAGCGGGTGCACACTGACGGGCTGCCCCAGGATTAGCCGTTCCCAGCGCAACTGTTGATCCGCCGACTCGGCGGCGACGGTTGGTTCATCAAAGGTAAAGGCGAGTTGCCAACGTTTGGCCCCGCCGGCTTTGGCCTGGGCGAGCAGGGCGGCGCGACTTTCGCCCAAGCCGTCGAGCGCGCCACATTGGATCAGATGGGTCAGCTCTTTGCTCTGCAACTCGACCCGTTGTGAAAAATCGATCAGATCGACAAAGGGCGCTTTGCGGCGCTGGGCCATAATGGCGATGGCACTGCGCCGGCGCAGATTGCGCACCTGCCCCAACCCCATCCAGAGCACCGGCTGTTGTCCATCCGCAGTGAAGGCCAGGGCAAAATTGCGACGGCTGTGGTTGACGTGCGGTGGCTTGACCCGAATGCCCAACCGTTGCGCTTCGGCAATATAGATTGCGGGATGGTAGAAACCGCCATAATTCGCCAGCCGCGCCGCCAAAAAGGCTGCGGGAAAGTGGGTTTTTAAATAGGCCGAGCGATAGCTAACATCAGCATAGGCGGTGGCATGCCCCTGGTTAAAGCCATAACCGGCAAAGGCTTGCACCTGTTCCCAGAGCGTGGCCGCCTGTTGTGCGGTTAACTCATGGCCGGCAGGCGCGGGGCGTTGGCAGCCGGCCATAAACCGCTCAGCCATGCGGGTCATCGCCTCGGGCTGAAACTTGCTCATCCCTTTGCGCAGCTCATCGGCCTCCAGCCAGCTTAGCCCGGCAATCGCCTGGGCCACGCGCAAGACCTGCTCCTGAAAGATTAGCACCCCTTTGGTTGGGCCGAGGATTGGCTCTAGCGCTTGGTGTAAATAGGTCACCGCCTCTTCGCCGCGATAGCGCCGAATGAAGGGGCCGGCCATGCCACCGGTCGCGGGGCCGGGCTTAAAAAAAGCGTTAGCCACCGCCAGATCCTGCACCGTGCACACCTTGAGTTGGCGCAAAGTCCGCCGCGCGCCGGTTGACTCACATTGAAAGACCCCTACCGTATCACCGCTCGCCAACATCTGGGCTGTGTACGCATCATCAAGCGCGAGATCCTCCAGCCGAAACGTTGGCTCATAGTGGCGGCGCACCAGGCGTGTCGTCTCCGCTAGCACGGTCAACGCCCGAATGCCCAGCAGATCGACCTTAGGCAGCCCAATCGCTTCGACTTCACCATGGTCAAATTGGGTGATCGTAAAGCCTTTGGGCGTCCACTGGACCGGCACGACATCGGTTAGCGGACCGGGCGTCACGACCAAGCCCCCAGGGTGGATACTCAAGTGATGGGGTTGACCGATCAACTCAAAGGCCGCAGTGACGACACGGCGTAAATGGGGTTCGGGCACGACTGCCAGCAATAGCTCAAGCGAACTGCGCACCTGGCGGCGGGGATCGGGATGCCATTGGTCAGGCAGTAGCTTGACCAGCGCTTTGGCCTCTTCTTCACTTACCCCATAGGCCTTCGCCGTCTCGCCAATCGCCGAGCGTGGCCGCATGGTGCTTACCGTCGCCACGAGGGCCACACGGTCGGCGCCATAGGTCTGCCGCACATAGTCAAGCACCTCATCGCGGCGCACGCTGCAAAAGTCGAGATCAATATCGGGCGGGCTGGTGCGATCCGGGTGCAGAAAGCGTTCAAAGAGCAGGTCGTGGACGATGGGATCGACAGTGGTAATTCCAATACAATAGGCGACCAGCGAGTTGGCCACGCTGCCGCGCGTGCTGACCGGGATCGTCTGTTCACGGGCATAACGCACAATATCAGCCACCAGCAAAAAGAGCGGCGCATACCCCGCCGTGTTGATCACAGTCAACTCGTGATGCAACCGCGCCACAAGCAGGCCATTCACCTCGTCACTGCCCCCTCCTCCCATTAAGTCATTCACCTCGTCACTGCTCCCTCCTCCCATTAAGTCATTCGCCCCGTCACTGCTCCCTCCCCAAACTGGGGAGGGCTGGGGTGGGGTAAATTTGTACCGCGCCCGCAACCCCGCCTCCGCCTCCGTAATCAGCGCCACATCAGGCGTTGTCCCTTCTGCCAGCTTGAGTACCGGCCAGATCGGACGACCATCGGGCAATGCCGGTTCACAGCCGGCCGCAATCGTCTGCGTCGCGACCAGCGCGTCGGGAAAGAGGGCAAACCGTTCCTGCATCGCCGCGGGGCTGAGCCAATGCAGATCCAGCGTTGGATCGCCGCCATCGGGCAGGGTGTTGGCCGCAACGTCAGCAAGCGGGCAGTTACGGTCGATGGCGGCAAGTAAGCGCAGGCGCGGACGTTCTTGTGGGGCGAGGCAGTAGATCGGTTGTACCGCCACAGTGGGCAGGCCAAACCGTTTGCCCAGCCTGGCGATCTCTTTCGCCACGTCAACATCGGCGGGTTGATGAATTTCCAACGCCAGGTAGAGTTGCTCATCAAAGAGACCGGCCAGGTGACTGACGTACATGGCAGCCTGCTTCTGGTCACCGCTGCGCCACCACTGCTCTAGCCGGCTGCGCCGCCCACCCGCGATACAGACTAGACCGGCATGTTGCTCCTTCAACAGTGACCACGGTACTCCTTGTTTTGCCAACGTCTCCCGTTCCGGATTGGCCTGGATATGGGATGAAAGCCGGCAGAGTGAACGATAACCGGCCGGCCCACAGGCGATCAGCACGAGTTGATCGGGGTTGCCATCTGCGCCGAATAGATCCGGCAGGCGCACCGTCAATGTCATGCCCAGGATTGGCTCAACCGCAACTTTTTGGCAGGCTTTTTGGAAGGCGACCGCACCATAGAGCACGTTGTGATCAGTAAGCGCCAGGTGCGTAAGCCCATCACTGGCCGCTTGGTTCGCCAGCGCCCGCACGGAGGGGGTGGCACCGAGCAGCGTATAGGTTGAATGCACATGGAGGTGGATGGGTGCTAGCTCGGCCATTGTTATAACAACTGTAGCTCGGGCGCGTCGGCACGGAAGCGTTTGGGACCGCGTTGATTGTCAAACCGCACCCAGATGGCGGGCGGTGAAAAGGAGGGCAAGACGCCGATCACCGTGCCGCTGCCCAAGCTCGTGTGGCGGACACGCATACCGGCCTCCCACTGTGCGGGCACTTTGGTTTTGGTTTTGGGCTTAGGGGGTGCCGCCGCAGGGATTGGTCGTGGGGCAGCAGGGGCCGGTTGCCGCTGAACAGGGTTGCGAACGGCGCCTCGATCTGCTCTGGCGGGCGCAGGTGTGGGTGCCGCGGTTGGCGTTGTTGGGCCGGCCGCCAACCGGCGCCAGAGATCGGCAAAATTGGGGCGTAGCTTGAGCCGGGCAAAGAGTTTATTGTCGGCGACACGACGGAAGAAACTCGCCATCGCACCGGCAGCGGCTTGGCGCTGCGTACCCTGCCAACCGGCCCAGCCGTCAAAATAGCTGTCCAAGTGCAACGGTTCGGTATAGGCCGCCATCGCCTGTAGATCCTCATTATCCCACTGCCCCGGCCCTTTGGCGGCGGCGGTGGCTACCCGCTGGAGGGCAGTGAGCAGGCCGGCGTAACCAGCCTGGGCGAGAAAGGGTGAGATCGCATGTTTGAGCACATAGTGCAGATGCAGATCGCGCTGCGAGCGAGTAATGGCGACATAGAGCAAGCGTCGCTCTTCTTCAATGTTGATGGCAGTCTTGTAGGGCAGAAAACCTTCATTGCAGTGGGGCACCAGCACAATCGGCCATTCGCGGCCCTTGGCGCGGTAGATCGTGGTGATCGTCACCTTGTCTTCGTTGTTCTCTTGGGCGCGACTGCCCTTTTTGCCCGGCGTGCGCGCCGCCAGTTGACGCAACATCTGCAAGAAAACCATCAAATTGCCTTTGCCCTCGGCATAGTCGAGAAAAGCGGTGACCGTATCGGCGCGCGCCGCGCCGCTTTCGGCAAAACCACTTTCTTCTTCCAGATAGCGTCGGTAGCCAAGGCGCGCTTCCAGTTCGGTCAAGACTTTGCTGGCCGGCCAATCAGCACGTGGACCGGGGGCGAGCGCACCGGCCAGCCATTGCAGATCGTCACCCAGCGCTTTCATGGCGTCGCCAATGCGGGGGGTCGCTTCCGCAGCAAAGAGATGCAGGGTGGTGCGCAAGGTTTGACCGCTGTTAATTACATGCGTTTCCACCTTTTGCGCCAGCTCACGGCTGATAAAACGCTTGGGTTGCCAGTAGATCTGCCGCCAGCTCTGGCCAAATTGTTGGGCCTGTTCGTCGGAAAGGGTGCCACCGCCAGCCAACTGTTTCTCGAAAAAGGCGAGGCGACAGTAATCAACCAGCGCCTGCACTTCGGGGCGCAGATAGAAGGGCAGATCACCTTCCACCACATAGGGAATGTCCAGTGTAATCAGCGCCTGCTCTACCGGCGGTGTTTGGGCGTAGACGCGCACGAGGACGGCGGTCTGTTTCAGCGCATAACCGGCCTGTTGCGCGGCGGCGATCTGCTCGGCAATCGCGCTGCCCATCTCGGTGGCAGTGGGGTGGGGATAGATCTGCGTCACGCCGTCAAAGCCCTGGGTAAGTTGCAGTTGTTTGGGCCGGCGTTGTTGGTTATGGCGGATCACGCCGTTGGCCAGCACGATCTGGCCGGCGGTACAGCGGAAGTTCTCGGTCATAAAGTAGACCTGGGCCCGGTAGCGCCGCTCAAAGTCGAGGATAAAGCTGGGATCGGCCCCGCGCCACTCGTAAATCGTCTGGTCATCGTCACCAATCGCCATGTAGTTGCGATGAGGTTGGATCAGCAGGTCGAGAATCTCAGCCTGCGCCAGGTTGACATCCTGAAATTCATCGACTAACACACAGCGATAGCGCCCCTGCCACTCGGCCAGCAGGTCGGGGTGACGCATTAAGAGTTCCCAACCGGTGGTCAACTGATCGTCAAAGGTGAGCAGCCCCTCTTCCTGTCGCACCGTTTCGTACAGTTGGTAGAAAGGCAGATACCATTCCTTACTTTTGGGCGGCGTGGCTTGGCGAGCAATCTTTTGCGCTGCGGGTGGCAACTGGGCCGCGGCGAGATCGGCATAGGCGAGTTGCCCCTTCCAGATGCCCAACGTGGTCAAGAATTCCTGGCGGTCAAATTGATTCAACTCCTCGACATAGCTCACCTTACGGCTGCGCGCTTGGGCCAGCGCCTTGTTCAGCAGATGTTCACCCGCCTGCTCGACACGACGCAAGGCATCTTTCGGCAGGTGGGGCAGGTAACCGCGGCGCTGGGCCGCAGCAACAATCGCCCCACCCAGCGAGTGCAGGGTGCGGATGTCGACCTTGTCACCGCCGGGCCATTTGACCATGCGCTCGCGCAACTCTTCAGCCGCCTTGCGGTTGAAGGTGGTGGCCAGAATCTGCGGCGCGGGAAAGACCCGTTCCCCCACCAAGCGGCCAATGCGATGCGCCATCGCCGTGGTTTTCCCGGCCCCGGCCACGGCAAAGACCAGCGCCGGGCCCAGATTATGGGCCACAATCGCACGCTGTTGGGGGGTCAATTGGGGATTGTTCGTCAAGCGATCTGGGCTGCTGGCGAAGCTGGTGGTGGAATTGTTCATACTTGATGTAGCATTCAAAAAGTTTTTCGGGATGTAATCTCCGCACCGCCATGAATGGACGGTGCTAGTAAACAGCGCCCGCTGAAGCGGGCTATAACCGGGGGAAAGCCCGCTTCAACGGGCGCTGTTTACTAGCCGTGGGCTTCAGCCCACGGCGGACTTGGCGAATAAATTCGCGGTAACCGTTCTGCTGCGTTTACCTACGCAAAAACAGGTCATCGTGCGCGCTCGTAGGGAATCACCAAATCCCCGGCGGGATCTGACGATCCCACCTGCGCGTTTGTAACCTATCCATTATACCACACCGCAACGGTAAATAACCGACCAGTGACCGGCAAATTACGCATTGTCGCCCGAGCCATGTCGCGCTATAATAGACCGATTACAAGCTCTCCAACCCATTAATAATCTGTGAGGCATCTATGTCTGTGACGTTGCGCGACGTCGGTCGCCGCCTGGAAGGGGCCATGACCGGCGCGTTGCCCGCTGATGTGCGCCGCAACATGCACCTGGAACTGTACGTCGCGCTGGCTTATGGCGCGTTCTACGCCTGTATCATCCCCTTTATCCCGGTGATTCTGCGCCGGCTGGGCGCGTCGCCGGATCTGCTGGCGCTTTATGCGGCAATGCAGTTTCTCGGCTCGATCACCACCTCGCTGAGCATTGTGCTGATGCGCCAGCGACGCACGATGAATGTGATCATCACCTGTTGGTTTATTGCGCGGCTACTCTTTGTGCTCACCGCACTCTTTGATGGCGTCCTGCCGCTGATTGCGTTGGGGGCGATCTTCTGGCTGCTGGAAGGCTTTGTGATTCCGGGCTATACACGCGTGGTACAGAAGATCTACCCCGATGCGGTGCGCGGCAAGGTGATGTCCACCGTGCGTATGGGGCAGGTGCTGGCAATCCTGTTGGTGACGCCGCTGGCCGGCTGGGCATTGGACCATGTTGGCCACCGCGTGCTCTTCCCGATTGCCTGTATCCTGGGGGTTGCTTCGGTCTTCCTCTTTATGCGGCTGCGCGTCGATGAGGGGCCGTTGCCACCCCGCCAGACCAAAACCTTTGCCGACCTCAGTGCGATTGTGCGCGGCGATGCACGTTTTCGGCGCTATCTTTTGAGTTTTGCGCTCTATGGCCTGGGCACGATGCTTGCCTGGCCGGTCTACCCGCTGGTGCAAGTGGATCGGCTGCAACTCTCGTACAGCACAATTGGCTTGCTTGGCCTGATCGAGTCGTTGTTCTGGCTCTTTAGCTATCTGATCTGGGGGCGCTATCTGGATCGCAAGGGTGGGTTGACTGTGCTGCGCGCCACCTGCGTCGTCTCGCTGATCCAGCCGTTGGTCTATATCTTTGCCGGCAACGCGTGGATGTTGATTCCCGCCTTTATTTCGCGCGGCATCGTTTCTGGTGGCTTTGAACTGGGGCGGATCAACGCCGGCATTCAACTCGCCCCCGCCGACCGCATCACCGAATACGCGGTAATCCAGTCAACGACGATTGGGGTGCGCGGCATTATTGCGCCGTTGATCAGCGCCATGCTCTTACATCTGGGGCTGCCGCCGACCGGGATCTTTGTGATCAGCGCGGGGCTGGTGGCCACCGCGTGGGTGCTTTTTGGCGCGATTGAGGCACCGACGCCAGCAGCAAACACGGCCCCGACATTAACTGTTCCGGATACAGAGGCCACACCAGTCACACAGTAGCATATAAATAACGCGATATTGCTGTAAATTTTGCTAGTTGACATCCCATTCCATCCTAACTAGACTTGTAGAAGCAGCAGATTTCACAAATAGACGCTGGTGTTTCTCACTTTTTCTGCTGATAACTACCCCCCTCACTCCGCAAAACACGGTGAATACTTTGTCGTTTATTTCAGGATTTAGACGCGAACAGTTGTCGGGGCACGGTATACCGGGGCCCCCCAAAAGTTGGGGTGGAAAAACGGTTTTTTTTTGAATATTTGGTAAATAAATTGTTTT
>JALHQH010000002.1:0-34188 GCA_022842065.1 Caldilineaceae bacterium
CGGATGGAGTATCCGCGCATCCTAAATCCGCGTCTCTACACCGCCTCTATCCTCCCCCATGATCACGTAGTTTAACCTTAGCGTTCAATTCATCCCTTTCGTCAAAGGATTCACCATGACCCAACCTGCCGGCCAAGTCGCCCTCTTTGCTTATATCGACCAACAGCGCCAAAGCTATATCGATCGCCTACTGGCCTATGTGCGTCAACCGAGTATTAGCGCACATGGCATTGGCATTGCCGAAACGGCTGACTTTTTGTTAACCCGTTTACAAGCACTGGGAATGGACGCGCAGTTAATGCCCACGGCCGGCTGGCCGATGGTCCTTGGTCGCCGCTTTGACGCGCCGGGCAAGCCAACGGTGCTGCTCTACGGTCACTATGATGTACAGCCACCAGACCCACTGGACGTGTGGATCTCACCCCCCTTTGAGCCAACGATTCGTGATGGGCGCATTTATGCGCGCGGGGTGGGCGACAACAAAGGGCAACATTTCGCCCAACTGTTGGCGATTGAGTCGCTGCTGGCCCAACAGGACAAATTGCCCTGCAATGTGATTGTGCTGCTCGAAGGCGAAGAGGAGATCGGCAGCCCCCACATCGCCGATTTTATCCGCCAACATGGTGAGCTTTTGCAATGTGATCTAGTCGTCACTGCCGATGGGCCGGTGCATGAGAGTGGTAAGTCCTGCCTCATGTTTGGGGTGCGCGGGGTACTGTCGTTTGAATTGCGGGCGCGCGGGGCGAATACGGATCTGCATTCGGGCAACTGGGGTGGGGTTGTGCCCAATCCGATTTGGACGCTGGTGCAGTTGCTGGCAACGATGAAGAATGAGCAGGGCTTGATCACCATAGACGGTTTTTACGATGAAGTGCTGCCGCCCAGCGCACTCGAACAACAGGCACTCAACAACCTGCCCCTTGATCTGCCCACGATCCTCGCTGAACTTGAGCTAACCACGCTTGATGCGCCGCTGGATCGCCCCTTCTTTGAACGACTGATGTTCTACCCCACCTTCACGATTAACGGGTTTCATGGTGGCTATACTGGCCCTGGCTCTAAAACCGTCCTGCCCCACGAAGCGTTTGTCAAATGTGATATCCGGCTGGTCGAAGCGATGACGTTGGCGCAGAGTTGGGCACGGGTGCAAGCCCATGTCGCCCGCCATGCACCAGGGGTGGCAGCGATCTACCAAGGGGGGATGGAACCATCCAAAGCGCCGCTCGATTCGCCTTACACCGCGCCGATCCTGGCCGCCCTGCGCGCCGGCCAAGACGAAGAACCATTGCTGATTCCCTCCGCCGGGGGCAGCTTGCCCGACTATGTTTTCACCAAGATCCTCGGCGTCCCCGCCTTTGGCACCCCCTACGCCAATGCGGATGAACGCAATCACGCTCCTAACGAAAATCTAGAGGTCGAACGTTTTATCAAGGGGATCAAAACGGGCGCAGCACTATTGACCTATTTAGGAGAGATGGTAGAATGAAGCAGTAACATGTTTCGTGCACAAGGATGAAGAAAAAAGAGGAGTGCATCATGCCATCACCATATCGTGGAATGGATCCCTATCTGGAGGGCACGGAGTGGATGAGCTTTCACACCGAGTTCTGCGTGGAGCTAGCGCGCCAACTTCGCCCTTTCTTGCGTCCTAAATATACAGCAATGACCATGAAATACTACGTCATGGATACCCCAGACGAGCTGACAATCACAACCCGCAATGGCGGTAGCCACGACATCTATGCGGACGTTGGTGTCACCGAAGCGACGCAATGGCGCCGATCGCAAAGGGCACCAAGCGCGGTCATGGCACCAACCATTGAAATGGCAACCATTATGCCCCAACCGGTGCCACACTTTGCTATCGAAATTCGCGATGTGGAAGAACGTAAATTAGTGACGCTCATTGAACTGCTATCACCAGCAAACAAGCGTGGGCAGGGCTATGATGAGTACATTACGAAACGCCAGCGTGTTCTACTAAGTATGACCCATCTGTTGGAAATTGACCTATTGCGCAAAGGCAAGCGTGTCCCCATGCGCAGCCCACTGCCAACAGCACCATACTTTGTTTTTCTCAGCCGCTATGAAAAACGCCCAATCACGGATATCTGGCAGATTAGGCTCAATCAGCCGCTCCCGATTGTCCCAGTACCGCTGCTCGCCGGTGATGACGATATTGCGCTGGATCTCCAACAAGCGTTTACGAATGTCTACGATCTGGTCGGCTACGATCTCATCTTGAACTATGACAATCCGCCCGATGTGGCGCTGGAAGAAAACAAATAGGAGAATAATTACTTTTTGTCGGGGTTTGGTATACCAAACCCCGACAAAACGTCATCAGCGCGTTTTTTCCAACTGGAAGACCAGCCGCATCAAGTGAATCTCCTCATAGCTGACCTGTTCGCGCATCGCCTCAAAAATGGGTCGTAGGGCACTGTCCCCTAGCTCGGCAAAGGCGGCCAGGGTTTGGGCCTGTTGCTGTGCGGTGAGCGTTGATTCTTCGCGCAAGCGGTCGCTGTCGATGGCGTTGCCGGCTTCTACATATTTGGCCAGGTTGGTGATCACCGTCTGGCGTTTGACGTTGTAGTGCAGGGCGATGGCGTCGAGTGATTGCCCCTCGGCAAAGAATTCGCCCACTTCGTCACTACGGGATTTCAGCGAGCCGACACGCACCACCGGGGCTTTGCCCGCTTTGGGCCGTTCGTCAAGTTTATGCTCCCGGCAATAAGCAACAATGAGCGGAAGAAAGGTCTCAGCGTAGCGCTCGACCTTGGCCCGCCCCACCCCATGCATCGTCGCCAAACTTTCCGGCGATTGGGGCAAGTGGGTTGCCATCTCTTGCAGCGAACGGTCGGCAAAGATGATGTAGGGGGGAACATTTTCGGCGTCGGCGATGCGTTTGCGCAGGTTGCGCAGTTGCTCGAAAAGGGCGATTTCGTAAGGCAGCGGGGTATCGGTAATCCCACGGCTGCTCGTCGCGCGCACTTCCTGCAAAGTTCCCTCAAAGATTTTTCCACGCAAGACCGCCCGCCCCACGTCAGTCACCGCCAACGAACCAGTCTCAAGGTCGCGGGAGAGTAAGCCGCCTTGGACAAATTGTTGGGCGAAGTGTTTCCAGGTTGCTTCCGCATGGTCCTGCCCGATCCCATAGGTGGAAAGGCGGTTGTGATTCCACTTAAGAATGTTCTGCGCCTGCGAACCGCGTAACACGTTGATGATATGGGCCACCCCAAAACGTTCGCCCGTGCGCAGCACACAGGAAAGAAACTTTTGTGCCGGTAGGGTCAGGTCCACCAGGGCGGTAGGCGGCTGGATGCAGTTGTCACACATGCCACAGTTGTCGCCGGCGTAAGTTTCGCCAAAGTAGCCAAGCAGATCACGGCGGCGACAGACCGGGGTTTCCGCCCAGTTGACCATGGTCTGCAAACGAAATTGCCGCCCCGGCTGTTCCGTCGCCGCGCCTTGGCGAATAAAGTGCTGAATCGTGTGGACATCGCCATAACTAAAGAGCAGCAGACAATCCGCCCGTTCGCCATCGCGGCCGGCGCGGCCGATCTGCTGGTAATAGCTCTCCACATCCTGCGGCAGATCAACATGCAGGACAAAACGCACATCCGGTTTATCGACGCCCATGCCAAAGGCAATCGTCGCCACGATCACCCGCACATTGTCAACCATAAAGGCGCGCTGGTTGCGCGTGCGCGTGCCGTGATCCAAACCGGCGTGATAGGGCAGCGCCTGCAAACCGTTAGCGTTGATCGTCGCGGCCAGATCCTCTACATGGCGTTGGGTGGAACAGTAGATGATCCCCGACTGTTCGGGATGGGTTTGCAGGAAATCGATCACCTGCTGCGCCATGTTGGACTTGGGCTGCACGCTGATAAAGAGGTTGGGGCGGTCGAAGCTGGAGAGAAATTCGTTTTCGTCGCGGAAGCCCAGCGACTGTTTGATATCTTCCTGCACACGCGGGGTCGCCGTGGCGGTGAGGGCCAGGCAAACCGTATTGGGGAAACGTTGGCGTACGGAAACAATCTGGCGATATTCAGGGCGGAAATCATGGCCCCACTGCGAGATACAGTGGGCCTCGTCAATCGCCATTGCGACCAGTTTACACTGGGCCAGCATCGCCAACATATCGGCGCGCAACAGGGTTTCGGGGGCCATGTAAAGTAATTTGAGATTACCCTGTTTGGCATCCATCACCGTGGCGCTGTACTCGACCGCGGCCAGCGAACTGTTAAGAAAGGCCGCGGCCACCCCGGCGGCGCGTAATGCTGCCACTTGATCCTGCATGAGGGCGATCAAGGGCGAGACGACCAACGTCAACCCATCCATCAGCAAGGCGGGCAGTTGATAGCAGAGCGACTTGCCGCCGCCGGTGGGCATGATCACCAGCGTGTCGCGGCGCGCCAGCACGTTGGTGATGATCGCCTCTTGCAGCGGGCGAAAGGTTTCATAGCCATAGACCCGTTTGAGTGCGTCATGGGGGCTACTGTACGTCGGCAAGGTTACCGGGGTCGTCACTGGGGGCGGCTCGTAGTACGGTGCCTCGTCATCGCCATAGCCGGCGTCGGTAAACGCTTGGTTGGCCCAATCCCACATCACGGTCGCCTGGCTTTGTAGGGTGCCCCGTTGATCGATGTGGAGAACAGGAATTTCCATCGCCTCTAACGACGCGCCAAAGAGCTGGCTGCGCTGGCAACCATCGGGTGCCGCGGCCACCCCCAGAAGGGCGACCCGGTGCTGCTGTTGAAAGGCTTTTTGCAGCCGGCCCAACGCCTGTTGGTAAGGGGCACTGGCGCGAATCGTACTATAATTTAGCGCACGACCGGCAGGCGGCGCTTCGCCCAGCGCACTGCTCATGCTAACGTAGCGCAGATTAACGGATTGCAGAAGCGCGACCAGCGTGGTTGGCGCAACGTCCGCGCAGCTGTCTTGTTCAGGCCCAGTACGGACATCGATCACAAAGTCGATGGCAAAGGTACGCAGCAGTTCGATCAGTTGCGCGGTGGTGCGCTGGGCATGGCCGATGGTATAGATGGCAGTGGGTTGGTTCGTAGTCATGTTTCTCTTGGTTAACATTCAAATGGTCAACAATGACTCTACCATACATCGAGAGGAAGAGCGATGCAAATTAGGCAGATCGCAAATAGCTGTTGATTGCGTCATTGGTGGGAGGACTCTATAATTGTCAATTGTGAATTGTCAATTGACAATTGTTAATGCGGGGAGCAACGCAAGCCAAAGGAGTGAGCAACCCAATGAATACAAATTTAACCCAAACCCAGATCGATTTTTATCAAGAAAACGGTTTTGTCGTGATTGAGGACTTCTTAACACTCGAGGAGTTAGCAGATTGGCGGGCAACAGTGGACGAGGCAGTGACCGGGCGTGGACGCACGCGCATCCTTGGCCATGCCGATGTCACGGATGACGATAACTATTACAACAACGTCTTTGTACAGCGGGTCAACCTCTGGCAGAGCGATGCGGGGATGCGCCGATTGATGCTCGATGCGCGGCTAGGCAAGATGGCGGCGACGCTGGCGGGTGTGGAAGGAATACGCATTTGGCACGATCAAGCGTTAATCAAACAGCCGTGGGCCAATCCAACCGGCTGGCATCTGGATAACCCCTATTGGTCGTTTCATTCGCGCAACGCGATCAGCCTGTGGGTGGCGCTCGATGATGCCACCTTTGAGAATGGTTGTCTCTACTTCTTGCCGGGTACGCACAAAACCGCGACCTATGACAATGTCGGCATCGGCCAAAATATTGGCGATCTCTTCAAGGTTTACAGCGACTGGGCCAAGCTGCCCTCCGCCGCCGCGCCGATGAAGGCTGGTTCCTGTTCCTTTCACAATGGCCTGGTCGCGCACGGGGCCGGGGCGAACATGACCCCTGGTTATCGCCGCGCCATGACCTGCGCCTACATGCCCGATGGCAGCACCTTTAACGGTAAGGCGAATATCCTCAGCAAGGAGCAGTTGGCGAAACTGGCCATCGGCGATCCCATCGAGGATGATGCGCAAGTGCCGCTGATCTATCACCCGACCAAGCCGTGTGTGACCGCGTAGCAGTTCTGCTTGATCCACGAAGACACACGAAGTTATAAAAACGCAATTTCTTCGTGTAAATTCGTGTGTCTTCGTGGATCAATGATTTTTGCAATCTGTTAAGAGGTAGTGTTACAACAACGGCTGCAACGTCTTCGCGGTCTCTTCGACGAGCCAGCTATAGAACTCTTCCGAGAGCACGCCGCTGCCGTGGTCTTGAATGAACTTGAGTTGTTCGGGGGTTAGCTCTTTTTCGGCATTGGCGACGGCATTTTTGTAGGGATTGGCTGGGGTGCGGTCGAGCGGGGCCACAAACTCGACGGTGACCGCACCGTCATAGCCGATCTCCTTGAGCGTGCCGATGATCTTGGGCCAATCCAGCGCGCCCATGCCACAGGCCATGCGGTTGTTATCCGCCACATGGAAATCGACCAACCGCGCCGCACTGTTGCGGATCGCCGCGTACATGTCGGCCTCTTCGATGTTCAGATGGAAGGTGTCGATGCAGACGCCACAATTCGGACCAACGGCCTCGGCCAGCAACATGGCTTGATCAGCACGGTTGAGAAAGTTGGTCTCAAAGCGGTTGAGCGGTTCCAGCGCCATGCGCACCCCGGCGGCCTCGGCATGGGGATAGATCTCCTGTAACCCAGCGACGGCCCACGCCCACTCCTGCTCCGGCGTATCCATCGGCGTCACTTTGCCCACCTGCGAGGGGACAATCGTCATCTCGTACCCCTCCAACTCTTTGACCATTGTAATACAATCTTTGATGTACTGAATGCTGGTGGCGCGCACCGCTTCATCGGCGTGGATCAGGTCGCGGCCGGCAAACATCAGGCTGACCGAGCCCCAACATTTGAGGCCGTTTTCCTTGAGTAAACGCCCGACTTCCTTGGTGTCGAAGATCTCGGGTTCGCCGCTGATTTCAATACTTTGGTAGCCGTACTTGGCCAAACGCCGGATCGTAATCTCGATGGGCTCGGCGCGCATCCAATTGTGCATAGAGAGGTGCATGGTTCGGTTCCTTTTGTTGATTGGAGAGCAGGGATGAAAAGATTGGTGATTGGCAATTGGGTGATTGGGCGTCAGCATTGGCCGATCCGCCCGGCGTTTCTTTCAATCAGTCCGCAGTAACTTAAGCCGTAACAGGCTTTCGGCGGTGGCGATCAGCGCGTCTTCGTTGGAGCGGGGTGACCAGCCAAGTAGTTGTTTTGCCTTTGCATTCGTGGCGTTCTTGGTTTTGCCCAGTTCAGGTAAAATCTGGCGCACGGCTGGATCGCGCAGGGCCGCAAGGTGAACTAGCCAGTTGGGCAGTTGCCAGGTTGGCACGCGGTGGGCCGCCTCACCCAACCGCCGCTTCAACACCTGCGCAATTGCTTGCATCGACATAAAATCGCCGGCAACGGCGAGAAAACGTTCACCCTTGGCCACCGGATTGGTCATGGCCCGCAGGTGCAAGTCGACCACATCACGCACATCGACAATACCAAAGTGGAGACGTGGGACACCAGGGATGGCACCGTCCATCAGGCGCTGCACCATCAGAATCGACGTTGAATAATCAGGCCCCAACACGGGGCCGAAAACCCCCACCGGATTGACCACCGCCAGTTCAAGGTTACCGCCTTCGTTGGCGATAAAGTCCCACGCGGCGCGCTCGGCCAACGTTTTTGATTTGACATAGGGGCGCACATCAGCGCCAGCAACGTCCGTCCAACTGCGCTCGTCAAAGGGCGCGGTTTGCGGCGGATGCCCATAACCAATCGCGGCGAAAGAAGAGGTAAGCACCACCCGCTTGACGCCGGCGGCACGTGCCGCGCGCAAGATGCGCAGGGTCCCTTCGCGGGCCGGGATAATCAGTTCATCTTCATGGCGCGGCAGGGTGGGCGGAAAAGGGGAAGCGATGTGCAGTACATACTCACAGCCGGCAGCCGCTTCGTTCCAGCCAGCGTCGCTTTCGAGATCAGCAAAAGCGAAGGAGAGCTGATCACTCGCCGCGACACCCCATTTTTGCAGAAGGATGCGCATGTCGCGTGCGCGCGCCGATGTGCGTACGGTCGTCCGCACCTGATGACCGGCTGCCAGGAGTTGTAAGATGGCTTGGCTGCCAATAAAACCCGATCCACCGGTTACTAAAACTGTACTCATCATCTATCCCTCACTGATGAAATGGCGGCAAAGGGTCGCACAAAGGGATGCATTACGATGCACTAATCCTACCAAACGAAGATACGGTCGGCAAGAAAAGCGCACACCGTCTGCAACAATGGCACAGCTTAGCCGATGTAGGCGAAATGTTGATGTTCGACGACCTATAATTTGACAAAAAGACAGCTAGATTAACTTTTTTTGATTACACACTTTTTGCACACCTTACATTTGTCAATTAAACCATATAGACTTAAAATTTGTGCAGGGCTAGCTGAACAACAGCTAAGGAATAGAGGTTTTGCGGAGCACTTTCCATCACCACAACTGTAGGGGATTCGCTTCACACCACTTCACTTTACAAGATCCAACACGCCTACCACATCGCACCAACTCCATGACCCTCTCAGCGAAGAGAGCTTGTTCATTCGGCTAGCCAGGCTCCGTTCGATCTCTTCCACGAAACAGGTAGATCACTCGTAGTTTACGATTGGAGATTGGGAACTATGCAAAACAAACAAACATCGACTCATTCACATCACAACTGGCATTATCTGTTGCTGCCGGCCATTGCGCTCTTATTATGGCTTTCAACGCCGCAGCTATTGGCGCAATCCCCTGCTGAACCTGACCCGTCACCAGTAACGCCGGCCGACGCGGCCCAGGTCATCACCGGTGCCCCGTACCGACTCTTTCTGCCCAATATCATGCAAGAAAGTGATCAGGTTGTGAGTGCGGCCACCGGCACCGCTTCGATTGGGGACCGCATCTGGATCGACACGAATGGCAACGGAGTGCAGGACGGTGGCGAAAAGGGGCGAAGTGGCGTACAGGTCGATCTGCGCAACAGCTGTACCGGCAACACAGTGGTGAAGACGACCACCACCAATGTCAACGGCAACTACTCCTTCAAAAATTTAGCGGTCGGCAGCTATTCCCTGCGCGTCTATCTGCCGACCAACTACCAGTTCACCAGCCAGAATGCCATCGTCGATGAGGATTATGATTCGGATGTGGACGCGAGTGGTTACAGCCACTGTATCACGCTAGCCGCAAACCAGAAGCTGATTAATATTGATAGTGGGTTGGTGGCGGCAACCGTTACCCTGCCCACGGCCACCCCGAGCGCGACCAACACACCGCTCCCCACAGCGACGCCCACCCCTGCCGGCAACGCCTCGCTCGGGGATCTGGTCTGGATCGACACCAACAGTAATGGGGTCAAGGATATCGGCGAACCGCGGTTGAGTGGCGTCCAGGTCAAGCTCTTCACCAACTGCACCGGCAACACGTTGGTGGGCACCACCACCTCCAACGTCAACGGCAACTACTACTTCAACAATCTGGTGGCCGGCGAATATTATCTGCGCGTTTATCCACCCCCAGGCTATACCTTCACCATCCAAGACGCGATCCAAGATGATGACTATGACTCTGACATTGACGCCGACGGCTTCAGTTGGTGTCTTACCATCGAAACCGGCAGCACGATCACCAATGTCGACATCGGCTTGATCAGCCTGGCAGTTGCCACTGCCACCCCGACCGCAACCACCATCCCAACCAACACGCCAGTGCCCACGGCCACTTCGACCAATACGGCCACCGCCACCAACACGCCCATTCCCCCCACCGCAACGAACACACCTGCGCCGACCGCCACCCCATCGCCGGCGGGCAATGGCTCGCTGGGTGATCTGGTCTGGATCGACACGAATGGCAATGGGGTCAAGGATATCGGCGAACCGGGGTTGAGTGGGGTCCAGGTGAAGCTCTTCACCAACTGCACCAGCAACACCTTGGTGGGCACCACCACCTCCAACGTCAACGGCAACTACTACTTCAACAATCTGGCGGCCGGTGAATATTACCTGCGGGTCTATCCACCCCCAGGCTATACCTTCACCCTCCAAGACGCGATCCAAGATGATGACTATGACTCTGACATTGACGCCGACGGCTTCAGTTGGTGTCTTACCGTCGAAACCGGCAGCGCGATCACCAATGTCGATATTGGCTTACTCAGCCTGGCGGCTGCCACTGCGACCCCGACCCCAACGGCCATCCCAACCAATACGCCGGTGCCTACGGCGACTTCGACCAGTACGCCCACCGCCACCAACACGCCCATTCCCCCCACCGCAACAAACACACCATTGCCAACCGCTACCCCAACCGCCGCGGGCAACGCCTCACTGGGTGATCTGGTCTGGATCGACACAAATGGCAATGGGGTTAAGGATATCGGCGAACCGGGGTTGAGTGGGGTCCAGGTGAAGCTCTTCACCAACTGCACGGGCAACACCTTGGTGGGCACCACCACCGCCAACGTCAACGGCAACTATTACTTCAACAATCTGGTGGCCGGCGAATATTACCTGCGCGTCTATCCACCAGCAGGTTATACCTTCACCATCCAAGACGCGATCCAAGATGATGACTACGACTCTGACATCGACACCAATGGCTTCAGTTGGTGTCTGACCGTCGAAAGCGGCAGCACGATCATCAATGTCGACATCGGCTTGATCGCACCGGGCGCGGCCACTGCGACCCCCGCACCAACCGCCACCGCCACCAGTGCGCCCGCAGCAACCGCGACACCAACGCTGGCGAATACGCCCACCGCAACCGCGGTTGCCCCAACACCCACGGTGGTGGCGACCGCGACGTCAGGCGCGCTGACCGTGCCAGTAGTCTTTGTCTCGCGTCAACTCGCCGACCAAGGCAGCGCCGTTTGGCCGACGACGAAAGGGTTGCCAGGGGTTGGCCCCTATAGCCGTTTCCAGGTGGCGTCACCTGGGAAATTGCTCATCCGTGAAGCGAATGGGACGATCCGCACGTTGATCGATGGCAGCAATCCGACCGCGGCCACGCTGAACCTGATCGATGTCAACGCACCGGCCGTCTCGTATGACGGCACCCAGATTCTCTTTGCTGGCATTCCCCAGGGGCAGTACAGCCGCGCCCCCATGACCAACCCCGGTGCCTGGCGGATCTATCTGATCCAGGTCGATGGGACAGGGCTGCGCCAGCTTACCACATCCGATCGCGACAACCTCGACCTTAGCCAATTCGGCCAAATCTACGGCCTCTTTACCAAATACGATGACACCGATCCCGCCTGGCTGCCGGATGGGCGGATTGTCTTCTCCTCCACGCGTTGGCCGGCGATGGGTATGTATGGCGGCGCCCACACCTCTAACCTTTTTGTGGTCAATAGTGATGGCAGTGATCTCCATCGGATCACCACCGAGGCGAATGGCGCAGACCGCCCCGCCGTCGATCCGACCACGGGGCGCATTGTGTATTCACGCTGGTGGCGCAACTTCCGCATGGCCGCCAATGACATGAGCACGATCCCTGCGCCCGGTGGTGGCTATTTGCTGAAAGATGGGCTGGTCGGGGCGGATGCCTCGGGCGAGCTTGGTGATGTGCCCGGTGAATCGGCGAATCTCCAGCGCAACGCTTGGCACCTGGCCACTGTCAATCCCGATGGCACCGACCTTAAACAATGGGGCTTCAGTTCCAACACCTTCTTGCTCGGCGAAGATAGCAACTTTGCTTATGGCGGGAGCTTTGCTACTGATGGCTCCTTCTATGGCAACTTCTTCCCGATCAAAAATGGCACAGAAGCAGCCGGCTTTGGTGGCATCCGCCACTTCTATGGCGGCATGTTTGGCAGTCAACGGTCGGTAATCGGCATCACGTCGGAGATTGGGTACGAATATGTGCGCGCCAATCCACCATCGATTGGCATCTACCAGGGCGTCTACGCTGCCGAACCGGAAGTGATCAGCGCCAACCAGTTAGTCATCTCCTACGCCGACGACATTAATCAAGACTACGGTCTTTATCTGCTCAATAGTGACGGTAGCGGCCTGCAACCCCTCTATGACCTGCCCGGCACCACCGAAGTACGCGCCCGCGTCGTCGCCCCCCGGCCCCTGCCGCCGGTCATCCCGGATCAGATCACCCAACGGGCTAACCCGTTGCCCCCCACCGCCGCCGGCCCCTACGACCGGGATGGCAGTTTCACCTTCGACGCGCTGAATGTCTATTTCAACGCCCCGGTGGACAGCAACATTATCAGCGCCATGCCGATTGGCAGCGCCGGCACGATCCGTTTCTTCACCGGCTTTCAACGCAATGAACAGTATGGATCCTTGGAACAGTTGGAGTGGCCGATCCTGCTCCAAAGCCTGCCCGTCAACCCCGACGGTTCAGTGATCGCCCAGTCCCCCGCCAATGTCCCGCTCTTTGAACAGATCCGCACGGGCGACGGCAGCAATGTGGTGCCGTTGACCGGCCGTGGTCACAGCGAGTTTGGCGGTGCAGCCCATGTCGCCGGTCTCAACTTTGGGCGGCCCGGCGAAACGCAGCGCTGTGTCGGCTGTCACGCCGGCCACAGCATGATCCCGGTGCCGGCCAATCCAGCCGATGCCAAATTCACCAATGTCGCGCCGAGCGCGCAAATTTCCTATTCCTCGATCTTTGCCCTGATCAACCCCAATGGGGAAGGGCTAATCGACCGCAAAGTGATGAAAGGACGGATCATCAACTACTGGCGCAGCGCCGCCGACCAGGATCGCCGCGGGCAGTGGGTACAGCTCACCTTCCCCGTCCCAGTGACGGTGCGCACGGTGCGCCTTTACAACCCGCGCTTTGGCGATGTAGCCCAGTCCACAATCCAAGTGACGGCGGCCACCGTCGTGCTCTATGCGGATGCCGCGGCCACCCAGGAAGTCGCGCGGCAGACGGTTGGTCAGCTTGCCGTCAGCGGCACCGATGTGGGGTTTGCGGATCTGCGGGCCAGGGCCGTACGGGTGATCATCAACGATGCCAGCGGGACCTTTGAAGGCAATGCCGTCGCCAGTTTGGCCGAGGTGGAGGTGATCGCGCGGGCGGAGGCGCGGGAGTAGGTAGGAGGAGAGTGGACAGTGACTATTCGCTGTTCACTGCCCACTGTTTCCGCTACAACCGAGGTACACGTGAAGCTCGGTGCCCTGAGCTAAAGCCGCAGGGCTTGGGACAACGCCGGGTAATACAGGTTAAGCAAATGATCGGGTAAATGCTAGCCGCCCCGCCATCAATGAGCGGCGCTACAGAACAACGCCCCCTAAAGCGGGCTTTAGCCTGCGTTGTTCTGTAGCCCTGTGGCTTTAGCCCAGGGCGGTTTACACAATCAATTATTTAACCCTAAGATCCCACTGAACCAAAGAATTTTACGAATGATCGCGCGACAACCCTACCTCTGTCTTAAAACGATCAATGGCGTCAATATGTGCCTGCGGGCTACCTAAGCCGGCGGATGTCGTTACGACACTCAGATGGGTTGCCCCAAAGCTGCGCCACCCTTCGAGCAGTTTGCCCCAATTGTCGGGTTTTGCGACATTCACGCCAACGACCTCCATCCCGACTTCGCTCGGTTTGCGGCCAGCCGCTTCGAGATAGCGCTGCAATTTGTCCATTTTCGCCGCCGCTGTTTCCAGTGTCTCGCCATAAGACAACCAACCATCGCCAAAGGCAGCGATGCGTTTTAGAACAGGCTCAGAAGCGCCGCCAAGCCAAAGCGGGATCGGGCGTTGGATCGGTTGTGGATAAATCCCGACAGTATCAAGATCGTGATAGTGCCCTTTGAAAGTCACAAACGGTTTTGTCCAGAGTTCGCGCAACACGGTTAGTTGTTCGTCAAGACGTTTGCCACGTTGTTGAAAGTCAGCACCCATAGCCTGATATTCCGCTAAATTCCACCCAGCAGAAACGCCCAAGCGCAAACGGCCCCCGGAAAGCACATCGACCGCAGCAGCTTGTTTCGCCACCAACACGGTCTGGCGCGACGGTAAAACCATCACACCGGTCGCCAACTCTATTTTCTGGGTACAACCAGCCAGATAGCCCAGCAAGGTGAATGGCTCCAGGAAACTTGCAGGCGGCTGATCTGGTTTTGTATCAATGAGCAGTTCATATAACAAGAGGTAGTCGTACCCAAGCGCTTCCACCGCTTGGGCAAAATCTCTGACAGCGACAGGGTCATTACTAATCTCACCTTGCGGAAAAACAACACCAATTTTCATGGTTAATTCCTTTTTGGAAACGGCAGAACCAAGCTGACCCTTTTGACAGTTTGGTCAGCGTCATCAACGATCTTTTTGCAATTGCCAATAGACATGATATTTCTGATCATAGATGCGATATAAGGGTTTGAGCATAAATTCCTGCTGCTGGTCGGTCATTTTAAAGTGCAGCGGCTTTTCAGTTGCGACAATCCAATCCGTTTTGCTGGTTGCTACGGCCAATGTAGGCATTGGATCTGTAGAGAGTAAATTATCGGGGGGAGGATTGTAGTAGTTATTGTTAGTGTATACGGACGGCATCCCCGCCTTTCCCAGTTCTGCAGCCATGACGAGCGGGCCATACATGATGGCAAACTTTGAAGCATCATCCGGTAAAAACGCCAAATGGGTGGACATGGATAGATCAAGCACGACTTCATCATTATTTTCCCAATGTCGGCTGATCGTAACAAAAGAAGCCTCCGCCTCGACTGCTAGCTTTTTGCCATTCACTTTGACCAGCATGCCATCCTTCGCCCAGTAGGGAATTCTGATCTTCAAAACAAAGTAGCCCGGTTGCCCCAAGATCTTCAAGGTAGAAATCGTATCCGCCGGGAAATTGGTCTGCTGGAGAATCTCCACATTTTTTTCTTGCCAACGCACCTGCGAAGCGATAAAAAGATTCACCAGAATTTCATTTTCACTTTTGAAATAAATGGCCTCGCCGTATCGATTGTGGTTTTCAATCCCGGTGCCCTGACAGCACCAAAACGCATCTTCTTCATTGCCAAACATTTTCCAGTGCCCAGGCCGTAGCGACAGCATATAAATCATCCGGCCATTTTCAGGGTGCTGTGAAGCTAAAATATGGTTGTATAGCACTCTTTCGTAATAATCAACATAGATCGCATTGGCGTCTTCACAAAACAAATCCCTGCTCAACCTCAGCATGTTGTAAGCGCAACAACTTTCCTGCGCCCGATAATCCAACTCTTGGCTTAACATATCGGGGCCATAGTTCCAATGTTCATGAAAACCGGTACCACCCGTGGCATAGGAACGGTGCAAAGCCACCTGCTGCCAGAAGAATTTAGCGGCTTGTAAATAATCCGGGTTGCCGGTTGCCTGGTAAAGCCGGAAGAGGCCAATGAACTGTGGGATAGTGGTGTTGGCATGATGGTAATTGCCTGTAATCGGCTTGTGGAGCTGGTCAATGCCTTGCAAGGCGGGGTAATATTTACTATCCTGCACAAAAAATTCGGCGGTTTTTAGATATTTCTGATCGCCTACAGCTAAAAAAAGATTGGCAAGCGTTTCGCAAATACCGCCGGTTTCTACTTTGTCAAAGAGCGTTTGCCAGGCGGCGCGATCGAGTTTGTCACAGCGGTGACTGAGCCAGTCACCCATTTTGACGGCACAGGCTAAGGCGGTTTGATCGCCGGCATAAGTATACGCGTCAAGCATGCCCTGCAGCAGTTTATGGATTGTGTAATGCGGCGCCCAGCCCTCGCCCGAAGTCTCAACGATATCGAAGGCTTTTTCCGGAAAAGCGCTCAAATAGCCATTCGGGAACTGATCCTGACATTTTTCTAGTTCCTTGACCAAGTAGGTAAGTCGTTGTTGCGCTGCCTGATTTTGATCGGCCGCAACGAAAAGGCTGAGCGCCGTCAAATAATGGCCCATTGTGTGCCCGCGCAGATCACAATCCGGACTTTCCCAGCCAGCATATGCTTTTATCCCAGCAGGAATGGGAATGCCGGCATTTGCCCAAAAGGTGACTAATAAACGTTCGGGATTCAAGCGGAACAGATAAGCAATATTCGCTTCATGAGCAGCCTTGAAAGGACCATCACGTAATTTGACATCTTGCAGATCAAACGGCGTAAATTTCAAAGTTTGCATAGGTTTTCTCACTATCCATCTCTGCAATAAGGGCGAAATTTGATTTTTGACCATGAAGCGCAACCTGAGCAGTGGATGCCAGGATTGTATGCTGAATTTATGAAGTCACCAAAGTTTGGCCACGCTTGACTTACAGAAGCCACGCGGGTGCTTCCCCGCTGAGGGGGCAAACGTAGCACAAGCAATCTGACATTTCAACCACGATATATACTCGGCTCTGTCACAATTTAACATTTCTACACGAGTAAAAATGTTAAATTGTGACAACCGCTGGTATAGTATATGCAGCAGCACTGGCGCGGTAAGTGCTCGTCAGTCAAGCCTCACCAACGATCTCACAAAGGCACCTGGCCCATTCATTTGTGCCAAGTTGCTCGATTTTCCTAGCGGAGAAAACGACATGCCCTACGCACGCATCGTCCACCACCTGCTCTTGGCCACCCTGCTCACCTTAGCCGCGTGTGGCGCGCCGGGGGCGGAGGCCGAGCCAGCGAGCGCTTGTCCCCAGCCAAGCGCCAAAGTAGAACTCACCACTACGGAGGTCAATCTCTTTACCTGGCCCGAATATGTGCCGGCTGAGATCATCGACTGCTTTGAAACGGTCTACGGCGTTGACGTCAACCTCGATCTCTTCTCCAGCCCGGAAGAGATGTATGCCAAGGTGTCGCGCGGTGCGACAGGGTATGATCTGATCCAGCCGCCCGATTATATGATCCAATTGCTGATCAACCAAGGCTTGTTAGCACCCCTCGACCACGCCCGCCTGCCGATCCTCGCGCACTTTGCCCCGCAACATCTCAACCAGAGCTTTGATCCGGGCAACCAATATACCCTGCCCTATCAATCCGGCTCCAGCGGCATCGCCTATCGCAAAGATCAGGTAACCGCGCCAACCGCCTATGGGGATCTGTGGAACGCGGAGTATGCCGGGCGTTTGGTCATGTTGGATGACGCGCGCAACATCATCGGCGCGACCTTGTTGACCCTGGGCTATGAGGTCAACACCACCGACCCGGCACAGTTGGCCGCGGCAAAAACCAAGTTGTTGGAACTGGTCCCCAATGTGCGCCTCTTTGACAGCGACAGCCCCAAAACCGCGTTGATCGCCGGTGATGCCGACCTGGGCGTGATGTGGAGCGGGGAAGCCTTTCTGGCCCAGGCGGAGAATGCCGAGATCGACTATGTCTACCCCAGCGAGGGGGTCATCTTGTTTCAAGACAACTTCGCGCTCCTGGCCGATGCGCCCCACCCCGACGCCGCCTATGCCTGGCTCAACTATCTCTACCAGCCCGATGTCTTCTGGCAGGTCATGCGCGACTATCCCTTCACCAATCCCAACGCCGCCTCCATCGCCTGGGCCAAAGAGCATCAGCCGGAGGTTTACGCCACCTACACCACCTCGCCGATCACCAACATTCCGGCAGAGGTGGTGCAAAACGGCCACTGGCTCACGGATCTGGGTGACGCGACCCCGCTCTATGACCAACTGTGGACCGAAAGCAAAGGGCAATAGCCGGCAATGGCCTTTAACACCCCTTCCTATCAACAACCCTGGGCCGGCATGACCCAGGCCGGCGCGGACGCCGATGTCGGCATCTTGGGGGTGCCGTGGGATAACGCGGCCAGCTATCGCCGCGGCGCCGCGGACGCGCCAGCCACCCTGCGGCGCTGTATCAGTTGCGCCGATAGGTTCAGCGAAGAGGGCGTCGAGTTAACCCTTTCCCTGTGTGATTATGGCGATGTCGGGCGCGATCTCGACTGGGCGCGCTATTTTGCCACCGTCACCGAGCGCGCCAAAGCGGCCCTAGCCCATCCCTTCACACTCTTTCTCGGTGGCGACCACAGCGTAAGCATCCCCCTGATGCAGGCCATGAGTGAGAGCGTAACCACGCCCTTTGGCGTGTTGCACATCGACGCCCACGCCGACCTGGAAGAGAGTTATGAGGGCAGCCGCTGGAGCCATGCCTGCACCGCCCGGCGCGCCCTCGAATTGCCAAATGTCCAGCGTGATGGCTATGTTTTTGTCGGCCTGCGTGCGCCGATTGATGAGGATATCCACTTCCTACGCGCCCACCCGGAGATCCAGGTCCACCCCATGCGCGCGATCATCCAACGGGGCATCCCCGCCGTCGCCGCGGATGTGATTGCCCAGTTACACCGCTTTGACCAGGTCTACGTGACCTGGGATGTCGATTCCCTCGATCCGGCCTATGCCCCTGGCACCGGCACCCCCAACGCTGGTGGCCTGACCACGCGCGAGTTACTCGAATTTTTCCGTCTCGTCGTGCCCGCACTGCCGGTCCGCGCCCTGGATATTGTCGAGATCGCCCCACCGCTTGATCACGCGGACATGACGACCTGGGCCGCGATCAAGGTGATTTTGGAGACGTTGGGGATGGTGCAGGCAAAGGGGTGAGCGTGGGGCAACTGACAAGCGCAAAAGTGAGTGAATCAGATAAAGGCTATGACCCCATTAGGCGTTGGCGCAGACGCTTCTGTGCTTCTTTTCGCAAAACGCTTGGACGCCGTTCGCCCGATAGTCCCCCATTACGCTTACGTCGTCGCAATCTGGTTTCTATATATTCTATAAGCGGGCGATCCGCCACTTTCTTCCATGGTTTACGCCGAACGCCAGTTGTTGCAGGAACGATTTCTTCCACAGCATCTCTAATACGGTGCGCTTCGACCTGCTGAGCAACGGTACGCCGATAATGGCGATTTACCATCGCTTTGCGTTTACGTATACTCTTTATGGCGCTTGTCCGGCTTTCCCCGTACATATTCCGGCGATCATAAAGATAACTAAGGATTTTTCGTTCTTGTGGTGTTCTGCTTATTCTCATCTAGGCTTGTCCTTCACTAGAAATTACCATGCCTCCCGTTGGGGTGCTTGCCCTATCACGTTGGTCAGCAGTCGAAGACCGACCAGCAGATCGCGTTGCGCAAGCGCTGGTCGTCAAGGACGAGTTCACGAATCGCCGCCGGCAGTTGGTCGCGCTGCCACTGGCACGAAAGCCGGCCGGCATTTTCAGCCTCGCCTTTGGGCACCGCCGCCCGCGCAGCCTTGATCGCGTAGGCCGCCGCACCGAGTTCGTGGGCGGCGACATGGGCCACCACCGCCGCCTGGCCGGCCGCAAAGGCCGCGTACCGCGCCGCGCCACGCAAATCTCGGGCCGCCGCCATCGCATGGCCCCCCACCGCGCGGGCCTCCGACATCGTGATCTCACCGCGGGTCCAAGCCCGAATCTGCGCAATCGACTGGCGGGGCCGCGGGTCAGCGGGCTGCACCGCCTCAAAATGGGGCAGGACATGCTCTGCACACAGGGCCGCCCACAACGCCAGGAGCCGATGATCGTCGTCCGTGAGCGTCCCTCCACGGCGGATGGTGATAAAGCGGGGGTCGCGGTCTTTGGGGAGGATCATGGGTACACCTTTCCGATTGCATCGGCCTAACGGTGAGCGTTACTAGTTACGCGCCAAACGGTCTTATCAACCGTGGCCCTAACCAATTTCTGTTGCGAAAGGAAAAAAGGTTCTCGCATGGATTCAGTGCGATATGTGTGCGCACACAATCGGTAGGGTTATTTCGTCTCGCGCAATTGCTGCTACCGTTTCTACATATAGCGTATGCTCTATTACCAGTACTCGCGTAGCAAGGGCTTCCGGTGTATCTGAGCGTAAGACGGGAATTCGTTTTTGCGCTACAATCGGCCCTTCATCGTAGTTTTCGGTCGCGACATGCACGGTCGCGCCGGTCTCCTTTTCCCCAGACTGGATAACGGCATAATGTACGTTCATGCCATACATCCCCTTACCACCAAATTTGGGAAGCAGTGCAGGGTGGATGTTAAGCACTCTCCCCCAATATCGAGTGAGGGTTAGTGGGCCGAGTTTTCGCATGTACCCCGCCAGGATGACGAGATCAATTTCGTGCTTCACCAGCAACTCCAGGATCGTCGAATCAAGTTCCGCAGGATCTGGGTGCGTTTTCGAACTGAGGTGAAAGGCGTGAATTTTCTCTCGGCGCGCCCGCGCTAGCGCACCTGAATCGGCGTTGTTGCTGATAAGCAACACGGGCTGCGCCTTGATTCTTCCAGTTGCACATGCGTCCATGATCGCCTGGGCGTTTGAACCATTGTGTGACGCAAAGAAAGCGAGCTTCATTTAGCAGATCCTTGGAGCATATACTCAACGGTGCCATAAAGTAACACTTTTTCAGGTGTATATAGGTTACTTTATGTGCTGCCGTGCAGTATATAAAGATGTTTCTACGGATACAACCTGCGTAACCGCTCTTCAACCACGGCGCCAACCGCGAACATCATGTTGTGGTGATTCTCACAGCGCAACCAGCGCAACTTCTATGAATGGCCTGCAAGCCAAGCACGCACATCGGCGGCGTGATCGTCGTAAAAATGGTGAAAGAACTCACCAACGGCAAAACGTTGATCGCCGACCCAGATCACGGGGAATTTGGCTTCGATCAACTCAGTCCGAGCATCGTCGGGCAAGGCTTCGATGATAGCCAGCAGCTGTTCATGCAAGGCATGGGCTTCATCCACGACCTCACGAACAGAACGGTTGCCATTCGCGGTATAGATCCAGCCGTTGATCGCTTCCTCTGCTTTGAGATCCGCGGGCCAGGGCGGGGCTGGTTCTGGCTGTCCCGCCGCGGCCGCTTGCAAACGGGCAACCAGCCAGTGCTGCCAGCCGGTCAAGTGGGCAATGATGTCACGCATAGCCCACTCGCCGTTGACGCCGGGTTGCGCCAGCCGCGTTTCCCCAATCGCAGCGAGGAGCAACTCCCACTTCTGCGCTTCTTCCCGCAACCACTTGATCAGCTCTGCTTTGTTCATCTGTGACTCCTGATGGTAGATAGGTAGAATAGAATAGGGCCATTATAACAAAAAACCTGGGCCGCATCCACCCAGGTTTTCTGCCTTTGCCGATTCGATCAACAAATCAGGATAGGATTTCGACGTAACCTTCCGTGCCATTGACGCGAATGCGTTGCCGGTCTTTGATCAGCTTGGTCGCATTTTCTACGCCGACGACGGCGGGCAAGCCATATTCACGGGCGATCACGGCACCGTGGGTCATCAGTCCCCCCACTTCGGTGACCAAGCCTTTGATGGCGACAAACAAGGGGGTCCAGCTTGGGTCGGTAAAGGCGGTGACTAAGAGATCGCCCTCGGCCAGATCGGCGTCGGCCATGTTGAGGATGACCCGTGCCTGCCCCTCGATGACGCCGGCGGAAACCGCAAGGCCGACCAGCGCGCCGGCGGGGAGGTTTTCGCGTTTGTACGCACCCCTAACAATTTCACCATCAGAGGTGATCACACGCGGGGGCGTTAGTTTTTCATAGGTTTCGTACGCATTTTTGCGCGCGCTGATAAGCTGGTCATCCACTTCATTGGTGCGGACGACTTCGCTAAATTCATCAAAGGTGAGATAGTAGCTATCGGCTGTTTCCTGAAGTACGCCCGCATGGACGAGCTGTTCGGCCTCTTTCAACAAAGCCTGCTTATAGACGAAGTAACGACTGACCATGCTGTATTTGGGGTATTCCCGATAGCCGCTGAAATTGCGGATCAGGTCGATATTACGTTGTGTTTCTTTGGCTTTTTGTTCACCAGCGGGCAATGACGCCAATCGTTCTAATAATGATTGTGCTTTTTCCAAAGCTTCCTGTCGCCCTTGCACAAATCTGCGCTTGCTTTCACCCGGCGCAAAGTTTTTGACGTTACTCAGAATCAGGGGAACAAGGATCGTTGGTTGCTCACGCCAACGGCTGCGCGTTATGTCGATCTCGCCGGCGCAGCGCATGCCGTATTGGTCGAGAAACGCCTCAATTGCGTCCCGGGCGGCTTGTCCGCCATCAAGCTGAACCAGCCCCGCCCAAAAGCTGTCATCGTTACCCTGCTGCAAATAAGCGATGACGGCAGGATAAGGCCGAATCACGTCGGCGACATCCAACAGTGCCAGCCCCATGGCCGAAGTAATATTGTTGGGGACGGATTGCGCCAGCGTGTCGGCGGCGTTTTTTTCGCCTAACCACTCGTTCATCTTTTCGTTGATCCAAGCGGCAGCATTGATCGCGGCCATAAACACCGCCGAACTTTGTGGATCAAATAAGATCTGCCGTAATTGCTGGATATCTTCCCGAATAAACGCAAAGAGATCCGCGCCGGTTTTGGTTTGGATGGTCTCTTTTAACGCGGCAATTGAGGCTTGACTTTGCTTGATCAACGCAGCAACGATGGCCGGATCAGGTTCGACGGGTGGCGGCGCAGGGGCAGGCGGCGCACTTTTCGGGCTTTGAGCGGGCTGCTCAGCGGGCGCTACTTTGATAAAATCGCCCCGCTCAATAATCGTCTGCAAGGCATCTTTCATGAGCGGATCGTGTTGGCCCATCCCCTGTAATAACATCGCTCTGCTGGCCGGTGCCGCCAGGTGCTGGGTAACATCCACAAACAAGCGGCCGCCCGCTGTACGCATGGGGGCACGGGTGGTTAACAGGAAAAACGACAAGCCCAATGGCTTGAGGGGATCGGTCATCATCTGTTGATGGCCGACCGAGAGATAGACGTGATTTTCCGCATCGGCCGCTTCCGGAATGGGGAACAAGGTCGTAATGGGCCGGCTCTGGACAATCGCAAATTGATCATCAGCCAAACACCATTCGATGTCCTGCGGCGAGCCGAAATGAGCTTCGATCATTCTGCCCAGGCGCGCAAGCTGTACGATCTGTTCATCGGTCAGCGCTTGCCTATTCTGCCGCTCAGGCGCAATCGCCGCTTCTTGCGTGCCGCCTGCTTTTACCCCATAAATCGCCAGTTGTTTGGTACCGATCTGCTTCTCGATGATCGCTCCGTCACGCACTTTGTAGTTGTCAGGGTTCACCAGGCCGGCGACCAAGGCCTCACCCAAGCCGAAGCTGGCGTCAATCGATAAGACCTGCCGGTTCCCCGTGATGGGATCAGCCGTGAACAAAATACCGGCGGCCTGGGGCAAAACCATCTGCTGTACCACCACAGCGAGGTGGACTTTCCGGTGGTCAAAGCCATTTTGCAGACGATAGGTGACAGCCCGTTCGGTAAAAAGCGAGGCCCAGCACTTGCTGATCTGCCGGCGGATGGCCGCCTCGCCGATCACGTTTAAATAGGTATCCTGCTGGCCGGCAAAGGAGGCCGTTGGCAAATCCTCGGCCGTCGCGCTGGAGCGCACAGCATAGGCGTGATGCTCCCCCAGCCTGGCGAGCTGGTGGGAAATCGCTTGCTGAATCTCTTCAGGGATGGCAATGCCTTCGATGAGCTGGCGCAGCGCAGCGCTCACTTCCCTGATTTTCGCTCGCTCTGCCACGGTGAGCAGCGTTAACTCTTCAAGGGCATCATGCAGCGCCGGCGTCTCGCCCATAATGCGTAGAAAGGCTTGGGTCGTAATACAAAAGCCAGCGGGGACGTGGATGCCTGAGATCGTGGCAAGCTCCCCCAGGTTTGCACCTTTTCCCCCAACCAGCATGAGTTGTGTTTTATCGATCTCCTGAAAACCAAGCACATAGGAACTCATGGGTTGCCCTCCTTTGGCAATTCATCTAAAAAGTCTAGCCCATCCGCCATGGGACGGCCCGCGCCCTGTCATCCCGCGCCCGCAGGATGGGCAGAAACGCTTGCAATGAGGCTGATCTAGGTCGCCTACGCATAGACACGCTGGGCTAGTATAGTGAGTCTATGCCCAAAGGGCAATCACCAAGAAGGGGCAGAAAAGGCGTAGAAATTGAAAGGAAATCAAAAAGAAATGGCTATGGATTTTTTTGTGTAAATCCACTATACTACAAACAACAAAGGAATGATGCGTGATTAGTAACTACCAAGCCACCCCCTCCCAACCTCCCCCGAGTACAGGGGAGGAGCCGACACTGTTCCCTCCCCAAACTGGGGAGGGCTAGGGAGGGGTTAGTTGTTACCAGAAATTTCGCCCTGCGCTCACCAGGGTGAGCGCAGGGCGTTTTGTCTTCCACTACGCGGCCGCTTGCTTGCGCAAAATCTTGTCCATTGTTTTGCCCTTCGCCAACTCGTCGACTAATTTGTCCAGATAGCGAATTTCGCGCATCGTTGGTTCAGCGATCTCTTCGATGCGGACACCGCAAATCACCCCCTTGACCAACGTCCGGGCCGGATTAAGCTGGGGGGCATCCGCAAAGAAGGTTTCAAAGTCGGTGCTGTTATGCAGTTGGGCTTCAAGCTCAGCCTGAGTATAGCCGGTGAGCCAACGCATGATTTCATCGACTTCGGCTTTGGTACGCCCCTTTTTCTCCGCCTTGGCAAGATAATGGGGATAAACACTGGCGACACTTGTGGTATAGATGCGATGTTTTGACATGATGCCTCTTTTTATCAATCGTGCGCCCTACTGCGCAGATGCAATTCACTCAGCCAGCCGCCAGACCTGAGTGCAACTGTTCCCACTCCCGCCGGAGCAGCCCATAGATCCACGAATCCGATATCTCGCCATTCACAATACAATTTTCGCGCAGCGTGCCTTCGCGCAAAAAGCCGAGCTTTTCCAGCACACGACCCGAGGCGGCATTGCGGGTATCGGCCTCGGATTGCACACGGTTCAGGTCCAGCGTGTTGAAGGCCCACTGCAACAGGGCACCGGCAGCCTCGGTGGCAAAGCCCTGGCCCCAGGCCGCCTCAGCGAGGCAGTAACCGAGCATTGCGCTGCGATAGGTTGGGTCCCAATTCATCAATACGCACCAGCCGATGAACAGCCCATCGGCGCTACGGTCAATGGCCAGCCGTGCGCCGCTGCCTGCCTGCGCCATTTGCTGGCAACGCGCGATAAAGCGCTCCGCCTGTGCGCGCTCCTGCCAGGGGGGTGTGTCCCAATAGCGCAAGACGCGTGGATTACTCTGTAGTGCGAAGATGGCGTCCGTGTCGGCCGCTGTGAAAGGGCGCAACAGCAAACGCGCGGTGCGCAGCGTCGGGGTTGGTAAGGCGATCACAGCATTTGCGGTAAGATCGGCCATGTTTGAGGCTCCTTCGGCTCACTGAAGAGCAGTGAGAGAATTAAAGTGATGCAAGCTAAGGGACGCCAGGCTCAGCGTGAAATATTTGGACGCACGAACCATCATTTTTCTCTCTTAGAAATTCCTGCCACCATCTTATCCTGTTTGGCCCCTGTCGCAAAATGAGCACTATTACTGTCTTGGGCGAGTTGCACGCCCTGATTGACGAGGAAATCGACTTTCTCAACGCTGGATTTGTGGAGAACGCGCCGCTTGATCACGCGGCTATGAAGACCTGGGCAGCGATCAATGTGATTTTGGAGACGTCGGTTATGGTGCAGTCAAAGGAGAGCAGTGGGGAGTAGCTGAGCGCAGCGCTTTAGTAATGTGCGGGCTAGGACGGTGCAAACTAACGATAGCTTATTAATTAGAGGATGTTTACCTCTCTACTATCATATGTAAATGACATCATCTCATCTGTTATTAACACAGTGCATATATTAAAGCTTGGTACATACCTTTCTGCCAATGATTAATAAACAGTGCCTTATCTATACCTGGTTGTAAAATAATACTTCGAACATTTTCGATGCCTAAACCTGACCGCTTCATACGCTCGATTTGAAGCAAGACTATACCCAGGTGCTCCGCCGCTTTAGTAGCATAACGCTTAGCTAAATTGAAGTCTTCAAAGTGTTTTCTAACCCTTTGTTTGTCTACCTCACGCCAGTTTTCAGGTGGTGATACATAGTATTCAAATGCACCTGGCTCTCTATCATCATCCGTATGATAAACCGCAAAAATCCATTGTTCTAAGAAGAATCTGTCATTATCTACATAAGGTTGTATGATTTGATCTTTTGCATTCCTTGCAAAGGAATGTGCTTTGCCGTCCATATTGCAATCACGGCATGACGGAATCAGATTGCGAGGCAAAACAGAAAATTGAGGGAAATGCGCTTTGGGCAAAAAATGGTCCAAGTTACGCGGAGTGCCAATCCCACCACAAAATGGGCACTTTTCCTTTGCAGCATTTAGCAATTCATCATAGATTTTTCTGGCTGGCTTATCCTCTGGCACAAAGTACTGGTCATAAATCTTGATCAATTCAGACTTCTTCAACAAAGTATCTATAACAATAGGGTCATCATCTTCATGAGTATTGATAGGTGAGATAGTATATAGCTCCCCAATACTAGCCGTAGCTAAATACTGAATCTCTATTGACATAAGAGCAGACTTGCTACATGTCAGCTTCTTTCTTAATGTCGCATTCCCAGTAATACCGGTAACACATTCGTCAAGAACTTGTTCAAAACTATATTGAGGATCACTCTGCCGCATCATGACTATTACTCCTATCACGATTAGCAATGAGTGCTTTTAGAATAGCTCTACCTTCAAATCCGAGTTGATTCTTGTAATCAGAAACTATCTCCTCATAGGTTCTACCTGTTTGAACAGATTTAGCAAGGAGGTCGTGAAATCCTGAGCGTTCAACCTCTAGACTGAATACTTCGCTGGTCAATACTCCAACATTTTCACCAAAAGTTTCAATAGCTGGACGACTAGTCGCGACATTTGTGCCCACACGATAAATTTTCCAAACGCAGGAACGCGGTATTTCTTGCAAAACCACTGGTGAGTGTGTTGCTATAATGGCGACGCCGTTGCGATCATGAAGCAAATCGGCAAGTGCGCGTACAAATGCCGATAATAGCGGAGGATGCAAATGGCTTTCCGGCTCGTCCAATAGTACTAACGTCTTTTCTTCTACCGTGGAAACTAAGCGGGTCATAGTAAGTAGAACAATAGCGTGTCCCGAACTCATACGAGATAAAAACGGAGCAACTTTTTCTCGGTACTTGCCTTGAAATGAGCGTGAATCATATTGTTCTTCGTTTACGCTACTCTTACGGAGCTCCCGGTAAGCAGATTCTAGCGATTCTAGCCTCATTGAGGCAAAATTCTCATCTGAACCCAGCTTACCCATCGCATCTAGCCAACGCTCTGTCTTTTTCGGCTCACAAAAACAACTAATTAAGGCTCTTACACAATCATCCTGAAGATTGCTAATAGTTCGGTGGAGATCGCCATTATGCGGATCTTTCAAACCAATATAGAAATAACAAGTTCCTTTGGCAGGATCAGGTTGTTCCTGTGGAGGCGTAAATGGGTCGAAAGCACTGAAGGAAACTGACACGAGGCTACTAAAATAATCGTCTGAAATTTCGGTTTCCTGGTGCCCTTCTGTATCGACAAACTTAGCTTTCGCTCCTTGTCGATCTGTAATGGCTTCAATCATGTTATTTAGTAAAGTTGTTTTGCCTACCCCATTCCGGCCAATAACGGCATGAATGTTGGTGCTAGGCATGGAGCCTACTTTTACATCAAAACTAATAACTATTATCCCTGAATGTTCTTTCTCAGGTTTGACAAACTTAAACTTAAAGTCGGTGAGTTCAGCCTTGCCACCGAGGACTCGAGCATATTGCCCTTTTACGACAGAAAGGCTAACCTCGCGTAATAATGATGTGCTAAAAACGTCTTCTTCTTTTATGTCTTCAATGAGGTCAGGCTGTACGACAATATCGCGCAACGCTAATAGAATCAATTTACCAAGATCCTTAGGTAAAGAGGCCAAATTGCGATAAAATTCCACACCTAAGCCCAGCGAGAAGAACTCATCACCTATGGTGTCAAAGCGGCGAGGCAATTTGGCATAAGTTGCAGTTTCTCGTGTTTGTCCCTTAAAGCCAATCTTTACTGCACCGATTTCATAGAGCTGACCGTCTTCATCGTGGAGTGACATGTGAAACATGGTGACAAAAGAATAGTCATTCCAATGATCTATCTTGAGATATACTGTATTCTTGCCACTATTTGGTACCCAAGTGTTTCTGTCTAAAACACGAAATTCCATATCTAGTAACACTCCCAAATACAGGATGATTTCTTTTGAATGGCCCAAATTACGCAGAACATCCCACTAAACATAGACGATCGATTCTCGGATTGCTTGGGCCACTTGTGCGTTACGGATGGCTTGAATCCCAGCCGGGGTCAATACATCAACCGGCGCATGAAGCAGTTGTTCCAAATAATCAGTGAACTCAATAAACTTCAAGCCAGGGGGCGACTCGAATTCAGCCACCAGATCAATGTCGCTGTGTTCCCGCTGTACCCCTTTTGCATAAGAACCAAATAGGCCAAGCCGCTTAATCCCATATTGCGCGGACAAATACGGCAACTGCTGACGCAAAATCGTCGTAATCTGTTGTGTCGTCAACATAAATGTGTTTACTCCTACCGCATCCAAAGTCAACCTTGCCACTGTAAGTATACTACAGCAACTGGGATCGCGTGCGTCGCACTGACCAACAATTGTTTCCATGCCGTTAGATGCTGTGGTCAGTGCGACGCACGCTAGGCGAAATGACGGTTATCATTCTGCATTCAGTATACCTAGATCACCATCTGCCACGAACTAAGCTGATGACTGATCTCTACTTCACAATCCCAAGACACAGATGAGTCCTCCCGGCGGGCAGGGCCAGCACCTTCACGCGTGCCAGTTGAATTTGCTCATGCTCCAGCGCGGCAAAGAGCCGGAGCCCGTCACCCAGCAGCACGGGCATGAGGTCAACCTGGAGTTCGTCGGCCAGCCCAGCCCGGAGGCACTGTTGGATCGTCTGCGCGCCCCCGACCACCGTTACATCTTTGGTGCCGGCGGCCACTTTGGCTTGCACAATCGCGCTGGGTAAGCCGTCGGTCACAAAGGTGAAGGTGAGTGCAGCGTTTTCCTTGGGCTGCTTGAGGGGCGGGGTGTGGGTGACCACGAAGATCGGCACCTGAAATTCGTAGTGCTCGGCGTAGGAATCGGGATCTTCAGCCATGGCAAAGGTCTTCCAACCCATGACTACGGCACCGGTCTGTTCAATCGCTTCCTGCATTGGTGCGGTCTCGCGCAAGGTCGCAAAATCCGCATAGAGTGCACCGACGCTGCCCGCGCGATCCTGGACAAAACCATCCAGCGACATGGTCATCCCCACAATCACTTTTCCCATCACCAGCTCCTTGCCACAAAACAGTACGCCATAGGCTTATGGCATATCGTCAAAGAATACTTCCACAATTGGGCTATACTTGACCAGCACCGCCAGCGCGTCAACTTGATTGCGATACCATTGCGTTGCTGGTGCGCTCATCAGATAGCGGCGGTCGGCGGGATCAACAATTTCAACCGCCCGCGCTGGCAGTTCAACCTGCAGGGACTCCTTAAAACAGAAGGTAAAGCGCGGATTGGCCTTTAAGTTGGCCAGCCAATCGCTCGGTGTATACGGACCTTTGTCCCCTGTCGCGCCGGGCGTACCGCAGATGATAATCCGGCCACCAACATTGGTAAACCAGATCTCCGTTCTGCGGGGTAAGCGCGACTTGGCACCAATGGTAATCATATCGATGGTACGGTCAGTGTTAAGTGCTGCGCTTATTTCTGCGTTCATTGTGCGATTAGATTCTTCGATCAAACGAAAGCCGCACCAACCCTTGCTGCTCGAGTTGCGCGGCAACGGTGGATTTGCCAGAACCGGCTGGCCCACACATCAAGATAACCCGGCTGGTTGAATGAAAATTAGCGTTTGTCATCGGTTGTGCGAAGCTGCGGCATACCAGTTCAAGACACGCAGGGCGCGCAACGTGATCCAGCGGCTCGCGTCCGCGCCGTCGTCGATCACGATTGGCATCACACCGGGGTAGCTGACCTCGAGCGGCCAGCGGCCATCTTTGTCGCGCTTGGAAACGACCAGGTCGATCGCCTCGACCACCCGCTCGTCAGGGGTAACACCGGCGCGGCGCAGGTACTCGAGCCCGCGCAGCACGTCATAGTGCCACCAGGTCGGCCAGGCGAAGCGGGTGAATGCGCCGCCCCCCTTGCGATCTTGCCCAATGACTTCACCCGTCGACTTGCGGCGGAAAAGGCGACGCTCAAGGAGATACGCCTGCCCGCGCAGGCGCGCCGCGGCCACCGTCGCATCGTCCCCGAACTGCAACTCGTACGCCAGCAGGGCTTCCAGCACGCAGATCGTGGTGTTGAACGACGCCCGCGTCGAGCCATGCTCGGCTTCGCAGTTCCAGCCGCCATCGGGCAACTGCTCGCCGAGCAGCCGGTCGACAATGCCGCGCACATCCTGGCCAAAGTATGCGCCGACCGCGCCCACCTGGCCATTGATACATGGTTCCAATTCACCGGCGAAGAAGGGGTTGGCATCACATGCTGACGGGCCGCACCCTTTCCAGGTTACATGGTCGCGGACGAGACCCACCGCGCGCTGGGCCTGGTCGCTCGCCGGATCGAGCCCCAAGTCGCGCAGTAGCATCAGCACGTGCATGGTGGAATCCCAGCCCCGGTTCCATGCCGCGCCGCCCCACCGGCCATCGGCATCTTGGCGGGCAAGCAACTGCGCGCCCCAGCCCGCGGTGGCGACCAGCGCCCGCGCAGCCGCAACCTCCGCAGCGGGCGCACTAAGCAGATCTTGCATCACCTGCCAGCGGATCGATGGGTCACCATCAAGCAGCCATTCAATGACCGAGCGCGTTGGCTGCGGGGCATGCGGTTGGGGCGGATTGGTTGCCATTTCTGATCCTCCTGACCGGCGGTCAGTCACAATGCATTGCAAGCTACCACGGGGCGCGGCATGGTCCGTGACCTGCCGCCAGTCATGGACTGGCTAGGCACGGGGCGAAATGCGACGCACTTGTTTATGCCATGGTTTCGCCCAACTGGGTGAACATAAAGACATTGAACTCAATCGCACGCGCGATATCACTGACACGAATATGTTCATTCGGCGCATGGGCACCGCTGCCGTAATAAGCCGGGTTACCTGAAGTGGAGATGCCCAAGACGCCGACGTTGTTTTTCATGGCCCCTAGCAGGGGCAGCGTACCACCACCAAGCGGGATGATCTTCGGTTCCTGCTCGGTGAATGCCTGGCAGATCTGCGTGATCTTTTGCACGAATGGCCCTTCCAGCGGCGTAACGACCGGATCGCCGCTGCCCAATTTCGCGACGTGCACATCCGCAAAGCCCTGGGCCTTGAGATGCGCCTGCAATTTGGCCAAAATATCATCGGGTTGCTGATTCGGCACAAGGCGGAAATCCATTTTGGCCATTGCTTTCGCCGGCAGCACCGTCTTCACGCCCGGTTCCGTATAGCCAGAGAGAAAACCAGCGATATTAGCGGTCGGCTCATAGACGGAAATCTCCAGATCATAGCCGCTGCGATTGTGCAGGAACGTATCGATGCCATACATGGCCTTGATGCGGCCTTCCTGTTCCAGATCGACATTCGCGTGCGCGGCTTGTTGCTCCATCGCGGTTGGCTCGCGCACGTCGGCATAGAAGCCAGGGATCAGCACGCGGCCGTTGTCATCTTTTAAGCTGGCCAGCGCTTTCAGCAAGCGCCAGGTGGCGCTGGGGAGCGTATGGGCGTTGCCAGAATGGGCATCGTGCGCCATCGTTTCGACGCTGTACTCGACATACAACATGCCGCGGAAGCCCACGGCAATATGGGCTTGCCCCTTTTCGTTGAAGCCACCACCCTCCCAGAGGGCGCCATCGGTTTTTAAGAGATCGCCATACTGGCGCGTCATCGCGTCAAAGTGCGTACTCCCGATCTCCTCTTCGCCTTCGATGATCCACTTGATGGTAATGGGAAATTCGCCCTGGAGGGCTTGAATCGCGCGGATGGCGCAGATGCGTGAAATCAGCTCTGCTTTGTTATCGCAGATGCCGCGTGCCACCAGTTTGCCTTCTTTTTCGGTGACTTCGAATGGGGGACTTTTCCACAACTCAATGGGCGTTTCCGGTTGCACGTCATAATGGTTGTAGAGCAAGAGCGTAACATCACTTTTGCCTTTGAGCGTGCCATAGACATAATTCGGCGCGCCCTCGACAGGCAATTGACGCGTTTCAAAGCCGGTCGTTTTCAGCAAGTTTTCCACCCAATCCGCCGTCTCACCCATCATCCGGTTTTGTGCGGCGACACTTTCCAAGCGGCAGTAGTCAGTGATGAGGGTTTTAAAATTTTGGGTTTGGATTTCAAGTGCTTTAGCAAGTGTTTCATTCATCGGAACATCCTTTGACATTCTGTTGTCTCTGCGCTCTCGCTCTGCGGTCTCATGGCCAACGCGGGCGTTGGTTTGGTTCATTGATGAGCGCGGGTTGTCAAGTGCATTGAACAAGCCAGTTGCTTGCCTAACCAATAGGCTAATCATCTAAACCCTTGCCATTGAGAATGTGAGGCACATATTTTTCGACCCTTGACGCCCGCGTTTTGGCTTGTTTGGCCCCAGCAAAATAAAGCAGGTAGCCTCTTTGTCGCCCCGGCGTCAATGCCTCAAAGGCACTCCTTATATCAGGATCTTCATCGAATTTATTGAGCAGTTCTTCTGGCATGTCAAAATCTGTCGTCTTTTTAAATTCCACAGCCAAACCAGCTTTTTCCACCGCAATGGCTTCATGAATATAGGCTTTCAAGATCGGTTCCAGCGCCACGATCTCTTGCACATTGGCGAAGCGAATTTGACGCGCTGCTTGCGAATTCGGCGTCTGTTGGATGAGAATCCCATTCGGATCTGGTAATAAGGCACCTTTGGGAAATAGCAGTGCACAGTAGGCATTAAAGACATGGATCAACACGATGTTACTATTTTCAAACGTGTAACAAGGCACCATCCACTTTACCTCTTCCGTCAGCCCGCAGTCAAGTACGATCGCGCGCAATTTTGGCAATTCGGCCTGCCACTGCTTGTTTTTACGGATGTAGCCATCAACCTTGGGCGTCATTGTCGTCATTGCTTGCTCCTTTGAACGATTTGGCGGTATTAGCGATCATGCAGGCCTTTGCCTGCGAAAATCTGCTCCCGATATTTTTCAATCCTTGCAGTTCGGGTCTTGGCCTGTTTAGGGGCAGCAAAATGCAGCAGGTAGCCTCTTTGCCGGCCTGGCGTCAGGGCCTCAAAGGCAGCCCGTAAATCAGGGTCTTCATCGAATTTGTCGACCAGTTCTTCCGGTATCTCAAATTCTTCAATCTGTTTAAAGTCCACGGTCAAACCAGCTTTTTCCACCGCAATGGCTTCCGCCAGGTAAGCCTTTACGATCGGTTCCAGTGCCACGATTTCCTGCACACTGGTGAACCGAATCAGGCGCGCCGCCTGCGTATTCTCGCCAGGTTTCTCGAGAATCCCATGGGGATCTTGCAACAAGGCCCCTTTGAAGAAACCAAGCGAACAGTATTCTTTCAGGGCACTCATGACCACGACGTTGTTGCCCTGAAAGGTGTAACAAGGCACTTTCCACTTCACTTCTTCAGTCAGCCCACAGTCAAGCAGGATCGTGCGCAACTTGGCCAGTTCGGCGGGCCAGGCATGGACTTTACAGTTGGGCGTTCCGCCCAGTGGACAACGCCCACAGCCGACCATCAGATATTGATCAACCTGAGGATTCATATCATTCATTGCTTGCTCACTCCGTAACATAAATTGTCAGCGTTTTCGTCCTCACCACCACCGATAAGCGGCAACAGTGGTGAGGAGACGCGTTCCGCATCTGGTCAGCCGTTTAGCCGGTACGTTGCCCGCTGCGCCCCTTGACCAGATAGGGCAGTACGAACAAGTACAGACCGGTGAACAGCAGCAAGAAGAGCGGGAGCAGTGTTGAGAGCCCTACCCAGAGGATCAGCTGCTCCTGTCCCGCCGCGAAGACGTTGAGAACGATATTAACAACGACCAGCAGCGTAAAGATCATGGAGAGCCAGCGATGGCTCTGCCGAAACCATTTGTTCGAGTTCATAGGAATCTCCTTTTTTTACGATGACAAGATGACAAGATGACAAGATGACAAGATGACAAGATGACAAGATGACAAGATGACAAGATGACAAGATGACAAGATGACAAGATGACAAGATGACAAGATGACAAGATGACAAGATGACAAGATGAC
>JALHQH010000002.1:34198-478504 GCA_022842065.1 Caldilineaceae bacterium
AGATGACAAGATGACAAGATGACAAGATGACAAGATGACAAGATGACAAGATGACAAGATGACAAGATGACAAGATGACAAGATGACAAGATGACAAGATGACAAGATGACAAGATGACCGCGCCCAGTGGCTCCCGCCGAATGACTCGGTATCCACCGACCTTGTCATCTTGTCATTAACCTCGGCTCAATACCCTTGCGGCATCGGTGTGCCGGTCTCCAGCACCGTCTTCATGTTGCTGAGGATCCAGGCCCAGCCGCCGCTCTGCAAGCCTTGGTAGGTTGCCGTCTCGCCGGCGAAGTCCTCGTGGACGACGGTGACCTTGGTGACATCAGCAGACATTGCCTCCAACTCCCAGGTGACTTTGGTGGGGGCATCTTTGTTCATCGGCGGCCAGAGCGAATGGTAAGTATGGACCAGCCGATGCGGTGGGTCGGCCACGACGACCTCCCCTTCGACAATGGGCGCGCCGCTCGGCTTGTGATAGACAAAAGGCGAGCCGACGGTGAGATCGGTTTTGAGCGTACAGTCGTAGTAGTAACGAGCGGTAAATTCCGGTGTGGTGATGGCCGCCCACACGCGCGCCTGTGGGGCGTTGATGATGATCTGATGAACGAGCCGGGGTTTTGTTTCGGTAGTCATACCATTTCCTCCTTCAAGAACGGTTTTCAGGTCGGCGAGCGCGCTCACACGCGCGGCCGCATACTTGTTGATCCAGCGGTCGGTGATGAACTGGATCGGGACAGGGTTCAGGTAGTGCAATTTCTCACGGCCCACTTTGCGCGTGGTAATCAATCCTGCTGCTTCCAGTACGTGCAGGTGCTTCATCACCCCGAAGCGCGTCATCGGCAGTTCCGCCTCCAGCTCGGTAAGCGTGCGGCCGTCACGCGCAAAGAGAAGGTCGAGTAGCTGCCGACGGCTTTCGTCGGCGAGGGCGCGAAAGACAGATTCATGTTCCATGTGGATATTATACGTGACCTAATGGTCACATGTCAAATTTTAGGTGACCAAATAGTCACATATTGAGGCCATTGACTGGGGTAAGAGGTTGCGCGGTGGTTATTACAGGTTCACGATACATGCGTGCGCGATAGGGATGATTGATAGTGTACCGAGGATGGCAAAGGTGATACCGATAGGATGGGACATACGTTACATCTGCAAAACAAACTACCCCAGATGTCATCAAATTCGCCAGCCTCAGCAGCCATAATCATGACAAAAGACTATCCTCCAACTCATATAACAAACTGGGGTCACTCTGCCATAAGTGAAGTAATTGATGACTGCTTGCTCAGAGATAATGGGTCCTATTATATTAGCCGTGTATAGGCATCACCTTCACACACATCAAACGCCGGCCAGTGGTCGGCCAGGTTTTCCGAGCTAAAGAGAAACCCGGCGCAAGCTCACTTGCCAGCGAGCGCCAGCTGTGACGCGGCAAGTAGATACCGCTGAGTCAGCATGAGGCGAGGGATCGACCGCGAATTCGGTGCCACCGTATGGAGCACGCGTAAATCCATAAAGTAGACATCCCCCGCTTCGCCCGTCATTTCAACGACTTGGAGGGCGACGTTGCCCACCTGGCCGGCCGTGCGCAGAAAACGCAGACGGGCAGGCGTTTTGTCGGCCATCAACTCGGCAAAATAACGCTCCTGTTTCAGTTGCTTACGCAGATCGGTCGAACTGCGGCGTACCCCTTTTTGATTGAGTAACCGATGGGAGCCGGTCACGGCCAGTGTGCCGCCACCCCCTGCCTCCACTCTTTCTAAACAAGCAAAGATCTGCACACCAGGAATGTCACCAGCGGGTAGACGTGGCATGTCGACATGCCAGTTCTGGTGGGGGAGAGTCCATGTGGTGGCATTCGGCAGCGTAAAGAGCAGACCGGGATGTGAGCTCATGGGAAAGAGCGGGCGCGCATTGACCAGGGCGCTGGCCGCGGCGGCGACCTCATCACTGACAAGATCAAGCAACGCTGGATGACGGTTAAGGGGTTTGACCAACGCCATCCCTGCCGTCAGCTCAGTTGATGCGGTATATTGATCAAGCGACCAGCCATCATCGCGCCAGAGGCCTTTCTGCGCGAGCTGTTGGAAAATCACCTGGCGCGCATTGGCAAGTTTCTCCGGCGAGAGGAAGTTGTTGCGTTTGATCAGGCCATGGACGGCAAAGTTTTCTTTTTCGCTGGCAGTAAACATAAACTGGTACCTGATTATGGCAAAGGCGCAAGTCCGATTAAAGATCAACGGCGCGCAAACCGTTCATCCCCAAAATCAACGAGACTTCACCGCCATGATGCAGATCGTGTTCCAGCACATGGTAGATCACCCAACTGCGCGAGACCTGGTAGACCTGGCCGTCCCATTCATCGGGGAAGGTTTCGGCGCAGTCGGCCGGGGTCCAGCGTTGCAAGCGGGCTTCGATAAAGGCCCACGTCTCATCCAGGCCACGGGCCAGCTCTGCCCCACGGCGCGCGGGTGATTCGCGTTGGCCCCACATCATGTATGCGTTCATTGCTTCGTCTTCATCCTGGAGGGTGGCGCTGAACCACCCGGCGCGGACCGAAATAATATGCTGCACAAGCTGCCCTACCGGCCACATCTGCGCGGCCGGTTGCAGGGAGAGCTGCTCATTGGTCAGCGGGGCGATAGAGGTGCGCAGCTTTTCCTGATAGCCGCGCCAGTTTTCATAGATCACTTCCAGGGTGGATTGGGTCTGCGGTTGCATTGGTCTCTGCTACTTTCTGAATGATCGATCATTTCATGGTATTGAAGCTTTGCCAACCAAGGATTGGCGATATAAAGCCTAGAAAAACGCTAACGGCCAGCCTTGTCTCCAATCGATATTTTGGATTTTGCCGCGCCACCGCTAGGTTGCTGCCGGCCGGCGGCTGGCAGCGTACGCCGGCGCGCACGGTACAAAGCGCTCGGTTAGCCGTCTCACCGCTAGCAGGGAAGAGGGCAGCGTCTAGGCGGTTGGGCGCAAACTGACGAGCAGCGGCCACCACATCAGCCTGACGGCCATTGACAACAGCGTCGGCACCGAGCTGCCACTCATGCCCGCACCATCCCAACCAAGCACGTAGGGAAACGCCGACGCGCCGAACATTCCGGCGAAGCGGCCCTCGCACTCATCAAAATCCCACACCGACACCCCCGCCGCAGCGACCTGGATCAGCACTTCACCAGGCCCGACCTGCGGTACGGGCAACACTTGTACGGTGAGCGTCTTGATACCACCGAAGCGGTTGATCACCACGGCCGGCTCTGCCGGAGCGGGTGCCCATTGGGCGCGGAACGAGCCTACCTCTGGTAGTAGAAAAACCTACTCCTGCAAGGAGGTTAGGAGGGGGTTAAAACTCCGCTTTTCAAATTGATCTTAGTGTCATTCTGGGCCGAAAGGGCAGCCCGGCTTTTTGCCCTCAAGAATCTCCAAGTTAACGATTGGTCTATTTAGGCCGCTTTGCACTAGCCCGGTTTGGCCTGTGCGAGGTAATAGGCAACCAGGGCATTAGCATGCCCATGGCCCAACTGATGTTCGGCCTTCAGCCACGCGACTAGCGCCATGTGTTTGCGCTCATCGAGCGCCTCCAGCAAACCCAGCCAGTGGCTGATCGGCTGGCCATACTTCTTCTCGATGGACGGGAAGTACGAAGCCGGCCCTTTTGCTTTTTCACTTTCACTCATCTGCTATTTGCCTTTCGATCGAAGAGATTTTAGTAAAATGCGCCACAACCGCTTGTCCACACCGAGCGACTACTCAGGCCTGCGGCCTGACATTTGAGCCGAACCTATCTCTACGGTTCTAATTACGATGTAACACGTCCCGCGGTAGACAGATCACCCCATTACACAGGGCCATTATAACAGTAAACCCGGGTAGCATCCACCCAGGTTTCTGACTGGACAGTAATCACAGGTAGCATCCAGGGTAAGGCTAGGGTCTCAGAACAATGTCGCTTGCCTTGGCTCGTCGGCGTGGCCTGGACCTTGCCATTGGTAGCGCTTCAGGTCAATCCTATCGTTGACAAAGACAATGCCCTCTTCCGTCAAGAGCCGCCGTTGGCGCTCGGAGCCAGCTCTTTGGCTAATCTTGCCTTGTGCGTTGATGACCCGCTGCCACGGCACGTCAGCGGGACAGGCCGCCATGGCGTCGCCAACCCAACGGGGACTCCACGCTTTGTATTCCTGCGGGTCAACCCCTGTGGGTAGGGGCAGCAGTTGGGCAATTTGGCCGTAGGTCACCACCTTGCCAGCTGGGATCTGGCGCGCCAACTGCCACACCTGTTCGTAATACGCTTGTTGGTTTGGTGGGGAAGGATAGTCCATGACGCTTCCTCTTCTCTTCCAAAATCGTTGGGCCGTCACGTCGCAAAAAAGTAACTGGGCGTCTACGCTGCAACATTGTCGTTCTGTTTCTAGCGTAATCATTGTTGTCGCTCCGCCTTTCTCATTTGCTACACGAAGCAACATGTCATTGACGACTAATCCAACGCTGCACCGACGCTGTGTAATGCTGATTAGGATCAACAAAGTGATATAAAGCGGCACAATAGCACAAATGTTCCATTTTGTCAACCAATGAGCTAAACGGGGAGCAACTTAGTTTCTATGCCACCGAGCCAGGATAAAAGAAAACCTGGGTAGATGCTACCCAGGTTTTCTAATTTTTCAGAGGAAAGCCTCTAGCCAACTACGGCAGCCGGCGCGAGCAATAAACCCACGCGTAGCGTGGCTTCGTTTAGGCCAGGTCGAAGCGATCCAGATTCATGACCTTGTTCCACGCGGCCACGAAGTCATGCACAAAAGTATCCTGGGCATCGACACAGCCGTAGACTTCTGCAATGGCGCGTAGTTGGGAGTTCGAACCGAAGAGCAGGTCGACACGCGTGCCGGTCCACTTGAGTTCGCCCGTTGCGCGATCGCGGCCATCAAAGAAGTCGCTGCCACCAGCAACCGCCTGCCAGCTTGTGCGCATGTCGAGCAGGTTCACGAAGAAATCATTGGTGAGCGTCTCTGCGCGATCAGTGAAGACGCCATGTTGGGACCCGCCGACATTAGCCCCCAGGACGCGCAGGCCGCCGACGAGCACGGTCATCTCCGGTGCAGTCAAGGTGAGCAATTGCGCCCGATCAACCAGCAGTTCCTCGGCCGATACGCGGGATTTGGTTTTGAGATAGTTGCGGAAGCCATCGGCGATCGGCTCAAGCACGCCAAAGGATTCCACATCGGTTTGCTCTTGTGATGCATCCATGCGCCCCGGCGTGAAGGGCACGGTCACATTGTGGCCGGCGTTCTTGGCGGCTTGCTCAACCGCGGCACAACCACCCAGGACGATCAGATCGGCCAGCGAAACCTGCTTGTTGCCGGACTGGGCGCTGTTGAAATCGCGCTGGATGCTTGCCAAGGTTTCCAGCACGTGCGCCAGTTGCACCGGCTGGTTGGCTTCCCAATCCTTTTGCGGGGCAAGCCGGATGCGTGCGCCGTTGGCCCCACCACGCTTGTCCGAGCCGCGGAAGGTTGCCGCCGACGCCCAAGCCGACGCCACCAATTGCGAGATGGAAAGGCCCGAAGCCAAAATTTTGCCCTTCAGCGCGGCAATATCCTGGGCGTCAATCAGTTCGTGATTAACGGCGGGAATCGGATCTTGCCAGATGAGTTCCTCGGCTGGCACCAAGGGGCCGAGATAGCGGGTGCGCGGGCCCATGTCGCGATGGGTCAGCTTGTACCAGGCCCGCGCAAAGGCATCGGCGAAGGCATCCGGATTCTCGTAAAAGTTGCGTGAGACCTTTTCGTAAAGCGGGTCGAAGCGCAAGGCGAGATCCGTGGTCAGCATAGCTGGGGCGTGCCGCTTTGACGAATCGTGGGCATCCGGTACCGTACCAGCACCGACGCCATATTTTGGGGTCCACTGCTGTGCACCGGCAGGGCTCTTAGTCAGTTCCCATTCATAGCCGAACAGATTCCAGAAAAAGTTATTGCTCCACTTCGTCGGCGTCGTGGTCCAGGTAACTTCCAGACCGCTGGTAATGGTGTAGCCGCCGTTGCCCGTGCCAAAGCTGTTCTTCCAGCCCAGCCCTTGTTCCACGATGCTGGCACCCTCTGGCTCAGGACCAACATACTGATTTGGATCGCCGGCACCATGGGTTTTGCCGAAGGTGTGTCCACCGGCGATGAGCGCCACGGTCTCTTCGTCATTCATCGCCATCCGCGCAAAAGTCTCGCGAATGTCCCTGGCTGCGGCCAGCGGATCCGGGTTACCGTTTGGCCCTTCCGGATTCACATAGATCAGCCCCATCTGTACAGCAGCGAGCGGATTCTTGAGTTCGCGGTCGCCGGTATAGCGTTTGTCGTCGAGCCACGTGTTCTCAGGCCCCCAGTAAATATCTTCTTCGGGTTCCCAGACATCGGCCCGCCCACCAGCAAAGCCAAAGGTCTTGAAGCCCATCGATTCCAGGGCAACGTTCCCGGCCAGGATCATCAGGTCGGCCCAGGAGATTTTGCGGCCATATTTCTGTTTGATCGGCCAGAGCAACCGGCGCGCCTTGTCCAGATTGGCATTGTCGGGCCAACTGTTGAGGGGCGCAAAGCGTTGGGTGCCGGCACCGGCACCGCCGCGGCCATCGCCAGTGCGATAAGTGCCGGCGCTGTGCCAGGCCATGCGAATGAATAAGGGTCCATAGTGGCCAAAGTCGGCCGGCCACCAATCTTGCGAATCGGTCATCAACGCGGAGAGGTCACTGCGTACAGCATCCAGATCAAGGCTTTTGAACTCCTCGGCGTAGTCGAAGGTTTTACCCATCGGATCCGAGAGGGCGGAGTGCTGGTGGAGCACCTTCAGGTTCAACTGATTTGGCCACCAGCTTCGATTGGACATTTCCAAGACGACGGCGTTATCGTCGTAGCCGCCATCCACTGGCCGATTGCCTTCGTTACTCATCGTCTCGCCCGCCGCATGACCATTATGGCCATTCGTGACTGGGCACTTGCCTTCGCTACTCATAGGTTCTCCCATCATAATTTTGCATTTTTGTGTTATTGTCAGGGATATTGACATATTGTATTTTCAAAATTCGTTCCTGTCCACTACTTTTTAGCTATCAAGATTATCGTCCATACCTATATGTTTAATGTGGACACTTTACGATTGTGAAAATTTATACAGCTATGGTCAGTATACGTCTACCCGATCCGCTTGTCAATCTCTACAATGCAACCGGGTGCGTCCGAGGAAAGGGGTGAGTCGCACTACGTCCCCGGCACAGGCGAGGAAATGGTCCGCAGACGAACCAATTTTCCGCCTGTGCCGGGGACGTTTACCCCAAAATAATGTAACCCTTGTGCCGTCTGAGCAACCGCCAGGCCGGATTATCGCTGATTATGGGCAAGCTTTGCTATAATTTGGGTTGATAGAGACGACTTTCACATTCAAACAGTGTATCTGACGGAGACCCTGCGCAGTCTGCCTATGAAACGAATCCTCATGCGAGGGCCTATCATCGGTACCCTCGCCCTCGGCTTGCTCTTGCTGCTCATCCTGCCCACTGGAGGTGGGAATGAGCGTGGACACCTTCTAGCCCACTCCCTTGCCACCCCGGTCGCTAAGCTAGCGCTGACAACCCTGGTTGCCGATCCAGCGGGCAAACCGCCACTCACGAATGGCCTAGTGGTGCCGGCAGCGACAGTGGTACCATCCATTAACAAACCGGCCGGCGCGCCAAGTCATGGTGCACTGTTACTTGCCCCCCAGATCACCTTCTGGTACGGCGACCAACAAAGTTTTGGCCAATGGGGCAACCCACAACCATGGATCAATGTGTTGGGTAATGTCACAAGTGGCGCGGGCATTAACACCATAACCTACACCCTCAACGGGGGTACGCCCCAACCCCTTACGCTTGGGCCCGACACCCGGCGGCTGGCAGAAACCGGCGACTTCATCATTGAATTAGCCGTTACCGATCTGCACGCCGGCGCCAATCAGGTCATGGTCACGGCCACCGATCAGCAGCACTTGCGCACCACGGCGACGATGACTGTGCACTATACCAAGGGCACGGTTTGGCCGTTGCCCTATACGGCGGATTGGGGAGCGGCAGCCACCATTCACGCGGTCGCGCCGGTGAGTGATGGGCAGTGGAGCAAACAAGGGGCGACGATCCGCCCGCTAGTCTTGGCGTATGATCGGATGATCGGCATTGGCGATCTGAGTTGGCAGAGCTACGAAGTAGTCGTGCCGGTGACCATTCATGGCATTGACGAAGCAGGCTATGCCTACCCCAGTAGCGGCCCCGGGGTTGGGATTCTGTTGCGCTGGCAGGGACATTACCAAGAAACCACGGAGCAACCGCGCACCGGTTGGCGTAACCTGGGGGCACTGGGTTGGTTCCGCTGGGGGCTGGATGGGCTGGGTAATCCACTGGCACATGGCCAAATGCTGGGTTATGATGGCGTCCAAATTACGACCAACTACCAGCTGATCCCGGCCTTTGAGCTGCCCTATCTCATGCGGATGCAGGTTGAGGCGGTCGCCAATACGGGAGATTGGTATCGCTTTAAAGTTTGGCCGGCCGCCCAAGCCGAACCGACGGCGTGGCAGATGATGGGGCAGGGGTTTGTCGGCGAGCCGGAACGTGGCTCACTGCTCCTCGTCGCGCATGAGGCAGATGCCAGCTTTGGGACGGTGGAGATCTGCCCGCTACAGACCGGCGAGGCCAATCACTTCCGCCCGACGGTAACGGTGGTCGGTGAGGGTGAGGTTACCTTCACGCCGGATCGAGATAGCTATCGCTGTGGCGAAGTAATTACGCTGCAGGCCACGCCGGCGTCGGGCTGGCGATTGGGTGGCTGGAGCGGGGCTGCCGACGGCGACCAAAACAGCTACCCCCTAGCACTGCGTGGCGCGCAGCCGGTCACGGCGACTTTTGTGCTCGATCGTCCCCCCTTGACCTACACCCTATCGCTGCCGATCATCGGCAATGGGGTGGTTACCCATAGCCCGGCGCAGACGTCATATTTGACGGGAACAACGGTTGTCCTAACCGCAACAGCGGCAGTCGGTTGGCAATTTGCCGGGTGGGAGCTGGCCCCAGGTGACCTGATCACGGCAACTGCCACCAGCATCGTGCTGACAAGTAACCGCGTGGTGACGGCCACCTTTGTCCCGCGCTTCTATCAAGTGGCCGTCACTGGCATCGGCAATGGTAGGGTCAGCCGGTCGCCCGACTTGGCCAGTTATGCCCATGGCACAGCGCTTACCCTGACCGCCCAGCCGGCCACCGGTTGGCATTTTGACGGCTGGCAAGGGCAAGTGATCAGCACGACCAATCCGCTGACCTTGACGCTGGTACAGAACTATGCCATCGCCGCCCACTTTGCCCTGACGGAGGTCAACTTTGACCTGATTATTGAGGGGGATGGGACAGTTGCAGCCAGCGTGCCACCTGGGGTCTATCCCTACAGCACCAGCATCACCCTGACAGCCATCCCCGCGACGGGGAGCAGCTTTCTAGGGTGGGGGGGTGCCATCAGCGGGCAGGCCCCAACGGTGACCCTCGTATTGGCTGGCGATCAAGCAGTGACGGCCCGCTTTGGCCCCCTCGGCCATCCGCTCACCCTGCAAAGCAGTGGCGAAGGTGAAATCTTGGTCGAGCCAGCGCCCCCTTACCGCCACAACCAGCGCATCCAACTGCGGGCAGTCCCGCGCAATGGCTGGCATTTCCACGCGTGGGCCGGGGCGTTGGCCGGGCACCCCAATCCCACCGAACTCGTTATGGATGCGGATAAAAGTGTCACCGCGATCTTTGCCGCGGATCCGATCGACAACCCCGACTATCAATCCTATCTGCCCTTTGTGATCCACTGAGCCAGCGCAACCGCGCCAGGACATTTGTTTGAAAATTGGTCGTTGTTCCGCGCTGTGCCTAGCTGCGCGCAATGGGCGCAGCTAGGCACATAATTTAACGTTATCGGACTATGTTTCTGCAGCCACCAGCCTTGGTCTTATAATTCGATTTGTGTACCCAACTCTACCACCCGGCCGGGGGGCAGACGGAAAAAGTCGGTGGCTGGACGGGCGTTGCGGCTCAGCACAGCGAATAATTTTTCGCGCCAGATGGCCATGCCCGGCTGTTTGGAAGCAAAAAGCCGCTCGCGGCCAAGGAAGTAGCTCACTTCCTTCATTTTGATCTGTAACCCGGCATGGCGTGCCAACGCCAAGTCGCGCGGCACATTCGGCATTTCCATAAACCCATAGTGCAAGATCACACGCGAAAAGCCATTCTCCAACTTGTGTACTTCAATCCGCTCATCGCTCGCCACGTGCGGGATCTCCTCTACAATCACAGAAAGCAGAATCACCTTTTCGTGCAGTACTTTGTTATGTTTGACATTCTGCAACAGTGCCGGGGGCGTTGCTTCGGGGTCACTATACATAAAGACCGCGGTGCCGGGCACATGGTTGATACCATCGGTACGCATCTTTTCAGCGAATTGGACAAAACGCATTGTCCCCGTGCCCAAGCGCTGGCTTAAGATTAAACGGCCGCGCTTCCAAGTCGTCATCAAGGTAAAGATCAGCGCGCCAAGGACCAGTGGGAACCAGCCGCCATGCGGGATTTTAATCAGATTTGCACCCCAAAATGCGCTCTCGATGATCAGGAAGAAGGCAGTAAAGGCGATGGAAGTCCATAACGGCCAGCCCCACCGTTCGTGCTGCACGGTGAATAGCAGTAAGGTGGTGACCACCATCGTTGTTGTCACCGCGACGCCATAAGCCGCGGCCAAATTGCTGGAAGAGCCAAAAGCAATCACCAGCGCAATACAGGCAACCATCAAGATCCAATTGACGCCAGGAATGTAAATCTGCCCCCGCTCTTCGGCGGAGGTATGGTCAATCTCAACCCGTGGCAAATAGCCCAACTGTACAGCTTGCATGGTTAGGGAAAACGCACCGGTGATGAGCGCCTGCGAAGCAATGACCGTGGCCATGGTCGCGATCAGCACCACAGGGTAGAGCGCCCATTCGGGGGCCATCCGGTAAAACGGATTTTCAACGGCGTCGGGATGGATCAACAGCAGCGCGCCCTGGCCAAAGTAATTGAGCAACAGCGCCGGCAAGACGATGATAAACCAAGCCAGACGAATGGGTTGTTTACCAAAATGCCCCATATCGGCGTAGAGCGCTTCGCCACCAGTCACCACGAGAAAGACGGAGCCGAGGACCAAGAAGCCCGGCCAACCATTGTGGGCAAAAAAGTTAACCGCGTAGAGTGGATTAACCGCGGCCAGTACACTTGGCACTTGGATAATCCAGCGGATCCCCAGCAGGGCCAGGACAATGAACCAGACAAGGGTCGTTGGCCCAAAAATTTTACCGACACGTGCCGTACCGTGACGCTGGATCAAAAAGAGCCCAACCAAAATCACAATGGTGATCGGCACAATGTAGGGCGCAAAGAAAGGGGTGGCGACTTGTAAACCTTCAACCGCCGACAGCACAGAAATCGCGGGTGTGATAATGCCATCGCCATAGAGCAGGGCCGTGCCAAAGAGGCCAAGCAAGATCAGCCGGTAGCGATAACTATGGCGGCTAAGCCGGCGCTCGGGGCTAATCAACGCGGTGAGGGCCAAAATCCCCCCTTCGCCTCGGTTATCAGCACGCAATACAAAGGCTAGATATTTGACAGAGATAATCAAAACCAGCGCCCAGAAGATCAGCGAGAGAATCCCTAATACATTTTCCGGCACCACAGCCAAGCCATGGCCAGGGTGGAATGATTCGCGAAACGCATAGAGCGGGCTAGTGCCTATGTCACCATAAACGACGCCTAACGCGCCGAGGGTCAGGTAGAGCAAATAGCGATTTTGCGAATGACCATGGGCGTGCGCGCCCCCATGTACACTCTTCTTTTCCGGTTCAGGTGTAACTTCGTTCATCAAAAGATCCTTGTTGGTTTCTATGTCTATAGTCGATGGAAGAATAAAGACGAAAGCAGTCATCTGTCGGATGATCAATAGACCACAATCGCTCCCACAGATCGGGCAGCGATTAGCCCTAGCCGCGCCGTGCGCGTAAATCCAATAGATTAGCTGCACCCTACTCTACGTTATCGCATTAGACAAGTTTCAAGGTTGTTTATAAAAATTTGACAAAGGAATGATACCACACACAGCTTCTGCGCAATGGGGTTAGCGTGCAGCTAAGGCAGCGCGGATGGCCGCGGCATGGGGCAGCGCCAGTAGCGTCTGCGCCAATTCAACTCCGTTGCGATAGCTCATGGCCCGAATCTGTGCTTTCACCTGCGGAATCGCCGGTGCGCTCATGCTCAGTTCATCAATGCCCAAGCCAACCAACAGCGGCGTGGCTAGTGGATCACCAGCCAATTCGCCACAGATGCCAACCCAGATGCCGGCAGCGTGAGCCACGGCGATAACTTGCGCAATCGCCGCAATCACGGCTGGTTGCAAGGCATCGATCAACCCGGCCACTTTAGCATTGCCCCGGTCGGCGGCCATCAAATATTGAGTTAGATCGTTGGTGCCAATGCTAAAGAAGTCAACTACGGCGGCCAAGCGCGTGGCGTTGAGGACCGCAGCCGGCGTCTCGATCATAATGCCGATAGCCAGTTCCTCGGCACAATCGATCCCGGCAGCCTTTAAGGCCTGCGCTTCCGCGGCCAACAAGGCGCGGGCCTGCTCGACTTCGGCGACTGTGCTGACCATCGGGAACATCAATTGCAAGGGATGCCCATAGCCGGCCCGTAAGATGGCGCGCAGTTGCGTGCGAAAGAGCGTGGGGTTATCCAGACAATAACGAATACCCCGCCAGCCGAGAAAGGGATTTTCCTCGACCCCAATCCCCAAATAGGGCAGCGGTTTATCACCCCCCACATCCAGGGTGCGAATCAGCAGGGGACGATCGCCCAGGGCAAGGGCGGCGGCGCGATAGGCTTGAAACTGTGTCTCCTCGTCGGGCGCTTCGGTGCGCCCCATGAAAAGAAATTCGGTGCGAAAAAGGCCAACGCCTTCGGCCCCTTGGGCGAGCGCAGGGGCGACTTCAGCCGCGCTGCCAATGTTGGCGGCAATCTCAATGCGGTGGCCATCGGTGGTAATCGCTGGGGCTAGTGCAAGCGTACGCGCGGCGTTGCGGCCTGCCAGCCACACTTCGCGGCGCGCCTGTAATTCAGTTTTAGTCGCCGCATCGAGCGCAAGCCAAAGTTGACCACTGCTGCCGTCCAGGGCAAGTTCCTGGCCATGGTTGATCAGCGCTAACGCGTCGGCCACCCCTGTCACCGCGGGAATGCCCAGGCTGCGAGCGATGATCGCCGCGTGGCCAGTTGCACCACCAGTCGCCGTGACAATGCCCAACACAAGCGCCGGGTCAAGTGCCGCGGTGTCAGAGGGGGTCAACTCGGCGGCGACGAGAATTGCGGGTTCACGCATAGTCGGCGCGGCGTTGGCCAGGGCGCGATCCACTGCCAGGTGGCACAGGACACGATTGCCGACATCGCGCACATCGGCAGCGCGGCGACGCAGATAGTCATCTTCGAGCGCTTGATAATCGGCCACTAGCGCGTCAATCGCCTGTTGCCAGGCCCAGGCCGCGTTGACCGCCTCGGCAGCGATCTGGTGATTCACCTGTGCCAGCAGCGCCCGATCAGCCAACATCAACCGTTGCGCAGTGAGGATACCGGCTTCATCAGAACTGGCGCGGGTAGCAAGTGTTTGTTCCAATGCGGCCAGCGCACCTTTAGCCGCGCCGACCGCTTGCGCAAACTTGTGCTGTTCAGCCACAACATCGGTGATCGGCTCGCGCATAACGACAGGGGGTTGTTGCCCCAACACAAAGGCCGGTCCGATGGCGATCCCACTGGAAGCGGGTAGACCGAGAGGTTGACCAGAGGTCGGGGCGTGGTCAACAACGTCCGGGGCTGTGACCGCAGTATCAGCAGCAGCCGGCACATTGTCCTCAGGCGCGTCACCAAAATTCTGTGCCGCCAATTGCTGAATGGCGGCGAGTACGGCGGCGCTGTCCGGCCCGGTCGCCGCAAAGGTGATCAGATCACCTTGTCGCGCACCGGAGGTGATCACCTGGGTGATGCTGCCGGCGTCAATGGTGCGCGGTCCATTAGTGAGTGTCACGCGGGCGGCAAAGCGGTTCACCAATTCGACCAAACGTGCTGCCGGGCGGGCATGCAGGCCAAGGCGATTGGGGATGGTGAGGGTCAGTTCGGCATCAGCAGCGGTGAGGGGGGCAGGGGTTGGCGGCAGCGCCGCGACGGGCGGCTTGATCCGCAGCACTGGTTCGAGTTGCGCCAACTTGGCGGGCAGGGCGGCCCGTGCTTCGGTCAACACCTGTGCTAAGGCTGCGCCACCCGCCGCCGCCACCGCCGCCGCCAACGCCCCCTCGACCAGCGGCACTTCACAGAGATAGATCTGCGCCTGTTGGTCGGATTCCAGAAATTCGATGGCCGCTTCGGCACTCATGATCGCGCTGCCCAGATCCATCAGGATCAACACCCCATCGGCACTATAGACCGCTTCCATCGCCTCATAGACGCGCATGGGATCGGTGCCGATGGGCGCATCGGGATTGTCTGTGCCGGCAGCCAGCGCGACCGCCGCGGTCGGGGCCATCTGGCGAATCAGCGCCAGCAGCCCTTCGGCCAGCGCTAAACTGTGAGAAACGAGGACGATACCGACCATGATAATTACTCAGTTCGCTGGTGACAATAGGGCAGTGGAATAGTAAATCGGTAAATCAGTAAATCGGTAGGACAGTGGACAGTAACTGTCCTACCGATTTACCGATTTACTGTCTCCTGGCAAAGGGTAGAGCAGGCGGAAACGTTCGCAGACCAGCGGCATGGTATCGCTGAAGTCGCGGCCGATGGCGGCAAGTGTGCGGGTAAAAAAGCGTTGGTGGCCGGCGCGCCAAGAGGCGAGGGTGCGCTCAGCTTCTCCTTCTTCATAGGCGAATTGCTCGTCAACTTCGTTAAAGGGGCAGATGGTGATCTCGATTGTCTCAATCACGCAGAGCGGCGCGCCGCGCCCATCAAGCACGATCGTTTTCTGTCCCACCGTTGGTATGGGATCGCCCGTTGCTTCATAGTCCCAGAGGGCACCGCAGGTGGCAGTTTTGGTGCCGGCCGCAATCAAGCTACCCAGTTCATCGGCCAAGGCGGGGTTATCACCCCAGGCTTCAGCAGTGTAGCCTCGCTGTTGAGCGGCATGACGGGCTGCTTCCGGTAAGGTGGCAAGATAGTGATACCAGAGTTGTTCAATCGCAGTGTTTGTCATCGGTTGTGCTCAATCCGATTGAACGACATTGGCCAGTTCGTTCAGCAACAGATAAGTCGAAGTCGCCCCCGGATCCTGGTGGCCGATGCTGCGCTCGCCGAGATAGCTGGCACGCCCTTTGCGCGCTTGCAGGGGGATGGTGGCTTTCATGCCGGCCTCGGCCGCGTCAACGGTGGCATGTAACGCCACGGGCAATGACTGGCCGGCGGCAACCGCAGCTTGCAACGCGTCCAGGGCCGGCGTCCAGGCGTCGATCATGGTCTTGTCACCTAGCTCGGCGCGGCCACGTTGGATGATGCCATCCTTGCCGGCGCTGAAGACTGTGAGCAGTTCCTCGGCGCTCAATGCTTCCTTACCAGTAGCCACAGTTGATGCCTTCATAAAAAAGTTGCCATAGAGCAGGCCGCTAGCACCGCCGACCGCGGACATGAGGGTCATGGCGACTAGTTTGAAGATCGCGCCAATGTCTTTATCAGCCACCGTAGGCAGCTTTTCGGCAATGGCCTTGAAGCCACGCGCGATGTTGGCCCCGTGGTCGGCGTCACCAATCGGCGAGTCGAGTTCGGTGAGGTACGCTTTGTTTTCGTCAAGCACCGTGGCGGATCGTTGCAGCCAGGTGATGATTTGGGTTTTGGTCAGGGTCATGGGTTTTTCTCATCATATTCAGCAAAGCGTTCCGGGGACGGCCCAGCAAAACTTGCGATGACGTAAATCGCGATGGGCCGTCCCCGGAACGCTTTGCGCAACTTACACGCCCCAGCGCAGGGCAGGGGTTTTGACGGGGGCATCCCAGAATTTTAGGATTTCGGCGTCCGCTTTGACGAGGGTGATCGAGCAGCCTTGCATTTCCAGTGAAGTGATGTAGGGGCCGATCAGGTTGCGCACGATCTGGACGCCGCGCGCCTCACAAATTTGGGCCAGTTTGCGGTAGACCCCATAGAGTTCGGCGACCGGGGTGCCGCCCAGGCTGTTGACAAAGGCGATCACCTCATCGCCGGCTTGGATCGGCTCGTCGGTCAGGGTTTTGTCGATCCACTCACCAGCGTCGCGGTCAAATTCGCGCACGGTGCGGGTGTAGGGGCCGTCGTCCAGAATTTCGTTGGCGAGCAGGGTGGTGATCGCATCGACGGTGGTCATTTTGATGCGCTGCATCCCCGGTTCGCCGTGGATCCCGACCCCAATCTCGATTTCGTCATCGGGCAGGTCAAAGATCGGCGAACCCTTGGAGGGGGTCACACACGAGGTCAGCGCCATGCCCATCGAACGGCCATTTTGGTTGACTTTGCGCGCCAGGTCGGCACATTGGTCAAGATCATAACCAGCTTGGGCTGCGGCCCCGACAATCTTCTCGACAATGACGGTGGTCCCGACGCCGCGGCGACCTGCCGTGTAAAGGCTATCCTTGACGGCGACATCGTCATCGATCAGGATATTCTGCACCTTGATGCCGTCAAAGTGGAGCAATTCCGCGCCGGTCTCGAAGCTGAGCACGTCGCCGGTATAGTTCTTGACGAGAAAGAGCACCCCCGCCCCACTATCGACCGCCTTGCCACATTCGTACATCTGGTCCGGCGTGGGCGAGGTGAAGACTTCGCCGGGGCAGGCACCGGTCAACATGCCCACGCCGACAAAACCACCGTGCATCGGTTCGTGGCCACTCCCGCCGCCGGAGACAATCGCAACCTTGCCGGCCAACGGCGCATCCGCACGGATGATGTAATGGGGGCTGATGTTGATTTTAAGTTCGGGGTGGGCGGCGGCCATGCCCTGGAGTTGTTCGACGACGACATCATCGACACCGTTGATGAGTTTTTTCATGGTAGATGTATCCTTAAAATTGCTGAGAGAACAGGATCATCAGAAAATTGGCAGATGATGATAACGCACACGATTGGGGGAAACGGTTAGCATAGCACCAGAATCTAATTCTTCTGCCCACTCTTTTATCAGGGTTTCAAGCAATCTTGCGAGTGGTTCGGCCTCTAAGCCTTCGATTCGAACACGGATAACAGATGGGCTTATCGCGCTAGACAGAGCCAATAGCGTATGAAAGTCTGCATCCAGCGTGACAATAACACGCTTTTCTGCTTGTGCCCTTTGTAGGATTTCAAAATCTTCAGCAGTGGCAAGATTAATTTCGCCAGTATGGACTGCATCAATGTCTACGGCGCGCAGCAACGCCGCGGCGGACCGTGGCAAACATTGATCAAGTAGCAATTTCATAATTAAACTCTACCACTTTATCATCTAAAGAAGCAGCGGCGTAGACAAGCGCTTGATTGATATCTTCATCTTCTAACTCTGGGTACTCTATACGTAATTCATCACGATTAGGGTAAAGGGCTAGTATCTCCAAGACGCGCTTTACAGTTAAACGCAGATCGCGAATGGTTGGTTGGCCATTCATACGCGCCGGGTTAACACGAATACGATCAAGTTTTGTGGCTGTCATATCATTATCCATTAGCAAAAAAGCACATCTTGAACGGGAAATCAAGCTCACCGCTGTGCATGAAATGGCTCCCCATCAAGCACAGTAAAGCTCGTTAATTCTTCGTCATTCTCATAGTCGGCCAGCAACAGTGCCGCAGCTTGAGCAAGCGTAATGCTTGAAGCATCATTATCTGCTGGTAAAGACACAACACGCACCTTTGCAGAAACGATTTCACGTGCAGATTGCAACATTTCAAGTTGTTGGGGAAGGGTTAGTTGGCTAAATTCATCCAGCAATTGCATTTGTGTCATTCTTGCACTCCATTCTCTAACAAGTATTCACTGAGCTGATTATACCATAGAAAAGGAGTGAAGGCTGCTCAAGTACGCGAAAAGACGCGAACGGTTCAAGCCGTCGTCAACGTCACATCCGGTGTATGACCATCTGCGCCGAACAAGCGCACCCGATTCAGGGGAAATTCCACCCAGACGCTATCACCAAAGCCGCTGCCCTGGCCCGCCGGCAACTTGGCCTTACAAGTGCGATCACCCACTTTGAGTTGGAGCAGTGTCTGGCCACCGATCACAATTGCCCGGTCAACCACTTGGGCGGGGACGGCAGCCAGAGATTGGGCGGCACTGACACGGACATGCTCAGGGCGGATACCCAGGGTGAGTTGGTGAGGGTTACTGTTAACGCCAGCCACTTTAACCGCTTGGGCAAAAAAGGGCAGGCGATAGGCCCCATTTTGCGCAGAGGTAAAGAGCCCCTCGAAAAAGTTCATCCCTGGGTTGCCCATAAACCAGCCGCCAAAGACATCGTTGGGCTGATTGTAAATTTCACGCGGGGAGGCGTATTGAATAATCCGGCCATCCTTCATCAGCGCGATGCGGTCGGCCAGGGTCATCGCCTCGGTCTGATCGTGGGTGACGTAGATGATCGTCTGGTTGAGACGGGTGAAGAGTTCTTTGAGCGCCCTCTTGAGTTGCAACTTGGCGTTGATATCGACATTGGTAATCGGCTCGTCAAAGAGGATAATGCGCGGTTGACGGGCAACGGCACGCGCAACGGCGACCTTTTGGCGCGTGCCATTATCAAGGCTGCGAATATCCTTGTCCACGCTATCGCCCATCTCCAGCAATTCGACCACCTCGTGGACACGCCGCGCGCGTTCGGCCTTGGAGAGCTTTTCTTCGCGCAGCGGCAATTCGATATTTTCGCGTACACTGATGCCGCGATAGACCACCGGATATTGAAAGACCATGCCAATGTTGCGCTGGCGCGTTGACAGCCCGGTGATGCGCTCATCGCCAAAGTAGATCTCCCCGTGCGAGGGGCTTTCCAACCCTGCGATCATACGCATCAGCGTTGTCTTGCCACAGCCGGACGGACCGAGTAGACAGGTCGTCGTGCCGGCGGGGAAGGTCATGGTCAGATCATTGACGGCGACCACTTTGCCCCCTTTGGATCTGTCACTGCCGAATGCTTTGTGTAAGTGTTCGAGACGGATGTCGAGCATGAAAACATTTCCTACTAATTCGTGTGATAAGAAAGCGCCGCAATTACATCGTCAACTTCAAGATCGGGCAACTCTTCGAGAATATCAGCGACACCTAATCCGGCAGCAGATAATTCGACAATGTCTTGCACACGAATCCGCATGCCGCGAATACACGGTCTTCCACCACACTGGGCCGGATTGATCGTAATCCGCTCGTTACTTGGTTGATTGCTCATGCGTTTCGCTGACCATCCACATAGACCACCAAATCGGTCGGTCGTAGCCAATAGGTCACCAGTTGATCAATATTGACATGGGCCTGCGATTCATCATCGCTGCGCAAGACGGTTGTCAGTTGATGACCAGCAACGTCGAGATAGACGATTTCTTCGCCACCCAGATCTTCGCGCAGGAGCACTTTGGCGCGGCCGGTAATGGTGTTGGCCGGGGCGGCGGTCGCCAGGTTGATATGTTCGGGACGCACCCCAATCGCAACCGTTTGGCCGGCAACCAGTGACCCATTGGCCGGCACGGTAAAAAGTGGGGTCTCGACTAACGTCTGCCCACCCCGCTGCACCACCTTGCCTTCGACAAAGTTCGCCTGGGGAAAGCCGACATAACGCATCGTTTCCGCCCGTTGTGGTATGGTGTAGAGTTGCGGCGGATTACCCTGCTCCACAATGCGCCCCCCATGCAACACCGCAATCGACCGCGCCAACATCAACGTTTCCACCGCGTCGGAGGTGGTGTAAATAAAGGTGACACCAAGCGTCTGTTGTGTCTGTTTCAGGTCATCGATCAGGCGCTCGCGCAGCTTAAAATCGAGGCCGACCAGCGGATCATCCAGGATGAAAACTTCGGTATTTTTGACCAAGCCGCGCGCAATCGCCACGCGCTGCTTCTGGCCACCGCTCAACTGGTCGGGTTTGCGATCTAAGAGTTCAGCAATCCCTAACAATTTAGCCACCCGTTGCACCGCTGGTTCGACTTGCGCTTTGGGGGTACTGGACAAAGTCAGCGGATAGGCAATGTTTTTATAGACGCTCAAATGGGGATAGAGCGCAAAGGATTGGGGCACATAGCCGATGTTGCGCGCCCCGGCGGAAGCATTGGTTACATCCTGGCCGCGCAGCAAGATCTGGCCACTGTCTGGGCGTTCCAAGCCGGTCAACAAGCGCACCAACACGGATTTACCACTGCTGGGCGTGCCATAGATCACCGCGAAATCACCCGGTTCTACCGTCAAGGTGACATCGTGTAAGATCGTCGTCTGGCCATAACGTTTGGCTAACTGCTTTAGTTCAAGAATTGCCATAAAAATTAGGTGATTGGTGATTAGGTGATTGGTGTAGGCGAATCAATTCGCCACTACACAAACGAAGTCCACCGGCGTGGACTGTAATTTAGCCTGCGCAGGCAGGCTTTGTTTAGGTTGCAGCGGTTTCCAACCGCCTACCGCCCCAGCCCGACCAATACCGGGGCCAGGGCGATGCTGATGGCAAAAATGGCGGCGGTGACGCCCATAAAAATTGCATACATGCGCAGCGACTTGCCCAACCGGGCCGAGGGCGGAATGTTGCCAAAGGCGATCTGGCTCAAAGTGGTCACCGCCAACAGAATTAACCCAGCTTTATAGCCGTCAAAGCTGCTACGCTGGCCGATCAACACGATACTCAACAACATCAGAAAGACCAGCACCAGTTGCATGACCGAAGTGAAGGTTCGTTTACCGCCCATTGCCTAAACCTCCCCACGCACGGTGCCAAAGGTCATGCCGACCAGCAGATATTTTTGGAAGAAGAAGATCATCACCACCGGTAGCAACACATAAGCGGTTGAGAGGGAGGCAACAAAGGCCCAGTCAATGTTACCACCCGCGCTGACCAGCCCAACCGCCAGCGCATAGGGAATCATCTGCGTGGTACGGCCGCCGAGAATAAAGTTGAACAAGAATTCGTTCCAGACGAAGATCAGGTTGAAGATAAAAGCGGCGATGATCCCCGGCCAGACCTGGGGCAGCACGACCCGGAAGATCACATGCATGCGACTGGCCCCATTAACCAACCCGGTTTCATCAAAGCGCTGCGAAACGCCATCAATAAACCCCTTCAGAATCCAGATCGAAAAGGGAATGCTAAAGGAGGCATAGAGCAGAAAAACCCCCAACGCGGTGGAGCGCATGGGAATGCCCAGTCCCTTTTCCATGGCGTTAAACATCTGGAAAACCGGCACAATCGCGGCGGCAGCCGGCACCATGCGTGTGGACAAAAGCAGAAACATCAAAAAGTTGGTTGCCCGAAAGTTGTAGCGTGAAAAGGCATAGGCCGCCAAAAAGGAGACCACCGTTGCCACCAAGACCGACCCCAACGAGAGAAAGAGGCTGTTGATAAAGTAAGGGATCGTGTTGGGCGCCGAAACCGTCTTGATGATATTGTCAAAAGTCGGCGTAAAGATAAACTTGGGCGGGATCGCCAGAATGTCATCCGGCGTCTTCAACGCAGCCAGGATAATCCAGAAGACTGGCAGGAAGAAGAGGATCGCAATCAGCCATAGAATGGCGTAGTAGAGACGGGTTTGGTTGGCGCTTGGTTGCATAGGAATCCGGGATAATAATTAATGGAAAACAATTAATTGTGAATGGTTAATGGGCTAGTCACGCCCAGTCAGCACTGTGCCTAGCCAGTCCGTGACTGGCGGCCGGTCACGGACCATGCCGCGCACAGTTGCGGTCTCCTGTTAATGGCTGGGTACAGCGCGCACCCGACTTCTCAGCTTTCACTGGTACTGCGGCTCAAATTCAAAATATATAGATAGATCGACGTGAAGGCAATCGCAATCAACAACAAGACCAACGCCAGCGCCGATGAAAAACCCAAGTCTAAGCTGGCAAAGGCGAAGCGATAAAGCTTGAGGCCGATCAATTCGGTCACATTGCCGGGGCCGCCGTTGGTCATCAGGAAGACCAAGTCGGTTGTCTTGAAGGCGTCGATGGTGCGCAGCAGAATACCAAGCATCAGGATAAACTTGCCATGCGGAATGATCACATGCCAGATACGCTTCCACCACGAAAGGCGGTCGATCTCCGCGGCTTCGAGTTCGGCAGTGGGCACCGAGCCGAGCGCGGCCAGCGTCATCAGGATCATAAAGGGGGTCCACATCCAGATATCCACAAAGAGCACCGCCGCAAAGGCCCAATCGACATTGGTTAGAAAGTCGATCTTGCCGGCACCGACGACGGTTAACAAATAGTTGGCAATGCCAAAGGTCGGCTCATAGATCAGCCGCCAGAAGAGGCCGCTAGCGACCGGCGTAAGTACCATCGGCGTGAAGAGCAGGGTCAACGCCACGCGGCGACCGGGCATCTGCGTGCTGCCCCAAAAGAGAAAACCCAATCCCACGCCCGCCACGGTCTGCATGCTGACTGCCAACACGACAAAGAGAAAGGTGCGGCCAAAGGCACTCCACATCTCGGCGTCGTTGTAGATATCGGTAAAATTCTTCAGCGCCGCAAACTTGGGTGCGCCCGCGGACATCAGCGAGTAGTCATAAAAGCCCAAGCCGACCATCCACAAAGTGGGGATCACGTTGAGCAGCACAAAGAAGGCAAGGATCGGGACAAGCAGGGCGATCGAGAAGTATTGGGACTCCTCAAAGCGGCGCCAGGGGCTAGGCGCGCGGGTCAAGGTCTTTTCGTTTTGTTGGATGATGGTATTTGAGGACATAAATTAATTAGCTCAGTGGTGGATGAATACCACGGCGAACCGCTTCTGCCAGCGCTTCTGATTGGCGAATCCAAAGTTGATTGTAGATTTGCATTAAAGCGACTAAAGAGAGATGATCGGGATCTTTCAACATACCGGCCTGTTGCATATTCAATAACCTGTTCAATTGCCCAGCTTGAAACTCATCCATCTGGATGGCTGTTAATGCCAGCACTTCATCATTGCTCAGGGTTGTGAGTGGCGATTCGATAGTTAGATCACTATGAACTGGAGTTAGGACAATTCTTAATGCGTCAGTTAGTGTTTCGGTAATGTCTCGATGCATGATATTTGACCAATTCTGTGCATTCTGCGATAGGTAATCAGGTAGAGTAGAATTAGCGTTACTGCTTTGCTTATATGTCTGGCCCTTTTTGCCGTAACATGATACTCAGAACCCATCCTATTGTTAACGCATTAATGAAATTGCACAACGCTCTTTGTACGGAGACAATCAAAACAGTAAAAGACGTAGATCATGCCAACATCAGCAAACATATAGCTCGGCACTATGTCCTGTTGAGACGAACCCTGGTCAAACGAGTCAATTTGTGCAACAAACATCATTTTGCGCCGACATCCAGGACACTTGGGCGTATCATCACGTTGGATCCACTCAGGGCTACCACCTAACTTTGTCTTTTGGCCGGATACTGTAGCATCGAACGTCGATACGACCTCAATATGATTCTGCCCCTTACGTTGCAAACCAATTCGCGCTTCTGTAAGTAATGGTAGTTTTTGCCGTATTGTACTCCTAGTCGATTTTCTTGGTAAAAATTGCCGAGAGAAATTCCCAAAAGCCACTTGTTGCCCGCGGAACTCATCAAAAATTGCGGCTAATTCCCACTGCAAATCACCTTCGAACTGTTGTGGCACGCTGGTCGCATTATCTTCTAAACTGATTAAGAGGAATTCATTTGGCAATTGCAGCGTATGTAATGCTTGCTGTAATAATATATCGTCAGCAATACCACGGATCGGTAAAGGATTCCCTGTGATTACGAAAAGATCCGGTTGGGGTTGATATTGCTGCAACAATACATCAAATTCTTCCTTCGTCTTCAACAAGTGATAACAGCGGGGTTGCTGTGCAATTGATCCTAAGCTTTTCTGAATGACAACTAACACCTCACCTTGTTGCGCAAAGGCTTCATGAAGTTGTCGCGCGAAACTATTCGATTTGATTGAAATACAAGATAGTGTAATCGATTTTCTTGGGGGCATGGGAAACCATAACTGTTAAATTAACCTAGTATACTATGCCAGGATGATTGAGTTTAGGCTCTTCCTGCTGCTAAACTCAACCACCCCTACAGGACGCTTATATCAGCAAAATTACCCTTCCAGGGTAATCCCTTCCAACTCGGCTGGCACCGGCGTCGTGGTGCGACCGGCGTCCAACAGGATCTTCTGCTGTTTGGCGGCGATGAAGTCGAGGACGCGCTGCGGGTCGGTGACCTGGCCGGCGGCATAGGCGCTGTAGGCCTCTTGCTGCACGGCGAGCAGTTCGGCGTATTCGGGCAAGTGCCAGAAGTCGCGCGATTTGCCTTCACCAAGCATGTACTTGAAGGCGCGGGTATAGGGAGTCGCTTCTTCAAAGCCTTCAGCATTGACACCGGCTTCGGACCAGGGCAAGCCACCATTGGCGATAAACTCTTCCTGCGCCTCCGGCGTGTACCACCACTTGAGGAAGTCGATGCAGGCACGCATGTGGTCATCGTCATTGTACGAGTTGATCACCCACGGCTGACCACCCATCGCGCCGATCACATCCTTGCTGCCATCGGGGAAGACAAACTTGGGATGGGGGCAAGCCAAGACTTTGCCCTCCAGTTCCGCCGGGATCATAAAGAGGCCGACGGCCAGCCACTGGAAGGCCGAGAAGACCTTACCCTGGGTGAAGAGGTCGATCATATCACCAATGCCGTAGTTCTCCGCGCCGGGCAGTTGGTATTGCTGCAGCGAGACGAAGTACTCAAGTTGGGCGGCGTTCTCGGGCGTATTGAGCACGCCGACGACATCGCCGGTCTCCGGGTTCCAGATGTCGCCGCCGGTAGCATAGACATAGGGATGGTAAGCGCAGGAGAAGAAGTCATATTCCTTGCTGTACATGATCGCGGTGCCGGCAAAATCTTCGTCCGGGCGATGGAAGTGGGCAAAGATCTCTTCGTATTCCTGGACGGTCATCCCCTCAAATTCTTCGTAGGTGGTCGGCAGCTTCTTGCCATAGGTCGCTTCAAAGGCGGCCTGCTCTTCGGGATCTTCGAGCATATCCAAGCGCATAAAGATGCCCTGGGTGTCCGGCATCTGCGGGAAACCCCAGCGTTTGCCGGAGCCATCGGGGTAGACCTGATAGGTTTCGCGCACCAGTGAACTGTAGACGGGAATGTCCAGTTCGGGGTTCAGGGCGTAGACATCTTCAGCGCTGACAATCCAACCTGGTTCCGACAAAGCACCCAGCCATTGGCTATCCGAAACGATCAGGTTATATTCCTGGGAACCGGAGGCAAGCGTTGGGGCCACTTTTTGGAAGAGCGCAGCAAAGGGTGCTTCCGTCTTGGTGACCGTGACATCGTAGCCGTACTTCTCTTTGGCGTGGGCAGCAAACTTGGGGAACATGTCGATCGGCAACTGGCTGGGCGGCCAACCGGCGATCACGGCCAGACTCAAGTTGAGCGACTTGCCCTGCATGTTAGTCTCATTGCTGCCGGCCAACGGGCTATCGGCACTGGGTGCTTCACCCGCGGCGGGGGCATCAGTGCTGCCGCCAGGGGCTGCACAGGCGGCTAGCGCCGCGGCGGCACTCAACGCCGCAGTGCTTTGCAGAAAGCGCCGCCGCGAAAAGGGGGATAGAGCAAATCTCTTCTCAGACATAGAGTTCTCCTTTGGTTTGTGAAACGATAAGTACAATTGACGGTGGATGAATGACGACCTTTGGCTTCGACAAGCCCTTCGACCAGCTCAGGACGAAGCTCAGCCGCCGGTCGTCATTCATCCACCGTCGTTAACATCAACAATGCTCTGCCAACACAGCCCCGACGGTTTGCAGGATGTACAACATGGAATAAGCCCCTGGATCGGGATGACCGATGCTGCGCTCAGCCAGCCGCGAGGAACGCCCCCGTTTGGCAGGTAGATCGGCAGTCGACGCGGCACCGGTGGCGGCGGCGGGGAGTGCGGCGTTCCAGGCCTGGGTCAACCCAGCCCCTGCCATTACTTGGGCTGTAAACGCAGTAACAAACGGGTCGAGCGTATCGAGCATCGTCTTGTCACCCACCTTGGCTTTGCCTAGTTTCGCTAGCGCATCCCGGCTGGCGGTCATGGCGGCAGCAACAGTGGCCGCGGTTGGCGCTGCGCCAATCTTCTGCCCAATTGCGCTCATCATCATGCCATAGAGCGCACCGGACGAACCACCGGCGGCATCGGCAAAGGCACTGCCGGCCTGCATAAAGAGGTGCGGCACCGTTGTATCCATCGGGGCGCTTTCCAGCACGGTGACCGCGGCGCGCATGCCGCGGGTCATACCGGTGCCGTGGTCGCCATCACCGGCGGCGGCGTCAAGTTTGCCCAGTTCTTCCTCGGCTGCGGTCAGCCGGTCGAGCATGGCTTGAAAAATTTGGCGCACAATCTCTGAAGCAGTCATGATCACCCTCGTTCCACGCTCTGCGTGGAATGCGCATGGGGGCGCTCTGCGCCCAGGACGCAGAGCGTCCGCACTTGCGCCCACGCAGAGCGTGGGTGCGAGTATTAATGATTGGTATATGCCGGCGACGCGCAGGGGGCGTCGTATAAGGCTTGCAGTTCATCATCCAGCCAGAGTAGGGTCAAGGAACAACCGGCCATGTCGAGTGAGGTCACCATCTCGGTGACGATGGGCTTGTGCAGTTGCAACCCGGCGGCGGTCAGGTGCTGTTGTACCGAGCCATAGAGCACAAATAACTCTTCATATTTGGTCGAGCCCAACCCGTTGAGCAGCACGGCCACTTTGCTGTTGGCTCCAGCAGGCAGATCACCCAGCAATTTATCAACCAACAGCTTGGCAATCTCGGCGGCGGGGCGCATGATGTCGGTTTGGATGCCCGGCTCGCCGTGGACACCAAGGCCCAATTCCATCTTGTCCGCCTCGACCGTAAAGAGCGGTTCGCGCTGACCAGGGAGGGTGCAGCCATTAAAGGCAACGCCAAAGGAGCGAGTACGGTCGTTGGCCAAACGGGCATAGGCTTCAACGGTCGCCAGATCGTCGCCGCGTTCGGCACTGGCGCTGGCCACTTTGAAGACATGAAAATCACCGGCAATGCCACGGCGATTTTCTTCGTCACCCTTAGGGGCGGAGGCCACATCATCGGTGACGACGACGGTGCGCACCTCGATCCCTTCCATTTCGCAGCGCATGGCGGCCATGTCAAAGTTCATCACATCGCCACTGTAGTTGCCATAGCTGTAGAGCACCCCTTTGTCCGCGGCAATCGCCTTGGTACAGCGGTAAACCTGCTCGGTCGAAGGGCTGGTAAAGATCTCGCCGATGACAGCGCCCGTGGCCAAGCCCGGCCCCACAAAGCCACAAAAGGCAGGATAATGACCGGAGCCACCACCGATTAACACGGAGACTTTGCCCGATGTCGGCGCACTGTGCGCCATCACCCCGGATGCGCCAGGAACGCGCTTGAGATAACGACCATAGGCGGCCACAAAACCGTCGATCATCTCTTCGCGAAAATTAATTGGATTATTATACAGTCGTGTCATGGTACGTCTTTCCGTATATGCAGAGGAAGGGCAGACAAGATGACCGGATGACAAGATGATTTTGTCATCCGGTCATCTTGTCATTCGATCTTTTCTATTCAACCCAGCTCGCGCGATGGGCCGCCAACCCCAATTGCAACACCTCAACAAAACCCTGCGGTGTCCACGCCGCCCGCCCGACAAAAAGGCCATCGACATCGGGTAAAGCCGCATACGCCGCACAGTTATCACGGTTGACACTGCCGCCGTAAAGCAAGGGGATCTGCCGAGCAACGTCACCAAATTTGGTCAGCAATACCGCACGCATCCAACTGTGCATCTCGCCAACCACCGTCGGTTCAGCCGGTGTGCCCCCTTCGCCAATCGACCAAATTGGTTCATAAGCGACCAACAGATTAGGCAGGGCAGCGGTTGGCAGATCAGCGAGCGCAGTCTTGAGTTGAATCGCAACTACCTCTTGCGAAATACCGACAGCGCGTTCGGCGGCATGTTCACCAACACAGAGTAGCACACGCAGACTGGCAGATGTTGCCGCCATCACCTTTTTGCGCAGCGCTTCATTTGTCTCGCCAAAGAGCGTGCGCCGTTCCGCATGGCCAAGCATGACCAGTTCAGCGCCGGCTGCCCGCACCATTGAGGCCGAAATCTCACCGGTATATGCGCCTTCGGCAGCCCAGTGCATCGTCTGCGCCCCCAGCCAGATGGGGCGATCTTTCAGCCGTTCTGCCGCCGTTGTCAACGATGTAAAAGGGGGAATCAAAAAAAGTTGCAGTGTTGCACTAGCCAACGGATGGTCAGTCAACAGTTGACTAAGTTCTGTAATAAACGCCGCGGTCTGTGCTGGCGTCTGGTGCATCTTAAAGTTCGAGCCAAAGTAAAAAGGCATCATTTAGTCGGTCATCGGCAAGTGTTCAGCATTGCGCATAAAGGCCAGCGTCTGTTCCAGATCAACAATCCCCGCATCCGAGCCAAGCCCGGTGGCGACCAAACCGGAAGCAGCCGTCCCCAAGCGCCCCGCCTCTTCTAATGACCAACCCTGACTCAGCCCATAAATAAAGCCGGCGCAATAGGCATCACCACAACCGGTGGTATCAACCACAGCCACCTTGAAGGCGGGCAGGCGAATTTCGCCAAAGGCTCTCGCGGCGATGCTACTGCCCTGTGCACCCATCTTGAGTACGGTATGTTTCGCGCCGCGATCAAGGAAGAAATCGATCACATCCTGGCGACTTTGGTAGGGGTGCCCAGCCAGGCGCATCATCATCTGTGCTTCGTCCAAACTCGGCATGAAATAGTCGATATAGGGCAGACAGGGTTCGATCAAATCGAGCAGATCAGGCCGCTCGACCGCGACCAGATCAAACGAAGTGATCACTCCATGTTGATGGGCAAATTTCAACAGTTCCACGGTCGGTTGGCCATCGAACTTAGGCATCAACGAAGTGCCGCCCATGTGTAAATATTGGGCGGCTTTGATCACCTCCCAGTTGACATCTGCCAGGGTCATTTCGCCGTTTGCACCTGGGACATGCAGGGCTGGGCGTTCGCCATTCGGGCGGATCGGCAGCATAGTGGCGGAGCTTTGTACACCGGCCTTACGCACCAGATTGGTGGTGTCGATGCCATAGTTCTGCATGGTGTTGACGAGGAAATTGCCCAGTTCGTCGGTGCCGACGGCACCCATCGCCACGACCTTTGCCCCTAGTTTGGCTAGGTCAACGCTGGTGCCGGCGGCCGTACCGGCCACCGTAATCCGAATTTCATCAAGCAGGGCAACGTTCTGACCGGGGGGAATACTCGTGACAGGACGGCCAAGAATATCAACAATGTGGATGCCGATACTAATCACAGTCGCCATGCAAAACCAACTTTCATGCGAGGTTCAGGTAAGAGAGCGGCAAGTCACGACGCGGCAGCCTTGCACTAAGGATTGCGATCCAATGGATTTTGCGTTGAATATACCGTCGTTACTGAACTACTGTATTTGGATATCACTTTGGGTGAGGAGAAAAGTGCTGTTTGTCAGCGGCCTATAACATAACACAGCTTGGGGTAGAACGCCAAAATTTCGATTTTCGTGGGAAGGTAAATCGGTAGACTGGTACATCGGTAGACTGGTACATCGGTAGATAAGTACATCGGTAGACTGGTACATCGGTATGAATTTCCCGATTTACCGATTTACCAGTCTACCAGTCTACCTGCTTCCCTACCCCACCTGCGATGGCGGGATGCCGAGGATCTGTTTGAAGACGCGCGAAAAGTAGAAGGGGTCTTGGTAACCGACGGCGTAGGCGGCTTCTTTGACACTTTTGCCTTCCTCGTGAATTAGGCGGTACGCCGTCATCACGCGCTCGCGGTTGATGACGGTGGAGGGGGTGATACCCAATTCGCGGCGGAAGAGCAGGTTGACATGTTCGGGGGTCAGGCCAAAGGCGGCGGCGAGGACGGTGCGCGATAGTGGTTGTTGCAAGTTGGCACGGATAAAGGCGATCATCTCCTCCATCCGCGCGCTCAGGGTGACCGTGGTTGGCTGTTGCCAATGGCCGAGGAGCAGCAACAAGATCTCCTGCGCAATGGCGGCCATCAACAATTCACGCTGCGGCAGATAACTGCGGAAGATCGCCGCGTTGCGCCTGAAGCGTTCATGCATGTAGGCAAAGTCAGCGACACGCGTCACCAACTCAGGTGTTTGGGCCAGGCGATAATCACCAGCCGCCCAGGCCGCAAGTGGCACACATTCCAAATGCAGACCGGAAATCAGGCCGTCACTGCCCCCAGGGTTATAGGCGGCGCCCGCATGGCGAAAAGTGTGCCGCCGCGCCGGTTCGATCCAGAGTAACTCCCCAGCCCGTACCAGAATTTCAGCCCGCGCCGCCTCCCTTTCCTCCGCGCGGTAGAGAAAAGTGCCACGGATCACCAGGATCAACTGCAAATCCGGGATCACCCGGTAGGCCCAACTCTGGTCAGGTTGCACATCGTGGTAATTGGCAATCCGCACCACGGGGCGCAGATCAGCAGGTGATAAAATTCGCATAAAATATTATTCTCGTCCATGTCTGGCTAATCCGAGTCCATTCCATTTTGCGCGATTATCCTATATCATCAGCGCAGTTTGATCAATTCCAGCGCCCATCTAGGACTCACGCCTCGTCGTAGGGGCACGGTATACTGTGCCCCTACGACGAGGCGTGACGTAAGTGCTAAACACCATAGAAGTCCATGTCAACCATCATTTAGTTCAGGAGAAACAGATGCTTTCCCAAGCCCAGATTGATTTTTTTCACGCCAATGGTTATGTCAACGGCGGCCTGGTCTTAACCGATGAAGAAGTCGAAACGCTACGCGCCGAAACGATGCGTGTCATCGAAGAGCGCGAACGCACCGATATTCCCCAGCCTGTACTGGTGCGCAACTTGGGCCGCGATGATAGCGCCCAGGTCTGGCAGATCGTCGATATTTGGATGGCCAGCGTGCCTTTCAAGACCCTCATGGCCCATGAAAAGATCACCAAGGGGCTGGCCCAACTGACCAGTGCTACCGAACTACGGATCTGGCATGACCAGATCCAGTACAAACCACCGGCAGTGGGTGGTGTCAACATGTGGCACCAGGACGCCCCCTACTGGCCAATCGTCGCGCCGATGACCGAAGTGACCGCCTGGGTCGCACTGGATGATGCCGACGAGGAGAACGGGTGCATGAGCATGGTCCCCGGCTCGCATCTGTGGGGCGACAATATTAACTTCCTGCACACGCTGCGCAATTATGAAGAGATGCCGGATCGCTTTGCAGAGCACGAAATCAAAGTGATCCGCTGCCCGGTTAAAAAGGGCGAAGTCCACTATCACCACGCCCTCACCTGGCACGGTTCACACGCCAACAAGAGTGGCCGCCCCCGCCGCGCGATTGCCCTGCACTACATGACACAGGACGCCCGCTTTGTCGCCGCCGGGCAACACCCGATGAAGCCCTACGTCGAAGTCAATGACGGCGAACTGATGCGGGGGAAGGCTTTCCCCCAAGTCTATCCGATGCGCGAGGTATAGGATTGGGTGATTGGTGATTGGGTGATTGGTGATTCAGCTTGTCGAAATCACCAATCACCCAATTACCAATCACCTTATCATAATCAAGTTGGCATTGTCAGCAATTACTGCTATAGTGACTGGTATGCTACGGTCGTTGTTACTTTTTGATCTCTGTCGTTTAACCTTTCAACGCTTGGTGAGCCGCCCGGCGCTTTCGCTGTTGGCGCTGATTGGGATTGTGCTTGCGGTCGGGCTGGTGACGAGTGCCCCCTTCTTCAGCCAAGCCGTCGACCGGGTCATTCTGCAACAAGAATTGGATGCACTGAGTGCGACGACTGGGCGTATCCCATTCTCGACACGGGTCTACTTTCAACCATCCTCGCGCAAACCGCTATCCCTGGTTGATGCCGAAAATGTAGGGCGCAGTATTGGCGACACGATTGCCGCCGAGATCGGGCTGCCGTTGGCACACATGGGCATCCAGGTCGAGAGCGGCGGTTTGATGTTGCTGCCCGCCCCTGATGATGCCCGTTACACCTCAAAAAACTCCTTTTTGAACACTGTCAACGCCGCCTATGTGGGTGATGTGGCCGAACACCTGGAGATTATCGCCGGTGAGCCACTGGCCGACTATGAACCGTCCGCCCCCGAAACCCTTGATGTCTGGATGCATGTGCGGCTGGCAGAGGAGATGGGGCTACATGTCGGGGAGCGTTTCCAGGTGGCGCTCAATTTGCGCGCCACTCCCCGCTTTATTTACATTCGCGGCTTCTGGCAGGCGAAAGATCCGACTGATCGCTTCTGGTTTAGCAACCCTGACACAGGGATGCGCACGACCCTGTTGGTGACGCGCACGGGCTACCTGCAATTTATCGAGGCGATGGTACCGGCCAAATCGGGCTTTGTCAACTGGCACATTATTCTGGATGAGAGCGGGCTCAACCCCAAGTATGCCGCCCAATATGCCGCCGGCTTTGAACAGGGGATGGCGGTGGTCAATAAATACTTGCCGGGCGCGCGGCTTGATATTTCGCCGCTGGATCCGCTAAAGGAATTTGTGCGCCGCCAGTCACGCTTGACGCTGGTGCTGCTTGGCTTTAATATTCCGGCGTTGGCCTTTCTGCTCTACTTTTTGCTCCAGATCTCCCTGATCATTGTGCGTTGGCAACAGCGCGAAACCGCGCTGCTCGTCAGCCGCGGCATGAGCATACCCCACGTCCTGGGGCTGACCTTACTGGAAGAGATCATCCTCTTTATCGTGGGCATTCCCCTTGGCATTGGCTTTGGCATGTTGCTCGCGCGCGGGATGGGCTATACGGTGAGTTTTCTCGCCTTTATGGATCGACCACCATTGCCGGTTTCGCTACAGGGGATGAGCATCTGGCTCCTGTTGTTGGCGCTGGCGGTAGCCTTGCTGTCGCGACTCTTACCAACTTTCCAAGCGGCGCGGCAGAGTGTGGTTGAGCAGGCGCGTGAAGGGGCACGGCCCTTGCGCGGCCCCTTTTGGCAACGCATCTATCTGGATTTTGTCTTAATTCTGCCCACCTATTATGTCTATCAACAGTTGGCACAACGCGGGACTTTGGCGGTGGGCGCAGATGGGGCAACGCTGTTGAATACTACCGGCGGCGTGGCCCCCGCCGAATCAACCCAACTTTTTCAGGATCCACTGTTGATCCTGGCCCCAGCGCTCTTTATCCTCTGTGTCACCTTGCTGAGTATGCGCGTCTTTCCCTGGATCTTGCGCTTCTTTGATCTGATCGCCAGCCGCACGCCGTGGCTATCGCTACATCTGGCGTTGCGGCAACTGGGGCGGAGCAGTCACCACTATATCACCCCGCTGATGTTAGTGATTGTGGCACTGGCGATGGGCGTCTACATGCGCTCGCTGGCCGAGAGCCTTGATCAGTGGTTGATTGATCAAGTTTATTATCACACGGGGGCGGATCTCTCCTTTGTGCCCTATATTGAACCCAGCGAAAATAGCGAACTACGCACAGAGGGACTGATTCCGCCCAAGGATGACTTTGCGGTAATGCCCGGTGTGGCAGCCGCCACGCGTGTCGGCAACTATGGGATCACCATTGGCACGGCCGATGGTCGTGGGCTAAACGGCCGCATGTTGGCGATTGATCGGGTCGATTTTAGCAACGTTGCCTGGTTTCGCTCTGACTTTGCCAGCGAACCACTGGGTGCGCTGATGAATCGGCTGGCCTTAGCGCCCGAAGGCATCCTTGTGACGCAAGCGCTGCTCGATGGTCTGCAATTGCGCATCGGCGACCGCCTGTCCATGCGGGTCCGCCTGGCGGATGGCATCTCGATCGACAGCACCTTTCAGATCGCCGGCCTCTATCGTCACTTTCCGACCGTTGAAAATGAAGAAGTGGTGGTCGTCGGCAATTTGGAAAATCTCTTTACCGAAGCTGGGGCCGAATTTGAGCACCAGATCTGGATGCGTACCAAAGCTGGCTTCGACGAAAAAGCGCTCTTTCAGGCGGTGCGGAGCAAAGGGGTAGAGCCAATTTTACAGCGCAACGCGCGCACCACGATTGCAGCGGATCAGGCCAAGTTGGAGCGCGTTGGCATCTTCGGCACCTTGACCGTTGGCTTTATGGCCGCCACCCTGATGGCCATGTTGGCCCTGTTGGTCCACAACTATGCCTCGCTGCAGGAGCGACTTTATCAATTTGGCGTCATGCGCGCGATTGGGCTCTGGCGCAGCCAAGTGATCACACAGGTGGTGCTCGAATACAGCATGTTAACCGCGTATGGCGCGATTGTGGGCGCGCTCATTGGCTTGTACACTTCACAGATCTTCGCCCCCTTCTTCCGCATCCCCGAACAGAGTGGTCTGCCCTTGCCCCCGTTGCTGCCGATCATCGCTGAAGATGCTACCCTGACCCTCGGCCTGACCTTTGCCGCGCTGATGATCACCTGCGAGCTCTTTGTGATGACGCGGGCGTTGACTTCACGGGTCTTTGCCGCGCTGCGCATGGGTCACCAGGGGTAGTGTAATAGGCGATTTCGTGGTATAATTATCAATCGAGGAAGTCAGCGGGAAGAGATGGCAGCAAGAGGTGTAAGATGAAAAAACGAATTCTGTATAGTGTTTCCAACTATGAAGAACTCATACGCGACAATGGTTATTTTGTCGACAAAACACCATTCATCACCCGCTTAGAGTCAGTCAAAAATCCAGTTTTTCTCCGCCCGCGACGTTTTGGCAAGTCGCTGCTCTGTTCCATGTTACAATATTATTATGACCGCAACTACGCAGACCGGTTTGTAGAATTGTTTGGTCACACCTGGATTGGTCAAAATCCAACCAGCGAACACAATCAATATCTCGTGTTGTCGCTAGACTTTTCCAGCATTGCGGTCGGCCCGACCGTAGAGGAGATCGAGCTAAGTTTTCGCCGCCAGTGCAACGCGATCCTCAGCTATATGCGCGCGGCCTATGCCCCGCTGCTGGAAGCGCTACCGGAAGTTGACCTCAAAGCGCCGGTGGCCGATAACCTGGACAACCTGCTCTATTTTTTAGTCATGCACCGGCTGCCGCCGCTTTATGTGATTATTGATGAATATGACAATTTCGCCAACCAACTGATTACCGGCCATAAAGATCAGCTTTACCATGAACTCACCGCTGATGATAGCTTCTTAAAGACCTTCTTCAAAACCTTGAAGGAGGGACGCAAAACGGGTGCGATCGCCAATGTCTTTATCACCGGCGTGCTGCCGATGACGCTGGATGAGTTGGCCTCAGCCTTCAACATTGCGACTTATTTAACCCTACGGCCAGATTTTGAGGAGATGCTTGGTTTTACGCAAGCTGAGGTTGATCAGCTGCTTGATGCCATTTACGATGACTATGCCTTGGCGCCGACCACACGCAATGAAGTCAACACGATCATCAAAAATCATTACAATGGCTATCATTTTGTCGATCCGCAAGGCGCGGCGCTCTACAACGCCACGATCCTCATGTACTTTCTCGATTATTTTACCATCCACAAAGAGATCCCAAAGCGCTTGATTGATGGCAATCTAAAGACCGACATTTCCTGGGTGCGGCGGTTGACGGCCTCGAATGTGGCACTGACCGAGGAATTTGTCAATCAACTGACCCTGCACAATGTCATTCGGTTTGATGAGAGCTTTCTCGCCGAGAAATTCAATATGTATCAATTTCTTGAAAAAGGCTACTTTCCCGTCTCTTTCTTCTATCTCGGCCTGTTGACCCGCCAAGATGACTTTTATCTGCGCCTGCCGAACTTAAACATGCGGCAGATTTTTATTGAGTATTTCAATGAAATTCATCACATTGATGTCTCCACGCGCTACACCGAAGTGATGCAAGCGTTTGTCAATGAGCCCAATTTAGAGCTGCTCTTTACCGGCTATTGGCATGAATATGTCTCGCAGTTGCCCGAAGTAGTCTTTGCGCAGATGAATGAGAACTTTTACCGGACCACCTTCTTTGAGCTGTGCAGCCGCTATCTCTCCCGCTGGTTCACCTGGAATGTGGAGCGTTCTTATCCGACGGGCAAAAGCGATCTTGAATTTGTGGGCAAATATCATGAGCGCTTTGCCGGCTTGCGCTGGGTGATCGAATTTAAGTACTACTCTAATAGCGCCTTTCAGCGGCTAAACACTACGATTGAAGCCTTTACCTTGCAGCTGGCCGACCAAGGACAAATTGCCGGCTATGTGGAAGGATTACGGCAGGAGTATCCGGAAGCAGAAATAAGTCAGTTTGTCATCTATTGCTTTGGCAACCAGGGTTTTAAAGTCTTTCGTACGTCAGGTTAATTTTGCGCACTCTTGCGCATTTTATCACAATCGTGCGCAATTCAGCGTTTTCAGCATTTGACACACCCCCCTATTCCATCTATAATACGCCAAGCAAATCCCATTATTCAACAATTTATTTTATCCCTGAGAAACTGCTCCCCAACAGCTTTCCTCACCCTCTTGCGTATCAGGCGCATATGTATTCAGCAGAAAGAAGACAAGAGATTCTCTCGCTGATTGAGCAACGGTCCCGCGTTAGCGTCGACCATCTGGCCGGCTATTTTGGTGTTAGCCGGTCGTCGATTCGGCGCGATCTAAGTCAACTACACGATGATGGGCTACTTACGCGCACCTATGGCGGCGCGGTCGCCCTTAATGGCAACAGCAGCGAAACCCCCTTTAATGAACGCAAAGTCGCCAATTTTGCCGAGAAGGATCGGATTGGCGCGACGGCGGCCCACCATGTGATGAATGGGGAGACGATCTTTATCGATGGCGGCACAACGACAGAATGTATGTTGCCCTATCTAGCCGACAAGCGGATTACCGTCGTCACCTATGGGTTGAATATTATCAACCGCCTAAGTAGTAACAGCCAGATTACATTGATTGCCATTGGCGGCGCGCTCCACAAAGAATCACTTACCTTCAACGGCGTGTTAGCGTTGGCTAACATCCAAACCTATAACATTCGGTTTGACAAGACCTTCATGGCAGCCAGTGGCGTTGCTGCCTTGGCTGGGGTTACGAATGCCAGCCTCGAAGAGATCTCGATCAAGCGCAAAGCGATTGAGGCTGGCCAGCAGAATATCCTACTGGCAGACGCCAGCAAAATTGGGGTAATCCGGGCCGGCTTTATTGCGCCGCTCTATGAAATCAAGCGGCTGATTACTGGTACACAAGCGGACAACAATGAACTTGGCAAGATGCGCGAGTTGGGTCTAGCCATTGAACTCGTGTAACTATGCGAAGCCGCCCGATAACGACCAAGGCACCCCCTCCTAACCTCCCCCTGCTAAGGGGAGGAACTGTCTCGGGGTCAACCCTTCCCCCCTTAGCAGGCGAGGGTTAGGGACACTGCCATTAAGGTAAGAGGTGCACCAGTTACCCCACCCCCTGGCTCCCTCTCCAAGTTGGAGAGGGGGAACCTGCTCTCCCCTCTCCGTCGCGGAGAGGTGCCCAAAGGCGGGTACCCACTGGGTGCAGGGGTGAGGTAGATCAGCCCCCCTTAACTTAATGGCAGTGAGGGTTAGGTCGGGGTTAGTCGTTACAGTAGCCGAAGCGCCCTCTATAATTTGCGACAGTCGTCCAATTGTTGAGAATTTAAACCTACGCAGCTTGCAGAATGCGGTCATAGTTGGCAACGACCGATTATACCCACATGGCGTAACGCAGTTTGACGGATTCTTCAACAATCGACGTGTCATCATATTCCCGTTTTTTCAGCTTTCTGTCCGACATGAACGAGGAGAACCATTTATGAAACGATTGCGATTTCTGAGTTTGCTGGTGATCATCGCGCTGCTCGTCGCCGCCTGTGGTGGCGGTGCCCCCGCAGCCGAAGCCCCAGCCGCCGACGCCCCAGCCGCGGAAGCGCCTGCGGCCGAAGCACCGGCAGCTGATGCCGCTGCCGCCGATGGGGCGTTGGAAGCACCGATGCTGGCCGCCAAGGTTGCCGCCGGTGAGTTGCCGCCGCTAGAAGAACGTCTCCCCAAGACCCCGCGTGTGGTTGGCCCAGAGACCCTTTTGGTCGCTGAGCACCAGCCCGACTGGGCCCCTGGCCAATACCAGGATGGCAGCGTCTTGCGCACCGCGCACAGCGTCGCCGATTGGGCCCCTGATGTCTTCGTCATGCTCAACGAGCCGGCCTTATCTGCGCCGGATCTGGGGGTACAGGGCATCGAAGGCAACGTGTTGGAAAGCTTCGAAGTCTCTGATGACAACACTATCTTTACCTTCCATATGCGCGAAGGGTTGAAGTGGAGCGACGGCGAACCAGTTACCACCGAAGATGTGCGCTTTACCTGGGAGAACATTTACGGCAACGAAAAGCTGACCCCAGCTGGTCTTAAGTCCCGCTTCCGTGTCGGCAACGACCCCAAGGGCGAGCCTGGTGTGTTGGAAATCACCGATGATTACACCTTCTCGATCACCTTTGCCTCCCCTTACGGTGGGTTCCTCCGTAACCTCGTGATTGAAGGCTGGAACGGCTCGACTGAGCTGATCAACCCCGCGCATTTCCTCAAGCAATGGCACACCGATTTCACCCCAATCGAGGATCTGAAGGCTGATCTCGAAGCCAACAACCTGACCGAAGAGTGGTGGACCCTGTTTGGCCAGAAGTGGTGCCAAAACTGGGATGTGACCCGCGAACGCTGCCTTGGCTACCCAACGATCAACGCTTGGGTGCTGCAACCGTCCGATTCACCGAGCACCAAGATCTTCGAACGCAACCCCTACTACTTCAAGGTTGACACCGAAGGCAAACAACTGCCCTACATCGACAAGATTATTTCGCAACAGGTCGAAGATGTCGAAGCCGTCAACCTGAAGGTCTTGACCGGCGAAGTCGACTTCCTGCGCGAGAGCACGGGCCTGGTCAAGGTGCCGCTCTACAAAGAGAACGAAGAGAAGGCCGGCTTTAACACCGTCCTGCTCGACATGCACGTCGATTCCAGCACGATTTTTGTGAATATGACCTATGACGATCCGGTCTGGCAGTCGGTTGTGCAGGATGTGCGCTTCCGCAAGGCGCTGAGCCATGCGATTAACCGCGATGAGATTATCGAAAGCATCTACTACGGCTTCGCCAGCTATCCCGACCAAACCGTTGGGGCAGAGAATGCCACCTATGATGTGGCTGCGGCTAATGCGCTGCTCGACGAGATGGGTATGACCGAAAAGGATGCCGACGGCTTCCGCATGGCCCCCGATGGCAGCCCCTTCTCGATGTTGGTGGAACATGGTGCCCATGCTCCCGATCTTGAACCAATTGCCGAACTGCTTTCTGAGCAGATGAAAGACATCGGCATCAACTTCCAGATCAAGCGCATCGATTCCCAACTCTGGGGGCAACGGAACGACGCCAATGAGTTACAAGCAACTGTCTTCTGGGCCCACGATCAGAATGGTGACAACGACCGCCTGATGGGCAATATGGGTCTGTTTGGACGAGCCTGGCTGATTTGGTTCAATACCGCTGGTGCCGAAGGCGTCGAGCCACCGGATTGGGTACAAGAAGCCCTCGCAATGAACAAGGCGCGTTGGGAATCGGTTGCCGGCAGTGACGAATACAATGCCTTTGTGGAACAAGGTCACCAATGGCAACAGACCAATCTGCCGCAGATTACCATCGTCGAAAATGTGAAATATCCAATGATCGCCAGCAAGCGCCTGCGCAATGTGCCCGTCGCCGGGTACGCCATCGCCGGCAACTTCGCTGGTGAGCAGTTGTGGTTTGGTGAATAACTGATCAGATGAAGGGATGACAAGGTGACAAGGTGACAAGGTGACAAGATGACAAGATGACAAGGTGACAAGGTGATTGGATACCAAGTGATTTGTATGGAATTAGATCATTCAGTTATCCCGTCATCTGGTCATCCCCTCATCTTGTCATCCGGTCCTCTTGTCATCCGGTCCTCTTGTCATCCGGTCACGGAAGGTTTCCTTCAAATGCTACTTTACATTGTCCGCCGGGTGATCATGTTGATCCCCATTTTGTTTTTGATCTCGATTGTCTCGTTTGTGGTGATCGAGTTGCCGCCTGGGGATTGGGTAAGCAACTACATCACCAACTTGCGCAATTCGGGGATTGATTTGCAGGAGGAAGAAGCGGCGCGTCTGAGCGCGATCTATGGCTTCGACCAACCCTCCTATGTGCGCTATGCCAAGTGGATGACCGGGATCCTCACCCGTGGCGATTTTGGCTGGTCCTTTCAGTGGGGCAAACCGGTCAACGATATTTTGCGCGAACGCTTGCCCTTTACGATCCTCATCTCTTTTAGCGCGCTGATTCTCTCTTGGATCATTGCCATTCCCATCGGGATCTACTCGGCCACGCATCCCTATTCGTTGGTTGACTACATTGCGACGATCCTGGCCTTTGTTTGGGTGGCGACACCAGGCTTTTTGCTGGCCTTTGTGGCGGCCTGGTTGGTTTTCCGCTATCTCGATTTTTCGCCATTGGGGCTAAATTCAACCGACTTTCTCGATGCACCTTGGAATACGGCCAAATTGATCGACCGGATCAAACACTTGATTTTGCCGATTGTAATCATTGGTCTCTCCGGCACGGGCGCGACCATTCGCGTGATGCGTGCCAACTTGCTGGACGAATTGAAGAAACAATATGTCACCACAGCCCGCGCCAAAGGGGTGCCCGAGTTGACGATTCTCTTCAAATATCCGGTGCGGATCGCCTTTAATCCACTCTTTAGCACCATTGGCTGGCTCTTGCCGGCGATTATCTCGGGCGAAGTGATTATTTCGGTGGTGCTGAGTATGCCGACGATGGGACCGACTTTGTTGCGCGCCACACTGGCCCAAGATATGTATCTGGTCGGCAGCATCATCTTAATCTTGAGTTCGCTCACTGTGTTAGGCACCCTCATTTCGGATATTTACCTGGCCTGGGCCGACCCACGGATTCGTTTTGAAGCAACGGGAAAATAAGGAAGCGTGCAATGACCGTACAAGAGCAGACCAAACCGGCGGCACAGGGGCTGGTCAGCCAGCCGGCTGGGGAGCAAGAAGCGCTCGTCGAAGAGCAGCTTGATCTAAAATCAGAGCGTTATTATTATGCCAAACAGTGGCAACTGATCTGGTGGCGCTTTCGCCGGCATCGACTGGCGATGCTTTCGTCGGTTTTGCTGGGCTTCTTCTACTTGATCGCCATTATCCCCGGCTTCATGTCGCCCTATCTGCCGCAAACGCGCTTTGAAGATCGCCAACAGAGCCCGCCCAGCAAAGTAAAGATCTGGGATGAAAATGGCTCACTGCAGCGCCCCTTTGTCTATGCGCTGACTCGCGTGTTGGACCAAAAGACCTTCAAGTATATTTATACGGAAGATACAAGCCAGCGCTTCCCCATTCGCTTCTTTGTCGAAGGGGATACCTACAAATTCTGGGGCCAATGGGAGACCAATCGCCACTTGTTTGGCACCGGCTTGGGCGGCCCGCCCCTGGTGCTCTTTGGCACCGATGAATTAGGCCGCGATATTTTGAGCCGCACTTTCTATGGTTCGCGCATTTCGCTTTCGATCGGCTTTGTCGGCGTCTTCCTGAGCTTTTTTATCGGCGTCACGTTGGGTGGCATCTCCGGCTACTTTGGTGGGATTGCCGACGAGATTATTCAGCGCATCATTGATTTCCTGCTGTCGATTCCGGCGCTGCCCTTCTGGATGGCCCTCGCTGCGTCGCTGCCGCGCGATTGGTCGGTCACCCAAACCTACTTTGCGATTACGGTAATTCTCTCGATCATTGGGTGGAGTGGGCTGGCGCGCGTCGTGCGTGGCAAGTTGTTAGCGCTGCGCGAAGAGGACTACACACTGGCAGCCCAAGCAGCCGGGGCCAGTCAACCACGCATTATTTTCCGCCATCTGCTGCCCGGCTTTACCAGCCATCTGATCGTCTCGTTAACTTTGGCGATCCCCGGCTCGATCTTGGGCGAAACGACCTTGAGCTTCCTCGGCTTAGGTATGCAACCTCCTGCCGTCAGTTGGGGTGTCTTGCTAGGTGATGCGCAAGATATGGTTGTCGTCGCGCAACAGCCGTGGCGGCTGATCCCGGGGGCCTTTGTCGTGGTCGCTGTGCTGCTCTTCAACTTCATCGGTGACGGGCTGCGTGACGCGGCGGATCCGTACGCTAACTAACTTACTCACTGATTACTTTCTGGATAATCAAGCATGACAGATCAAAGAGATGTTTTAGTAGAAGTCGAAGATTTACGGGTCCACTTTCATCTGCAAGAGGGCATTGTCCGTGCCGTGGATGGGGTCAGCTTTAAGATCCGCCAGGGTCAAACCTTGGGCGTGATCGGCGAGAGCGGCTCGGGCAAGTCGGTCTCATCGCAGGCGCTGTTGGGTATTTTGCCCATGCCGCCGGCCAAGATCGAAAGTGGCAAGATTGTGCTGCATCTCCAGGAGAATGGCGTGGGCAATCGCTCGGTCATCCTCTCGGATCTGCCAACTCGTGGACGTGACTATCGCGCGATCCGCGGCAAAGAGATCGGCATTATCTTTCAGGAGCCGATGACCTCCTTTAGCCCAGTCCATTCGATCGGCAATCAGATCATGGAATCGGTCGTATTGCATATGGAGGGGCTGAGCAAAAAAGAGGCACGCGAACGCACCATCGAAATCCTGCGGCGGGTGGGCATTCCACGTGCCGAGCAACGGGTCGACAACTATCCGCACCAATTTAGCGGTGGCATGCGCCAACGGGCGATGATCGCGATGGCCCTGGCCTGTAACCCCAAATTGGTGATCGCCGACGAGCCGACCACCGCGCTTGATGTGACGATTGAAGCCCAAATTCTGGAATTGCTGCAAGATCTGCAAAAAGAGTTTGGGATGGCGATCATGTATATCAGCCATGATCTGGCCGTGGTGGGCAGTGTGGCCGATGAGATCATGGTGATGTACCTGGGGCTGGTGATGGAACATGCCAGCACCGACCAACTCTTTGAAAACCCACTGCATCCCTATACGCAAGCACTACTCCGGTCGATTCCCACGATTGATGGGCCGATGGAACGGTTGCACACGATTCAGGGCACGATGCCCAGTCCATTCACGGTGCATAAAGGCTGCCCCTTCTTTTCGCGCTGTGGCAAACGGATTGCTGGCGTCTGTGACACCGCCCGCCCGCCGCTGGTCGAAGTCGAGCCGGGGCACAAAGTGCGCTGTGTTTTGTATCAATAATTATTTTGTGGAGCCAGCATCGTGTCTGAACAAAATCGCGTATTGTTAGAAATTCAAGGGCTGAAAAAGTACTTTCCCATTCAACAGGGCCTGTTGCGGCGCGTGGTCGGCCATGTCAAGGCAGTAGATGATGTCTCTTTCAACGTGAGCAGGGGCGAAACCTTAGGCGTCGTCGGCGAAAGTGGCTGTGGCAAGACAACCTTGGGCCGCTGCCTGGTCAAATTGTATGAGCCGTCAGCCGGCAAGGTGCTGCTCCATACGCCCGAAAAGACCCTCTCACTCACGGCATTGCAGGGACAGGATAAACGCCTGTTCCGGACCAGCGCGCAAATCATTTTTCAGGATCCCTACGCCTCACTCAACCCACGCATGAATATTTTGGAGACAGTGGGCGAACCGCTGCTAGTCAATGGCATTGCGAAAGGGCGCGAGTTGGAAGAGCGGGTCAAGGAAGTGATTACGCAGGTAGGATTGCGTGTTGAACATCTGCGCCGCTACCCGCACAGCTTTAGCGGTGGTCAACGCCAGCGTGTTGGGATCGCACGGGCCTTGGTGGTACACCCAAGTTTAGTCGTGGCCGACGAACCGGTTTCGGCGCTTGATGTGTCGATTCAGGCCCAGATATTGAACTTGCTCGAAGATCTACAAGAGAAGTATAATCTTACTTATATTTTTGTCTCGCATAACATGTCCGTGGTCCGCTATATCAGCGACCGCATTGCCGTGATGTATGCCGGCAAGCTGGTCGAACTGGGGACAAAAGAGGAAGTGTTGGCCCATCCCCAACACCCCTATACCGAGTTGCTCTTGGCTGCCGTACCGCGTACAGTCAACCGTATGCAGGGGCAGCGCACGATTACGCCGGGCGAACCGCCAGATCTAGGCAACTTGCCCAAAGGCTGTGTCTTCCAGAAGCGCTGTAAGTATGTCAAAGCGCGCTGTGAGCAAGAGGAACCCCTGTTGCGCAAGTTGAGCGACAAACATTCAGCCGCCTGTCACTTTGCCGAAGAACTCGATCTGCAAGGGATCGTGCTGCGTGCGCCAGTTGCGGAGCGCTAGCGAGCGCGAGTTTAACAGCTTAATCGAACGCGGATTTGGCGGATACGGCGGATAGAGGCGGATAAAATCCGTGTCAATCTGCCAAATCCGCCAAATCCGCGTTCACGAATTGTTGTAGGGAAAGGTAAGTCGTCTTGGTACAAAAAACATCACGCTATGTGTTGGCCTATCTACTATGGGCTGTCAGCGTAGCGGTGGCGGTTACGGCCCTGTTGAGCGCGCGCACTTCACTTATTATTGCGTTCGGCGTCACCCAGTGGGATCGCTATGTGGAACATGCGATCAACCAATTTGGTTTTCTCTTTCTGGCGATCTTTGGCTTGGCAATCATTGTCTTTACCGAACATTTCTATCGCACGGGCGTCGAAAAAGGCCGCCTCTTTATACGTTTCTTTCTGGTCAGCTTTTGGGAATTGCTCATCCTAACGCTTGTGCATTTGGCGGCATGGCGTGGGCTAGCACAGACGGCCACCCTGCTTGGCGGGCAAATTGACCTCTCCTTCTATGCCCAACTGGTGGTTGGTGAAGCAGTCGTTTGTGCCATTCTCTATTGGCTCTATCGCCGCGCCCGCCGCGTCTATGTCAAGCCCGTGTTATGATCATGCGCCGCATCTTCGGGACGTTGCTGCTGGTTGGCACCGCTTGCCTCTGCCTGCTCCCAATCAAAACGCCGCTCAATATCTATGACGAAGGGCTGGCATTGGTCGGCGGGTGGAGACTGTTGCAGGGCGACGTGCCCTTTCGCGACTATTGGGCCCTCTATCCACCCGGTCAATCCTATGTGCTGTCACTGGTTTTTCAATTTGTGGGACCTACGGTCATTGCCGAACGGCTATATGATGTGGGCGTGCGCGCCCTCTGCGCGTTGATCATCTTCGCTGTTGCGAACAGGCTCTTGCCCTCATTCGTACTGACGCTCGTCACCACGCTTGCCATCAGTCTGCTCTTGGCCGCTGCGACTTTTTATGGCTATGTCATGTTTCCGGCGCTGCTCTTTGCATTTCTGGCGCTCTTCATGTTTTCCACCTATCTGACCAAAATCAGCCTGCATCAGCTTTTTTTTACGGGATTGGCGATTGGCATAACCGCACTTTTTCGGGTTGATGTCGCCGGCTATGTGGGGATTGCCACGCTGATTGGTCTGCTGCTCTGGCACTGGCGCGGCGATGTGGCCGTTAATCAACCGCTGTGGCGCAAAGTGTTTTCATTGCTGGGTGGCGCATTGCTGATCGTGCTCCCAGTCTACGGTTATCTGGCCACAGTGAGCGATCCGCGAGAGATCTTCACCAACCTCTTTGTCTTTCCAGCAACCACCTTTCGCGCCGTGCGCCACTTGCCCTATCCTGGGCTATTGCCCGATTGGACGCGCTGGGCCGAACGAGGCAGTTGGCTGGCGCAAGTTGATTGGGTAATTGGCGAATGGGCGCGCTTCTATCTGCCACTGCTGGTTTATGGGCTGGTGGGTTTAGGGTTGTTGATCAAAATGGCGCGCACCCGCCTGACGAGGAATGATGTACTAGCCGTGACCGTGCTGCTCTTGGGGCTTGGCTTGTTTCTCCAGGCGATGAGCCGCTACGACGCAATCCATGCCCTGCCGACCTCGTTGCCGACGATTCTGTTGATTGGTTGGCTCTGGCAGCGGCGCATGGGGCACCCCACCCTAACCCTCCCCAGTTTGGGGAGGGGACAGTACAGGGGCAACCAAGATCTCGCCCCGCACAGCCAACCCAACAACGAGACTACAGTTCCCTCCCCAAACTGGGGAGGGTTAGGGTGGGGTCTTGTGCTGCTCTTATTGACGTTGCTGCCCCTCTTTATCTATCTCTACATTCCCTATGCGAAGCTGAGCGAGTATGCTGAGTTCTTCCCCCCAACGAAGTGTTATTCAAGCTTGCCGCGCGCCAGTTGTGTGCCGATCAGCCAGGATCAGGCGGCGATTATCGAGTGGCTGAATAAACTTGATCCCAGCAGAAGGGAAGCTGTCTTTGTTGCCGCGCGCCGCCATGACCAGATCTTTGTCAACGATGTTTCGCTCTACTTTCTGGCCGGACGCCCCATTCCCACCCGTTATCATGAGTTGCACCCTGGTGTGGCAACCACGGCCCCCGTACAGCAGGCGATTGTCGATGAGTTGACGCGTGGCGCAACAGGGTGGCTCTTTGTCGTCCATTACCCCGATTCCAACGAGCCCAATGATAGCGCCAAGAGCAGTGGCGTCACGCTATTGGACGAGTATATCAAGGCGCATTATCAGCCGGTCCAACAATATGGGATCTATCAACTCTGGCAACGGCAGTTAGAATAAAGCAATTAGAACGCGGATTTTACGGATGACCAGCAAAAATTCGCCTAATCCGTAAAATCCGCATTCCATCCAACCGTAACCAACGCAAGTTTTCTTTGAGAACCAGGAGTCTATCATGACATTAAAAGTCGCTGTAATCGGTCTGGGTGGCATTGGCAACACCCATGCGCCCGTCTACCAAGCCAATCCCGCCGTCCAACTCGTCGCGGTCTGTGACATTATCAAGGAACGCGCGGACAAGGCCGCCGAGCGCTATGGCGTCAAGGCTTACTATAGCGTGGAGGATCTGCTGAAAAATGAGGAACTCGACGCCGTCAGCGTCTGTAGCGCCGGCAAAGAGAACGGCGGCGACCACTTTGAGCCGACCATGCAATGTTTGGAAGCCGGCAAACATGTCCTGGGCGAGAAGCCCATTTCCAACGAGATCGAAAAGGCGCGCGAGATGGTGCGCAAGGCCGAGCAGAAGGGCGTTTACTATGGCATCAACCTCAACCACCGCTTTGTGCCACCGGCCGCCAAGGCCAAAGAGTGGGTCACCGCCGGCAAGTTAGGCGACCTTTTGCTGATCAATATGACCATGTGGATCGGCAACCCGAATGAGACCTCACCTTGGTTCCATGCGCGCGCGCTGCATCCTCATTCGGTGGATGTGATGCGCTACTACTGTGGCGATGTCGCCCGTGTCCATGCCTTTTTCAACAAAGCACCGGGCCGCATCTGCTACTCCAACATGCAGGTCAACATTGAATTTGAGAATGGCGTGGTCGGTCACCTCACCGGCAGCTATGACACCAACCCGCGCCACAATCTGGAACGTTGCGAAGTGATGGGCACGGAGGGACGCTTTGTGCTCGACAACTGTTACGAAGAGTTGACCCTCTACCCCCGCCGCAGCGACGAACTGACCGTGATCCGCAACAGCATCATGGGTGGGCTAAGCGGCTTCAACGCCACCTTCACCAACCGCATCAACCGTTGGATCGAACAGGTTGACAGCAAAGTGCCCCGCGAGCAGATCGACGCCTCCGGCAAAGATGGCTTGGCGGTACAAGAGGTGATCGAGGCCGCCATTCGGTCATACGAAACGGGCCGCGCCGAAGAAGTGCCGATTGGATAGGGTTTGGGCAGGGCAGGGGGCAACCTGATCGGCAGGGATCCACAAAGATACCGGGAAGCGGCCAAGTTAGCTTTGGCCGCTTCCCAGCATGTCAACCACCTGCGTTTGGCCGCCGCCAAAGCCTAAGCGGTTAGGTTGCGAAGCTCATCCTCACTGAGGTCGGTCACTTCGCGAATAAGGGCAATGTCCAGGCCTTTGGCAAGTAGGGAACGTGCAATGGCAACCTTTGCTTCGCCTTGTCCCTCTGCCTTGCCTTCTGCCTTGCCTTCTGCCTTGCCTTCTGCCTTGCCTTCTGCCTTGGCTTCGAGCACAACGGTTCGTTTATGTTGCTCTAGGTTATATTGCTCGATCATTTGGAAACGTTCTTCGGGAGAAACTTGATCTTGTTCAATGTGATCAAAAATGCGCCGAATCAAGGGGTGTGTATAGTTGGCTTCATCAACCTGTGAATCTAAGGAATCATCAATCGCCCGCAGCCATTCCCGCAACGGGGCCGGCGTCTCAGCTGAGGCATATTTGGGGCAAAGGTAGACAACTTTGTGGGGAATCTCGCCTAAGCTCCTGTTGTCACGCGTCTTAGGATCAAAATCGATGCTCGCCCAGTCAACTTTATGTTTGTCACCGCTGGTCAGGACAATGATGCTGTATACGGCTAACTTTGGCCGGTAATTTTCCGCTTTGATGATCTGTTCGAGAATGGCGGCACAGTGATAGTGCAGAAAGGCATCGTAGTGATCCTCAAACCGTACATGCTGAATATCGACAATGATGCGGTTCTTGACATCTTCGGCAAACAGGTCAAAGCGCGATGCCACCCGGCCAATGGGCGGGGCAAACGACTTTTCCGTCTCGACTCTGTCAATCTCAAGCTTAATGCCCAACACGGCCTCGACAAACGCCGTAAAGATTTCGGGATCGCTAAACGCTTTCTTGAAGATCACATCATAGCGCAATGGCGCAACCTGTTTCATCTATCTACCTCCATATACCCAAAAGTGTGTAACACTTATTTGTGTAATATTGTAACATAAGGTTGAGCAAAAGACTGGACCTTCAAATCGGGAGAAATAGCTATGACGCTAAAAACTTGTGTGATCGGGATGGGGCCAATCGGCAACATCCATTCGACAATGTATAAAGAGGATGAGCTGGCGAATTTCGCCGCGGTCTGCGACTGGAACAAAGAACGCGCCGATGCCGGAGCGGCCAAGTATGGCGTCAAAGCCTATTATGATGTGCAGACCATGCTCGAAGCTGAAAGACCCGATGTGGTCAGCGTGACGACCGGCGGCAAAGAGTATGGCAGCGAACATTATCTGCCCACCATGCAGGCACTTGAATTCGGCTGCAACGTGCTGGGGGAAAAGCCGATCTCGAATGAAGTCGAAGAGGGCGAAGAGATGGTGGCCAAAGGCAAAGCCAAAGGGGTACGCTACGGCGTCAACCTCAACCACCGCTTTACCCCGGCGGCACGGCTGGCCAAACGCTGGGTCGAAGAGGGGCGGATTGGCCATCAGCTCTTTATCAACATGAGCATGTGGATCATGAATCCACGCGAGAGTTCGCCCTATTTTCACCTCAAAGCGCTGCATCCCCATACCATTGATGTCATGCGCTACTTTTGTGGTGACATTGAAGCGGTCCACTGTTTTGCGCAGATGGCACCGGGGCGTAAAATTTGGTCCACCGCAGTCTTCAATATGAAGTTCAAAAATGGCTGTGTCGGCACCCTCACCGGCAGCTATGACATTCAGCGCGGTCACCCCATGGAACGCTGTGAGGTCGCCGGGGTCAACGGCCGGTTTGTGATCGATGACATGTACCGCGAAGTCACCCTCTATCCCGCCGGCAATCTGGAAAAGACGGTCTACACGAACCCGCTCTTCGGCGGCTTTCGCGACTTCAATGACACCTTCCGCGAGCGCATTCACACCTTCCTGCGCCAGATCACCGACGACGTGCCGCCTGATCAGATCGACGGCACAGCCGCCGAAGCGTTGGCCGCACAGAAGGTAATCGCTGCCGCGATTGAGTCAATGGAGACGGAGACAGTCGTTCATGTGAGATAAGGGGATCGGTCCACGTTGCCGCGCACCTTCATCGCCATTGTATTTCCCCTCACTATCCACCAAGCACTTGACGAACGCACTCAAGCGTTGCGTAATTATCTGCGCGCCCACAAGGCCGCTGACGACTTGCGCTGGGCAACGCTGGCGAACGTCCATTTGACCATCCGCTTCCTCGGCGAAACCACCGATGCCCAAACGCAAGCGCTTGCACCAAGATTGCGTGCGCTTGCCGCCGCGCACGCGCCCTTTGAACTTGCGCTGGGGAATATTGGTGGCTTTCCCACCCTACGCCAACCGCGCGTGTTCTGGCTGGGCCTGGTAGGGGATCTGGCACCCCTCAACGCGTTACAGGCAGCGGTTGAGCAACAGGTACAACAGGTGGGCTTTACCGCAGAGACACGTCCTTTCTCTCCCCACATCACGCTAGCCCGAGTGCGCCGCGAGGCTGGGCGCGATCAAGTGCGCCAGCTTGGTCAACTGGTTGAAGTATATCGCGCGGCGGCAACGCCCCACCACTGGCAGGTGGATGAGTTTGTCCATCTGCACAGTGATCTGCGCCCCACCGGTGCGGTTTATCGATCCCTAGTCCGTCTGCACCTGAGTAGCCAGAGCCAACACTAGACAAATTCAGGAGAGATCAAGCATGAACCAGGTCAAACTACTGGTCCTCGATGACGATGAGGGCGAGTTAGCCAAAGCCCCAGCGATGGTACGCCTACAACAGCTTGCCACCGTCGAGATTCTCGATCAGCCACTCAGTGTTGATGACTATCAGCAGCTGGCCAGTTGCCAAATCCTGTTGGCGCTGCGTGAACGCACCAGGATGGACGACCGCTTCTTTGCCAGCTGCCCTACTCTAGAGTTGGTCTTACAGACTGGTGGCCATGCCTATCATCTGGATGAAACAGCGGCGACAGCGCGCGGGATTGTCATTGCGCTCGGTCGCCGGGTGACGAAACCACCGATCGTTGTGCCGGAATTGGCCTTTGGTTTGCTGCTGGGATTGGTCAGACAGATCTATGGGTTAAACGCGGCCATGCAGGCCGGCGCTTGGCCAACCGCGATGGGCGGCTCGCTGGCCGGCCGGACGATAGGAATTCTCGGTTACGGGCGCCATGGGCGGCCCGTCGCGCGGCTGGCGGCAGCCTTTGGGATGAAGGTGATCGCCTGGGACAGAAGCGCGACGGGTGGCGTTGATGAATTTGGCGTCAGGCGGATGCCATTGGATGAGTTGCTGGCAACGGCCGATGTCGTCTCGATCCATCTGCGGCTCTCCCCAGCATCGCAAGGGTTATTGAATCGGGAACGCATCGGGCAAATGAAACCTGGCGCGATCTTAATCAATACCGCGCGTGGGGCGATTGTCGATGAGGCAGCGCTCGTCGAGGCTTTGCAAAACAACCATTTGGCCGGGGCGGGGTTGGATGTCTTTGCCGTCGAACCACTGCCCCCGTCAAGCCCCTTACGGACATTGCCCAATGTTTTGCTGACGCCCCACATCGGCTGGAAAGTCCAGGATGTCCTGCATGAGTTCGTCCAGATTGCCGCTGATCAACTAGAGGCATGGTTAGATCACCGATTAGCGAGCAACGAAGTGTTAAACCCCGCGGCCCTGGCGATGCCGCGCCGACGCGCAGGCGGACTTTTGTAGTTTCACGCCTGCTCTCTGCGCAACAAAACGGCACCATCAACATTAGATTTTGTTGACATGTCAACAGATGGTTACACTTATAGTCAGCATCATCTTGGAAGCTAATTTCATCCAGCAGCAGGAGATCAACTTGTGACCGCTAGCCTAACCCGTTTTGAAAACAAAGTTGTGATTGTCACCGGCGCAGCCAAAGGGATTGGCCGGGCGATTGCCGAACGTTTTGGCGCAGAAGGGGCCAACGTGGTTGTCGCCGATATTGACGCCGCCGGGGCCGCCGCCGTCGCTGCGGCGATTCACGATAAAGGGGGCCAAGCCCTGGCCATCGCCGTCGACATTGCCGATGAGGCGCAAGTGGATCAACTCTTCGACCAGACGCTAGCCCACTATGGCACAGTCGATGTGCTGGTCAACAACGCCGGGGTCGTCAGCCCGACCAAACATTTTCTCGACGCCGACAAAGCGTGGTGGGATCGGATCATCGGCGTCAACCTCACCGGCGCGTTCCTCTGCTGCAAACGGGCTGCGCCGATTATGGCGCAGAAAGATGCCGGCAACATCATCAACCTTTCCTCCGGCGGTGCCCAACGTGCGCACCGCGCCTTTGTCGCCTATGACGCCACCAAGGGTGGGATTGAAGCGATGACGAGGGCCTTGGCCCTCGATCTTGGCCCTTATGGCATCCGTGTCAACGCCCTGGTTCCCGGCTCGATCGATACGAGTGGTCTGAGCACAGCAGAACGCAAGCAGCGCGGCATCAACCTGCCCCTGGAACGCATTGGCGAACCTGATGATCTAGCCGGAGCCGCAGCCTTCCTTGCCTCCGACGACGCCCGCTATATCACCGGCCACTGTCTGGTCGTTGACGGCGGCATGTTGGCCCAGCAGCGTTCGGCGACTGTTGATATTTATCCACCTAGCCTCTTTCCAAAGCTGGTGGGGTAAATCGGTATATCGGTACATCAGTAGAGCACATACGAAGAAATGATAACCGCCTACCGATTTACTGATTTACCGATTTACCGGCCTACCCAATCACAAAGAATAGAAGAGTTATGACAAGCAAAACGTATCGTGTCGGCGTTGATATTGGTGGTACTTTTACTGATCTAATTGTGGTAGAAAATGGCTCAGGGGCGTTCGCCATCGGCAAGGTGCTAACGACGCCGGATGATCCGTCGCGCGCGGTCGAAGAAGCGTTGACGGCAACCTTGCAGGGCTTTGGTGTGCAGACCAATCAGGTCCAACATCTGATCCACGGCACAACCCTGGTAACCAATGCGATGATCGAGCGCAAAGGAGCGAAGACGGCGCTGTTGACCACGCAGGGCTTTCGCGATTCAGTCGAGATCGGCCGCGAAAATCGGTATGAACTCTACGATCTGATGCTCGAACAGCCCAAGCCGTTGACGCCGCGTCACCTGCGTTTTGATGTGCCGCAGCGCACCCTCTCCGATGGCAGCACCTATCAGGAACTTGACACTGATTATGTCGAAAAGCTGGCGCGTGAGTTAGCCGACACTGGCATCGAAGCCGTGGCGATTGTCTTTTTACACAGCTTCACCAATCCCGATGCCGAACGGGCGGCGCGGGCGATTGTACAGCAGGTTGCCCCCAATCTACGCGTCTCGATCTCGTCGGATGTGGTGCCGGAAATGCGTGAGTTTGAGCGCGGCTCGACCACTATCGCCAATGTCTACGTGCAAGCGCTGGTCGAACGTTATGTGCGTGACCTGGAAACGCGGCTGCACAGCTTGGGTTTTACCGGCAACTTCTACCTGATGCTCTCCAGCGGCGGTATTGCGACGGTGGAGACGACGATCCAATACCCGGTACGCCTGCTCGAATCGGGGCCGGCCGCCGGTGCGCTGGCCGCCAATGCCTATGGCCTTGCCGCTGGCCACAGCAGCTTGATCTCCTTTGACATGGGCGGGACCACCGCCAAAATCTGTGTGATCGACCAGGGTAAGCCGCTGATTGCGCATGAGTTTGAGGTGGATCGCATCTACCGCTTTAAAAAAGGCTCTGGCTTACCGATCAAGATCCCAGTGATTGAGTTGATCGAAATCGGCACCGGTGGCGGCTCAATTGCGCGGGTCGATGGGTTAGGCTTGCTCAAAGTCGGGCCGGACTCGTCAGGGGCGCTGCCGGGGCCGGTCTGTTATGGCCGCGGCGGGGAAGAGCCAACGGTAACCGATGCCAATCTGATCCTCGGTTATCTGGATCCAGCCTACTTTCTGGGCGGGCGGATGGTGCTCGACCTGGCCAAGGCGCGCGAGATGATCAAAACCAAGATCGCCGACAAGTTGGGGCTTTCCGTGGAAGAGGCGGCGTGGGGGATTCACCAGATTGCGAATGAAAATATGGCGAACGCGGCGCGTGTCCACGCGCTAGAACGGGGCAAGGATCCGCGCCGTTTCCCGCTCTTTGCTTTTGGCGGCGCGGGGCCGGTCCATGCTTACCGGATCGCGCTCTCACTGGGGTCACCGTTGTTGTTGGCACCTCTGGGGGCCGGGGTGATGAGCACGGTTGGCTTCCTTTCCGCACCGCTGGCCTTTGACTTTGTGCGCTCGTGGGCGGTTGAACTCAATGCGATCGACTGGACAAAAGCGAACCAACTGTTGACCGAAATGGCCGCCGAAGGCGAAGCCCTGCTGATCAACTCTGGGGTGCCCGTCGAGCAGATCGAGCACCGCCGGGCGGTGGATATGCGCTATGTCGGCCAAGGGCACGAAATTCGCGTCCCCTTAGCTGCTGGCGTGTTGGATGGGGAGAGCGTACCGGCCTTAAAAGCGGCCTTTCAACAGGTCTACCAAGAGCTATATGAGCGGCTGGGACCGCCGGTCAACATTGAGATTCTGCACTGGCGCGTCGTCTCGTCCGGCCCCAAACCAGATGTGCGGCTGCAAATTACAACAAGCGCGCAGGCGGCCACCACTGTAGTCGAGACACAAAAGGGGGCACGACCAGCCTATTTCCCCGAGGCAGGTGGTTTTATGGAGACGCCGATCTATGATCGCTATCGCATGCAGCCAGGGCTCTCTTTTAGAGGGCCGGCGATTATTGAAGAACGTGAATCGACGGTGATTGTGGGGCCGGCTGGGGCCTGCCAGATCGATGAACATTACAATCTGGTGATTACGATGGCCGGCAGTCAAACCCTCAGTGGCGCACAAAAAGAAAGTGAAGGCGAAGATGGCGCTTAATCCAATTTTGCTCGAAGTGCTCTGGAATCGGCTGCTCTCAGTGGCGAATGAGCAGCAGGTGGCGTTGATGCGCACCGCCTTTAGCACGATTGTGCGTGAATCCCAGGATCTCGCCTGCGGTGTCTTTGATACGCGCGGCTACATGATCGCGCAGTCGCTCACCGGTACCCCCGGCCACATCAACCCCATGGCGACCGGGGCGATTCACTTTTTGGAGGCCTATCCACCGCACACCCTCAAGCCGGGCGATGTGCTGGTCACCAACGATCCGTGGATGACCGCCGGCCAGGTCAACGACCTGACGGTGATGACCCCCGTCTTCCGCGGCGAGACCATTGTCGGCTACTTTGCCAACTGCTGTCACGCACCGGATATTGGCGGGCGCATTCTCTCGGCGCAGGCGCGCGAGGTCTATGAAGAAGGGCTACGCGTGCCGATCACCAAGCTCTTTCGCGAAGGCGAGCCAAACGAGGAATTGCTCAAGATCATCCGCGCCAATGTGCGCACACCGGACGAAACGGTTGGCGATCTCTATGCGCAGACGGCCTGTAACGCGGTGGGGGCGCGCAGCCTCTTGCAGATGATGGACGAGTTTGGCCTGGAGAGCATCGATCCGCTGGCCGACGAGATCATCGCGCGCTCGGAACAGGCCATGCGGGCGGCGATCCGCAAGCTGCCCAATGGGCACTATGAGCATGTGGTCTGGAGCGATGGCTTTGAAGAGCCGCTGCATCTTAATGTCGCGGTCACGGTGGAGGATGAAGATATCTATATTGACTTTGGGGGCTCGTCGCCACAGAGTAATTTAGGCATCAACGTGGTGCTGAACTACACGCGTGGCTATGCTTCCTTTGCGATGAAAGCCGCGATCAACCCAGAGGTGCCGCACAATGAAGGGGCCTTCCGCCCGGTCCATGTGACCGCACCCGAAGGGTCGATCCTCAACTGCCGCCCACCCGCCGCGGTCGCCTCCCGCCATCTGGTCGGCCACTTTGTGCCGAGCGCGATCTTTGGCGCGCTGGCCAAGGCGATCCCCGACCGCATCGTCGCGGGCAGCGCCGACCCGATCTGGATGAGCATCTGGCGTTCACGCTGGCCGGCCACCGACCTGCGCATGGGCAAACAGGCGGGCAAGGAGAGCAATTTTACCCTCTTCCAGGTGGGCGGCATGGGTGCTCGCTCCATCAAAGATGGCCTCAACACCACCGGTTTTCCCAGCGGTGTGGCCGGCGTGCCCGCCGAGGTGCTGGAGACCCAAGCACCGCTGATCCAACACCAGCGCCAGTTGCGCACCGATTCGGGGGGGGCCGGCCAATTTCGCGGCGGACTGGGGCAGGCTACGTCGATCACCTATCGCGGTGACCAAGCGTGGAGTGTTTCGGGCATGGTCGATCGCACGCGCTTTGCCGCGCATGGGCTCGCCGGTGGGCAAGCAGGCGCGCTCGGCCAATTCCAGGCTGATGGCCAGGATGTAGAAGCAAAAACCGTGATGTGGCTCGATCCAGGGGTACGCATGACCTTGAGTCCCCCTGGCGGTGGTGGCTATGGCGATCCGTTGGACCGCGAGCCAGCGCGTGTGCTGGACGATGTAATCAACGGCTATGTTTCGCTGGCCGGGGCAGAGGAAATCTACGGGGTCGTCATCGAATATCACGGCAAGGCGGATGCCCTCGTGCGCCTGCCGCAGCACTATCGGCTCGATTTACAAGCGACAGCAGCGCTGCGCAGTAAACATTGATGGGGAGTGAGCCATCGCTGTCTTGAGCGTAGGCTGAGCTTGTCGAAGCCGAAGCGGGAGCCGCTTCGGCTTCGACAAGCTCAGCCTACGCTCAAGACTCACCATTCATCGGCGATCCGTTGTTCCATTTGAAGCGCAAGTTCAGTGAGGGGAAACCATGACCACAGAAACCGAATTAATCAGCGCCGTCTCTGCCGACCACCTCTGGCAAACTGTCAGCACCATCGCCCAATGGGAGCGCAATTCCGGCACCGAGGCGGAGCGGGCCGCTTTTGACTATGTGCAGCAGACCCTTGCTGGTTATGGCCTGCGGACAACTTTGCTTGAACACCCAGCATTGGTCAGTTACCCACTCAGCGCGCAGTTAGGTCTGCTCGATGACCAACAAGGAACCGCCCAGACCTATCGCTGTCTCGGCACCGCCTACAGTGCCAGCACCGATGGTTTGACAGCGGAAGTTGTTGATGTTGGTTATGGCACAGCGGACGACTATGCGCAAAAAGAGGTCAAAGGCAAGATCGTGCTGATCAACGGCCTGGCCACGCCGACTGCGGTCTACGCCGCGGAACAGGCTGGTGCCAGCGGCCAGATCTTTATCAACGACGACCACCTGCACTACATGATCGTCAGCACAATTTGGGGCACGCCTACCCCTGAATCCGCGGTGCGCATTCCCAGCACCCCTTCCGTTTCGGTGGTCGAGCAGGATGGCCATGATCTGCGCGCCCGTATTGCCCAAGGCCCGGTCCAAGTGCGGTTGACTAGTGAAGTTTTTATGGATTGGCAGCAAACGCCACTGCTCGTCGCCGAATTGAAGGGCAGCCAGAGTGACGACTTTGTCATGTTCAGCGGCCACCTCGATTCGTGGGAAGTGGGCGCGATGGACAACGGCGCGGCCAACGCGACGATGATCGAGGTGGCGCGGCTGCTGGCGGCACACAAAAGCGCACTCTACCGCGGGCTGCGCCTGATCTTCTGGAGCGGCCACAGCCACGGCCGCTATTCTGGTTCCACCTGGTATGTGGACAATCATTGGGAAGAGCTCTATGACCACTGTGTCGCCCACGTCAATGTCGATTCGACCGGCGCGCAGGGTGCCACCAGTTACAGCAGCTTTCCGGCCAACCTGGAATTGAGTGATTTTGGCATTGACATCATCAAGGCGCAGACCGGGCAGAATGCCAAGGCCAACCGCATGAGTCGCGCCGGCGATATGAGCTTTAATGGCGTGGGCATTCCTGCGCTTTTTATGACCTTGAGCGCCGTGCCCTTTGATCCCAGCCAGACCAACTATGTGACCGAAGCGGCCGGCAAATTGCTGGGGGCAGCCTTACCCTGGTTCTGGCACACCAGTGAAGATACCATTGACAAGATCGACCGCAATGTCCTCACCCTGGATACCCAGATTTATATGCGGACGCTCTGGCAACTTTGTCATAACCCGCTGTTGCCCATGGATTTTCGCCCCATTGTGATCGATCTGGAGGCAACCCTGAGCCGCTTACAAGCCCAAGCTGGTGAACATCTTGATCTGAGCGTAGCGATCGCGCGGGTGGGGCAGTTGGCGCAAGGGGTCACGCGCTTAACGGCCCGCGCCACAACGGCCACCACCAACGATCTGATCTTGGTCACGGCCCTCAACAAACAGATGAAAAAACTTTCGCGCGCCCTCATCCCGATTACCTATACCGCGGCCGGCCACTTCGATCACGATCCAGCCTGGGGTATGGGTCATCTGCCCCTACTACAAGGCGTCAAACAGTTGGCACAGCTTGACCCCGATAGTGATGAATACCACTTCTTGCACACCCGCCTCGTCCGCAACCGCAACGCCGTCAACTGGGCACTGCGTCAGGCGGCAGAGATTGTGGGAGACTAAGGAGAAGACACGAGAGACGAGAGACGAGACACGGGAGTCTCCGTGTCTCGTCTCTCCGTGTCTCGTCTCTCCGTGTCTCGTGTCTCCGTGTCTCGTGTCTCCGTGTCTCGTGTCTCCGTGTCTCGTCTCTCCGTGTCTCCTTCATGTAGGCCCAATCCCCAAATTCATGGTTGACAAATCTAACAATTTCTATTATGCGGTCGTTACCGCTAACGTGAACGCAAACAAAACCTAGCTTTATCTACAATATTTCGCCTACAGTGTCAGCACTGTAGCGGGTATCGCTACTGCCAGCTCCCCCGGTAATGTATACCAAAACCTTGTATCCGACTCGATTATCCTGCGCGCTGTTTAAAACCTAACATTGCCTTGGATATCAATGATTGCCCAGGTGGCGTCGACAGCAACGCAGACTACCAGACTGGTTACCCGTTGTGAACCCACGCGCTATGCGCGTCCGCATTACGATTGCGGACGTAGCGCGCGAGGCACAGGTCTCCACCCAAACTGTTTCGCGCGCGTTCAACAACAAAAGTGAAATTCGCCCAGAGACGCGCCAGCATGTGCTCGCGATTGCCAATCGGCTGGGCTATTTACCCAACAATCTGGCGCGTGCGCTGGCGACTGATCGCACGGGTACGCTGGGAATTGTGGTGCCGGATGTTGCCAATCCCTATTTTGCTGAGCTGATCCGCGGGGCTGAGGATGCGGCGCTCCCCCATGACTATACGATCTTTCTTTGCAATACCAACGAAGATGCCAAGCGCGAAAGTACACTCTTACGCCTGCTCGAAAGCAAACGGGTCGATGGGATGATCCACTGTAGCCCATCATTGCCGAGCCAAGAGCTGATTTCGCTTTTAGCGCGTCAACCGGCAACAGTTTTAGTCGGCCATCCTGCCATTGCCAACAGTATGGGAGCGATCTGGGTTGATAACAATAGCGGTGTGCGCCAAGCCGTAACGCATCTCTTACAGTGTGGACGCCGCCAGATTGGGTTGCTCTATGGGTTGCCCAATACCTTCTCACGGCGACAGCGGCGGCAGGCCTATATGGCCGCGCTGAAAGCGGCGGGGATTACCCTGGATCGCACCTTAATGCAGGGCTGCGTGCCCCAGATGGAGGAAGGTTATCAGGCGGCGCTGACCTTGTTGCAACGCCGCCCGGACCTTAATGCACTGATCTGTCACAACGATCTGGTCGCGGTCGAGGCACTCCAAGCCTGTGCCGCCCTTAATCGAGCAGTACCAGAGCAAGTGGCCGTGATTGGTTTTGACAACATCGCGCTAGCCCACCTTGTTTGGCCAACCTTATCGACGCTCCATTATCCCCTTGCCCAACTCGGTGCGCAGGCATTTGAGTTGCTGTTGCAAGCGATTAACGGCCACAGCCAGGGCGCACCCCAAGAGATCTGTGTAAAGCCGACGTTGATCCTGCGTGAGAGCACCCCTGGTGTTTTACAAAATATCTTATGTTAGGTCTACTGTCGCACAATTATTGAGCACAAGGAGAACCCATGATACAAGCAAGAAAGATGAAGAGTACCGCGCAACGAGGTCGTCAACTTGGCCTTTGGTTAAGCCTCTTGCTGATTGTTGGCCTATTGGCCGCCTGTACGCCGGCAGCGCCGATGGAAGAGACGGCACCCGCGGCCAGTGAAAGCACGACGAGCACAGCCGCCGTTGATACCACAGAGCTGGAAGCCCCTAGCTTGGCCGCGCGTGTGGCAGCCGGTGAATTACCAGCGCTGGCAGAACGGCTGCCGGCTACCCCAATGGTGATCGAACCGGTCGAGAGCTTGGGCCAATATGGTGGCACCTGGCGCATGGGACTGAATGGTGGGCAGGACAACGCCCTACTCGTGCGAACAATGGCCTATCAGAATCTTGCCCGTTGGACGCCGGATTGGAGCGGGATCATCCCGAATATCGCCGAATCCTATGAAGCCAGCGATGACGCCACGGCCTATACCTTCAAATTGCGCGCCGGCATGAAATGGTCCGACGGGGCACCCTTCACGGCGGATGACAGCCTCTTCTGGTATGAAGTCAACGTGGTTGACCCCGATTACGAAGCAGCACATAATGTCGCCAGTTGGCTCACCGCCGGCGGCGAACCGGTCGTGGTCGAAAAAGTGGACGATTACACGGTAAAATTCATCTTTGCCGAACCGAACGGGCTTTTCCTCCAAAATTTGGCTACCCCTTCCGGGCTGAATATCACCAGTTTCCCCAAACACTATTGTGGCCAGTTCTATCCGCCCACGGCCACCGGTGATCTTGATGCGTTGATTGCCGAGAATCAGGCCAATGATTGGATCAACCTGGTGGAACTCAAATGCGGTGGCGTCTCCGGCACGCCCTATGACGCGCACTGGTACAACGCCGAATTACCCACGTTAATGGCTTGGGACATTGTCCGCTCCTATGGCACGGGAGCCACGCAGGTGGTGGCCGAACGCAACCCCTACTACTGGAAGGTTGATCCGGCAGGACGGCAGTTGCCTTATATTGACAGCGTCGTCTATGACATTTTGGAAGATCGCGAAGTGCTGTTGCTCAAGGTGCTCAATGGCGAAGTCGATATGATGAGCCGCCACTTCAACACCAATGACAACAAGGCGGTGTTAGCCGATAATATGGCCGCCGGTGACTTTGACTTCTTTACCACCGTCGCCAATGGCAACACCACCGGTTTCATGTTCAACCTCACGCACAAAGATCCGCGCATGCGGGCGATCTTCCAGGATAAGAACTTCCGCATTGCCATGTCCCACTGTATTAATCGCCAAGAGATTATCGACGTCCTCTATGTCGGTCAGGGCGAGCCCATGCAGAATGCCATCGGCAAGGAAGTGCCAGCGCTCTTTGATGAAGAAATGTACGCCATGTACACCGAATCCGATGTCGAACTGGCCCACCAATATCTGGCCGACGCGGGGATCACCGAACAGGATAGCGAAGGCTTTTTCCTGGGGCCGGATGGCGAACCCTTCTCCTTTGTCGTGCAGGTGACCGATTCGTTTGGCTTTGATGACCGCGCCGAAATGGTCGTCAACGAATGGCGGGCCTGTGGGGTAAACGCCCAGTTACAGGTGATCGACCGCTCACTGCTCTACACGCGCAAGGACAGCAATGAACACGATGTCCATGTGTGGGGTGCCGGGGCCGGGCCGGATCTCTTCCTCGATCCACGTCATCTGTTCCCCCAAAATGCCGAATCGGCCTATGCCCAAGCGTGGGTTACCTGGTACACCAATCCCACCGGCGAAGGGGCCTTGACGCCGCCGGAAGAACCACCCGCCCCAGTGCAAGAACAGATGGCCCTGTATGATCAGATCAAAGCGACCGGCGACGCCGAGAAACAAAACGAGCTGATGCGGCAGATCATTGCGATTGCCAAGGATCAGTTCTACATGATCGGCCTTTCCTCCAGCCCGCCCGGCTATGGCGTGGTCAAAAATAATTTTCACAACGTCCCAACGACCATGCCCGATTCCTGGCAATATCCCACCCCCGCCCCCACGAATCCGGAACAGTATTGGCTTGAGCAGTAGGTAGGATGCGTAAAACGTAAAACGTGATGCGTAAAATGCTGGACAGCACCATTACGTTTTACGTTTTACGTTTTACGTTTTAAAGATATAGAGGTTCTATGCTCCAATTTATTCTCCGGCGGATCATCTTTTTGATTCCAACGTTGATTGCAATTTCGCTGGTGGTCTTCGTGATCATTCAGCTGCCTCCTGGCGATTACTTGACGACGCTGGTGGCGGCGATGGCGTCACAGGGGGAAAATGTTGACCAGTCGGCACTGAACGCGCTGCGCGAACGGTATGGACTCGGCCAGCCGATCTATGTCCAATATTGGAAGTGGATCTCAGGGATTGTGCTGCGCGGTGACTTTGGGCGGTCATTTGGCTGGAATATGCCGGTTGCCGATCTGATCTGGGGGCGCTTGGCGCTGACCTTTGTGCTCTCGCTCGTTACCCTGCTCTTTGTCTGGATTGTCTCCTTTCCGATTGGGGTCTATTCGGCGGTGCGCCAATATTCACCCGGCGATTATATTGCCACCTTTTTCGGCTTTCTCGGCGTGGCGACCCCCAGCTTTCTGTTAGCGCTGGTGTTGATGTACGTAGCCTTTAAATATTTCAACCAGAGCGTGGGTGGCCTCTTTTCGCCCGAATACCAGGAAGCGCCCTGGAATATGGACAAGGTCTGGGATCTGCTGGGGCACATCTGGATCCCGGTGATTATCATTGGCATGGAAGGGACCGCGGGCTTGATCCGCATTATGCGTGCCAATCTACTGGATGAATTGCGCAAACCCTATGTCGTGACCGCCCGCGCCAAGGGGCTGCCGGAATGGAAGCTGTTGCTGAAATACCCAGTACGTGTCGCCCTCAACCCCTTTATCAGCACGGTGGGGTGGGTTTTGCCGGCGTTGGTCTCTGGCTCGGCGATTGTCTCGATTGTGCTCAGTTTGCCCACTACCGGCCCGATTCTGTTACGCGCCTTACTGTCGCAAGATATGTATCTGGCCGCCAGTTTCCTGCTCATGTTGAGCGTTTTGACGGTGATCGGCACCCTGCTTTCCGATCTGTTGCTGGCATGGCTGGATCCACGGATTCGATATGAGTAAAGCGACGACCGTCGTCGGTCGTTATGAAGTAAAGGATAGTTATGGCAACTGATGTTCAACCGTTGGCACCAGGCAATGTGAATGCCAGTGCACGCCCACAGCCACCAGAAAGCCGCGTGCAGGTCGCATCACAGTGGAAGTTGATGTGGTGGAAGTTCCGCCGCCACAAGGCCGCGATGATCGGCGCGGTGATCACGATCTTGATCTACCTGGTGGTGCTCTTTGCCGAGTTTTTGGCCCCCTTTGACACTGAGCGCTTTAGCGCGCAGCATACTTATGCGCCCCCACAGCCGCTGCATCTTTTCGAAACAGATGCCACTGGTACGCGCTTCAATCCGTACGTCAACGGCTACACAGTGGAGATCGACCAAGTGGCGTTGCGCCGCACCTTTGTCGTGGATGAAACAAGCAAGTACTATGTTAATTTCTTTGTAGAAGGCGCGCCCTACAAGCTGCTCGGCTTCTATGAGACCAACATCCACCTCATTGCGCCGGAAGATCCAACCGCGCCCATGTATCTGCTGGGGGCCGACCGCTTGGGGCGCGATCTCTTTAGCCGCATGATCCTGGGTACGCGCATCTCAATGACGATTGGCCTGGTCGGGGTGGCAATGAGCTTTGTCTTTGGCATTTTACTGGGCGGCATTTCCGGCTTTTATAGCGGTGCCACCGACAACCTGATCCAGCGTGTGATCGAATTTATTCGCTCGATCCCACAGATTCCGCTGTTGATGGCGTTGGCCGCGGCGGTACCCACCACCTGGTCGGTGCAGCGCACCTATTTTATGATCACCGTGATCCTCGCCTTTGTCGGCTGGACGGGATTGGCCCGCGTGATTCGCGGGCGCTTCCTGGCCATGCGCGCCGAGGACTTTGTGCTGGCCGCGCGGCTCGACGGTTCACCGGAACTGCGCACGATCTGGAAACATATGGTGCCCTCCTTCTTCAGTCACATTATCGCTTCGCTGACCCTGGCCGTACCAGGGATGATCATCTCGGAAACTGCCCTGAGCTTCTTGGGCCTGGGGCTGCGCGCCCCCGCCGTCAGTTGGGGCGTACTGCTCCAAGAAGCGCAAAATATTCGCTCAGTCGCCACCGCCCCCTGGCTGATGATCCCAGCCCTCGCCGTGATCGTCACCGTGCTCTCGCTCAACTTCCTAGGCGACGGCCTGCGCGACGCCGCCGATCCATATCGTTAGTGATGCGTGATGCGTGAAACGTAAAACGTGAAACGTGAAACGTAATTCTGTACAGGCGCAGGTATCACGCATCACGCATCACGTTTTACGCATCACGTTTCACGCATCACGCATCACCAATCACTCTATCCCATGGCACAAAACGAACTACTCATCGAGATCAAAAATCTCAAAACCCATTTTTTTACTGACGAAGGCATTGTCCGGGCCGTCGATGGGGTTGATCTGACGATCTATCGCAACAAGACCCTGTGCATTGTCGGCGAGAGCGGCTGTGGCAAGAGCATCACGGCGCGCTCGATTCTGCAGATTGTGGACCCACCAGGGCGCGTCATTGGCGGCGAAATGCTCTACCATCGCCAGGGGCAGGATGGTCAGCGCGAGGTGATCGATCTGGCGCAACTCCACCCGCGTGGGCGGCTGATCCGTGACATTCGTGGCAAAGACATCTCTATGATCTTCCAAGAGCCGATGACTTCACTCAGCCCGATCCATACCATCGGCGACCAGATCACGGAAGTGATCCGGCTGCATACAGCGCTGAGCAAAGAGGCGGCCAAAGAACGGGCGATTGAACTGCTGCGCCGTGTCGGCATTCCACGCCCGGCGGAACGCTTTGACAACTATGCCTTTCAACTCAGTGGCGGCATGCGTCAACGGGTGATGATCGCGATGGCGCTCTCGTGCAATCCGGCCCTGCTGATTGCCGATGAACCCACTACTGCCGTCGATGTCACAATCCAAGCGCAGATCCTCGAATTGTTGCTCGAGTTACAGGGTGAATTTGGCATGGGCATTGTCCTGATCACCCATGACCTGGGGGTCGTCGCCGAGATGGCCGACGATGTGGCGGTGATGTATCTGGGCCGGGTTGCCGAACAAGGCGATGTTGACTCGATCTTCTATGATCCCAAACACCCTTATACGCAAGCGCTGTTGCGGTCGATCCCCAAACTACGCGGGCGCAAAGCGCGCGAACGGCTCGACTCGATCGAAGGCATGGTGCCGGACCCACTCAACCGCTCGCCGGGTTGCCCCTTCTGGCCGCGCTGTGACGAATTCATGGCCGGCAAGTGTGATGTAATCGTGCCGGGGCGGATCGAGTTGGCAGAGGGGCGGGACGTGCGCTGTTTGCTCTATGGTGATGTCGGCGAAGTTGAACCGGCAGTCGTGGCCCAAAAAGGATAGACCCGAAAAGGATAGATGATGAGTGAGCAGAGTAACGGTACAATAGACCAGAATGGGCACCAAAACGGGCAACAGCGTCAGCACACAGAGACGCTGCTGGAGGTCAATCACCTGAAGATGCACTTCCCGATCAGTGCCGGCTTCTTTCGCCGTGTCATCGGCCATGTCAAAGCGGTGGATGATGTCAGCTTTGCGATTCAACGGGGCGAGACGCTGGGCTTGGTGGGCGAGAGTGGCTGTGGCAAAACCACGGCCGGCCGTTGCATCCTGCGCGCCTACAAACCGACCAGCGGCGAGATCCTCTATCGCACACCCAGTGGTGAAGCGGTCGATCTGGCCCAGTTATCGGAAGGGGCGCTAAAGCCTTACCGGCAGCAGATCCGCATGGTCTTTCAAGATCCCTTTTCGTCGCTGAACCCGCGCATGCCAGTGGTCGATATTGTGGGCGATCCACTCAAGATCAACCGCATTGCCAGCGGCAAAGAGTTGGAAGATCGAGTGGCTGTGCTCTTGCGCAAGGTCGGCTTACGCCCCGAATATATGCGCCGCTATCCGCATGCCTTTAGCGGTGGCGAACGGCAGCGGGTTGGCATCGCCCGTGCCCTGGCCCTCGATCCACGGCTGATCGTCGCTGATGAAGCGGTCTCCGCGCTGGATGTCTCGGTCCGCGCCCAGATCCTGAACCTGATGCAGGATCTGCAAGAGGAGTTGCGCCTCACCTACCTTTTTGTTTCCCACGATTTAAGCGTCATCGAATATGTCTGTGACCGCGTGGTGGTCATGTATGTGGGCAAAATTGTCGAGATTGCGGAGACGGATGAGCTCTTTCATAACCCACAACATCCGTATAGTGAAGCATTACTCTCAGCCGTCCCCAAGCCGGACCCACGCCAACGCCGGCGCCGCCAGCGCATTGTGCTCGAAGGCGATGTGGTGGTTGATCTACACGATTAGCTGGCTGGCCGGCAGTGCGTTAGCACTCTGGTTGATCCTGCAACTGCGCATTAATCTGATTGACATTAACAATGCCCTGGGCTGGGGTCCTTGGATCCTAATCGGCATTGATAAATTTGGGTTTTTGCTCCTGGGCTTGGGCTGGTTGGTTGGCGTCTTTGCGCTGGAGGTGTATCTACGGCGCAGCCCAAGTTGGCAACCGTTATTGCGTCGTGGCATGCAAAGTTTGTTGATCATCGGCTTGGCACTAGCTGCCTCTTATTTGCTACAGTGGCTCTTAATTTGAAGAGAAATAATACTGCAAATTTTACTGAGGCTTAATTTTACAAATGCCGTAGAGTAGGTTATAATACCTCAAGGTAGCCGACCCCAATTGGGGTCGGCAATTCCATTACACGAAGCAGTTTTCGACGGTGCTGGGCCTTGAACGCTGCGTAATCAATAAGTTAGCACTCGTCACCGCCATTCGGCGGTGATTTATATTGTATTGGCCGAATGAAAACTATTCAGCCTGTGCGCGCTGCAGCCGTGATGCGGCGGCGAGTCATCGGGTGCCCCTAGGGCGCGCAATGCACGAGAGGCTGAATAGTTACGCCGAATGAAACAAAATGCGATGCGTGCATAGACAAGATAAAGCCCAAACGTACAACTAAAGTATAGTTGGTTTGAAACAAAAGGGGCATCGATTTCGTTTCATTGGCAAGCATAGCCGTCAGCCTCAATCACCATTGCCTGTTACCAAAGCCGCCGCGCTCCCTACGGCCAAGCAGCTTTACCAATAGCGTAGTGGTTCACAGTAAATGCCGATTTCAACCGTTTTGCTCATTTCCAGCCCTTGGCCACTGTTCATGGGATGCTGCCTCCTATCCCACAGCCCGCCACTTGCTGCAGATGAGCATCGTTTTATTTTGAGAGAAGAGTCATGAGTAACGATCAACCAGTTTATTTGACCGAAGATGGTCTACACAAGATCAAAGAAGAGTTAGAGTACCTCACCACCACCCGCCGTCGCGAAGTGGCCCAGATGATCGCCGAAGCGAAGGCCGAAGGCGACATCAGTGAAAATGCAGGGTATGATGAGGCCAAAACCGCCCAAGGCTTCCTGGAAGGGCGCATTCGCGAGCTGGAAAATATCCTTAAGCGTGCCCAGGTGATCAAGGAAGATATGGGCAAACAGAATGTCGTCTCGATCGGGCGCACGGTAATCGTGCGTGAGGTCGATACCGACTTTGACGAGACCTACACCATCGTGGGTTCGTTGGAGGCAGACCCGGCGAATGGCCGCGTCAGCAACGAAAGCCCAATGGGGAAAGCGCTGCTGGGCAAAAAGGTTGGCGCCAAAGTAGTGGTCGACTCGCCTGGTGGTAAGATCAAGTTCGAGATTGTCAAGCTGGAGTAAAACGCTGACCAAGCAGACAATCGTCACGAAACGATCAACACCAGTGCGTATGGACAACCAGCCTTCTGTCCATACGCACTTTTTTTTGTGTGCCCTGTCTCTGCTATACTGGGACAGCCGACGACTGACGCGCCCAAGGGGCACCTGCGCCTGACGACCGTCGTCCCGTGTCAACCCATCACCCAATAAAGGAATTTGCTCGTGAGTGAGACAACCCATCCCCTCTTTGATCCAGCGAACCTGACTGACCAGGAGCGCGCGCGGCTGCATAACTTGCAGACGTTGCTTGATGCCGGGATTGATCCTTATCCGGCGCGCGTTGAACGGACACATACGATTGCAGCTGCGCGCGCCTTACATGCCGAACAACTTCAGGCCGGAGCCGATGAGGCCGGACAAAGTGAGGCCGAGCCGGTGGTAAGTGTCACAGGGCGGTTGAAGCGCATCCGCGTGATGGGTAAAATGAGCTTTGCCGATCTGGAAGATGGCACCGGCCAGATCCAGATTGTGCTGCGCCGCGATGATCTGCCCGAAGGGTGGTACAACGACATCTGGAAGCGGGCGATTGATCTGGGTGACTTTATTGGGGTCACCGGACCATTAACGGTGACCAAGACGGGTGAGTTGAGTGTCGAGGCGCGCCAGGTCCAATTCCTGAGCAAGATGCTCAAGCCGATGCCCGACAAGTGGCATGGGGTGCGCGATCAAGAGAAGCGCTATCGCCGCCGTTATGTTGATCTGATCGCCAACCAGGAAGCGCGCGATCTATTTCGCACCCGCGCGGCGATTGTGCGCGGCTTGCGTGACTATCTGGATGGTGCGGATTTTCTAGAGGTGGAGACGCCGATCCTACAGCCGGTCTATGGCGGTGCGGCGGCCAAGCCCTTTGTCACCCACCACAACCAGTTGCACCAGGATCTCTATCTGCGCATCAGCTTTGAACTTTACCTGAAGCGGCTGATCGTGGGCGGCTTTGATCGGGTCTATGAGATTGGCCGCGACTTCCGTAACGAAGGGGTCAGTTTCAAGCACAACCCCGAATTTACGCAGTTAGAATTCTACGAGGCCTACGCCGATTACCAGGATGTCATGCGCCGCACCGAGGAGATGGTCGCCTTTGTGGCTCAGCGCGTGTTGGGGACACTCAACATCACTTGGGGCGAACACCAGATTAGTCTGAACCCGCCGTGGCAGCGCATTCGCCTGCGCGACGCGATTCTCGACGCGTCGGATATCGACTATGAAGCCTTTCCCGATGCCGATTCACTGCGTACGGAGATGCAGCGGATAGGCATGAAGCCGGACCCGAAGAGCAATTGGGGCAAACTGGTCGATAGCCTGCTCTCACGCTTTGTCGAGCCGAATTTGATCCAGCCGACCTTTCTGATCGACTATCCACTCGATGTCAGCCCCTTAGCCAAGGGATCACCGGATAACCCGCGCCAGGTCGAGCGCTTTGAGGGCTTTTTAGCCGGCATGGAACTCTGCAACGCCTTTAGCGAGATCAACGACGCCCAGGATCAGCTCCAGCGCTTTGTCGACGAAAATTACCGCGCCCGCCACGGCGACGACGAGGCCCATCCGATTGATGAGGATTACATCGAAGCGCTCTCCTATGGCATGCCCCCCACCGGCGGCTTCGGCATGGGCGTCGACCGGCTGACCATGCTCCTCACCGGCAAGGATACGATCCGCGAGGTTATTCTCTTCCCGCACTTACGCACGGTGAAGGACGGGGAGGAAGCGGCAGCAGAAGAAGGGACTGGAGAATAAGAAAAGTTCAGAGAGCGCAATCATTGATGGTAAACAATGATTGCGCTCTCTGCAATCAATCAGCCTGCGACCCGCGCTGTTTTAGCGCCGCCATTCGCAAAGTTTTTTCACCCACTGTCTTTAGCATGGAAAGACTTTGTATCTTTGCGAGATTGAATTGACCATTCACTTCGTCGTCTTATGCCAATTCAATCCGTAGCTGTTTGCCGACAGCACGCGCCAACCGATCCAATGACGCTAAGGTGATGGCCGTATTTGTCGGATCGAGTAACCGATCCACTTGCGTGCGACTAGTCTGCAAGCTCTCGGCCAATTGCGACTTGTTGATTTTGGTTGCTTCCATAATCTCAGCGAATTGTAATGCCAAGAGTCGTTTTAACGCACGCGCTGAAACTTCCTCCAAAATGCCTTCTTCGGCCAAAAAATCATCAAAATTGCTGCCAGAATAAGGATTTGTCATGTTACGCTACTCCTTGCCACCACAAATTCTTCCGTCCTAGCGCCAAGGACATCTCAGCGCTAGGTGACTTCTTGATAAAGCCATGCAACAAGACCATCTCGGTTCTGCATACAGTAAAAAAGACGCGGGCAATACGCCCATCGCTTAGATGACTGCGCACTTCCCAAAGATCAGCTTCAAGCTTCCGTACTAACGGCATACCCAGCGGCCAACGAAATTGCACCAGCTTGATATCTTCGCCGATTGCTGTACGATCCGCTTTATCCATTTCTTTCAACCACTCGCGAACCGGCTCGCGTCCGCTTGGATTGTGAAAGAAGATTACTTGTAGAATCGGCTGTCCATTCATGCTTGCTAGTGTACCACATATGGTGCAGCACGACAAGGGTCAAAAAGGTGGAACTGTGGAGAAAAGACAAGCGGCGTCATCACGTGGTGGCCTTCCCGTGACGTTTGTGGGTGAAACGCCGAACACAGAAATGAGGCGGTGAAGGGGGTGAAAGTACGACAACAAACCCAACGGATCAAGATTGTCCGAAGGAAGAACTTTGTTTCCCCCAGATCCCCTTCAATCGCCTCCATTTGATGTTCGCTACCAAGCGAAGATCACGTTGTGCTTGTTATGCTGCTAGGCGCTCTTCGACTCGTTGCCGCAAGACGATTAATTCCTCATGGTCAAAACTCTCTAATGCCAAAAGAAAAAACGAAAATGGTACTTGTAAGCGCACCATTCGCTCGGTTTTGAGTAGGTTTTGACGTAGCACATCGGCTAATTGAAGTGCGTCGTTCCATACATCGGCAGCACTCATGACTTCTGCCTCTGGTTCGTGTGCTGATTTTTGCATCATAATCACCTCCGCTGCTGTTTCGCCATCTCATACACCTGCTGAATAAACAGTACGCTGTAATGTGTTCCTAGTTGCCGACAGCGTTCTAATCGCTCGCGTAACTCCTCAGGCGAAAGTAATCCAGCCTGGACAGCCATGAGCAATGCCCCTGGAAAGCCAGATAGTTTGATCCCGCTTTGTTTGGCAACCGTCCGTGCGGCCAGTTCATCCAATAAGAGAATGTCATTTTGATGTTCGGGACGTAATGCCAGTCGAATTGCTTGCGCTTCGCCCAGATGGTTGACAACAACAGGATCATTCGTGTTCGGTTGCCGTGAGATTTCTTCGGCAATTGTCAACGCTTGTTGTTCTTCTGTTGCTGACAATGCAACAATGACAAGGGGCGGCGTGGCAGCTTTGATCTCAGCTTCCCAGCCATGCCGGATTAATTCGCCTACGCAAACCGTAGAAATGTGGATCTCGGCGAAGATCTGGGCAAGGAGAGAGAAGCTACCAGATTGAAAAGCCGAGATGAGCGGCCCAGTATTGCAAACAGCATAGGTCACAGTTCGCGTTGCTTGTTGCTGCACCATCATGATTCCGTTTTCGGTATAATTAGCGCATAATCATCAGCCTTCCCACATGCGCCTTACTCAATTATAGCACCATCACGCTGATACTGCACATGGAACTTTCTGTGACATTGGCCTTCAGCAGCGAACAAAGTATTCGTTTCATTATTTTTTGCTTTTTGTTTGCGCTCTGGGTGAAGCTGGCTGTTTTTCGGCAATCTCTAAGTTTGAAGGCTCAACATATTTTGAATCCTGTTGTCGATTATCCGCAACCCATTTTTCCTGTAGAAGCTGTTGAGCAGTAATTGTTTCAAAAATACCAAGATAAAACCAACGCCTACGCAGAATACTGCGATTCATCGCAACAAATGAAAGAGCGATTGATACTCCAGCCAAAATAAGATTCCAAACGTAGAAAACAATTAAAAAAAAGTAAATTATGTAGATTATCGATAAGACAAGCAAACCAAAACTAATATTGCGCAACATTATGCTTGCAACATTGTGTTGTTCGATATCTGCTGATAATTCTATCGAGTTATTTTTCAATATCCGTAATAGGATTGCCCAATCTGTATATTTGAAATTTAGATTCAACCATTGATATTGTCTTTGCAATTCTTCAAAGGCAGATTTTCTAGTCTCACTATTCCTGCCTCGAAATAACCTAACCCATTTATACGCTATTGGGTCTAACAACAATCCTATGAGATAGCTGGCGCCCAATAGTAAGAGTAAGGATGTTGATGATATATCGTTTAACAGGCTAAGCGTAATATTGATAAATTTGAAGGAGACAAGTCCGAATGTCACAACAACAAGATAAAAAGCTCATGGTAATGTAAAGGCAAAAAAAATCGTATAGGCCAATACGTATAGACATTGAATGTACACCTGTATCAAAGTTGCTTCACGAGTTAAAAATCAAGCAGGAAACAGCATCAGCTATCTTTATCCAACAAAGTAGCTTAGAGCAGCGAACGATTAAACGATTAAACGATTAAACGATTAAGCTGAGCAGCGATACCCCAGAGCCAAGCACGTCCTACCCCGTTTGTTGTGGGGTGTCGTCTGCTCCAGCAAATGTTCAAACGAAAGCGGCTATGGAAAGTCCTGCCACTTTTGCCAATGGAACGAAATCAACAAGCTGGTTTTTCCAGGAAAGAACACCAGTATATCGGATAACGAAACCGAAAACAAATCCTGAAAAATCAGGGAAAATGCAGTAAGAACAGGCAGAAATTGACCCCTTGATAGACTCATCCGTTCCCGCCAAGCGGGCGCAAACAGCCGTACGTTCACGATGCCTCCTGGCCGAAGACAGGCAGACCCAACCAGACGAGTAACCAAAGCTGGAAGAACCCCAGTGGCGCAAAGTCATGCCCCATCCGCATGGTGCCTGTGCCACAGAAGGGACAACGCATGGCATCGTCCAAACCCAGGGAAGCCAGCCACTCACCCATCTCCAGTTTTGGGGAACTGACCTGTGCAAAATCAACGGTTGCCCCAACCACCATGTGCACCGCCTGCAAGCGCAGCTTGCTACCAGCATACAAACCAAAGTGCCGAACCCTCTTGTACTGGAAGGGCAAGACATGGCGCAGAAAACGGCGGATAAACTCGATAGCAGGCAAAGTCATGACGCGCTTTGCTCCCTTGCCGTCACTATCGCGTTCCTTATTGTTATGATACTCGAAGGTGACTTGCCCCTGTGCCACTTTGCGGATCCGTTGATTCGAAATGGCAGTACGGTACACATAGCGGCTGAAATAACCCAATAGATTTTCAATGTTGGCCTCTTTGGGTGGTGCACCAATGAACACTTCCCAAGCTTTTGCCTGCATCGTTTGCACCATCTGCGCAACATCCACTGCGGTGCACGCGCCAACGAAGCGCAACTCGCCTCGTTTTTCCAGCTGCTGCAACCCCTTGCAAAATGCGTCACGAAACGCCGCCGATAATTCCAAGACGGGAAAAAGAAAGCCCAGAGACGCACTCCGCCAGGCATAGCCATCAGTTGTACTGACCAACGCCCCACCGGTCACCAGACAATGCAGATGAATATGGTGCTGCATGGTCTGGCCCCAGGTATGCAAGACGGCCGTTACGCCAACCTTGCCGCCGAGATAACGTTGGGCGAATTCCTTCAACACTTGATTGGCAGTGGCAAACAATAAGTCATAAATCGGTTGGGGATTGATATAGGCCAGCTCGTTCACCAGATGATCGACCGTGAAGACCACTTGGAAATGGGGCACGGGCATCAGTCGTACAGCCTGATTGGCTAGCCACTGCGCCTTGGCAAAGGCACCACACTTGGGACAATGACGGTTGTTACACGAGTTGTACGCGATCTGGATGCCGCCACAGCTATCACAGCAACGGATGTGGCCACCCAGCGCAATGGTACAGGCATGCGCCTCATGGAGTCTTTACGGTTGCGCGTAAAAGATATTGACTTTGGCCAGAGCATCATCATTGTGCGTGAAGGCAAGGGCGACAAAGATCGCGTCACCATGCTGCCCGAAAGCCTGATTCAGCCGTTGCAAGCGCAGCTAGCAGAAGCGCGCAAGATCCATCAGGCCGATTTAGCACAGAGCTATGGTACCGTTGAACTACCTTTTGCCTTAGCCAGGAAGTATATCAACGCCAACCGCGAATGGGGCTGGCAATACGTCTTCCCTGCCACCCAGGTCTCGCAGGACCCGCGGGGTACGGAAATTCGTCGTCATCATCTGCATGAAAGCAATGTTCAGAAAGCTGTCAAAACGGCGGTGCGCAAAGCGAATATCCCCAAGCGCGCCACTTGCCATACCTTCCGCCATTCCTTTGCCACCCACCTGCTGGAGGACGGTTATGATATCCGAACGGTGCAAGAATTGCTTGGGCACAAAGATGTGAGCACAACGATGATTTACACCCACGTGATGCAGCGTGGCGGCCTTTCGGTGCTCAGCCCAGCGGATCGACGCACGCCCAAGACTAACCGCTAAAGCCCAATCAAAAAACGCCATTACAGCTTTCCCACTGTAACGGCGTTTACCCGGCGACTGGTGGCTTTGACAGGACTTTCGGCTTGCGTAAGCTTGAATTCAAGCCTTTCGCTCGGGCAGCCCGGGTCAAGCGAAACGGTATAACATAACTTAGCATTTTTGCGCCACGCGGAAGTGCCATGAAACGATAGGCAATATAACAGCATAACCTTACGATACCCCAAACAAAGGTGCGATCTCAACCGTACTATCACCCTGATTCGTGCAAAATTGCAGGGAATAGAGAGGGGCATACAGGCCATTCTGCGCCATCAGTTCATCATGGGTACCCAGCTCGACAATCTACCCTGCGTCCAGGATAATGATGCGATGGGCAATTTTGATCGTGCTGAGGCGGTGGGCGATGATCAGCGAGGTGCGCCCACCGCCTCAGTCGGTTGAGCGCATCTTGGACCAACTCTTCGGATTCGCTGTCCAGGGCGCTGGTTGCCTCATCGAGTAGCAGAGTTACTGAGCGCAGATCATAGCCATCAATCGTCACAGTGCCCTGGGTCGGGTCATGGAAGCGGGGAATCAGGTTAAAAAGGGTGCTTTTGCCTGCACCTCTTGGCCCGGCTAGGGCTACGATCTTGTCTGGGGCAACGGCCAATAAGAGCTGATTGATGATTGCCGCATTAGTTCTAGAGCATAACAGCAATCATTACCGGCAAACAATTGAGCATGCTCAATTGTTTGCCGGCACCAATAGAGTGCAATACGCCAACTGGATCTGGCGATCCAGTTGGCGCATTGCGCTCTATTGAATATGCACTAATTTTCTTGCTAATAACTCACTGGTTAAATTAACCACATCGCGTTCAATCTCGTCAGGCGAAACCTCATATTTATCTAACATTGCACGGCACGTCTCCGCCAGTGTTTTCCCTTCGCTTAAAAAGTGCCAAATCTGGGCACCAACTGGATTAAGGCCAAAATATGTACCGCTCTCCAAATCTAGGATGACCATTTCCCCATCAATTTGATTTATCAGTACTTGTGGTGGAATTATAACTTTGTCATGTAAGTTCATCTTGTCAACGCTCGTGGGTTATATGGTTTATAAGAGCCTGCCTGATCGCTGCAATTGTTGCAAAACAGCGTGGATAATCTAAGTGATAACAGGGTATTTGCTGGATCAAATCGGATAATGCAGCAAACTGATTGCTTAGTAACGTAGGTTCTTCGACATCTAGGATAAATGAATGTTTGACTAATTCAATAAAGGCGACAGCAGGGTTAATGCGTTGGCAAACAAATTGTTCAGCTTTTCCTGCACCCAGGAAGTAGATCTGTTGCAGTGGACGCGGTTGTGGGCAAAAAACAATCCCGTCCCCGGATAAAAAGCGCGCTTTGGCGGTGAACTGTACCGGCGGCGCTTTGATAGCATTTTGGCTAATCAATGCCGCTTCGCTGTCCTGCCATAAGCGGATGGAGGGATGGCTGGGTTGTACATAGTGGTGGCCGTCATGCGGTTCTACGATCAGGCCATCATCGGTGAGGAAACGAAAGCCATTGGTGGCAAAACTGGTGGCTAATGTCGATTTGCCGCGGCCTGAAGCCCCCATAAAGGCAACAGCGACCTCACCGATTTCAACGGCACTGGCATGGAAAACCAGCTTGCCTTGTTGGCCTAAAGCTAAGGGTAAAACCTGGTTGAGGTAAAGGTGTTGGATGGTGCTATCAGAGATTGCGGCTGATGGCCAACAAGCGATCGTTTGACCATCAACCGCAACCTCAAAATCGGCTAAATCGGTAAACCTTAATAAATAGCCGGAGGGGATTCGGTAAAATTGTAGCCAAAGTGTCCCATCAGGCAAGTGCCACTGGTGAAAGCTGGGTAATGGTTGCGAAGCTAAGGGACGAATCGGTTGTACAGCAAAATTCACCATGATGGGGCATTCTAACCGTAATGGTTTAGTTTAACGTACGGTTGATCCCTAATAAGTGGTAATTCACCCGCTGATAGCCATCGGCGTACGTGGTAACGGCAGCCGGCAGCACAGCTGCAACTTCATCTGCCATGACCCCAAATTGTCGACCATTGCCCCATTGCTCACGGAATTCAGACTTGTAATCGAACAGGTATAGGCCAATCCCTAAGTGATGTTGACCAACCCGGACAATGTTTTCTTTGACACGGGGATCAGAAGGCACCAGAGATTGTTGTCCCAAACCATCAGTGCCTGACCCACCATTCCCCAACGTGAGCTCACTGACAGAACCGTACGTTATTAGCACAGGTGTCGTATATGCGGCTTTGTGGGTTGGGATTGCCTCGAGTTGCTTAATGCTTGAAATTGCCTCGGATTGCTTAACTGTTGCGTGGATTGGATTTTGCATGCAAGATCTCCTTCATGAAGATAGATAACTGAAAATAACTGGTATCGTCAATCACAAAACTTTATGCAATTTTCTAGCGACCCGACAGTTTCAAAATTAGATAATTTTCAGAGAAAACCGCTATGAAATTGCTCAAAAGCAGTGCTTCTAATAGCAAGCCAGCGAGAAATACGGCTGAATTTGGGCCAATTTCTACGACCAAAAGCAGTTCTTACTCGTTTGGTTCCTATGAATTTCTGGTTAAAAGCAAACTGTCGGGTCGCTAGGCAATTTTTAGAGCTTGGGTTCTATGGAAATAGTAGAGGATGCTCACTTTATAGTAGGCTGCAAATGATATTTCAACTCATAAATTTTGTCAATTCTTAAGGTTAAAATGCTGTGATTCAAGAAATTATCGATTGGGCAAATAGTTGCCAATATTCAATCAGTGCGAAGTATGCAGGCTGAATAAGGTCTATTTAATCGGGCAAGATCAGATCACACAGATAAATCGACCATAAAATCCATAGGGGCCAACCCCTTTGGGGATTCCTCTGGTAAATTTGGTAAAGTTGCGTCATACCCTGGCCATTTAACCAATCCTGCCGCCGTTGAGGTAGCGCTTGGGTTAACAGGAGTTGCATCTCATCTAGACGGGTACGAAGTGCGACAGAAAATTCAGCTTTATCTTTACGGGCTAAGACATTGGTAGGCATGACATCGTGTAGCGCTTGGCGATGGATCACTTTGCGCAAATCGCCGCGCAGACGTAACCGCGCCGGTGTGGCAAAGGCCAGTTGGACAATTTGGGGCGTATGTAATGGGTGGCGTAGCTCAAGGCCCAAACGGGCGGCATCGCGCTCGGCCCGTTCCATTACTTGGGCGTAAAAGGGTAGATACAGTTTGCTTAACAATTCCTGTTGATCGTGACAGCGCACCTTAAAAGCGGTTGACACAATCCGGCTGCCCAATCTTTCAGATTGCTTGGCGGTCAGCCAAAAGCGCGTACTAGGGCCAAGCAGGGCCGGTTTACGGAAGGTACGGGCAAAGCGGTGGTAGCCAGCTTGCAAAGCCGTAGGCAAATTGGGGAAGCACCCATAACGCAAAAACCAGCGCAAGGCCTGCTGCCGGCCAAATGCTATCGTATCGGCCTGTAAACAGCCATACAAAGCCCGCCAATGCCGCTGCACCAATTCTTCAGCATAATATAACCGCGAGCCATCGGCCCATTGGTCGCCCCCTTCGCCGGTTAAGAGGACACAACTGCCCTGTTGAACCGCGGTTTCGCGTAATGCTAAGCTCATAGAACCATTCGGGAAGCCGACAAATTCGTGGTAACGTTTTGCCTGTTCCGCATACCAAGCCAGCGGTGGCATCGTCGGTGCAATCTCATGGATCGGGGTTCCCCAATGTTGGCCAATCGCACGAGCATATGCCAATTCATTCGCAGTGCTGTGATCGGTAAACGCCAAGGTATAACCGGCAATGGCGGGCGCGGGTAAGTGGGCTGTCCGGCGTAGTTGTTCGGCCACACCAAATACAGCCGAAGAATCAAGCCCACCACTGACTTCGATCGCGATTGGTTTATGCGAGCGTGACTGCCGCCGGATACTCTCAAAAACTAAGGTGCGGTAATGCTCAACATATTCTTGTTCGGTGGTATAAGGCAACATCGCTTCGATATCCGGTTGCCAATATTGCGCAAGGTTTACCCCATGTGCATTGGCTTCCAGGGTGTGGGCCGCCACCAGCCGCAAAATGCCGTGCCAAAGCGTCTCATCACGCGCATACCAGTCACCAGCGAGAAATTCGGCCAACATGCCCTCATTCACGGTTTGCTTCACCCACGGCAACGCCAAAAGCGGGTGTAACTCCGAGGCAAAGGCCAACGTGTTGCCCTGCCAATGATAGTGAAAAGGTTTATTGCCTAACGGGTCACGCGCACAAAAAAGGGTTTGGCACTGGGAATCCCAAATGGCCAATGCAAAATCACCCTCAATGTGGGTTAGGCACTGTTTACCCCAGATTTCATAGCTTCTTAACACCAACTCCGCATCCGCACGGCTGCGCAGCACAGCCCCCTTCGCTAACAATAGCCAGCGTAAGGTTTCCCAGTTATCAACTCGGCCATCCATGACTAAAATTACACTTTGATCTTCATTGGCAAGAGGTTGGGTTTCGGTCAGCGCTTCCGGTGTGGTCCGTAACATGCAGTGGCCAAGGGCCACGGCACCGTCAACCCAATGGTTAATGCCATCTGGCCCACGGTAAGCGATTGCGGCAGCCATTTGCTCAATTTGGCCAGGTGCGACCGGTTTGCCGTCAAAATGGATAATGCCGACAATGCCGCTCATAGAAGCTCCGTCCGCTCCTTGCCATTCGTGCGAAATTGCAGCGAATAGAGATGGGCATACAGTCCATTCTGCCTCATCAGTTCATCATGGGTGCCCTGCTCAACAATCCGCCCCTGATCCAGCACGATGATGCGATGCGCGATCTTGATCGTGCTCAGGCGGTGGGCGATGATCACGGAGGTGCGCCCCTGCATCAGCCGATCCAGCGCATCTTGGACCAACTCTTCTGACTCGCTGTCAAGCGAACTGGTTGCTTCGTCCAGCAAGAGAATGCGTGGGTTTTTGAGGATCGCCCGGGCGATGGCTAAGCGCTGGCGCTGACCACCACTCAGTTTCACGCCCCGTTCGCCGACGATGGTGTCATAGCCATCGGGCGTTGCCATGATAAAGGTATGGGCGTGGGCGGCCTTGGCCGCGTCAATCAGCTCGGCTTCGCTCGCCTCGAGCCGGCCATAGGCAATATTTTCGCGAATGGTGCCGCCAAAGAGCATCGTTTCCTGGGGCACCAGGCCGATCTGGCTGCGTAGACTCTGCTGGGTCACCGTGCGCAGGTCATAACCATCAATCGCGACGGTGCCCTGTGTGGGGTCATAGAAGCGGGGAATCAGGTTAAAGAGGGTGCTTTTGCCCGCGCCACTTGGCCCCACCAACGCCACAATCTCGCCAGGAGCAATCGCCAGTGAGATCTGGTTGATCACGGCGACATTACTTTCATAGCCGAACGATACATCGGTAAAGGTAATGGCCCCATCAATGGCCGGCAACGACGCGGCCTGGGGCGCATCAGCCACGCCCGGTGACGTATCGAGAATTTCAAAGACCCGCTGCACCGCGCCCAACGCCTCGCGGAATTGACCATAAAGGCCGGAGAGACCACCAAGGCTGGCCGCAATCGTAATCGCATAGATCAAGAAGCCGCTGATTGTTGAAAAGGCCAGCCGACCAGCCATCACTTCGCGCCCACTAAACCAGAGAATCGCGGCAATGGCCCCAAAGCCCAGAAAGGCCATCACCGCCCCAAAGGCCGAGCGAAAAACCGCCAGCCGTAAGGCGGTAGTGAGGGCCTGTTGCATGGTCGCGTTATAACGGTCAACTTCATAGCTTTCGCGCGTAAAACTCTTGACGACGCGGATCCCTTGCAACCCCTCCTCCACCACCACGGTGAGCATCGCCAGCCGATCCGTGAGCATGGTGCTCAGCTTTTGGAAGGAACGGCCAAAGGTCACCGCGATCCCGACAATGGCCAGGGTCAAGATCAAGACAAAGACCACCAACCGTGGGTTAAGCAGAAAGACGATCACCACCGAGCCAATCAGCGAAACCAGGTTACTGAGCAGTTGGGTGACATTGTTGGTAAGCAGAATGCGCACCTGGCTGACATCGCTGGTAATGCGTGAGATCAATTCACCCACCCGGCGGTTGGCATAAAAATCGAGCGAGAGCGTTTGCAGGTGGCGATAAAGGTCCGCCCGCAGATCGACCAAAATGTGCTCGCCGATAAAATTAAGACTATAGCTTTGAAAAAAAGAGAAGAGTGCCTGCACCATAAAGATGCCCACTAAGGCCAGGGTCAGCAGATTGAGTTGGCTGAGGTCGCGCTGTTGGAGCACCGAATCAAGCAATTGCACAATGACCAGCGGGAAGGTCAGATTCATCGCGCTGGCCACGGCCAATGCCAAAATCGCCAGCCCCATGCGCCGCCAATAAGGGCGCAGGTAGCCAAACAACCGCCGCCAATTCGCAGCGGTAAGGCGTAGCGGTTCACTACGCTCAGTACCGTTGGGCACCGTCTTACGTCGTCCACTAAACATCATCGCTCCTTCATTATCTGCACCTGTGTGCTCCTGATTGGTTATGGCTAAACAATCGGGCACCACGCCGAGAAACTCTCACCAGGCACAGCTATTTTTCTGAAATGGCCTTACACACCATAGTGTACCACGCAGGCACAGCTTGGCAGCTTTCTGCTGTCACATGAACGCACCCACGCTGGGCAACGACAGCCCCATCTGCGCGAACAAAGCCAGCCCCTTTCGTTGGCGAATTTGTCATTTTGTGCTAAAGTTCACAGACAAACAAAATCACCAGCTTGTCACACCACAGCCAGCGATCAATCCGCGATAGGAGCGAGCATGAGCACAACCATTACGATTAACCCCAACGCGCCCAAAGGCACGATTAGCCGCCACATCTATGGCCACTTTGCCGAGCACTTGGGCAGTTGCATCTATGGCGGCCTGTGGGTTGGGGAGGATTCGCCCATTCCCAACACGGCTGGGCTGCGCAACGATGCGGTTGACGCATTACGCCGGATCAAAATCCCCAACCTGCGCTGGCCCGGCGGCTGTTTCGCCGATGAATACCACTGGCGCGACGGCATTGGCCCACGCCCCCAACGGCGACGCATGGTCAACAGCCACTGGGGCGGCGTGGTCGAGGACAACACGTTTGGTACCCACGAATTTTTACAGCTTTGCGAATTGCTCGGCTGCGAGCCCTACATTGCCGGTAACGTGGGCAGCGGCACCGTCCAGGAAATGCAAGATTGGGTTGAGTATATGACCTGTGAAGGCGACTCGACCTTGGCGGCGGAACGGCAGGCGAATGGTCGGCAAGCGCCGTGGGGCGTCAAATACTTTGGTGTGGGCAATGAAAATTGGGGCTGTGGCGGCAACATGACAGGGGGCGAATATGCCACCGTCTACCGCCGCTACCAGACCTTTGTGCGCAACTATGGCGCGAACAAAGTCTACAAGATCGCCTGTGGGGCCAGTGATTTCAACTACGAGTGGACCGAAACCATGATGCGCGAGGCCGGTCGCCACATGCATGGCTTGAGCGTTCACTATTACACCGTCCCGCACACTTGGGCCAACAAAGGCTCCGCCACCGAGTTCGGCGTAGATGATTGGTTTATCACTTTGCAAAAAGCCCTACGCATGGAAGAGATCGTCACCAACCACAGCGCGATCATGGATAAGTATGACCCGGACAAGCGGATTGGCCTGATTGTCGACGAGTGGGGCACCTGGTATGATGTCGAACCGGGCACCAACCCGGGCTTTCTCTACCAGCAGAACAGCCTGCGCGATGCCCTGGTTGCCGGCCTTTCGCTGAACATTTTCAACGAACATTGTGACCGCGTCCACATGGCCAACCTGGCGCAGACGGTCAATGTGCTCCAGTCGTTGATCCTGACTGAGGGTGATCAGTTCTTGGTGACGCCGACTTACCATGTTTTCGATCTCTTTCAGGTCCACCAAGATGCCACGTTGTTGACAACTCAGATCGAAAACGCTTCGAGCTATACCCACAACGATGCCTCGCTGCCACAGCTCAGTGTGTCGGCCTCCCAGAATGCGGCGGGGACTGTTCATGTGACGATCTGCAACCTTGATCACAACAACGCGGCCGATCTGGCCATCGACCTCAGCGGCACACCCCCCCAATCGGTCAGCGGGCGCATCGTCACCGCTGCCACCATGCAGAGCCACAATACTTTTGCCCAACCCGATGCGATCAAAGCGGTTGAGCTAACCGGCTTGACCCTGGCAGGCAACCAGGTGCAGGTCCAGTTGCCGCCCATGGCCGTGGCAGTCGTGGCGATCAAGTGAGGATAGCCTGATGCAATTCCACCTTTTACACCCGCGTGATCAGTTGGTCATCATCATGCAGCGCATCTATGACAACGGGATGACCACCCTTTCCGGCGGCAACCTGTCGATCAAAGATGAGAATGGCGATCTCTGGATCACCCCGGCCGGCGTCGATAAAGGCAAGCTGACCCCCAAAGATATCATCTGTGTCCACGCCGACGGCACGGTGCAGGGACCACATCGCCCTTCTTCCGAGTATCCTTTTCACCGGGCGATCTATGCACAACGACCGGATCTGCGGGCAATTGTCCATGCCCATCCCCCAGCGCTAGTCTCCTTTAGCATTGCGCGCCAGATTCCGGACACCAACATTATTCCGCAGGCGCAGCAAGTCTGTGGCGGGGTAGGTTATGCACCCTATGCCTTGCCCGGCAGCGAACAGTTGGGGGCAAATATTGCCGCAACTTTTGCCGAAGGGTGTAATGCGGTGCTCTTAGAAAACCACGGCATCGCCACTGCGGGGGCCGATCTGCTCACCGCCTTTCAACGGCTGGAGACGCTCGACTTCTGTGCGCGCACCTTGCTCAAGGCGCGCGTCTTGGGTGACTTTCAGACCTTGGATAGCGCGCAGATCGCGCTGGCACGCCAGCAGCCACCCCAGCTGCCCACCTTTGTGCCAGACGGCCACAGCAGCCACGAGCGCGAATTGCGTGGCGAGATCATCGATATGGTGGGGCGCGCCTGTGCACGTTACCTGATGATCAGCACCGAAGGCGTCGTCTCCGCCCGGTTGGATGAAACGAGCTTTTTGATCACCCCCACCGGGCTGGACCGGCGCAGTTGGGCAATCGAAGATGTGGTGCTGATACGCAACAGCGCACGCGAGGCGGACAAGCACCCTAGCCGCTCTGTCCTGCTCCACGAAGAAATCTACCAGCGACATCCCCACGTCAACGCGATCATGACCGCACAGTCGCCCCACGCCACGGCCTATGCGATCAGCAAGACGCGCTTTGACAGCAAAACCATTCCCGAAAGTTACATCCTGCTGCGCGAAATGCCGGTGGTGCCCTTTGGTGCGCAGTATCGGGCACCGGCAGAGGTTGCCGCGGTGATTTCCGCCAGAACTCCTGTCCTGCTGATCCAGAATGATTGTATTCTCACCACCGGGCGCACACTTTTGGAAGCCTTTGACCGCCTGGAAGTCGCGGAATTCAGTGCCAAGGCGCTGATCGACACCGCCGCCATTGGCCACTTAGTCCCGATTGGCGCGACCCAGATTCATGATCTAGAGGTTGCGTTTGCGCTGGCAGGGTAAAGGATGGGATCAGTCACGGAGTGACGGCAGATGGTAGCCGAGGGTTTTAACCCTCGGCCAGCTGGTCTACCATCTGCCGTCACTCCGTGACTAAACCTGCGGTCTTTTCGCTACCGACGTGGCCATGATATGATAAAAACGTCAATCATCCCCCCCGCTAACCATTTGCTACTGCGCAGAGGAGAACCCATCATGTCCACCTGGCAATCTAACTACATCCAAGCCAATGGCTTGCGCCTGCACTACACCCGCACCGGCGGCGAGAAACCGCCGCTATTGCTCGCCCACGGTTTCTCTGATGACGGCCTTTGCTGGACCCCCGTTGCTGAAGTCTTGGCCGCCACCTACGATGTGATCATGCTCGACGCACGCGGCCACGGTCGCTCGGAGGGGCCGGAAGAGGGCTACGGCTCGGTTGAACATGCCGCCGATGTGGCCGGGGTAATCACGGGGTTGGGGTTGCAGAAACCAGCGGTGCTTGGCCATTCAATGGGCGCGATGACGGCGCTCGCCTTGGCCGGCAGCTACCCAACGTTGCCAGGCATGATCCTGCTCGAAGATCCGCCCGCCGTCTGGGTGAGCGATGCGCCGCCGATGAACCCGACCGAACGCCGCCGCCGCTTCTGGTCGTGGATTGTCAACCTCAAACGCAAAACCGCCGCGGAGATGGTCGCGGCCCAACAGCTAGAAAGCCCAGGCTGGTCCACCGCCGAATTGGGACCGTGGGCCGATGCAAAATTACGGCTCAGCTTTTATGTCCTCACCGCCGAACAGAGTGAACCCATCGACTGGCCGGCAACGATTGCGCAGATCAGTTGCCCCACCCTGTTGATTACCGCCGATCCGGCCCAAGGGGCGATTGTGACGGACGAGGGTGCAGTTGCGCTGCAAGCAATCCTACCACAGGCGCAGGTTGCCCAGATTGCCGGGGCGGGCCATAGCATCCGCCGCGATCAATTTGCGAACTACATGGCCGTGGTAGAAGGCTTCTTGGCAGCACAGGGGGGCTAACCCATGCCAAACTTTACCTTACCTGCCATTCCCGCTACATTACACTGGCAGTTACCACCGGTTGACTGGCAGATTACCGCGCAAACCGACTTGGCCATCACCGCCGGCCCCACCACTGACTGGTTTAGCGATCCCGCCGGGGTAGTACACAAAGCCGATGCACCGGTCGCCCTCTTCACCCCACCCGATGCCAATTTTCGGCTCGGTGCCCAGGTCACGGTCGATTTTGGCGCGACCTTTGATGCGGGGGTCCTGTTTCTCTATGTTGACGCTGACCATTGGGCCAAATTGTGTTTTGAATTTTCGCCCCAAGGGGAGCCGATGGTCGTTTCGGTGGTAACGCGTGGTGCCTCAGATGATTGCAATTCCACAGTGATCACCGGGAACACAGTCTATCTGCGCGTCAATCAACAGGCGCAGACAACCGCCTTTCACTACTCGACTGATGGTCAGTGGTGGCACTTGGTGCGTTACTTTACGCTGGGGATTGATACGCCGGTGCAGATTGGCTTCTCGGCCCAATCGCCCACTGGCACCGGCGCGCAGGCCACCTTTGCCGCGATCAGCTATCAGCCCGGTGCGGTACGCGATCTGCGCGATGGGACATAAGCAACGATCAAAGTTCACCCAGCAATAGAGTTGGCTTCAGGCCCAAACGAGGGATGAGTCGCGGCTTTACGACGCTTAGTCACCCCCCCGTTTGGGCCTGAGCTCATCTAGTGAAAGTACCGGCAAGGCAATAGCGATCATAGCCCCCTAAATTCGGATTAGGATTCCAAATGGGGAGGTTGGTTGGACTCGCCTGCAGGGAGGTGAAGGCAGTGAGGAGGCCCGTCAAAGCAATTTGGATCTCGATCCGCGCTAACTGAGCACCCGGACAGTAGTGAGACCCAAAGCCAAAGGCCACATGCCGATTGGGATGGCGAGCGGGATCTAGAGACTCGGGATGCGCAAATTGATGCGGATCGTGATTGGCGGCCTCAAGAAAGAGAATCACCTTGGCGCCTTGGCGAATCAAGTGATTGCCAGGGAACTTCTCCGTCAGATCAACATCCACTAGGGCATGGCGCGTCGCATAGCGCGTTGGCGTCACTAAGCGTAGGAGCTCTTCCGTCAGCCGCTCCACATACGTCGGATCAGCGAGTAGTTGTTGGCGAGAAGTTGCCCAATCGTGTAATAAAAGGGGGACGCCATTCGCCAGCAACTTCATCGTGGTCATCCGCCCGGCGGTAAAGACCATCAAACAGTTGGCAATCAGTTCATCTTCGGTTTCAAAGGGATTGGCGGCAATCAGTTCGCTCAGTAAATCGTCGCCCGGCGTGAGCCGTTTGGCAGCGAGCAACCGCCGAAAGTGATCGCCTAATTTGCCGATGTCACGTAGATCAACGCGCACATAACTACTCGTGATGTGGCCATGCGTATCCGACCAGCGCGCCAGTTGCAGTAACTCATCAAGGTTGTCCAGCGGCAAACCTAAGACATGGGCGATGACTAAGACGGTATAGGGATAACTAAAATCGGCGACAAGATCAAATTCAGCGCGACTGTGTAATGCGGTCAGCAAGTTTTGCGCAATGGCCTGAAGTTGGGGCGGCACCTCCTTTTGTACCTGCTTTAGCTTGCGCAATAAGATCGAGCGATAGGCTTGGTGAATTTGTCCTTCCCGGAAGATAATCTGTTTATAGATGGCGGTTTCGAGAAAGGGTGGGTTGGCTTTCCGGGGCGGGACCGGGGCGGCGACACCTTGCGGTTGCACGATTTCTGCGGAGAAACGGGCATCCCCCAGCAGATAGGTAACTGCCTCATGGCCCGTCACTAACCAACACTGGTTACGGGCATCATAGTAGATGCTATCTTGCCGGCAAAGCGTATGATAGAGCTCATATGGCGCTTGATACGCGTCAATTAAGCCCTTAAGATCGATGGCGTGGTTATTTTTTAGTTCGGACATAATGGCAATCTCGTGGATGAATGGCTAGGGTTTGGCATCAACGGTCAGGGAAGGATCGTCGCTGTGCGCTTGCGTCTTCAGCATCGGCATGGACGCGATCCCAACCCCGGTTGCGATCGACGCCGCATATAACAGTTCAACAATCGCAAAGCCGGCATGAAAAAAGAGAATGCCACCGGCGCCCAATAGGGTGAAGGCCATGGCGGTATTGTGGTTCAAACGCAAGTTCCGGTGCATCTCGTCTACTAACTCGATAAGGGTAACCAGTTGCTGCAGATCAGCATCCATCAACACGACTTGGGCCGTATCGGTGGCGGCCGTCGTTGCGCCACACAAGGAAACGGAAACATCAGCCTGCTTCAAGGCAATCGCATCGTTGATCCCATCCCCCACAAAACAGACCTTACGCCCTTCCGCCTTGAGCTGCGTCACCAACTCAGCTTTGTGTTCGGGCAACGTATTGGCAAAGTAGCCGTCCATGCCGAGGGCGTGGGCCAAGGTACGCGTGGGTGCCTCTTGATCCCCAGAGATGATATAAGTCTTCATGCCCCGTTGTTGTAGTGCAGTGACCACCGCCCGCGCTTCAGGACGCACCGTAGCATGCAACTCGACGGCACCGATCAGGCGATCATCGAGCGCGACAAAGACGAGTGAGTGTCCTTGTTCTTGTGCTGTCGTAAGCAACGCTTGTATGGTCACAGGAATGGTGATCGCTTCTAGCGCCATAAAGCGCCAACTGCCAACCCGAATGAGTTGTGTGTCCGTAAAGTCAGCAGCGGCGGCGGGTGTCGCTGCTCCCCCATGAATATCCGCCGCGGTTACCCGCACTTTAATCCCATAGCCGACCTCGTAATGGGCATCCTCCACCTTGGGTAAAGCGAGTTGCCATTCTGCCGCGGCAGCGAGGATCGCCTTGGCAACGGGGTGGCTCTGGCGATGTTCTGCCGCGGCAGCGAGCCGCAACACAGTAGCCGCAGGATACAGATCACAAGCATGAACATGGACGACATGGGGCTGTTCAATGGTCAGCGTGCCAGTTTTATCAAAGACGACCGTATCGACTGTATGCAATTTTTCCAGCGCTTCCCCTTCTTTGACGAGAATCCCAACATGGGAGCTGGCGTTGAGAAAGTTCAACAGGGTCAACGGAATCAGCCCAACCATATTCAGGGTGAAATTACAGCCCATCATGGCAAGGCCTCCCACTGGGCCGGCCAGCAGAAAGCCAAGACCACTACCGGCTAACATGGGGATGAGCGAATGATCCGCCCTGGCAATGGCTTTTTCTTGCAACGAGGGGCGATAGGTGGCAATCCGGTTGAGGACTTCACCGATTTGCGCCGCGGTCGTCTCCGGGCCGGCTTTTTCTACCTGGACATAGATGCGCCCACTCAGCACAATCGTCGCGGCCAGCACCGGATCACCCACCGTCTTTTCGGCCGGCTGCGCCTCCCCTGTCAGCATATGTTGATCGATGGCAGCCACCCCCTTCACAATCACACCATCGATCGGGATCATCTGCCCGACATCAAAGACAAGGATATCACCAACGGCCACTTGTTCAATCGGCACTTCCGTCTCGATGCCATCCACGACACGCCAGGCGTAGCGTGGCTGTTGGCCAAAAATATTGACCAATCCATCACGAATGACGGCTTCAGTGAGCGCACCGATCTTATAGCCAAAGGCAAGCAGAAACAAACCACTCGCGCCAATAAAGAGATAGCCTCCCATATACAGGCCGATCAAATAGAGCAGCCCCAGATGGACAATACTAAACTTGCGCTCATATACGGCTTTACGATAGGCGACTCTAACCGTCGGTGCCATTACAACCAGGCCAAAGGGAATCGAAACCACGCCCACCGGAATGCCTAACAATGTGGTGGCGGCAGCTAGTCCCAAACCGGCACCGGCCCACGCCAATAGATAGTTAGCCTGTTTTTGAACGGCACTTAACTCCTCGGCCCGGCCCCCGGAGAGCGCCCGCATTTGCTGGTAGCGTTTCCCACCAAAGATGGGATCAACATGATCATGGATCCACTGCTGATAGTGTTGATCAAGCGTGGTCAAGTGGGTGCTCAGCTGTGCCACTAGCGCTTGGCCGTTTGTTGCTCGCTCCTCTGGGTTAACCAGTGTCGTGACCGTAGCGCTCAGTTCATTCGCAATGGCAGCCATATCGTGTTGAACGCGAGTGACGAGTGGTGACACAGCCGTCGCCATCGACGCTGCTGGCCCATGCTTTAGCTGTTCGAACAAAGGAGAGCGGCCGGCAGGGGTCTTCTTCCATTTATTGACCAGTGTTGCCCCTGCTGCTAGTCCAGCACTCCCCAAGACAAGTGGCAAAATCGGTAGCATTGATTATGATCCTTTCGCCTGGCACAGGCATTGGCGTAGTTGTGCAGCCACGATTTGGACCTGGGGTGGCTTCAGCATACTGACATGATCCCCAGGAATTTCATAAACAGCGACTGGCCCAGCAGCCAGCGCACCCCAGCCCCACGCAGGATCGGATTGGGTACCCCCTGTGGCCGGGTCAGCGCCGTTGGTTACCATTGTGCGGAGGAGAGCAATCGGCACCGGTACGGCACCAGGTGAGCTATACTGCGCTTGGCTATTTGCCTTAAAAACCTGGAACAACCCGCGCCACTGTTCATCATTTGCCGCGAGCGAACCTTGCGTTTGCTGTTGCAGACGATGGTTGACATAGCGCAGTTGCTCTGCGAACGGTCGTGAGCGCAACTGTTCCTCCAGCACATGTAGCTTGACATCAAAGGTCAGCTCAATTCTGGTAATCCACTCGCATAGCCAGGCGGTGTCGTCCCACCCCACCCCATAGGGATCCTGGCAGGGCGTGGGGGCGCTGGTATCAAGGATGACTAGCTGGGCGATCTCCTGGCCGGCTTGTTTTAACACCTGCGCCATTGCATAAGCAATCTTGCCACCCAGGGAATAGCCCCCAAGATAGTAAGGCCCGCTAGGCTGAACCCGTTGTAGCTCGATTACATAGCGCGCGGCCATCGCCTCAATTGTCGTATAGGGTGGCGTGATGCCATCAAGGCCAACCGCTTGCAAAGCATAGAAGGGTTGCGCTGGCCCTAACTGGCGTGCTAACGCATAATAAGCCAGTACATCACCACCGACGGGATGAACACAGAAGAAGGGGGGCTGATCACCATGCGGTTGCATTGTAACCAGTGGTGACCAGTGCTCAGCAACACCAGAATGGCGAAGTTGCTCGGCTAATTGGCGAATTGTTGGCTGCGCAAACAAGCTCGCCAGTGGCAGGGTTTGCCCAAAATGGTTTTGGAGTGCAGCAACTAGGCGGATTGCCAAAAGCGAGTTGCCACCGAGGGCAAAGAAGTTATCCTCAATGTCCACCGCCGAGCAGGCGAGCAGTTCCATCCAAATGATCGCGAGCTGCTGTTCGATTGCGTCACGCGGGGAACGCACTTTCCCGGCGAAGGGAGAGCTGCGTTCGGGTGCCGGCAGCGCCTTGCGATCCAACTTGCCATTAGGGCTTAACGGCAGCGCAGGAAGCACGACAAAGGCATTCGGCACCATATAGTCCGGCAGGGTGGCCTGTAAGTAGCGCCGCACGGCCTCAAGATCGAGTGGGTCAGTTGCCGATAGAACCAGATAAGCAACCAACTGTTGATCACCAGGGATATCTTCGCGCGCCAGCACCACACTTTCCTGCACACCTGGGTATGTGGCTAACAAGCTTTCGATTTCCCCCAATTCAATCCGGAAACCACGAATTTTGACTTGGTGATCCAAACGGCCTAAATATTCAATATTGCCGTCTGGTAGGTAGCGTGCCAAGTCACCGGTTTTGTAGAGGCGCCCTGCCCGGAAAGGATCGGCAATAAACTTTTCAGCCGTCAACGCTGGACGATGCAAATAGCCCAGCCCCACCTGTACGCCACCGATATGCAATTCACCGGCCACCCCAATCGGCACCGGCTGGAGATAAGGATCGAGAATGTAAAGCTGGGTATTGGCGACTGGACGGCCAATCGGCACCGACAAGTATTTGCTTTCTGGTCGGCAAGCCCAAAACGAAACATCAACCGCAGCCTCGGTTGGACCATACAGGTTATGCAGTTCAGCGTCCGATTGCCGGAAGAAACGCTGCTGTAACTCATAGGGCAGTGCTTCGCCGCTACAGATCACCCGCCGCACACTATCACAGCCCGCCATGCCATCCGCCAGCAAAAATGCATTGAGCATGGAAGGGACGAAATGCAACGTCGTAACCTGATACTGACGAATCAACTTGGTCAAATAACTCGGATCCTTATGCCCTTCCGGCGCCGCAATCGCCATGCTTGCACCAGTCAAAAGCGGCCAAAAGAACTCCCACACCGATACATCAAAGCTGAAGGGGGTCTTCTGTAACACACAATCATCCGGCTGCAAACCGTAGGTCTCCTGCATCCAGAGCAAGCGATTCATCACCCCCCGATGCGCGTTCATCGCGCCTTTGGGTTGGCCGGTGGAACCAGAGGTGTAGATGACATAGGCAAGGTGATCCGGGGTGACCGCGCTCACCGGTGGGGTGGTAGGCTGAGTGGCGATGAGTGGCCAATCGCGGTCCAGGCAGAGGAGCTGCCCAGCCACAGGGGGCAGCGTCGCCACCAGGTGCGCTTGGGTCAGCAGCACCGGCGGGGCGGCATCGGCGAGCATGAAGGCCAGCCGCGCCGCCGGATAGGTCGGGTCCAGCGGCACATAGGCACCGCCGGCCTTGAGAATACCCAGTAGGCCGATCACCATGTCAAGCGAGCGCTCAACGCAGAGGCCCACCAACACATTGGGTCCCACCCCCAGCCCTTGCAGATAGTGCGCCAGTTGGTTCGCGCGCGCCTCCAGCGCCCCATAGCTCAACTGTGCTTCCCCATACCACAACGCCACGGCCCCCGGCGTGTGCTGCACCTGCGCCGCAAAGCGCGCATGAATGCATTCACTCGGGTAGGCCACCGCCGTAGCATTCCACCCCCGCAACAGCACTTCCTCCTCCGCCGCCGTCAGCAGCGGCAAGCGAGGCAAGCACTGGTGGGGATTGTCGATCATGCCGGCCAACAGGGTTTGCAGATGGCCAAAGAGGCGGGCAATCGTGTCAGCCCCAAAGCGCCGGGTGTCGTAGCTAAAGGTGAAGCGCAACTCTGCACCAGGCGCAACCCCCACCGTCAATGGATAGTTCGTCTGTTCCTGGCTATCGACCGCTTTTACGAGCGCAAAGCCATCTTCAAGCGGCGCGGTGTCGACCGGATAGTTTTCAAAGACCAACAAGGTGTCGAAGAGCGGAACGCCGCGTGGAATGGCGCTCCACCCCTGAATCTCGGTCAGCGGCAGATAAGCATACTCCTGCGCCTGCGCTTGGGTCTGCTGGAGTTGCTGCAGCCACGGCAGCACCGTCGCTGTCGCCGGCAACGACACTGCCACCGGAATGGTGTTGATGAAGAGCCCCACCATGGCTTCCACCCCCGCCAAGGTCGCCGGTCGCCCAGCCACCGTCGCCCCAAAGAGCACCGCCTCCGTACCACTGTAGCGCCCTAACAACAACGCCCACGCCCCCTGCACCACCGTGTTCAGCGTCAGTTGTTGCTGCTGCGCAAAGGCCGTCAGCCGCGCCGTCAGTTCACCCACCACCGGGTAGCTGACCGTCGCATAACTCGCCTCCTCTGTCCCCCGCACCAGCTCCCCACGCGCCACCCCCAGCGCCGTCGGGGCCGTGAAGTGCGCCACCTGTGCCTGCCAGAAGGCCGCCGCCCGCGGCCGATCCTGCCGCCGCAACCACAGGATGTAGTCCCGGTAGGGCCGCACGCTGGCCACCGCCACCGCTTGCCCCTGGCTTGCCGCCCGATAGCGCACCACCAGCTCTTGCAACAGCAAGGGCATTGACCACCCATCGCTAATCAGGTGATGATGCGTCCACACAAACAGCTGCTGCCCATTCCGCAGTCGCATCAGCGTACAGCGCAGCAACGGCGCCTCCTCCACGACAAAGCCGCGCTGCCGATCCGCCGTCAACCACGCCTGCAACGCCTGCTCCTCATCCACCACTCCTTGCCAATCCAACTCCGTCCAGGGCAACGCCACCGCCCGCCGCACCAGTTGCAGCGGCGCCTTCTCCCGTTGCCAGATGAAGAGCGTCCGCAAGATCGGATGGTGGTTCAACACTTCTTGCCACGCCTGGCGGAACGCACTCACCTGTAACCCTGCTTCCAGCCGCAGACAGAACTGGATCACATAGACCCCGGACGCCGGCGCATAGAGCGTCTCAAAGAGCATCCCCTGCTGCAACGGTGCCAGCTCGTAGATATCTTCCACAGCGCGCGCATAAGCACTTACCCATTGCGCAACTTCAACTTGGGTCAAATCGCTGGCCGTAAAGTCACTTGGGGTATAGACAGGGCTTTCAACCTGACCGCAGTGAGTCACCAAGGTGCGCAGATTCGTCAGATAGGCTTGCGCCAGCGCTTCGACCGTCGCGGGTTGATGATAATGCCGACTGTAACGCCAGGTGACATGCAGTTCGCCCTCGCTAATCAGCGCATTGACATCCAGCAAATGAGTGCGAAGACCGGAGAGACTGGCGGATTGACCAACAGCTTCCTGCGCAAATGCCCGTATCAGCCCTGGCGTCGCCGTGCTCTCGGCTGGGGCGCTAAATTGCCCGAGATAGTTGAAGCTGAGGTCGAGGGGAACCGGGGGGACCAGCCCCGCGGAGTCCTCCAGATAGCGCAGCACCCCATAGCCGATGCCCCGCTGGGGGATTTGACGCAACTGCTCCTTGATCGCCGGGATGAGCGCCGCTGGGGTGGGATCAGCCACCGTCAGCACCACCGGGAAGAGCGAGGTGAACCAGCCGACCGTTCGCGCCAGTTCCAACTCGCCCGTCTCTTCGTCATCCAACAGCTCACGGCCATGCCCTTCCAGCGCCACCGCCACTTGGGGTTGTCCAGCCCACTGGCTGACCGTCTGCGCCAGCGCGGCCAGGAGCAGGTCATTGATCTGCGTGTGATAGGCCGCCGGCGCTTCGCTCAACAAGGCCGTCGTTGTCGCCGCATCGAGCCGACTTGTCACCTCTGCGCTTGCCCCAATTGTGTTGAGGGGCGCGGGAGAGCCTTCCGGCAGCGGCAAATCACGGGGCAGCCCTTGTCGGCACTGGGCGACCACCCCTTGCCACCACGCTCGTTCGGCGGCCAGGCGCGCCACCCCCTGCGTCGCCAGCCACGCGCCCCACGCCTGGAAGGCGCTGCTCTTCGCCGGCAACATCACCGCCGCCCCCGCCGCCAACTGATCATAGGCCAGCGCCAGATCCTCCAACAGAATTCGCCACGACACCCCATCCACCACCAGATGATGGATCACCAACAGCAGCCGCCCCGGCTCCGTGCCGTAGGCACAGTAGAGGGCACGCAACAGTGGTCCCTCGCCCAAGTCCAGACTCGCTTGTGCGGCATCCGCCGCGGCCGCCAGGCGCGCGGCGCGTTGGTCAGCCCCCAGCCCCCGCAGGTCGAGCACCTGCAGCGCGGCTTCCTCCTCCGCTGGGCCATGAGTCGCGGTCCACGCACCCCCCGTCAATGCAAAGCGCAGTCGCAGGGCGTCGTGGTGGCGCACCAGGGCGGTCAATGCCCCTTGCAGATGTAGGGGGTTCACCCCTGGCGCGGTCTCGAGCAGCACCGCTTGGTTGTAGTGGTGCGGCGCGGTCCACGCTTGCGCTAGAAACCAGTGTTGGATCGGTGTCAGCACCAGCGCCCCCGTCACTGCCCCCTGGGGAGCCGGGGCTTGTTGCAGCGGCGTCGCCACCGCAGCCAACTGGCGAATCGTCCCCTGCTGAAAGAGTTGGCGCGGGGTTAAATGCAAGCCCGCCTGTCGTGCCCGCGCCACCACCTGGATGCTCAGGATCGAATCACCGCCCAGGCTGAAGAAGTTCTCATCCAACCCTACCCCCGGCACCTGCAACACCCCCTGCCAGATCGCCGCCAGCGCCGCTTCGGTCGGGGTGCGGGCCACATCAGGGGCCGCCTCCGGCTGCCGCTCCCCTACCACCGGTGCCGGCAACCCCTGCCGGTCCAGCTTGCCATTCGGCATCAGGGGCAGCTGCTCCAACACCACGACGTGACTCGGCACCATGTACTCCGGCAATCGCGCGCACAGATATTCCCGCAGCCCGTCCGCCGCCGCCCGCAGCACCACATACGCCACCAACTGCGGCTCCCCGCTCGCCCCGGTGCGCACAATCACCACCCCCGCCTGCACCGCCGGGTGCTGCGTCAGCGCCGCCTCGATCTCGCCCAGTTCGATCCGGAAGCCGCGCAGCTTCACCTGCTGATCCAGCCGCCCCAGATACTCGAGATTCCCATCCGGCAGATAGCGCACCAGATCCCCGCTCTTGTACAGCCGCCCCGCGCCAAATGAGTTCGCAATAAACCGCTCCGCCGTCAACGCCGGTCGCTTCAAATAGCCCAGCCCCACCTGCACGCCACCGATGTACAGCTCTCCCGCCACCCCCACCGGCACCGGCTGGAAATAGGCATCCAACACATAGAGTTGTGTATTCGCAATCGGGCGCCCGATTGGGACAATTTGATCGTTCGTATGCGGGTTACACTGCCAGACAACGGTCTGCAAGGCGGTCTCGGTTGGGCCATACAAGTTAATGAGATCAGCAGGCAACGTCTGAAAGAATTGCGCTTGTAACTCAAATGGCAACGCCTCCCCGCCACAGAAGACGAGGCGAAGTGTAGAGCAGTTTTCAACCCCAGCCTGGGCTAGGAACATTTTTAACAAGATCGGCACAAATTTGATTACCGTAATCTTGTATTGTTGAACCGCCTCAAGCAGATAGGTGGGATCACGATGACCATTTGGCTCGGCAAGCACAAGTGAGGCACCGGTTGATAATGTCCAGAAAAATTCGCGCACAGATGCATCAAAGCTGATCGGGGTCTGCTGCAAGAAGCGATCAGCAGTGGTAAGCGGGTAAGTAGCTTGCAACCAGTGAAGCTGATTACAGACATTGCGATGGGAGAGCATGGCGCCTTTGGGCTGGCCGGTGGAACCAGAGGTGTAGATGACATAGGCAAGGTGGTCGGGGGTGACCGCACTCAGCGGCGGGGTGGTGGGCTGGGTGGCGATGCGCGGCCAATCACGGTCCAGGCAGAAGAGTTGCCCAGCCACGGGGGGCAATGTCGCCACCAGGTGCGCTTGGGTCAGCAGCACCGGCGGGGCGGCATCGGTGAGCATGAAGGCCAGCCGCGCCGCCGGATAAGTTGGGTCCAGCGGCACATAGGCACCGCCGGCCTTGAGAATACCCAGTAGGCCGATCACCATGTCAAGCGAGCGCTCAACGCAGAGTCCCACCAATACGTTTGGGCCCACCCCCACCCCTTGCAGATAGTGCGCCAGTTGGTTCGCCCGCGCGTCCAACTCGGCGTAGCATAGCTGCTCCTCCCCAGAGCGCAACGCCACGGCCCCCGGCGTGCGCTGCACCTGCGCCGCAAAAAGTTCATGGATGCACCCGCTGGGGTAGGCCACCGCCGTAGCATTCCACCCCCGCAACAGCACTTCCGCTTCCGCCGCCGTCAGCAGCGGCAAACGGGGCAAGCACTGGTGGGGATTGTCGATCATGCCGGCCAACAGGGTTTGCAGATGGCCAAAGAGGCGGGCAATCGTGTCAGCCCCAAAGCGCCGGGTGTCGTAGCTAAAGGTGAAGCGCAACTCTGCACCAGGCGCAACCCCCACCGTCAATGGATAGTTCGTCTGTTCCTGGCTATCGACCGCTTTTACGAGCGCAAAGCCATCTTCAAGCGGCGCGGTGTCGACCGGATAGTTTTCAAAGACCAACAAGGTGTCGAAGAGCGGAACGCCGCGTGGAATGGCGCTCCACCCCTGAATCTCGGTCAGCGGCAGATAAGCATACTCCTGCGCCTGCGCTTGGGTCTGCTGGAGTTGCTGCAGCCACGGCAGCACCGTCGCTGTCGCCGGCAACGACACTGCCACCGGAATGGTGTTGATGAAGAGCCCCACCATGGCTTCCACCCCCGCCAAGGTCGCCGGTCGCCCAGCCACCGTCGCCCCAAAGAGCACCGCCTCCGTACCACTGTAGCGCCCTAACAACAACGCCCACGCCCCCTGCACCACCGTGTTCAGCGTCAGTTGTTGCTGCTGCGCAAAGGCCGTCAGCCGCGCCGTCAGTTCACCCACCACCGGGTAGCTGACCGTCGCATAACTCGCCTCCTCTGTCCCCCGCACCAGCTCCCCACGCGCCACCCCCAGCGCCGTCGGGGCCGTGAAGTGCGCCACCTGTGCCTGCCAGAAGGCCGCCGCCCGCGGCCGATCCTGCCGCCGCAACCACAGGATGTAGTCCCGGTAGGGCCGCACGCTGGCCACCGCCACCGCTTGCCCCTGGCTTGCCGCCCGATAGCGCACCACCAGCTCTTGCAACAGCAAGGGCATTGACCACCCATCGCTAATCAGGTGATGATGCGTCCACACAAACAGCTGCTGCCCATTCCGCAGTCGCATCAGCGTACAGCGCAGCAACGGCGCCTCCTCCACGACAAAGCCGCGCTGCCGATCCGCCGTCAACCACGCCTGCAACGCCTGCTCCTCATCCACCACTCCTTGCCAATCCAACTCCGTCCAGGGCAACGCCACCGCCCGCCGCACCAGTTGCAGCGGCGCCTTCTCCCGTTGCCAGATGAAGAGCGTCCGCAAGATCGGATGGTGGTTCAACACTTCTTGCCACGCCTGGCGGAACGCACTCACCTGTAACCCTGCTTCCAGCCGCAGACAGAACTGGATCACATAGACCCCGGACGCCGGCGCATAGAGCGTCTCAAAGAGCATCCCCTGCTGCAACGGTGCCAGCTCGTAGATATCTTCTACATTATTTTTATGATTCGTAGGTGGATTTAAGTGATTCATCATCTTCATTCTGTCTTTACCTTAGCCCGCAAATTCAGCGAGTAGCTGATCTAGTTCCTGTTGGTCAAGTCCCGTGGCCGTAAAATCGCTGGGGGTGTAGCCACCCGCGTCAGCCGTGCAACAATGGGTAATCAGGGTGCGCAGGTTCGTCAGGTAGCCTTGCGCCAGCGCTTCGATCGTCGCGGGCTGATGAGCATGCCGACTGTAACGCCAGGTAACCTGCAGTTCCCCCTGGCTAATCAGCGCGTTGACCTCAAGCAAATGGGGCCGCAACCCAACCGGACTGTGGGGGGCGCCACTCGCTTCGGGGGCCGCACCCAGCAGCAGCGTGGTCGGGGCGTCAGCCGACGCATGGATCTGCCCGAGATAGTTGAAGCTGAGGTCGAGGGGAACCGGGGGGACCAGCCCCGCGGGGTCCTCCAGATAGCGCAGCACCCCATAGCCGATGCCCCGCTGGGGGATTTGACGCAACTGCTCCTTGATCGCCGGGATGAGCGCCGCCGGGGTGGGATCAGCCACCGTCAGCACCACCGGGAAGAGCGAGGTGAACCAGCCGACCGTTCGCGCCAGTTCCAACTCGCCCGTCTCTTCGTCATCCAACAGCTCACGGCCATGCCCTTCCAGCGCCACCGCCACTTGGGGTTGTCCAGCCCACTGGCTGACCGTCTGCGCCAGCGCGGCCAAGAGCAGGTCATTGATCTGCGTGTGATAGGCCGCCGGCGCTTCGCTCAACAAGGCCGCCGTGGCTGCCGCATCCAGCCGGCTCGTCACCTCTGCGCTGGCGGCCACGGTGTTGGTCTCCGGTGGACAGACCGCATCCACCGGCAAGGGGTGCCGGCACTGAGCGACCACCCCTTGCCACCAGCCGCGTTCGGCCGCCAGGCGCGCCACGCCCTGCGTCGCCAGCCATGCCCCCCACGCCTGGAAGGCGCTGCTCTTCGCCGGCAACACCACCGCTTCTCCCGCCGCCAACTGGGCATAGGCCAGCGCCAGATCCTCCAGCAGAATGCGCCACGACACCCCATCCACCACCAGGTGATGGATCACCAATAGCAGCCGCCCCGGCTCCGTGCCGTAGGCACAGTAGAGGGCGCGCAGCAGCGGTCCCTCGCCCAAGTCCAAACTGGCCTGGGTGCGCTCCGCCTCGACCTGCAGGCGCGCCGCCCGCTGGTCAGCCGCCAGCCCCTGCAGGTCGAGCACCTGCAGCGCAGCTTCCTCCTCCGCTGGGCCATGGGTCGCCGCCCAGTCGCTGTCCGTCAGTTGGAAGCGCAGCCGCAGGGCGTCGTGGTGGCGCACCAGGGCGGTCAACGCCCCGTGCAGCTGCAGCGGGTTCACCGCCGGTGCCGTCTCCAGCAGCACCGCCTGGTTGTAGTGCTGGGGCTCCGCCCACGCTTGCTCTAGAAACCAGTGTTGGATCGGCGTCAGCACCAGATCCCCCGTCACTGCCCCTTGGGGAGCTGGGGCTTGCTGCAGCGGCGTTGCCACCGCGGCCAACTGGCGAATCGTCCCCTGCTGAAAGAGTTGACGCGGGGTCAAGTGCAAGCCTGCCTGCCGTGCCCGCGTCACCACCTGGATGCTCAGGATCGAGTCTCCCCCCAGGCTGAAGAAGTTCTCATCCAACCCCACACTCGCCACCTGCAACACCGCCTGCCAGATCGCCGTCAGCGTTGCTTCAGTGGGGGTGCGGGCCGCATCCGGGGCGGCATCCGGTCGGCCCTCTACTACCGCCGGCGCCGGCAACCCCTGGCGGTCCAGCTTGCCATTCGGCGTCAGGGGTAGCTCCGCCAACGCCACGATCTGACTCGGCACCATGTACTCCGGCAACCGCTCCCGCAGATACGCGCGCAAATCCTCTGCCGCGGCGCGCAACACCACATAGGCCACCAACTGCGGCTCCCCGCTCGCCCCGGTGCGCACAATCACCACCCCCGTCTGCACCGCCGGGTGCTGGGTCAGCGCCGCTTCGATCTCCCCCAGCTCGATGCGGAAGCCGCGCAGCTTCACCTGCTGATCCAGCCGCCCCAGATATTCCAGACTCCCATCCGGCAGGTACCTGACCAGATCCCCAGTCTTGTACAGCCGCCCCGCGCCAAATGGGTTCGCCATAAAGCGCTCCGCTGTCAACGCCGGGCGCTGCAGATAGCCACGGGCAACCCCTGCGCCACCGACAAACAGCTCTGCGGGCACACCAATCGGGGTTAACTGTTGCTGCGCATCGAGCAAATACAGGGCAAGATCGGGGATCGGACGGCCGATCACGCTCGCTTTACGGTGTAGATCAGCGATGCTGAGGGGCCGATAGGTAACATGGACAGTCGTTTCCGTGATGCCGTACATATTAACCAGTTGGGGCAGCTGATCGCCATGCCGTTCAAACCAAGGCCGTAGGGCTGGAATATCCAGGGCCTCACCCCCAAAGATGATCAGCCGTAAGGCTAGCGCAGGTGACACGCCACGCAGCTCCTCTGCCGCCATCAATTGTTGAAAGGCCGAGGGCGTCTGATTCAGTACGGTCACCTTTGCGTCGACAAGTAGCGTGTAAAATTCTTCTGGTGACCGACTGATGAGGTATGGCACAATCACCAATTGCCCACCATAGAATAAAGACCCCCATATCTCCCAAACCGAAAAATCAAATGCATAGGAATGGAAAAGGGTCCACACATCTTGGTCATTGAATTGAAACCACTGTTCCGTCGCGGTAAAGAGCCGCACGACATTGCGATGGGAGAGCATCGCGCCTTTGGGCTGGCCGGTGGAGCCAGAGGTGTAGATGACATAGGCGAGGTGATCCGGGGTGACCGCGCTCAGCGGTGGGGTGGCAGGCTGGGTGGCGATGAGTGGCCAATCGCGGTCCAGGCAGAGGATCTGCCCAGCCACAGGGGGCAGCGTCGCCACCAGGTGCGCTTGGGTCAGCAGCACCGGTGGGGCGGCATCGGTGAGCATGAAGGCCAGGCGCGCCGCCGGATAGGTCGGGTCCAGCGGCACATAGGCGCCCCCGGCCTTGAGAATGCCCAACAGCCCAACCACCATGTCGAGCGAGCGCTCAACGCAGAGGCCCACCAACACATTTGGTCCCACCCCCAGCCCTTGCAGATAGTGCGCCAGTTGGTTCGCGCGCGCCTCCAGCGCCCCATAGCTCAACTGCGCTTCCCCATACCACAACGCCACGGCCCCCGGCGTGCGCTGCGCCTGCGCCGCAAAGCGCGCATGAATGCATTCACTCGGGTAGGCCACCGCCGTAGCATTCCACCCCCGCAACAGCACTTCCTCCTCCGCCGCCGTCAGCAGCGGCAAGCGCTGGATCGCCGCCGTCGGGTTCGCCACGATCCCCGCCAGCAAGGTCGTATAGTGCTCAGCCAGCCGGGCAATCGTCGCCTCATCAAACAGATCCGTATTGTATTCGAATTCGGCAGACAACCCTGTCAGCGCTTTGGCGTCACTGGCTTCGATCAGAGTCAGGGTCAGATCAAACTTGGCGATCTGATAGTCAGCTGGAATGGCTTCGATCGTGAGGCCCGGCAGGGTTGGCGCTGCCCCCGTACTTTGCAACAGGTTAAACATTACCTGAAAGAGCGGTGTATGACTAAGATTACGCTCAAGCTGGAGCTGCTCAATGACCTTTTCAAAGGGGACTTCCTGGTGGCGATAGGCATCGAGCGTCGTTTGCTTCACGCGTTCCAGCAGCGCAAGAAATGGAAGCTCCTCTGCTGCCCCAGTTACATCGTCTTGTCGCCCACGCAGATCCGTCCGCAAGGCCAGGGTATTCACAAAAAAACCGACGAGTGGCTCAAGCTCGCGGTGGGTGCGGTTCGCAATTGGCAACCCAACGACAATATCATTTTGGCGACTGTAGCGCATCAAGAGCACCTTGAAGGCGGCTAGCAGCGTTACGAAAAGTGTTGCACTCTGCTGGCGACTTAGAGCACGCAGCTGCATGGTAAGGTCAGGCGCAATCGCGAAGGCATGGGTGGCACCGTGAAAGGTTTGGTGCGGCGGCCGCGGGCGATCGCTAGGCAGGTCCAACAGACGAGGCGCGTCGCTAAGTTGTTGCTGCCAATAGGCAAGATGATGGGCAAACGCTTCATCGTGAAGCCGGGCGCGCTGCCAGGTCGCAAAATCCGCATATTGAATGGCTAAATCAGGTAAAGGGGAGGGATGCCCCTGCGCAAAAGCCGCATAAAGCAACGCGACCTCGCGCTGGACAACTTCCATCGACCAAGCATCCGAGACAATATGATGCATGTTCAGCAACAACACATAGTCAACATTCTCGACAAAGCAGAGTAAGGTGGCGCGGAAAAGGGGGCCCTGCGCCAGGTCAAAGGTGTGATTCACTTCTGCGCTAACCAAGCGCTGTAGCGCAGCCTGTTGCTGATCAGCCGCCAAATCCGTCAACCGAATCACCGACAAGACAAATGCCGATGGCGTAATCTGTTGCACAGGTTGTCCATCGACGAGGACAAATGTTGTCCGCAGCACCTCATGGCGTTGGATCAAGGTTTGCAGCGTTTGCTCCAAGGCACTTATATGGAGCGCGCCCCGTAGCCGTAGGGCCGCTGGGATGTTATAGGCATTTTGTGCACTATTCAGTTGATCAAGCAACCAGAGCCGCTCTTGGGCAGAGGAGAGTGGTAGCGGTTGTGTGCGATCTATCCGTGGAATACCCGTCACGGGGCGCGCAGGGGCGGGGCTGGTCGTCGTCGGCGATGCAGATCCAGCTGGCTGGGTACGCACTCTTTCCAGCAGCCGCGCGCGTTGTGCTGGCGTCAGCTCGGCCAAGCGCTCTTTTAACTCGTCAACCGGCTCACGGTGTGCGGCGGTCGGCGTGGGATTGGAAGCCATAGTTGGTGATTTCCCTTCTGATTTTGACATCAATACGAAGCGCATTTGATCCCATGCGACTTGCGCGCAAGTAAGCGCTCAGGCATGTGGGCTAAGCCACTACCGCCGGCAAAGCTAGACTTCGGTCAACGCTTGGAGTAAACCCGCTTGATCACTCTGCATAAGCTGTTCAATCTCAATGGCAGCCGCCAAGTGGGCAATTGTTTGTTCTTCAAAAAGAACGGCCAAGGGCAGTTCGATCCCCAACTCTTCACTGATCCGATTCATGACCATGACGGCATAGAGCGAATGGCCGCCGAGGGCAAAAAAGTTATCATGGACGCTAACTTGTTCGACGCCAAGCACCTCGCGCCAGATCGAGCAGAGCAATGTTTCGACCGGAGTACGGGGCGCGACGACGGCTTGGATGGTTGGGTTGACAAAATCGCTGCTGGCCAACGCAGTGCGATCAAGCTTGCCATTGGGAGTAAGCGGCAACGCCGGCAGGATGATAAAGACGCCGGGAATCATATAATCCGGCAAATTGGCTTGTAAATAGCTCCGGAAATCTGTCTGCACTTGCGCAGTAGGCTGCGCTGACAGGGCAGCGAGCTGGTCCGCAGCTGGCACGAGATAGGCAACCAAGCGCTTCTCACCTGGCGTATCTTCACGGGCCACGACCGCACATTCACGGACGGCGGGATGTTGGGCAAGCAAACTCTCAATTTCCCCTAATTCAATGCGAAAACCGCGAATCTTCACCTGATGATCGAGCCGGCCCACATACTCAATGACGCCAGCCGGCAGCCAACGCGCCAGATCCCCGGTTTTATAAAGTTTGCCAACACCGTAGGGATTCGGAATAAACTTGGCAGCCGTCAATTCTGGACGGTTCAGATAACCGCGCCCAACCCCGCGGCCACCAATGTAGAGTTCACCAGGCACGCCAATCGGCACTGGTTGCAGGTTGTCATCGAGAATATAAACCTGCATGTTAGCCATTGGCCGCCCAATCGGTGGCCCCTGTTCGTAGGTGTGCCACTGTGTACAATCCATGATCGTGGCGCAGACGGTGGTCTCCGTCGGGCCATAGGCATTGAAGAGCTGATGATGGCGCGCCCAGCTCGCCGCTAGGGCTGGCGGACACGCTTCACCAGCAATAATAAGGGTCTGTAACAGGGGGAACGCACCGGCTGCCAACTGTGCGAGCGACGATGGGACCAAGGTCACATGGGTGATCGCTTGTTGCTGCAGGGTACGCGCCAGCGCTTCGCCCGGTAACAGGTGTGCCGGCGAGGCTAAGACCAGCGTGGCGCCGGCACAGAGGGCCATCATGATCTCCGAAATTGACGCATCAAAGTTCAGCGAGGCGACCTGTAAGACGCGGTGCGCCGGTTGGACCCCAAAGGCGCGAATCTGGGCTAAAGCAAGATTGGACAGGCCATCATGTTGCAGCAAGCCACCCTTCGGGCGCCCCGTCGAACCAGAGGTATAGATCACATAGCCAAGATTTTGCGCCGTTACTGCTTTCTTCCCTGGCGCGTACGTTGGGTTCTCTATCGGCTGGGTAGCCAACGCCGCGGTCAGCTGATCGAGCAAGACAAGTTGGGCCGTGGTTGGCAACTGGGCTTGATCAGCGCTTGTTGTCACGATCACTGCCGGCTGGGCATCCGCCAAGATGAAAGCAAGGCGATCAGCGGGGTAAGTGGGATCAAGGGGAAGGTAAGCGCCGCCGGCCTTGAGAATCCCCAGTAACCCCACAATCATTTCAACCGAACGTTCCATCGCAAGGCCAACCAGCACATCCGGCCCAACCCCGACCTGTTGCAGATAATGCGCCAGTTGATTGGCGCGCAGATCAAGTTCAGCATAGGTTAACGTCGTTAGCTGGTGGGTCGGGTGCTGGGCCAGCCACTGCGCATCGCTGACAAAGCTGACGGCAACGGCATCAGGCAGACGCGCAGCTTGCATTGCAAAGAGCTGATGCGTACAGCGGTCATGGTCGTCATCGGCTGGTGAAGTCACCGCCGATTGATTCCACTCTACCAACAGTTGCTGCCGCTCGGCAGTCGTCAAGATCGGCAGTTGATCGATCGTGCGCAACGGATTAGCCATCATCTCAGCCAACAGCGTTTGTAGATGGCCAAACATCCGTTGGATCGTCGCTTCATCAAAACGGCGGGTGTCATAACTAAAGGCAAAGTCAAGACCATTGCCAGGAGTAACACCGATCGTCAACGGGTAGTTCGTCTGTTCATAGCTCTGGACATCTTCGACAAAGGCAACATCGCTCTGCAATTGGTTCGGATCAACTGGGTAATTTTCAAAGACAAGGATACTCTCATAAACCGGCACCCCGCGGGGAATACTGCTCCAACTTTGCAGATCAAGCAAGGAAACATAAGCAAACTCTTGAGCAGCGCTCTGTGCGTCCTGGAGCTGGCGCAGCCAAGGCAGGAGTGGTTGCGCCGCCGGTAGACTGACCGCAACCGGAATGGTATTAATAAAGAGGCCAACCATCTGCTCAACCCCGCTCAGCGAGGGTGGACGCCCAGAGGTAGTTGCCCCAAACAGCACATCCTGGTTGCCACTGTAACGGCCAAGCAACAGCGCCCACGCGCCCTGGACAACGGTATTAACGGTCAGTTGGTTTTGCTGGGCAAAGGTGGTCAAGGCCGCAGCAAAGGCGCTGGGGAGCAGATAATGTTGTTTGATATAGTCAGCACCACTGGTGCCGCGAGTTAGGGCCTGGCGATCCACCGTGAGAGGGGTCGGCGCAGTAAACAGGTGAAGCCGCGCGCGCCAGAAAGCTTCCGCTTGTGCACGATCTTGCCGGCGGAGCCATAGAATATAGTCACGGTAGAGGCGAGGAGCGGGGAGAGCAGTCAGTTGCCCAGCACAAAGGGCGCGATACCGGGCCACTAGCTCTTGTAATAACAGAGGCATCGACCAACCATCTCCTAAGAGATGATGTTGCGTCCAGATAAATGCATAGCGCTCGGCACTAAGGCGAATAAGCGTATAGCGCATCAGCGGTGCCTGGTCAAGGGTAAAGCCCTGTTGCCGATCGGCCTGTAACCAAGTCTGTAAAGCCGTCGCGCTATCGCGCCTGCCGCGCCAATCCCATTCTTGCCAGGGCAGGCCAACTGCTTTTTGCACCACCTGTAAGGCTGTATCCTCCCGCTGCCAGTGGAAACAGGTGCGCAGGATCGGGTGGCGATCAATGACCTCCTGCCACGCGAAGCGGAAGGCGGTAACGTTAAGGCGGGTATCTAGGGTCAAGTAGAACTGGGTGACATAGACGCCCGACGCCGGCGCATAGAGCGACTCGAAGAGCATCCCCTGCTGCATTGGCGACAGCTCATAGATATCCTCGATATTCTGGTCATAGGTTGCCAATAGGTGATCCACTTCGGCCTGTGGTAGCCCCACGGCAGTGAAATCACTCGGCGTGTAGCGGCTAGTCTCGACGGCGCAGCAGTGAGCGACGAGCGCCCGCAGATTGCGCAGATAGGCTTGAGCGACCTGCTCAACGGTCTCCACCTGATGGGCTTGCTGACTGTGCCGCCAGACAACCTGTAACTCACCGGCCACAATTAACGCATTGATCTCGAGCAAATACGGTCGGCGGCCACGCGGGCTTTCCGCTTGCCCACTCGCTTCCTGGCCCAAACCGAGGAGCAATGGATGATCTTGTGGCGTAAGGGTAGCATCGAATTGGCCGAGATAGTTGAAGCTGAGGTCGAGGGGAACCGGGGGGACCAGCCCGGTGGGGTCGTCCAGATAGCGCAGCACCCCATAGCCGATGCCCCGCTGGGGGATTTGACGCAACTGCTCCTTGATCGCCGGGATGAGCGCCGCCGGGGTGGGATCACTCACCGTCAGCACCACCGGAAAGAGCGAGGTGAACCAGCCGACCGTCCGCGCCAGATCTAGTTCGCCCGTCTCTTCGTCATCCAACAGCTCACGGCCATGCCCTTCGAGCGCCACCGCCACTTGGGGTTGTCCAGCCCACTGGCTGACCGTCTGCGCCAGCGCGGCCAGGAGCAGGTCATTGATCTGCGTGTGATAGGCCGCTGGCGCTTCACTTAACAAGGCCGTCGTTGTTGCCGCATCCAGCCGACTCGTCACCGCTGCGCTGGCGGCCACGGTGTTGGCCTCCGGTGGACAGACCGCATCCACCGGCAAGGGGTACCGGCACTGGGCGACCACCCCTTGCCACCACGCTCGTTCGGCGGCCAGGCGCGCCACCCCCTGCGTTGCCAGCCACGCGCCCCACGCCTGGAAGGCGCTGCTCTTCGCCGGTAACACCACCGCGGTCCCCGCCGCCAACTGGGCATAGGCCAGCGCCAGATCCTCCAGCAGGATGCGCCACGACACCCCATCCACCACCAGGTGATGGATCACCAACAGCAGTCGGCCCGGCTCCGCCCCATACGCGCAATAGAGGGCACGCAACAGTGGTCCCTCGCCCAAGTCCAGACTCGCTTGTGCGGCATCCGCCGCGGCCGCCAGGCGCGCCGTCCGCTGATCAGTCCCCAGCCCCCCCAGGTCGAGCACCTGCAGCGCGGCTTCCTCGTCCGCTGGGCCATGAGTCGCCGCCCACGCCTCGCCTGTCGGCCGAAAGCGCAGCCGCAGGGCGTCGTGGTGGCGCACCAGTGCGGTCAATGCCCCGTGCAGCTGTAGCGGGTTCACCCCTGGCACCGTCTCAAGCAGCACCGCCTGGTTGTAGTGGTGCGGCTCCGCCCATGCTTGCCCCAAAAACTCACGCTGAATCGGCGTCAGCACCAGTTCCCCCACCACCGCCGTTTGAGTCGTGAGCGCTTGGTGCAGCAGCGTCGCCACCGCAGCCAACTGGCGAATCGTCCCCTGCTGAAAGAGTTGGCGCGGCGTCAAGTGTAAGCCCGCCTGTCGTGCCCGCGCCACCACCTGGATGCTCAGGATCGAATCACCGCCCAGGCTGAAGAAGTTCTCATCCAGCCCCACCCCCGGCACCTGTAATACCCCTTGCCAGATCGCCGCCAGCGCCGCTTCGGTTGGCGTCTGCGTGGGATCGGCTTCCACCACACGCCGGCGCTCCCCTACCTCCGGCGCCGGCAACCCCTGGCGGTCCAGCTTGCCATTCGGCGTCAGGGGCAGCTGCTCCAACACCACGACGTGACTCGGCACCATGTACTCCGGCAATCGCGCACGCAGATATTCCCGCAACTCTGCCCGCAACTCTGCGGCCGCCGCCCGCAGCACCACATAGGCCACCAACTGCGGCTCCCCGCTCGCCCCGGCGCGCACAATCACCACCCCCGCCTGCACCGCCGGGTGCTGCGTCAGCGCCGCCTCGATCTCGCCCAGTTCGATCCGGAAGCCGCGCAGCTTCACCTGCTGATCCAGCCGCCCCAGATACTCCAGATTCCCATCCGGCAGGTAGCGCACCAGATCCCCGCTCTTGTACAGCCGCCCCGCGCCAAACGGGTTCGCAATAAAGCGCTCCGCCGTCAACGCCGGTCGCTTCAAATAGCCACGGGCAACCCCTGCACCCCCAATATACAATTCACCGCCGAGCCCCACCGGCATGAGGCGCCGCTGTTGGTCAAGCACATACAGTTGCACATTTGCAAAGGGACGACCAATCGGAACCAGTGCTGCCTCAGGCAAGGATGATGACGCGGCGAGGGGAGGCGTGAGTTCAAAAAAGGTGCTGTCAATCGTCGTTTCCGTAATCCCATAGGAGTTAACGAGGCGTGTCTGCGCCCCACAGAGCCGAGCAAGCCGTTGATAATCCTGCCCAGACCAGGCATCGGAACCGGCGATCACCAAGCGCATGAAGGATAAATCCTGGCCGGTCTGTTCTAAATAATCGGTCAAATGGCGCAGCACAGCCGGCACAAATTCGGCACAGTCGACGCCTGCCTGCCGCATGAGGGCATAGAGCTGGTCGGCCTCGAGCAGTAGCGGGCGCGGACAGAGCACCAATTTTGCGCCACAACAGAGGGCGCGCACGATATCCCCGCCAAAGACATCAAATGAAAAGCTGGCCATTTGCAAATGAGCATGGCACGCATGCAACTGGTAACTGGCTTCCCACCCGCGGTAGGCATTCACAAAATTGCCGTGCGTAACCATGACCCCTTTCGGCTGACCAGTGGAGCCGGAGGTGTAGATAACATAGGCTAGATTAGTAAAGGGGATCTCTAGTTCTAGATTCGTTTGCGCAGTCTGCCACACAGGGCTAGGCGCATCGAGTAAGACAAGCTGTGCGCTGTGGTTAGGCAATTGGGTCGCTAGATCAGCCGTGGTCAGGAGAAACGAAAGTTGGGCATCAGCCAGCATGTGGGCAATACGCGCCGCTGGGTAAGCGGGATCAAGTGGCACATAGGCCGCGCCGGCCTTTAGCACCCCGAAGAGGGCGGCAACAACAAGGGGCGTCCGCTCTAAGTAGATCCCGACCAATGTTTCTGGTTCAACCCCCAACGCCTGCAAATAATGAGCGATCTGATTTGCCAACCTGTTAAGTTCGGCGTAACGCAACGCTTCGTCGGCCCAGGTTACCGCAATCGCAGCAGGTTGCTGTTGCGCTACTGTTTCAAAGAGCTGGTGTACACACTCCTCTTGTGGCGTGACAACAGGCGGAGGATTCCACTCGACCAAGAGCTGATGACTTTCGTCCGCAGTGAGCATGGGCAGCAGGGCCAGGGTTGCGTCGGAGTAATCAATCATGCCGTGGAGGAGGGTCTGGAGATGTGCCGCGAGGCGGGCAATATTGCCTTTCTCAAAGCGCCTTGTATCATAACTGAACGCAAAGGTCAGAGCCTGCCCAGGAATGATACTGACGGTTAATGGATAATTGGTCTGTTCATGGCTCTCCACGCCTTTCACCAACGCAAAGGCCGCATTCAGTTGGCTGGTGTCAACAGGATAGTTCTCGAAAACCAGAATACTATCAAACAGGGCAACGCCGCGCGGAATGCCGCTCCAGCCCTGAATCTCATTCAAGGGGATATAGGCATATTCCAATGCGGTGGCCTGCGTTTGTTGCAACTGGCGGAGCCAAGGGAGGAGTGGTTGCTCCGGCGGCACGGTCACGGCAACGGGAAGCGTGTTGATAAAGATCCCAACCATTTCCTCAACACCCCGCAAGGTTGCTGGGCGGCCAGCAACGGTAGCGCCAAAGAGGATCGCCTGCTGACCACTGTAACGGCTAAGCAGCAATGCCCACGCGCCCTGCACCAACGTATTCAACGTGAGCTGTCGTTCTTGGGCAAAGGCTTTTAATGCCCCACTGAAGGATGTGGATAAAATGTACTCATCCGTCTTATAGGCTGCCCCACTGGTGCTCCGCTCTGCCTGCTGGCGATCGATGGCCAAAGGGGTGGGCATCGTAAAGTGCTGCACTTGTTCCTGCCAGAAGGTGGCTGCCCGCGGTCGATCCTGCCGCCGTAACCAGAGGATATAATCGCGATAGGGGCGGGGCGACGGCAGCGTCAGCGGTTGCTGCTGACAAGCAGCTTGGTAACTCGTCATGAGTTCCCGCAACAACAGCGATAGTGACCATCCATCACTGATCAGATGATGGTAGGTCCACACAAAATAATAGCCTGGCGCAGCGGTGCGAATGAGCGTACAGCGCATCAATGGCGCCTCTTCTAGGGCAAAACCTTGTTGTCGGTCGGCGGACAACCAAGCATGGAGAGCATCCAGGTCAGCAGCGCAGCCTCGCCAATCTAATTCCTGCCATGGTAACATCACCTGCGGGCGCACAATTTGAAGCGGCGACGCTGTCTCTTCCCACAGGAAGAGGGTGCGCAAGCTAGGATGACGATCCAGCAAGGCCTGCCAAGCTTGGCGAAAGGCCCCCGTGTTTAATGTCGCATCCAGGGTGAGACAGAATTGGGTAACATAGACCCCGGACTCAGGGGCATAAAGCGACTCGAAGAGCATCCCCTGTTGCATTGGCGACAGCTCATACATATCTTCAATGGCTTGCGCACTCATTTTTTCCATAGATCGTCAATCCCTTTACACCTTCAATTTTGTTAAAATCCGCGCCAGTTGTGCTTGGTCAAGCCCCGTGGCCGTAAAATCGCTGGGGGTGTAGCCACCCGCGTCAGCCGTGCAACAATGGGTAATCAGGGTGCGCAGGTTCGTCAGGTAGCCTTGCGCCAGCGCTTCGATCGTCGCGGGCTGATGAGCATGCCGACTGTAACGCCAGGTGACCTGCAGTTCCCCCTGGCTAATCAGCGCGTTGACCTCGAGCAAATGGGGCCGCAACCCAACCGGACTGTGGGGGGCGCCACTCGCTTCGGGAGCCGCACCGAGCAACAGCGTGGTCGGGGCGTCAGCCGACGCATGGATCTGCCCGAGATAGTTGAAGCTGAGGTCGAGGGGAACCGGGGGGACCAGCCCCGCGGGGTCCTCCAGATAGCGCAACACCCCATAGCCGATGCCCCGCTGGGGGATTTGACGCAACTGCTCCTTGATCGCCGGGATGAGCGCCGCTGGGGTGGGATCACTCACCGTCAGCACCACCGGGAAGAGCGAGGTGAACCAGCCGACCGTTCGCGCCAGTTCCAACTCGCCCGTCTCTTCGTCATCCAACAGCTCACGGCCATGCCCTTCCAGCGCCACCGCCACTTGGGGTTGTCCAGCCCACTGGCTGACCGTCTGCGCCAGTGCAGCCAGGAGCAGGTCATTGATCTGCGTGTGATAGGCCGCCGGCGCTTCGCTCAACAAGGCCGTCGTTGTCGCCGCATCCAGCCGACTCGTCACCGCTGCGCTGGCGGCCACGGTGTTGGCCTCCGGTGGACAGACCGCATCCACCGGCAAAGGGTGTCGGCACTGAGCGACCACCCCTTGCCACCAGCCGCGTTCGGCCGCCAGGCGCGCCACCCCCTGCGTCGCCAGCCACTGCCCCCACGCCTGGAAGGCACTGCTCTTCGCCGGCAACACCACCACGGTCCCCGCCGCCAACTGGGCATAGGCCAGCGCTAGATCCTCCAGCAGAATTCGCCACGACACCCCATCCACCACCAGGTGATGGATCACCAACAGCAGTCGCCCCGGCTCCGCCCCATACGCGCAATAGAGGGCGCGCAGCAGTGGTCCCTCGCCCAAGTCCAGACTCGCTTGTGCGGCATCCGCCGCGGCCGCCAGGCGCGCCGTCCGCTGATCAGTCCCCAGCCCCCCCAGGTCGAGCACCTGCAACGCGGCTGCCTCGTCCGCTGGGCCATGAGTCGCGGTCCACGCGCCTCCCGTCGATGCAAAGCGCAGTCGCAGGGCGTCGTGGTGGCGCACCAGCGCGGTCAATGCCCCTTGCAGCTGTAGCGGGTTCACCCCTGGCACCGTCTCGAGCAGCACCGCTTGGTTGTAGTGGTGCGGCTCCGCCCACGCTTGCCCCAAAAACCAGCGCTGAATCGGTGTCAGCACCAGCGCCCCCGTCACTGCGCCCTGCGGGGTCTGCATGTTGAGGCCCGAAGTGGTGACAGCCGCTAGCTGCCGGATTGTTTGATATTCGAAGAGTTGGCGCGGGGTCAGGTGCAAACCCTCCTGCCGTGCCCGCGCCACCACCTGGATGCTCAGAATCGAATCACCGCCGAGGCTGAAGAAGTTCTCATCCAACCCCACGTCCGGCACCTGCAACACCCCCTGCCAGATCGCCGCCAGCGCCGCTTCGGTCGGGGTGCGGGCCACATCAGGGGCTGCCTCCGGCTGTCGTTCCCCCACCGCCGGCGCTGGCAACCCCTGGCGGTCCAGCTTGCCATTCGGCGTCAGGGGCAGTTCCGCCAGCGCCACGATCTGGCTCGGCACCATGTACTCCGGCAGCCGTTCCCGCAGATACGCCCGCAAACCATCTGCCGCGGCGCGCAGCACCACATAGGCCACCAACTGCGGCTCCCCGCTCGCCCCGGTGCGCACAATCACCACCCCCGCCTGCACCGCCGGGTGCTGCGTCAGCGCCGCCTCGATCTCGCCCAATTCGATCCGGAAGCCGCGCAGCTTCACCTGCTGATCCAGCCGCCCCAGATACTCCAGATTCCCATCCGGCAGGTAGCGCACCAGATCCCCGCTCTTGTACAGCCGCCCCGCACCAAACGGGTTCGCAATAAACCGCTCCGCCGTCAACGCCGGTCGCTGCAAATAGCCCAGCCCCACCTGCACACCACCGATGTACAGCTCACCTGCCACTCCCACCGGCACCGGCTGGAGGAAGTGGTCAAGGACGTACGTCTGTGTGTTAGCAAGCGGACGGCCAATGGGAACAATGGGCCGCGGGTAGTTAGAACGACAATGCCAGGCAGTGACATAGACAGCGGCTTCGGTCGGGCCATAAAGATTATGCAATTCAGCTATCGAAAGGGCGAGAAAGCGCTCCTGTAGCCCCAAAGGCAGCGCTTCACCGGCAACGATGATCCGGACTAGTGAATCACAGCGTCCAAAGTCGGCTTCCTCCAGTAGGAGTTGAAGGAGCGTCGGCACAACGTGCAAGGTGGTGATCCGATGCTGACGAATCATGTGCACCAGATATCCAATATCGCGTTGACCATCTGGTTGCGTTAAGACCAGGCTTGCCCCATTAAGCAGCGGGAAGAGGATCTCGGCCGTTGCAACATCAAAACTAAAAGCCGTTGTTTGCAAGGTCTTATCATTGCCGGTCAAACCATGGGTTGCCTGCAAATCATGTAATAGGTTACTGAGACCGGCATGCGTATTTAATGCCCCTTTGGGCTGGCCGGTGGAGCCAGAGGTGTAGATGACATAGGCAAGGTGGTCGGGGGTGACCGCACTCAGCGGTGGGGTGGCGGGCTGGGTGGCGATGTGCGGCCAATCGCGGTCCAGGCAGAAGAGTTGCCCAGCCACGGGGGGCAGCGTCGCCACCAGGTGCGCTTGGGTCAGCAACACGGGCGGGGCGGCATCGGTGAGCATAAAGGCCAGCCGCGCTGCTGGATAAGTCGGGTCCAGCGGCACATAGGCACCGCCGGCCTTGAGAATGCCCAACAGCCCGACCACCATGTCGAGCGAGCGCTCAACGCAGAGGCCCACCAACACATTGGGTCCCACCCCCAGCTCTTGCAGATAGTGCGCCAGTTGGTTCGCCTGCGCGTCCAACTTGGCGTAGCATAGCTGCTCCTCCCCAGAGCGCAACGCCACGGCCCCCGGCGTCCGCTGCACCTGCGCCGCAAAAAGTTTATGGATGCACTCACTCGGGTAGGCCACCGCCGTAGCATTCCACCCCGTTAGCAGCACTTGCTCCGCCGCCGTCAGCAGCGGCAAGCGCTGGATCGGTGCCGCCGGGTTCGCCACAATTCCTGCCAGCAAGGTCGTATAGTGCTCAGCCAGCCGGGCGATTGTCGCCGCATCAAACAGATCCGTATTGTATTCGAGGGCAGCAACTAGTGCCTGGCCGTCCCTTATCCCGGTCTCCTCTGTCATGGTGAGCGTCAGGTCAAACTTGGCGATGGGATAGTCAGCAACCAGCGGGGTCACCCGGAGATCGGCCAATAGCAGCGTGGTTGCCGACGCCTGATGGGTGGGTTCACTGGTGCGCTGCAGCAGGTTGAACATCACTTGAAAGAGCGGCGCATGGCTAAGGCTACGATCCGGGCGCAGCAGCTCGACAACTTTCTCAAATGGCAAGTCTTGATGGCGGTACGCTTCCAGGGTGTTATATTTGACCTGGGCTAACAAGGTTTGGAAGGAGCAATCATCCTGCGCTTGTTCCGCCACGGTGGTGCGCAACGCCAAGGTGTTAACGAAGAAGCCAATCAAGGGCTCGATGTCAAGGTGGGTGCGGTTGGCGATCGGTGAACCAACAACGATGTCACGCTGACCACAGTAACGCATCAATAAGAGCTTAAAGGCCGCCAGCAGCGTCATGAAGAGGGTAGCATTTTCTTGATGACTTAAGCGGCGAAGCGCTGTCGCCAGTGGCACCGGAATCGAAAACGCATACGTGGCCCCATTGAAGGTCTGGAGCGGCGGACGAGGGCGATCCGTGGGCAGGGGCAACAGCGTTGGCGCGCCGCGCAGCTGCTCCTGCCAGTAGAGCAATTGGCCGGCCAAGGCGGCTTGGTCAAAACGGTTGCGCTGCCAAGCAGCAAAATCAGCATATTGGATCGATAGTTCAGGGAGCGGTGAAGGTTCCCCCCGGACAAAGGCTTGATATAGGAGATTCACCTCGCGCTGAAGCAGTTGGAGTGACCAATCATCGGCAATAATATGATGCATGTTCAGCAGCAGTACATACTCGGACTCGGCGGCAAAACAGAAGAGCGTTGCGCGGAAGAGCGGACCATGCGCCAGGTCAAAGCGATGGTGGATTTCGGCTTGATGGCACCGGCTAACTTCTGCTTCGCGTTCGTCAACGGCGAGTAGACTGAGATCCACCACCGGTAACGCAAAGCTAGGGGGGTGAATCTGCTGGGTGGGCTGTGGACCTTGCAAGTGAAAGGTGGTTCGTAAAACTTCATGACGACGAACAACTTCACCTAACGCGCGCGCCAAGGCGGCAACTTCTAATTTTCCCTGTAAGCGCAAGGCAAACGGGATATTATAGGTGTTCTGGCCCCCCTCCAACTGGTCAAGAAACCAGAGGCGCTCCTGGCCATAGGAGAGTAAGAGCGGCTGCGAACGTACAAGCGGCGGAATCGTAGCATAGGTAGCATCCTCTTCACTGCGCAGCAATTCGTCGATCGCGCGGGCCATGTCGGCCACGGTCGGGGTCTCGAAGAAGGCGCGCACGCCAATGTCGACCGCCATCGTCCGCCGAATGCGCGAGATGATCTGCGTCGCCAAGAGCGAATGACCCCCAAGCGCGAAGAAATTATCATCCATGCCAATTCGGTCAATGCCGAGAATTTCGCCCCAGATGTGCGTCAGCGCCGTCTCGGTAGGTGTGCGCGGCGCCACATAGATCTGTTCGGCAACCAAGGCTGACCAATCCGGGAGGGGGAGGGCTTTGCGATCGACCTTGCCGCTTGGCGTCAGGGGAAGAGCGGGCAAGGTGACAAAGGCGCTAGGCACCATGTAATCGGGTAAGTGCGCCCGCAAGTAGTTGCGTAGATCAGTGGCCGCGGCGTGCGCCGCGGTTACATAGGCGACCAGCCGCTGCTCCTGGCCAGTGTGCTGGGCAATCACAATACACTCCTGTACAGCGGGATGTTGACGCAGCAGCGCTTCGATCTCGCCTAATTCAATCCGAAAGCCACGCAGCTTCACCTGGTGATCGATCCGCCCCAGATATTCAAGGTTGCCATCGGGCAGATAGCGCGCCAGGTCACCACTCTTATAGAGACGCCCCGGGCCAAAGGGATTGGCAACAAATTTTTCGGCAGTTAATGCTACATCCTGCCAATAACCGGCACCCACACAGAGCCCACCAATATAGATTTCACCGGTGAGGCCGATGGGGACAGGCTGACCAGTTGGATCTAGCAAGTAGAGCGCGGCGTTGAAAATTGGCTTACCAATCGGAATGGATGGCAGCGCATTGGTGAGTTGATACGCCGCGACGACATCCGTACACTCGGTTGGTCCATAGGTATTGACCAAGGTGGCTTGACAGGTGGGGGAATGCAACCAAGGAGCCAGGCGCGCATGGTTGATCGGCTCTCCCCCTAAAAAGAGATAGCGCAACGCAGCAAGCTGGCGGTAGGGATCAGCGGGCGGTGCCACGGCTTCGTCTTCCAGGAAGGGATAGAAAGCACTTGGCGCGCAGTTGAGCCAGGTAATTTGGGCGTGCGCGATCAGCGCGCGCATGGTGGGATAGTCGAAAAGCGCCGCTGGGCTAAGATGCAGTTGACCACCCACAATGAGGGGGGCAAAAAAGTTCTTTTGGGTCAAGTCAAAGCTAAATGAGCTGACAATCAAGGTACGGTCGTGGGTCGTCAACCCGAAGTGCGTTGTGTACCAATGCACTAAATTAGTGAAGCTGTGGTGATAGACGCCCGCGCCTTTGGGTTGCCCTGTCGAGCCAGAGGTAAAGATGACATAGGCGAGTTGATCAATCGCAACCGCCCCTGTCGGGTTGTGATCGGCGCTGGTTGCAATGAGCGGCCAATCTTGATCTAAGCAGAGCAGTTGTGCTTGGGTGGTGGGCAACTTGGCCTGGAGATGCGCCTGGGTAAGAAGCAGCGGAGACGCCGCGGTGGTAAGCATCAAGGCCAGCCGCTCTGGGGGGTAGGTTGGGTCCAAAGGGACATAGGCGCCACCGGCTTTCAAAATGCCGAAGAGGCCGATCACCATCTCCAGTGAACGCTCGACACAGAGGGCGACCAACACGGGACTAGCCGGCTTTTGCCCAACGCCTTGGCTTTGCAAGTAGTGGGCTAATTGGTTCGCGCGCACATTTAGCTCAGCATACGTCAATTGCTGCCCATCACAGACGACAGCCACGGCATCAGGCGTACGCGCCACTTGCGCCTCGAAGCGGTGATGGATGCACTGATCGTGCGGGTAGGCGGTAGCGGTCTCATTCCACGTCACCAGCAGTTGCTGGCGCTCAGCCGCGGTAAGCAGGGGCAGGTGGGCAATCGGCTGTGCGAGCGCGGGCAATTCCAGGGTAGCGATGGCTTCAAGGAGCACAGCAAGGCGATCCGCCATGCGCGCCAAGGTCGCGGGCGTAAAGAGATCAGCGTTACCCTTCAAAAAGCCACGGAGCCCGTCGGGGCTCTCCACCCATTCCAAGGCAAGATCATCTTGGCCGGCAAATAGGGGGAGGGGCAGCAGTTCAACTTGCAGGCCGGTGCGCGCGTAGGCCACCCCGGGTCGATTCGACAACTGGCTACGGTGATCGCGCTGAAGCACAAAGGTGCTTTGGAAGAGGGGTGAATAGCTCGCATCGCGCGGCGGGTTAAGCCGCTCGACCAAGCGCGCCACCGGATAGTCCTGCTGATCCTGTGCCGCCAAAACCCGCGCTTTGACCTGGACAAAAAGTGCTTGTAAGCTCTGGTTGTCAGGAAAGGTAGTGCGTAAGACCACAGGCGAGACAAAGTAGCCGATAATATCCATAAACTCCGGCCGCGCCCGGCCAGCCATCGGCAACCCGACAAGCAGCTCAGCTTGACCACTGTGGCGCTGGAGGAAAAGTGCATACGCCGTTAGTAAAACTGTATAGAGCGTACAGCCGGTGAGGCGGGCAACCTGCTTCAACCGCTCAGTCAACTGGGCCGAAAGCTGAATTGCCTGGCTAATGCCGCGGAAGCGCTGTTGCGGTGGTCGGGGATAGTCGGTCGGCAACTGTAAGAGCGGCAGTTCGCCGGTCAATTCCTGCTGCCAATAGTGCCAGAGCTGCGCTTCATCGGCCTGCAAGCGGCGCTGTTGCCAGTCGACATAATCGGCATAGGTGTACTGGACCAGCGGAAGTTCGGCAACCGCACCTTGCACCAGCGCGAAATAGAGGGCAAAAAGTTCATCAACCAACTGATACATCGACCAGCCGTCAACAATAATATGATGTGCGCTCAGCAACAACGTGTACTGCTCTGCCCCGTGCGATAAGAGCGCGGTGCGGAAGAGCGGGCCATGGGTTAAATCAAACGGGCGGGCATGCAATCTTTGGGCTTGTGCCTGGTGACAGTCATCGGCCTCCTCTAGTGCTGCGAGCTCTTCAAACACAGCCGCCTGATAGCCAGCCACCATTTGCATTAGCGCACCTTCCTGCCAGACGAAACGTGTGCGCAAGGCCGCATGGCGGTTGACCAGCAGTTGGATGACATTATTGAGCAGCCGCACATCAAGGTGCCCCTGAATGCGATAGGCCAGCGACACATTGTAAGCGCTATTCTCTGGCGCGATTTGGTGAATCGACCAGAGCCCCTTTTGTCCATAGGATAACGCAATATACTCCGCTGTGCTTAGCGCCTGGAGTAGCGCCGCTTTGTGCTCTTTCAATTGCTGCAGCAGCGCCGGGGTAATCCGGTGTTGGGGTCCACCACAACGCAATTTATCCGCTTCCGGCCAGACCTGAATACCCTGCACAATCAACTGCTGCAGGAATGCCTTTGGATCGCTCATATTTCTACCTCAATGTGCTCATATCCTGTCGCCGGTAACGCTGGAGCGTGCTGGGCAACGATGGGTTGGGCCAATTCATTCATCGTATCTGTTGCCATGCCCAGGTGGTCACTTGTGAGATCAACCGCTTCGAGTTGGTCGACCACCGCTTGGGCCAGGGCGACCAGCGTGCCGCCATCTAAAAATAGCGAAAGCGGCAGGGTCAGGGCGAAAGTCTGGGTAATCTGGTTGCGGAATTCGACTGCCATCAACGAATCAAACCCGATCACCAGCAGCGACTGCTGCTCGTCAAGCTGCTCATCGGCAAATCCCCCAATGGTACGGCTTAGCGACCGTAAGATCGTTGTCACCAGGGTGCGCCGCGCCACTGCTGGTAGCGCCCAATACGCTTGCCGGTCGAAGCGCGGCTGGGGTTGGCGCAACGAGGACGGCTTTGGAAATGAAAGCACCCCAATTTGAGCCGGCAGCGTGGGGTCCGCCGGCGAGCAGAGCATTTGATCAAGGAAATAGCGAAGGAGACGCTTACCCGCCTGCGGGGTGATCAGGCCCATCTCTTGCTGCTGCATGGTTGCCGATAAACGGGCGGCCATGCCAATCTCGGCCCAAGGCCCCCAGTTAATACTGAGGCCGGGCAATCCTGCTGCCCGACGCTGCCACATGAGTGTATCCAGGAACGCGTTAGCCGCCGCATAATTGCTCTGTCCTGGCGCGCCCAGCAGCGCCGCAACGGACGAAAAGCAGATAAAGAAGTCAAGCGATACGGCTTGGGTCAGGGTGTGCAACCACCAGCCGCCTTGCACTTTAGCCGCCATTACCCCGGCAAAGCGCTCGCTACGCTGGCTATGAAGCAAACCATCATCCACCAAACCGGCAGCATGAATAATCCCGCGCAAGGGCGCAATCGCTTGGCAAGCAGTCAAAAGCCTTTCCACATCGGCACGGCAACTAATATCCGCCGGCAGCAGATGCACCTGCAAACCCTGGATTTCCCAAGTACGCAAGCGGGCGACAGTTTCTGTGCTGACCGCCGTACGCCGGCCACTTAAAACCAGTTGCCGTGCCCCGTGGGCCACCAGTTGTTCCGCCGTTTCTAGACCAAGGGCCCCCAAACCGCCGGTAATAAGATAGAGCGCCTCGGCTGATAACGTCGCCATTGGCAATGACTCCGCGTTGACGGGGGGTTGCCACGGGATCAGGCGCGCCTGATAGCACTCGCCCTGTTGGTAGGCCAATTGGCGCGCCAGGGGCGTAGTGTGTAGCGCAGCAGTTACGGGCTGCGCCATGCGCCCTGCGGATAGCACCTCCTGCTGCAAGGCGGTGATCAACTGCGCCTCGGTGCAGTTGACAAAATCAACGCAGGTACAGGCCAGATCCGGGTATTCGCGACCGATGGTGCGCCCTAAGCCCCACAAGGAACTGGCGGCCAAGGCGGCAGGATGCAGTGGCGTGGTTGTCGCTTGGGCCGCAGCAGGCCCCAGGGCGGCTTGACACCCCGCGGTCGCGATCCAGAGACGCGTCTTGCCAGGGTTGGCAGTCGCCGCCTGAACCAGATGCAGCAAACCAGCACAGAGCTGCAAACTCTGCTGCGGGAGATCATCCCCCAACGGCCGTTCCTCCAGCCCCCACAGGTAAAGAATCGCCAGGGAAGTATAGCGGGCACGAAGGGTCGCCAACAGGGCGTGAAAGGCCGCCGGCGCGGTGGGATCCAGGCCCACTAGCGTCATTTCCGCTGGAGCTGGGAGTATGGATATTGGACTAGCGGGCATGGCCTGGGTAGACGTCACTAGGATTGTGGCGATCCCCGTCACCGCGGCGAGGGCGCGCCCGACGGCCGCGCTGCCCCCACAAATGACCAGACAATCAACATCGGCAGCGGGGGGTATGGGGTCGCGCTGGGGTGCGGGTTGCCAATCCAGCGTGTAGAGCCAATCTGTCCGCGGCTCTTCGGCAGGCAAGGCCAAGGCTGGCAGCGCCCGGAGCTGAAACCCAGTGATGCTGGCCACCAGGATGCCGTCATCGGTGAATAAGCGCAGATCCCAGGTCAACGCAGCGCGTTGTTCCACCTGACACCACCAGCTATCGCCAACGGCGGCTTGATGCAGCGTGATGGTATCCACCGCAAAGGGGACATAGAGCTCTGCACGAGAAGTACACAGTTGTTGGGCCAGGCCGGCCAATTGAAAACAGCCATCGAGCAAACCCGGATCAAGCAAATAACCAGCGCGGCTCTCCCCAGCAGACGGACGACCTAAGCGGCCCAAGAGTTCGATCCGCCCTGCAGCATCATCGCCAAGATCGCGTTGCGTGGTTGGGCGCCAGATCGCCGCCAGCCAACGGAACAGCGGGCCAAAATGAATTGGCTGTTCTGTCATGGCCGAGGTCGCGTCGGCAAAGGGCAACGCAACAGGGGTCGTACAGCGCGCTTGGATCTCACGCAGCGTCGGTACAGCTGTCAGCTGTGATGCTTCATGCAGCGGGGGTAGACGAAGCGCGCCGGTGACATGGATAGCCATCGCCCCCGTCCCCGCCCCCGTCATCGCCCCCGTCATCGCCCCCGTCATCGCGCGGTGATTCTCTGCAAAGCTGATAATCTGCACCGTTGCCTGCGTGTAGGGATCATTGACCGCTAATGGGGTCAAGATCGTCTGGACCGTGCGGGTTTCATCCGCGCCGATCGTGAGCGGTTGCGGGAAGACGAGATCGAGCAATTGGCAGGCTGCTTGCGCAAAGGCCAACTCGGCAGCGCTGAGCAGCAGCGCGACTTGGCAAGCAGCCGGCGAAACAACCGTGCCGAAGATGCGATGATCGGTCAAGAAGGGCAAGGCAGCAAGGCTGAATTCTGTCTCAAAGAGAATTTCTTTCAAGACCGGTGAGCGAGTCATTTGATCGATGAGGGGGCGTAGGGTTTTCCGCTGCTGCGGCACCTTCAGCGGATCAACCCAGCAACGCTGCGGCACAAAGGGGTAGGTCGGCGCCCCGATCTTACGCCGCGCATAGTCCTGATCAAAGCTCTGCCAGTCAATGGTGCCCCCTTGCTGATAGAGGGTGCCCAAACTCTCCAACAGCTGTTGCCAGTCACTCCGCCCAGCGCGCAGGCTGGGGAGGAAGCGAGCCGACACCTGGCTGTCTTGTGCGCGGCTGCTGATGACCGGTTCGGCCATGCCCAACAAGAGCGCTTTCGGCCCGATCTCCAGGAAGCAGTCTACCTGCTGCTCATGCAGTGTGGCAACCCCATCCGCAAAACGGACTGCGTCACGCACATGGCGCACCCAATAGTCAGGTGTGGCGATCTCCGCGCCCGCCACCTTCCCCGTAAGATTCGAGATGAGCGGCAGCGTCGGCTGCTGGTAGGTGATGGTCGCGGCAACCTGGCGAAACGCCGCCAGCATTGGCGCCATCAGGGGTGAATGAAAGGCATGGGAGACGGTCAGTGGGTGCGTCTTCACCCCTTCCGCCGCCAATTGCGCGGCAATGGCCTCCACCGCCGCCCGTTGGCCAGAAATGACCACATGCGCTGGGCCATTGACCGCCGCAATCGTGATGTCGTTCGCGGGTGCGCCCTGCAAATAGGCAGCAAGCGCCGCGTGGACCCGTGCTTCATCGGTCAACAGAGAGATCATCGCCCCGCCTGATGGCAACGCACCCATGAGGCGCGCCCGTGCGGCGACCAGCTTCACCCCATCTTCCAGGCTAAAGACCCCGGCGACACACGCGGCCGCGAGTTCGCCAATGCTGTGCCCCAGCAAGAAAGCGGGTTGGATGCCCCAGGCGCGCCAGAGCGTCGCCAAGGCCACCTCCAGGGCAAAGAGGGCCGGTTGGGTATAGGTGGTGTTGTCGAGGTCAGCCACTTGCCCCATCGCGGCCGGGCTCTGCCCAGGATAGAGCAACGCCAAGATCGATGCACCCAGATGTGGCTGAAACAATTCGTCACAGCGCGCAAGGGTGCGCCGGAAAAGGAGGGCTGTTTCGTACAGCTCACGCCCCATATTGACATATTGTGCGCCCTGGCCAGTAAACAAAAACGCGACTTTGGGGGGACGCTTAGCAAGCGGCTCGCCAGACGCGGTGGTGGCACCGGCGTCCGTGCGATAGGCCGCGAGTTGGGCCTGTAGCGTCGCGACGGAGTCAGCCACAAAACGCAAGCGATAGGCAAAATGACTGCGCCCGACATGGGTGGTATAGGCCAGGTCGCCCAATGCCACATCGGGCTGGGCGGCTAAAAAGTCCGCATAGCGCTGTACATAGGCAGTGAGCACGGCTGGATTTTGCGCCGAGAGGGTAAAGAGATGATAAGGCCGTTCAAGCTGGTTCGGCACACGGGACAACGCTGGGGCTTCCTCCAACACCAGATGTACATTGGTGCCGCTCATGCCGAATGAACTCGTCGCGGCCCGCCGCGGATGATCGGTCGGTCGGGGCCACGGTTGGTGTGTGGTGCTCACATAGAAGGGGGTGTTGGGGAAATGAATATGGGGGTTGGGTTGGCGGAAATGCAGAGAAGGCAGCAACTGCCCAAATTTCAGCGAAAGGGCAGCCTTGATTACCCCAGCAACCCCGGCCGCCATCAATGTATGGCCGATGTTGGTTTTAATCGAACCGATCGCACAAAATTGCTTTTGCTGGGTAAAGGGGGCAAAGGCGGCGGTGAGCGCCTCGATCTCGATTGGATCACCCAACACAGTCCCGGTCCCGTGGGCTTCGATATAGCCAATCGTCGCGGGGTTGATGGCTAGCTTTTCATACAGCCCTTTTTCTAAGCGCGTCTGCGAGCGCACACTCGGCGCCGTAATGCCATTGGTGCTGCCATCCTGATTCATGGCCGAGCCCTTAATCACCGCGTAGATGTGATCATGATCGGCCAACGCTTGGGCGGCGTTTTTCAGCAGCACCACCCCACAGCCTTCGCCGGGGACAAAGCCAGAGGCCGCCGCGTCAAAGGTCTTACAGCGTCCAGCGGGGGATAACATCTGAAATTGGCTGGTCTGAATATAGCCCATGGGGCTGAGAAATAAAGAGATGCCGCCGGCCAATGCCAGCTCGCTTTCCCCGGCACGAATGCTTTCACAGGCTTTGTGAATGGCGGTGAGCGAGGAAGAGCAAGCGGTGTCAATCGCCAACGCCGGCCCTTGTAGATCCAAGAAGTACGCAATGCGCGCCGCCAGAATCGAGGAATCGAGCCCCGTAATGGCAAACCGCGAGGTCAGCATTCCACCATCGGCTAAGATTTGGGTGTAGCCCGATTGCCCCACGCCAACAAAAACGCCGCAGGCTTTGCCTTTGAGCTGTTCGGGGGCATAGCCGGCATCTTCAAAGGCATGGTAGGCTTCTTCCAGAAAGATGCGTTGCTGCGGGTCCATCACCGCCGCTTCGGCAGGAGTAATCTGAAAGAATGGGCCATCAAAGCGATCAACGTGGGGCAAAAAGCCACCACAACGGAGGTAAGCGGTATGGGGATGGCTTGGGTCAGGATGATACCAGCCATCCTCGGGCCAGCGGCCGCTGGGCAGATCGACAATACTATCCACCCCCTGTTGCAGATTTCTCCAGAGGGCGCGCCAATCCTCGGCACCAGGAAAGCGGCAGGCGATCCCGATGATGGCAATATCTGTTTTATCGGGGGTGACAAGGGCGGCCGGCGCGGCGCGATCATTGTCTTGGTGCTCACGCAGTAACAACTGTTCAGCCGTTTCAAGCGAGATCGCGCCGGCCTGTAACTGCGCCAATATTTCTTCTTGCCAGCCCATACTCTGGTTATCCATCCGATCAATCCCTTATTTCACCTTACTTGTGCGCTCTGTTTGAAAACCCAAGTGACTCTTACCGGTAGACAGCGTGAACAGTACGGTTTTCAAGCCAACCACACGCTGCTCTAGATCAATGCTTAGCGGCCAAAGCGGCTTTCGATGCGCTCAATGACGACCTGTTGCTGCATCGTTGCGGCTAACATGGCCATTTCCGTTTCCAATTTAGCCGCAAAGGTGGTGTGCCATTCAGCCGTCAGCAGATGCTTCAAGTTGATCAGGGTCGGGCGTGGGGCGTCAGCCATCTCCTGCGCAAGCTGGCGGGCATAGGGCAGCACCTCTTGGCGCGGTAACACCGGAAAATCAACCCCACGCGCGGCGAGCTCACCACCCCGGTAGTTGCGCGCGCTATAGAGCATCTCCCGCCCCAAGGTAGCACCCAATTTGGCCGGGACAATGAACGTCGCCCCCATGCCCGGCGTAAAGCCATACTTTAAGAAGTTGGTCGTATAGATGCTTTCACGCGCCAGAACCAGCAGGTCGGCATGTAAACCCAAGACAAACCCCGCGCCGATGCCATGCCCCTGCATTGCCGCAATCACGGGAACTGGACAGTCGACCAGCAACCGGATTAACGCGAGGGCAAAATCGGTGGCATAGTGACCACTTTGCAGGTGTAACAATTCTGCTTTGCTCCCACCCGTCAAAAAGTAGTTGCCATAGCCGGTGAGGATCACCACTTTGTACTGCTCATCCTGCGCAACAGCCTGGAAACTTGCCGTCAACCCAGCAATCAGGGCTGAGGAGAAGCTGTTTTTGGTGATGGTATCTTGCATCGTAATTTCGGCGACGCCGTTGGTTACCTGCGCTAACTGCACACAATCGGCCATCATCTGTTCCACCGCAAGCTCCTTTGCTTAACGCACAATTCAATCGTATCTACCCAACTGCTACTGTTAGCTAGTTCTTGTTGCGAAACGCGATTTCTACTGCCAAGGGCGCAAAGAGCGCAAAGACTCGCCAGAGAAAATCCTTTGCGGCCTTCGTGGCCTTGGCGGTGATCAAGTTCTTTCGCAACAGAAACTAGCTAGCATAGCCAGCCAGCGCTGCGGCTAAAGCGCCGACGGTTTTCGCTTGGGCGAAATTGACCCGCGCCGCGGTTAAGCCCAATGCTTCCAATGTTTTCACCAGGACTTCGGCCTGTTCGACGGAATCAAAGCCTAGCTCGTCAAAGGTGCTTGTTGGTTCAATCCGATTTGCGGCCAACTGCGGCAAAACCGCAAGCATGTGGGTGGTCAGGAGGTCCAAAATCATGCCCTGTTTATCACTAGCTGTCGGTTGCGCTTCAGCTTGTTGCACTTCAGTTTGTTGCGCTGGAGCTAGCGGCGATGCGCCGGCGGCTTTGATCGCTTGGATCTGCGCATTGCCCGCTTGCGCGGTCAGTTCACCGCGCGCCACCCGTTGCAGAATGGTGCGGATCTGGAGCTGAGTTGCGTTTTCCGCCGGGGCGCCGTTGCTCGCGACCGAGGGTGGCAGCGGTGGCGCGGGGAGCGCCTGCGCGGTAGCCACGGCCGGCGTGGCGGCATTCAATTCGGCGACAATATAGGCGGCCAGCTCCTGGATCGTTGCATAGTCATAAACCAGCACAGCCTTCAATTGCAGCGCAAAGGTCCGATTGATCTGGTTGACAAACTCAACGCCGGTAATCGAGTCCATCCCTTGATCGGTAAACTTGTCCTGTGCGCGAATGGTGGTGCTATCGTCAAGATACAAGATATCGGCCAGCAACTGCTTGAGGGTGCCAATCACGGCCTCAACATCAGCCACGGGCTGGGCAGGGGCAGGCACAGCCGTGACCGGCACGGCGGGCACCGGTGCAGTCGGGACAACAGGCAGGGTCGGGACAGCCAGCGTGGCCAACGACGCCGGCGGTGTGGCGAGGGGCGTCAACTGGCGCTTTGGCGGTACAGTGGTTGGCCGCTGACCATTGGTTGCCAAAGACAGGCTGGGCGCGCCATTGGTTGACAGCGCCCCCACGAGCTCGCCTTCTGCTGGGTGAGCGGCAGCTGGGGGCGCGGCAGCCGGGGTAATCCGCAAATGGATCCCTTTAATTTCATCGATTTGCAGGTTAATTTCGGCGGTGCTTTGCTGGCTAAGTTGTTGTAGCCATTGCAGCAACGTTGTTAGCTCAGGCGGATTCGTCAGCGTTTGCCCCGCCCACTGCGGCTGGGCGGCGGGCGACTGTTCCGGGGTGTGCGCAGGCACGACGGGACTTTGCATAAAATTCTCCACTTTACTTACTGTTCCATTGCCATTCTCCCCGTGCTCCAGTTGCTGGAGAGAGGGAGCAATGAGCACGATCTTGCCGATATGTTTGGCCTGTTGCATCATGCGAAAGGCGCGGGTGGCTTCCTGCAGCGGGAAAGCCAGATAGGGTAGCGGCTGGAGATGCCCCGCTGCGAACAAGGCCATCACCGCTGTAAACATGCTTTGAAAGAGCAGTGGCTGCTCAATCGCCACGGTCGCCAGATCGAAGAGGGCATAGGCGACATCTGGGCGTACCGCCGCAATCGCCGCGGCGTCCCACACATTCCGTTTGCTCATTTCCAAGAAATGACCGTGCTGAGCCAGAATCGCCAGATTTGCTTCAATAAAACCTGGCCCCGTCAGCGAATTCAAGACAATGTTGACCCCCTTGCCCTGCGTATCCGCCATAATCTGGTCGGCGAAATCGAGGGTGCGCGAATGATAGATATGGGTAACCCCTAAGTCGCGCAGGACTGGCCATTTGCCAGGGCTGGCGGTGGCAAAGATTTCGGCGCCACACTGTTTGGCAAGTTGGACCGCGGCCATGCCAACGCCGCCTGTGGCCGTATGAATCAGGACACGGTCACCGCGTTTCATCTGCGCCAGTTGGTGGAGGGCATAATAGGCGGTCAAAAAGGCCGAAGGGATGGTAGCTGCTTCGGCGGCATTGAGCGACGCCAGTTGATGGGTGACCTGGGTGGCGCGCACAGTGATATACTGGCTGAAGCTGCCAGGAGCCAGGGCCAATACTGCATCCCCAACCGCGAAGTGGGTGACGCCACCCCCGACGGCCACAATCACGCCGGCGCATTCAACGCCAAAGAGACCGGCATCGCCAGGAAAGAGACCCAAAGCGTTCAGCACATCGCGAAAACTGAGACCACCCGCAGCGAGCTCAATTTCAACTTCATCAGGCGCCGGGGCGCGCCGGGTTACCCCTTTCAGATAGAGACGATCCAACAGGCCGCGCTCAGCGATCTCCAACCGATACGGCTGCGCCGGGATCGGCACCCCCTTACCGCCAAAATGGATTTCAATCGGCTTTGGCAAGCCCTCCTGACGTGGTAGCAAGGCTTGGGCGTTGGCTACCGCCGGCACGGGGTGTGGTTGCGCCGCGGTAGCGGGCGCGGCCTGGCGCGTGGCAAGCCGACGGGCCGGCTTCTCGTCAGTCACCCAGTGACGTTTACGCTGAAAGGGGTAGGTCGGCAACACCACTTTTCCGCGTTGATAGTCCCGATCAAAGCCATGCCAGTCGATCGCGACCCCCTGCGCATAAAGCGTGCCCAAACTCTCCAAAAGTTGCGGCCAGTTACTCCGCCCAGCCCGCAAACTGGGCAAAAAGAGTGGGGCCAAGGCAGGAGCCGCATCAGGCGGCGTTGCCTGCGGACCAATACACTGGCTGGCCATCCCCACGAGCACCGGTTTCGGGCCAATTTCCAAGAAAATCTGAATACCCTGTGCGTGCAGCGTGCGTACACCATCGGCAAAGCGGACAGCTTCGCGCAGATGGCGCACCCAATAGGCCGGCGTCGCAAGCTCCGGGCCGGCGAGCTGCCCCGTCACATTCGAGACCAAACGGAATTTCGGTTGATAATAGGTGATATCGGCGGCAACCTGCGCAAAGTCGCTGAGGATCGGCTCCATCAATGGTGAATGAAAGGCATGCGAGACCGTGAGCCGGTGCGATTTTATCCCCGCCGCCGCCAATTGTTCAGCCACGGCGGACACAGCAGCCCGCGCGCCGGAGATGACCACATTTTCGGGGCCGTTAATGGCCGCAATGGCGACTTCGTGCGCATAGGGGGCCATCGCCTGGCGAATCTGGCTTTCCGAGGCCAGCAAGGCGATCATCTCACCAGCTTGTGGCAAGGCCCCCATCAATCGGCCACGCGCCGCAATGAGTTTCATCCCATCGGCCAAGCTAAAGACGCCGGCCACACAAGCCGCCGCCACTTCACCGATGCTATGGCCCAGCAGCACTTCCGGCTGAATGCCCCATGAGAGCCAGAGCGTCGCTAATGCGACTTCGAGCGCAAAGAGCGCCGGCTGGGTATAGGTTGTATCGTCGAGCGTCGGGAGCGGCTCAGCCGTAACTGGGGGCTGCTCCAGTGTGGGATACAGGATCGCCCGCAACGACTTGCCCCCTTGCGCCTGCAGGAGTTCATCACACTGGTCGATCACGTGACGAAAGGTCGGCTGGGTTGCGTAGAGCTCCCGCCCCATGTCAACATATTGAGCGCCTTGGCCGGTAAAGAGAAACGCAATTTTTGGGGGAGCTGGTGGCGCCGGATGGGTCAGAGGCCGCGTGAGGGCGGCGTCATCGGCAACCAATCCCGCCAGTTGTTGTTGCAGGGCTGGGATCGAATCGGCAACCACGCCCAGGCGATAGGCAAAGTGGCTACGACCAATGTGGGCGGTATAACAAAGATCCCCCAGATCCAGCGTGGGATGAGCCGTCAGCAAATCATGGTAGCGCTGTACATAGGCTTTGAGCGCTGCTTCACTCTTGGCGGCAATGGTCAGCAAGTGTGCAGTGCGCTCTTGTGGGTTGCGCGGCTTTTCAACAGAGGGTGCAGCACCAACAATGACATGGGCATTGCTGCCGCCAAAGCCAAATGAACTAACGCCGCCGATCCGCTCTGGCGCGGCACTGGTGGTTGGCCAGGGGAGTTGTGTAGTCGGCACTTGCACCGGTGACGTAGCCCAGTCGATATGGGGATTGGGCGTATGGAGATGCAAATGGGGCGGGATCACCCCATGCTGGACGGCCAAGGCGAGCTTCATCAACCCCGCGACGCCGGCGGCAATTTCCAGGTGGCCGATATTTGTCTTGACTGACCCCACCGCTAAGGGTGTCGTACGCGCGGTGAAGACGGCCTGCAAGGCGCCGATCTCAATCGGATCACCGAGCGGGGTGCCCGTGCCATGGGCTTCGATATAAGTAATCTGGGCCGGTTGCAACGCCGCATCGGCCAATGCCCGCCGGATCACCCGTTCCTGTGACGGTCCATTCGGCACCGTTAAGCCGCCACTAGGGCCATCTTGATTGATCGCAGAGCCGCGAATCACGGCAATGATCTGATCGTGATCGGCCAGGGCATCGGAAAGGCGCTTGAGGACGATCATGCCACAGCCTTCGCCACGGACATAGCCGTTGGCGGCGGCGTCGAAGGTCTTGCAGCGAGCATCGGCCGCCAACATGTTGCCGTTGGCAAACATGGCGGTTGACTCCTCATCCACAATCAGGTTCACGCCTCCCGTGAGCGCGATTTGACACTCGCCGGTGCGCAGGCTCTGGCAAGCAAGATGGATCGCCGTCAACGAAGAGGAGCAGGCGGTGTCTACGGCCACCGATGGACCAGTGATCCCCAGCAGATAAGAAAGGCGTCCCACGGCGGCGCTGGCGGTATTGCCCGTGGCGGTATAAAGATCGATGCCATGCGCCGTACACAGGTTGAGATAGCCACCCACCCCAAGGCCGACAAAAACGCCCACTTCGGTGTTGAAGAGGTCGGCGGGGACGAGATTTGCCCCTTCAAGCGCCTCCCATGTCGTCTCCAGCAAGAGCCGATGGACTGGATCCATTACCCGTGCTTCGCGCGGCGACAATCCAAAAAATTCTGCATCAAATCGATCCACAGCGGCCAGAAAGCCACCAGGCAACGCGCCACTGGCGCGCTCGCCATTATCAACAAAAACCCGGGGCAAGCCATCAGGATTGCGACCATAGAGATCCGCAGCACGCGCCGGCGGCAAATCAATAATTGCGTCAAAGCCAGCCAGTAAGTTTTGCCAGAACTGGGCAGGCGTATCGGAGCCACCCGGATAATGGCACCCCATCCCAATGATGGCAATTGGCTCATGATAGCCGGCCAGGTTTTTCTTCAACGTTTGAATGGCGACGGCCGATTGTTGCAAGGCAAGCAGCAAGTCGGCTGTTTGTGTTTGTGATGCCATTAGCGAATATCCTGGAGTTCTTGGGTGAGCAACGACAGCAGATCAGCCGGGAGGAGTTGCTGCACTTCCTGCAACCGCTCGACCGCGTCGCGGTCAACCCGCGGTGACGCGGCGGCATCAGCCGCAGCTTGCCCTAACGCTTGGAGTAAATGAGGGACCAGGAGCGCAAGCGTCGGGTAGTCAAAGAGCACGGTAGCGCGCAAAGGGCAATCCAGCGTGCGCTGTAAGCGGTTTTTTAGCTCCACGGCCATCAGCGAATCAAGACCAAAGTCAAAGAGCCGGGTGCGTGCATCAATCGCGTGATCGGGACGTAAGCCGAGGACGGCCACCAGTTCGCGCTGCACATGCGCGGTTAACTGGGCCTGTCGCTCCTGCGGGGGCAAGTCAGCCAGCACCATGCGCATGGAGAGCTGTGACGCAGGCGGTGTTTCACGCGATGGTTCATGGTTGAAAGGCAAAACGCCGATTTGCGCAACAGGCTGTTGCAACAGATAACCGAAGAGACGCCGCCCTTCTTGCGGGGCAATCAGCTGCATGCCCTGTGCCGCAAGCCGCCGCTGTGTTTGACGATGCGCAGCCATGCCACCTTCCGCCCAAGCACCCCACTGAATGGCGACGCCGCACAGGCCAGCTTGCCGGCGCTGTTGCATGAACGTGTCCATAAAAGCATTGGCCGCCGCATAATTACTTTGCCCAGGCGACCCGAGCAGGGCCGCCGCCGAGGAAAAACAGACAAAAAAATCAAGCGCAATCGCTTGGGTTAAGGTATGAAGGTGCCAAAGCCCATCAACTTTGGGGCGCAGCACCGTGGCAAAGCGCGCCGGGTGCTGCTCCTGCCAAACGCCGTCATCCAGCACGCCCGCGGCGTGAACAATGCCCCGCAATGGGGCAATTGCATGACAGTCGGCAAGCAGGGTGCGCACGGATTCCATATCAGCAATGTCGGCCGGGATGATGTGTATCTCGGCCCCGGCATCCCGTAGTGTAGCCAGCGCCGCCGCCTGCGCGGTGGTCGTGACCCCCTGGCGGCCACTGAGCACCAGATGTTTCGCCCCATCAGCCACGAATTGCTGCGCAATCTGTAACCCCAACGCGCCGAGGCCACCGGTGATCAGGTAGGTCGCTTCTGGTTGTAAAACCAGCGGCCTTTTTGGTGTAAAATCGATGACAATTTTGCCGATATGCGTGGCCTGTTGCATGGTGCGAAACGCCGCAACGACCTCATGGGCGGGAAAACTGGTCCTGGGCAGTGGACGCAACGTTTGGGCCTGCAACTGTTCGGCCAGGGTCTGCCAAATTCTGCTTTGCAAAGTCGGATCTTGCGCAAAGCATTCGCCTAAATCGTAGGGATAATAGGTCACGTCGGGGCGAACTTGGGCCACCTGTTCTTTGCTCCAGATCCCGAGCTTGCCGATCTCCACAAAGCGCCCCGCTTGGCGCAGGGTATCGAAGCTATGGGGGATAAAGTCGCCGTTGAGGCTATTCAAAACCACATCAACCCCTTTGCCGGCCGTCAGGCGCCGAATCTCCTCGCGAAAGGCCAGGGTGCGTGAGTTGAAGAGATGGTCTACCCCTTGCCGGCGCAGGCAGTCCCACTTGCCAGGGCTGGCCGTGGCGATGACCTTGGCACCACAAAGCTGGGCAATCTGCACGGCTGCTTGGCCAACCCCACCGGCGGCAGCATGGATGAGCACCCATTCACCCGCTTGGAGGTTAGCGAGCTCGACCAAGCCATACCACGCCGTCAGGAAGGCCAGCGGAATCGTCGCGGCCTCACTATCGTCGATGTGGTCGGGGATGCGCATCACTTGGGGCGCGGGTAAGGTCAGATAACTGCCCAATGCGCCACCACTGGCGCTTAGCCCCATCACGCGCTCACCGACACACAAGGCGGTCACCCCTGCCCCCACCGCGGTGACGACCCCCGCGCACTCAAAGCCCAACCCGACCGCTTCAGCCTTGCTAATGCCCAAGACCGTCGTATAGTAGTGCTGCAACATGCCTAGTGTATTTAGTAGATCACGGAAGTTAAGCGCTGCGGCCTTCACCTCGATTTCGATCTCGCCGTGTGCCGGCGGCCGCCGCGTCAGCGGTGTGAAGTGCAGCTCGTCGACTGAGCCATAGCCACGCAGTTGCAGCCGCTGCGGCAGGGCCGGATCCAGGGGAACCGGGGCTTGCCACTGGGTTAAGTGCGCGACATACCGCACCCCTTGGCGGAAGGCGATCTGGTTAGCAGACGGTGTGTCCGGCGGCCCATCCATCAATTCCGGACGCAACAGGTCGAGTTGTTGGTCAAGGGCAAGGTGTGGATCGAGATCAATACAGACGGGGGATAAGTGCGGTTGCTCTTGGCTTAAGGTGCGCCCAAGGCCCCAGAGTGCGCCGGCCGCTGCGGCGGCCGTACCGTGCGCGGCAAGGGGCGTCATCGCGCCACGCACGGCCTGACAGCCCCAGGTAACCAGCCATAGGCGAGCATCAAGTGTGCATGCTAAACAAGCCTGGATCAACTGGAGTAAACCGGCAGAGAGGGTGTACGCTTGCTGGGGAGGCGGATTTGGCTCCTCGGTGCCCTCGGCAAGGAGCTCACCAAGAAAGATGACCCCCAGGGTTTGGTGATCATGCGCAAGGTTGGCAATGAATTGGCGCGTCGCGGCCATCTCATTGGCGGCAACGGCGGTCGCCAAGGTCGTCACGGTCTGCTGATCAGCCATCAAGGCTGCGACGAACGCAGCACGTGTCGTACTCTCTGGGCCAACAATGAGCCACTGCTCAGGCAGCCAGTGCGCTGCCGAGCGGTCTTGAGGCGTGGTCGGCGTGGCTCGCCACTCAAGTGTGTAGAGCCAGTCGGTGCGCAGCGGTGCCGCATGTAATTGACTGGCCGTCACCGCGCGCATCTCAAATTCATGCAGCTCGGCGACAAGCTGGCCGAGCTGATCAAACAGACGGAGATGCCACTTTGCCGCACCAATCGGTTGGACATGACACCACCAGGTCTCACCTTGCACGGCGGCATAGAGCTGCAACGAAGCCAGCGCAAAGGGTAGATAGATTGCCTCTGCATCGGTTTGGTGGCGCGTCAAGCTGGTTGCCTGGAAACAGCCATCCAGCAGCCCAGGATGGAAGTGATACCCCGCCAAACTCGCCACGGCTGGCGGGCGGCACAATTTAACGAGCACTTCGTCGGCACCAACATGCGGGTGCGCTGGGGTCCGCCAGGCCGCGGCCAGCCAGCGAAAAGCCGGTCCAAATTGAATCGTTACTTGGCCCTGGACGACGATGTCGTAATCATGCGTCGGATCGAGCAGAATGGCTTCCGAGCAACGCGCTTGTAGCGCGCGGAGGGAGAGCCCACGCACCGGTGTAGCCGTGCTGACGCCAAGACGGCCAGTTGCGTGGGTTGCCATTGGGGTTGCAGCGTCAGGCGCCGCCGCCGCATAGCTAACTAGCCGGAAATCGGCGGCTGGCGCGTGGCCAGCACCGGCTGGCGTGGTCATGAGCAGTTGCATCAGGCGCGTCTCACCATCAGCAAGGGTCAGCGCTTGGGGGAAAATTACATCGGTGAGTTGAATCGGTGCGCCGGCAAAGGCCAACGCCGCGCCACTCACCGCCATGCTCAGGTACCCTGCCCCCGGCATCATCACTGCCCCATAGACGCGATGGTCCGCCAGCCAAGGCAGCCGCGCCACACTCACCTCCGTTTCCCCCACCATTGTGCCCAATGCCGGCACCTTGAGCAATTGGTCGATCAAGGGGCTCACCTGGGCGGCCCGCGGCTGCGCTGGCGGGGTCACCCAGTAGCGTTGGCGCTGGAAGGGATAGGTCGGCAGGGTCACCTTCTGCCGCGCGGTGCCAGCATCCACCGCGGCCCAGTTAATCGACCACCCCTGGCTGTAGAGCGTCCCCAGGCTCGTCAAGAGCTGTTGCCAATCCGGTTGCCCGGCCCGCAAACTCGCCAGCAGGTGCGGGGCTGCTTCCTCCGCCCCTTGCGCCACCATGCCGACCAACACCGGTTTGGGGCCGATCTCCAGATAGGCGTCCACCCCGTGTGCGCGCATGGTCGCCACGCCGTCGGCAAAGCGCACTGCCGCCCGCACATGGCTCACCCAGTACTCGGCGGTAGCCACCTCCGCGCCCGCCAGCTGACCGGTCACATTCGAGACCAGGGGCAGTTGGGGCGGCTGGTACTGGATTCGGGTCGCAACCTGGCGGAACGCGGCCAGTATGGGCTCCATCAGTGGCGAGTGGAAGGCGTGCGAGACGGTCAGCGGACGGCTCTTCACCCCCTGTGCGGCCAGTTGCTCGACCACGGCGGCCAGCGCGGCATGGCGCCCAGCGATGACCACCTGCGTCAGCCCGTTTACCGCCGCAATCGCCAAGTCGGCGGCGTAGGGCACCACGAGCGCGGCCACCTGGGCTTCTGTCGCCTGCACCGCGACCATCGTCCCGTCTTTAGGCAGCGCACCCATCAGCTGGCCGCGCGCCGCCACTAGCCGGAGCCCATCTGCCAGGCTAAAGACCCCGGCCACGCAGGCTGCCGCAATCTCGCCCACGCTGTGCCCCAGCAACAGGGTTGGCTCAATGCCCCAGCGCTGCCACAGCCGCGCCAACCCCACCTCCAAGACATAGAGCGCCGGCTGCGTATAAGTTGTTTCGTCCAGCAGGGTGGCAGCGTCCGCCGTCGCCGCGGCGGGATAGAGGATGGGCAGCAATGAATAGCCAAACTCGGCTTGCAGCACCCCATCGCACTCGTCAATCACGCCCCGAAAGAGTGGATTCGTCGCATAGAGCGCACGCCCCATCCCCACATACTGCGCCCCTTGCCCCGTGAACAAAAACCCCACCCGCGGCGCGGCTGGCCGCGCAACGGGGGTCGGCTCGGCACCATCGGCTTGCTGCACATAGGCGGCGAGTTGCTGCTGTAAATCACTTACAGAGGCAGCGACAAGGCTGAGCCGGTGTGCGAAGTGGCTGCGCCCAGTGTGCAGGGTATAACAGAGGTCACCCAGCGCAAGTACTGGGTGGCGCTGGAGAAAGTCGAGATAACGCTGTGCATAGATCGGCAGCAGCTCCGGCGCTTTGGTCGCCAACGTGAAGAGTTGATACGGCTGGTCAGCGGCGGGTCGGCGATCAGGGGCAACACGCCCTGGTCCCGCTTCGAGCAGCAGATGGACATTGGTGCCGCTAATGCCAAAGGAGCTGACGGCGGCGCGCCGCGGATGATCGGCAGGGGGGCGCCACGCCTGTAGCCGGGTGCTGACAAAGAACGGACTATTGGCAAAATCAATATGGGGGTTCGGCTGTTGAAAATGGAGCGAAGGGACCAGTTGGCCATCCTTCAGCGAAAGCACGGCTTTGATCACGCCGGCAACGCCGGCGGCATTGCCGGTATGGCCAATATTGGTCTTGATCGAACCAATGGCGCAAAATTGTTTTTGGTCGGTGAAGCGCGCAAAAGCCGTGGTGAGCGCTTCGACTTCAATCGGATCGCCGAGCGCGGTGCCGGTGCCGTGGGCCTCGACATAACCAATCGTCGCCGGATTGATGGCCAGCTCTTCGTAGAGGCGCTGCTCCAGCCGCGCTTGGGCGCGTACACTCGGGGCCGTAATGCCATTGGTGCTGCCATCCTGGTTGATGGCCGAGCCTTTGATCACCGCGTAGATCGAGTCACCGTCGGCCAGCGCTTGGGCCGCCGGCTTGAGCAAGAGCACGCCACAGCCTTCCCCTGGGGCAAAGCCATTCGCACCGGCGTCAAAGGTCTTTGAGCGTCCATCGGGGGCAAGCATCTGAAATTGGCTGGTCTGAATGTAGATGAGCGGCGTCGCGCCAATCGTGATCCCGCCGGCCAACGCCAGCTCGGTTTCCCCCCGGCGGAGGCTTTCACAGGCCAAATGGATCGCAGTCAGCGCAGAAGAGCAGGCAGTATCGACCGCGATGGCCGGCCCCTGCAGGTCGAGAAAATAAGCAATACGCGCGGCCAGGACCGACGCATCCATACCGGTCATGACCAGCCGTGAAGTGTGCATGTCGGCGGCGGCGAGCAGCTGGGCATAGCCGGATTGAGCGGCCCCGACAAAGACGCCACAGCGCTTGCCCTTCAACCCCTCCGGCGCATAGCCGGCATCTTCAATGGCATGATAGGCTTCTTCCAAAAAGATCCGCTGTTGGGGATCCATCACTGTCGCTTCGGGGGGTGAGATCTGGAAGAAGGGGGCGTCAAAGTGATCGATGGCGTCGAGAAAGCCGCCAGTGCGCACATAGGCTTTCCCAGGATGGCCTGGCTCGGGGTGGTACCAATCGGTTTCCGACCAGCGGTTAGCCGGGACTTCGCCCATGCTATCCACGCCGTTTTTGAGATTTTCCCAGAGGCTGCGCCAATCATTGGCACCGGCGAAGCGACAAGCGATCCCGATGATGGCAATGTCGGCGGCGGCAAGGGTAGGCAGCAGTTGTGCAGCAGGGGCAGCAGCTTGGCCGGGTTGCGCGGTGCGCGCAGTCGCGCCAGGGTGGGGACCATGGAGTAAGAGCTGCTCCGCCTCTTCGATCGAGATCGCCCCTGCATAGAGCTGGGCCAATACTTGATCTTGCCATTCCATCGCTTGGTGACTCATCAATCTCTTCCTGATTTCATGCGGTTATTGCCCAAAGCGCGCGGCAATGCGGTCGGCAATCTCTGGCTGTTGGACCGTGGTGGCTAACTGGGCCATCTCGTGCGCCACTTTGGCATAGAGCGTGTCACGCCAGGGGGCAGTGAGCAACTGTTTCAGTTCAACCAGCGAGGCGCGCGGCGCATCGGCCAGCTCTTGCGCCAACTGGCGCGCATAGGGGAGCACCTCGCGCCGGGGCAAAATCGGGCAGGTCACGCCCCGTTGCGCCAACTCGCCGCCCAGATAGTCGCGCGCTGTGAATAACATCTCTTGCGCAAGGAGCGAGCCAAATTTCGCCGGCAGCACAATCGTCGCCCCCATGCCTGGGGTAAAGCCATATTTCAAATAGTTGGTGGTATAAACACTTTCCCGGGCCAGGATCAGCAGATCCGCATAAAGGCCCAGGATAAAGCCGGCACCGATGCCATGCCCCTGCATGGCAGCAATGACGGGAATGGGACACTCGACAATCAGCCTGATCAGATCCAGGACAAAGCCGGTTGCGCCGGTTTCATGTTGCAGTTGTAGCAACGTCTCTTTCGTCCCGCCAGAGAGAAAATAGTTGCCATAGCCGGTAAGGATCACGACTTTGTAGCCATCATGCCGCGCGACCTCGGCAAAGCACGCCGTCAACCCCTGGACTAACGCCGGGGAAAAGCTATTTTTGCTCTGTGTGTCCTGCATGGTGATCTCGACGACGCCATTCTCCAACCGCGTGAACCCCACACTGGAAGTCGTTAACGCATCCATGGGGCGATGCCCTCCTCGACATAGCGGCGAATCCCGGCTTTGACTTCGGCATCGGCCATGGCCGCGCTAATGGTTTGGATGGCCAATGTTTGCGTGGCCAGATCAATGGGCTGTAACTGGTTCATATAGTCTTTGAGCCGTTGAATCGAGGGGGCGGATAGGGCGCGCCACCGTTGTAGATAGGGGCGCAGTAATTGGTCGGGATCGGTCCCACAGAGATCGACCAAGCCCCAGCGCTGCGCCTCTGCCGCGCTAATCGGCTGGGTGGAGAGCGCTAGCAATTTTGCCCGGTGGTAGCCGATGCGGCGCTGTAAGAAAGGCAGGACCATCGCCGGCAGCAGCCCAAAGAGCAGTTCGGACAAGGCAAAGGTGGTGCCGTTCTCGGCAATCACCAGATCGCAGACGGCGACTAAGCCGATCCCGCCGGCGTTAACGCGGCCCTCGATCCGGGCGACGACGATCTTGGTGCTTTCGGCCAGTTGCCGGAGCACGGCAAAGGCCGTGCTCATCCGGGCTGCATCCTCGTGCTCGGCGACGGCATACTCTTGCAGATCCATCCCACTGCAGAAGACCTGCGGCAACCCCTCCAGCACAATCACATTGATGGTGGTATCCCCTTCCACCAGGCATAACTGCGCCATGAGCTCAGCCATCAAGGTCGCATTCAGGGCATTCTGCGCCTCCGGCCGGTAGAGCTGGATAAAACAGACACCAGGCTGCTGGCGGATACGCAACGTTTCATAACTCATCGGCTCTTCGCTGCTCCCTTAGATCCACTCATAGTGACGATGATAGTCTTTGATCGCGCACAAGCGCAGCAGCCCTTGCCCTTGGTGGCGAGACCAGATCTCCGGCACGGCACCGTCGTCCAAGGTGACATTGCGGGTGCCAAAGGCAACCTGATGATTGCGTTGGAGGATCGCCTCATATTGGGGGATCGTCAGGGCATAACGATTGGCCACCTGATCGGCAATGCCGGTAGCGGCCAACAATGGTTGAGCAGCCGGGGTGATGACGCCACTGAAAAATTCGGAGCAGCACCCAGAGCCATACGCAAAGAGGCCAACTCGTTGCGGTCCATCGCGCAGCCCCCGCTCGATAATGCCGGCCAGGGCTAGAAAGAGCGTGGCCCCCATAATATTCCCTACCCGCTGGCAATAGTAGAGCCCGGGCAGCACCCGCTGCTCGAAATCGGCCTGGATCGCTTCGGGGCGACTTGGCTTGAATTTGCGCATCATCAGCTGATGGGCACCCTTTACCATGCCGCCAAAAGGCGTGTGAAAGGCGAGCTGCTGAAAGGTTTCTTGATAATCGACCCCATCGACACGGGCGACGTAGTGCTGGTAGGCATGCTCACAACAATCTAAATAAGAGAGCAGGGATAAGTCGGCATCGCCAAATTCGGTATCGGCGGCGGGGCGGGCCGTATCCATGACTTCATAGCCATAGTAACCGCTACACCCGACATCGAGTTGAAAGAGCTGAGGCTGGTTGCTTACCAAAAGCGCCACCGCACCCGCCCCCGAACTCGGCTCTGCGTAGGACCAATCCTCATCTGTCGGGCTGCCCTTGGTCGGCATAAACCGGGCAATATCGGTGGCAATGACCAGCGCTTTGGCATTCGGCGATGTTTGCGCGAGCACAAAATTAGCGGCCATCTGCAAGCCGGCAGTGCCCGAATAACAGGCCTGTTTCAGCTCAAAAAGCCGGCAGTTGCGGCCCAAGCCCAAGTAATCATGCACATAGGTGGTGACCGATTTACTAAAATCCACCCCTGATTCCGTGCAGACGATGAGCAATTCGATTTGTGCTTTTGCCGCTTCACTAAGCCCCGCAAGCAATGGCTTGGCCGCATTGACGGCGTACGAAACGGCATCTTCGTTGGGCAGTACCACGCTTTTTTCATGCATGAGCAACTTGGCAAAGCGCTGGGGGTCCAGCTTGCGCGCCAGCGCGAGTTGGGTCAGATCAAGTTTCGCCAGGCCGCTATACACATGCATTGCTTCGATACCAACAGGAATCATAAGTTTATCCGTCTAAGCTATACACAGTTTCACTCGTCCGTTACCGACCAAAAATCAACGTTGCGTTGATGCCGCCAAAGCCGAAACTGTTGCTCAAGGCATAATCAACTTGGGCAGCCACCGCTTTTTCGCTCACCCAAGGCAAGGTGGGGTCAATCGGCCGGTGCAGGTTGCGCGTCGGATGCAGTTGTCCCGCTTGCATCTGGAGCAACGTGGCGACCGCCTCGACCACACCGGCGGCGGTGAGCGTATGGCCGGTCAGCGCTTTGGTGGCGTTGAGGGGGGCGTGATCCAGCCCCATTGCCTTAAGCGCCGCCACTTCGGTCTGATCACCCAAGGGCGAACTGGTGCCGTGGGTGTTGACATAGTTGATTTGCGCCGGCTGCAGGCCGGCCATGTGCAGCGCGGTCTGCATCGCCCGGATCTCCCCCTGCTGATTGGGATTCGCCTGGCGGTTACCATCCAACACGCTGCCCCAGCCCAACAAACGGCCATAGACAGGAACGCCGCGCCGTTGGGCATGGTCGGCCCGTTCGAGCACCACCACCGCCGCGCCTTCGCCGTAGATAAAGCCATCGCACTCCTGATCAAAGGGGCGACAAGCGGCCTGGGGGGCATCGGCAAAGCGGGTGCTGCCCATCGCGCCCAAGTTGCGCAAGCCCTGGCACTCAACGCTGGAGAGATCAAAGAGCGCACCGACTACCAAACAAATATCGACGGTGCCACTCTGGAGCTGGCGAGCAGCCTGGATCATGGCAAGCGCGCCACTAGCCGAAGCCCCGCCCACACTGTAGCCCTCGCCTTGAAGCTGAAGTGCCTGCGACAACACGCCGACCAAATCGGTATCCCACAGCGTCACCCCATAGGTCGGGTTGACAAATTGGGGGCTGGTCTGATGGCGCTGTTGGGTTTGCGCTTGCTCCCGCAACTGGAGGTTCGAGCCACCAACGACCAGCCCAATCCGCGCCCGATCAATCTCAGGATCAGCTAACTGCGCATCCTGCCAGGCTTCCAACGCCACCAGAAGGGCAACTTGTGTGCTCAGCGAGCCATTGCGCAAGAGCCGCTGATGGCCCGCCAGCAGGGTTGCCGTTTCGACAGTGGCGATCTCCGCACCAAGGAAGGGTTGGGCGCTTTCGCGGCCCGGACGCTGGAGGTAACCAAAGGCACTATGTCCCGCCAAGAGCGCCGCGATAAAGTTGGCTTTGCCCTGGCCGATGGCGGTCAGGACGCCTAGACCGGTAATGAGTGGTGCGGATGATTGATCCGGCATGGCCATCGACCTGTTATGCATGGGTGTTCAACTTGATCTTTTCCACGACTGCCCCGATGGTTTTAGCATAGGCAAAGTCAATCCGCGGCATCTCCAGGCCCAGCTGCTCCATGGTTTTTACAATAATCTCCGCCTGTTCCGCCGAATCAAAGCCCAGTTCATCAAAGGTCGCCGTCAGATCAAGGGGGCGTTCGACAAACGCCGGCTGGATCTCGGCAAGCTGCCGGCGAATGAGCTCAACCAGCTGGGCATGATCGAGCACGCCGGTGGTGGGCACGGACGCCACACGGCCTTGTGGACGACCGGCAAGCTGATCCAGTTGCAGGCGACTCGCTTGGGGGGTCAATTCCCGCATGGCCACCTTGTTGAGCAGCTCGCGCAGGTGGGGCTGTTCGGCCACCACAACGGCGGCACCGTTAGCGATCTGGGCGCCATTGCCGGCCGGCGGTGTCGCTTTCTCTTGCAAAAGCGCAAGAATATAGGCAGCCATTTCGCTCAGTGTCGAGTAGTCATAGAGCATGACGGCCTTCAACTTGAGATCAAAGGCGCGGTTGATCTTGTTGATAAAGGCGACGCCCGTGACCGAGTCCATGCCATGATCGATAAATTTGTCGGCATCGCTCAGGGCGCGGGGATCTTCCAGATACAAGATGTTGGCCACCAACTGTCGCAGCGTGGTGAGCACCGCGGGGAAATCAGGCGCTGATTGGGCGGCATGCAGAGCGGGGGTCTCGGCCCCAGCATTCCGCAACTGGCCACTATCGCCAGTCACTGTCGGCGGCTGGTGCGGCACCGGGGCTGGCGTAGCGGCCACCGCGGCAACGGGCGACAACTGGCGCTTGGGCACAAGGGGGACCGCAGCTGCCGGTGGTGGTGGGGCAGCCAGCGTTGCAGCACTTTGCGCCGCAGCCGGTGCGCCAGGCGTGATCTGCAAATGTAGACCCTGGAGGGTAATCGCATCAATGTGCAGATGAATTTCTGCGCCCTGTTGTTGGCTCAACTGCTGTAAGCTTTGCAATAAGCCCGGCAGATCGATGGGATTAGCGGCGGTAAAACGGGCCTCAAGCGCGCTCGGCTCCGGTGGCGTGGTCGGTAAATCTGCTTGCACGGGATTCTCCCCTTGGGTTACTTGCTGTGCCGGTTGATGCGGCAGCCAATAGGATTTGCGCTGGAAGGGATAGGTCGGCAACACCCGCTTGCGGCCCGCGTACGCTTGCACAAAGGCCGGCCAATCAATCTTCACACCCTGCACGTAGAGTTCGCCGAGGGTAGTCAACAGTTGCGGCCAATCGGCGTGGCCCTGCCGTAGCGTGGGTAACAGGGTCGGCGCGCCAGCAGCTACGGGGGGATTGATCTGCCCAACCAGCCCAATCAGGGTCGGTTTGGGGCCAATTTCGAGGCAGATCGGGCGCGCTTGGGCGTAGAGGGTCGCGACGCCATCGACAAAACGTACGGGTTCGCGCAAGTGGCGCACCCAATAGTCGGGGGTGGCAAGCTCTGGCCCTGCCACTTTGCCCGTCCGGTTGGCAATGAGTCGCACTTTTGGTTGGTGATAAGTCACGCGCGCAGCCACCTGCCGGAACTCGGCCAGGATTGGCTCCATCAGCGGCGAATGGAAAGCATGGGAGACGTTGAGGTGGCGCATTTTCACCCCCGCCGCCGCAAGCCCTTCGGCAATGGTCAACACCGCCGCACGCTGACCGGAAATGACAATATGATCCGGCCCATTGATCGCGGCCACGGCGACGGTCTGCGCATACGGGGCAAGGGCTGTCCGCACCCGTGCTTCATCCGTAAACAACGCCACCATGGCGCCATCCTGGGGAAGTGCGCCCATCAAGCGCCCGCGGGCGGCGATTAAGGCCAGCCCATCTTCCAGGCTAAACACCCTGGCCACACAGGCCGCCGCCAACTCGCCAACGCTATGGCCCAGCAGTAGATCCGGCTGGATCCCCCACGATTGCCACAGGGTGGCCAGCGCGACTTCCAGGGCAAAGAGCGCCGGTTGGGTAAAGGTCGTGTCATCCAGCGAGGGGGCCCCCGCCTGATCCCCGGTTTTGGCCTCGTTGCCAGTGAGGTCTGGGTAGAGCACGTGCAGGATCGAGCGCCCTAAGTGCTTGTGCAGCAACTGATCACAGCGATCCATGACGGCGCGAAAGGTTGGCTGGGTGGCGTAGAGCTCACGGCCCATCCCCACATATTGGGACCCTTGGCCCGTAAAGAGAAAGGCAATGGGCCGGGCAGTGGGCGAGGTCGCCACTACCCCCTGTGAAAAGCCGGCGTCGGCAGTGGGTGCGCCGGTTTGATAGGCCGCCAGCGCCGCGTGGAGTTGTTGCGGCGCAGCGCCCACCACACTTAGGCGATGCGCAAAATGGCTGCGCCCGACATAGCTGGTATAGCAGATATCCGCCAGATCCGCCCCAGCGGCGGTGGCCAGGAAGTCGGCATAACGAGCGGCGAGGGCGCGCAAGGCCGCCTCGCTCTTGGCGCTGATGGTGAGTAACTGGTAAGGCTGGGACGGCGCAAGCGTCGCCGCACGTAACGGCGCTTCCTCCAGCACGAGATGGGCATTGGCACCCCCAATGCCGAAGGAGCTGACCCCCGCGCGGCGGGGCAGGCGATCGGTGGTCCAGGGCTGCAACGTCTGGTTGATATAGAGGGGCGTGCCCGCCAGCTCAATTTCCGGGTTGAGGGCGGTAAAATTGATCGTCGGCGGGATCTGGCGGTGATGCAAGGCGAGCACCGTTTTGATCAGCCCGGTAATGCCCGCGGCCGTTTCCAAGTGGCCGACATTCGGTTTGACGGCGCCAATGGCACAGAATTTTTCGGTGGAGCCGGCATCGGCAAAGAGCGAGACTAGCGTCTCCACTTCAATCGGATCGCCGACTTGGGTGCCGGTGCCATGGGTTTCCAGATAGGTGATCTCCGCCGGTGTCACATCCGCCACACTCCACGCCTCGCTGATCACTTCAAACTGCCCCAGTTGGCTGGAGGTGCTAAAGTTAAACTTGCGCGAACCATCATTATTAACCGACGAGCCACGAATCACCGCCCAGATAAAATCGCCATCGGCCAGGGCGTCGCTGAGGCGCTTGAGCACAACTACACCGACGCCATTCCCAAAGACGGTGCCGGTAGCGGCGGCGTCAAAGGTACGACAGTGGCCATCGGCGGCGAGAATGCCCCCCTCTTCATAGAGATAGCCGCGTTCCTGGGGCAGGCGCACGGTCACGGCGCCGGCGAGCGCCACGTCGCATTCCCGGTTGAGTAAACTTTGGCAGCCAACATGAGCCGCGACCAAGCCGGTGGAGCAGGCAGTTTGGATCGTCATACAGGGGCCTTGCAGATTTAACCGGTAAGCCGTTTGCGTGGCCAGGTAATCTTTGTCATTGCCGATCAGAAATTGCAGCCCATCGATCATCGAGCGCTGGAGATAGCGCGGATCGTTGCCGGCATAGCTGCTTTGGCTGGCCCCGGCGTAGAGGCCGATGAGCTGATCCGTCGTCGCCACATCGATGCCGGCCCCCTCCAGCGCTTCCCAAACACATTCGAGAAATAAGCGCTGCTGCGGATCGGTAATCTGCGCCTGGCGCGGGGTAAAGTCAAAGAAGGCGGCATCAAACTGATCGACCTGATCGAGCACAAAGCCGGCTTTCACATACGCGGCATCCTGCCGGAGATCAGACGCGACATGAGGTGCCAGGCAATCATCGGTAAAGGTCGAACGGGCCTCGACGCCGGCACACAGGTTCTGCCAAAATTGGTCAATGGTCTGTGCGCCGGGGAAACGGCCGGCCAGCCCCACAATCGCGATTTTTTCGGTTTCAATCGTTTCCTCCGCGCGTTTTTCTGCATGGAGGAGCGGTGTAGGGTCACTGGGCGGCGTGAGTGGCCTAGCCTGTTGACCAGCACCGCCATTGGTGTACGTTGGGTGGCTCATCATGACCCTCTCTGGCGTTGGCGTTCCGCCAAACGTGCTTGGCCACGGAGTTCACGGCGGCTTTTGGCAACGAGTTTTTCGGTGTCCTGCGCCAGGTCGGCGGCTTCGGCTTGGGCCAAATGGTGCGCCAGGGTGCGAATCGTCGTGTATTGAAAGAGCGTGGCCAGGGGAAATGATTGCTGCAACTGCTCTTTGAGGCGATTGCTAAAGCGCACGATGTGGACCGAATTCAAGCCCAGTTCGATAAACTCGTGGTCAATGCCAACCGCGTCGAGCGCCAACATTTCTTGCAGGATCGCGCTGATGGTCTTTTCTAGCGCGGTGGTCGGTGCCACTATTGTTTCGGCGGTTTTGGTCAAGTCCAGGCTGGGTAGCGCTTTGCGGTCGACTTTGCCGTTAGCCGTGAGCGGCAGCGCATCCATGGCGACATAGATGGACGGCACCATATAGGTGGGCAGTTTTTGTTGCAGGTAGGCTTGGAGTTGCGCCTGCCACGGGAGTGCATCAGGGCTGCTGCTTGCCGACGGCGCGCTCTGCAGCCACTGGGTACGCTGGGCTGGATCGATGCGTCCCCCCAATAAGGTCAGGGGCAGGATTTGCTGCGCATCGTGCAGCGCTAATGCCCATTGCACAGTCGTCCGGTCGAAACCGCCCCCCGTCGGACAGAGGCCGAGTTGATAGTGGGGGGCTTCTGTCATCAACAGCTGGCTCATATGGCCGGCCTCCAGCAGGGCAAAGTCGCGCGCCAGGGGGCCATACATGGGCGCAATGGCATTGAGATCGGCGACCAAGAAGAGGGCAAAGGCGGCCTGTTCAAAGATGGGGCGATTGACCCCAATGTAGAGCGCCGAATCGGTGGCGTGATCAGGTGACAGCGGCAGCAAGCCGTGTTGCTGCGGGTGGTGATAGTAAAAGCCGCCTGCCAGCCCTTCAATCCGCCCCGGTTTGACATACAGATAAGTTTGGACAGGGTAGAGACTGCCCGCCGAGGGATAACGATATTTCGGCAAAGGCGCGCCAGCAACTGGCATCTGCACCAGACAGCGTAAAAAGTCGCTAAAGGCCGCAAAGGGAATCGGCGCGTCGCAAAAGGTGCGGTAACTCTGACGGGAGAGCCAGGCATCATGCTGGGCCGCCGCGAACGCAGGGGCGTCCAGCGGAATCAGCGCAGCGCTGTCACCATTCAAATAGCGCACCCCAGGCTGGCGCAACTTGAATTCCAGGCGCGCCACCGGATCGGTGAGCAGATCGGGAGCCGTCACGCCGAGTGCTTCTTCCACGCCGTAGTGATCCGGCATCGTAGAGGCAGCAGGCTGGGGCGCAGTTGCCTGGCGCACGACATAGGCGACCAGTTGCCGATTGCCTTTGGGATCGCCCACGGCGTTGACCACCGCTTCCTTGATGGTGGGATGTTGCAGCAGCGTACTCTCGATCTCGCCCAATTCAATGCGATGGCCACGGATCTTAACCTGAAAGTCCTCACGCCCCAGGAACTCAATATTGCCATCCGGCAAGTAGCGCCCTAAATCGCCGGTTTTGTAGAGGCGTTCACCGGTGCGGGGATGGATGATAAAGCGCTCGTTGCTCTTCTGTTCATCTTTCCAATAACCCAGGGCGAGCCCAATGCCCCCGATATAAAGATCGCCTGGCACCCAGTGCGGGCGCGGGTTGAGCCCCGCATCCAGCACATGGAAGCTTTGGTTGACCATGGGCTTGCCGTAGGGAATACTGGCCCACGTTGGATCGACCTGGGTAATCGGGTAGTAGATCGACCAAATGGAAGCCTCGGTGGCCCCGCCCAGGCTATACACTTCACAAGTCGGCCAGAGGGCTTTGATCCGATCAGGCAGGGTGACGGGAATCCAATCGCCGCTCATCATCACTAGGCGGAGATCAGCAGCGGGCTGGGCAGACGCAGCGATACCGTTGCTGCCATTAGGGTAAGCATGGTGGGCAGGCTCGCTATGCTCGACCAGCATTTGCATGAGGGCCGGCACGGTATCCCAGAGCGTCACCTGATGGCGGTTCATCAGCTCGAGCCAGTGCGCGGGATCGGTGCGTTCGTCGGCGTTGGGCATGACCAGCGCGCCGCCAACAGCCAACAGGCCAAAGATATCATAGACCGAAAGATCAAAGTTGAGGGCCGAGAGGGCCAAGACCCGATCCCGGCTGGTGACGCCAAAGCGTTGGTTGATATCCAGGACCGTGTTCACCGCGCCCCGGTGATCGATGACCACGCCTTTGGGCAGGCCAGTCGAACCGGAGGTATAGATCACATAGGCCAGATCGGTCGGCTGTTGCACAATCGGCAAAGGCGGGAGGGTGTCATCGCCGGCCAGCCGGTCGACGGCCAGCCACTGCACGTTGGTCGGCCAGCTCAATTTGCCCGCCAGCGCCTCTTGGGTGAGCGCAAAGGCGGCTTCGCCCTGCTCAAGCAGATAGTGCTGGCGCTCAGTGGGCAACGTCGGATCGATGGGCAGATAGGCACCGCCGGCCAGATGAATGGCCAACACGGCGACCACCTGTTCCCACCCTTTGGCCATGACCACTGCAACGAGTGGCGTAACGCCCGCGGTCTGCCCAATCCCTTGGGTGCGCAGCCAATGCGCGATCTGATTGGCGCGATCATAGAGTTCCTGGTAAGTCAGCGTTTTGGCCGGGGTGATGACCGCGGGGTCGGCAGCGTGCGGCGCAACCTGCTTCAGGAAGAGCGTATGCAACAACTCGTCGGTGATCGGCGCGGTGGTGGCGTTGACCGCGGCATATTGCGCGGCTTGCGTCGCGGGCAACAGGGCGTGCTGGGCATCATCCCATAACTGCTCGGTGATTACTAGTGCTTCTAGCAATTCGCAATAGGCGGTGAACATCTCATCCAGAACATTGGGCGGGAAGAGGGCATCCACGCTATCCCAGTTGAGCAAGAGGCCACCATCATATTCCCACAGTTGATGATCAAGCCAAACTTGTGGGGTCTGCGTCACCGCGGTGCGCAGGTCGCCGCCGAGGAAATTGAAGACCGCGCCGCCACTCTCATTGCCAACGCCAATCGCACTGGTAAAGACTACCGGCAACGCGCCGGCTTGGGGATCATTGCGGCGGCGAACGACTTCGCGCATCACTTCGATCCCATTGAAGTAGCGCTGTTCCAATGCTTCCCAGAGCTGGTGCTGCAGCCGACCGCTCTGCTCAGCCAGGGAAAGGGGCGTTGTATAATCGACCTCGACCAGGGTCAACGCCGTAAAGTCACCGACCACTTGATTGACCGCCGCATGAAAGGGCAGCCGGTTAAAGAGGGTCAAATTCAGCGTGAAACGGGGCTGTTTGGACCAACTTTTGAGCACGGTCGCAAAGGCCGTCAGGATCAACACCGAGGGCGAGATGCCAAGCTGTTGCGCCTTCGCTTTGAGCGCCTGCCAAGGCACTGCCCCCAGTTGGTAGGAGCGGCGCACAAAGGTCTGCTCAGTTACCGTCGTTGTAGGCAACAGGGGTAATTCTGGCCCTGGCGGCAAGGTGTCGATGCGCTGCAGCCAATAGGCACGGGCGCGTTCATAGAGCGGCGTCGTTTTCAGGGCGGCTTCGGCCAACACATAGTCGCGGAAGGAGAGGTCAACCGGCGGCAAGATCGCAGCCGGCTCTTCATAGAGCGTCCGCCACTCCGCCAAGATAATCGCCAAGCTACCCACGTCAAACATGAAAATATCAATGCTCTGATGCAACACAAAGTGGGTGTCGCTCAGTTGCGTGACTCGAATATCAAAGAGGGGCGCACAGTCGAGCGGCAAGACCTGCTGCGAGAGGGTTTGCCGAATCGCGGCCAGCTCTTCTGCTTGCAGCGCTGGCGTACAGCCGCGCAGATCGAGCAGCGGGATGGTGAAATAGGGCGCTTCCGCCAAAATCTGCTGTTCGCCCGTGGGCAAGACAATCGCGCGCAACATCTCATGGCGGGCAATCAGTTGGTTGAGCGCCCATTCCAGCCGCCCTACATCCAACGTCGTATAGGCCAATTCGATGTAACTATGCGTCGAGACATTGCCCAGTTGCAACGCGCCGCTGCGCCCAATCCAATAGGCGTGTTGCACATCGGTCAAGGGGAAGGGTTGATGGCGTGCGTCCGGTTGGGGCACCAAGGGGGGCAAGGGGTCAGCGGTCTCCTGTTGGTGTCCCTGTAACCAGGCAAGTAATTCACTTTTCTGCGCGGTGATTTGGTCGCGCAGCGTAGGGGTCATTACCCCTTTGGGGGCCTGGATGCGCAACTGCTCGCCTTCGACCCACAGCTTGATATTTTGGGTTGCCAGTTGGCGTAAAAGGGTGGTTAGCGTCATACAATAAATTCCTCGGCCAGCTCCTCTAGGGTTGCGGTATTTGGGCCTGCGGTTGGCATGTGCGCCGCCGCAGGGTCAGGGGTAAGTGCAGCGGTCAGCAGGGTATGTAGATATTGTTCCTCCAGCAGCGCCGCGATCTGTTGCAGGGGGGTCTCCAAAAAGAGCGTAATCGGCAAGATCACCATGGGCAGCGTCTTTTTCACCCGATTCCGCAGTTCGATCATCATCAGCGAATCCAGACCGGCGTGCAACAGCGTGGCGTTGGGGTCAATGCGCGTCGGATCAGGCAGCGCCAGGACCGCCGCCGCGGTCGCCTGCAAGTATTGGACAAAGAGGGGCAGCCAGTTGGCGCTATCCGTCGCCGTAAGCAGTTGCGGCAGTGACAGTGATAAGGCTGCGCCATCGCTGCCAGCCAGCGGCATCGCCGTTGCGACGGGCGGGAGTTGTGCGTCAACCCAGTAGCGCTGGCGCTGGAAGGGATAGGTGGGCAGCACGGTTTTGCGCTGTTGCGCGGGCGGATAGAGCACGGCCCACTCGATCACAGCCCCTTGTACATACAACTCACTCAGCTTCGCCAAGCGCTGGGGCACAGTGGCCGTGGCAAAGAAGGCACCCGCCACCGGGTTGATCGGCGCGGCCACCGCGTGATCGGCAGACAGCACGCCGTGGTTAACGCCGGTCGTTTCGTCCCCGTGCAGATAGGCGAGCAATTGTTCGCGCAGCGCTTGCGCAGTCTGGGCAACGACCCCAAGCCGATGGATAAAGTGGCTGCGTCCCACCTGACTGGTATAGCAGATCTCGCCCAGTGCGCTCGCATCGACCGTGGTCAGAAATTCGGCGTAGCGTTCGGCCAGGGCGCGCAGGGCAGCGGCTGTTTTGGCACTCAAGGTCAGCAAATAGGCGGGCACGGGCGGTGCATTGGGCGTGCGGGCCGGCGCCGGGGCTTCTTCCAAGATCAGATGGGCATTGGTGCCGCCAATGCCAAAGGCCGTGACCCCGGCGCGCCGCGGCCCATCACCGGCAGGCCACTCCGTCAACTGGGTATTGACATAAAAGGGACTATCCGCAAAGTTGATCCGCGGGTTGGGCGTCACAAAATTCAGCGAAGGAGGCAGTTGCGCGTGGTAGAGCGCCAGGACCGTTTTCATCAGCGCAGCCATGCCAGCGGCGACCTGCAAGTGGCCGATGTTGGTTTTTACCGCGCCGATGGCACACGTGTGGGCAGGGTTGCCGGCCGCGCCAAAGACCGCCAGCAACGCGTCAAATTCCATCGCATCGCCAATCACCGTGGCGGTGCCCTGGGCTTCGATATAAGTGATGCTGGCTGGATCGACGCCAGCGACCGCTTGGGCTTCGGCAATCACTCGTGCCTGGCCATCGACGCTGGGGGCGGTAAAGCCGACCTTGCGCGCGCCATCATTGTTCACCGCCGAGCCTTTGATCACCGCCCAGATGTGATCGCCATCGGCCAGGGCTGCGCTTAGCCGCTTGAGCACGACGACCCCAACGCCACTGCCAAAAGCGCTGCCCTGGCCGGCCGCATCAAACGAACGACAGCGGCCATCCGGCGAAAAGATGCTATCTTCTTGATAGAAGTAGCCGGCGAGCTGGGGGATCTGGATCGTGGCGCTGCCGGCCAGGGCCAGATCGCACTCATAATTGAGCAAACTCTGACAGGCCATATGGACAAGGACCAGGCCCGTCGAGCAGGCAGTCTGGGCGTTGATGCAGGGGCCGCGCAAATTTAGTTTGTAGGCAGTCTGCATGGCCAAATAATCTTTGTCATTGCCAATCAGCCATTGCAGATGATTGGCCGAGCCATCGAGTTGGCGGAGGGCATCGCGAAAGTTGAGCAGATAGTGATTCATGGCCGCGCCGGCATAGACGCCAATGATCTGGTCGTTGTTCACCACATCGATGCCGGCATTCTCCAGCGCTTCCCAGGCGCATTCCAAGAAGAGGCGCTGCTGGGGATCGGTCAACTGGGCCTGGCGGGGGCTAAAACCAAAGAAATCGGCATCAAATTGGTCAACCCCATTGAGCACATAACCGGCCTTGACATAGTCGGGATCGTGCAACGTTGCCGGCGCCACCCCAGCCGCTAACAGCTCGGCATCGGTGAAGACGGTGCGCGACTCGACGCCATGTTTGAGATTCTCCCAAAACGCGGTCAGCGTGGTGGCGCCGGGAAAGCGACAGGCCATGCCGACCAGCGCGATCTCTTCAACAAATTCCTGCTCTATGTGCGTACTCATCTCACGAGACATCTTTCATCTACCAGATGCGATGGTTTTGCCACTAATCACGCGGCTAGGCCTTGATTTTGGGGCGGCGTGTTTGGTTTTGTTGCCGCAAGGTGCGCCGTGCTGCGCCCCGCTCCTGCCCCACTTCGCGCTGGGCGGCACCAAGATCAGCCCCAGGTTGGGCCAGATGCTGCACGAGTTCGCGAATGGTGGGATAGCGGAAGAGATCAACCACGGAAAAAGTGCCAACTTTACGGTCGCCGGCGACCGTTTGGAGCAACTGATTGTAGAGCTGCACCATGTGGACCGAATGGGCGCCTAACTCGAAAAAGTTACTGGTCACACTGATCTCATCCAGCCCCAGTAGTTCCTGCAAAATGCTCGCCAACTGCTGTTCCAACGCATTATCGGGCGCGACCACGGCTGTGCTCACTGGCTCGAACGTGGGCAAGGGCAAGGCTTTACGCTCAACTTTGCCATTGGCGCTGAGGGGCAAGGCCGCAAGCAGCATCAAATGGGTTGGCACCATATAATCCGGCAGCTTGCTTTGGAGGTAATGGCGCAACTCCTCTAGCAGGTTTGGTTGCGTGGCCGGCTGCTCTGGCAAGGAGAGCTGTTGGGTCTGCGCGACGGTAATCGCACCGCCGACCAAGGTGTGTAACAGCAGATATTCATCGGGCTCGCCCTGGAGCAGCGGCAGAAGCGCGTCGGCCTGCACCGAGCCGATGGGACAAAGGCCCAGTTGATAGTGGGGCGCTTGCATCATCAACAACTGGCTCATGTAGCCGGCTTCCAACAAACAAAAGTCGCGCGCCCAGGCGCCATAGAGTGGGGCGATGGCGCTCATTTTACCCACCAGGAAGAGGGTAAAGGCTGCCCCCTCGGCAATGGCGCGATTGTTGGCAGTGTGCAGCGTCTGGTCCAGCGCCAGGTCACGCTGGAGCAACACTAATTCGCGGTGACCAGGGTGATAGTAATAGAGGCCCCCTGGCAGGTCGGCCACGCGCTGTGGTTTGACATAGAGATAGCTCTGCACGGGATAGAGCCCACCAGCCGACCCATAGAGATATTTGGGCAACGGCGCATCCGCGATCTGCACCGGGGCCAGACAGTCGAGCAGCGCAGCCAAGTGAGCCAAAGGCAGCGGCTCGGCACAATAACGCCGGTAGCTCTGGCGCGCCAGGTAAGCGGCCAGGTGATCAGCTGCGGGCTGGCCGCTTTGGAGCGGCAGCCGCGCTTCGTGAGCAGCCGGGGTGCGAAAGCCTAATTTTTGTAATTTGAAGGCAATCCGCTCTGTGGGGTCAGTGATGACGCCGGCCGGCAGTTGGTCAGCGTCGTAGGGATTGGTCACGGTCATATCTTGCGCTGTCGCTGCCGGCACGATATAGGCGATCAGTTGTTTGTTTTGGCCTTCGCCAGTGGCGGTGACCAAGGCTTGGCTCACCGCTGGGTGTTGCACCAAGCGCGTCTCAATCTCCCCAGCCTCGATCCGATGGCCGCGGATCTTGATCTGGAAGTCGGCCCGGCCAAGAATTTCAATCGTGGGCAATTCACCGGCAGGAGCAGGGATGTAACGCCCGAGATCGCCAGAGCGATAGAGACGCTGGCCGGTTTGGGGATGGAGAATAAAGCGGGCTTGGGTCTCTTCTTCATTGCGCCAGTAACCGCGCGCCAAACCGGCACCGCCAATATAGAGTTCACCCGGCACCCAATCTGGACAGGCGGCCAGGTGGCTGTCGAGCACATAGTACTGCGCATTGGTCATGGGCCGGCCATAGGGAATGCTGCGCCACGCCGGATCGACCTGGGTAATTGGGTAACAAATGTCCCAGACCGTGGTTTCTGTGGGGCCACCGGCCGAGATAATCGTCACATCAGGCAGCAACTTACGCAGGCGATCGGGCAGGTTGACGGGAATAAAATCACCCGACAGAATCACCCAGCGCAAGGCAGTGGGACGCAGCACGGCGGGGGGCGCATGTTCTAGATATTCGACCATCATCTCCAAAAAGGCCGGCACCGAATTCCATAAGGTAACGCCGTCGGCCACCATGCGTTGCACCCAGTGAGCCGGATCGCGCGTGCCTTCCGCGCTGGGCAACACGATCGCGCCGCCCACGATCGTCAACATACAGAAGAGATCAAAGACCGAAAGATCGTGATGCAGCGCGGTCAACGCAATGGCCCGGTCGGTGGGGCGCAGGTCAAAGCGCTGCATCACATCGGCCATCCGGTTGACCACGCTGCGCTGTTCGATCATCACCCCTTTGGGCAGACCAGTCGAGCCAGAGGTGTAGAGCACATAGGCCAGATCGGTGGAGCGCTGCATCGGCTCCAGCATAGGTAGCGTCGGATCAACTGGCGTGGTATCGACGGCCAGGTATTGTACCCCAGCCGGCCACGACAAAGCGGCGGCAAGATGGCTTTGCGTCAAGGCGAGGGTAATCTCCCCCTGTTGGAGCAGATAATGTTGGCGTTCGGTGGGCAGGTTGGGGTCAACAGGTAGATAGGCCGCGCCGGCCAAATGAATCGCAAAGACCGCGACCACCTGTTCCCAGCCCTTTTCCATCACCACGGCGACCAAGGGCGGCGTCGCGCCTGGCACCCCGATGCCGTGGGCGCGCAGCCAATGGCCCACGGTGGTGGCATAGGCAGAGAGTTCGCCATAGGTCAGGGTGCGCGTTGGGGCCAAGACCGCAGGCGCGTCAGGCTGCGCGGCAACACGCTGCTGAAAGAGGGTGGGCAGCACGGCATCGGGCAGAGGGGCCGCCGTTTGATTCGTCGCCTGGCGCTGCGCTTGCTGGGCCAGCGGCAGTTGGACCGGTTGGGCCTGTTGCCACAACTGTGCATCAGCCGCTAACTGCGCGAGCAGATCGCAATAGGCCACAAACATCTCATCAAGCAGACCAGGGGGAAAGAGTTCATCGACCGTATTCCAACTAAAACTCAGTTCGCCCGCCTCTTCGATGACGATATGGTCAAACCAGACTTGCGGCGTCTGAATGCTGCTATAGACGGTCTTCCCGAAAGGCTCCAACCCATTCTGTGTGACAATATCCAACCCGCTGGTAAAGACAACGGGCATGAGCACTTGGCCACTCTCGCCTTGCTGCCGCGCCAACTCGCGGAGGACGCGCACACCGTTAAAGGCACGGTGCTCTAAATCGGCCCATAACTGCTGTTGAATGAGCTTGGCGCGGGCGCTGAACGGGGCGGCTTGGCTCTGATCAATCGCCAGCAGGTTGATGATCGTAAAATCACCAATCAGCTCATCGACTTGGGGGTGAACAGGAAGCCGGTTATAGATGGTCAGGTTGAGTGTAAAAGTGGGATTTTTGCTCCAGCGCGCCAGCACTTCTGCAAAGGCGGCCAAGAGCACCCCCGCCGGGGTTAAGCCGTGGGCGTGGGCGCGATGTTGCAGCGCTTGCCATTGCGGAATTGCAAGGCGCGCCACCCGGCGGTGGAAACGCGTCTGCGCCAGCGCCGTGACCGCCTTGACCATCGGCAGGGCGGGGGCGGGCGGCAGGGTCGCCAGACGGCCCAGCCAGTAGTCACGGGCACGGGCATAGGCGGGCGTCGTTTCCAGTTGTCGTTCGGCCAACACATAGTCACGGAAACTGAGGGCCGGCGTCGGCAAAGGCGCATCAAGATCGGTGTAGAGCAGTTGCCACTGATTGAAGAGCCGCAGGAGGCCACTCAGATCATAGCAGAGGGCATCCAAACTGAGATGCAGCCGGGTTTCCCCGTCGGCCAATAAGAAGGCGCGCAGCTCAAAGTGGGGCCACTGATCCGCGGGCAAGAGTTGATGGGAGAGTTCATCCCGGGCAGCCAGCAGGTGCGCCTCGGCGGCCGCAGGTGTTAGCGCGCGTAGGTCAATGACAGGAATCTGATAGGCCGGCACCTGCGACAAGATGCGCTGTTGACCATCGGGCATGACCACGGCGCGCAGCATATCATGGTGGGCGATTAAGCGTTGCCAGGCATGGTTCAGGCGCGCCAGATCCAGCTGAGGCTGGGCTAGTTCTAAATAAACATGAATCCCCACGTCGCCCAAGGCCAATACCCCGCTGCGCCCTACCCAGTAGGCCTGCTGAATCTCCGTCAGCGGAAAGGGTTCATAGCGTGCCGCGGGATCGGGAACCAGGGGCGGCAGACCAGCGCCATACTCGTCGCGATGGGCCAACCAGAGCAGAATCTCTTCTTCAAACTCTTCCAGCAGCGCCTCTACTTCCGGCCGCAGTGCGCCGTTCTGATGCTGCACCACTAACCGGCCAGCGCTTGTGTGGATCAGGATGCCTTCTGTCGCCAGATTTGTTAGGAATTGCTCTAAATTCATAGGTTCTCTTCTTACCTGTCAGCCGTGCACAGCGCAACGCCCAATCGGGGTCAGGGCGCGTTGCCGGCTTGGGAATGGCTACCCAACGGTTAATCTGTTAGGCAGCCAGTTGATGCAAGCGCTGATGAAGGCGCGCCAGTTTTGTCATTTGACCAGGTTTACGCTCCTGGTTGATCAGCTGTTGGGCCAATTCAGCCACCGTGGCAGCTTCAAAGAAACGATTGAGGGGGAGTTGGATCTGAAAAGCACTGGCGATCTTACTGACCACCTGCATGGCTAAGAGCGAATGGCCGCCCAATTCCATAAATTTCTCATGAATACCGACCTGCGACTGATTGAGCACCTCCCCCCAAATCTGGGCGATGACTGCTTCAACGGGGTTGCGCGGCGGGTCACTGATGGTCGTTGACATGGCGGCTTCTGTGGGGAGGGGCAAGGCGCGCCGGTCCACTTTGCCATTGGGGGTCAAGGGCAGGGCATCGAGCAGCATAAAGGTCGCCGGCACCATGTAATCAGGCAGCTTTTGCGCCAGATGGTGACGTAACTTGGGGGTCAAGGTGGCTGGGGTGAGCGGCGCGACGGTCCCGTCCTGGGGCTCAGCGCCACTCTGCCAGTGGTCCGCCGCAAAGAGTCGCGCATAGAAAGGGTGCTGGCGAAAGACGGCTTTGTGGTGATAGGAACCATGTTCAAATGCCACGACCTCGCCATTCTGTCTGGTCAGGCAGCCACGCAGCACATAGTCAGGATTAAGGCCGTTATCACTGAGGATTCTGCTGCTCGTGGCCGTGATCCGATCCCCTGCGGTCACCGCAATGCCGGGATCAAAGATGGGGAAGTAAACGGGCATTGGCGCATATTCGCCTGCCAGGATGTCCATCACTTCGCCGGCGCCAAGGTGCATCTGCATCCAAACCAAAAAGCCATCGAGCCGCCCCGCCTTTTCGACGGTAAAATTCATGGTATAGCTCGCTTCCGGTGCGATCGGTTGGGCGAACTCTAAGGCTTCAAAGGTCGCCACCGAAGAGAGGAGGTTGGTCTGCGGAAAGCGGCGAATGCAGAGCCGCAGGTCAAAGGGGTAGCCGGTGCGCGCAAAAATTTTGCGCACATAATTGCCGGAAACGGCGGTGAACTCGGGGTGCTGATAGATCGCGTCCGGTAAGGTCACGGCTGCGGCGCTGGTGAGACAACGGAGGGGAATCATCAACCCATCCGGCTTGAGAAAGCGATGGGCATCGTTGATCAAGGTCACGGCGCCCTGGCCACCACCAATGGGGCCAACAATGCCCGAGATGCAGATATCCACCAACGCGGGCAACGCAATCTGGGTGCTATCGCCATGAATAATCTGGATCTGGGCGCTCAACCCTAGCTGCTGCACACGGGCGGCGGCTTTCTGGGCGGCTTGGTCATCGATCTCAATGGCATAGACCTGCGTGGCGCCAGCCTGGACACAGAAGATGGCCAAGAGGGCATCTTGCCCCGTGCCGATCTCAACCACCGTTTTACCGGCAACGACCGGCGCAATGGCCGCTTTGTAATGGTCATTCCGACCTGCATCGCTGGTCAGCGTGTAGTAGATCAGCTCGTCATAAACATCTTGTTCCGGCAGCGAGGGCCAAAGCTCAATCGCTGTGGCTTGGGGCTGCCGTGGGACCACATAAGCGGTCAATTGTTGATAGCCACCAGGGTTGGGTTGCGCCATCACGACCGCTTCTTGCACCGCGGGATGGGCAGCCAGGGTCGCTTCGATCTCGCCGAGTTCGATACGGAAGCCACGCAGCTTTACCTGGTTGTCGATGCGCCCCAGGAACTCAAGATTGCCGTCGGGCAGCCAGCGGGCCAAATCACCTGTTTTGTACAGGCGGTCAGTGGTTGGCTGGGGGGCTAAGGGGTTGGGGATAAATTTGGCCGCCGTTAATTCAGGGCGCTGCCAGTAGCCGCGAGCCAACCCTTGCCCGCCAAGGTGGAGTTCGCCAGGCACCCCAATGGGTAGAGGCTGGAGCGAACGGGGATCGAGGATATAGGCCTGGGTATTATCGATGGGTTTGCCAATGGTGGCGCAGCCGCCGGCTTCCCGCAACTTAAAGGTCGAATAGGTGGTATCTTCGGATGGTCCATAGAGGTCGTACACCTTGCGCACCGTGGGCAGGGCATATAGTTTTTCTACCAATGCCTGGCGGAGTGGTTCACCAGCCAAATTGATTGTTTGGGCCGCAGCAGGAATTGCCTGTTGCCGCAACAGCTCTTCAATCGAAGAGGGCACCGTATTGATCAGCGTCACCTGCTCTTTGTAGGCATTGGTCGGCAAGTGCAGGGCATTTTCCACCAAAATCAGCTTGCCGCCGACACTGAGCGGCAAGAAGATCTCATAGACCGAGAGATCAAAGCAGATCGAGGTAGAAAATAAGACCCCGGCCAATTCTGCTGGCGTGAAGACGCGCTGCCCCCACGCCAGCAGCGCGGTTGGGCTGCGATGCTCAATCATCACCCCCTTGGGCTGGCCCGTTGAGCCGGAGGTGTACAAGACATAGGCGAGATGCTGCGGTTGAACGGTGCTCGGCGGATTATCCTGACTGTAGGTTGCGATCTGCGTCCATGCACTGTCCAAGGGTACGAGGTGGGTGCTTGGGCTAACGGCCAAGTGCGCGCTGAGCTGCGCTTGGGTCAAAAGTACAGCAGCAGCGGCATCTTGCAACATAAACGCGAGCCGTGCCGCGGGATAAGTAGGATCAAGCGGCACATAAGCCCCCCCCGCTTTGAGGATCCCCAACACCCCAATGATCAGCCAGGGCGACCGCTCCACACAGAGGCCGACCAACGTCTCGGGGCCGACACCCAGACTTTGGAGATAATGGGCGAGTTGGTTGGCGCGTTGATTCAATTCACGATAGGTCAAAGACGCGGGCTGCGTGGCGCGCTCGCCGTCGGCCCGGTTGTCAAAGAGCAAGGCGACAGCATCAGGCGTCCGTTCCACCTGTGCTTCAAACCACTGGTGTAAACAGCGGTCTTGTGGATAAGCAGTTGCCGTCTGATTCCACGCCACCAGCAGTTGGTGGCGCTCGGTGGCCGTCAGCATGGGTAATTGCATGACGGGCTGCGTCGGTTCCGCCACGATGCCGGCGAGCAAGGTGTGAAGATGCCCCCCCATGCGCGTGATCGTCGCCGGAGCGAAGAGATCGGGGCGGTAGGTAATGACGCCGCGGATCGTCCCCGCGACTTCAGCCACATCGAGCTGCAACTCGAATGGACTAGCCGCCAGCGCCAGCGGCAAGGGCGTGACCGTGAGTTCGCCCCAGTGCGCCGTTTCGCCCACGGACAACGCTGCGGCAAAATGGTGGAAGGCAAAGGCAACCTGCGCTTGGCTTATCGGCGCTGTCGCCGGCAGCATAGCTAGTTGGGCCGCCACCGTCGCCACTTGCTGCTGCATGGCGGCCAGCAACGCGGGCGCAGACTGCGCTAAGGCGGCGGTGGTTTCCCACGTCGTCGCAAAGGGCACCAGCGTTGTAAAACCGCCCACCAGATCGCAAAAATCAGGGCTGCGGCGAGGCGATAAAGCCAGGTTCACCCAAAGCTGCTCTTGCCCGGTATAGCGCTGCAAGAGCAGCTGAAAGGCGGTCAACAGGATGGTGTCGAGGGTGCTCGTCGTCGCCGCGGCGACCTGGCGCAAGCGCGCGGTCAAGTCCGCATCAAGTACGAAGGGCGTTTGTGCCCGCACCTGACTTGGCTGCGCCCCGCGCGGATAATCCAAGGGCAGGTTGAGGCCCACGGCTTTCGGTGCGTCCACCGGCGCCACGGGGAGGGGTTGCGCCGTTTGCCACGCGGCATAGGCGGCCGGGGTTGCCACCAGCGGCGGCAGTGGCGTCCACACGGGCTGGTGGGCATTGGCATAAAGCTGCCCAAATTCCGCCAGCAGTTGCGCCAACGAAGGCTCATCCAAGGCGATCCGCGGGGCAATGACCAGCAGGGTCTGTTCAGTGGCAGCGCGGGCAAAGAGCGTAATCCGCAGCAACCCACCCTGGGTCAAATCAAAAGGCAAGGCGACTTGGGCCTCCAATTGAGCATGTAGCGCCGCGGTAGGCCAGTGCTGCGCCGCCACTTGAGTGATCGTCACCGCTTGCGCACCGAGCACCGTCGCGACGAGGGGGGTGGCTTGCGCCTGGCCATTGCTGGCGTGGGCGGCATGATAGATGGTGCGCAGCGTAGCATGGCGTTGCACCAAGGTCTGCCAGGTGCGTTGAAAGGCAGTGACCACAAGCGCGCCCTGCACCTGGGCGGCAAAGGCCACATGCTCGGTATGCTTCTCCGACGCCGCGTGATAGGCGGCCCAGCGCTGTTGTTGCTCCCAAGTCGCCGCATAGGTGGTGGTGGTTAAGGTATGGAGCAGTTCGCCCTTATGCGCTTTGAGTTGCGCCAGCCGCTCCGGTGTCAGGATCGCTTTGGGACCGCGGTAGCGTAACTGCCCGCCGTCCACCCACAAGTCGATCCCTTGGTGCGTCAACGTTTCGATCAAGCGTGCTGCCTGGCTCACAATGCCCCCTCCAACCATTCGGTGACCGCTTGCACTTCTGCACTGGTTGTGTCCGCATGACCATTGGACCCATGCCACGGCAAGCCAGCCGCGGGGCGGGCCGTAAAGAAGTTCACATCATCGGGGTTAATCAGATCCGGCGCGGTCCAGCCATCCAGATCGACTTCGGCCATGCACTGCGCAGCAAAGCCTTTCATCTGTTCAACCGTGCCAGTGGTCATCCCATGAAAGAGCGGATGGAGGCGCACCGCTTCATGATTGCCAAGATGATTGCGCTCGTAGAGTTCGTGTCGCCCCCCAAATTCGCTGCCCAGCGCGTCCCATAGGGTCTTCATCAGCTTGATGCGTTCGATGGCCGTGCCATCAGAGCTGCGCACATATTTATCAAGATAGGGGCGCAACTCGGGGGTCTTAAAATCGCGGGCGCTGGAAGGTTGGTAGATCAAGCCACTGGCCACCAACTGGTGCGTAATCTCCTTGATGCGTGGATAGACTTGCGCCATCAGCAGGCGATAGCTCATCAGATGCTCTAGTTTGGGGATTACCGCGCCGTTCAGGGTGGTGACGCTGTGGCACATCGCATCGCTGAGGCTCCAGAAGAGATGGCGCCAGGCGACCACCTCGCCCAGATTGACCTGCACGCCCCGGAATTGATCGACCCCCGTCGCTTCAACCGCTTTCAGTAGCAACCCGGTAATTAAGTCCAGCTTGACCGCCAACCGAGTGCAGGCTTGTAACCCCATACGGTGATAGAGCCCGGCATCGTGCATATGGTTGTTATATTTATGGGTATCGCCATAGACAAGAACGTTTTCCCAGGGGACCAGTACGTTGTCAAAAATAAAGATGGCGTCGTTCTCATCAAAGCGGCTGGAGAGCGGATAGTCAAACGGACTACCCATGACACTGGCCGTCATCTCATAGGAGGGGCGACAGATGATCTTGATCCCAGGCGCATTCATCGGCGTCAAGAAAAGGATGGCCATCTGTTTCGTTTTGACAAAGCTCCCCCCATCGCTGCCGACAAAGCTGTAATGGGTCAGGGCGGCATTGGTATTAATATTTTTAGCGCCACTGACGATCAAGCCGGCATCCGTCTCTTTCACCACATGAATAAACAGGTCATCAACTTCGTCGACCAGCAGCCGTCGATCAACCGGCGGGTTGGCCAGGGCATGGTTCACATAGGGCAATTGCAATTGCGCCGTACGATACCAGCGCTGGGCATTGGCCTGATAGGGGGCATACAGATCGGCATTGGGGCCGAGCATGCCCAAGAAAGCGGCCATAAAATCGGGGCTGCGCCCCATCCACCCATAACCAATGCGCTGCCACGCGGCAATTGCGTCACGCGCGGCGATCAACTCATCGACGGTCCGGCTGGCTTTGAAAAAGCGATGGGTGTAGCTGACCGCGCCGTCAGCGGTCTCACAGTCGGTTTCACAGGTAAGTTGCGCCTTGGTCGCCGGAGCATGCAGAGCATCATAGAGGCGCGCCACCATCCGCGCCTGGTTGCGAAAAGCGGGATGGGTGGTGACATCGTGCACGCGTTCCCCATAAATCCAGACGTCGCGGCCATCAGCTAGATTGGCGAGGTAGGTGTGACCGGTCAGCGGACCAGGCGTTGTATGATTACGATTCATCCTCTGCTATACACTCCTCGGGTTACTAACGTTTAATTACACTGATGCGCCGCGGCTGCGGCGCGGCATAAACAAAGCCAGCCCGTACAGGCTAGCTAGCATGGTGGGGGAATCGGGTTGTGTGATTGATGACAGCGTAGGACATCATCACCATTACGTGACAGGTTGGACAGCCACGTGAATTGAGCCAGCCAGCACCAGTTGGGTCGCATAGACGAGGGCCTGTGGGCGCTTGATCTGTACAGTCGTTTGCTGACGCTCTCCCGGCGGCGCAATCCACGCATGCCCCTGGGTGATCACGCCATCAACGGGAATCATTTCGCCGGCATGCACGATCACCGTGTCACCGCGCTGCAATCTACCTACGGGCACTTCAACTTCGCCATCGGCACGCTGCAGGCGCGCCAGTGGCGGTTGCGCGGGCGACGAGTGCGCATCCACCTTGGGTGACCACACGATGCGACTGCCATGGTACAGAGCGCAGGCAAGCGAAGCCGGCAGATAATACGCTTTTGCTAAACTCAGCCCCAGGATCACACTTTCGGCCAAGGCCAGATCAAGGCGGGCCTCCTTGCGATAAGCGTCGTAGGCATCATGAACGGCATAGGCAGTCAAATAGGCCATGAGGGGAATACAGCCCACTTTCAAAGCTGGCAGTAGCACCGTTCCAGCCGTTGCCAACCCCAAAGACGCCACCGCCACGGCGAAGCGTTCATAATCACGTTGCACCTGTTCATTCAGTTGATTTTCATCCATAAGTGCGACTTATGTAAGAGCTTGCCACAACGATGCGGCTGAAGGTAGCGCGCGCCGCAAAGTTGAACGAGGCACCCAGGTTAACCCACTGGCAATCCCAATCACTTCATTCCGCGACGCAATCGTTCCTTGACAGAAATTATGGCACAGAGCAAGGGGGTATTTAGGTTAGGGCACAAAAAATTATTGATAGATGGGGTCGGTAACAAGCGCTGACGACGTTAATCTATATCAATTGCAACAAGCATACCAGCCTAACGTCTATCGAATGTCTACTGACGTTTACGCAATTTTGCTTACTTCGTCCATAAAACGTCGGTCGAGTGTCGATTGCCCAATCTTTTGCGTGATCAGATAATCGCCAGCCAAGGAAAATTGGGGTTCAAGCAACGTAAGCAGCGCTTGTAAGTTCGGTTGGGCGTACCGGCCCGCAGGCAGTGGATAGGTATTCAAGACCGAAATTAAGTCGTGGCAGCGTCGGATCAGGCCGGCAACGCCCCAAGTCGCGGTCAACGTCTTGAGAATCGGCTGCAGAATCAGGTGGTTTTGGAGCGCTTGGACTTTTGCGGTGCGCTGGGGATTCAGGAGGAGGTAGCTATTCAAGTAGACTGGCACAAAGAATTGGTCTTGCGTGTTGAGCTCTTCCACCACTTGATCGACGACATGATGAATGACATAGAGTTCAAAAAGCGCGGGTAGGCGAATCGTGTGTAGTTCCTCTGCCTGTTCCACGAACAAGGCTTGCTGCAAGCTCGTGTAGGCAGCCATCACAGCACTTGTGTGGTGGGACCTTAAAAAATGTTCCCAGAGCAGTTCAAAGGCGATGGGCGCCTGCTCGATCGCCAGCCAGACGCTCATCTTTTGGGCCAAAGGCGGGAGTTGGTCAAATTGCTGCTTCAGCACCTTGTGCAACTCGGCAAAGAGCAACGGTTCGCGCTGCAAGATCAGCTCTAAGGTATGGGGCGGAAACTGGTGTGCGAGGCTAGACAAGAGACTTAATGCCAGTGGATTGCCGGCATAGCGCGTCACCAATTGGGCTAAATCGAGGTTGTAATGCGCCAGCCCGTAACGCGTTAGCAGGTCAACACCCGCCGTGGTGGAGAGCCCGGGTAGCCGTAAGATCCGCAACAAGGAAGAGTGACGCGCCAGTTGCACAAGCGACTGGGGTTGCAGGCCACTGCAGAAAATCAGCGCGCTCTGGTGCTCGCCCTCGGTCATCCAGCGAAACAACATGGCGAGCGCCTCTTCTGCGCCGGCTTGGAGGGCAGTGTTGCGCAAGAGACACTCAGCCTGATCCAGAATCAACAGACAACGTTCTTTGCGCAAAAGTTGCAGCAGCGGGGCAAGCAGCAGATCGATGGGCGGAGCGGGCTGGGTAAAAAGAGGGACGGCGGGTGAAGAGGCAGCCGTCAGTTGTGCGATCCACATCTGGAGGATCTGGGCCACGGTGGCACCCCCGCTGGCCGAGGACCAAACAATGCGCGTAAACGGCACCAGGGGTCCACCTACGGGTACGGTTCCCTCACTTTTTTCCACCAACCGATGGACAAAATCGGCCACCAGTGCCGTTTTGCCCTGACCACTAACGCCCAAGAGCGCCACCAAACGGCACTGTTCTTTCAGCAACCAATGTTCGAGCTGGTATAATTCTGTTGCGCGTCCATCCAAATGGATGGCAGTGGGCACGGCATCCCAATTTACTTGGGGAGTACCGGGTAAAAGGGACAGCGTACTCGGCATAGCGGTTGGCTGGGCGGTGAGCACAGCCAGCGCGGGCGTTGGGTTGGTGACATGAAGCGACGGCTGGACGATTTGACCGGCTTTGATTTGTATGTAGAGCGCCGTGGTCTCTGGCATGGGCGCAACCCCATACTCAGTCGCCAACGCTTGCTGGCAAAGAGTGTACTGGGCCAACGCGGCGCTGCGTTGCCCGCTGTAGGCATAAAGCAGCATCAGCTGCCGATGGGCATTTTCATCCCACGGGGCCATGTGCAAAATGCGCCGGGCCGTCAATAATGCAGCCTCAGCCTTGTCATCTCCCATATATTGTTGCGTTAGCAGGTGCAGCCCCTGTAATGCGTGGTCTTGGAGGGTGCGCTGTTGCGCTGATAACCACATTTCAAAGACGGGTGCAGCTTGAATCGTAAAGCCTTCCAGAAAATTACCCCGGTAGAGTTTGAGGATCTCCGCCAACATTTCTTGGCGATCAGTGCTTTGCGGGGCTGACCAATAGTTATTAAAGATGGTAACATCTAGCCAATAAGAATTATCGGCCACCAAGGCAAGTTTTTGACGGGTAATATCCAGATACGAGCCAATACTTTTACGCAAACTATAGAGCACATTGCGTAAATTTTTGAGCGCCTGTTGCTCGCTAACATCATTCCAGAGCAGATCAACCAGGGTGCTGCGATCGTGTGATTTACCTGTAACAGCCAAGAAGGCCAAGAGGGCTAGTTCGCGCCCGGTAATAACGGTAGACAAGGAAAGCCCATTCGTATGGATTTGAGGTACACCAAGCAAGCTTATCTTTAACATAATTAATACAATGTAGGTTTATTCTGCTAATTTCGTATATTTAATTAAGTTCAATTTACGATTTACCATTTTATCATAAGACGTTTGACGTAAATGTCAAGAGCCTCGACCGTAACGAGATCGTGATCAAACGATCATTGGCCGCCATCTAGCTTAGCCGATGGCGGCCGATGGCGGCCGATGGGCGCCACAGAGCAATTCCCCCTGCAATATCCCCTTCAGTGGCCTAGCAGTTTGATCCCGATAGGTTAGACAAAGTACAATGAGGTAGGCAAATTACCAGTCGCGGCGAAGTTGCGGCGGCAGGACAGCGTCACGAACGCGGATAAGAGGACACCGATGCAAGTCCAACTAGAACTGCTTGTGAATGACACCCCCTACCAGCTCCAGGTTGAACCCGAACGCACCTTGTTGAGTGTCCTGCGCGAGGAACTCGGGATCACCGGCCCGAAATATGGCTGTGGCGAAGGTAAGTGCGGGGCTTGTACCATCCTAATGGCCGGCCAACCGCTGCAGGCGTGTAGCATCTCTGTCAGTGCCGCAGCCGGCCAGCCGATCACGACCATTGAAGGGCTGGCGACTGGTGACAAACTCCACCCGTTGCAAGAAGCATTTCTGGCATTGGGCGCGCTCCAGTGTGGGTATTGCACCCCAGGCATGATCATCTCTGGGGTTGCCTTGCTCAGTGCCCACCCACAGCCGACCAGCGAACAGATTCAGCACTTTATGCAGGACAATCTCTGTCGCTGCGGCGCATATAACCGCATCGTCAGCGCAATTCAGGCGGCGGCGACAGGAACAACCAGGGCAGAGCTTACCCAAATCCAGGTCGCCCCTGTCGCCGCCACCCCACTTCTCGACACCGCAGAGCAGATCCCTAGCAAACTCGACGAAGGGCTCTTTGTTGCGTTTCCCTGCCCGGAAGTGGCGACGGTACTCTATGGTGATCCCGCCGCGGCACCGCCCCCCGCCGAGCGCGAATTGCAGGAGATCGGGCCGTGGGTGCATATTGACGGCGAAGGGGCCATTACAGCTTATGTCGGCAAAGCAGAAGTAGGCCAGAATATCCGGACCGCGTTGGCACAGATCGTGGCCGAAGAGCTGCGCGTACCGGCGACGGCCGTGCGGGTGGTGCTGGGCGACACGGCCCTTACCCCCTATGACCGTGGCACTTTTGGCAGCCGTACCACCCCAGTGACGGGGCCCCAACTCTGGCGCGCCGGCGCAGCGACGCGTGAATTGCTGCTCGAGTTGGCCGCCGCGACATGGCGTGTGGACAAGAGCAACTTGACACTTGCCGGTGGTGTTGTCACCCACCCGACCAGTGGCCGCAGCGCCACCTATAGCGACTTGGCGCGCGACCGCAACATTCTGCGCATTGCGGATGATGACCTGCCGATCACGCCACCGATTGCCTGGCAACAAGCGGGCCAATCGGCTGCCAAGGTCAATGGGCATAGTTTTGTGACAGGGCAACACCACTATGCTTCGGATCTGCGCTTGCCGGAGATGGTCTATGGTAAGATCTTGCGCCCGCCCGCTTACCAATCGACGCTTGTAGCGCTTGACAGCAGTGCCGCCGAGGCCATGGCCGGGGTGACCGTCGTACGCGATGGTGATTTTGTCGGCGTGGTGGCCCCCGATGAATCTACAGCCGAACAAGCCATCGCGGCCCTGCGCACCCGCTGGCAGACCACGCTCCAAGTCTCCCAAGCCGAGTTATTTGCCTATCTTAAAGAGACACCGCTGGAAGGGGAAGCGCGCCACGGCCCCTATCTATCCACCGAAGGGTCGATAGCCGCCGGCTTGGCACAGGCCCACTTGACCCTGGCGCAGCAGTACACCGTCGCCTATATTGCCCATGCGCCCTTGGAACCACGCGCCGCGGTGGCCTACTGGCAGGGTGAGCAATTAACCATCTGGACCGGCACCTCGCGGCCCTTTGGTGTGCGCACCGAGTTAGCCACCATCTTCGGCCTGCCCGAAACACAGATCCGAGTGATTGTGCCCGACACCGGCTCCGGTTATGGCGGCAAACACACCGGGCAAGCCGCGATTGAGGCGGCGCGGCTGGCGAAAGCAGTGGGCAAGCCGGTTAAGTTGCGCTGGACGCGCGTGGAAGAGTTTACCTGGGCCTATCTGCGCCCAGCCGGGCTGATCGAAGTGACCGCGGGGGTTGACCGCGACGGGCGCTTCACCGCCCTGGAGCTACACAACTACAACTCGGGGGCAGCAGGCATCGAAACGCTTTACACTGTGCCGAATCGCCACATTACCTTTCAACCGTCAGCGCCACCCTTGCCCCAAGGTTCCTATCGTTCGTTGGCCGCGCCGGCCAACCACTTTGCGCGCGAGACGCTGGTCGATGAATTTGCCCATGCCCTGAGCATTGACCCGCTCGAATTCCGCTACCGCAATCTACAAGATGAACGCATGAAAGCGGTGCTGGCCGCCGCAGCGCAAGTCTTTGGCTGGGGTCAACAGCCGCCGCCCGCGCATGGCTACGGCATTGCCGGTGGCTTTGACAAGAATTCTTACATCGCCACCTGTGCTGAGGTCTATGTGGATCCACAAAGTGGGCAACCCCAGGTGACCCGTATTGTCGCCGCCTATGATTGTGGCGCAATCATCAATCCCGACAACCTGCGCAACCAGGTCGAAGGCGCGATTGTCCAAGGGTTGGGGGCGGCGCTCTTTGAGCAGATCGAATTTGCCAACGGGCGGATCCTCAACCCCAACTTTGCCGATTACCGCGTACCACGCTTTCGTGACATTCCAACGATTGACATTATTCTGCTCGACCGCAAAGAGATCGCCCCGGCCGGGGCCGGGGAGACACCAATTGTCGCCATCGCCCCAGCGATTGGTAACGCCATCTTCCAGGCCACCGGCGTGCGGCTGCGCAGCCTGCCGTTCGTTGCGCCCGGTAAACCACTCGCCTAGCGCGGACAAACCAGAAGCGCACAGTGCTGAGCCACGATAGCCGAAGATTTTCTACTGAGTTTTTTAGTTAGCGATTGACGGATCTTCTCACCCAAGCCAGGTACTATACCAGATGTTTTCTGAATTTGATGTAGTACCTCGCTTGAGTGAGAAATGCCGATTGAATATAAAGATCAGATAAGGAGTTTTGCATGGCAAAAGTAAAAATGGGTAAAGGAAAATTCACGCGGATCAATGCGTGCGCCGACGATCAAGGCATCATTGCCGCGGCGGCGATGGATCAGCGCGGTTCACTGCAGAAGGCCATCGCCAAGGGCCGGGGCAGTAACGGCACCGCCAGCGCCGAGGATCTGGCCACTTTTAAGGGCGTAGTTACCCGTGTGCTGACCAAACATGCCAGCGCGATCCTCATGGATCCAGAATACGGGCTGGCAGCGATCACCCAACGGGCACCGGGCACGGGGGTATTGCTGGCCTATGAGAAGACCGGCTACGATGTCAGCGTTAAAGGGCGCTTGCCCGATCTGCTGCCGGAGTGGAGTGTGCGCCGGTTGGTGGAAGCCGGGGCCGATGCGATCAAGATTCTACTCTATTACAATCCTAACGATGATGAGGCCATTAACACGGTCAAACATGCGTTTATCGAACGAATCGGTGCGGAATGTGCCGCGGTCGATGCGCCCTTCTTCCTGGAACCGATTGTCTATGACGATACGATTGGTGACGACAAGAGCTTTGCCTTTGCCAAGGTCAAGCCGGATTATGTGACGCGCAGTATGGCCGAGTTCTCCAAGGATCGTTATGGGGTTGACATTCTCAAGGTCGAGGTGCCGGTCAACATCAAGTTTGTCGAAGGTTCACGCGCCTTCACCAGTGGGGAGGCCGCGTACTCGCGCGCCGAGGCAAAGGATCTCTTCCGCAGCGCGGCCAGTGTGGCCACCAAACCTTTTATCTACCTGAGTGCCGGCGTCACCGATGAAATCTTCCGCGAAACGCTGGAATTGGCGGCGGAGGCAGATGTCCCCTTCTCCGGTGTGCTCTGTGGCCGTGCCACTTGGCAGGATGGGATTCCCATCTACGCCGAAAAGGGTGTGGATGGGCTGGAAGCGTGGCTGGAGGATCGCGGCGTGCAGAACATTAAGGCGCTCAACGCGGTCCTGGCCAATGGGGCTAAGCCGTGGTGGGATTTCTATGGTGGACGCGCTAATATTGAAGTGATCGAATAACAAGGAAACCCTTATGATCATCATTGGTGGCCCGATGAAAATCAAGCCTGAGCACCGCGCGGCAGCGGTAGCAGCCTTTGTCCAGATGCAGAAAGCGTCCCAAGCCGAGGTCGGCTGTCTGACCTACGTCTTCGCGGCCGATCTAGAGGCAGATGACACCTTTCATCTCTATGAAGAGTGGGAGAATAGTGAGTCGTTAGCCGCGCATGGGCAGACCCCGCACATGGCGATCTTCCGTGAGCAGATGGCACAGTATCGGGTGGCGGCGAGCATCAAACGTTATCAGGCCGAGTTGGCAGCCTAAACAATCACCTAACCGCCCAATCGAATTGTCCCGTAGGGACACCTGACCATAGGGTAAATGATTCTCTAATAGAGAAAACATGTAGAGTTGGCACAATTGTGTACTGCGCATCAGGGGATGCGCAGTACACAATTGTGCCATGTTTCTCTGTTTTCTCTATAAGGTCAGGTGTCCCTACGGGACAATTAATAATTTAATGAATGAAAATTAACCCATTGATAGCATGTAACCAACTATGGCTTTAACCAAAACTGCCTTTCTTGAGAGTTTTACCCCGTTTCGCGATGCGAATATTCGCACTTATCTGCTTGGCCAGGCGGTTTCGCTCACTGGCACCTTTATGCAGCAAATGGCGCTGCAGTGGTTTGTCTGGGATATTACCAAAGATACGCGCTGGATTGGCATTGTGGCCGCGGTCACCTTTGCCCCTGGTTTCTTTCTGATGCCTTTTACCGGTTCGCTGGCCGACCGCGTCGACCGGCGCAAGCTGCTCATCATCACGCAGATCGTCGAAATGGGGCTAGCCCTCACCATGGCGCTGTTGATTGTGTTAGGACTCCATGTACTCTGGCCAATTTTGGTGATTGCGCTGATTTTAGGCATCACCGCTGCGTTTAATATGCCCACCCAAGGGGCCTTCATCGGCGACCTGAGCGGGATGGCCGAGATTCGTAAAACAATGATGCTCTACGCGATGATGATCGAAATCGGGCGCTTTCTGGGGCCAGCCATTGCCGGGCTGGTGGTTGCCCAGTTTAATATCGCCACGGCCTTTCTGTTGAATGGGCTGAGCTTTCTGGCTGTCATCATCAGTCTGCTGATCGTGCGGGCCGAGCAGACGCGGCGTCCGCCCAGTGGCAATTTGTTACAAAACTTTGGCGAAGCAGTCGTCTATATCCGTAAACAGCCGCGCATTGCCGATCTGTTGGCCTGTAGCCTCTCGGTCACCGTCTTTATCTTCTCCAGCCTGCAACTTACCGCGCCGATTGCTGACACCGTGCTCAAAGGCGGCCCGGCGTTGGTCGGTTATCTGCTCGCCGCGTCAGGGGCCGGCGCGCTCTTTGGCGTGTTGGTGGTTGCGCCGCAGGTGCAGCGCATGGACCGGGCCGGCTTGGCGTTGAGTGTGGCGCTGCTCTGGTCGGCACTCTGGCTGGTGCTTACCTCATTCTTCACCTGGGCACCGCTGACGATCATGGGCATCTTCTTTTACAGCGTGAATATTCCGGTGGTGCTGGCGAATGTGGGTGCCCTGGTGCAGATGTTGGCCCCGCCGGATATGCGGGCGCGGTTGCTGAGCGTTTCTTCCATGCTTTCGACCGGGGCGCAACCACTGGGCGCGTTGATGATTGGTTGGCTGGGCAACGCGCTGGGGCCGCTGGCCGCGATCCGGGTTAATGGGTTCTTGATGGCGGCGATTGCGTTGAGCCTTTTGCTGCTCCATCGCCAATTTCGCAATTGGGTGGTCGTCCGCTGAATTTGAGCTGTCCACCATGTACTGTATAGCCCAGCCTTAGCAGGTTGGGCTATTTTTTAAAATCAATCACCGAAAAGAGTAAACAATCATGTCCACTAGAGAAACCATCATCCCCCTTTACACCGGTGTTGCCCCCGGTTCAGAAAGCTGGACCCACAGCGAACAGGAAAATTTCAGCCAGGCGTGGCAGACGCAGGTTGTCTTCAATGTCGCCGCCCCCACCCTGACTGTCTTTGCGCCGGAGCCGGCAAAAGCGAACGGCACCGCGGTCGTTATCTGCCCCGGCGGCGGCTTTCACGCGCTCTCGATTAACAGTGAAGGCTTTGACGTGGCTAAACGACTGGTCGCCGTGGGTGTCACCTGCTTCGTGTTGAAATACCGGCTGGTGCCCTGTCAAACCGACAACCCGGCGGCAGAGATGAGCGAAAAAGGTCAACGGATGGCGGCAGATGTGCAACCCATTATCCCCCTGGCCATGGCTGATGCGCAGGCGGCCCTCACCTATGTCCGCACCCATGCCACTGACTATGGCCTTGATCCAAGCCGCATTGGGATCATGGGCTTCTCCGCTGGTGGGACGGTGACCGCCGCGGCGATGTACAACTATACGGCGGTGAGCAAACCTGACTTTGCGGCGCCCATCTATCTGCAATACGAATGGGTGCCCAAAGTCGGAATCCCAATTGATGCCCCCCCGATCTTTGTGCTAGCGGCAACCGATGATCCACTGGGGTTGGCCCCGCACAGCGTAGCCCTCTACAACGACTGGACCACTGCCGGCAAATCCGCCGAGTTACATCTCTACGCTACCGGCGGCCATGGCTTTGGCATGCGCACCCAAAATCTACCCGCCGACCGCTGGATTGAATTGTTTATTGATTGGCTGGGCATGCAGGGATTGTTGAAGTAGCGACGACTGACGACCAATCTTGCATACGATAAGAGTAGTAGCTGCTTCCCCAAATTTGCGCGTAACAGTAACACCGGCGGCGACGTGGCGAGTGAGCGTGGTGCCGATTACCAGACCGCGTCCAATTCGGTGTATCATGATAGCACCTATCTTACCCAGATCATCTTACCGATCATAGAAAGCGACTAACCCAATGAGTACTAACCCAACCTCAATCCTAGCCAAGCGCCCCTTGGGTTCAACCGGCTTCATGGTGACACCCATTTGTGTCGGCGCCGCACCGCTGGGCGACATGCCCGAAACGTTCGCCTACAGCGTCCCTGAAGAGCAAGCGTTGGCCACCGTACGCGCAACCTTTAGCGGTGCGATCAATTTCCTCGACACCGCCGCCATCTATGGCTATGGCGAGAGTGAGCGGCGCATCGGCAAGGTGATCCGCGAACTGGGCGGCCTGCCCCAAGATTTTGTCCTCGCCACCAAAGGCGACCGCGACCCGGAGACGAACAGCTTTAGCGGTGAACAGTTCAAACGCTCCGTCGCCGGTAGCCTGGAACGATTGGGCCTCGACCACCTGCAGTACGTCTACATCCACGACCCTGAGCATACCACCTTTGAAGATATCATGGGGCCCGATGGCGCGTTTGCAGCGTTACAGGCTTTCAAGGAGCAGGGGGTCATCGGCCATATTGGCATCTCCGGCGGGCCGATCAACATGCTGATCCGCTATGTGGAGACGGGCCTCTTTAGCGCCGTCGAAACCCACAACCGCTACACGCTGATCAACCGGTCGGCGGCACCGCTGCTCGAGGTCTGTGCCAAACTTGGGGTGGCCGTCGTCAACGCCGCCCCGTATGGCAGTGGGATGCTGGCCAAAGGGCCAGATGCCTATGCGCGCTACGCCTACCAGGATGCGCCGCCTGCAATTGTTGAACGGGCCCGCGGCCTCGCGGCGGTCTGTCAGGAATTTGGGGTACCATTGGCCGCGGCGGCGCTGCAATTCTCGATGCGTGACCAGCGCGTCACCACGACCGTGGTCGGCATGACCAAGCCAGAACGAGTGCAACAAACCTTGGATCTCGCCGCAGTGCCGCTGCCTGATGAAATTTGGGCACGCCTGGATGCGGTCGGCTATGATGCAGTTGATCCAGAAGCGGAGCGGTTCAAATCATGAAATTACTCAAACGCATTGGTCTGGGTCTACTCATTCTGGTGTTGACCCTGGTTATCTTTCTGTTCGGCTCGATCATCGTGGACGGCTTCTTTAGCCAAGGCCGCGTCGGGCCCCTCACCAACATGAGTGTTACTGCCGCCGATGGGACAGAGCTTCGCGCGTACCTGGCCAAGCCGGATGGTGACGGCCCCTTCCCGGCGGTGATCATGGTCCACGAGTTCTATGGCCTGCGCCCCGAAATTCTGGGCAAAGCCGAAGCACTGGCCGACGAAGGTTACGTGGTAATTGCGCCAAACCTCTTTCGCAGCGGCACCACCAACTGGATCCCCCGTGCGATCTATCAGGTGATCACTGCGGACACGGCCCAAATTGACGCCGATACCGAAGCGGTATATCAATGGTTGGCAACCCAGCCAGAGGTGCTGGCCGACCGGATTGCGATCATGGGCTTCTGTTTTGGCGGTGGTACGGCCTTGCGTTACAGTTTGAGTAACAATCAGTTGGCCGCCACCGCGATCTTCTACGGCCAGGTGATCACCGACCCAGCCAAGTTACAGGCGCTCTCTGGGCCAGTATTGGGCATCTTCGGCGGTGCCGATGCCTCGATTCCCCTAGAGGAGGTCGCGGCGTTGCGCCAGGGCTTGGAGACCGCCGGTGTGCCCAACGAGATTACTGTTTACGAAGGGCAACCCCATGCCTTTGTCCAGAGTGTGACAGAGATCGCCAAAGGTGGTCCGCAACAGGAAGCGTGGCAGCAACTGTTGGCCTTCCTGCAACAGAATCTAAAAGAGGGCGTCGGTGCCACCCCTGCCCAACCGCTAAGTTATGCTGAAGCTGCGCGTGGCGAGTCTTCGTGGGGCTACCTTATGCGCCTGGCCTTGAGCCATTTGGGCCATATGTAGACGCCATTTTCGCGCATGGGGAGACAGTTACAAATTCACTATGGCAGAAAGCGAAGAGAAAGCCACACCCAAAGTTGATACCCAGGGCGGTGCCAACATTCAAGGCCCTGTTCATGTGAATAAGGGTGATTTTGTGGGGCGCGATAAGATCTTTCAGATCGGCGCGCTCACCATTCCCTTTTGGCTCGCCTCAACGATTGGTATAACGCTCGTTATCGCGACCGTTGGCCTCATTGGCATTGCCGGTGGGGCTTGGGGTATAGTCTCGCAGCTTGCGGCAACACCGACAGCAACGCCCAAACCACCATTGCAAACCATGACCGGTGACTTCCGGATCATCGTTGCCCAATTTGGGGAAAAAGATGCCGAGGGCAAGCTGCATCCATCCGAACTTGGCAATGAGATTAGCGCGTGGTTGGCGCGCCGCCTGAATCAGGAATTAACCAATGCCGAAGCGCAGACAAATTTGGGCACAGTTACGCTCTGGCATGATAGTCTGAATAAGCCAGCAACGAATCCGGCGATTGGGCTGATCGCATCAAGTGAACAAGCAGAAAGATTAGCACGCGAGTGGAAGGCGATGATGGTCATTTACGCCGTGCTCGCGCCGGTAGCAGATAATAATTCGGCCCGTGACTTACAGCTTGATTTCTACTATGCAGTCCAAAAAGTGCGCGATGAGCCGGATGTGGCGATTGGGCACCATCCCTTTGGGGCGGCGCTAGCGATTGCCTTTGAAGACGATCCGATCTTAGCGCGTGAAAAATTAGAGAGCAATCCAGATCTGTTACAGCGGACCAAAGCGCTCGTTTGGCTGACTAAGGCGCTGACCAAGGAAGTGATCGATGAGCCGGTTGATGCATTAGCAATTTATCAGGAAGGTGAGCGCAGTTTGGCGGCGTGGGAAAATCCGGCAGCGCGCGCTGTTTTCTACTATTTTATGGGGCGCACAGCCCTGTTGCTTAAAGATCTTGCAGAGGCCGAGCGCGCGTTTACACAAGCACTTGTCGATGATCCCAACAACATCAAAGCGCATATTGGCTTGGGCAATTATTATTATACCCAGGCCCAACTCTATGCTGTGCGGCAACAGCCCTTAGCAATTGAGCTAAACCAATGTACACTCGCCGCCACGGATGTGAATACCGTGGCGGCGACTTCAGGCAAGGTGCCCACCTCATTCGCACAAGCACAGGCAGCTTTGTTATCTGCCCAGGCGGAATATCAGCGGGCGATTACATTGGCCAATCAACCATTGGCGCAATCGCCCGCTAGCCAAGCTGTGGCACGGCTGATGTTGGGTAGTACCGATCGGCTGTTGGGTGAACTTTTAGTGATCGAATGTGGTGATTGTGCTACCAACGCTGAAAGCACCGTCGCCTTGCGCCAACAGGCAACAGCGGTATTGCACCAAGCCGAGGAAAGCTATCGACAGAGCATCGAAACCTTTCAGCGTACACAAAAATATGATTTTTTAACGTTTACTTATCAAGGATTGGGGGCAACCCAACGCGCTTTGGGTCATTTGCAACAACTGCAAGCAGATCCCAAAGCTGCGGCGGCCTCATTTCAGCAAGCAATTCAATTTTATCAAGCCTGTCTTGGCAACGAAGCGCGTAGCAGCGGCGAACAGGAAAGCGAATTTCAGCAGCGGATCAAGTGCTATTGCCGCACCTATGAACAAGAAGTGCAAAAATCATATATAGGCTTGGGCGGAGGAGACGGATAAAACGGATAAAGGAACAGACGGATGAATTACCAAAGTAGAATCACCATCGGTTTGAGCAGAACATTGTTTGCAATCGCATTGTTGATCGTGTTTGCGGTAACAGCGACAACGCGCCAAGCTATCGCTGCCGGGATTTCCTGTAAAGTGCAAGCACCCAATGGCTTACGTTTGCGTGAAGGGCCAGGTGCAACCTATGCCGTCAAGCAGGTCCTCAGCAATGGCCTAACCGTCAGCGCCAGTGCAACGAATCGGGATCGCAAATGGCTCTATATCACGGCAGCTAGCAACAACGGTTGGGCAAGTGCCAGTTTCCTTGTCTGTGACGACGAGGTAGATTCACTACCGGTGCAGGCCGCGCCACCGACGCCGACCGCCACCCCTGTGAAGCGCGGCCCCACCCCAACCGCCACCCCCTTTGCCGTCAGCTATACCGATGCGCCTAACACCGATGGCAATCCGGATGACCTGGAGGGCCGGCTGCTGATTCCGCACAACGCAATTGTCGCGAACAGCACGATTCCGATCTTTCGTGATTGGTTTGTCTTTCAGCTTGATGTGCGCGATCCTGACGCGTCCGCCGACAACGGTATTCGCAGCGTTGAATTTCGGATTGTCGACGATGAGGGCAACGAAGTCTATACAAACATAGAAAATTCCGCCCCTTATTGTGTCTTCCCGAATCAAACGGCTGAATGTAACCAGATCTGGTCATTTGCCCAAAGCGGCTATCGTTGGCCCTTACCGGGCGAAAATACGGTGCGCCCTTCGGCCAATCCAATCAACTATAATACCGTCTATCGCGCCTATCTGACGGCAAGCACAAAAGATGATAGCAAAGAAGGTAACTGGAATTTCCGTTTCCGGATCATCCCTGCTGGGGTACCTGCTTATGCGGTCTATACCGTCCCTTCCAGCAATTTCAACCGCAGTCCTGATCCTTCCTTTGAGGGTGAAGTACGTATCCAAAGTGACACTTTGGCCGATCTTGATATTAACGGTCCGGTGCCACTTTTTAACAAGCGCATGGTCTTTCAGTTGGTCATTGGCAACGATGGTAAAGGCACAGATGGTGCCGGCGTTGGTTCGGTGGAATTCGTCATCACCGAGCAGGATAGTGGCAATGTCGTTTATCAGCGGCTCGAACGTCAGGCACCTTATTGTCTTTGGAGCAACAATGAAGCATATTGTGACCAGATCTGGGATTTTGCCAAGACCAACTTTTTCTGGCCACAGGCTAATCAAAGTCCGCTTACAGCCGGACCATTTCCACTACAGACCGCGCTAGAATATATTGTAACGATGGATGTGACCGATACGGCAGGCAACACCGTCGGTCAGTGGGAATTTTCGCTGGAAGCCATCCGCTAAAAATTGTTCTTGCCTTGAGGAATACCCAGTCGTCCCGCAACAGAACACGAACGAGCGTAATATGACACCAGAAGAATTTCGCCAAGCTGGTCATCAATTAATTGATTGGGTCGCTGATTTTCGGGCAGGCATCGCCACCCAGCCGGTGATGGCCCAAGTGGCACCGGGGGCGATCAAAGCGGCGTTACCGGCCACACCGCCCCAAGAGCCCGCCACCTTTGACCAGATCTTACAGGATGTGGAGCAGCTCTTGCTGCCCGGTCTGTCCCATTTTCAACACCCACGCTTCTTTGGCTACTTTCCGTCCAATAGCCTCCTTTCCAGTGTCTTGGGCGACTATCTCAGCACCGGCCTCGGTGCCCTGGGCCTCTCATGGCAGTCGGCCCCGGCCCTGACGGAACTGGAAGAGGTTGCCACCGACTGGCTGCGCCAGATGGTTGGGCTCTCCGCGGCCTGGGAGGGAGTGATTCAAGATACCGCCTCGACCAGCACCTTGCTGGCACTCATCTGTGCCCGCGAGCGGAGCAGCGACTATGGCTTGGCCGGCGGCGGTTTACAGGCGCAAAGCAAACCGTTGATGATCTATGTCTCTGAATATAGCCACAGTTCGGTAAACAAAGCTGCGCTCTTGGCCGGCTTTGGGCGTGACAATGTGCGGGTGATTGGGGTGGATGAGGGGTTCGCCCTTGATCCGGACGCGCTTGAAGCTGCGATCACCGGGGATCTGGCGGCGGGGTATCAACCCTGTGCCGTCGTGGCCACCACCGGCACGACGACGACCACGGCACTCGATCCGATCGCAGCGATGGCGGCAATTGCCCAGCGCTACGGCCTCTGGCTGCATGTCGATGCTGCGCTCGCCGGCTCGGCGATGATCCTGCCCGAGTGTCGCTGGATGTGGGCGGGCATTGAAGGGGCGGACTCGCTGGTGATCAATCCGCACAAATGGCTGGGCGCGGCCTTTGACTGTACGCTCTACTACGTGCGCGATCCCCAACATCTGATCCGGGTGATGGGCACCAACCCCAGTTATCTGCAAAGCGCGGCGGATAGCCAGGTGAAGAATTACCGCGATTGGGGGATTCCCCTGGGGCGGCGCTTCCGGGCGTTGAAGCTTTGGACGCTGATTCGCGAACAAGGCGTCAGTGGGTTACAAAGCCGCTTACGCCGCGATCTCGCCAATGCCCAATGGTTCAAAACGGCGGTTGAGCAGCGCCCTGATTGGCAAGTGTTGGCTCCCGTGCCCTTGCAGACGATCTGTATTCGCCATACGCCGACCGGGTTGCGTGCTGAGGCATTGGATCGGCACACACTGGCCTGGTGCGACGCGGTCAACCGCTCCGGCGAAGCCTATCTCACCCCGGCCACCCTAGCGGGGCGCTGGATGGTGCGTGTCAGCATCGGCGCTTACCCCACCGAATTGGCCGATGTACAGGCGGCGTGGCGTTTGATCTATCAGACGGCAGAAGAACTAGAGTAGAGAGCAGTAGCTTGAGCAAAGTACGACTGGCAGTTATCGGCGCGGGCCTGATCGGCAAGCGCCACATTGAACTGGTGATGGCCGAGCCGGCCTGTGAACTGATCGCCATCTGTGATGCCGATCCTGGGGCTTCAGCCTTGGCAACGACCTACGGGACACGTTTCTTTGCCGATTATGCGACGATGTTGGCAGCGGTTGCCCTTGACGGCGTCATCATTGCCACGCCGACCAATCTGCATACCACAGTGGGCATTGCCTGTGCCGAGCGCGGGCTGCCGCTACTTGTGGAAAAGCCGATTGCCCAGAGCGTAGCCGATGCCCAGCGGCTGTTGACCGCTGCTGACATAAATGGCGTCCCGGTGCTCGTTGGTCATCACCGACGGCACAATCCACTGGTCCAACAGGCCAGGGCGTTGATTCAACAGGGGGCGTTGGGGCGACTCGTTGGGGTCTCGGCCCTTTTTACGTTGTTGAAACCGGCTGACTACTACAACGTCACCTGGCGCAAAGAACCCGGCGGCCCAGTGCTGATCAATCTGATCCACGATATCGACAACCTGCGCTACATCTGTGGCGAGATCGAGCGGGTCTACGGTATGACGAGCAAGCAAACGCGTGGCTTTGCGGTGGAGGATAGCGCGGCCATCACCTTGCAGTTTACCAGCGGTGCGCTGGGTACCATCTTTGTCTCCGACACGGCGGCCGCCCCGTGGTCCTATGAATTAACCAGCGGCGAGAACCCTGCGTATCCATCGACCGGGCAGGATTGTTACCATTTCTATGGTACCGCCGGCGCGCTCGCCTTTCCCTCGCTGCGCCATTGGCATTACCCCGATCCACAGCAGGCTGGTTGGTATGCGCCACTGGCGTGTGATCAGATCGAGGTCACCCCGGAGGAGCCGCTGGCCGCGCAACTACGGCACTTCTGTCAGGTCATTCGCGGTGAGGCAACACCACTGGTCAGTGGCCTGGAAGGGCTAAAGACCCTTGCCGCCACCCTTGCTGTACTCGAATCAGCCCAAAGTCAATCGCCGGTGCAGTTAGCGCAATAGGCGAATCAATTCGCCGCAACCAAAACAAAGTCCACTTGCGTGGACTGAACGACCGAAACCCTATGAACCAAACCATTCGTCTTACTCGTTCCATGCTCTTTGTCCCCGCCTCCCGACCGGATATGATCGAAAAGGCAACGCGCAGTCTCGCCGATGCGATCTGTCTTGATCTCGAAGATGCTGTGGCCCCTGAGAGTAAGGCTGCCAGCCGCGCGCATATCGTACAGGCGTTGCAAACCCTCGACTTTGGTTCCCGCGTGCGCATGGTGCGCGTCAACGCGCTGGACACCGAGTTTGCCTATCGCGATATTGTTGAGGTTGTCGAGCAGGCCGGCGCGCAGATTGACTTGATCATGCTCCCCAAAGTGCAGTCGCCGCGTGATGTCCACTTTCTCGAGACGCTGCTCACCCAGATTGAGCTGCACCTGGGACTGCCCCATCGGATTGGCATTGAGGCACAGATCGAGACGGCCAGCGGTTTTCTCTGGGCGCGCGAGATTGCCCAGAGTTCCGACCGTCTGGAAGCACTGATCTTTGGCCCTGGTGACTATGCCGCGTCCATGCAGATGCCGCTCACCGACATCGGCGCGCTGGACGAGCATGATGCCCTTTACCCCGGCCACCGCTGGCACGCGGTGATGCACATAATTGTCGCCGCGGCCCGTGCCAATGGCTTACGCTGTATGGATGGTCCCTACGCCAATTTTCGCAATGAAGCGGGCTTGACTGAGGTTACCAAGATTGCTAGAGCGTTAGGTTTTGACGGCAAACAGTGTATCCACCCGGCCCAACTGGCCACGGTCAACACGATCTTTGCGCCGGCAACGGCCGAGGTGGCGCGGGCAGAAGCGGTGGTCAATGCCTATGAACAAGCGATGGCCGCCGGTAAGGGCGCGATCAGCTTGGATGGGAAGATGATCGACGCCGCCAATCTGCGCATGGCACAGGCCGTGTTGACCCGTCAGCAGCTGATCGAGCAAGCGAACGGAGGCTGAGCTTGTCGAAGCCGAAGTGTGGCCACTTCGGCTTCGACAAGCTCAGCCTCCGTTGATCACCCTGTCCATACCCCCTACACCGTCCGCCCGCCATCCACCATAAACTCCATCCCCGTCAGAAAATCAGCGGCATCGCTGGCCAGGAAGACCGCAGCATTGGCAATGTCACGCGGCGTGGAGAAACGACCCAGCGGAATCGTGGCAATAAAGCGGGCGCGGTTCTCCGGCGTATCCGGCACCCCCATAAATTGGCTGGTCAACCCCGTTTCGCCGATGACGGGACAGATTGCGTTGACGCGGATGTTGTCTGGCCCTAATTCAACAGCCATCGTCTTCGAGATATTGTTGACCGCGGCTTTGGTGGCATTATACCAGACCAACCCCGGCCGCGGGCGGACACCGGCGGTGGAACCGATGTTGAGAATCACCCCACTACGCCGCGCCCGCATGAGCGGCACCACGGCAATGATCATGTTGTAGACCGATTTCACGTTGACAGCAAAGAGGCGATCATAGGTTGCCTCGTCGATCTCGGTCATTGGCCGGTTGTTGTGGGTAATTCCCGCGTTGTTGACCACTATATCCGGCACGCCCCAAGTGGTCACACAGTGATCAACCAGCGCTTGCACCTGCGCCCCATTGGCGACATCACAGGTGAAGGGAACCACATTTTCACCCACTGAGGTGGCTACCCGTTCGACACTGGCCGGATTAATATCGGTCAACACCACTTTGGCCCCTTCCGCCACATAGGCCCGCGCAATCCCTTCCCCGAAGCCACTCCCCGCCCCGGTGACGATGGCGATTTTGTTGGATAATTGAGTCATGGGTGGTTCTCCTTGTGTGATGGCTGACTGACGACCGACGACCGCTACACAATGCCCTAACCTGCTGATTATTTGTTTGTGTTTGTCGTGTAACATAGTATAGTGGGGAATGAATTCTGCCTGCAAACCAATCGGTAACACAACGACGCAGATATAGTGCACATTGTGCAATTAACACGAGGAGTACTCATGCAGTATCGAGAATTAGGACGAACCGGCTGGCAGATCGCAACCGTCAGTTTTGGCTCATGGGCCATTGGTGGCTCGTGGGGGGCGGTCGACGACGCCGATTCGTTGGCAGCGTTACAGCGGGCGGTGGAATTGGGCGTCAACTTCTTTGACACCGCCGATGTCTATGGCGATGGTCACAGCGAACAGCTATTGGGCCAGTTGCGCCGCCAAACCAAGGAACCGATCTATATTGCCACCAAGGCAGGCCGGCGGGCCAGCCCGCATGTTGCGGACGGCTACAACCGTGCCAACCTCACCGCCTTTGTCGAGCGCAGTCTCAAAAATCTAGAGACAGAGGCCCTCGATCTCCTGCAACTCCACTGTCCGCCGACCGAAGTCTACTATCGGCCCGAGGTCTTTGGCATCCTCGATGACCTGGTCCAGGCCGGCAAAGTGCGTTACTACGGCGTGAGTGTCGAAAAAGTCGAGGAAGCGCTCAAGGCCATTGAATATCCCAATGTGCAAAGCGTGCAGATCATCTTCAATCTGTTCCGCCAGCGCCCGGCTGAACGCTTCTTTGCCCAGGCGCAGCAGCAGCAGGTGGGCATCCTGGCGCGGGTGCCATTGGCCTCTGGTCTGCTCACGGGCAAACTCAAACCGAGCAGCACCTTTAGCGCCGACGACCATCGCGCTTTCAACCGGCAGGGCGCCGCCTTTGACCGGGGTGAAACCTTCGCGGGCGTGGACTACGCCACCGGCCTGACCGCCGTCGAGGAACTCAAAGCCATCTGTCCGCCTGATATGAGCCTGGTGCAGTTTGCCTTGCGCTGGATTCTGATGTTCGATGCGGTGACCTGTGCCATTCCCGGTGCGAAGAACCCGGCGCAGGCGGATGGGAATTTCAGTGCGGCCGACCTGCCGCCCCTTTCCACAGAAACGATGGCCGCCGTTCGTGCGATTTACGATCAGCAGATCCGCGCACAGGTCCACCAGCGTTGGTGAGGCGGGTGTATCTTAACTTTTCCGCATAGCGGGTGGACTGCAACAGCACACAGTGGACGCAGTGTGCTGTTGCAGTAGCGTCGTTGATTCGCTGCTGTTCCACCGCGGCTTCATCAGCTTGCATCACAGCAAAGAGGAGGTTTCATGCACGCAAAGGATGTTGTGCTGGCGTTTTGGGTGGCCATGGGCAGCAATGATTTCCATAAAGCCAGCGAATGGTTAACCGCAGACTTTGTCTGTCTCTGGCCCCAATCGGCAGAACGCATTGTGGGCCGCAACAATTTTGCGGAAATCAACGCCCACTATCCGGCCCATGGCCGGTGGGTCTTTCAGCTAAATTCAATTGTGGCCGAGGTCGATCAGGTGGTCACCGATGTGTCGATCAGCGATGGTGTGCAACAAGCCAGGGCGATCACCTTTCACACGGTGCGCGACGGGCTGATCTGTCAACAAGTAGAGTTCTGGCCGGATCCGTATCCCGCGCCGGCATGGCGGGCGCAATGGGTGGAAAGAGTTGCGTCAGCGTAGCCGGAAGATGCTACGGCGCAGCGGGAATGCAGGGGTTGGCAGGATCGCCCTGGGCTAAAGCCGCAGGGCTACCCAACAACGCCGGGTAAACCCGGCTAAGGGAGGAGGGGGGACTCGGCGTTGTTGGGTAGTCTGGGTGCCCACTGGGTGCGTTGACGGCGGGGTGGGCTGTCTCCCTAAGATCCCATTGAACCATTTTGGTTTTGCTTGAATGCCGCCATTCTCCGATCTGCTTCTGCTTGGTTTTTCTCTAGCAACTGCAAAGAAATTGGACTGGCGGACACATACTTTTGGACGGCGTCAATCAGATCTATTTTGCCGGCTTGTTGATCCTCGCGCCAACATAAATTTTGCCCGGTGTCACACCACGGCCGCTGAAAACAACCGGGGCAATAACCGGTGCAACCGTCCATGTGCCACATGCCGGAGACCATAATGTCGAACTCCTCTTCCAGAATTTCCAGCAGATGGTCATAGAGCAACCCAATCGGCAAGGCCTCTTGCAGGTCAACCGAAACATTGATTTTAGCCAGCTGGTCAAGTAACTCTTCTAGCTCCTGCGTGATCTCTTCATCGGTCAACTGTTCACGCGCTTTGGGCACATAGTCCACTAGCAGTTGCGCTTTGAGCTTTGCACGTAGCGGGTGGCCGTGAATCCATTCTTTAAAGCGATACCAGTCCTCCTCCGGCGAAATGCCAGGGTCAATCGGCGGGAAATGATAGCCCTCTGCTTCCAGCCGGTTGCGATCCCGGTAGGTGGTATATTTTTCCACCCAATCGAGCAAATTACGCAATACCCGATTTTCGCGCGCCAGATCATCAGGTGCGGGGCAAAATACCGGATCTAACTTGAGATTGCGAAGGGCAAACTCAAGTTTGAGAGATTGATTTTCCAAGAGTAGATCGATGTCTGTGTTGTTCATAGGTTGGTCCATTACTGATTGGGGGAAGGATTGGGTCTTGCGCGTTTGGTGAATCGTCTGAAGAAACCACAACTATTTGATAAAATATTAAAACTTAATATTTATTAAGTCAAATTTGGTTTTCGCCCTTGGCGACGATCAGAGGGCAGAATCTATGCTGTTGGGGGTGAAGCATGTGACGTTGCAGTTGGGAAAGTATGACGTAATTGGCACACTGGCACGCAAACAGCCCCCACACAAAACAAACCACAAGCTAATTGTAAGCTTAATTTCCAGAATCATCAGTTATCATTACATCAGTCGTCATCTATGCATTCCTGGTATCGGTAAGGATCGAAGAGAATATCCGTACAAGATAACGTAGCTTTGGTCAGCAGCATTCATTGCGCAACTTTCCGCGCTGTCGCTCCCATCCTCTCTTTCCGTATGTTGCGTCTCAAAGGTTCATGATGTTAGAAAAGCAAACCAACCTTGTCGCAAGGTTGGCCCTACACCAGTCACAACGCGTGCAGTCGATTCCCACACTGTCTGTCTTAATGGGGCGGGCAATTATTGCGCGTCAGGTGTGGACACAGTGGCTCAATGAAACTCACCGAGAGACAGCCGTCTGTGTTTACAGATCACAATTGTCGCTGTTCGAAGCATGGCTAACGATAGTTGTTCAATACCACGACTTATCGATTATCAATCTGGGCTCGCTGGGTGATAACGCCAACATTCTCTTTTGGGTATCACAGTTTTTGCTCGATCTCAATCGCTATGCGCAGAAGAATCCCTCCGGCAAGTTGCAGGCGGTAGTCCTGTTTGATGAAGCAGATCTCTACTTGCCCGCGGTCGGCAAACCGTCCACCAAAGAACCAATGGAGAGCCTGCTCAAACGGGCGCGTTCCGCTGGGCTGGGCATTATGTTAGCCACCCAGAGTCCAGGCGATCTGGACTATAAATCGCGCGACCAAATTTCGTCCTGGTTTGTCGGCAAGATGAAGGAGACAACCGCCCTCAACAAGCTGAAACCGATATTGAGCGAGGCTAAGGTCGATGTCACGAACAAGCTGGCTACGCAGCAGGTTGGGGAATTCTATGCGATCCGGGCCGGCGAGGTTACCAGTTTGAAGGCCAACATGTCGCTGATTCGGGCGGATCAGGTGCCGCTTGAACGGATTCAGGAGTTGGCTGGTGTGGCTGGAGGAATATAAGGTAGAGGAACAACGCCGAGGGCTTGCACGGGGGTTCACTAAAACACCGGCCAATCACTGTGCATATCCAGTAGAATTCGCGCCGCATTTCTGCTATAATAGAGCAAAGATGCCAAATAAAAGGCAGTAATGCTAGAACAGTAGATGGCGCAATGGAACTTATTTTTGAGTGGGACGTATTCAAAGCAAAATCAAATCTTCGTAAACACGGAGTTAGTTTTGAGGAAGCGAAGACAGTTTTTAATGATCCGCTGCTGTTGACCTACCCTGATGATTTCCATTTTGCTAACGAAGAACGCCTGATTAGTATTGGTTACTCCAGTCGACAACGATTGCTCTTGGTCGTTCATCTCGAACAGGAGCAGGGCAAGGCACTTTTGATTCGTATTATCAGCAGCCGTAGAGCAACGGCAGCAGAGCGAGAAACATATGAACACAAATAATTCAACTACAGAACCAGAAATGCGGTCAGAATATAACTTTAGTGGGAAACAGGGAGTGCGTGGCAAATACTATCAAGCATATCGCCAAGGCCATACGGTCAAAATTACGCAGGAAGATGGCACGGTGACAACTCAATATTTTACCCTCGAAGAGGGAGCAGTGTTGCTTTCACCGGATGTACGGAAATATTTTCCCGATTCGGAGAGCGTCAATGAAGCCCTGCGCGGTCTCATCAAACTGATTCCGCAAGAGCCAAAAGAAGCTGTTTAACATGCCAAGTCATTGATTGTAGAACTACTACCCACGTATTTATACCAGGTATTTTATGTCAACTAGAATATTGCATTGTGGTAAATCAACTGAAAATTACAATCTTTGTATAAAGCACAGTGTTGTTGGGTTCAACAATCGCGGTCCATCTCAAGGCGACACGATCTATTTAGCTGTAAAGATCAAAAAAGATACACTGTGTGGATTACGAGCTATACTGGGTGAACCCACAGACTTTAAACCCTGGGAGGATGCAGAAAGATATGTAAGTTGTTTTATGCTGGATCAGCTTGAGTATGCAAGTCTATTTAGCCTGAAATTTCTCTCAGATATTGGCGGGGAATATTGGCCATTGAAGTACTTACAGGGAGCAAAGCCCATCAAGGATGCTGGGGCGTTAGCAAAATTGTCAAAGGAATTTCAGACGTTTCGATGTGGAAGTCCTCAGCTTTTTTCGGCACAGCCTTCGCATGTTGAGCAATTAACGTTTACAAGTGAAGAAGAGGACGAAGAAACAACTATTTCGGAAAGGGATATAGCTGAAATCCTTGAGGTCGTACCAGAAGAAAAAATCAATATAATGGGTACATTTCAGACTGTGAATTTCAAGAATGAAACAGATGAATTTCGCGGTCTCGAACCCTTGGTGAATGATAACTTTCACGATCTATTTCCGGCCTATCCTAACGCTCGAACCATTCTTATACCCGAAAATCGTCTCTTCATATCTTCAGGGCTTGAGGCAAGAGGTGAACGCCCCATTAGCGGAATCAAATCAATACCAGATGCACTACTTATCGTATACAACCGACAATTTAAGACGCCAATCCAGGTCAATTTGATCGAGTACGAGTGCTATGGTGAAGCTAGAACTCGTACATCAGACAAATCTAACTATATGAATGGTCAGATCATTCCGCAGGTAATGAAATTTGCATCTTCGTTCAGTATCGTCACAGACCGACAGATACGCGAAGAGACTATCAGAAAGTGGATTGAGAAGACGATCCAGTATGTATTTTCTACCTCTGGTCTTGAGGAGAAGTTTACCGCATGGATACGAGAGTTAGAGCCCGGTCTACCAAATGCAATGATTGCGCTTCGTATGAATCATCTGCTCACAGAAGCATTTCGATCAAATTTGAAGATCATACTTATGATTGATGAGTTAAGCCAAGAACAGCGACATACGATCAAAAATGTGATAGAAGCATTTAAGCTGGAAAATGGTGAACCTATTCAGTTCATTGCATATGTGGTCCGTTTAGGCCAGAAGATAAACATCATTAACCAAAGCGCTGAATATTCTTTATCCGTGCAGTAATCTACGACTTTTGCAAACATTCCATGTCATGGTAACGGAACAGAATAGTAAAGTGATAATTGCGAGCAATACAGGCCGCGCTTGACAACCAGGAGCACATCATGACCCCACCCGTGCCAGTCCCCCAAGCACACGATTCGGCTCTCCTCGAACAGCTCGTTGATGGCAACACCGCCTTTGCGCTGGCACTTTACCAGCAGTTACGCAAGGCGGAGGGCAATCTCTTTTTCGCACCCTATAGTATCTCTACCGCGCTGGCCATGACCTTTGGTGGGGCGCGGGGCGAAACGGCGCGGCAGATGGCGCACGCGCTGCACTGGCTGTTGACGCAGGAGCAACTGCACCCGGCCTTTGCCCAGTTAGCGGCAAGGCTGAGTGAGATCGCTGCCAAAGGCGCAGTTCAGCTCAACGTTGCCAACGCGCTCTGGCCCCATGTCAACTACCCGTTCTTAGCGGACTTCCTTGCGCTTACAGCGCGCTGCTATGGGGTGACGAACACGGCGGTTGACTACGGCGATGTCGAGACGGCACGGCGCACCATCAATGAGTGGGTCGCCGCCCAGACCAATAACAAGATCCAAGCGCTGATTCCCGCGGGCACCCTGAATGGGCTGACGCGTTTGCTCCTGGTCAACGCCATCTATTTCAAAGGCCAGTGGGCCCATCCGTTTGACCCAATCCTGACGCGCCCGGCGCCCTTTTGGCGGACGCCCGACCAGTCGGTCCACGTGCCCTTTATGACCAAAGAGCAGCAGTTCCTCTACACAGAAAATGCCACTGTGCAGATCGTCGGCCTCCCCTATGCCGGTGACGATCTCGTGATGCTCATTTTCTTACCGCGGACAATGGACGGGCTAGCGGCCTTCGAAGCGCTGATGACCATGGAAACGCTCGGTCCGTGGATACAGGAGTTGACGCCAACCAAGGTGCTGGTCACGTTGCCCCGCTTCCAACTCACCGCGGCTATTCAGCTCAATGAGCAGTTGCACGCCATGGGCATGGTCGATGCCTTCAGCGATGATAAGGCGGATTTCGCGGGCATGGATGGCACGCAGATGCTGTATATTGGGGCAGTGTTGCACCAGGCGGTGATCACCGTCAATGAAGAGGGTGCCGAAGCCGCGGGCGCCACGGCGGTTGAAATGAAAGCGCGTTCCCTTCCACCGCCGCTACCGCTCTTCCGCGCCGATCACCCCTTTGTCTTTCTGATCCTGGAGCAGAGTACCAGCACGGTGCTCTTCCTGGGCAGAGTCGTCGATCCCACTTGATCTGATGGCACCCAGTCACACAAATCAGGTAGAGGATTGTGCGGCAAGGCGACGTGGTCCGCCAGGGGGATGCGATTGCAGTCCACGGCCCACCGGAACCGCATGGGCCGTTGGCACCGGTCTCAGGAAAAAGGAAACCCAGCTATGGCCCACAGTGCCCTTACTCGTGAACAGATCTTGACCTTGCTGGCTGAAGGGCCGGGGCGGATTACCGCGCTGGTCGCTCGGCTGACGCCGGCACAATTGCGGACTGCGCCCGCGCCGGAGGGGTGGTCCGCCACGGCGGTGCTGGCTCATCTGCGTGCCTGCGCTGATGTGTGGGGCGACTGCATGGCAACCATCCTTGAGCAAGAGCAGCCGACCATTCGTGCCATCAATCCCACCACCTGGGTCGAACGAACTGATTATGCCACCCTGGACTTTCAGCCTTCCTTTGCAGCCTTTACCACCCAGCGTGCGGCGCTCCTCGCGCGGTTGGAATCCTTACCCCCCGCCGCCTGGACCCGGTCGGCAACGGTGACGGGCGCGGGCCGCCGGCTCGAACGGACGATGCACTTTTATGCGCAGTGGCTGGCCACCCATGAACGGTCGCATCTGAAACAATTTAAGCAGCTTACAAAGACCCTGAATCAGGTGGGATAAGAGCGGAGGCTGAGCTTGTCGAAGCCGCAGCGGCTGCGGCTGCGGCGTCGACAAGCTCAGCCTCCGCTACGCCCCATACCACACTTCACCTCTTTTTCTTGAGTTGTCACCCCTTACCCTGCTATTGTATAGTTATCGCGACGCGCCGAAAGTGCGTGCGGTTTGCACTTGCATAGAGAATACGAAGGAGAGCAGCCATGACCATTGCGGATAACTTTGTCACCTATGAAACGTTTGGTGCGGTGGGTGATGGGGTAACCGATGACCTGCCGGCGATCTGTGCGGCCCATGACCATGCGAATGCGCACAAGCTGCCCGTGCGCACGAAGCCCGCTGCCACCTACCACTTGGGCAGCCAGCCGCTTACCGCCATCATCGCGACGGATACGGATTGGAACACTTCCCGCTTTACGATTGATGACACCGCGGTCGATACGGCAGCGGGGGATCACAAAGCGCCCCTTTTCACCGTGCGCTCGCAACTTGAACCGGTGACGTTGCCGATCAGGCGGCTTGGGCGCGACCAGCGGCAGAGCGATCTGCGCCCCGCCACGGCCTGTCATGTACTAGTCGAAAATGACCAGCGGCGGCTCTATATCCGCCGTGGACTCAACCAGAATGCGGGGGTGGCGCAGAATGACTGTTTTATCCTCCACTGTGATGGCTCGATCGAAGGAGACATTGATTGGGACTACGCCACGATCACGCAGCTCGACGCGCGGCCGATTGACGAAACGCCGCTGGTCATCCACGGCGGCGTCTTTACGACCTTTGCCAACCAGATGAAACAGGAAGTCGGCTATAATTACTGGGCGCGCAACATTGAGATCACCCGGTCGAATACGGAAATCGAGGGGCTGACCCACTATGTGGTGGGCGAAACCGCAGTCGGCCATCCCTATCGCGGCTTTCTCAGCGCGGAACAGTGCGCCAACATCACCCTGCGCAACTGTTTTGCTACCGGCCACAAGATCTACGCCACGATTGGCGCGGCAGGCTTGCCGGTCAACATGGGGTCGTACGATCTCCACGCCAACCATGTGGTCAATTTGCAACTGGTCAACTGCCGCATGAATCACATCTGCGACCGCACGCGCTGGGGTGTGATTGCCAGCAACTTCTGCAAAAACATTCTCCTCGACGGTTGCACCTTCTCGCGCATGGATACGCACATGGGGATTTCCGGCACGTACACGATTCGCGGCTGCACCTTGGGCCATATGGGGCTTAACGCCATTGGCCGCGGTCAGTTGACCGTCGAGGATTCCACCCTCTACGGCAACGCCTTCGTCAGTTTTCGGGCCGACTATGGCAGCACTTGGGAGGGGGATCTCCACATCCGCAACTGTCGCTGGATCCCGGCCTGCGGCGAACGCACCTGGCCGTATCTGTTCAACGTCCGTAACGACGGGCTGCATGATTTTGGTTACAGCTGTGCCATGCCGCGCAACATCACCATCGACGGGCTCTTTGTCGATGATCGGAATCACCCCGCCGATTATCAGGGACTTTATTTCTTCACCGATCCAGACACTGCGAACGCTGACGGTACAGCGATTCCGCCGACAACGGCACGGCCGTTTCCCTATGAGCGTTGCCAGGAGGTACAGGTACGTGGGCTAACGACGGCCAGTGGGAAAAAGCCGCAGCTCTCACCGAATGTTGCGCTGCAGCAGAGCATCGCTGTGGTTGAGGAAAGGGCAAGTGCAGCCTAGCATCGCACTAGGGTGCCAATCGGGACGCGTCGCTGTGAGTATAACCGGAATGCGATATAATCAGCGGGAATGGTCGCAGAAAGCGCATATGCCGCCACACCTTCAATGCACTTGATGCCTTCGGCTATCAAATACCGCGGCAGGTTGCTCATTAATATCGTGATCGGCTCCGTAGTCGCAGGCGATTTATGTTCAGCACGGCGCAGGTTGTCGCCGGTGACAACGGATGCATAATCAAGGCAAACATGATATACTACCGTTATGAACATACGATTTTCGTGGGACAGCCAAAAAGCTATCCGCAATCGCAAAGTGCATGAAGGAGTCACGTTTGAAGAAGCAACTACCGTCTTTCGTGACCCGACAGCTTACATCTTCGACGATGATGAACATTCGGACGAAGAGTATCGCGAGTTGATGATTGGACACTCAGCCCGCAACCGATTGTTGATCGTATCGTTTTCCGCATGTGATAATCTGATTCGTATTATTAGCGCTCGCAAAGCCGATGCGGGTGAACAAAGAGCCTATGAACATGCAAGAAGATAAACGGGAAGACGCGCAATCTACTGAACTAAACGCGCACTACGACTTCGATTATAACAAAGCAAAACCGAATCGCTTCGCGGCGCGCCTTGCACAAGAACAATTGATGGTTGTGCTTGATCCGGATATGGCCGCTATCTTTCCAACCTCAGAAGCAGTAAATGAAGCGCTACGCGTGCTGGCGACCGCGGCACAGAATTTACCAAAGGCCAAGCCAAAACGACAGCGCAAAGCAACTGTTGTCCCTCGTGTACAAGAATAAATAGTGATTTCTGTAACACTGTGACTTCCTTGCAACCGTGCGCAAGAGACTTCTGTGTGGCCGCGATGATGATGAAACCCATTAAACCAGGCATGACCCCATGAACGAGCAAGATGTCCTCAAACTCTATACCTTACTGGGCGACCACGGCGTTCAGCTCTGGCTGGATGGCGGGTGGGGCATTGATGCGCTACTCGGGCGCCAGACACGGCCGCACAAGGACTTGGATGCTTTTGTCGCCTTTGCTGACCTCCCGACGTTGACCACGGTGCTCAGTCAACAGGGCTTTGGCTTGAAGCAGATCTGGGAAGAAAACCAATGGCTGCGCCACGTGGGCCCTGTGCCCCTGATCAGCAACCCGGCGACAGGTGACGAGATTGCCACCGCGTTTGTGTTGAATGATGCGCGCGGGCGTGAGCTGGATTGCCATGTGCTTCACATTGATGAGCACGGCTACCCAACACCGGCCTGGAGGTGTCGCCTCGCCTTTGCGCCGGATGACCTCAGCGGGCAGGGGATGATTGCGGGAGTGCCCGTGCAATGCCTTTCGGCAGCGATGCACATGGGCACCCATACGGGCTATCAGTTACAGGCGAAGGACAAGCAGGATTTGCGCCATTTACACGAACAGTTCGGCATCGCCTATCCCGCCGAACTTGCCTATCTCCGCACCGAGCCAGCCGAGGAAGATGATCATGCCACCAACGCCAGCCGCCAGTAACCCTATCGTGAACAAAACGGTCACCATTAACGCGTCAACGGCAACGGTCTGGCAGGCGTTGACCGAACCCCGCTTGATGCAACAATGGATGGCGGAAAGTGAGCTAACGATCCTCACCGATTGGACGGTAGGCAACCCGATTCTGATCCGTGGCGAGTTGCACCACCTGCCCTTTGAGAACAAAGGGGTAGTGCTACAATTTGTGCCCGAACAGTTGCTGCAATATACCCAATTAAGCTCAATCTCAGCGTTGCCCGATCAACCCGAAAGTTATTCCGTTCTCACATTTCAGCTAGCGCCCACGGCAACGCAGACCGCGCTCACTGTCACTGTTACAAATTTCCCCACCGAAACCATCTATAAACATTTGGCCTTTTACTGGACGGTTGTCATGGAAATCTTAAAGCGCCAGATTGAAGCGCAAGGGTGGTCAAAATAATTCCGGAATCTTTTGAAGATTCCGGGATTATTTTGACCACCCTCGCTAGCCCCTAAAACGGTACTGTGTTACTCACAAACGCCACATACTTGCTATCCGGCGACCAGGACGGCACATTCATGGTGCCCTGGCCGCCGTAGAGATAGGCGACGACTTTGGGGCCGGCCCCGCGCGCTGGCATCAGGCGGATGTAGACGCGCTTGGCGGCAGGATGGTCATTGGGCGCGACTTCCTGGGTGTAGGTGACAAAGATCAGTTGTTTACCATCCGGTGAAACGTGGGCGAACCAGTTGTTGAATTCGTCGCCGGTCACCTGTTCCTGGTTGCTGCCGTCGGGGGCCATGCGCCAGATCTGCATGGTGCCGCTGCGCACCGAGTTGAAGTAGATATATTTACCGTCGGGCGAATATTCTGGGCCGTCGTCGAGGCCGGGCGCGGTGGTCAGTTGGGTTTCGTGATCGCCATCGGAGCCGTCGGCGGCGATGCGGAAGATGTCATAATCACCATTGCGTTGGGCGGTGTAGACCAGATATTTGCCGTCGGGCGACCAGCCGTGAAGATAGGAGGGCGCTTTGCTGGTAATCTGCTTGGGCACGCCGCCGGTGATCGGCACCGTGTAGACGACCGAGCCTTTCACCGCCTCGCTGCGGCTGCTAATGGCCAACATGGTGCCGTCAAAAGAGATGACATGGTCGTTGTTGTTCTGGATTACCGGTTCGGTGTCGATGAGCGTGGGCGTATTCGTCGCCAGATCGTAGCGATAGAGCCGGCCGCCGCTGTTGTAGATCAAGGCTTTCCCGTCAAGGGTCCAGTTCGGCGCTTCAAAAACATCGTCAGTCGTGTAGATGACGCGGCGGTGACCAGTGGCCACTTCCATGATCTCCAGCCGGCTGCCGAGATTCGCCCGCGGGTTGGCCACGCCCTCCGCCACTGGCACAACGATCCGCACGTTGCGAAACTCGGCTGCCTCCAGCACCTCAGCGTTGTGCGAACAGACCGCCAACCCTACATAGATTTCTTCACCCAGATCCAGGTCGGCCACCTGTGTGGTGACAAAGGGTTCACCAAAACGGGCGACCGACATGATGTAGGTGTTGCCGCGGCGCTCCAGTTGGATCACATCGGCATGGGTCAGGGTAGAGACCACTTCCTCGGTGCGCGCACCTGAACTACGGCGTAATTGCAGGGAGGTCAACCCATCACCGTGGATCGCGGTGGTGATGTGGGGCGAGTCGGTATCGAGTGTTGCGCGCGCCATCCAGCCCAACTTGCGGTGCAGTTCGACGCCGTCGCCGACAAAGTTGACTTGGGCCGTAACGATAAAGTTGCCCGTCAGCCGCCGGTAGACATAGTGAAAGTCATCATGTGTGCCCCAGATGTTAGCCCCGGCCCCGGTGATGGTGTAGATCTGCTGGGTGGGGTCGTAAGTACAGGTGCCGGCGTGGTGGAGGGTGCCGACATCGGTCTGCTCGGTAAAATCGCCGAGTGGGCCTGCGGCTAGCGGCGCGGATTTGGTTGAAAGCATGGGATTGGTTCCTCTTGGTTAGGTTCAAAAGCTGAGCATTAGGCACGGTTACCCCTCATTGCAACAGGAAACGGCGGCATTGTCAAACTTTTTGCATCGCTAACAACTGTGTATAATTTAGCCACCTTTATCATCACCCCACACCCACCTCGTAGGGGCACGGCATGCCGTGCCCCTACGACGAGCCTAATAGACGGGAAACACCATGATCCAGATTAACGAAGGTGACTTGCTCTGGTCGCCGTCACCGGCGGTGATTGAAAACGCCAATCTTACCAAGTTTATGTGTTGGCTGCACCCCACGCGTGGCCTTACCTTCACCACTTACCAGGAACTCTGGCAGTGGTCGGTGACTGATCTCGAAGCGTTTTGGGCAGCCTGGTGGGACTATACGGGGGTAATCAGTTCGCAGCCATACAGTACCGTGCTCGCACAACGGACGATGCCAGGCGCGCAATGGTTTGTCGGCGCGAGGTTGAACTATGCCGAGAATCTCTTTGCTCGCCACACCGACGAGCGACCGGCGCTACTCTACCAATCCGAGACCGAACCATTAACCCCGATCAGTTGGCAGAGACTCTACATGCAAACCGCCAACCTCGCCCACGCCTTGCGTGAACTTGGTGTGCAACAGGGTGATCGCGTGGTTGCCTATCTCCCCAACATCCCGGAAGCACTGGTCGGCCTGTTGGCGACAGCCAGCCTGGGCGCGATCTGGTCCAGTTGTGCGCCGGACTTTGGCAGCCGCGGGGTGATCGACCGCTTTAGCCAGATCGAACCCAAAGTCTTGCTGGCGGTAACTGGCTATCAGTACGGCGGCCAATGGTTTGATCGCCACGCCAATGTCGCCGAACTCCAAGCCGCCTTGCCGACCTTGGTGGCGACGATTGTCATTGACCGTGAGGGGAACGCGGATCATACGGCTTTGGCGGATCAAGGCGGATTTGTTGCGCCCGCGTCCGTGCGCAGTTGGCAACAGATCATGAACAGGGAGACAGCACCAGCGTTGCACTTTGCGCAGGTGCCCTTTGATCACCCCCTTTGGATTCTTTACTCCTCGGGCACCACAGGGCTACCCAAGCCGATTGTCCAAGGACATGGCGGCATCGTCTTAGAACATAGCAAGATCACCACCTTGCACAACGACCTGCGCCCCGGCGACCGCTTCTTCTGGTATACGAGTACCGGCTGGATGATGTGGAACTACCTCATGGGTAGCCTGCTCAGCGGTGCCACGGCGATCCTCTACAACGGCAGCCCCGGTTATCCCGACATGAATGTACTCTGGCAGTTGGCGGCGGCGAGTGGGATGACCTATTTTGGCACCTCGGCGGCCTTTATTCATGCCTGCCTCAAAGCAGACATTGAACCCAACCGTGACTTTGACCTCAGCCGGCTGCGCGCCCTTGGCTCAACCGGTTCGCCGCTGAGCGTTGCCGGTTTCCAATGGATCTATGAAAAGGTCAGTTCAACGCTGGCCCTCGAATCGACCAGCGGTGGCACCGATCTCTGCACGGCCTTTGTGGGTGGGGCAAGGCTCTTGCCGATCTATGCCGGCGAGTTGCAGGGGCCGTTGCTGGGCGCAGCTGTCCAGGCCTGGAACGAAGCCGGCGAACGGGTGATCGACGAAGTGGGTGAATTGGTGCTCACCCAGCCGATGCCCTCCATGCCGCTCTATTTTTGGAATGATCCCGACCACCGACGCTACTTGGAGAGCTACTTTGAACTCTTCCCCGGCATCTGGCGGCACGGTGACTGGATCAAGATCAACGCGCGCCAGGGCTGCATCATCTATGGCCGCTCGGATGCGACGATCAACCGGCAAGGGGTGCGCATGGGGACGAGTGAGATCTACCGCGTGGTCGAGAGTTTTGCCGAGGTGATTGACAGCCTGGTGATCGATCTGGAAGGGTTAGGGCGGGAATCGTACATGCCGCTTTTTGTGGTGCTGCGCGAGGGGGCCGCCTTGACCGCGGCGTTACAACTCGCGATCAAGCAGCAGATCCGCACGGAAATTTCACCGCGCCATGTGCCCGACGCCATTTTCGCCATTGCCGAGGTGCCCTATACGCTGAGTGGCAAGAAGATGGAAGTGCCGATCCGCAAGATCTTGCTGGGGCAGGGGGTGGAGCAAGCAGCAAAGCGCGATGCCATGCGCAATCCAGGGGCGCTCGATTATTTTGTGGGATTCACCTCACACCAACGCTAATTATTTGCGCAGCCGTTTGGCCATAATGCGCATGATGTGGAGGGCAAAGATCGGGTTTTCGTGGACCAGAAACAAGAAGCGCCGTTCATCAATCGGGGTGACCGTGCAGTCGGTCTTGGCTACAATATCGGCGCTGTGGGGCGACCCATCGATCAGCGCCATCTCGCCAAAGATCTCGCCTTTATCCAGCGTACGAATATAAACACCATCAAGCCGCACATCCAGCTCACCTTCCTGAATCACATACATGTATTCGCCCTGTTGGCCCTGGTGCAGGATCAGATCGCCGGCGCGATATTGCGTATGCTGGATATTGCCTTTTAGTAATTGGAGAATATTCATCGGCAATCAACTCGTTCTAAACCATGAGCAGCATGGGTGCAACCACGTGCAATCTCAAAAAGACAGCAAAATTTTTACGCAAGCAGCAGGCAAGCAGTGGGTCGCAACCAGCCCAATAGCCGTTGCCAAAGGGAGGGCACGACCGGCGGCAAATTTTCCTCGATCGCGGTCAATGCGGCGGCCATTGCTGCGCCGGTGGCAAAGCGATCTGCCGGTTGTTTGGCCAGGGCTTGCAAAATCACTGCTTCCAGTGCCTGCGGCATGCGCGCAAATTTGGTGGGCGGGGTCGGGTTGTCATACAAGTGTGCGTCGAGCACTTCCTCGCGCGTGCCGTAGAATGGTTTACGCCCGGTGACCATCAAATAAAGCATCACGCCCAGCGCATAGAGATCGGCCCGCCCATCGATCACGCCGCCGGCTTTGATCTGTTCGGGGGCCAAGTAGGCGGGTGTCCCATACAAGCCCGCCTCATAATCAGTGCCGGCTTTGATGCGAATCGCCGTCCCAAAATCAAATAAGACAAGTCGCCCGGCACTGGAATACATCAAGTTAGCGGGCTTGATATCACGGTGCGCATACCCTTGATGGTGTAAATAGTCGAGCGCTAGCGCCAGTTGACAGGCCACGCTGATCGCCTCCGCAACCGGCAGCCGTTGTTTGGCCGTCAGATATTTCTCGAAACTTTGCCCCTCAATCAGCTCCATGGCCGTAAACATCATCCCATCATCTAGCCCGGTTTCGTAGACGCGCAAGATCCCAGGATGGGATAAGCGCGCGAGCGTGCGCCCTTCAAATTGAAAGCAGGCCAGGACTTGAGGCTGGGTAATCGCCTCTGGCTTGAGCACCTTCAAGGCCAGCAGTGCGGGTCGGTCCGCGCTCGCAGCCGCGCGGTCAATGCGCTGGGCGCGATAGACAGTCCCCGCCGCGCCCTCGCCCAGCATTGCCTCAAGACGATAGCCCCCAAGCTCGGTGAGTGGGGCAGAAACGCTCTTTTCACTCGACGTAGAGGTTTGCATGGTTTTGTGATTAAATGAGTAGTTATACTCAAATCAGAATGAGAAGCGGAGTTTTGCCCAGCGTGCGTCGCACTGACCAATCATTGTTTTCATTCCGTTAGATTCCGTGGTCAGTGCGACGCACGCGATCCTAGTTGTTACCCAAACTCCAGTTTTCAACTTGACTTCAGTATAGCAGGGAAGTTGACGAATGGCACCTAACACAAGGTGGGTTACGCCCTACCACTTTAGTCCTGACTGACCTGTAGTTCATCAGATAAAGTGCACAATAAAAAGCAGAGATAGATGTGGATTCTTTACATGCGGCGCGGCAAAAAAGGGCGAGGCCGATTCACATGGGACAGGCCGCGCTCGTCTGGGCAGTCAGTGCCGTTGTCCTGTTGGCCTTTGTGTGGCAGCCAGGCCGCGGGGCCGCGGCATTATGGCTATTGCCCACGCTGTTGGCAGGAACAACTCACCCCACCGGCAAGACATAGCGCCAAATCGCCACATAATGGCATACACTCCCGCCGATCACAAAGAGATGCCAGATGGCGTGGTTGAAGGGCAGGCTGCGCCACAAGAAGGGGATCACCCCCAACGAGTAGGCAAGCCCGCCGGCGATCATCCACGCCATCCCGCCGATGCCCATCGTGGTCAACATGGGCCTGAGCAGCAGCAGCGAGAGCCAGCCCATTGCGACATAGGTGGCCGTGGAGAGGCGCACAAAACGCCCCGTAAAAAAGGCCTTGATACTCGCCCCCATTAGCGCCAAGCCCCAGATCACCCCAAAGAAGAGCCAACCCCACCACTCACGCATCTGAATCAAGAGAATGGGCGTGTAGGTGCCGGCGATCAACAGCGCAATGCCCACATGATCAAGCACATGGAAGACTTGCTTGGCGTGGAGGTGCTGAATCGCATGATAGAGGGTCGAGGCCAGGTAGAGAAAGACCAGCGTGCCGCCATAGATGCTCACACTCACCACCTGCCACGTATCGCCAAAGCGCGCAGCCCAGACGACCAATAGAGTCAACCCGGCAATGCTCAGCGCCGCGCCAAGGCCGTGGGTAATCGCGTTGGCGATCTCTTCACCAAGCGTTTCGACGTTATGTGTATTTTTGTGGTGCATAGACCAACTACCTCTTTATCTGTGCTTAGTAAATCAGTAAATCAGTAAATCAGTAAATCAGTAAATCAGTAGGTCAGTCCACTGTCTCACTGCTCCACTTCCGCCGTGTTGTACTAGTCAATAGTTACACTAACCATGAACAGCACTTTTCAATCGCTCAGGCTGGATCGCCAGATCCAGTCGGGGATTTGCCACTCCTCTTAGGCGATTGTAAACTATAAAATACGCCATTCGCTGTAGGGGCGGCTCCTACAGCGGACTTATTTTCTTGCAATCCCCTTAGAGCGGGTATTGCGGTCTGCTAATACGATACCACGAACACGTTCTTTTTCTGTTCTGGGTATGTTGAGCAGCACCGGCCCGCCATACGTACTGTCATGCTGCGGCAACAGTACCGCCGCAGCAGCGCCAAGTTGGCAAGTGGTGTAAAACATTCCGGTTTTATCGGTTAACCCACACGCTCCGCAATCACAATTTTTCGCCCATCCGCCTAATCGACTACAATTGCCCTTACGTGTTCTTTAATTTAAGCAGGCCAACCGGCGGCGTAGCCGGCTAGAAATAGGGGTATATGATCAGTCGTTCCTCGCTTTTCTTTTTCCTCTTGGCCATTGGCGTCGCAGCCGGGATCGGGCGACCGACCTCGCCGCCAAGATCCCAGCCAATCGTGCAGAGCGCCCATGCCGCTAGTCTTGATGCATCCAGCGGGCAGACGGTCACCGACCTCTGGGTTGATGGGAGCAACGGTGATGACAACAACAGCGGTGCCGACCGTGACCACGCCCTCGCCACGATCACCGCCGCCTGGCAACGCATCCCCAGCAGCACAGGGTTGACCAGCACCGGTTACCGCATCCTGATCACGGCCGGCGACTATGCGGAGAGCACTTTCCCCGAGTATTGGGAAGATCGCCACGGCACCCCAGCATTCCCGCTTATCCTCCAAGGGGCGGACCCCAACCGCAGTGCCCGCTTGCTGGGCGATCTCAACATCGCCAATGTCTCCTATCTGCAGATTAGCAACCTCCACCTTACCCACGCCGGTGATGTTTTTCACTGTGAGCGCTGTGACCATCTGCTGTTGCGTGATAACACCTTGCTTGGCAGCCACGCCAGTTCCCACGAAAATGTGAAGATCAACCAATCCCAGTACATCTACCTGGAGGGCAACGACATTGACGGGGCCGAACAGAATGCGATTGACTTTGTCGGGGTGCAATATGGCCACATCCTCAATAATCAGATCCACAACGCCGCTGACTGGTGCATCTACCTCAAAGGCGGCTCGGCCTATTTTCGCATCGAGGGCAATGAGATTTACGACTGTGGCACGGGGGGCTTTACCGCGGGCGAGGGCACTGGCTTTGAGTACATGGTCTCGCCCTGGCTCCACTATGAAGCCTATGCGCTCAAAGTGGTCAACAACTTGATCCACGACACCGACGGTGCGGGCTTGGGCGTGAGCGGCGGTTATCAGATTCTGCTCGCCTACAACACCCTCTATCGCGTCGGCGCGCGCAGCCATCTGCTGGAGTTTGGCTTTGGCGGGCGCAGTTGTGATGGCGACAGCAATCTGCCCGGCCAATGTGCGATCAATCTTGCCGCCGGCGGCTGGGGGACGGCCACGGTTGGCGACGGCGGCCAGCCGATTCCCAATCGCGAGATTTATGTCTACAATAACTTGATCTACAATCCGCCCGGCTACCAAAGCCAATGGCAACAACTGGCGATCTACGGACCCCGCACCTCCGGTGCAGGGTCCAACATTCCCAACCCCGCCCACAGCGACAACGGCTTGAGCATCCGCGGCAACCTGATCTGGAATGGCCCAGCTGATCACTCCTTGGGACTGGGCGAGGATAGTGGTTGCCAGCCCGCGAACCCGACCTGTAACGAAACCCAACTGCTGGCCGATAACACGATCAACACCGTCGAACCCCAGTTGGTTGACCCAGCCAATGGCGATTACCGACCAGTTGCGCAAGCGAATCGGAAAGGGGGACAACTGCTCCCACCCCGTGGCGGGGAGGGCTGGAGTGGGGTCGCCATCCCCGACTTTCCCGCCTGGGCACCCTTAACGCCCGCCGCCCCCGCCGGCGAGTTAACCAACCTCGTCCCCACCGACCGCAACGGTGTGCCGCGCCCGGCGAACGGCCCGCCCGGCGCTTATCTGGCCAACAGTGTGCCCCTTACCACCGCCACGCCAACGGTGACGGCCACCCCCAGTCTCATGCCCACCGTGACGGCCACCCTGATTGCGACGACCCCGGCCACCGCTGCGCACCTCTACCTGCCCGTGGTGAGCAATGACCACCGCGCCCCCACCCCCGTGCCGACACTGACGCCAACCGGGGTCGCGGCAACCGCCACCCCCACCAGCACCCCGACGCCAACAACAGCCGGCGGGCTGCCCACCGCAACACCGACTGCAACCAGCACCACCACCACGCCCACGCCCACCAGCACGACGAGCCCAGGACTGCCCACCGGCCCTGTCACCCTGGTCACGCTGGGCGACAGCCTCACCGCGGGCGATCGGGATGATGCACCGGCTGGTGGCGGCTACCCACGCCGGCTACTCGAACAGTTGATCGCAGCCCGCCCTGGCTCAACCCTGACCAACCTGGGGCGCTCCGGCTGGACCGCAGCCGATCTGATCGCCGGCGTTAATGGCGAACCGGCGCAACTAAGCGCCGCGGTGACCGCGCTCACTGGCGGCACCCCGGCCAAAGTCGCCATCGTCTGGATCGGCAGCAACGATCTCTGGTATCTCTACGAGTACAACAACCCCAGCACGGCTGACGAAACCGCCGACCAGCAACATTTCCGCACCAACCTCGACACGCTCCTCGGCGATCTGCGCGCCACTGGGGCCACCGTGCTCGTCGCCCTGCTGGACGACCAATCGCAACGCCCCGTCGTCGCCGACCCGCCCAACCCCAACGAACCGGCCTTCACCGGCATCAGCGAAGGGGAGCGGCTGCGCATGCGTGACCAGGTTGACGGCTACAACGCGGAAATCCGGGCGAGTGCCGGTCAACACGGGGCGATCATCGTCGATTTCTTTAACACCACCATCTTCACCAGCCCTACCACCCTGGCTGACGACGGCAATCATCCCAATGGCGCGGGGTATGACGCGATTACAGCGATTTGGTGGGGCGTGATTGAGGGGTTGGTGGGAGAGTAGCTCGTCACCACGCTCAGCGTGGTGATGCAGGGAGGACGCTCTGCGTCCAGTGCTGGACGCAGAGCGTCCTCCCTGCATTCCGCCGGAGCGGGTGCCCCTTGGGCGCGGAACGAGTACTGCGCATCCCCAGATGCGCAACCAAACCCGCGTAGCCACGAGTAGTGCGCATCCCTAGATGCGCAACCACCCGAGTACTGCGCAAACTATGCAGATTATCGCTTGCCTACCCGCGAATCTTCCCCTATGCTACCAATGAAATCGACTTAACCCAAAAGCAACGCCAACCAATGCCCGCTGCCACTACCAGCTTCCACCGCCAGCATACGCCGTGTGATTGGTTGGTTGTGATCATCGAAGGTGAATCATGCCCCGCTATCGACAGCCAGGTCATATCTACTACATCACAACAAATGTCTACAACTTCCTCCCGATCTTCACCAGCGCATCGTTTGTCATTCCCCTCATCGACAGCCTCAATTACTATCGCTTTCACTACAACATCGCGCTGATTGGCTATGTGATCATGCGCGATCATCTCCATCTCCTGCTCTTCCCCGAAAATGTCGATGTGCTCAGCGCCATGCTGCGTGATTTCAAGGAATTCACGGCAAAGCGGCTCATCCGCCAAGCCACCGTTGAAAAACGCCAACCATGGTTGGATGCCTTTGCCCAGGCGGGGACCGAGACCGGTCGTTCGCAACATAAGGTGTGGCAGGACAGCTTTTGGGAGATGAATCTTTTCAGTGAGCGCTTGATCCGCCAAAAGCTGAACTATCTTCATCGCAATCCTGTACGCGCCGGTCTGGTGAATGGGCCGGAAGCCTATCCGTATTCGAGTTATCGAAATTATATGCTGGATGATGAAAGCCTGATCGCCATCGATCGCGGGTGGTTGTGACGGTGGTTGCGCATCTGGGGATGCGCACTACTCGGGGCTACGCAGGAGCGGGGGCGCATCTGGGGATGCGCACGACGCGGACAGGCTCACGCCACGGCAGGGGAAGCCGTTGCGTTGCCAGCCTTTCAGTTTTCAGATACTCAGCATTTCAGAGATCAGAGGGACCAGTTTCCAGAGGTAATGGGGACGCCACAAGCCGAAAACCGTCGTCGTCGTACCTGCAGCTCGGAGAGTCCCCGTAACGCCAAGCGCAACCCGCAGCGCCTCGGCTATACGAAGAATCACCGCGTAGGACGCGACCAGTCCGATCAGATGCCATCAGATCTTCGCGGCTATCATTTGCTCGGTAAGGATAGGATTTACCCCATAGACTGCGTGTCCACTCCCACACATTGCCGAACAACTCTTCCACCTCAAAGGGGCTGACGCCAAGCGGAAACGCGCCAACGGCGCTGCAGTGACCAATGCCACTGGCTTGCAAGTTGGCATGGTTGGGGGTCAGCGTGTCGCCCCACGGATAGCGCGGTGCGGTCCCTGAGCTTGTCGAAGGGCCGCGCGCCGCCTTCTCCCACTCCGCTTCACTGGGCAAAGTGATCACCCAATCAGCCGGCAATGAAGCCGCGGTGTGCAACTGCTCCGTCAACCAGCGTGCAAAGGCCAGCGCTTCATACCAACTCACCCCAACGACGGGATGGTTGGGCAAGGTTAACGGTTCACCATAATCCGCAGGTACATCCGCCCATTCGTCAACGATACGATTATCTTTGACATACCAGCGTTTTACCTTCCCGCCCTCCCACCGCTGATGAGCAATCGCTTCCGGCCAGTAAGCTGCATTGGCATAACCACCCGCATCAACAAAGTGTTGATAATGGGCATTGGTGATCGGGTAGCGCGAAATTTTATAGGTATACCCAATCTCCACCAGATGTTGCGGCTTGGCATTGTCCTCCCCCTCATCATCGCCCATGAGAAATGGCCCAGCCCCTACCTCACACCACTCGATCTGCAATGGATCAAGCACCTCCACGCGCGGATCGCCCAACACCCCCAACATGCGGCCGGCGTCGGCCCGTTCGGCAGGGGTGAGGGGGCTTTGGCGCATGACGCCGAGCAACCCAGTGCGCAGGCGGGTCAAAAAGGCGGGTCCACTGTCGGGGTCGTCGGTATCCCGTTCAATCGCCGTTTGGCCAACGACGCGCGCGCAGTGGCCAGACCAGAGCAGGGCGCGCCATTCGTGGGGTTGGGTGGGCGTTTGCTGGGGGCAGAGTTCATAGGCGAGATCGAGCACGGTTTCGACATCATTGCCCCGGTTGTAGAGCAACTCTTCCGCGCCAAGTTGGGCGGCAAGATACCAGAAATCCCCCTCCTGGGCGCGACGGCGAAATTCGCGGACGCGGTGACGCCCCTGAACCAGTTGACAGCCGGCCAGATATTCCTGAAAGGTGCGATGGGGAAAGCTGTAGGCGTGGGGCTGCGTGGTCCCGTCATCCGCCCCGCCGTGGCCGACCAGCAGGCCGGCGCGCTGGTCGATATAGTCGAGGAAATGAGCAGCCAATCCTAGATCGCCCAGATACTCCGGCCCTTCGAGCAGCGTGAGCAGATCGCCCCGTTTGAGCAGAGTGTCGCCTTGGCCGGCCGCCTGTTGGGCGTGGGCGCGATAGGCCAGTTGTTCCAAGACGCGGCGCAACTTGAGATCATCGCGCAGGAGCGCAACAAAGGCGGGGTTAACGGTTGCGGGGTCAAGGCCCCCTTTGTGCAGTTGCCAGCGGCTCAGCAACACACCGACCGCTAGATGATAAAGGCGGACCCGCTCCCGCGGCAACCCCACCTCGCGTTGGTGGATCAGCGCCATCGTCGTCAACAACATGGGGTTGGCGGCCAGTTCGTGCAATTGCCCAGCCACCACGGCGCGCTGGAGATCAGCGGCGGCGGCGTTGGCCTTGTCAACGGTGTAACGTTGTAACGTAGCCTGGGCATCATACCAGCCCGCAATAAAGCGCTTGATCTGTTCCTCGGTAAAGGGGGCCAGGGTGTGCGCGCTAAATTCGCTCAGCACGGCATCACCGACATAGGAGCGCACGCGGCAGGTGATGATCACCTGGCGGATTTGGGGATAACGACGGCAGACCGCACGCACGGTCTGGCGCACGCGCCGGCGCAGCCCCTCGGCCACTTCATCCAGGCCATCAAAAATTAGCAGCACGCCACCACTGTGCAGGGCATCATCGAGCGCATTTTGCCAGGCCGTCGCGCCACATTCGGCCAGTTGGGCCAGCCAAGCTTGGCGCACGGTCGCCACCAGCGCGTCGTCTTGCGCTGCGGTCGGCAACCCGTCGAGCGCCACGGCCGCCAGCGCTGGGGTCAGTTGATTGAGCACGAGTAACAGGGGTAAGGGCGCAGTTGTCCAGCCGGTGGGTAGCTCACCGCGGCCCAACCGGGCCAAGGCCAGGCGCACGATTAGCTGGCGCACAAAGGTGCTCTTACCGCTGCCGGGGTCGCCGAGGAGCGCGAGTTTTGAATGTGCGGTGACCACTTCCAGCGCGGTTAATGCCCGATCTTCTCGATCTGGACGTGTGCCAGCCGATGCACGTTCTTTCTTCTGCTCTTCCGCGGTCAGCGGCACGCGGCATTGCGTATCGAGTTCGATGTAGACCTGTTCCAGCTTGATCGTCTCGTCGCCCACCTCTTCGTCACCCCCCAATGCCGCTAAAGGGACGATGTTATGGCGTTGGCAGAGCGCATCGAGATAGCGAGTGTGGGCTGCAAGGGCAGGATCGGGTGGGAGAGGGTTGACCGTTTGGTTTTCGATGTAGGTGTCGCTTTTGATCAGGCGCGGGTTGTCGCCGGTGGCGAGTTGGCTGTCGACCACCGTTTGCGCGGCGATGCCGCGGTCGCCGGCGGTGCTCTGTTGGGCCTGCCAGCGGTCCAGCGCGGTTTGGTAGGCTTCCTCGGTCAGCAGGCCGGCCTTATAGAGTTGATCAAGCTGGGCTTTATAATCGATAGATTGATCGTTCATGCAGTAGCTCACTTAATCATTCATAGGTGGTCTTGCCAAGCAGATTATCTTCTAGATTAGCAAATGGACGAAGAATCGATGAGTGGCGGCGTCCTTGATCCCCTAACACGCCAAATACAAACAACCGCGCTAAAGCTCTCAGCAGTTTTTCAATACAGATGACAGCATAGGCAGCCGTAAAACATTTTTCAACAACCAAGTCAACTAACTTTTGGATATCATGGCCAAGTTTTTTAAAGTCGCTCCGCTCCAAATAGCGCCCTTCACGTTCATACACTTCTAAATAGAGGACAATTTTCGTTAGTCGTTCTATGCCACTTGCCAGTAACATTAGGAAGATAAAATGATTTTGCTTATAAAGCTTGTTGGTTTGTAAATGAAAGAGTGCACTCTTAACAAGGCGTAGCGCAATGTCAAGTTCTTGGCGAAAGAAGATTTCTCGGCTTACAGCGTAACTGGGTTGTGCCATCTATCACCCTCTTACTATCAATTATTGCGGATAATCGATTCACTGTAAATTAAGCAATCTGACATGTTGTTGGGGGGCGAAGTCTTCCAGGAAGGGGTCACGCACTCTCTGCGCACAGGCCAATGGCCTGACCCCTTCCTGGAAGACCGTGTTGCCGACCCACAAGGCAGAACTAGCCAAAGCTTAGCTTACACGTCTTTTATCATCGGTGCGTCGTTAGCCGTTCGCGCAAATCAAAGGCAGCATCAAGCAGCCGTTGGGTAAAGGTATGGCGATGGGCACGCGGGAAATGATTAGTCATTGGCAAGAGCCAAGTTAAGAAATCAAAGGTACGCGTGAAAATTGGTGTCTCTTGTGGCATTGGTTGGTTTACTCCTTTTCAGTTTTCAGATACTCAGCATTTCAGAGATCAGGACATCAGAGATCAGAGGTAGATGGGGACGCCACAAGCCGAAAACCGTTGTTGACGTCCCTGTCGTTCGGATTGCTCCTGACACGCCGAGCGCAACCCGCAGCGCCTTGGCTATACGAAGAGCCACGCAGCACACGATATTCACGGTAGTCGGCGGTCAACACTTCGCGACCGTCGTCGACGCGGTACGGATATTGCTTGTATAGGCTACGCGTCCACTCCCACATATTCCCACTTAACTCCTCGCCCCCATAAGGGCCGGCCCCCTGTATAAACGCACCAACGGCGCTGGTGGTGCCAATTTCGCTCTGTTCTTGGTTGGAAAAATCAGGATCAGCCCCATTGCCCCATGGGTAGGTGCAGTCGGACAGGGGATTAGCGATCAGCTTGTCAGCCTGCGCCGGCACCCCAGCGGCACTAGCCGCCACAGCAAGCCACGAACCAATGTGCGGCTGGGCCAAGATCTGTAGGCCGCCACGCGCCCCCTTTTCCCATTCGGCCTCGCTGGGCAGGGTGATCTGCCAGGTGGCGGGTAGCCAACCTTGTTGGTGAGCCTGCGCGGTCAGCCAGCGCGTAAAGGCGAGCGCTTCGTACCAGGTTACGCCGACAACAGGATGGTTGGGCAGGTGGAAGGGTTCACGGAAGCGATACGGGCCTGTTCTGTACGCATTCTCATAGCGCCCTTTGAAGCCCTGTTTGCTCCAGAACTTCTCTTGGATCGCCTCCGGCCAATACGCCTGATCCCCATACCCACCAGCCTGCACAAACTGGTCAAACTGGGCGTTGGTCACCGGATAGCGGGCCAACCAGTAATCATAGGTCAGGGATTCGTTGGTATGCCGTTCCTCATCATCGCCCATCACAAAGGGACCAGTTGGCACAAAACAAAATTCCATCGCTTCCACGGTCAGCACTTCCAGGCGCGGATCACCGAGCTTAGCGAGAAATTGGCCGGCGCGTGCCCGCTCTAAAGCGGGCAGTTCATGGCCCCGCAGCAGATGCAGCAGCCCCTGGCGCACACGGTCAACTTTCTCCTCATTTTGCGGACCGATCTTGGCGAGATCAACGGTCTCCACCAGCGCTTGGGCAGCCAGCAGTGCGCCCCAACTATCGGCCACCGCATAACTGGTGTGGGTAGGCCGGCGGTAACAGAGGGCATCGATCAGCAGCCAGAGCGAAGAGCGGGCGACATGGGCGACGCGGGCACCGGCCAGCAAGGCGACTTCGCGCCAGCGGTTGGGGTCGTCCCGCGCCAGCGCGGCCAACGCTTCGGGATAACTATCCTGGCCGGCCAGATAACAGGCGGCCAGATACTCTTGAAAGGTGCGGTGGGGGAAGCTATAGAGGCCAACGCCATGGCCCACCAACAGCCCGGCGCGCTGGCTCAGGTAATCGACTAAGAGCAGGGGGTTGACCTGGGCGTTGCGGCTAATCGCGACCAGGGCGTTGATCAGCGTCCCTTCGGCCAGGTTGGCGACCCCAAGCTCAGCCGCGGGTTGGGCCGCATGGATCTCATAGGCCAGGCGATTGAGCACCGCCTGCAGTTCCTCGCGTTCCACCTTCAAATATTCGGCCAGGCTAGGCTGGATCACCTCATAGCTGCCATCGGCGCGGCGCACCAGGCGGCTGCGCTCCCAGCGGTCGAGCAACAGTTCCACCGCCTCGGCATAGAGCTGTTCGCGGCGGTCGGGTAAGGTGCCGCCGTGCCAGGCGTGCAGGCTGGCCATCAGGGTCAGCAGCAGTGGCCGTTCGGCAAGGACGCGCAGGCGGTCGCTGGCAAAGATCGCATGTTTAAGCAACTCGGCACGGCCTTGGGCATCTTCAGCCGAGAGAGCGCGCGGCTGGTTGCCCTGGGCATACCAACGATCGACAAAGCGGCGGATCTGTGCTTCGGTAAGCGGGGCCAGCAGCGTCGTGGTAAAACCGTCAAGCCGCCACGCCTGCTGTTGGTAGGCATAGGTGCGACAGGTGACGAGCATGCGGCAGCGGGTAAAGAGCGCGGCGGTCGCTTCGAGTGCCGCGATCAACTGACTGCGGCGGTTGTCCGCCTCCGGCACCTCATCCAGCCCATCAAAGAGCAGCAGGCCGCCCTGCTCCAACAGCTCTTTGCGCAAGGCTTCCTGACAATCCGGCAGACCGGCGGCCGCCCACTCGCCACAGAGAAAGTCCCACAGATGGGCGGCAGTGGCGGGGGTGCCGGCAGCGGGCAGACCGCGCGCCGCAAAGTCACGCAGAATCACCCGCACCGGCAGCAAAGGACCCTGATCCCACGGTTGGGGCATCGCTGCTTTTTCGTTATCTTGCTTAGCCTGCTCGTCCATGGGCAAAGGCGCGGTGAGATCGACCAGCGTCACCGGCGAGGGTTGGCCGGTCGCCCGTTGCAGCCCTTCGCCGGCCAGGCAGAGCGCGACAAAGTTGACAAAGGTACTCTTGCCACCCCCCGGCTCACCCAGCAGCACCAGGCGGCGGTGGCGATTGAGTTCGGCTACCGCGGAAAGTGGGCGTCGTTCTGCGTCAGCCGGGCGTTGACTACGGCGCGGTGAGTCGGCCAATGCCGCCAGATCGGGTTCACTCTGCTGGGTGAGCAGCGCGGTATAGATCGCATCGAGTTGCAACGGTGGCCGCCGCTCATCACTCGCCCCACGGTCTATCCCCAGCAGGTTGACCGCCCCCACCTGCCGATAGAGCTGGGCGAGATAAGCCAGGCGCAGGCTAGCCGGGTCGGTGCGGTCGGCATTGGCGATGATCTGATTGAGGGTTTCGATATAGGTCTCGGCCCGGATGTTGCGCCCGTTGTCGCCGGTGGCGAGTTGGCTATCGGTGATGGATTGGGCGGCGATGCCCCGGTCACCGGCGCTGATCTGTTGGGCCTGCCAGCGGGCGAGTGCGGTCTGGTAGGCTTCCTCGGTAAGGATGCCGGCGGCATAGAGTTGGTCGATTTGGGCTTTGTCGATCGGTGGTTTATTCGTCATCGGGCTACTCGCTTGCTGAGGTTAATAAGGTGACAGTCACTGCCTAGCGATTTTATGCATTACGATCATCTCGGTAGGCAGTGACTGTCACCTGCCTTAGATCGCCAGATCATCGTACATGGCTTGGGCAGCGTCATAGCGTACACCGCCCCCCCGTTCTAATTCGGCCATCGCTTCTACTGTTTCACGATTCGGCTGCTTGACTAGCATCGGCCGGAAAGGTAACCCACCTTCATTAACAGCCTGTTGTAAGAAGATCCGGATTGCTTCTGCTGTGGTCATACCCATTGCCGCAAAGAGCACCTCAGCCTGCGCCTTTAATTCGGGATTGACCCGTGAGCGGACGGTTGCCTTTGCCATTAGAATAGATCCTCACGCAAAAGGATGATAACGTAACTTATACCAGCGGTTGTCATCATTTAGCATGTTTACTCGTGTAGAAAATGCTAAATGATGACAGAGCCAAGTATAGTAGATAACAAGCGCTGGCGATGAAGAGAATTAAGCAATTGTTTCTGTATACCCTGGCCGCTCGGCGATGAATCGCCGAGCGAACGAACAGCGCCCGCTGAAGCGGGCTTGTATTCCCAAAAGCCCGCTTCAGCGGGCGCTGTTCCTAGCCAGGCGGCTTTAGCCCCTGGCGGTCACGGTACACCGAAAAATTCTTCACCCTTCATCAACCCCAGGGACTGGAAATGCTACAAACGCCCCTACTTCTTATCACGCCCGACAAAGTCGCCGCCGGTGTTGACATTGCCTTCCACAAAGGTGCCGCCGCCGGTGTTGATCTGGCGATGGTCGCCACCTTGCCGCTCAATATAGGTGCCGGCCTGAATGTTGCGATTGTGGTCGCCGGTGCTGATCTGGCTGTTGGTCACCGCGCCGCCGATGGCTACCCCCCGTTCCCCAGCGGTGACGGTGGGGTGGCCCCCCTGGCCAAGCAGGGTCAACAGGTGGGTGGCAGCGGTTACGAGCGTTGGCTCATTGAGCAGGGTGGGGTGCGCTTGGGCAGCGTTGTCTAATTCTTCGCGCAACGTGCTCTGCCGCCCTGACGAGGTGGGCTTGGCCTCGACCTGGGCAACGGCATTTTGCAGGTCGGCTGCCTGTCCCAAACGCTGGGCAAGCAACTCTTTTACCTTGGCATAAGCGGCACGCACCGGTTCATCCAGCAGCGTCTGCGTGGCGGCCGCAGTTGCGCCGGAGACGATGGCGGTCCACAGCAGAGTGATGGGGTCCATTGGAGTTTGCTCCTCGGGAAAGTTGCACAGTACGGGTTGATGGTAGCTGGCGTTCATTATAGCATGAGCGTTTACAACAACGGATTTAGGAAGCAACGGATTTCCCCACGCCGACAAACAATCGGTTACTTCCTAAATCCGTTGTTGTGTTAGCATCCCGACGTCATCACCACGCTGAACGTGGTAACGAACAACGAGCAAACGCCCCACCACCCGCCCCCAAACTTGCACAATTTCCAAATTTCCTCACAATAGAACGGATGTATTTGTGAAACGTAAAACGTGAAACGTAACTCGTCACCCATCATTCGCCCCGCTCTCGGGGCGAATCACTAGTCACCTAGTCACCGACCATGAACCGTTATGTTGCTGATCTTCATATCCATTCCTATTACTCGCGTGCTACCAGCAAGGATCTCAACTTGGAGCACCTCGCCAAATGGGCGCAGATCAAGGGGGTGCAGATCGTGGCCACCGGTGATATTGCGCACCCTGGCTGGCTGGCCGAGTTGCGCGCCAAGCTGGAACCGGCGGAGGATGGACTCTTTCGCCTAAAGGAAGAGTTGCTGACGCCGATCCAGGCCGAGGTGCCCGCGGCTTGCCACGCCGAGGTGCGCTTTTTGTTGGGCGGTGAGATCAGCAATATCTATAAGCGCCATGATCAGGTGCGTAAGGTCCACAATCTCTGCTTCTTCCCTAGCTTTGCGGCGCTCGACCTCTTTCAAGCCAGGCTGGAGCGGATCGGCAATATCCGCGCTGATGGTCGGCCGATCCTGGGGCTGGACTCGCGCGACCTGCTGGAAATTACGCTGGAGACCGACCCGCGCGGCTACTTTATTCCCGCCCACATCTGGACCCCCTGGTTTGCCATGTTTGGCTCCAAGTCGGGTTTTGACACGGTGGAGGAATGTTTTGGCGATTTGACTGACCAGATCTTTGCCGTGGAGACTGGCCTTTCCGCCGACCCAGCCATGTGTTGGCGTGTCTCGGATCTGGACCGCTATACCCTTGTCTCGAACTCGGATGCCCATTCGCCGCCCAAGTTGGCGCGCGAGGCGTCGGTTTTTAATACCGCGTGGTCCTATGACGCGCTCTTTGGCGCGCTCAAAAGTGGTGATCCTGCGCAATATTTGGGTACGCTTGAGTTTTTCCCAGAAGAGGGCAAGTATCACTTTGACGGCCACCGCAAGTGTGGCATTCGCTGGCATCCGCAGACGAGTATCGCGCATGGGGATCGCTGTTCCGTCTGCGGCAAAGAGGTGACGGTGGGGGTGATGCACCGCGTCGAAGCGCTGGCCGACCGCCCCGAAGGGGGTAAACCAGCGTTGACCCACCCCTTTCGCAGCCTCATCCCCTTGCCGGAGATCCTGGCCGAGGTGGAGGGCGCGGGGTCGGGCTCGAAGCGGGTGCAGGGGGTTTATTTTGAGCTGCTGGGCAAGTTGGGCAATGAGTTGCAGATTTTGCTTGACACAGGGCTGGAACAGATTGAACGAGCTGGCAGCCCCCTGCTGGCCGAGGCGATTCGCCGCATGCGTACGGGGGCGGTGCAGATTGATGGTGGTTATGACGGCGAGTTTGGGGTGATCAAGATCTTTGCGGCCGGCGAGAAGGCGAAGCTGGCAGCCCCACAGTTGGGATTGTTTGGGGCTGAGATTGGGGTGGGGGTGAAGCATGAAGCAACAGAGAACGCAGAGGGGACGGAGAGCACAGAGCGTTTAGGGGAGGTTGTGGCCCCATCTGCAAAGGCAACTGTTCCCAACAACCACATCACGCCCAATGGCACTGGTACCTTGCCAACCAGCCTAAATTCAGTTACGCCCCAATCTTCACTACACGAAGAAAGCATCCCCTACCAAAGCGTCGCGGTTGAAAATCCGCCTTCATCCGCCGGGGACCCTATGGGTGCAGCCAAATCCGCGTTCTATCTCTCCGCCCTGAACGAACGCCAGCGCGCCGCAGTCGAAACGGTCGATCAGTCGGTGATCATCGTCGCTGGGCCGGGGACGGGGAAGACGCGCACGTTGACGGTGCGCATGGCCCATTTGATCGAGGCCAAGGGGGTTGCGCCCGAAGCGATGTTGGCGATTACCTTTACCAACAAGGCGGCCGAGGAGATGCGCGAACGGTTGACGGGTTTGCTGGGCGCGGCGACGGCGGGGCGGCTGACGATCAAGACCTTTCATGCCTTTGGCGCGCAACTGCTCAAGGAGCGGGGCGAAACGATTGGGATTAGCCCGACCTTTGCGATTGCCAGTGAAGAGGATCAGCGGACGTTGCTCAAAAGTCTGGTAACCGAGGGGAGTGAAAAGACGATCAACCACCTGCTTGACCAGATCAGTGCGGCCAAGGATCTGCTACTCGCCCCTGATGATCCATCACTCGCTGAACATTTTCCTGATGCGCCGAACTTTGCCGATCTTTACAGCCGGTATGGGGCCGGCTTGCGCGCCAACCGGCTGCTCGACTTTGCCGACCTGATCTTTCAGACGGTGCGGCTGTTGGAGAGTCAGCCAGGGATTTTGGCACATTATCAGGAACGTTATCGCTGGTTGGCAGTGGATGAGTACCAGGATATTAACTATGCGCAATATCGTCTGCTGCGGCTGTTGACACCGCCAGGCACAAACCTCTGTGCAATTGGCGACCCCGACCAGGCAATCTATGGTTTCCGCGGGGCCAAACGTGAATATTTTCTGCGCTTCCAACAGGATTTCCCTGATGCCCAGTTGCTACAACTCGATCAGAATTACCGCTCGACGCAGACAATTCTGAGCGCTGCGGTGCAGGTGATCGCAGAGAGCAGCGACCGGGGCAGCGCCCTGCAAATCTGGTCCGACTTTGTCGATCAGACCAAGTTGCAGATCTACCAGGCCCCCACCGATAAAGCCGAGGCGGAATATGTGGTCCATCAGATCGAGCAGATGGTAGGCGGCACCAGCTACTTTTCGCTCGACTCGGGGCGCACCAGTGGCACGGAAGAAGGGGTACGCGGCTTTGGTGACTTTGCCGTGCTCTACCGCACCAGCGCGCAGAGTCGGTTGCTGATTGAGGCTTTCGAGCGCTCGGGCATCCCTTACCAGACGGTGGGCCAGACGCCGCTGGTCGAATACAAGGAGATCCGGCAGTTGCTCGCCTATCTCTGGTTGGCGATCAACCCGACCATGACCTTTTACCAGGAGCAGATCTACGCCAATGCGCGGCGCAAGGATCTGGCGCGGATTGGCTATTTTTTGCCCAAGTTACAGGCGTGGCAGGGCGCACAACCGGTCAGTGAGTTGATCGATAGGGTGGCAGAATTTATGCGGGTTGATCTGGAGGGAAAGTTGACTGACGCCCAGAGCGAACGCATCGCCCGCTTGCGCCGACGTAGTCAGCCCTTTGGCCTCCATTTGCGTGATTTTCTGGAAGCCACCCTCCTGCAACATGAGACTGATCACTACGACCAGCGCGCCGACCGGGTGACGCTAATGACCCTCCACGCGGCCAAAGGACTGGAATTTGGGGTGGTCTTTATGGTCGGCTGTGAAGAAACACTCTTGCCCTATACGTTGGCCGGCCGCGAAAGCGATCTTGAGGAGGAGCGGCGGCTCTTTTATGTGGGGATGACGCGGGCACAACAACAGTTGATCCTACTCCACGCGCGCAAACGGGTGCTCTACGGGCAGCGCATGGAGAATGAGCCATCCCCCTTTTTGCATGACATCGCCGCCGCGCTCAAGGAACTGAAGTCGATGGCGGGGCGCAAGCCAAAGAAGGAACGGCCCGAAGAGTTGCAACTGAGCTTGTTTGCTTAATGCAAAAATAGAACACAGATTAGGAAACGTATAGTGAGCATCCCGCATTGCGACCGTTCGCATCAGGTGATGCTCACTACACTGGTACTCGACCGCGCGGCCAGTGTACTGCGCATCCCCTGATGCGCAGACCGTCCTACATTGCGGCCGTTCGCATCGGGGGATGCTCACTACACTGGTACTCGACCGCGCGGCCAGTGTACTGCGCATCCCCTGATGCGCAGACCGTCCTGCATTACGGCCGTTCGCATCGGGGGATGCTCACTACACGCGGACGCGGAGCATCCGGCGCACCATAACCACGCTCCGCGTGGTTACGAGCCGATAGACAAAGAGGATGATATGACACCACTTTATGGGGCGGTTGAACCCTATGCCCAGGGGCTGTTGGCGGTGGGCGATGATAATTTTATCTACTGGGAAAGCTGCGGCAACCCAGCAGGCAGGCCGGCACTGGTGTTGCATGGGGGACCGGGGTCGGGCTGCACGGTGGGGATGCGCCGCTTTTTTGACCCAGCGGCGTACCGGATTGTGCTCTTTGACCAGCGCGGCTGTGGCCGCAGCCGCCCCCATGCCGGCGATCCAGCGACCGATCTGCGGGTGAACACCACCGATCACCTGGTGGCGGATATCGAACGGCTGCGTAACCATTTGGGGATCGACCGTTGGTTGGTCTATGGTGGTTCGTGGGGTTCGACCTTGGCGCTTACCTATGCCGAACGTTTTCCCCAGCAGGTCGCCGCCATTGTCCTGGCTGGGGTGACGATGACGCGGCGATCCGAGATCGACTGGCTTTATCAGGGCGTAGCCCCCATGTTTCCGGCGCAGTGGGTGCGTTTTCGCGAGGGGGTGCCGGCCGACCAACGGGATGGTGATCTGGTAGCTGCCTACTATCAGTTGCTGCATGATCAAGATCCTGCGGTGCGAGCTAAGGCGGCGCAAGATTGGCATGACTGGGAAGCGGCACAACTCTCCGTCGAGCCGAATGCCCAGCCACCGGCGACTTGGTCCGATCCCAACTTTAGGATGGCACGGGCGCGCATTGTGACCCATTACTTTCAGCACAATGCCTGGCTGGAGGAGGGGATCATCTTGCGCCAGGCTCATCGACTAGCGGGTGTTCCCGGTGTGATGGTGCATGGCCGCCTCGATCTAGGCGCACCGTTGGTCACCGCCTGGGAACTGGCGCAAGCTTGGCCAAAGGGGGAACTGGTCTTGGTCAGCGGGGCCGGCCATAGCACCGGCGATCCGGGGATGCCCGAAGCGATCATCGCGGCGACAGATCGTTTTGCCCAGGGCTAACTAGATCCGGATCCGCTGGACCCCAGCCTTAAAAGGCTGGGCCTTCTGCCGCCACGCCGTGGCTAAACTGGCAAAATTTCCCTGACGCTGTACTAGTACGCAGTAGCGGAGGTGAGAGAGTGACTGACCTGCTGGGGGTTGATTTACGCCTTTATGAAGTAGTCTGCCGGTAGAGATCTTACAGAAGCGGCAAGAATTTAGCAGGACAATAGACAGATTGCAGTAACATCAGCGACGCAGACAAGGAAAACTCATGTCACGACAGCGCACGATTCTCACCACAATCGGCATTATGCTCGGTCTCTTTATGGCCTCGATGGAGGCAACGGTAATTGCCACGGCGATGCCGACGATTGTCAGCCAACTGGGCGGGTTGGCGATCTATAGTTGGGCTTTTTCGGCCTATATGCTCACGTCAACGACGACGGTGCCGATCTATGGCAAATTGTCGGACATCTATGGCCGCCGCCCCGTCTTTGGCGTGGCGATGGTGATCTTTCTGGTCGCCTCAGTGCTCTGTGGGCTGGCGCAGAGTATGGAACAGTTGATTGCGTTTCGCGCGCTGCAAGGGATTGGAGCCGGTGGGATCATGCCGCTGGTCTTTATTATTGTCGGTGACATCTTTAGCTTTGAACAGCGGGCCAAGATGAATGGGCTCTTCTCTGGCGTCTGGGGCGTTTCCTCCGTAGTGGGGCCGCTGTTGGGTGGCTTTTTGGTCGATCAAATTTCGTGGCATTGGGTCTTTTACATCAATGTCATTCCCGGCATCATCGCCGCGTTGATGGTTTGGTTTGCCATGCAGGATCGCCATGTCGACAAGACCGTCAAGCCAAGCGTCGACTATGCGGGGGCGGTGCTGCTGAGCGCCACCGTCGTCTGCTTGCTCATGGGGCTCTTTGAAATAAGCACGACGATCGGCGTAACACTGCTCGGCTTGTCGGTGATTTTTCTGATTGCGTTGATTGTGGTCGAACGCCGCGCCGCGGACCCGATCCTACCCCTGGCCCTCTTTCGCCAGCGCCTCTTTGCCAGTGCCAACGCGCATGGGCTATTAAGCGGCTGGGCCATGTTTGGCAGCCTCTCCTTTGTGCCCCTTTTTGTGCAGGCGGTGCTGGGCACGACGGCAACCGAAGCCGGCTCGGCCCTGACCCCGATGTTGCTGGGCTGGGTGATCTCCAGCATTATCGGCAGTCGGGCACTGCTCTATATCAATTATCGGATTGTGGTGCTGACGGGCACAGCACTACTCGTCGTCGGCGCGTTTCTGATGACGCAAGCCAGTGCAGAGATGACCCGCCTGCAGACCATGATCAACCTCACTTTTATGGGCGTAGGGATGGGTTTTGCGGTCTCACCCTTTTTGATCGCGGTACAAAGTGCAGTGCTTAAACGGGAGCTGGGCATGGCGACCTCGACCCTGCAATTTAGTCGCAATATTGGGGGCACGCTAGGGGTAAGTGTGATGGGGGCGGTCTTGGCCACACGCCTGGCGGCGGCTTTAGAGGCAGCAGGAATGGATCCCGCCACCGTCTCGATTAACAGCCTGATCGATCCGCTGGAAGGCAGCAGTGCCGCCATTGATGGCGTGTTACAGGTGGCCTTGGGCAGTGCGATCCAGGGGGTTTTTGTGATTGCCTTTGGCGCGGCGGTTTTGGCATTGGTTGCCAGCTTCTTTGCACCAGGCGGACGCATTGGAGCACCCGACCAGAGTCAAGCGGCGACCGAAGCGCAGCAACCCACAGCAGTGGTCTCACACTAACGCGGGGATTAAATCGTGAAACGTGAAACGTGATGCGTGAAACGTGATGCGTGAATGGTTGCAGATGCGGATTTACGTTTCACGAATCACGCTTTACGTTTCACGCAGCACAGCAAACTAATTCCACAACGAGTTGAGCCAATCCCAGGCAGTCTCGACGATCCACTCGCCGATCTGGAAGGTGATAAAAAGAAAGACAAAGAAGCCGATCACGATGCCGAGAATAAAAAAGGAAAACTTGTACTGAAAGGCAATCGTCATTGCCTGCCACCACTCCCAGCGCCCCACGGCTGTCCCTACTTGCCATGCCGCCCCCAGGGTCTCTGCAATCCAGTCACCATAAAAGTAAAATGCGAGCAGAGAACTAATCACCAACAGCCCTAAAAAGGCGAGCACAAGCGTGCCATTACGCCGGGTCAACTGTTGATCGCGGGCAGCAATGCGCGTCGACATCTCATCCAGGGTCAGATTCATAAAGGCGGGGTCACTTTTTTGCGCTCTGCGTCGGTTCATGCCTAGTTTGCTTTCTCTATTCCGCTCATCAGTCGATCGCAACTGTATGCGGCCAGTGGTCGATTTGATCAGCGTCCATCATAATCATCTTAATGAAGCGATGCAAATATTTTGGTTTGAGCACTTAACAAAAGTGCCATCAACCAATACGTACCCAAGGGTCGGTAGTTGCGCCAATACACGCAAGCTATACTGCGTGCAGAACCAAAAACCGAGTTTTTCGCTTGACGTAGCAAAACCCATCGCACCTACGTAAGTCAGTAGAAAGGCTATTAAAAACTCGGTTTTTCAAACTGATTTGCGTATAGGTACTGAAAAATCCACACCCCCAGTATTATATCACAAAACAGTTAACCGTTTCACGCCCAACCGCAGCACGAGCAAATGGGTCGGTTTGACAGCAAATTGTCAGCAAACACCCCGAATTGACAGCAAATTGTCAGCATTGAAAGTTAGATTTTCAGGTAAAATGTAAATAATTGACAGCGAATTGTCAGCATCACATAAATCTACGTTTTACTGGTAAATTGTTTTACGCTACGAAGTTTTTACATCTTAATCACAGCATGCCTATGTTACAACGCCTATGCCAACAACGATGTCGCCAACTACGGTTAAACTGTGCTCAGCACCCTTACAAATATTTCTCCCAAAGTTGTCAACGATGGGCTTTTAGTGCTTTGATGGCTAGTCAATGTCTCTAGCCAATGTTCATCGCCATTTGCTCCTGTATATAAATCGCCAAGCAAGTGGTTTAGGGCGCTACTGGCTCGAACAAAGCTTGTATGCCCTCATCGGGTGGGTGCCTACGATCGTGGGGATTGCACTGCGCCTGATCTGTTACCGTTTGATCATGCGGCTTGAGGGCGTTGTGGCGATTGAAAATGGGGTACGAATTCGTTTTGCCGACCAAATTCAGTTGGGGCAAAATGTCTATATTGACCAGGGTGTCTACCTGCATGCTTGTCCAAAGGGCATTGCGATTGGAGAAAACACCTTCATTATGCACGGCGCAGTCTTACATGTTTACAACTTTCGCGACCTGCCACATGCCTTCATTCGTATCGGTCGTGACAGCCTGATCGGCGAGCTGAATGTCTTGCGCGGCCAAGGCGGCATCACGATCGGTGATCGTGTATACACAGCGCCATTGGTGCAACTGCTTGCGGTTAATCATCTCTATCAAGATGTCACGCGGCCAATGATCGAGCAGGGCATTACGGCAGAAGGCATTGTCATTGAAGATGATGTTTGGGTGGGTGCCGGCGCGATTATTACCGATGGCGTACGCATTGGCAAAGGCGCAGTGGTGGCCGCGGGGGCGGTCGTCACGAAAGATGTGGCGGCCCATACAGTCGTCGGTGGAATTCCGGCGCGTGTAATCAAACAGATTGGGGCAGCGGGGTAAGCGTTATCCAATTTGTTGTGATAACTGCTGGTTAATTTTGTAACAGTGTTCAACATACTTTTGTCTTTAGCAGCTTTTGTGGTATGCTGATGGTGCATATGGTAAATGGCACGACAACAACCAATTACACACAACATCGATGCTACCGTTGTACGTTACCACATGTTTGTACAATTCGTCGCGACGAGCACTACCGTGCAAGTCGTCAGACTCAAACCCATATGCAAAGTAATTACATTCTAACTTAATAGCCAAGATCCATTTGCTTACTGGCATGTTAGTGTAACATCCAACCAAGTAGGTGACAATCTTACAATTCTCTTTTCCAGCCATTGAGATTTTACCGCTCAACGATACTGGGTCGTCAGTCATTAGCTTAGTGAATCGAACTTTTCTTCAAGCGCTGCTAAGTAATCAGCCAACATAAATTATGTTTGCAGAAACTGCGAAACAGTCCTCAAGTTTCTTTACCGAATAAACTTCGGCACTTCAAACTTCCAAGTCCAGTATTACTGTTTCCATTTTTTGTGAGCATATTTTCACCCCTTCTTACCATTCGAAGGGTTAAACGGTCTCATTTCTGTCACTGCATCCGCTAGCAACGTTCGACAGTGACCAGAAAGCATGTTAAGATTATTAATCATCGACATCGTAGGGTAGATTAATGATCCTAACGAAAAAGCTGAAACTGTGTCCATTTGGTAGACACATCGTTTTGCGTTACCTTTTTTTGTTGGGTAGAAAACGAATAACAGGGGCGAAGAAGGCATGATAAAACATTAAGCCGAGCAATGTTTACAAATAAAACGGTCAGTCATGTTGCAACATGACTGACCGTTGGGATCTCATTTCTGTCACTGCATCCGCTAGCAACGTTCGACAGTGATCAGAAAGCGCTGAAACTGTGCCCACTAGGTGTGCGCATAGTTTTGCATTACCCTTTTTTCATTATACAAGGGTACGGCCAAAAAAGCAAATAATTTCCTCTAGGTCATATGTTTTATTGCCGCAGGTCAGGTGTTTTCCACGTAGCCATTCGGTACGGAGAACGGAGTAACAAACGATGACAATGCTTTCGGTTATAGTGCCGGCGTTTAATGAAGCTGACGGGATTCAGGCAATCGTACAGCGGGTATGTGCGATCCAACCTGACTTAGTCGCGGTTGGGATTAGTGAATTAGAATTGATTGTTGTCGATGATGGCTCGACCGACGGCACCGCGGCGTTGGTCGGCACACAACCTGGCGTACGGCTCATTCAACACGCGCAGAATGGCGGCTACGGGGCCGCGTTGAAAACTGGTTTTGCCGCAGCCCAAGGCGAATGGCTGGCGTTTATGGATGCGGATGGCACCTATCCACCAGAGTATTATCCCCAGCTCTACGCGATCGCATGCAGCGCCAACGCGGACATTGTGATCGGCTCACGCATGGCCGGCTCACAGAGTAAAATGCCGGCCGTACGCCGCCTCGGCAACCTCATTTTTGCCAAGTTAGTTAGTTTGATTAGCGCCAGCCAGGTGACCGATTCGGCCAGTGGCATGCGCATTTTTCGCAAAGCGATCTTACCACGGCTTTACCCCTTACCCGATGGCTTAAATTTCACGCCGGTGATGAGTACACGCGCCTTACACGAAGCATTGACTATCGTGGAAGCGCCTATTCCCTATAGTGAGCGGCTGGGTCGCTCTAAACTAAGCGTTGTCAAAGATGGGATGCGCTTTGCTCAATCGATTGTGTGGACGGCGTTAAACTACAATCCGGTTCGACCCCTGGGCTTGATTGGTATTGGGGCACTCGTGATTGCGGCGTTCATTATGCTCGGTCTGATCATGACCCGCTTATCTGGGATCGACTATGTCGGGCCACTGGGGGCTTTTGCCCTCTTCTCGGCCTTGGTGCTAGCGGTGGCCGGGGTCAGTATTTTAGCGCTCGGCATGAGCTTCAACTATTTTGTGGCGCTTTTTCATAAAAGTTCGATCCAGCAGGGCTTGTTTGGCCGCTCCCGCTTCAACCCACGCTTTGATCGCCATTTTGGTTGGGTCGGTCTACTCTTATTTTGTTTTGGTGTGACGTTGGCCGGCATCACATTGGTATTGGGCATTGGCGGGTGGGAGGTATCGCGGCTGTGGCTTTACTATCTGGCCAGCGCTTGCCTGGCGTTGGTTGGGATCCAACTGACGATTGCTTGGGTCCAGATGCAGGTGCTTGACACATTACGAATTCGTGATGCGCTGGTAGCCGATGATTTGCGTGGCAAAGAGCGTATGCCCCTAAAGAAAAAAGTCGAGGCCAGCCCAGGGTTTGCCGGCGGGACAACCCCACGCTTGGGAGTCGGCTAACCTTTGGGGCAACGCTTAACGTCGCTTGTTTTAGCGCACAGCGGCAGTCACGGATGGCAGAGATCGTCAAGGCAATAGGGTTAAAGGAAAAGATCATGCAGGAGCTAACACCTGAAAAGAAGTCACAAGGCAAGCCAATCAATCTGGAGCTCGCCGCTGATATTCGTGATAATTTGGGCACCCGGCGGATTCCACCGCTCCGACCATCGCAATTCCCAGACGCGGGGGCCAGCGTACAAACGCTTACCTCCTCCAGCCGGCCACCAGGGACCGTGGATGTGCTGCTTGTCAACCCGCCGACCCCAGATGGCGGCATCTGGATTCGTAGCCAACATCGAGTAGGCCGGCGCAGCCGCGAAAATATGATCTGGCCGCAGGTGAGTCTGGCCCAACTGGCAGCGATTCTCCAGCCCGAGTACACCGTTGAGGTGATTGACGCCAACGCCCTGCGCATGGGGTGGGCTGAATTTGAGCAGTTACTGGAAACCAAACGGCCGCAATATTACCTGACGCAGGTGACCGCGCCCACCCTTAAAAATGATATGTATGGGGTTTTCCTGGCCAAAGCATTGGGTGCCAAGACCATGGCCTTCGGGACCCATGTCACGCCAATGACGGTGGAGACAATGCGTCCTTTTCCGGCCTTGGACTTTGTGCTACGTGGCGAACCAGAGATGACGCTGCGGGAGTTGCTCGATACACTGACCGGCAAGCGCCCCAGCAATCCGCAAGTCGCCAAAATGGTGGCAGAGACGAGCCAACTGCAGAACCGGCGTATCGGCACAGCGCTGATCAGCGATCAATTTGCGGTATCAACAAGCGCGTCACCATATGATGAGATTTTGGGTTTGGCCTGGCGCAACGCAAAAGGGGAGATCGTCATTAATCCGGACCGCCCCTTTATCCCAGATTTGAATGATCTGCCCATTCCCAGACATGAATTGTTGCCGATCGATAAACAACGGATGCCGATGATGAAAGGTCCGTTTACCTTTATCGTAACGAGCCGGGGTTGCCCAGCCGGCTGTAAATATTGCATCAAACATGTGAGCTATCAAAACAGCGTGCGTGTCCGCTCGGCAGAAAACATGTGTGATGAGATCGAGTATCTGAATCAATTAGGCATCTACAACATCCACATGTATGCCGATCTCTTTACCGTTAATCGCGAGCATGTGGTCACTTTCTGCGCGGAGATCTTGCGGCGCGGCATCAAAATTAAATGGACCTGCAACAGCCGGGTAGACTATGTGGACGAAGAGATGCTGGCCTTGATGGGGCGGGCGGGTTGTTGGTTTATCTCGTGGGGGATTGAAAGTGCGAATGAAGCGATCCTCAAGCGTGCCCGCAAAGGCTATAAAAAAGAACAAGCCTTTAAAGCCTTGCACTGGGCCAAAGCCGCCGGCATCAAAAATTGGGGCTATTTTATCATTGGCTTGCCTGGGGAGACTGAGGCATCGATTCGCGAAACCATCGACTATGCCAAACAGTTGCCCCTGGATATTGCCCTCTTTCATATTGCCGCGCCCTATCCGGGCACGCCCTTCTTTTATGAGGTGGTCGAAAACAATTGGTTCCGGCCCGGCACCAAATGGGAAGAAGTTGATATGGATCAATCCACCGTACTCGACTATGAGAATCTAACGGCCGAACAACTGGAGTATTGGCAAAAACGCGCCACGCGGGAATGGTCACTGCGCCCAGGCCCAATGTGGACCTTCCTCCAAGGGCTGAACAGTTGGGAAGGGGCGAAGAGTGCCGTGAATGTGGGCTGGCAGATGTTACAGTTTGCGCGCAGCTAGCTACTACGACAACGTTAAATTATGGGCGCAGCTAGGCGCAGAGCGGACAACGACTAATTTAACGTTGTCGTACTACTTACCCCTGGGTAAAAGGACGAAACATGGAAAACTGGTATGTAGTCTATACAAAGCCACACAAAGAACCACTCGTCAATCGTCAACTGGCTGATCGGGGCATCGAGGTCTTCTTTCCCACCTTGCAGTTTAACCGGGGCTATAACCGGGGCGTGCGGCTCGAACCATTTTTTCCGCACTATCTCTTTGCCAAGGCTGATTTAATGTCGGATCTGATGGGTGACATGCGTTGGCTGGCCGGCGTACGGACGCTGGTGCAATTTGAACAGCAACCGGCCACTGTGCCGGAGACCATTATCGACCTGTTGCGCCAGCGTTTACAGCCCTACGAAGCAAAAGTATTGCGCCGCAACGAATGGCTATTCAAGCCCGGTCAACGGGTGATTGTCACCACTGGGCCCTTTGCCGGCTTTGAAGCTATTTTTCAAAAAGGGCTGAATGGCACCGATCGGGCACAGATTCTCCTAAAACTATTGGGTTCCTGGAACCGCGCCGAGATCGATAGTCGCGATCTAAAGCTGGCCTAGGAGCCTGCGACCTACCGTTTGTTATCTATTTGCTCTAGTTAACCAAGTACCAACTGCATACCCACGCACCTGCTGTGTAGACGAGTACGCGCAGGAAGGGCGGAGCATGCCCGGCAGTGGAGAGAATAACACCTGTCCGTAGAGTGATACGCGCAGGAAGGGCGGAGCATGCCCGGGAGCCGCCAGTGTTAGCGCAGCGGATCGCGACAAAAGATGGATCACAAATTACCCAAACCCAAAGGGGGCAGAGAGCAACTCATGCACGAGTGGTGGCTGATTGCCCTTTCGCTTTCGGCTAGCCTGGCCGGCCAAACCGTTATCAAACTAGGCGTGAGCCAGCCCAAGGCCGCGCAGGCGGCGACGGGTGTACCATCATTGATTGCCATGATCATCCAATCACCCCTGGTTTTGTTGGGGTTGGCCTGCTACGGCATTGGGGCACTGGCCTGGATTGCGGTGCTTAGCCGCCTGGATCTTAGTTATGCCTATCCCTTTTTGGCACTCAACTTTGTCTTGATTACGCTAGTGGCATCGCTCTTTTTAGGGGAGTCCATTCCTACCTTGCGCTGGCTTGGGATCACGGTGATTTGTGTTGGCATTCTGCTGATTGCTCGTAGCACAGCCTAATAAACGAATCAAATAAACGGCGTATATTACTGGTTGCAGAGGGAGGCAATATCCATGCGAAAAGTTATGAAAGGCATCGGCTGGTTGATCGGGGGCCTGCTGGCGATCCGGCTCAGCTTTGGCTATATTGATCCAAATACCGGGGGCTTAATCTTCCAGTTACTCGCGGTGATCTTTGCCTCGTTTACGGGCATCTTTCTCTTTTTCTCGCGCCAAATTCGTATGGCCGCCGGTCAATTTAGACGGCGGCTAGGGGGCGCACCAACCAGCGCGACCGACAAAGAGGCCGAGCGCGCGACAGGGAATAGTGCTGATGACCAGTAAGCGTGCGTTGCGCACCCTGCTCTTGGGCTTTGACGCCTTTGACCCGCGGCGATTCGAAGAGCTGATCACACAGGGCAAATTGCCCAATTTAACTCGCTACGTGGCGACGCGCGGCTATGCGCACTTTACCGTCGCCAATCCACCCCAAAGCGAGGTGTCGTGGACGAGTATTGCCACCGGCCTGAACCCCGGCGGCCACGGCATGTTTGACTTTGTCCACCGTGATCCCGCGACTTATGCTTTACATGTCTCGCTGCTGCCGACCAAACGCACTTTTGGTGGCACCCAGTTTGTGCCCCCCTATGCGGCGCGCACCATTTTTGATCACACTGTCGATCAAGGATTCCCGGCGACCGTGTTGTGGTGGCCAGCCACCTTCCCAGCGCAGCCCGCCTCACCGGTCCGGACGGTGCCGGGGCTGGGCACGCCGGATATCCACGGGCGCCTGGGCATTGGCACCCTCTTTTCAACGGAGCCAGGGCTGGCGCATGCTGGACAAAAGACACCGGTAGAAGCGTTGACACCACAGGGGAAAGATCGTTATGTTGGGCGGTTACATGGGCCGGCCAGCAAACAGCGCCATGGCGAGGCCCGCGCAGCCCTCGAATTTCAGCTAACGACGGCGCATGATGGCATGCGGCTAACGATTGACAAGCAGTCGCTGGCGTTGGTACCAGGCCAGTGGAGCCCGCTCTTGACGTTGACCTTTCGCCTTGGGCTTTTTGTCAAGATCCGGGTGATCACCAGGGTAATTTTGACCCAGACGCAGCCAACCCTTAAGCTCTATTTTCTGCCCTTACAACTGCACCCGCTCCATTCGCCCTGGCGCTATGGCACGCCACAAGCTTTCTTAAAAGAGCTGTGGCACACCTGTGGCCCCTTCTTAACGCTAGGTTGGCCACAAGATACCACGGGGCTGGAAGATCAGTGCATTACGGACGAGCAATTTCTGGCCCTCTGTACCGATATTTTTGCCAGCCGCGAACGGATTTTGCTGCACCAACTGGGGCGCTTTCATGAGGGCATGATCGCCGCGGTCTTCGATACGCTGGATCGGGTGCAGCACATGTTCTGGCGCGATCGGCCCGACATTGTTGAGCAGTGGTATTTAAAGCTTGACCGCCTGGTCGGCAAAGTCGAAACCGCGTTGGCAGCCAAAGGCCAAAGTGACACCAAAGTGATCATCGTCTCTGATCATGGCTTTGCCAACTTCGACTATAAAGTTCATCTCAATCGCTGGCTCATCGATCAGGGCTATCTGGCCGTCACGCCAACGGGCGAAGATAACAGCTTGCGGGCGGCTGTCTGGCCGCAGAGTCAGGCCTACGGACTCGGACTCAATAGTCTCTATCTGAATCTAGCCGGGCGTGAAGGGCAAGGGGCCGTACAGGCCGAACAGACCGCGGCCTTGACGGATCGACTGTGTACCGAGCTGCGGCAGTGGCGCGGTCCGGATGGCCGGGCGGTGGTACAACAGGTTTGGCCCCGGCAAGCCGTTTTCGAAGGCCCCTATGCGGCCTATGGACCGGATCTGGTGGTTGGCTACGCGCCGGGTTACCGCAGCTCGGCCCAGACGGGCTTGGGCCAATGGCAGGCGCAGAGCATTGAAGCCAATCGTGATCATTGGGGGGCGGACCATTGTATTGATCCACAGGCGGTGCCTGGTGTTCTCTTTACAAATCATGATCTGGCTAATTTTCCCAGCCCCTCGTATCGCGATATCCCTGCGTTGACGATTGACGCGGCGCTACAGCCCCACCCGGTGGCACCACCGCTGCCAACCTACACGGCAGAAGACCAGGCGATTGTGGAGGAAAGGTTAAAGAGCCTTGGCTACCTATAAACGCATTGCGCCTTGGCGTGAGCTGATGTTGGTCTTTGCCGTCTGTGCCTTTCCCGTCTATAGCTGGTCCATCTATTATTTTCTAGAAAGAATGCCGGCCTGGTTGTACTATCTGGACAGTTGGGAAGTGCTGAGTATCTTTGCCTATACCCAGGTGTTTGCCTTCGTGGAAAGTCTGGTAATCACGCTGGGCTTGCTGGTGGTGGCAGCGCTCTTACCCTTCTGCTTTCGCTGCCATTTTGTGGCCGTTGCCAGCGTCCTGGCGCTGTTGGTGACCGTGGCAGCAGTCATCTTACAGTTTAACGACGATGAATTGCGTGCGCTGGCGCTGATCCCCGTGCTCTTGACCGTGGGCCTCATGGGTAGTGTGATTGGGCTATTATTACTCGTTTATCGCCAACCACAAGTCCAGCAAAGGGTAGAAGCGTTGGCAGAACGGTTATCGGTGTTGTTATATCTCTACCTGCCCCTCAGTCTGCTTGGGCTTGTGATCGTTATCATGAGGAATCTTTGATGAATTCACCTCTCATCAAGCGCCGCGACCTGGTCAAAGGGTTATCCCTGTTGCCATTGGCACCGCTCTTATATCAGGGGACAAGAAGCAGCGCCGCGCCCGCTTTGCCACAAGCAACCGCGCCAACACCGAATGTGTTGATCGTGCTCTTTGACACCGTCTCGGCCCCCCACATGTCTTTGTATGGCTACCCACGCCAGACCACGCCAAATCTGGACCGTTTTGCCGAACGGGCGACGGTCTATCATCAGCACTACGCCGGTGGCAGCTTTACGGTGCCGGGCACAGCGTCTTTGCTGACGGGCACTTATCCCTGGTCCCATCGGGCCTTTAACCAAGGCGGCACCGTGGCGCAAGCCTATACTGCGCAGAATCTGTTTAGTACATTTGCCAGCGGCGGCTATACCAACATTGCCTACACCCACAATTTACTGGCCAATTCGTTGTTACATCAATTTGGCGCGGCCATTGATCTACACATTAATCCAACCGCGTTTTGCCTGGCCAATGGCTCTTTTGCCGACGCGCTCTTTCCTCATGACGCGGATATTGCGGCGCGTAGCTTTGATGATCTGATCCTGCGCCGCGGCGGCGAAACGCCCAGTTCACTCGTCCTTTCCTTGCTCGATCGGGTCAGAATGGGCCTGGACAAGCGCACCATCATGGCCACCCATCGGGATACCTACCCCCAAGGGGTGCCGGAACTCTTCAAGCTCTACTTTGTTCTGGAAGAGGCCATTGATGGGCTGATCGCGACGGTCGACGCGGCCCCCCACCCCTTCCTGGCCTATTTTCACCTGTTGCCGCCGCATGAACCCTATCGACCGCGCAAGGAATTTATCGGGCGCTTTGCGGATCAGCGGCAACCGGTGGCCAAAGCAGCGCGCTTCTTCTCCCAAGGGCACGCGGACGAAACCCTCAACCACTGGAGCCGCCAGTATGATGAATTTTTGGCCTATGCCGATACCGAGTTTGGCCGCTTAGTCGATGCCCTGGCCGCCAGTGGCCGCCTTGATGATACTATCGTCGTCTTCACCTCTGATCACGGCCAACTATTCGAGCGCGGCATTCATGGCCATGTGACGCCAACGCTCTATGATCCGGTGATCCATGTACCGTTGCTGATTGCGCAGCCAGGGCAACAAAGCCGCACCGATGTTTATACACCAACCAGTTGCGTCGATCTCTTGCCGACTTTGCTGCACTTGACCGGGCAGGCACGCCCTGATTGGTCAACCGGGCGCATTTTGCCCAATTTTAGCACAGCCTCTGCGGACGCCGAGCGCGCAATTTTCGCTATCGACGCCAAGAGCAATCCGAAACAGGCCCCCCTCACCAAGGCGACGATTATGTTGCGCAAAGGGCCCTATAAGGTCACGCACTATGCCGGCTATCCGAAAAGCCAGGCAGAGACTGAATTGTACGATCTGGACAATGATCCCGAGGAACGCGAAAACCTAGCGACCACGCAGCCGGCCCTGGCCGCCGACCTCCATAATGAGCTAACCGCGGCGTTAGAGGAGCACAATCAGCCCTTTTTGGCGCACAAGTTGGCGAGGTCGTAAGATGAAACCGACCTTGATCTTGGCTGTGCTGATCCTCATTGGCAGCTGGCTCCTGCTTGATCAGCTGACCGCCACAGTTGTGCTGGCGCAGACCACTGAGGAATGGACGCCACGCCAACGAATTACGGGAGTGCATGAGCTGGCGGATACACCCTACCTGGTGGCCGACCAAAATCAGCAGGTCCATGCGTTTCATGCCTACCCGCTTGAGGATAACAATAACGCCTGGGCCATCTTCTATAGCCGCTGGACCGTCGCACAGGGTTGGACACGGCCCATTGACATCTTGTTATCGTCAGGCAATCTCATTGCGGTTCACGGGGTTTTTCTGGATCAAGCCGGCATCATCCATCTGATCTATTATTGCTGTGATGATCTCAATCCGGCGATCTATTATGCCAAGGCCCCTGCCGCCGTCGCTGATCGTGCCCCTGCCTGGTCGGTGCCGGCCCTGATTGGGGAGGCGGCCAGCCCCCCCGCCACCGCCGCGCTAGCAGGTGATCGCCATGGCAATCTCTTTGTGCTTTATGGCAGTCGGCTACAGACCAAAGGTATCTATGCCACCTATGGCAGCACCGACGGTACAATGTGGTCAGAGCCGATTCCGGTCAGCTTCACCTATGAAAACGGCTTCTTACCCTACAATCTCAATTTGCTGGTCGATCAGGCCGATCGGCTCCATGCTGTGTGGGTGGTGAACACAGCCGATGGCAATGGGTTTGCCATTTACTATGCCAGCCTGGACCCGGCAGTTGGGCAGTGGAGCGAACCGCTGGTGCTCTCCCTCACTGATGGGTTGGAGATTACACGCACCAGCGCCCCGACAATGATTGCGTACAACAATGAATTATTTGTCATTTATACGGTCTGTGAACCCTGCGAACGACGCATGCGCCGTTCAACGGATGGGGGCGAAAGTTGGACGGGTCCGGTCGAGCCCTTCCAGCCCAGCCGCGGCGATTATGGTGCCACCGTGCTAACCATCGACAGCAACAATACCTTACACGCGATCTTTGGCGATCGCGCCCGCTTTGAAACGTTGTGGCACACCACCTGGCAAGGCTACTGGCTCCAACCCAGAGCCGTGGTGTCCGAGGGCGAGGCGGCGGCCAATGCCCGCAAAGGGGACCCGCTGGAATTTACCCCCAGCAAACCGGCTGCGGTGATTAGCCAGGGCAATGTGATCCTCACCGCCTGGACCACCGATCCAGGCCATGGGGACAATGGCACCTGGTATGCCTACAGCCGCTTAAATGCACCAGCATTACCCATTGTACCCTTGTTCACGCCAACCGCCACCCCGTCGCCGACGGCCACAGCCACACCAGCCGCGGCCACCCCGACGCCAACGCGGATGCTGGTGCGAACAGACGCCGGCACGAATGGCTTTACCACCGTCCCCAGCAATGCGGCCCCGCTGATGCTGATGGCGGTGGGCTTAACGCCGGTTGCACTTTTGGTGTTGATCACCCTCGCGGTCTGGTCGTGGTCACGGCACCGCCGGCAATTCAAGCGCAGTTGAGCGCTTGGATATAACCTTGAACATAACAAATGGCAATTTTTCTACTTGTGCTCTTAACCTTGTTGCCCGGTACATGGATCGTCTTTGGGTTACCCCTGCAGGCAATTAACGGGCGCACGCGCGTTGCCTTGGCGGTTGCCTTATCACCCGCCGTGCTCGCCATCCAATTTGTACTTGTCAAACTTTTGGGACTGGAATTCGCCACGGCGGCCCCCTTGCTGGCGTTGATCAATCTGCCCAGCCTGCTGCTGTTGTGGCGCGCAAGGCCAACGGTGCGGCGCCCGCGCTGGTCAGCATCACTATTGACAGGCTTATTGCTATACACTCTCTTTGCGCTCTACACCCTCTCGCCCAAGTTGGTCGTGCCGAATTATCGGGCCTTTTCCTGGCATGCCTTGTTTCATGTAGATATCATCTATCAGCTCACCCAGCGTCCATTGCTGCCCGAAGAACCGGAACTGGCCGGCGTGGTCATGTCCTATGGGTGGTTGGACCACGTCTATTGGAGTGTGCTGGGTTGGCTCAGTGATTGGTCGCCCACCTCAATGTACGCCCTGACCAGTCTGATCTGGCTGCTTGCGGCGGTGGTGCTGGCCTATGAGCTGGCGAAAACGGTCTTTGGCTTGCACGCAGCCACAGCCTGGTTCAGTGTTGGGCTGCTGTTCCTTGGGACCAATGTGATGGGGGCCACGGTTTGGCTGCTGACAGCAGATCTGCGCCGCTGGCTGTTTGTGCTGGGTGACGGGCGCTATACCCCCTTTCTGGGTAAATATGTTGGCTTTGAAACCATGCCCTTCGCCTTTGCACTGCTGCTGGGGCTGACCTTGGTCTGCACCCTGAGTATGCAGCGCCAAATCAAACATTTGGGGACCCTGGTGGCCAGTTTGTTGATTGCCCTGGGCCTGCTCTATCCCCTTTTATTTCCGGTGGGCGCGCTGCTGGTTGCCGGCCTGATCGGGTTGCTAGCAGCACGCTGGGTGCCTGGCCTGCCGCCCTATACACGGCGCGAGCGGCTATGGCTTGCGGCCGCCTTTGGTCTAAGTCTGATCGTCTTTTTGGGGTACTTGGGGTTGGTGACCCAGGATCGGGTGAAATCCACCTTTCAATTCACCACGCACGAATGGCAACTGCTGGCGAAGGGTTTGCAGGTGCTCAGTGCGTTGCTGCCCTTCATCCTGCTCGCCGGCCCCTTACTGGTCACCGCCATCCGGCGCCGATCGGGTCCAGCGCTGCTGCTGGCGGCCACCGCTTTGGCCCTGATGGGGGCCTACGTGCTGGCCGACTTGAGCAACCTTGAATACAAATTCATCTTTGGGGCGACGATGATGCTCTTTCCCCTGAGCGCCGCCACGCTTGACCCACTGTTTGTGCGGCTGCCACGCTGGCGCTGGCCGATGGCCACCGCGGTACCGCTGCTGCTGGTGGTCATCCATCTCTTACTCATGTATCGCCTGGGCGCGCGCCTGCCCAGCAACTTAGCCAATGCGCCCCGGTTACAGGAAAACGCTTTTTGGCTTGCCCTGGATCAAAACGAGCCAGAGGCCGCCTGGTTACAAGCAGTGCGCGACGGCACACCAGCCAATACGATTTTGGTCGCCCATAACTCGCGGATTCACCTGGGACCCTTTGTCGCACGTTCACTCTATCTGCCCAGTGATGCCGACGGGGTGACCACCGCCGGTTACAGTGTACCGAACGATTACAACATGCTAACGTGGCGCGGTTATTCTGCCGAGCTCTATGGGCAAAGGCGCGCAACGGTTGCCGCACTCTATGAAGAGCAGCTGCCGGCTAACCTGGCAACGGCATTACAGCAGTTGCAAAAGCTGAACCGACCGCTGGCGATCCACTTTTCCGGCGCAAACACACCAGCCCTGACCTGGTTAAGAGAACAAACCAACGGCTGCGCCCTCTTTGCGGATGAGCAAGCGACCGTTTGGTTTATCCCGGCGACGGCCGCGGGCTGTACGCAGGTAACCGCCAGCCCATAGCACGGTTCATTGACACCCAAAAGACGAGGCGAGGATGTTGCTGTCAAGACGAAGCTTACTCAAGGCGCTGGCCATGCTGACACTCGGCACTGCCGCCGGCACGGTTGCGGTGCAGCGGTGGGGCGATAGGGTTTTTACACCGCTACACCGCCTGCGCCAAGCACAAAAGGATGCGGTGCTGCCCACCGCGCCAACAGGAACCCTGGCGGCACCAACGCTGCAAAGCCTGCTGGCCGTCACCGAGACGTTGGCCGCAACCGCGCTCGCGTTGGATCACTATGAACGCTATTTCCAGTGGCGGGCGGCCAATCTGCCCGGCTACAACGCACTGTATGAACAATTTGTAACGGCCCTAAATCGGCTGGCCCAACAAAGGGCACGCATCGCTTTTGTCGATTGCGATGTGGCGGTGCGCAGACAACTGCTGGCCAAGGTCTTTACCGTGCGTGCGCGCAGTCGCGGACAATTCGGTCGTCTGCAAAGCGCACTCTTTGACAGAGAGTGGCTACTCTTTGACCAATTTATCGTGCGCGAAATCTTTCAGCTTTTTGTTAAAACCAGCGCCTGGGTTGTCTTAGGCTACGAGTCCTGGCCCGGAACCCCACGCGGGTTAGAGCATTATCGACAAGCACCACAAGGATAAAACAGCGCGGTTCAACCGGGTCCCCTGTGGCGGTTCGATGGGTTGGCAGGCAAGCGAATGACCACCTGACCAACCGACGAGACAGAGTGCAAAATTTTTATGCCAGCAAAAACAGTTGCGATTATCGGCTCAGGCATTGTGGGGACCACCCTGGCCTATCTGCTGACCCAAAAGGGCTATCAAGTTGATATCTTTGAAAAAGGGGCTGACTACCCGTACCCGCATAGCGCGCAATTTCAGGAGAAGTCCTGGTACTTGTATGACAATCCGGCCTATAAACTACCGGGCGATCTACAACATCTAACCCTAACGGGCGATTATACCTTTGATCTCAACCAGGAGCGGGTGATGGGGGTGGGCGGCAGCGCCACCCAGTGGTCAGCGATCACCCTGCGCATGCACCCCGCTGATTTTAAGACCAAAAGCCGCTATGGGTATGGCAACGATTGGCCGCTCACTTATGCTGAGTTGGAACCCTACTATGGTAGAGCGGAAACGTTGTTGGGGGTAGCGGGCATGGATAGCGATAATCCCTTTGCGCCCCATCGTACACAGCCCTATCCCCTGCCGGCCTTTGCCCTGAGTTATGATGATCTGCTGCTGGCCGAGCAGTTACGCAAAGCTGATATCGTGCTGCATACAACGCCACAGGCCCGCACGCGGCAACCATTTGATGGCCGCGCCGGCTGTATGAACTTTGGCGTCTGTCGCTTTTGTCCGATTGGGGCGCGCTATTCGCCCAATCATCACCTGTTACAGGCGGTTGCCACCGGTCTTTGCACTGTACACACCAACAGCTCGGTGCGGCGCATCGTCCTCAACGCCGCCGGGGCCGCGCGGGCGCTGGTCTATCGCGAGCACGAGGCCGCAACTGATCAGGAGCATGGGGCCGACATTATTATCCTGGCCGCCGGGGCCATCGAATCGGCGCGCTTGTTGTTGCTCTCGACGGCAAGCAGCTATCCCGATGGCATTGGTAATCGCAGCGGCCAGGTGGGACAGCAGGTGACCTTGCACCATATTTGGGGCGGGCGGATCCATTATCCAACGTTGCTCTACCCCAGCCGCATTGGGGCATGGACCGGGCAAAGTCATCAATTTCTCGATCCACCGACGCGGGGCCGGCATGGCGGGATCAAACTTGAGTTTCCATCCATTGCTGGGTACAGCCCAGAACGGGCATATGCGCATAAGGGCAGCCAGTGGGAGAGCGGGTTAGAGGCGGCACAAACCTTGGAACCCATGCGGCAATGGCGTACGGTCGGCCTCCACGCCGAATCAGTGCCCAGCGCGCAAAAGTATGTGGCGTTGTCAACAGCGCAGGATCGCTACGGCGATGCCTACGCCCATGTTCACTATCAATCGGCTGATTTTGATTACGCGACCTACGAGTTTGCGCAGGAACTCTTTGCCCGTGTGGTGGCGGCTTCCGGTGGCGATGACGCCGAACTGCTCACTGTCGGGCAATACCAATCGGGTCATCATCACATGGGTGGCTGTCGCATGGGCGACCATGAGCGTGATAGTGTGGTGGATGCGGTGGGAAAGGTGCATGGCATCCCAAACTTATTCGTTCTGGGGGGCAGCAACTTTGTCGGGACATCGGGGGCAGTGAATCCGACGCTGACCATGGTCGCGCTGGCCATGCGCACGACAGATTATCTGTTTGATCAGTTATTGTGAGCAATGATCATGGGTGAAAAACAGATCAGCCAGGCCGCAAGTAGTGCGCCCCACCTGGTGCGCAACAGCTTGTTTTATGCCCTACTTGGGGTGGCGACCATTGGGGTTGCACTGCTTTTGTGGCGGCTGCCGTTGCCATTTATCCGCACCTTTGAGAGCCTGCGCCAACCGGCCCCGCCCTTTCAACTGTTTGTCTTTTGTGCCACGGTGGCCCTCATTGTTGCCGCCACGGTAGCATTACGCCGGGGAAAGGATGCCGCGCTTGGAGCACGGGTGCCGATCATTTTGTTGGTTTTGGTGGGCCTGCACTATCTCAGCTTCATGCGTCAACATTCGGCCCGCTCGTGGGACTATGAATGTTATGAACAGGCGGCGCAGGCGATTGTTGCCGGCAGCAATCCCTACGGGGGCTGCTATTTATACTGGCCGTTGGTGGCGCAAACCATGGCGGTCCTCCACCAACTCAGTGCGCTGGGGCTGGCGGCATTGCCAACGGCAGGGAACACAGAGGCCGGCCAACTTTGGGATCTACTCTTTTATCTTTATGAAGCCAGCCAATGGCTGCTGATCATCCTGGCTTATTTTCTCTGCTATCGCTTTGCCCGTCGGGTGGCGCTCAACCCACTCGTGGCGGCACTGTTGGTGGCGGGGCTCTTTGTCTTTAACAACCCACTCGTGGCGACCATTACCTATAATCAAGTGAATTTATGGGTGCTCAACCTCGTCCTTTTGGCGCTGCTGCTTTGGCGTACCCACCCTTGGTTAAGCGGATTGGCAGTTGCCTTGGGGGGACAGATCAAGCTCTATCCCTTAATCTTTTTACTGCCGTGGACCCTGACCAAGCAGGTACGGGCCGTCGCCGGTGCCGCCGTTGGCACCTTGGCCCTGGTGCTGATCCAGACGGGTGGTGGCCGCGATTGGCACTTATGGTCGCAATTCTTGGCCTTTGCCGGCACCTTTCCCAAGGGCCGTTATTTCCGCGACAACAGTTTACATAGCGTGATCTACAACGTTTATGACCAGAGTGTGCGGGGCTTGGGCTGGCCGACCACTAATTTACAAGCGACGGTCGATCTGCTCTACAGCGGCGCGATCTTGCTCATGTGCGGCTATTTCTTGGTGCGCTTTGTCGTGCGCGAGCGCGCCTACGCAGCACTGGCGGATGGTGGTGAACAGGCCGCCATGGATCGATTTTACGGCCATACAATGGACGCAGTGGCGCTGGGGCTGATCATTTCGCCGGTCGTGTGGGAGCACCACTATGTGCTGGCCATGCCGCTTGTCATCTGGGCCGTCGCTACCCAAGGGCACGTACACCCCTGGCCCGTCGGCATTGCTGCCTTTCTAATCTTTGCCATTCCCACCTTTGATGTCTTTCCGGTGAGCTACCACCGGCTTGTGGGGTTGCTCTACTTAGTCCATCTGACCTGGCCCGCGGCCTTACCTTTGCAGTCGCCGCAGCCGATCCCATTGTCCCAGGTCCGGGAATTATTTAAATCGTAGCAGCGGTAATGGCAGTCAAGCAAGGAGTGAGGAGTTTTTGCATGAAGTCAGTCGTGCAATTTGAGCACGTTTCCAAAGAGTACCGCTTGGGCGTTGGCCGGCGCAATATTCTCAAAATCGTCTCGCAATCGCTCAGCAATGCCCTAAACGCAAAGGGCCGAAACGCGGCGACGCCGTCAAATTTTTGGGCCTTACACGATCTCAGTTTTGAACTCACCCAGGGCGAATCGTTGGCGCTGATTGGGCGGAATGGGGCGGGCAAATCGACGTTGCTCAAATTGCTGGCCAAGATCACACGGCCGACGCAGGGACAGATCACCATCAATGGCCGACTTTCCGCCTTGATCGAGTTGGGCTCAGGCTTTCACCCCGACCTGACGGGCCGCGAAAATATCTATCTAAATGGCACGATTCTAGGGCTTAAGCGCCGAGAGATTGCCCAACATTTTGATGAAATTGTCGCCTTCTCGGAAATCGAGCACTTTCTCGATACACCGGTGAAACGCTATTCATCAGGCATGATGGTGCGCTTGGGCTTTGCCGTTGCCTCCTGCTTGGAAGCTGATCTGCTCCTGGTGGATGAGGTCTTGGCCGTGGGTGATGTGGCCTTTCGGCAAAAGTGTATCCAACGCATTGATGCGCTCCGCCACAATGGGACGAGTATCATTTTTGTTTCGCACAATCTCTACATGGTACAAGCGATTTGTGAGCGCGCGCTCTATCTTGAGCGGGGCCACTTAAAGGCGAGCGGCCCCACCACCGAGGTGATCAAACAGTATGAGCGCGATCTGCATGAGGAGCGCGCGCAAAAGCTCACTAAACAACAGAGTGGACCGGTCGCCACGGTCACCGAGGTCCAAATTAGCCAAATTCAGCTACTCAATGGCGCTGGGGTGGTCTGTACAGAGTTTCAAAGTGATCAGCCGCTTGAAATTCGGGTGCATTACCTGGTCTACAGCCTGACCGAAACGGTGAACGCCGTCATCCGCATTATGCGCACCGATGGGGTGACCTGTTGCATCATGCGCACCACGGCGGATGGTGTCCCGCTGGCCCTACAGCCGGGGCCAGGGGTCCTATCGGTGATCGTCGAGCCATTACAGCTAACCAGCAACAGCTATTTTATTGATGCACGGCTGACCAACGCGCTGGATAATCTGGCCTTGGCCGGCGGTTGGTCGAATTGGTTCAGGGTTGGGGGTACCAGCCAGACCCAGGAAGAACAAGGTGGCATCTTTGAACCAAAACGAAGTTGGTATACACAAATGTCACCAGTGCCCAACGAGCCCAACGACCTCGCCTACAGTAGTAACGGGCACGGGCACAAGGGGGATAGTGGCAATCAAATGCCAGTGCACCCAGTCGCAGCGTCGATTTACCCATAACCATCAGAGTTAAAGCAATGACAGCAACCACGATTAATGAATTTATCAATGCCAGAGATCTGCTTTGGGCCTGGACGGGGCGCATCTTGCGGGCGCGCTATCAGCAGTCGGTGCTCGGCGGGTTGTGGATTCTGATTCAACCAATTGCCACCGTAACCATTTTCACCGTGATCTTCACGCTGGTGATCCCGATTGATACGTCGCCGATTCCATATGTGGTCTTTAACTATGCGGCGCTGGCCCCTTGGCTGTTATTCGCCAGCACCTTGACTGATATGGCAAACTCGCTGATCGAGAATATGCAATTGATTACCAAGGTCTATTTCCCCCGTGAAGTGCTGCCCATTGCGGCGCTGCTGACCCGGCTCATCGATTTTTTCATTGCGCTCGGTCTACTCGTTATCTTGATGATCTATTTTCAGCTACCCTTTACGCCGAGCACCTGGCTCTACTTACCCGTTATTTTGGCCATTCAATTAGCCTTAACCCTGGGCCTGGGGTTGATGCTGGCCGCGGCGAATGTCTTTTATCGCGATGTCAAACCGCTGCTGACACTGGCGATTCAACTCTGGTTCTATGCGTCGCCGGTGCTCTATCCCGTGGCACGCATCCCAGCATGGCTGCGCCCCTATTACGAGCTAAATCCCATGGCCGGCATTTTGGAAGCGTACCGCAGTGTCCTGCTCTATGGCCAAGCGCCCGGTCCCTCCTTGTTGCCGGCTGCGCTCATCGCCATCGTCGTTTTTCTGGCTGGCTACACCTTTTTCAAGCGGGTCGAATTCCAGTTTGCGGATATTGTCTAACCATTCTTGCAATGACCGAACACAACACACCCATTTTTGTTGTTGGCGTACCCCGTTCGGGGACGACGTTGCTGGCCGCCATGCTTGCCGCCCACAGCCGCCTGAGTTGCGGTACCGAGACGCGTTTTTTCCACTTCTTGGTGAAAGCAGAAGTAGAACAGCTCTGTTGCCCGTCAACCTGGCCGGCGCGCGCGGTCGATTTTCTCTGGGCTTTGCAGTTAGTTGATATCCCGATTCCCACCCATTTTGCCTTGACGCGGGCACAGCTCCATGTTTATCTGCAAAGCCAACCGCCAACGGTCCCCGCCATGCTGGCAGCCCTGACTGATCAGTTGAAAGGGCGGGAAGGCAGGGCGCGCTGGGTGGAGAAAAGTCCGGAACATCTGCTCTATGTGCAGACCATCCGCCACCACTTCCCAACTGCCCCCCTGATCCGGATCGTGCGCGACCCGCGCGACGTGGCGCTTTCGCTGATGAAAACGCCGTGGGCGTCGCCCCACTTTTTAGATAACCTGATGTTATGGCGGCGCTACGATGACCAAAGCGCGGCCTTCTTTGCGCAGGATCAGCGCTGTTACACCCTGTACTATGAAGCATTGGTCCAGGCACCAGAACGCGAACTGCGACAGTTATGCGCCTTTCTGCAAGAGGAGTACGAACCACAAATGCTGGATACGTCGCGCTCAGCAGCCAGCGTTGTGACCGACAAAGACCAGTGGCACCCGATTGTCCACAAACCGGCGGATCGCTCACGCAGCCAGGTTTGGCAACGCGAGTTAGCACCAGGCGAGCAGCGCTTGGCCGCCGCACTGCTGGGTGATCGCCTACTGGCCTATGGCTATCCCTGTACCGAACAGTTTAAGGGCGCAGCAACGGTCTTTCCTTCGCTCCAGGCGCTACGGCAATACCCAACTGTGATAGAGGCCCTCGTGACCGAGGATCGCCGCTTTTGGCAGGCAAGCGACGAGCCGCAGAGTCAGGCCAGTGTCTATGTCGGCGAACCGGATCGGGACCGCTGGTTGCGCCACGAGAAAAGGGCACGACTCAGCGATACGTTGCGCATTCTCGGCGAAGTGATCCAGCGCAAGCTCGCCCATCAGCAAGTTTTTTGGGTCCACGGCCAGGGCAGGGCGCAGGAGAAAAATCAGGGAGAAAACAAGCATAGCTACCTGGGCCAGCTGCTGACTCTGTTCTTTCGCCTCACGGCAGAGCGGCGACCGGTATGAACACCGCGCGCGTCAGTATCATCATGCCCGTCTATAATGGGGCAACCTATATTACCGAGGCGATCCAAAGTGTCATCGCCCAAAGTTACGCCCATTGGCAACTGTTCATTATCGACGATGGCTCGACCGATGCCACCGCCGCCACCATTGCACAGTTCGCGGATGAGCGCATTCACTATCTTTACCAGCCAAACCAGGGGGCGGCCGCCGCGCGCAATCGTGGGATTGCCCTGGCGGAAAGCGACTATATCGCCTTCCTGGATGCCGATGATCGCTACCGCCCGGAGAAGCTGGCCGTGCAAGTTGCCCATCTCGACCAGCAGGAGACAGTCGGTTTAACCTATGGGTCACGCGTTGAGATCGATCAGGCGGGGCAGCCAGTCAACTTAATGTTGTTGCCACCGGCGGCCTCACTAGAAACGCTGGTGTTGCGCTTTCCCTTTGCGCCAACCGATCTGATGGTACGCCGCCACTGGTTGACCGTGACCGGGGGATTTCGCACCGGCTTTACCGTGAATGAAGATCGTGATCTGTACATTCGCCTGGCATTGGCCGGCTGTCATTGTGTCGGCGTTGAGCCGTTTCTGGCTTACCGCCGCCTGGATCCCGATAAACACTTTCGCGATTTACCGGCCCGGCTAGACGATATGTTACGTGCGCTGGCGACTGCGTTTGACGACCCCCGTTGCCCTGAGGCAGTCCAAGCGCTGCGCAACCTGGCATACCATGATGTCTACCGGGCCTGGGCCTATCAAGCCGCGCTACAGGAAGAGTGCGCCCTAGCCCAGGCCTACTTGGCGCAAGCGCTACACTACCAACCCACGCTGCTTGCTGATCAGGGTGAGGCACTGTTGAGTTTTTGGCTCTACAACGCGACCAGGGATGGCGGCGATCATGAAAGCAGGCTGCGGCGCGTCTTTGCGCAATTACCAGCCAATATGGCCACCCTTGTCCCCCACCGCGATCGGGTGATTGCCCGTGGTTATCTGGTGCGGGGGTTGCGTAATCTGCTCTGGAGCCGGCTGGCTACCGGCGAAGCACAACTTGCCCATGCCAAACGATTGGGGGCAACCCTGGATGAACAATTTGTGCGCATTTTTGTCGAACAACTTTTGAATTACGAGCGCGCCTTTGGCGCGACCGCCGCACGGACAGCCGTCCACGCCTTGCTGGCGTCGCTCCACCAGATGGGGGCGCATCACGAGGCGCAGCGACTGCAAGGTTGTTACGCCGTTAATTGTGCCTTCCACGCGTATCGCCGGGGCCACTACGCCAACGTACTCGTGAATACGCTGGACGCATTGACCCATCAGCCACGTTATCTGCTCAATCGAGGGGTGATGGCAATCTCGTTACGTGCCATCGTAAAAATGCTGGCCGCGCCTTTGTCAGCTTAGGACGTAAGGAGTTACCGTTGTGACGAAACTAGGGATCTTGGTTGGGGAAGAGAATTGGGTATTCATGCAGGAGCTCCTGCCGGATCTCGCGGCCCACCATCAAACCAGCATTTTCCGACCGAAAACGTACAACGTGCCCCTGCTGCATGGGCGCATTAACCGTTGGACTTTTCGTGCGGGCATCCAGCGCATGTTGCGCCAGAATGATGTCTGTTTTTTCGAGTGGGCCAGCGATCTCTTGCGGCACGCTAGCCATATGCCCAAAAGCTGCGCCATTGTCACCCGCTTGCATTCGTTTGAATTACACGAGTGGGCCCACCGGATCTGTTGGGATCGAGTGGACAAGGTGATTTTGGTCAGCGAGGCCATGCAAGAGATGTTTGTTGAACTCTACCCAGCCCAGCAACACAAAACGGTGGTGATTTATAATGGCAAATCGTTGGCCGCTTATAAAATGCCCACCCGCAAACCCTTTCGTTTTCAGTTGGGGATGCTCTGCAACATTAGCCCGATCAAGCGCATCTATGAAGTCATTCTGTTGGTCCATCAGCTAAAAGAACAAGGTTATGACCCCACGCTCGCGATTGCCGGCAAACCACTTGATCTGCGCTATACCGCCGCGGTGCAGCGGTTGGTTCACCGCCTGGGGTTACAGGAGCAGGTGACCTTTGATGGCTATGTGACCGATACGCCGGCTTGGCTGCAGAAGATCGACATCTTTCTTTCCAACAGCTTTTGGGAAGGCCAACAAGTTGCCCTGATTGAGGCCATGGCCAGCGGCTGCTACTGTCTTGCCCACAGTTGGGCTGGGGCCGAGGAGATGCTACCGGCGGAGAATATCTACCTCACCGACACCCAATTGCAACAGAAAATGATTGATTACAGTGAACAGCCGGAGGCCGAGCGCCTGCGCCGCCAACATCGGCTGCGGACCCTGGCCTGTGAAAAATTTGATATTAAACGAACCAGTGCCCAGCTCCGCCAGGTAATTCACGAGTTGCAACCAGCCGATGCAGAAAGCATTGGGCAATGAGCCAGCGTGCCCTGCGCTTTGTCAGGTTTCGCTACGGTCATCATTCCCCGCATTCGGGGTATGCGCGGCTGGCTGAATTGAGCACCGCCCAGTGTGGCGGCGAGATCATCACCGTTGACAAGCCCGTCTCACGCCACATCGTCCGCGAGCGTATGATGTGGCGGCTGGCCAAGGGCACCCCCGGCTATGATCGGGCCGCCCTGGCCGCTGAACTGCAGGTGATGCAGCGCATGTTATGGGAACGGGAATGCATCTATCACTTTCTGTATGGCGAAACGACCTACCACTATGCGGGCCTGCTCAACCGGGTGCGGCGTAACCAGGTCGTAGCGACCTTTCATCAGCCGCCAGTCGGGATCCAGCAGGCGGTACAGATTGACTGGCATTTGCGCAAATTGTCGGCGGTGATCTGTGTCAGTCGTAATCAGCAGACTTTTTTTGAGCAATTGCTGGATCGAGAGCGGATCTACTTTGTGCCGTTGGGGATCGACACCGAATATTTCGTCCCGCCGGCGACATTTGCCCAGCGCGATCCGGATCTCTGCTTATTTGTGGGTGACAACTACCGCGATTTCCCCACCTTGCGTGGGCTCATCGAACTGGTCGCCTATTGCCGCCCGCAAACCCGCTTTGTCGCCGTGACTTCGCCGCGCAGCTTCGAGCGGATCGGCAGTCACCCAAAGCTGACCTTGCGTTCTAACCTACCGGAAGCCGAGTTTCGGGCCTTGTACCAGTCAGCGGCGCTGCTGGTAATGCCGTTACACGAAGCAACGGCCAACAATGCGCTGCTGGAAGGGATGGCGTGTGGCTTACCCGTGGTCGTTTCAGACGTTGGCGGCATTAGTGATTATGTTACCCCCGCCTGTGGCGCGTTGGTTGCCCCCGGTGATGCCCGCAGCATGGCTGCGGCCGTGATTGAATTGTTGGATGCGCCGGCCACACGGCAGCAACTAGGGGCACAGGCACGCGCACAGGCCAGTTGCTTCGCCTGGCCCAAGATCATCGACCAGTTGCAATCGATCTACAACAGCCTATGACGAACTGTCGCGTTAGTATCATTATTCCTGCCTATAACCACGCCGCCTATCTTGGCGCGGCGATTGAAAGTGTCTTGCAGCAGCACTATACGGCCTATGAGATCATCGTAGTTGATGATGGCTCGCAGGATCAGACGCCGGCCGTTGTAGCCCACTTTGCAGATAGGGTACAATATATCCGGCAAACGAATCAAGGCGTCTCAGCGGCGCGCAACCGCGGTATTGCTGCGGCCAAGGGTGAACTGATCGCGCTGCTCGATGCCGATGATCTGTACGAGCCCACCTTTCTCAGCACCCTTGTGGCCCTGTTGGATGCTAATCCCGCGGCCGATGGCGTTTATTGTCGGTGCCAAACCGTTGATGAAGCGAATCAGCCGTTGCCGCAGCAGATCGGCAAAGTCGTCGCCGCGCATGAACTTTACAGCGTGTTATTGCAAGGGGGCTTTTTCCCCCCGCTCTGTATGTTGGTCTATCGCGCTTGTTATACCACCGCCGGGCGCTTTGACCAGGCCTTCCAGGGGAGTGCGGATTGGGACATGTGGCTGCGCCTGGCCAAGCAGTTCACCATCGTGGGAACGACAGCAGTGCTTGCCCGCTATCGACTGGTAGCCCAAAGTATGTCCAGTAACCCGCGCCACATGTTGCAGGATCAACTGGGGGTACTCACCAAACAGGTGGGTGCCCTAACGGCGGCCACGCCCGGCACGGTGGCTATGCGCCAAGCCTATGCCCGCGTCTATCTCCGCACGGCGACCGAATATTTACAACGTCAGCAGGTGGGCGAAGCTTATCAGGCGATCTGCGCAGCCATTCGTTGTGAGCCGGCCATCCTGCGCACGCTCGACTTTTATTATGAGATCGGCTATGGCAAACAACCGCGCGGTTTTCGGGGCCACTATCAAACCGTTGACGTCCGCCATAGTGTCATGTTGTTCGAAGAGCTCTTTGGCCGGCTGTTTAACGACGATCACTTTGCCGCCCAACTCAACGGGCAACGGTGCACTATCTATGCCCATGCGTACTTTGTCCTGGGCATGATCAGTTATGGCTCGCGCCGCTTTGCCTTTGCGCGGACATTTTTCCGGCGCACAGTCACGACCGATCCAACTTATCTGTTACGTTTTACGCTGGTGAGCACCTGGTTAAAGTCATTGCTGCCCCTGTCGATTGTGGACTTAGTCAGGCAGCGCCGCCGGCCTGTGGTCTACCAGGGCACCGCACTGAGGACGCAGCCGTGAACATTGCGCTCTTTCATAACACCCCCAGCGGGGGGGCCAAGCGCGCCATCTATGAGTGGACACGCTGGCTGGCGGTTAACCATACGATTGATGTCTATACGCTGAGCAGTGCGGATCATGCCTTCTGTGATATCCGCCCCTTGGTCCGCCACCATTATGTCTTTGCCTTTACCCCCCACAAACTTTTCCAGCGCCCGTGGGGACGCCTGAATCAAGGCCAACGCTGGCGGGATCTGGGTGAATTGCAGCAGATTGGGCAGCGCATTGCCAGGCAGATCAACGCCGGGGCCTATGATGTAATCTTTGCCAACACCTGTCTTTATACTTTTATGCCGGCCTTTCTGGGCTGGGTGCAAAAACCGGCGCTCTATTATTTGCACGAGCCATTTGGGCAGCGCTTTACACGTCATTTACCGCGCCCCTACCTCCAGCCGCAACGCTGGCACAGCGTGGCCAATCAGGTCGATCCATTTATCCGGCTCTACAACCAGCGCTTGCACGCGATCCAGCACAACAGCCTGCGTCATACACAACGCTTATTAGCGAATTCTCGCTTTACGCAGGAGCAGATGGCCAAGAGCGGTGCGACCGATATCCAACTCTGTTATTGCGGGGTAGATCCGGACAAATTTTATCCACTGGCAACAACGCAGCGGGAAGAGATGGTACTCTCGGTGGGCGAGTTGTCGCCACGCAAGGGCTTTGATTTTCTGATCGAAAGTTTAGCACAGCTGCCGGCAGACAAAAGACCCACCTTGAAATTAGCCTGCAACATGGTCCAGCCAGCCGAAAATGAGTACATTCGTGCGCTTGCCCGCGCGCGTGGGGTGGCAGTCCAAATTTTAACCAATCTCACGGTTGATCAGCTGCGCCTGGAGTATAACCGGGCACAAGTCTGTGTTTATGCACCAGTGATGGAACCATTTGGCCTGGTCCCGCTCGAAGCCATGGCCTGCGGCACACCGGTGATCGGCGTCCGCGAGGGCGGGGTGGCCGAGAGTGTCGTTCATGCCGAGACGGGCCACTTAACCGCGCGCGACCCGCGCGAATTTGCGGCCGCGCTGCAAGCCTTGTTGAGCAACCACGCGTTGCGGCAGCGCTATGGCGCGAATGCCCGGGCCCATGTCTTGCGCCATTGGACCTGGGACCAAGCCAGCGCCGCGTTGGAAGCCCAGTTGGTCACAATAGGTGCCTGCAATCAACCCAAGCAACCGCACGCCTCGGCGGGCAAGGAGCATTGAACGACGATGGATTTCTCCTGGACAGCGGAACAACTCGCCTATAAAAAGGCAGCCATTGAATTTGCCCAAAAAGAACTAGCCGATAATATCAGTGAACGCGACCGGCGCGGCGAGTTTTCACAGGAAAGCTGGCACAAGTGCGCCCGCTTCGGCATTCAGGGGTTGCCCATCCCCCAGGCCTATGGGGGCAGCGATACCGACATTATGACCACCATGTTGATGATGGAAGGGCTAGGGTACGGTTGTCGCGACAATGGGCTGATCTTTGCCTTGAATGCCCAGCTGTGGAGCGTACAATTGCCGATCTTAACCTTTGGGACGGCGACACAAAAAGAGAAATATTTGCCTGGCCTCTGTAGCGGCGAGCTCATTGGTGCCCATGGCATGACGGAACCGGATGCCGGCTCCGATGCCTATAGTCTGCGCACCAGAGCAGAACGCACCACAGGGGGGTATATCCTCAATGGCAGCAAAATGTTTGTCACCAGTGCGCCGGTGGCCTCGTTGGCGCTAGTCTTTGCCACTGTCGATCCAAACAAAGGACGCTGGGGCCTCACCGCCTTTCTGATCGAGAAGGGCACACCAGGCTTTACGGTCAGCCGCGATTTGGACAAAATGGGGCTACGCACTGCGCCGATGGGCGAGATCGTCTTACAGGATTGTTTTGTGCCCAGCGAAAATCGGCTGGGCGCCGAAGGGGCTGGGGCCAGCATTTTTAACAGCTCCATGGAGTGGGAACGCAGTTGCATTTTGGCCAGCCAGATCGGCGCGATGGAGCAGCAACTGGAGAAGTCGATCCACTATGCGCGCACCCGGCGGCAATTTGGTCAACCGATTGGCAAATTTGGTGCCGTTGCCAACCGCATTGCCGAGATGAAAGTCCGCCTGGAAACAGCCCGCTTGTTGCTCTATAAGGTGGCCTGGCTCAAACAGCGGGGCGAACCAGCCGTGATGGAAGCCGCCATCGCCAAACTTTACCTGAGTGAATGTTTTGTCCAATCGAGCCTAGACGCGATTCGGGTGCATGGTGGTTACGGCTACATGACCGAATTTGAGGTCGAACGCGACCTGCGCGATGCCGTCGGTGGCGTCCTCTACTCGGGCACCTCTGATATTCAGCGCACCATTATCGCGCGGCTGCTTGGTTTATGAGGGGTGGCTAGTACGACAACGTTGTCGTACTAGTTAGGTGGTTGGTTGGTGTTTCGATCACGTTAATACCACCTGACCACCTGACCACCTAATAGATAACACAAATAGAGGTGACACAAAGTGGGCTGCGCATCAGGGGATGCGCAGTACACGATTGTGCAATCTTTATTTGTTTCCTCTATAAGCTCCATTGTGCCAGAAAGAGGGAACGATGGCCTATTTGCTGCATCAACTGCTGAGTGAAAGTGCCGCGGCGCGACCTGATCAAGAAGCGGTCCGCTTTCAAGGGCAGGGGTTGAGTTATGGGCAACTGGATCGCGTCACAAACCAAGTGGGGCACCTGTTGCAGGCCAGCGGGGTAAAGCGGGGTGATCGGGTCGGCATTTACCTGCACAAATCGTTGGCCTCGCTCATTGCCATCTTTGGCATCCTGAAGGCTGGGGGCGTCTATGTGCCGTTGGACCCAGATGCGCCGGTGAAAAGGTTAGCTTACATCACCGGCAACTGCAACATTCGGCTCTTACTGACCTCGACCACCATGAGCAGTACCCTGGCGGCGCTGTTAAGCGAGGAGACCCCGTTACAAAGTTTGGTCTTGCTGGATGAGATGGACGCAACAGCAGTTGAACTAACGGCCATGACTAATGTGATCACGTGGGCAGAGGTCGCTCGGCAAGCGGATACACCACCAGCCGCGGCGGGCACCATTGAAACCGACCTGGCCTACATTCTTTACACCTCTGGCTCAACCGGCACCCCGAAAGGGGTGATGATCGCCCATCGGACGATCTTTACCTTTATTAACTGGTGTCAGCAAACCTTTCACCTGACGCCGGCCGATCGCGTCACCAGCCATGCGCCGCTTCATTTTGATCTCTCGACCTTTGATATTTATGCCACGATCCAAGCCGGCGGGACGGTGGTGTTGGTGCCGGAAAAATTATCAGTTTTTCCCGTGCAACTGGTGCAGTTTTTGCAACAGGAACGGATCACCGTGCTGTACATGGTGCCATCCATTCTCGCCCTAATGGTCAATTACGGCAAGTTGGATCGGCATGACCTTTCGGCGTTACACACCATTCTTTTTGCCGGTGAGGTTTTCCCGATCAAGTTTCTGCGCAAGTTAGTCGCTGCGATCCCAAACGCGCACTTCTATAACCTGTATGGTCCCACCGAAACCAATGTCTGTACCTACTACAAAGTGCAGCCCAAAGATTTGGCCCCCACCTGTACCCAGCCGGTACCGATTGGGATTGCCTGTGAAAACACAGAAGTCTTTGCGGTGGATGCCCACGGCGCACGGGTGACCCAAAGCGGCCAAGAAGGGGAACTATGGGTGCGCGGTTCCTGTGTGGCGCAGGGTTACTGGGGGGATGCAGAGAAGACGGCCCGCAGTTTTGTCCATAATCCCTTTCAGCCGGCCTTTGCAGAGCTGGCTTACCGCACGGGGGACATCGTGACGTTGGCTGCGGATGGGGTGAACTGGCGCTATGTGGGCCGGCGCGACCACATGATCAAAAGCCGCGGGTACCGCATTGAGCTGGGCGAGATCGAAGCCGTGCTCTATGCACACCCAGCGGTCAAGGAAGCAGCCGTCATCGCCATCCCCGACGATTTTGTGGGCAATCGGCTCAAAGCCTTTCTCGTTCTCTTAGAAAATCATGAATTGTCCAAGAAAGCGGTCGAGCTGCACTGCCACCACCATCTGCCCCGCTACATGGTACCGGAAAGTATTGAATTTTGCCCAGAACTGCCCAAAACCTCAACCGGAAAGGTCAACCGGCTGTTGTTAACGGCGGATACAACGATCAATTCTGTAACCATTGAGGAGTTTCGACCATGACGATTGGCACTGTCGTCGAACGGTTTATCGTTGACGAAATCATGTTGGGTGATACACAGACAAAGCTAGAGACGGAAGCATCACTCTTGAGCCGGAATATTTTGGATTCCCTGGCGCTCTTGCGGTTGATCAGCTTTCTGGAGGAGGAATACAACATCACCATTGAGGATGGCGAAGTGATCCCCGAAAATTTTGAGACGCTGGGTCAGATCACCGCCTTCATCGAGCAAAAGCGCGGCGCGACGGTGCCCGTCTGATGGCAGTTACATTTCACTTGGGCAAGTCAGGTTGGCTTGGCAAAGGGCAACAGAGATCATCGCATGGCAAGCATGACTGACACAACTTTATCTGCGCACAATGGCGCAGTACACCCTGGGCAGCCGTCGCTCCTGGCGGAGCAACCGGATCCGCTCTATCAGCGGTCGAATTTAAGCCGACTCCAGTTGCTCTATTGGGTGGGGCAAAAGCTCCGCGCCGATGCGCCGATCTTTAACACGATCCTCACCTTTACCATCCAGGGGCCGGTTGACTACAGTCATTTCCAACGCGCCTTTCAAGCGCTGTTGGATCATAGCGATGCCTTGCGTACCGTGATCGAGGAAAGCGATGGCATCCCACAGCGCCGGGTCATGGCCCCTTTCACCTATACCCTGCCCTATATCGATTTGGCACAGGAGCCAGCCGCGGTTTACGAAAACTGGGTCGCCACACAGTGCAAAATAGCGCTTCCGATCGAGCAACGGCTCTTTGACACCGCGTTGATCAAAATCGCCGACAATCAATTTGTCTGGTACTTCAACCAACATCATATTATCGCCGATGCGGCCTCCTTCTTTTTATGTTACGCGCAGCTCGCACATTTTTACCACTGCGCCCAGCATGGCGCAGCGCTGACGCAGTCGGGCTTGCCCACCTTTGCCAGCTATATCGACGCCGAGCGCGCCGCGCAAACTTCGCCCCAAGCGGCACGCGCAAGGGCCTATTGGCAAGGCAAACAAGCGCAGGCGCCGGCACCGCTCTGGGGTGACGGTCAACCGTCGGTGCAGCAGACAACAGAGGTGCAAAGGCAGACAGTTGATTTAGGGGTGGCGCGCACTCAACGCTTACGCACACTTGCCAATCAAAAAAGCATCTACACGGTCAGTGAAGAGCTTTCACTCTACAATATTTTTATTACACTCTTTTTTATGCAACTCTATCACCGCAGCGGGCAGCAACAGCTGGGAGTGATCACGCCGGTCCACAACCGGTTTACGGCAAAAGCCAAAGAGACCATTGGCCTGGTCATGGCACTCTGTCCCTTCCAAGTCGAAGTGACTGCCGAGGAGACATTCCATTCACTATTGGCAAAGGTAAAGCGTGAAACACGGGCGGTGATGGCCAATTCGCAAGGCGGCGCGGCGCTTGACCTGCACAATGAAGGCTTCCCGGTCATGTTTAACATGCATGCAATGCCGGCGTTTACCCTGGGCGAATGGCCAGTGCAGGTTGCGCGGATTCATCCAGGGGCGGGGAGCGAGCAGCTGGCCCTGCATGTCAATGATACGGCGGCAACGGGCACGTTTCTCCTGCACTTTGACTTTAACACGTCACTTTTCACCCCAGCCCAGCAGGCGCAGCTGATTGACGCATTTGTGCAACAAATCGATACCTTTTGGGAAACTGCCGATCAGCCGCTCGGCGCGCCGCGGCTGCTTGCCATGACCGGCGCGGCGGACACCGTACCGCCACCGCAAGCGGCACACCGCGCAAAAACCGAGCAGGCCGCGGCCGCAGAACCCCAGGATGTGCTGGAATTCAAACTCGTCCAACTTTGGGAAGAGTTATTAAATATCCGTCCGATTGGCATCCATGATGACTTTTTTGCGCTGGGTGGCAACTCCTGGTTAGCCGTCCGGCTCTTTGCACAGCTTGAACAGTTGACAGGCCAGTATCTGCCGTTGACCACTCTCTTACAGATGCCAACGATTGCTACTCTGGCAGCCGGCCTGCGCCAGGAGATGGGCACGGCGCTCTGGTCAACGCTGATCACCATTCAACCGGGCCACGACCGCATGCCCTTGTTTTGTGTTCCTGGGGCCGGCGGTAATGGCCTCGCCATTGCCAGAATCGCCCAGGCGATTGGCGTGGATCAGCCCGTCTATATGTTTCAGATCCCCCTTGGTAACAATGGCGAGGAGACCCCCTTTACCACCATTGAAGCAATGGCAACGCACTATACCAGCGCATTACGCGCGGTGCAACCCCACGGGCCTTATCTGCTGGCCGGTTATTCGGCCGGCGGAGTCGTGGCCTTTGAAGTGGCGCAACAGTTGCAGCGCCAAAATGAGACAGTAGCCCTGTTGGCAATCATTGACGTACCAGCCCAAGGAGCGCTTTATCGCTACGTGCGGCACTTGACCCAGGGCTTGCGTGTCATCCTCAAGTTAGAGGCGGACCGCGAATTAACGCTTTACCTCGCGGTGCGTGATGCGTTGTTCCGGCTCACCTACTTTGTACAGCGTGGCTACCGGGAATGGTTACAGCGCACCACCAGGCAGGTACGTGGTTACCTGGCCCGCTGCCGTGCGCTTTGGCAAGCGGAACGCACGCAGCAGCGGGCCGGCATGAATGCGAGCCATGGCGAAAATATCATGGCACAGGCGCAACCAAAAGCAGCGGCCGCCGGTGATCTGGTCTGGCAGGCAGAGGATCCCTATATGCGCAACTATTTTGCCATCAATAGTCAGGCCGTCAAACAATATGTGCCAAAACCTTATCCTGGGCGGATCACACTTTTCCGCTCCAGCGAGGGCTACCGCTATGCCGAAATGCGTTCTGCCGATCCGCTGCTGGGCTGGGGCAAAATCGCCAAGGGCAAGGTCGAAATGTATGTTGTGCCTGGCGATCATATGCAAATCGTCCGCGAGCCCAGTGTCAAACAATTGGGTGAACAATTAAAGCGTTGTCTTGAGCGCGTTCAGACGCAGGCATCATAGTATAAAGTTGAGGGGAAGATGAGCAATATTCTAGTCACCGGCGGTGCAGGTTTTATCGGCTCTCATGTGACCGAAGCCTTGGTGCAGCGTGGTCACAATGTGCTGGTTTTAGACGATTTGAGTGGCGGCTTCACCGATAATCTGGTCGACGCGGCTGAGTTTGTGCAGGGTAGTATCAATGATATCGAATTGGTCAATCACCTTTTTGCCCGCATGCGCTTTGATTATGTCTATCATCTGGCCGCCTACGCCGCGGAAGGGCTCAGCCACTTTATCAAGCGCTTCAACTATGACAACAATCTGCTCGGCACGATCAACCTGATCAATGCCGCCATTAACAACAATGTGAAGTGTTTTGTCTTCACCTCATCGATTGCCGTCTATGGCAGCAGTCCCCAATTACCGATGACCGAAGAGACGCCGGCCCACCCGGAGGATCCCTATGGCATTGCCAAACTGGCCGCCGAGCAGGAGCTCAAGGCCTGTAAAGAGATGTTTGATCTGAACTACATCATCTTTCGCCCCCACAATGTCTATGGCGAACGGCAGAATATCGGCGATAAATATCGCAACGTGGTGGGCATCTTTATGAATCAAACCCTGCAAAATAAACCAATGACCATCTTTGGCGATGGCAGCCAACAGCGCGCCTTCAGCTACATCGGCGATATTGCCCCGCTGATGGCCGAAGCCATCGAGATCCCGGCGGCGTACAATCAAATCTTCAATATCGGGGCAGATCAACCCTATACGATCAACGAACTGGCCCATGCCGTGGCGCAGGCAATGGATGTAAACCCCAATATTGTTTACGTCCCGGCCCGCAATGAAGTGACCAATGCCTACTCGGCCCACACCAAACTACAAGGTGTCTTTGGCGAGCGGCCACTCGCTAGCCTAGAAAAGGGACTCTGTCGGATGGCCCAGTGGGTGAAGCAGCACGGGGCACGCAGCAGCCAGAAGTTTGAAGGGATCGAAGTGACCAAAAACTTCCCACAAGCCTGGCTCGCCTGAGTACACGGTAAACTAAGTAATTCGAAATTCGCGTAGGGGCATGGCGTGTGGCGAGGCCAATCCAACCCCAGCCGGGTAGCTTGCCTCGCCACACTGCGTGCCCGTCTGGCAAATGCCTAAAAACTTAATTTACACTGTACTGGGTAATAGGGCAAAAAGTAGGGACAGATCATGACGCAACCATATGTAATCAGCATTATCTTGAATACAAATCGCCGCCAGGATACCTTGGAATGTCTGGCATCGTTGGCCCAAAGTGATTACGCCAATCAGCAGAGCATTGTGCTGGATAATCACTCCACCGATGGTTCGGTGGCGGCGATTAGGGCGGCCTTTCCCGCGGTGCAGATCATCGAACTAGCGAAAAATCAAGGCTATGCCGGGAATAACAATGTTGGGATCCAAGCCGCGTTGGCGCAAGGGGCCGACTGGATCTTTGTGCTCAATGAGGACACCATCGTCGACCCCGCCTGTCTGCGTGAGCTAATCCGCTGGGGCGAAAGTGACCCTGGCATTGGCATCGTCGGCCCGATGGTCTATCACCACGATGAGCCCAATGTCATTCAATCCGGCGGTGGTCAATTAAGTCGCCAGTGGGATTCAGTCCACGTGGCCAAGGATGAGGTGGATCGCGGCCAACTTACCCAGCCGCATCGTGTCGATTGGATCTCCGGCTGCGCCATCCTCGTACGCCGTGCCGTCATTGAAGCGGTGGGCATGATTGATGAGCGTTTTTACTATTTTTGGGAAGAGACCGAGTGGTGTATCCGCGCGGGCAAGGCCGGTTGGCAGATTTTCCATGTGCCCCAAGCCAAGCTTTGGCACAAAGGGGTACAGCGCAATTATCGAGCAAAACCGTCGCTGATCTATTACAGTACGCGCAACCGGCTACTAGTGCTGGCCAAACATCATGCCCCCGTCGCGGTTTGGGTGGCGGTTTGGGGACAGTTGTTGCGCACGGCGGTCAGTTGGAGCATCAAACCCAAATGGCGCCATTTGCATGAACATCGCAACGCCCTGTGGCGAGGGGCCTTTGATTTTCTACGTGGGCGTTGGGGGGAGATGCCTTCATGATTGGTTTGTTTGTTGGTTAGTTAGTTTTTGTTACGAAAGGGCTTGATCACCGCCAAGAACGCGGAGGCAGCAAAGGGTCGCAAAGGGTTTTCACTGGCGCTTCTTTGCGCTTCTTTGCGCTCTTGGCGGTAGAAATCGTGTTTCGCAACAAGAACTAGTTAAGTGGGTGGGTGGGTGGTTAGCGTTGGAATTTTTGAGTAGTGGCTGCGCGTTGGGGACAAAATGCGAATTTTATTTTTATCAAAGTGGTTTCCCTATCCGCCGGATAACGGTTCCAAATTGCGGATTTACCATCTGTTGCGTGGTCTGGCCCAGCACCATGAGCTGACCCTGCTGAGCTTTGTGGAAGGGGTGGAGCCCAGCCCGGCGGCCTTGCAGGCCCTCTGCACAGAGATTCAAACGGTGCCCTGGAAAGCCTTTGCGCCCCACAGTCAGCGGGCACAGTTGGGATTTTTGCGCACCACCCCGCGCTCGGTTGTCGATACCTTTTCACCGGAGATGGCGCAGCGGATTCAGCGTTTATTGGCAGCAAAACCTTACGATCTGATTATTGCCTCGCAGTGGCAGATGGCAGCCTATGCGCCCTATTTTCAGGGCCGACCCGCGCTGTTAGAAGAGCTTGAAGTGGGGCTCTATTATGAACAATTTGCCCATGCCACTTCGGTCAAAGCGCGGCTGCGTTATGGCCTCACCTGGCTGAAACATCGCCATTATCTGGCGCAGCAATTACGCTATTTTCAAGCGTGTACGGTCGCTTCTAGCCAAGAGCAGCAACTGCTGGCGCAGGTGGTGCCTGATTACAAGGCCATTACCGTCATCCCAAATTGTGTCCAACTGGCCGATTATCAACTGCATCAACCCCTCCAACCAAATCAGTTGATCTTCACCGGTTCCTTTCGCTATGCGGCGAATTACGACGCCATGCGCTGGTTCTTGCAACATGTCTATGCCCGCATTCAGGCCCAAACCCCCGCCGTGCAGATCCTGATCACCGGGGATCATGCTGACCTGCCCTTACCCGCGGCAGCGAATGTGATACGCACGGGGGTTGTCGATGATGTGCGGCCCCTGATTGCCCAAGCCTGGAGCAGTCTCGTGCCGATTCGACAGGGGGGCGGGACACGCCTAAAGGTCCTGGAAGCAATGGCGCTGGGCACACCCGTGGTGGCGACCACCAAAGGGGCCGAAGGGCTGGACCTCCGCCCTGATACACATCTGCTCGTGGCCAATACGCCGGAAAGCTACGCGGCCGCGGTGACGCGGTTGCTCCACGAGCCTGGGTTGCGCCAGCGGTTGGCCGCCTCGGCTTATCAGGTCATCAGCCAGAAATATGATTGGGCAGCGACCCTCCCGCGTTTTCTGGATCTAGCTGGGGTTACCGCGCGTGGAGAGGGTGTGGGTTGGTTGGTTAGGTGATTGGTTGGTTGGTTAGGGGTTTAGTACTCTGTAAATTAAGTAAGCTATATTTCTGTAGGGGTATGCGGTGCGGCGAGAGCAATCCAACGCCAGGGTCCCAATTTGCCGCGCCGCATCGCGTGCCCGTCTGAAAAACGGCAAAAAACTTACTTTACAATGTATTTAATGACAAGGGCAATATGCCGAGCTATCTTGCTTTTTTTCAACTGCAGCGCCGCTGGGCAATGATCGAGCCTGGGGTTTGGGTGCGGCCACTGATTGTGATCGGGGTTTTAATCGGTTGCGTGACCTTGCCCCGCAGTGGTTCCCTCCTCTTACAACTGTTGCCGCTGGGCCTGGTGCTCGTACTGCTTAGTTTGCGCGGGCTGCTGCAATACGCACCACTGGGCATTGTGACCCTACTCTTCACGGGGCTAGTGGTACCATCGCCCACCTTGCCCGGCGGCTTTAATTTCGCGGTCTTGCATGTCATGATCCTGCTGCTGCTGTGGGGCTTGCGGATTATCGTGCAGCGGCGGCCAATTCGGCTCGTGCCATCGCGCACCACCTGGCCACTATTGGCGTTTAATGGGGTCGCGATCCTCGCCTTTGTAACAGGCCAATTTCCTTGGTTTTATACAGTGAACCCGGCCCCGCTCGAAGCACAGCTAGGCGGTCTGGCGATTTTTATCCTCTCGGCGGGGGCCTTCTTTTTGATCGCCTGCCAAGTCGTCAATCTAGCCTGGCTCCAGTGGTTTACCTGGGTTTACCTGGCGCTCTGTGCGATCTTTATTGCCGGCTGGTTGATTCCAGATCTGGGCACGATCACCGGCCAAGTGTTTCAACGCCGCGCCACCTCGAATAGTGTCTTTTGGGTCTGGCTGGTCGCGCTGGCCTTTAGCCAAGCGCTGTTGAATCACAAATTGCACCGTGGCTGGCGCATCGCCCTCGGCGGATTGGTGCTGGCAACTTTATATGTCGCTTACTTTCTGAGCGGGGGTTGGAAATCTGGTTACTTACCCCCCCTGATTGCGCTGGCCACCATTATTGCGTGTCGTTCATGGCGGCTGTGCCTGCTGATGGCAATGATTGGCATCATTCCGCTGCTCTATTTAAGTGCAGAGGCCCTAGCCACCGATCAATACAGTTACTCGACCCGCCTGGAGGCTTGGGTCCTTGTCCTCGAGATGGTGAAAGTGAGCCCACTGTTTGGTTTTGGCCCGGCCAATTACTACTGGTATACCCCACTCTATCCGATTCGGGGGTGGGCAATCGTCTTTAATTCACACAGCCAATATATTGACATTATTGCCCAAACCGGGGTAGTGGGGTTGCTCTGTTTTCTCTGGTTTGCCTGGGAAGTCACCTGGTTGGGTCTGCGGCTGCGCAACCGGGTGCCACCGGGCTTTGCCCAGGCCTATGTCTATGGTGCGTTGGGTGGCTGGGTCGGGACATTGGTCGCAGGCCTGCTCGTCGATTGGTTTTTGCCCTTTGCCTATAACATTGGCTTAAGAGGCTTTCGCAGCAGTGTCCTCGCCTGGTTGTTCATCGGTGGCTTGGTCAGTATTGAACAGATGTATCGCCAACAAAAGGAAGTACAGTCGACAACGATTTACTGATGTTGTATGGAAAGAGAGTAATTATGCCAGAAGAATTGATTGGCCTTATTCCTGCAGCAGGCAAAGGGGTCCGCCTTGGCCTGCCCTACCCAAAAGAACTTTATCCGATCATTCGCCGCAATGGCTATCGGCCCGTTGCCCAGTTTGTCCTCGAAAATTTAACCACCGCCGGTCTGCAGCATGTCATCTTTGTCATCAATGAAACCAAACATCAGTTGATTAGCTATTTTGGCAGCGGGCAGCGCTTTGGTTGCCAAATCAGTTATGTGGTGCAAGAGCCAGTTGTACCGCAGCAAGCCAACTCCACGTCACCGGGGTTGGCCCATGCTTTGGATTCAGCCTATCATCTGATCCGACACAAAACGGTCTTTTTTGGCATGGCGGATACGATCATCCAGCCGGCGACCGTTTTCGAGCGGGCCTTTGCCGCCGCCGCACCGGAGGATGATGTGATCCTCATTCTCTTTCCAACGCTGCGGCCGGAAAAGTTTGGCATGGTCCACTGGGCGGCCGATGGCCGGGTGCGCGCCATTGTTGACAAACCACAGCAGACTGAGCTGACGGAAATGTGGGGTTGCATCATTTGGCGGCCAACTTTTACTGAGTATCTTCACGATCAGGTCGCGACCCAAGGAGTCTCCGATTTTGCCCAAATTATGAACCGTGCTCTCGCCGATGGCTTACGGTTTCGCGGCATTCCGATCATGGATGGTTCCTATGTGGACCTGGGCACCTACGAAGAGATCGCCGAATTTGAACAAGCTGCGCGCAATGGTGCCAGCCACGAACTGGTCCACGCCTAAGCAGCCGTTGCGCACAAACAGGGGCTAACCGCCCGCTAGTAAGTAACCAGTGGCGGTTAGCGCCCATTTGCATCACACGAACGCATAATCGGGTTTCACCTTTAAGGAAGCGACGATGGAAAATCTGCAGACACTTACGACAATGCGTCCAGATTGGCGACGCAACACAGCCCCGGATCTATCGATCATTTTGGTCTGCTGGAACAATAAAGCCGATTTAGGCCTTTGCCTGCGCTCACTCTATGGCGAAGCGTTACAGAGCAGCTTCGAGGTAGTTGTAGTTGATAATGGCTCGACTGATGGCAGCCAGGCCATGTTACGCGAACAATTTCCGGCCGTTGCGCTGATCCAGAACGATCACAATGTTGGTTTGTCGCGGGCGTGCAACCAAGGCATTAAAGCCACCCACGGCCGTTACCCGCTGTTACTGAATAATGACACACTGGTCAATGGCCCTTCGCTCGATCGGATGGTGGCATTTATGGATCGCCAAGCTGATGCTGGTGCGGTCGGCGGGCGCTTGTTAAATGCCGATGGCTCATTCCAGGCCGGCTATGCCAACTTTTCCTCGCTCTGGGAAGAGTTCTTGATTGCCACGCAGTTGGGTGAATATCTCTGGCCGGGCTATCCCTCGCATCTGGATGCGAATCGGGCACGCGTATGCGGCTGGCTCAGTTCCGCCTGTCTGCTGTTGCGGCGCGAAGCGTTGGCCCAGGTCGGTTTGCTTGATGAAGAGTACTTTATCTACGGCGATGAAGCCGATCTGCAATACCAACTGCACCAGGCCGGCTGGCGGGTTTACTATTTGCCGGAGGTAACGACGATTCACTACGGTGGGCGCAGTATGAACCGCTGGGGCCGCCGCAAGATGGTCTATCGGGGGAAGCTCTTGTTTTACAAAAAAAATTATGGCCGCTTGCGCACTGCCGTCCTCCAGGCTTTGCTGGCCGGCTTAACCCTGGCCAAACTAGCGGCCTGGAGTGTTGCGCTGGCGATCCCCCGTTGGCATGAACGGGCGCAAAAAGAGCTGCGATCTAACCTTGATGTCATGCGCGTCTGTTGGAAAGTAGCTTGACTTTATCGAATGACAGGATCGAATGACAGCTAGAGCGGGGAGGAAAATTTGGTCATCAGCCATAAACATCGCTATCTCTTCATCGAAATCCCACTGACAGGCTCCTGGGCCATTCAAAAAGAACTCTGTGCCTATTATGATGGCATCTCGATTTTGCATAAACATGCCACCTATCCAGAGTTCCGGCGCATTGCCACCCCCAGTGAGCTTGAGTACTTTGTCTTTGCCACCATCCGCCACCCATTGGATGAGATTGTCAGCCGTTACGCCAAACTCGCCAGTGATCACAAGGGCATGTTTTCCGATCTGGCGCAAGTGAAAGCGCTCCGATCCGATTATTCGGATTATCAAAAGTATAAATTTATCCAGGCGACCCAGGCCGACTTTGCCACCTTTTTTCGCAAATACCATCGCCGACCGTTTGGCGGGCTGATCGATGTCGCCAACGCTGAATATGACTTTATCATTCGCTACGAAGCATTTCAGACAGATTTTGCGGCGGTATTGGAGCGACTCGGGCTGACCCAGGTGCGCCCGGTGCCGGTCACCAATCAGACTGATGCCAAGGGGGCCGATTGGCGGGCCTATTATCCGCCGGAGATTAGAGCCCAGGCCTGTCGGGTTTTGGCACCCTATATGCAAAAATGGGGTTATACATTCCCGCCGGATTGGGAGCAATGTCCGGTTAGCCGGCTAAGTCAACTTGAATTTTCGCTGGTCACCTACCTGCGCAACCTCTACTATACCCATATTCGCTACAGTGACACGCCCCAGGCGAAAGTCACCCGCTACTTGCGCGCGTACCTGCTCAATTGACCAGCTTCTACCCATGAAGATTCTCTTTCTCACCCAGGTGCTGCCCTATCCATTGGATGCGGGGCCCAAGGTGCGCGCCTATTATGTGCTGCGCCGTCTGGCCGAGTCGCACCAGGTCACGCTGGTTTCTTTTGTACGCGCAAGCGATACCACCGCCGCAATCGCGCACCTGCAGCACTATTGTCAAGCAGTGCATACCGTGGCCATGCCCCGGTCCAAACGGTTAGACGCAGCCCATCTGCTGCGCAGTCTAGGCACGGGCGAACCCTTTATGATTGCCCGTGATCGGGTGCCGGCCATGACGCGTCTGCTCCAGGCGTTGATCAATGGCACCACGTTTGATGCCATTCACGCCGATCAACTGTGGATGGCACCCTATGCACTGTGGGTGCGTCAGGCCGTCGGCAAGACCAGTCAACCGCTGACCGTACTCGATCAACATAATGCCGTCTATTTGATTCCCCAACGGTTGGCCGCCAACGAACGCAATCCCCTCAAGCGTGCGCTGTTGACCTTGGAAGCGCGCAAAATGATCCGTTTTGAGCTTGCCACCTGCCGCCAGTTTGACCGCGTTGTCTGGGTTACCCAGGAGGATCACGCCGCGCTACAACGGCAATTTTCAAGCGCCGACGCCGTCGTCCCCAAGGCCGCGGTGATCCCCATTTGTGTCAATCCCCAAAGTCAGCCGGCCCACTTGCGGCCGGCCGCTTGCCACCGGGTAACCTTTTTGGGTGGCCTCCATTGGCCCCCCAATGCCGCCGGCATCGTCTGGTTTGCCAAGGAAGTCTGGCCCCAGGTACAGACGCAGGTGCCGACGGCAATGCTGACCGTCATTGGCAAAAATCCGCCCGCGGCGCTCCAGACCACCAGGGTGCCCAATTTACAGATCACAGGTTATGTGGCTGACCCGACGCCGCTGCTGGCAGAGACGGCAGCCTTTATTGTACCGTTGCAGGCCGGTGGTGGCATGCGCGTCAAAATTCTGGATGCATGGAGTTGGGGCGTGCCGATTGTGAGTACCACCACGGGGGCAGAAGGCATTACGATTTGCCCAGGTAAAAACATTCTGATTGCAGATACCGCCGCCGCCTTTGCCCAGGCGATCATCCACTTACTCCAACAACCGGCACAGGCTAATGCTATCGCCCAGGCCGGCCGGGATTGGGTCGAATCCCACTATGACTGGCAACGCATCTATCCGGCCTGGGATGATCTTTATGCCGAGCCACTAGTCGCGCAGAACAAGCATGATACGGCGGTTGAAAAGAAAGCAAGCATTTTTCCCACTGGTCAAACCGCCGAGCCGCCTGCGGTGCGAAATATTGTAGGGTAATGGAGATTCTCTATGTGGTGCCTTATGTTCCCAATCTGATTCGGGTACGTCCCTATCAGTTGATCCGGGCTTTGCTGCGACGGGGCCATCGGCTCACCGTTGCCACGCTTTGGACATCAGCGCAAGAATGCGCTGATCTGCAGCCATTAGCCGACGCTGGGGCGCGGATTGTGGCCCAGGAACAGCCACGCTGGCGGTCACTCCTGAACACGCTCCAGGCCGTGCCGACGGCGGTGCCGCTGCAAGCCGTCTATAGTTGGCAGCAAGCGCTGGCCCGCACATTGACCACCAGCTGTCAACAGACCTCGTTTGATGTGGTGCAGGTTGAGCATCTGCGCGGCGCGCGCTATGGGCTCCAGCTCAAACGCTGGGCGGCCCAGCAACCAATGGCGCTGCCGGTAATTTGGGACAGTGTTGACTGTATCACCCACCTTTTCAGCCAGGCCGCGCAGCACAGCTCGTCACGCCAAAGTCGGCTGCTGACCCAATTTGAACTCAGGCGCACGCGGGCCTATGAAGGGTGGCTGGTCAACCAGTTTGATCAGGTTTTAGTGACCTCGCCGGCGGATCAAAGAGCGCTGGCAACATTGGCACAGACCCAAATGAGCACCGTGGCGAAGCAGCGTAATACGGCTGGGGCGGCGAGCGCGGCTTCGTCCCCGGTCCTTTTGCCTGACAACCTGCACGTGCTCCCCAACGGGGTTGACCTGGATTACTTTTGCCCCAGCGCGGCCCCGCGGGACGCAGCGACGCTGGTCTTCAGCGGCAAGCTGAGTTATCACGCCAACATCACGGCGGCGCTCTATCTCGTCCAGGAGATCATGCCTCTGGTCTGGGCGCAACAGCCGGCGGTGCAACTTTACCTGGTCGGCAAAGATCCACCCCCCGCGCTGCGGGCATTGACCGCCCAGGCGGGAACACACGCCGGTAAACCCAGGGTCGTGGTCACCGGCACCGTGGCCGACCTCCGCCCTTATCTACAGCGTGCGACGATAGCGGTGGCCCCCTTGTTGTATGGGGCTGGCATTCAAAACAAGGTACTTGAGGCGCTAGCCTGTGGTGCGCCGGTGATCACCACGCCGCAAGCAACGGCCGCGTTAGCCACGGCCGCCGCGCAGGCGTTGGTCGTCGCCGCAACGGCCCCGGCCTTTGCCCAAGCGATCTTGACGCTTTTGGCAGACCCCGATCAACAGCGCACGTTGGGCCAACGGGGCCGCGCCTATGTGGAGCGCTACCATGCCTGGGATGTGATGGCTGCGCAACTGGAACACATCTATACCGCAGCAATTGGCGAGAGGAAGCCAGCACGATGAAGGTTGACCGTTCTCTGGTAACAAAAACTGATCAAAACCAACGCTATACGCCACCGCGCCGCGGTCCCCAGCCGGCGGCCTGGTCACCCGCACGCCCAACAGCGCAAACAGAGACTTTCGTTTTCGGTACCAGGCACCTTTCTGCGCAACAGGTACTGGGGGGAATTTTGCTACTGGCGACGATCTTACGGGTCAGCGCTGCCCTTTTACATGGCAATTCACTGGTCGGCCTACCGGGTATTTATGACCAGATCTCCTACGATGGCCTGGCCCGCCGTGTGCTGGACGGTTATGGTTTTAGCTTTGCACGGACCTGGTGGCCGATCACACCGGCCGGTGAGCCGACTGCCCACTGGAGCTATCTTTATACCCTTTACATCGCGGCCGTCTATACCATCTTTGGCCCGCAGCCGCTGGTGGCGCGGCTGATTCAGGCCGTGATTGTCGGCTTGCTGCATAGTTGGCTGGTCTGGCGCGTTGGCCGCCACATCTTTGGGCCGGCGGTTGGCCTGGTCGCCGCCGCCAGCAGCGCGGTTTATCTCTATTTTGTCTATTACACCGGGGCGTTGCTCACCGAAACGTTTTACATCATCGGCATCCTTTGGACTTTTGATAGCGCGCTGGGCTTAGTCGCAGCTACGGCAACAGCACAAGCGCAGGACGAACAGCCGGCACCGAACTGGTGGCGCTGGGGTATGTTGGGGCTCGCAATTGGCGTCACGGCCCTCCTCCGCCAGCTCTTTTTGCTCTTTGTGCCCTTTCTATTTTTATGGCTTTGGTGGCGCCTGCGCGCGCCACGGGTGACCAACACGGTCCGCTTGCACCGGCCAGCAACGTTGCCGCTGTTAAAAGGGTTACTGCTGACCACCAGTATCATTGTTCTGTGTATCCTACCCTGGACCATCCGCAACTATCGCGTCTTTGGCACGGTGACGCCCCTTAACACCAACGCCGGCTATGCATTTTTCTGGGGCAACCATCCCATTTATGGCACCCAATTTGTGGGCATTTTGCCCGATGATGGACCTGATTACCGCGATCTGATTCCGGCCGAGCTCCGCCATCTCAACGAAGCGGAGCTGGATCGAGCCTTGCTCAAAGTGGGGATTGGTTTTGTGGTGGCTGATCCCGTGCGCTATGTACGCTTATCCCTGAGCCGCACGCGCGAATATTTCAAATTTTGGCCCGCACCGGCATCGGGTCTGGTCAGCAACCTGGCCCGCGTGGGGTCGTTTGGCATTTTTTTACCCTGGATGCTCTACGGCTTGTGGGTGGCCAGCAAAAACGCCTGGCAGAACGACGATCCACAGCAACGGGGAGGTTTCTGGTTATTGGTGTTATTCATCACCATTTATACCGGCATTCATCTGCTGACTTGGGCGCTGATCCGCTATCGCCTACCGGTTGATGCAATTTTATTGATCTTTGCGGCAGTGGGGCTTGTCCAACTTGGCAACCACTATCGCGCAAGCTCACTACGTTTTCGTCGAGAGTAAATCATGATCGGGAGAACACAATGTCAAATACAACGCACCCCAATCGAGTCGTTGCCGAGGCGCATGGTGGTAGTCACCTCTTTAGCCAACAGCTTGTTGCCCCCCCCTTCCAGCAGCTTGCGCCCGCCTTCTTTGCGCCCCTTGCCCCGGCTCAAAAAGTAGATGTGTCGATTGTGATTCCGTTGCTCAATGAAGCGCCGAATCTGGAACTTTTATATCGGCAACTGCAGAATGCGCTCACCCAGGGCGAACGCAGCTATGAAATCATCTTTATTGACGACGGCAGTACTGACGGCAGTTTTGCCATCTTAAAGCAGTTGCAGGCGCAAGATATACACCTGCGAGTCATCAGCTTTCGGCGCAACTTTGGTCAGACCGCAGCCTTCTCTGCGGGATTTGACTATGCGCAAGGAGATGTGATCATCACGATGGATGCCGATCTGCAAAATGATCCGGACGACATTGCGCGCCTGCTCGACCAAATCGATGCCGGCTACGATGTCGTTAGCGGCTGGCGGGTGGATCGACAGGATACCTTTATCACCCGCCGCTTGCCCTCACAACTGGCGAATGGGTTGATCTCCAAGTTGACCGGGGTCAAACTCCATGATTATGGCTGTTCACTCAAAGCCTACCGCCGCGAAGTTGTGCAGAATATCAAGCTCTATGGCGAAATGCATCGTTTCATTCCCGCATTGGCCAGTTGGATGGGCGTGCAGGTGGCAGAAATCCCCGTCAACCATCGCGCCCGCCAATTTGGACGGTCCAAGTATGGCATCGGCCGCACCGTACGGGTGATCCTCGACTTACTGACCGTCAAATTTTTGCTCCACTATGCCACGCGCCCGATTCAAATTTTCGGGCTGGTTGGGCTACTTTCCCTGGGGGGCGGCATGGCGCTGAGTCTCTATTTATCCGTCCTTAAACTCTTTTTCAATGAACCATTGCGTGATCGCCCGCTCTTATTACTAGCCATCTTGCTCATCCTACTTGGGGTGCAGTCGATTATTTTAGGACTTTTGGGGGAGCTTATTATCCGCATGTATCACGAAACGCGCGGTAAACCGATTTACATGATCAGAGAAATTGCCGAGGCCACCATGGTCAACCGTGCGACCACAACCGCACGGCAGGGCAGTAATCCTTGATCCTGGCGTGACCCTTGTCTGTCTAAAGCACATTCGTTCAATCCTGGGGAGGAGGAGCTGTCGCATGAAAATTTTGATGATCGCGCCACAACCATATTTTGAGCCGCGTGGAACGCCGATTAGCGTTTACCAACGCTTACATGGCCTGTCGGCATTGGAATATGAGGTCGATCTGCTCACGTACCATATTGGGAAAGATGTGACATTCCCAGGGGTACGCATTCATCGGATTCCGCGCGTGCCCTGGATCAATGCGATCAAAATCGGACCCTCTTTTCCAAAATTGTTGTTAGATCTTATCCTCTTCTTGAAAACAATCACCATGTTGTGGCGCAAGCGCTATCAGGTGTTGCATGTGCATGAAGAGGCGGCCTTCTTCGCCATTCCCCTGGCGAAATTATTTCGTATCCCATACATCTACGATATGCATTCCAGCTTGGCGCAACAGATGGCCAACTCAAGCTTTGGCCGCTATCGCCCGCTCGTCAAACTGTTTGAAACCTTAGAGCGCTGGGTGATTCGTACCTGTGATGGTCTCATCACCATCGGGGCGGATCTGGAAGAACGCGCGCTGACGATCAACAGCACGGTCAAACATGTGCGCATGGAGAATCTGCCGGTGCATGTTACAGACCCGGCCCCGGCACCAGCCACGGTCGCGCAGTTGCGGGCGGCGTTAGACCTTTGTGACCGCATACCGATTGTCTATACAGGGACCTTTGAGCACTATCAGGGCCTGGATTTGTTATTCGACAGTGCCGAACTAGTCAAGGAACATGCCCCGCAAGCCTGTTTTGTGCTGGTCGGCGGGCGGCTTGATCAGATCGCCCATTGGCAAGCGCAGATCAACGCCAAACAGTTACAAGAGCAGATCCGGTTTGTGGGGGCAGTGGCACCGGCAGAGACCCTGGCCTACTTGGAACTGGCCGAAATTGTGGTTTCACCACGGACCAAGGGCCTTTCCGTGCCCCTGAAAATCTACACCTATATGTATTCGGGCAAACCGATTGTCGCCACCGATATTGTCGCCCATAATCAGGTGCTCAGCCAGGAGAGCGCGCTCCTGGTGCCCTCTACGAAAGAGGCTTTTGCGGCCGGGATTATACAGCTGATTCACGATCCGGCGCTTCGGCAGCAACTTGGTAGCTGTGCCCACGAATTTGCCAAACAACACTTTAACACCGAAAGTTATTTGTTAAAGCTGGCCTGGATCTATCAAGTGACGTGTCCCCAAGTGACTGGGGCCGGTGCTCCCGCGCCAGTCCACCCCGTGCGGTCGATCTCAAACTCGGAACAAAGCATCGGAAGGTAACTATGTGTGGTATCTGCGGCATTGTCTCGACGCGCCCGGATCGACCGATTGATCAACAGCTCTTGCAGCACATGTGCGGCCTCATCGCCCATCGCGGGCCTGATGATGAAGGCTATTACGCCGATCCCCAAGCCGGCCTGGGCATGCGGCGGCTGAGTATTATCGATCTCACCACCGGCCACCAGCCGATTAGCAATGAAGACGGGACGATCTGGATTGTCTTTAATGGTGAAATCTATAACTACCAGGCGCTCCGGTCAACACTGATACAGAAAGGCCATCACTTCGCCACCAATACCGACACCGAGACCATTATTCATGCCTACGAAGAGTATGGCGACCGCTGTGTTGAGCACTTAAATGGGATGTTTGCCTTTGCCATTTGGGATACGCGCCAACGGCGGTTATTGCTGGCGCGCGATCACCTGGGCATCAAGCCCCTTTACTACTGGTTTGGCAATGATCAGCTGGTCTTTGGCTCCGAACTAAAGGCAGTCATTGCCCATCCAGCAGTGCCACGCCAGGTTGATCCGGTGGCGCTCAATCACTTTTTAACCCTGGAATATATTCCCGCCCCGTGGACCATTTTTCAAGCGATCTATAAATTACCCGCCGGCCATACCCTGGTGCTGACAGAGGGCGTATGTACGATCCAGTCATACTGGGACATTGGCCTCAAAAGCGTGCCGCAGCGCGACGCCGAATGTGCCGAAGCGCTTGCCGCTTTATTGCAGGATGCCGTACGCCTGCAAATGGTGAGTGATGTGCCGATCGGGGCCTTTCTCAGTGGCGGGCTGGATTCGAGTAGCATCGTGGCCATGATGCGCAGTGCCAGTAGCGAACCCATTCAAACTTTCTCGATTGGTTTTGAAGATAGCACCTATAACGAACTACCCTATGCGCGTGCAGTGGCGCAACAATTTGGCACCACGCACCATGAAGAGATTCTCCAGCCGGACATGCTCACGCTCACAGAGCAGTTGGTCTGCCACTTAGATGAACCGTTCGGTGACTTTTCCATCTTTCCCACCTATCTCGTCTCGGCCATGGCGCGCCGCCATGTCAAGGTTGTGCTTTCCGGCGATGGCGGCGATGAGCTGTTTGGCGGCTACGAAAGTTATCTGGCGCAGCGCTATGATCGCCTTTACCGGCTGTTGCCGGCCCCGCTCCGGCAGAAGATTCTGCCGGCACTCTTAAACCGTATCCCCCCGCAAGCCGCCAAAAAGGGGGTGATCAACAAGGCCAAACGCTTTGCCGAAGGGGCAGCCTTGCCGGCCCCCTTGCAACACACGCGCTGGATGACCTTTATGAACGATCAAGACAAGGCGACGCTCTATCAACCAGCCTTGCACCGCGCGATCAACGGCAGCACCCCAGCCGCCATGATTGAGCAGCACTTTCACCGGGTTACGCACGCCGATCAACTGGCCCAACAACAATATGTCGATGTCAAAACCTATCTGGCCGAAGATATTTTGACCAAGGTCGATCGCATGAGCATGGCCGCGTCGATTGAAGCCCGCGTGCCACTGCTCGACTATCGCCTGGTCGAATTTGCGCTTAATTTACCCCCGCATTTGAAGATGCAGCGCGGGCAGACCAAAGTCATCTTGCGTAATGTGATGGCCGACCGTCTGCCCAAGGCAATCCTGACCAAGCCCAAACAGGGCTTTAGTATTCCCCTAAAACATTGGCTGAATGGCCCTTTGCGGCCCTTGCTGCTCGATCTGCTTTCACCGACGAGCATTCAGCAGCGCGGCTATTTTCAACCGCAACAGATTGGCCAATGGGTAGCCGCGCACTTGGCCGGGCGCGCCAATCACAGCCATCGCCTGTGGGGCTTGATGGTCTTTGAGCTTTGGCAACGCACCGTGTTAGATCGTCCCAACCGCATAAAAGAGGGGTATAATCGATGACAACCGTAACCACGACAAAGTTAGCAACCGCTGCCAGCCAACCGCGCAGCCAAGAAGCACTACTTGACGCGATCCGCCGGTACTGGAACGACCATATTCACGACTTGGAAATTGCCACCGCGCCGGTGGGCAGCCCGATCTTTTTTGCCGAGCTGGCGCGCTACCGCTTTGATAAGTTACATTATCTGCCCCGTCTAGTGGATTTCTCGGGCTTTGCTGACAAGCAGTTGCTGGAAGTCGGCTGTGGGGTTGGCATCGATCTGCTCCGCTTTGCACAAGGGGGAGCACAGGTCACCGGGGTCGATCTGGCCGAAGTTTCCATTACATTGGCCAAGAAAAATTTTGCCCAAATGGATCTGCCTGGCACCTTCGAGGTCATGAATGGGGAGCAGCTCCGCTTTGCCGATCAGAGCTTTGATGTTGTCTACGCGCACGGGGTCTTACAATATACCGCCAATGCCCAGCAGATGGTGAATGAACTCCACCGCGTCTTGCGGCCCGGTGGCCAGGCGATCTTTATGGTCTATAACAAATATTCATGGCTCAATGCGCTCTCCAAACTCATGAAGGTCGATTTGGAGCATGAAGATGCCCCGGTCCTCAACAAATATTCGATTAGCGCCTTCAAGCGCCTGTTACAGCCATTCAGCCACAGCCGCATCGTGCCGGAACGGTTTCCGGTGGCCACCAAACTGCACCACGGCTTGAAGGCCCGCCTTTATAATGATCTCTTTGTCGGGGCCTTTAATCGATTGCCCACCGCCCTCGTGCGCCCCCTAGGCTGGCATTTGATGGCCTTTGCCCAGAAGTGATAAGCAGCTTATGCAACGCGATTTAGCAGCATTAACGGCGGAGAACTTTGATCTGGTCGTCGTCGGCGGCGGCATCTACGGCGCTTGTGTGGCCTGGGATGCCGCGCTGCGCGGCCTGCGCGTTGCGCTGGTCGATCAAGGTGATTTTGGCCATGCCAATTCAGCAAATAGCCTGAAGACCGTGCATGGCGGGCTGCGCTATCTGCAAGATGGCGATCTGAGCCTGGTCCGGTTGATGATCCATGAACGGATGACGCTGATGCGCATTGCGCCCCACCTGGTGCATCCCTTGCCCTGTGTGATGCCAACCTATGCCAAACTCACGCGCAGCCGCGGGGTGATGAGGGCAGCGCTGGCCCTCAATGACCTGTTATGCCTGGACCGCAATCGCCTGCCGGACCCACAAAAGCGCTTGCCGCCGGGGCGGGTGCTCTCGCGGGCGGAGTGTCTACAGCTGTTGCCCGGGGTGGCAGCGCACGGCATTACCGGCGGTGCCCTTTGGCATGATGCCCAAATGTACAACTCTGAGCGCTTGGTGCTAGCCTTTCTGCGCGGTGCGGTTGCCAAAGGGGCTGTGGTGGCCAACTATGTCGCCGCGACCGGCTTTTTAGGGACGGCGGATCAAGTGACCGGCATTCGGGCGCAGGACAAACGCAGTGGCGCAGCCTTTGAGATACGCGCCCGTCTGGTCATCAATACGGCTGGCCCTTGGCTCAATCGCGTGCTTGGGTTTGGCGGCCAACGTACCGCGGCGCACACCGTACCGTTATCACTGGCCATGAACCTGGTGATCCGCACCCAACTGATCGATTGTGCCGCGGGCGTCCAAAGTTGGCCCCAGCGCAAGGGGCGCGTTGCCGAGCAACCCTCACGCCTGCTCTTTATGGCCCCCTGGCGCAATCATACCATTATTGGCACAACGCATGGCCATTACCAAGGCGCGCCCGATGCGTTTCGCGTCAACGGTGAGGACGTTGCGACCTTTCTGACTGAAATCAATAGTGCCTATCCCCAGGCTGCGCTCAAGTTGGCGGATGTCTGTCATGTGCATTATGGTTTTTTGCCGGTCCACCAGGGTAAATCCAATCAGGTGAAACTCGTCCGGCGCAGCCAGGTGCTTGATCATCAGCGCGCCGACAAGGTCAGCGGCTTGCTGAGTGTGGTCGGCGTGAAATATACCTCGGCGCGCCATACCGCACAACAGGCGGTTGATCTGGCGGTGCAGCAATTGGGCATCAAGGCCAGGGCTTGCCAAACGCACCTTACCCCACTCTTTGGCGGCCACATTGCGTGCTTTGCTGACTTTTGGGCGACGGCCCAGCAGGAAAACGCCGCGCTGTCGGAACCGACGCTCCGGCGGCTGGTCTATAATTATGGGGATCAGTACCACAAGGTGTTGGCCTATCGGGATGAGCAGGAGACACAGGCCGACCCCGATAGTGACGACAGCTTGCTGCGTGCCGAGGTACGCCATGCCGTGCGCGAGGAAATGGCGGTAACCTTGGCCGATGTGCTGCTGCGGCGCACCGAATTTGGCGCGGCTGGCGATCCGGGCGCGCACTGTATCCAGCAGTGCGCCGCCACCATGGCAGCCGAGTTGGGCTGGCAACCAGCACGCATGCAACAAGAAATTGACGAATTTACGCAGGGTCTGCCCTGGCAACCCAGAACCGAATACAGCGAGGCAACTTATGGCGCATGAATCAGTGTTAGTCACCGGTGCCACAGGCTTCACCGGCGGGCATCTCTGCCGGGGACTGGTGGCGCGCGGCTATCAGGTACGCGCCTTGGTGCGGGATGAACAACGGGCCGGCGACTTGCGCCAGCTTGGCGTCGAGCTCATCCAAGGCGATTTGCGCGATCAGGCGGCGTTAGCACGCGCGGTGGACAATGTCCAGACGGTCTATCACATTGCGGCGCTTTTTCGGCAGGAAAGTGTCTCGCGCCAAATCATGTGGGAGACCAACGCCGAAGGGGTGCGCAAGCTGTTGGACGCCGCGATTGCCGCCAATGTGGCGCGCTTTGTCCACTGCAGCACCGTGGGGGTACATGGCGAGACCAAGCAGCCGCCAGCCACCGAAACAAGCCCCTACGGTCCCGGTGACGATTATCAAGAATCGAAGACGGCGGGTGAAAAGATCGCCCTGGAATATATGGAAGCTGGGCGGCTGCCAATCACGATCTTTCGGCCCGGCGGCATTTATGGGCCGGGTGATCTGCGCTTTCTCAAACTCTTTCGGGGGATCAAACGGCGTAAGTTTATTATGTTTGGTTCCGGCCAGGTGCTCTACCAGTTAATCTATATTGATGACTTAGTTGACGGCATCATCCGCTGTGGCACCCAGGCGGCAGCAGTGGGTGAGGTCTATATCTTGACGGGCGAAGCGCCGGTGACGTTAAATCAACTTGTCCAACAGATCGCCGCGGTGGTGGCCGTGCCGCCACCGCGGCTGCGGCTGCCGGTGCTGCCCCTCTACCTGGCCGGCTTTCTTTGTGAAGTGCTCTGCAAACCCTTGGGCATTGAGCCGCCGCTCTACCGTCGCCGCGTCGACTTCTTTCGCAAGGATCGAGCCTTTTCGATTCAAAAAGCGCAAACACAACTGGGCTTTGCGCCGAAGGTTGACCTGGCCTGTGGCTTGCGCCAAACTGCTGCGTGGTATCTAGAGAAAGGATTACTTTAATGCGTGCAAACATATCCCAAATAACCAGTAAGCAGCCGACAGAGGTTGGGCTGCAACGCAGCGACATGAAGGTGCGTAAAACGCTCACCGGTGGCAGTGGCAAAGTACGCCGCTACCAGGAATTGATCCTGGGGCGGACCGATTGGGGTTACCTGCTCAAACATGAGTTGATTCTCTTGGTATGTAATGTTGTGCCAGGCGCATTGGGCTTATTGTTGCGCAGCAAGCTCTATCCGTTGCTACTAGGGCGTGTGGGACGCAACGTGCTATTTGGCAGTAATATCACCTTCCGCCATGCCCATAAAATCTGCATCGGTGACAATGTCATCATCGACGACAATTGCCTGATTGATGCGAAAGGAATAAACAACAAAGGTATTTCGATTGGGAACAATGTCTTCTTGGGGCGCAATGCGATTATAAGCTGCAAAGATGGCAATGTGCTTTTAGAAGATGGGGTGAATATTGGCTTCAACAGTGAAATTTACTCGGCCAGCAATGTTGTGTTACGAGAGAATGCATTAGTTTCCGCCTACTGTTATTTTGTCGGCGGGGGTGGATACGATTTGGATCGCCACGATGTCTCGTTTGCCGAGCAGGAAGGACTGGCATCCAAAGGCATTACCGTTGAAGCAAACACCTGGATCGGTGCCCGCGTCACCATCCTTGATGGTGTCACCGTTGGGCGCGCGGCGGTGGTGGCAGCGAGCGCACTACTGCGCGAAGATGTGCCAGCGGCCACCATTGTAGCCGGCGTACCGGCGCGCATCATCCGCCGACGCGGTGCAGGTGCGGCCTAAAAAAATGCGTTTGCTCACACATCCATTGGCCCGGTATCGGACGCTCGTCGTGCGCCTTGCCCTGGTTTGCCTGGGGCTGGGGTTAATCGCCGGGCTGCCGGTGGCGCTGATTTCCCCCACCACGTCGGCACCGGCCCTGTTACAAAATTGGGCGTTCGATGTGCGGCTACTGGCCGGGCTGCCCACCAAGTCAATCCAATCATTACTGAATGGCTCCTTGCCGGCAAAGCGCCTCTATTGGGATCAACTCGGCACGACGGTGACCTTTAGCAGCGCGGAGCTGACCATTGTGGGGACGCTGTACGAGCCACCAGCCGGCGGGCACGAGGTGGCAAGCGGCCAGCCGGGGATTGTGCTACTGCATGGTTCGACCCCGGCCGGGCGCAAGCTGGGTTTGTATCGCCTGCTGGGCCGTGCCTTGGCGCAACGGGGTTATGTGGTGCTCGCCATTGATCTCCGGGGCTATGGTCAGTCCGCAAACCCGCCGGATGTGCAACAGGCTGCCGATTTTGATTTTGTCGCCGATGTCACCCAGGCGCTGACCTATCTGACCACCGTTACCCATGTACCCAGTGATCAACTTTTCCTCATCGGCCATAGCTTTGGCGGTGACGTGGCAGTGAGCACTGCGATCCGCGAGCCACGGGTGCAGAAGGTCGTGCTCATCGGGCCGGGCCGACGCTTCATGGTGCGGGGTGGGACGCCTACCGCCCCGGAATTTGATTATTTTCGCCGTCGCGAGATGCGTTACATGCGCTTGGGGGAGACCATTCCAGGGGCAACGTTTATGGCCTATCGGGCGCCGTTGCCACTGGAAAATCATCTAGCTTACCTCACTGGCCCACACCAACCGCTCCTGCTGATCGATGGGGCGTTGGAAAGTGCTGCTGATCAGCAGTTTTTGCAGGCGCTCTACGGGGCGATGAGTGAACCTAAAGCGTACAAAACCATCGCCAATGCGGATCATTATGTCAATACAGCAAACATCGGCCCACTTGTCATCTATGATCAAGTGGCCGTTGAAACCCTTGTGCAGGAGATCGATCAATGGCTGGCAGAGTAGCAACCTCATCCGCAGCGGCTGCCCCATTGGCGTCGCCTCTGGACGAAAAACCGACCACTCACCCCAAGCGGCGTTGGCTGACTATACTCAAATGGCTAATCTCGCTGCTGCTGATCGGTTGGATCTTGTGGCGCACCGATTTGCGCGAAATTGGGGCCGCGCTCTTGGCTGCTTCGCCCTGGTTGCTGCTCTTGGCGGCGTCGCTGCATCTCATTGGGCTGCTCATTTCCGCCTACCGCTGGCGCTTGCTCCTGCGCGCGACGGGGGCGGATGCGGCGCTCCCCTTCCTGATGGAGTCCTACATGGTCAGCATCTTCTTTAACAATTTTCTGCCGTCGACCATTGGCGGCGATGCGATCCGGGCCTATGATTCCTGGCGGGTGGGGGTAAGTAAGAGTCAGGCCGTCGCCATTATTTTTGTAGATCGCTTTCTTGGGCTGGTGGCGTTAATGTGTTTTGCGCTGGTGGCCCTACCCTTTAGCGACAGTTTGACACAAACCGTGCCTTGGCTCAAACTATGGGTGCTGTTGGGCTTTGCCGCGATGCTGACGGTGGTCTGGGCGATCTTCTTCCTACCCAGCCGGCTTGCCGATCTGATCGGTAAACTCCCCCTGCCCTTTTCAGCGAAAATTCAACGGCTGCTGGCGGCCTTTCTGACCTTTCAAGGACGGCGGGATGTGCTGCTGAAGCAATTAGGCTTGTCGCTGCTCTTACAAATCAATGTCATCATTCATTACTATTTGATTGCCCAGGCGCTCCACTTGGCGGTGCCGCTCTTTAGTTTCTTTTTGATGATCCCTTTGATCACTGTGATCATGATGTTACCCATTTCGATCAACGCCATTGGGATCCGGGAGAGTGCCTTTAGCTTTTTTCTGGCGGCGAATGGGGTCGCCGCCGCGGATGCGGTGGCGCTGGCCTGGATCGCGTATGGGCTTGTGCTCTTACAAGGCGTGATTGGGGGCATTTTTTACGCGTTGCGCAAGTAAATAGAACCGGCTACCAACCTGATTTAGCGTTGGCGTAGTAGGTGCAAGTACGGGAGAGAAAATGCATTACCAACGGCAATATGGGTATATCGGCGGTTCGATCATTCTGCTCTGTGCAGTTGTCCTCTTTTGGCAATTCGGCGCGCGCGTTACCCAACAAAATGAAGCCTGGCCACCGGAACCCATCCGCATGGAAAATTTTCCATTCATCGTGGCTCAACAACAGATCAGCACAACAGAAGCGACCACTGGCACAGCAATCACACCGACGGTAGAGACGCCACTCTTTGGGATTTTTGAAGCAGCATTTACCCACACCGGGGATTATGCCAATCCATACACCGCGCTGACAGCCACCGCGGCCTTTGCTCGTCCTGATGGCTCGATTTGGACGATCCCCCTATTTTGGGATGGGGAGACAACGTGGAAGCTCCGCCTGAGCCCGGATCTGGTCGGGACATGGGTCTACCAGCTCAGTTCCGCCGACCCTGGCCTCAATCACCAAATCGGCAGCTTTCGCACGGTGCCTTCGACCAACAAGGGGGGGATTACGGCGATGGCGGATTATCCCTATTACCTGCAATACCAAGATGGCACCCCCATGTGGTTAATGGGGGATACCCAATGGGCCGCCTATGTTTCAAATCCGGCGGAAGAGTTTGATCGGACCACGCTGTTTGATTACCTGGATGTGCGGGCGGCGCAAGGTTACAACTATGTGCATAGCATGTTGTTTGGCGTGCAATTACCGCTCGAGAATGAGGGCGGCAAGTTCTTCACCAGCCTGGCCGATGAACGCTTCAATCCCGGCTATTTTCAGGAAGTTGATCACAGAATCAGCTACATGAATGAAAAAGGGATCACTGCTGGCATTGTCCTAGCCTGGGGTGCGCACGCCAATTCTTGGCTCGACTTTCCATCGCAGGCCGCGCGCCATCGCTATGCCCGTTATGTCGCGGCGCGCTACAGTGCCTACAATGTCACCTTTATTGTGGCCGGCGAATGGAGCCTGGGCCGGCTGAGCAGCCAGTTGTATCGACGCCTGGGTGAAGAGATCATGCAGAGCGATCCGCATAATCGCTTACGCGGCATTCATCCCAATTCTGATGGCGCACAAAATCGCGCCTACTTTCAGGATCACTGGATGACCTTTGGTGAATATCAACAATATTATGGCGGTTTGCCATCGACGACGACCAAAGATGCAACCGATGCCTCACGCGATAATCTGCGCACCAAGTTGTTGCAGGGACGGAATCGCGCTAAACCGGTCATCAATAGCGAATATGCCTACTATTTGCGCGATCTCAATAGCGACAACGAAATTGACAAAGCGAATTCGCACAACCGCACCGCGTTTCGCCGGTCATCGTGGGTGATCGTCATGGCCGGTGGGCACTTTGTGACCGGCTTTGGCAGCACCTATTTCGGCGGCGTGCGCAGCCCCGGCCCTTTTACGCTGGAGACGCCGCATAACGATGATGGCGAAGCGGATCTCATCACCATCAAAGCCTTTTTTCAACCGCTGACCTGGTGGACCCTGGAACCACAAGATGATTTGATACAGGGGACAGGCGGTGGTTATCGCTATCTGCTGGCTGATCCGGGCAAAACATATGTCGTTTACACTGCCGGCACGACCACTGCGACCATCACCCTTGCCGGCAGTGATGCGACCACCTATACCGTCAAGCGCTATGATACGCGCACAGGCACGTACACCGATCTGCCCCCGCAGACGGGTGCAAGCACGCTCACTTTAACCATTCCCGATACGCAAGACTGGGTCTTTTTGGTGCAGGCCGCGTCCTAGACCATTCCAAAGAAATAATTATCCACGAAAACACACGAAGTCACACGAAGGGTAAGTTTTTCTTTGTGTCTTCGTGCGGGTACCCACTGGGCGTGTGGATAATTTAAATTTTGAATTGGCATTAGTCAAAGTCAACCACGCCAAACCAACCACTGCAGAAGCGCAAAGCTGCGCCAGCTGTGAATCGTCACCACAGCCGGCTGGCACAGCAAAAAGGTTCCAGGAAGCAATTATGACCGCATCTGTCGCGCGCAAAGGTCTACGGTTCGAAGTGTATACTATTGGTGGCCAGTGGCTACTGCTATTCATCATCTTCAGTGCCGCCCTTTTACGCTTCTATAAATTGGGTGAATGGAGCTTTTGGATCGAGGAACATCATACGCTTAGACACGTTACAGCGCTGAATTTGTTTGAGGCTGCGGGTTATCGGCCGGTCTTTTTTCTGCTCAGCAAACCGTTCTTGGCCATTTTGGGGATCAACGAATGGTCGGCCCGCTTCCTGCCGGTGTTGATCGGGATCAGCACCATTCCGATCCTCTATTGGGTTACAAAGCAGATCAGCGGGACACTGGTTGCCACCCTGGCCACCCTGCTATTGGCGATCTCACCCTGGCATATCTACTGGTCACAAAACGCGCGGTTCTACACCCTGCTGCTCCTGCTCTTTAGTGTAGCCGCCTTTGCCTTTTACTGGGGCATTGAGCACGACAATTTCAGGGCGATCCTCGCTGCCGGCCTGCTCTTGGGCATCGCCCTGGCGACAAGTGGGATTGCCATCTTGTTGTTACCGGTCTTTGTCCTCTATTTTCTTTTGCTCAAACTACTGCCCTTTGGCAGACCGCCGGGCTTACGCTGGCGCAATCTAGCGCCTTTTTTTGTGGTACCATTGGTTGGCTATCTGTTGTTTGATGGCTATCGCGTGCTCTACCAAGGGCAAGTGCCCATTCCGCTCGATGTTTACCGCAAATTTTTTGCACCTTCGACCGCCTCCTTTGTCGGTCTCGCCAATCCTTATGTACTGGTCACCGCCGTTGTTCACCCGACAGGAACACCCGTGGCACTGCTAGCCGCGTTGGGTAGTTTTCTACTGCTGAGTCGGCGCAGCCGCATTGGCCTTTTCTGTTCGTTAGCGGCCTTTTTGCCGCTAGGTACGCTCATGGGGCTGACCCCCTTTGCCAGTGTATCTAACCGCTATGTTTTCATGGCGCTCTTTTTCTGGCTACTGTTGGCAGCGCTGGGGATCAAAGAAATCGCAGCACATACCCAAAAACAACGGCTGATTCTGCTCATCCCGCTGGCCGGCTTTGCCCTGCTCTTTTTACGCGATCCCACGATTGACGATGTGCGCTATTACCTGGGGACGCGGCCCGACTTTGGGTTATTCCTTGCCCTACTTCTGGGCGGCTGGTTGATTGGTGCGTACTTATTATGGCGTCAGGCCGCCGCGGTGACGCAGCGCGGCAGCGCGGCAGCGATCTTTATTTTACTGAGCATCACGCTCTTACATGCAGGATTGGCAAACAAGCTTTATTACCACTACGAAGATGGGCACCGCGAAAATTGGGCGGCGGCCACGGCCTTGATTCGGGCCGAACGGGCGGAAAACGATGCTGTCATTGCGGCCATGTATACCATGGGCACCTATTATCTCAACGAAAATGTACGCGATATACAAACTGTCAACTTGGCAACAATTTTACAGGAAAACCAGCGCGCGTGGTTCATTGAAGATGAGTTTATGCAGATTGTGATGGGTCATCAGTTTGCCCAATGGGCAACGAACCATTGTACGGTGGTCGGCAATTGGGATCGGTATGATACCGGACGCATCCAAAAAATGCGGGTTCACCGGTGTGAAGCGCCTCCAGATCAATAGCGGGCTGGTTCATGCGTCAGGTAATGAAGGCAATGGGTGCAGTATGTTCAAAGTGTGGCGCGCTTTATACCAAAAAGGGCCCTATCTATTCACCTCAATGGTGATTCTGGTTTTCCTACTGGTCCAAGCTGGCGAAAGTTTTGTGATCTTATGTCGCTGGAAGTGCGCCCCCTGGCCGTTTATGAATTACCCCATGTATCGCGAAGCCTATACAGTGGGCGATCAGGTAAACCAATATGTGGTATTCGCCAGCTTTGCAGATTTAACCGAGGCGGAAATTCATTTCACCGAGTTAAATTTAGATTCCTGGTTCAAGTTCAGGAACTTCATTGATGCCATCCGGCGGCGTGATCTGGCAAAAATCAGGCCGCTACTAGCGGTGTACCAACAGCACAAGGGCAAAGTGGTGATTGGCCTTCGTCTAGAAGATCAGCCGCTGCTGCTGACGGCGGCAGGGCTGATGGCGCAGCCAACGCGGCAGTTACAGCTCTCGATACCGACACAGGAGGAAAAATGAAGCTAGTCGGTATTTGGCAGCAGTACTGGTTTCGTTCGAGTGCACTGCTTAATCTAGCCATTGTACGCTTGGTGGCGGTTACTTTTCAACTCTACTATGTAACCAACAATGATAGCGGGTACTACTACGATCGCTTTCTACACCTGGCCCGTTTACCCGATGCACTCTATCAACCCTTGCTGATGCTCCGTGTGCTGGTGCTACCTTTCAGTTGGGGCGGCGAATGGTATCGCCCAACGTTCAGTGTGCTGCTGGTCGTGTATTGGTTGACGATGGCCGTTGGTCTTTGTGCGTTAATCGGTTTCAAGACGAACGTTAGCCTGCTTGGCTTTGCGATTGGCAACCTATTCCTACAAGCATTTCAGTACTCCTTCGGCGAGCGTCATCATACCGAAGGGTTGATGATGATGGCACTGCTTTTTCTCGCGCTCAGTCCTGCCGGGGCTGTACTCTCGGTTGACGACTGGCAACGGCGCGTACGGCACAACGTACAGCAGCAAAGGCTGGTGCCATTTCGCCCATCAGAGGAAAACAGCCCCTTTGCCCACTGGCCCTTACAGTTGATTCAGTACATGTTTGCGTTGATCTATTTATCAGCCGCGCTCAACAAGTGGCTGGTCGGTGGCACTGAGTGGCTCAATGGCGATACGCTGCAGTTCTATCTACTCTATGATGGCATGCGAGCAGACAGAGCCTTGGGCGTTTGGCTGGGTCAATTTCACCTGTTGGCGGTGCTATTATCGTGGGTAACGCTTTGGTTTGAATGGACCTTCTTTTTGGTGCTTATTTTTCCAGTTTTAGCCTGGATCTATGTACCAATGGGCATCGCGCTGCATCTGGGCATAGAATTGACAATGGGGGCAACCTTCTTTCAATTTATTGTTTTATACACCGCTTTCATCCCCTGGACAGCGCTGATTAAAATTTACGCCAATCGGTTCGCAGCAACGGGGGCGAAACCGGTGATCAACTTTGACGGACGCTGCGTGCGCTGTGTGCAGGCGGTGACGTGGTTACAGTACTTTGATTGGTTTGACCGGCTCACGTTTCGTGAGCTGGAGGCAGTGGGGCCGCGGCACCCGCCCCCTGATGGCTCAACTTTGCCCACCACTCTACGTCATGAACTATCTGTTTTGCTGCCCAATGGGGGTCTGGCACAAGGGTTCTTTGCCTTGCGAGCTTTGCTCAGTTATCTGCCATTGCTCTGGCCTTGCGTACCCATCTTCTATGCACCTTTTGCCACAGTCGCCGGGCCAAAATTCGCGCAACTTTTTGAACACCGTTACAGAGAAAGCTAAAGCCACGCATGAAATCGATTGATGCAGACAAAGTTGAGTTTCAACTCAACGCCACTTATCAAGCGCTGCTGCTCCTGCTGATTACGCTACTTGCCGCGGCGTTACGTTTCTATAAACTGGGGGCGTGGAGCTTTTGGGGGGACGAAGTCATCACCGTGGACAGGGCGAGTCATGGCTTGTTCTACAACGGTGTTTCCTTAATCGCGACCTCAAGAATCCTCACCTGGCTGAGCTTGAACTGGTTTGACATTAGCGAATGGAGCGCCAGGTTACCGGCGGCGTTGGCTGGTATCGTCTCGATTCCGATTCTCTATTTTCCCATTCGCAAAATTTTTGGCCCCATCACGGCCTTGTTAGCCATGCTCTTCCTAGCCGTCGCGCCTTGGCATCTTTACTGGTCCCAGAATGCGCGTTTTTACGCAGTGCTATTGCTTTTTTATACGTTGGCACTGCTGACCTTTTACATTGGCATTGAAAAAGATCGGCCGCTCTATCTGCTGCTTGCCATGTTATTCTTGGGGTTGGCGATGATGGAACGGCTCAGTTCGCTGTTATTAATGCCTGTGATTGTCGCCTATCTAGGCCTGGTGGCGATCCTCCCGTTTGAGAAACCGGCCGGCCTGCGCCTGCGCAATCTGATCCTCTTTTTTGCACCAGGGATGTTGGCAGGCATCGTCTTAGCACTCCCCTATTTGCGCGACCCGGCGCGCTGGTGGACGAACATGGCTTGGCTCAACAACAATCCCTTTTGGCTCCTGGCCGGCGTTGTTTACTACATTGGCCTGCCGGTAATTTGTATTGGGGGGTTGAGTGGACTCTATTTTCTGTTCAAAAAAGAGCGGGCGGCCTTGTTGTTGCTTCTCGGGGCGATTGTCCCGATCGTGGTGGTGATGGCGATTTCGCTCTTTCAGTATACCGCCAATCGCTACATTCTTGTTGCCCTCCCCTGTTGGCTCATCTTGGCCGCGCTCGGGGCCAAAGAGCTCTTCTGGGACACCCCGCCCAAGGCCAGAGTACTGGCGCTGGGGGCCTTAGCCATCTTAGTCATCGGGCCATTGAGCGAAAATTTTCTCTACTATCGCTACCAAAATGGCAACCGCGACGACTGGAAGAGCGCCTTTGCCTATATCCAACAGCAGCGGGCACCCGAAGATCTAATCGTCGTGCCCAACGCGCTGCTGGGAAAGTATTATCTGCGCGGCAACCTGGCGAAGATGGATAGTCTGGATTTGACGACCCTGCCCAGCATGGAGCACAAAGTCTGGTTTGTCGAGGATATGAATGTCAGCACAAAATGGCCGCATGTATTGGCCTGGATTCACGACCATGCCGTGCAAGTAGCGCAAATGGATGTGCATGTGCAAGCCCGTACCTATAAAATGCGTGTCTACCGCTATGACCCGCAAAATCCGTCTCCGGCCGACAGTTGGTCTACAGCCAAAACACCATAAAACGCGTCACCATCACCAAACCCACCGTGTCAGTGTGCCAGATGTAGGCACCGCTACCCCATTGCGCCCCGATCAGCAGGACATGCCAGGGTGCCGGTTCGTGCCACCGGCCAGGTACCTGCTGGATTTGTCGCGGCGATCAGAAAGGAATCAGGTATGACCACAAATAGTGACATTTCGGTGACGCCGAATGCACGGCTCTTTCCGCGACTATGGGCGACCAAAGCGGTCTGGAAGCGCGCCTATCAGGTTACCCTGGTGCTGGGCGATGCGCTGATGTTAATCCTGTCCTTTGCGCTGGCATACTGGATGCGTTTTTACACCGATATTCCGATTTTTCAAGAGGTGTCGCCCCGGCTCGTCCACTATGCAAAAATTGTCGTCATCTTAATCCCGGTCTGGTTGGGCTTATTCGCCCTGTTGCGCTTGTACGACTTTCAATATTTATTGACCGGGACCGCCGAGTATGCCAAGGCCCTCAATGGCTGTACCAGCGGCATGATGCTGGTGATTATTGCGAGTTTTACGGACCCGCAGTTTGTGATTGCCCGTGGTTGGTTGGTGCTGGCCTGGCTGCTGGCGATCTGTTTTACCTGCACAAATCGCTGGTTTTTGCGGCGCATTGCCCATGCGCTGCGGGTGCGTGGTTGGTTTGTGACTCCAGCCGTCATTGTGGGCACCAATGCCGAAGCGCTCTCGGTCGCACCCCAGTTGTCGACAAGTTTTTTCTCGGGGTTACACGTTTTAGGCTTTATTGATGCAAAAGAGGAAGGCGAAAGTGCGTCTGGTGCGCAGTCGTTACAGGGGCTGCCGATCCTGGGTTCGCTGGACAAATTAGTGGAGATCGTCAAACGGCATGGCGTCGAAGAGGTGATCATTGCCACCACCGCGCTGCGCCGCCAACAGCTCTTGGAGACCGCGCTCCAACTTTCTGGTATGCCGCACGTGAACATGTCGCTCTCGTCTGGGCTCTATGAAATTATGACGACTAGCATGCAGATCCGCACACGTAACTTTGTGCCGTTAATGAGTTTAAACCGCATTCGGCTCGATCCAATGGAGATGTTGATCAAAACTCTGCTCGATTATACGATCGTGCTGATTAGCGCGGCCACGTTACTCCCCTTTCTCCTGGTCGTTGCGATCCTGATCAAGTTGGATTCACCCGGCCCCATTTTTTATCGCCGGCGCGTCCTCGGCGTTGGTGGCAAAGAATTCGATGCCTTTAAGTTTCGCACTATGGTGGTCAACGGCGATGAGGTCTTAGCCAAACATCCCGAATTGTTAGCGGAACTGCAAACAAATCATAAACTCAAGGATGATCCCAGAGTAACGCGGCTGGGGCGGTGGCTGCGCCGAACCAGCATTGACGAACTGCCCCAATTCCTGAATGTCGTCCTGGGCCAGATGAGCCTGGTGGGGCCAAGGATGATTACCCCTGCCGAAGCCGCGTTATATGGCCAGATGAAACATAACCTGTTAACGGTCCGCCCAGGGTTGACCGGCCTTTGGCAAGTCTCGGGTCGCTCCAATCTTGCCTATGAAGATCGGATGCGGCTAGATATGCATTACATTCGCAACTACAGCCTGTGGCTCGATTTACACATTTTATTCTTCCAAACCCCCGCCGTCGTCTTCAAAGGCCGTGGGGCCTACTAAGGGCAAATATGCCAAGGTCCAGGCCACCAGGGCATAGATCCCGATATAGACTCAGTCTCTTTCCAAATATCGACCAAAGAGAGGTGCGCAACGATGAAGGCCCTGATTCTGGCTGCCGGCAAAGGGACCCGCTTGCAACAACTGACGGCAACTTGCCCCAAACCCATGCTCCCAGTGGGTGGCAAACCTTTATTGGAGCAGTTGGTGACTTGGCTAGCTGCTCATGGAATTACCCAAATCGCCATGAATCTGCATCATTTACCGGCAGTGATCACCAACTATTTTGGCGATGGGCAGAGCCGGGGGGTAGCCATTACCTATGCCTATGAAGCAGAATTGCTGGGCACGGCAGGCGCCGCCAAACGGTTACAAACCTTTTTTGATGAACCATTTGTGGTGATCTACGGCGATGGCTACACCAATCTTGATCTAAACCGGTTCATTCACTTTCATCAGCAGCAACAAAAGAGCTGGCCGAAGCTGCTGGCAAGCCTGGTGCTCTATCGAGTGCCCAATCCAACCGAATGTGGCCTGGTGGCAGTGGATCGGCAGGGCCTTATCACCCGCTTTGTCGAAAAACCCCCACCCGCCGCCGTCTTTACGAATCTGGCCAGCGCCGGGATCTTCATTTGTGAGCCGGCGATTTTGGATTTTGTGCCGGCAAATAGGGTGTACGATTTCGGGCGGGATCTCTTTCCGGTGCTGCTCCAGCAAGGGTTACTGCTTGCGGCGCAACCCTTGGCCGCAGCTGAGTTTTTAGTCGATATTGGCACGCCCGCCGGCTACCAACGGGCGCAACTGCTTGCGCAAGGTGGATTCAGGCCGAGTAAGCCCATGACACAGATTGTAGGCATTTATGATCATTACACAGACGCCATTGCGGATTAGCTTTTTTGGGGGTGGCACCGATTTTCGTGACTTCTTCCAGCAAGAGGAAGGGTGGGTGCTGAGTTCGGCGATTGACAAATATATTTATGTCACGATCAAAAAACGATTTGATCATAAAATTCGGGTTGGCTATTCGCAGACTGAATTGGTCGATCATATTGATGAGCTGCAACACGAATTGGTGCGCGAGAGCCTCCGCAAAACAGGCATTACCCAGGGCGTTGAAATCTCGACCATGGCGGATATCCCCTCCGAAGGCTCTGGGCTCGGCTCGTCCAGCACCGTTACGGTGGGTCTGCTAAACGCGCTCTATGCCTATGGTGGCACCCCAGTCGGTCACGAACAATTGGCCCGCGAAGCATGTGAAATTGAAATTGATGTGCTGGGCAAGCCAATCGGCGTGCAAGATCAATATATTGCGGCGTATGGCGGGCAACGCTTTATTCACTTTCTCCAAAATAACTGCATCACGGTTACCCATTTACGCCTAAATGACCAGTTGCGCCGGAAGCTAAACCAAAACCTCCTCTTATTTTATACCAATATTACGCGCAAGGCGGAAAGCGTTCTGACCGAGCAGGTCCAGAAGATGGCTGAACACCACGCCGTGCTGCACGCGATGAAAGGCTTGGCCTGCCAGGCCAGGGCCGCGATCGAAGCCGGGGAACTGGATGAATTAGGCTATTTGTTGGATCAAAGCTGGCAGCTAAAAAAACAACTGGCGAGTGGGATCAGTAACGCGTTTATTGATGAACTCTACCACACCGCCCGGCAAGCCGGGGCATTGGGCGGCAAGATTACCGGTGCCGGCGGCGGCGGTTTCTTGCTCCTCTACTGCCCCCGCGAAAAACAAGATGCCCTGCGCACCGCCCTCTCCGCATTACCAGAGTTGCCCTTTCACCTGGAGCGGGATGGCAGCAAAGTCATCTTTCACTATCGACGCGAATGACAGTGTCACCGATGGTTAAGGCAGGTTGGGAGGGGGTAGAGACGCGGATATAAAAAACGCGGATTGAGGAGGCGCGGAGGGGATCACCTGAATCCGCGCCACCTCAATCCGTGCCTCTACCCCCTCTATCCGCTAGTTTAACGTGGTTGGCGACTGTTCACTGACGAAAGGATTTACGCGATGCGCAATCAATACCGAACTTATATTGCGGACGTTCAACATACATTGGACTTACTGCCGTGGGCGTTAATCGAAGAGATGGTGGACCAACTGCAGCGCGCCCGCCTGAGCGGAAAGCAGATTTTCATTATTGGCAATGGCGGCAGTGCGGCCACCGCATCACATTTTGCGTGTGATTTGGGGAAAAATATTGTTGCGCCCCACCTGCCGCGCGTCCGCGTCCAGTCGCTCACGGATAATATGGCTTTCTTTTCCGCCTGTGCCAATGATTATGGCTATGAAAGCGTCTTTGCCGAACAATTAGCCAATCTACTCCAGCCCAACGATCTTGTCATTGCGATTTCGGCCAGCGGCAACTCCCTGAATATCCTGAAAGCAATTGAATTTGCCAAAAAATGTCAGGCCTTTACAATTGGTTGGAGTGGTTACGCCGGTGGCAAATTGGCGCAGCTTGCCGATCTGGCCATTGTCGTGCCGAATGATTGCATCGAACAAATCGAAGATGTACATATGATATTGGCACATATGGTCACCGTTGCGTTGCGACAAGCCGCCAACGCCGTCTATGTACAGGCCGACCTGTACCATTCATCCATCTAATCAACCATGACAGATTCTACAACGCACACAACTTGTCCACTACTGGGACTGGCTGTTGACCGCACCGTGATGTTGGGTGAGCCGACACCAGATCACCGCTGTTATGGACAGCACCCGCTTGCCGCGCCGACGACGGCCTGTCAAAAAACCTTTTGCCTTGGTGCCGACTACATCAAGTGTGCAACCTATCAAGTTGCCCAGGCGATCCCGGCCCATTATCAGATCACGCAGCCACCAAGAGCACGCGGGCGGTTAAAACGCTGGCCCGTCCTGTTGACCTTGGGCTCCGTTAGTTTACTCGGCTGTCTACTCTTGGTCGCCAGCTTTTTTAGCCCGCTCCGGCTGCGCCTTTTTGCACTCTTACCGCTGCCGCTTGAGCGCTTGGTGGCAGCTAGCCCATTCGGCGCGCCGGCAACTAACCAGGAAGCGCTGCCCGCCCCGCTGGCGGTTACCCTGCTGCTGACGCCAACGCTGACGTCCCCCAGTTTAGCTTCTCCCAGTTTAACATCCGCCAGTTTAACATCCAACATCACCCCTACACCATTGCCGATCGTAACACCAATCTCCACGACTGCGCCGGGCACCCCATCAGTACCCACCGCGCGGGCCGGCAACAAACGCTTCGCGACGCCCACGGCTGAACCAGGCGGCCAGGTCATTCAACTGGGGCCAAGCGCGGGTAATGCCGGCTGGTGGAAGGATCCCGATAGTCAGCGCAACCATTTGGGCGATTCCTATCTCTATGCGGGAGCCTATGGTGGCGAAACCTTTATCGCCACCGTCCGTTTTGACTTGACACGAGTGGCAAGAGGGGCACCGATTCGCCAGGCGCAGTTACGGTTGACAGGGTTGCGCCAAGCCCAATTTCAAGCCGAGGCCGAGGGGATCTGGTTAGTCCAGTTGCTGCCCCAAAGCTCAATCGAATTCCTCGAGTCAGCCGATTATTTAACGATGCTCAGTGCGCCGGCCGCCATGCCGCTCTTTCCGCCGCTTAGTGCCAGCGACTTGGCCCCAAATCGGGTTAACGAGTGGGACTTTGATGAGGCAACCCGCCTGTGGTTAGAAAAGCAGCTCCTGGATGGCGCGACCACGCTGACCATTCGCATCCAGGCCTCCATCCAACAGGGCGAAGCGCTCTTTGCGTGGGATAGCGGTTTGGGCGCAGAAACCCAAGGCGACGCCCCCACTTTGCTCTTGAGTTTGGGCCTGCCGCCGCCAACCCCGCCCATCCTGCCCACGCGCCCCCTGATTGTGGCAACGCTTACCCCGATTCCGCAAGATGTCTTAACCGTTGTCGCCTTTGCCAATACAGCAACCGCGGTCGCGGTAACCACCGGCACCTACACCCCCGTGCCCTATGCCGTTGTCACACCGACGCCGTACCCAGGAAATCTGGCAACGGTGCAGGCCGTAGCGCTTGCGTTCCGATTACCGCCGGTGATTTTGCATACGCCCACCCCCTTCAGTCCCTTGATCGAAGCGCGCAATGCCGAGTATGCCACCGCGGTGGCCTTAACGACCGGCACTTTTACCCCAATCCCGACCGAATATGTCACGCCCATGCTGATTGCACCATCACCACCGGCAGAAAATGTAGCCACCGCCGCCGCGCGTGTGGTGGCCGCAACGGCCGTTGCGGCCAGTGGTGCGCCCACGCCAACCCCGCTTCCTTATAACGCGGTCATTGCCGTCTATGTGTACGCCACCCCAGTCCCAGAGAATGCGGCCACCGCGATCGCCGTGGCCATGCTGGCAACCGACTCGGCCAAGGTCGATGGGACGCCCACCCCGCTGCCCTGGCATGGGATTATCATTACCGCGGTGCCGACGCCAACCGAAATTCCCCCCCCCACGGCAACACCTTTGCCACTGTTGCAATCCGTGACCGAGTTTACGCCGACCCCAACCCCACCAGCCCAACTCATTACACCGGACACCCTGCCTGAGTATTTGCGCAATAAGATCATCTTCAAAACCAATCGTAATGGCGCGGAAGAGGTCTATGCCCTTGATCCAGCCACCAGCGAGCTTTACCGCATCAACGAGCGTTGGGTTTTCCCGTTGGCGCAGCAGCGCATGGGCATCGCCCCCGATGGTCAACAGCAAGCAATTGTCCACGATGCTTCTGATCGGACCAAACAGATCCACCTGCGCTCCTTGGCGCATAACACAGTGCGCCAAATTACGGCGCTCACTGGGGCCGGCACTGGACGCGTGGCGATCAACTATGATCCGGATTGGTCACCCAAAGGTGATTTGATTGTTTTTGTGAGCACGAACAGTGGAAACGACGAAATTTACACCGTGACGGTGGATGGGGCGATTCTCACCCAATTGACGATGAACAGCTACGAATGGGATAAACATCCCAGTTGGTCACCTGATGGCAATCAGATTGTCTTTTTCTCAAACCGCGAAAGTGGGCGCCGCCAATTGTGGCTTATGAATGCCGATGGCTCGGGCCAACGCAATCTGAGTAATAATGAGTATGAAGATTGGGATCCCATCTGGATTCGATAAATTGCCGATGAGGCCCCAGCGCAGTTAAAGTGAAGGCAAAGGGAAACAAATCATGGAAAGTATTGAACTGACGACATTACTACGCCCACTTCGTCGTTGGTGGTGGTTGGTTTTGGCCGGTGCGCTCCTCGCGGGCATCTCTAGTTTCGCCTATGTAAACCAACAGCCGCCAAGGTATGTTTCACGGACCACGCTCATGGTGGGGTCCGTGATTACCGACCCCAATCCGAGTGGCACCGAGATTAGTTTGGCCCAACAGTTGGCGCGCACTTATGCCGATATTGCGAAACGGGAACCGTTACGGCTGGCGACGATGGCCGCATTGGGGCTTGAAACATTACCCGACTATGCGGTCCAAGTCTTGCCCAATACCCAAATCATTGAAATTCAGGTCTTTGCCGGCAATCCACAGCTGATCTATACGGTCGCGACCGCGTTAGCCGAACAGTTGATCTTGCAAGGGCCGGCGGGGCGTGAGCAGCAAGAGCGTGACCAGTTCGTGGAAGCAGAATTGTCAGAGTTACAGACCAGTATCACCGAGACTCGCAATGAAATCCGCCAAAAGCAACAAGAGCTATCCACCCTGTTTAGTGCCCGGGAAATTGAGCGAACGCAAAGCCTGATTGGCGCGTTGGAAGGCAAGTTGACTTCACAACAGGCCAACTATGCCGCCCTGTTGGCCACAACGCAACAGGGGGCATCAAACATTCTGACCATTCTGGAACCGGCCAATCTGCCCACCAGGCCGATTAACGCGCAGCTCACCCTCAACGTACTGATTGCGGTTTTGCTGGGTGTTGTGCTAGCCGCGGTGGGGGCCTACCTGATCGAATTTCTGGATGATTCCTTTAAGAGTGCCGAGGAAGCACAAGAGCTCTTTAAAGCACCTATTCTGACCTCCGTGCCCACCCTGAGTAGCCGCACCGCCGAGGAGAAGGTCGTCATGCTCAAAGAGACGCCGGTGCTTGGCATGGAGGCCTATCGTTTGTTACGCGTCAATCTCGAATTTACGGCCATTGACCAGCCACTGAAACTGCTTGTGGTTGCAGGGACCTCTGCCCAAGACGGGAAGTCACTAACGGCGGCCAATTTGGCCGCCGCCTATGCCCGGGCCGGCAAACGGGTAACGCTCGTTGACGCCGATCTCCATCGTCCATCGCAGCAGCGCCTCTTTAAGCTGACCAATAACCGCGGCCTAACGACCGCATTATTTAGCGATGAATTTCCCCTGGAAAGTCTACTCCAGGCCACCGCCATTGCGCGCTTACATCTATTGACCGCTGGCCCCCTACCGCCCAACCCCGGCGAACTACTTGGTTCCAAACGGATGCAAGGCATTCTGGCCAAGTTAAAAGAGACGGCGGATCTGGTCATTATTGATAGTCCGCCCTTAGCGACCGTTACCGATGGGATTGTGCTGGCCACCCAAGCCGATGGGGTCATCATGGTGGTACGCGCCGGTAAAACACGGCGCACGCGCGCACACCGGGCCCAAGCCGCGCTGAGCCAGGTCAAAGCGCGGCTTCTCGGGATCGTGTACAACGGCGCCACCATCAGAGATAGCGAATACCGGGCTGATTATGGTTATTATCGCCACTTTGCCAATGGATCTGCCGCGGCGGCAAAGATCATCGCGCCGGATTTTGAGTTAACCCCGCAAAAAACGAACGGGAGCGCAACCCCACCAAAAGCCAAAAATACGGCAGGGTAGTCGCGTGGTCTAAATGACACGACCCCTTTTTTCATCATTGCGCCAGGGCCTGACTGGAAAATTGAGACATCCACCATACTTTGTGAGACATACAATGCCATTTATTCGTGTTACAGTTTAGTCAGCAGATTGTCAGCAGATTGCAAGAATGATCCAAATAGGACTTAGCGCAGTCAGTCACAAAAGCTTGCTGCAGTACTGTACGTAAAGTTGTTTGTCATTGTGCGCGTACAAACGGTGGCGCGATCACAGCCAGAAAGTTGGTAAAATGATCTTATTCCTTTTGTGGGTCTATTTATGCTTAACCGTTTTGGCGGCCATCTTCGTTTATGGCACTTGTGTTGCAGCAGGATATGCGGATCAAATGATGCGCGCGCTCAATATGACCGCAACACCCATCGCTGGTGATCTGCAAACAACGGAGCGGACAAAAACTTCCCCCCAATCCACAGGCACCCCACAATTCGCCGATACGCATGGCACGGCACCGCGGCCGCGGTTAAGTTGGAGAACGTGAAGCCGCGGCCCATTTATCGCCACACATCATCTTGCGGTTGATAGTGCAGCCACTGTTTTGTTGCGGCCAGGCTCCATTTCATATTGGTATTGCCGGACATGCCATTGACCAAGATAAACCCCTGTGGCCACTGGCTACCGTCAGTTACAATGGCACTGGTAAAGAGTTGCAAAAAGTCGCGGTTCGACAACCACATCTCTTTGAACCAGCGGTCGGCCCGCTGATAGGCGGCGTCACCACTGGTTGCCCCACCACCACTTTGGGTGGGGGTGCCGGCGGCCGAGAGTGTCGTGGGTAAATTAGCACCAGGCTGACACCAACCAATCCGGATACAGGCAAAAGTCGTGGCAGGGTTGCCACGGAGGGCGGCTTCTTTGCAGACCCGTTCGCCCATCAACTTGGCAGTGGCGTAGGGGGTGGAGTCAAGCAGTTGGGTGCCCGTGTGCCAGATCGCGCCCACGCCCGGCGGCAGTTCAGGGGTCAGCTCGCCTGGCCCTAGCGTTTCCCAGAGGCCATCATCCTTATAACGCCCCATGACATGGTTGCTGGTGGCGAAGACAACCCGCTTGATGCCCAATGCTAAGGCCGCGTTCGCCACGTGCAAGGTCATGTCGAGGGAACGGGCTGCTTCCAGCCAGGTCGCCTCGGGGTAAGGATTATCGGCGGCAAAGTGAACGAGTGCATCCACCCCAACGAGTGCCCGACGCCAACGATCATCCTGGCCATCGGCCAGATCACATTCAACATAGTCGAGGGTCACACGGTGGTCAAGCCCGGCCAGCACGGTGGCAGCCTGGTCGGCAGGCGCAGGACGTAGATCAAGCCCAACCAATTGTGTGATCCCGGGCTGGGTTGCTAAATGGCGAAACAGTTTGGTCGCTAAATTGCCCAGCCCGCCCGTGATTGCCACCCGGTGGATTGGCAGTTGTCGTGCTTCAGTCATCACATGCCTCCTCTTCCCAGTAGACTTGTTGCCCCGTCTGCAGATTTGCCAATGCCTGCGCCACCTGCGCATGCAGCGAAGGGCGCAATAGTTGCCCCGCCTCCGTCAACGTGACAAAGCGGTATTCGCTTAATTCCTCAACTGGCAACTGAATCTGGCTAATCGCCCACTCATCCAAAATCCCACCCCAAAAAACAAAACGCAGGGCATCGCCGCGCCCGGCGCGCGCCCGCAGATAACCAATACTCAGCAACGGCCCCGGGCTGATTGACAGCCCAAGCTCCTCCAATACTTCACGCCGACAGGCCGCCAGCGGCGACTCCTCGGTCTCCACCATACCACCTGGAATCTCCCACTGCGGTTTGTAGGTCGGGTTCACCAGCAGGACGCGCCCATCGGGATGCATCAACAAAGCCCCGGCGGCCACGCGCTTGCGGTCAATGACAAAGGGGGGCACTTCACTCATAGGGGGAAAGCGACGCGTCGCCCCTCCGCGGCCGACTGATAGGCGGCCAACACCATCTCGACGGCCATGCGCCCATCGGCAGCGGTTACATCCGGTACGGTGTCATTTTTTAAGCAGTCAATAAAGGCGCGCGGTACCCCGGCGATGCGTTCGCCGTGGCTGGGGGGAATCGGGATCCCCAGATCGGTCCATGCAGGCTTGGCTTTGGTCCAAAGCTTGAGATTCGTCGCGCCCGGCGGCAACGGTGGCGTTGTGGAGGGCGAGTCGTCATGGTTTTGGATCAGCACCCCTTGGTCGCCATAGATCTCGGTAGTGTTTTCAGCGGCCAAGGTCACGGAGGAGTTAACCAGCACCGCCATCGCGTTATTGGCAAAGCGGTAGATCGCGACACCGGTGTCGTCGGGCGAAAAATCGGTCACTGTGTTTTGGATTTCGGCCATCACACTGATCGGCCGCCCCATCATCCAATGGATCAGATCGGTGGCATGGCTGGCGTCGTCCATGAACATGCCCATATTTTTTTCGGGGTCAAAGTGCCAACGGGTGAGACCATTGACAAAACCTTCGTTGAGCAACACGGGAATGGCGTGGCGACGACGGAAGAGGCTGATCCGTCCCAACACACCACTTTCCAGAATCTCTTTGATCTTGATGTTGGAGGGATCACGGCGCATCTGATGGGCCATCATAAATTTGACCCCAGCCTTTTCCACGGCAGCGGCCATCCGATCACAATCGGCAAGCGTGAGCGCCATCGGCTTCTGGCAGAGAATATGTTTGCCTGCCGCGGCTGCGGCCAGCACCATCTGGGGATGGCGGTTGGTTTCACAGGTGACGATCACCGCGTCAATCGCGGGGTTGTTTAGCAGATCTTCCACATGGGCGGTATAGGCCATGCCATATTTAGCGGCGGCCTCTTTGCCACGCTCGGCATGGTCATCCCAGGCCGCCACCAGTTTGACATCGTCATAACCTAACATCCGTTGACAGTAAGCGTTGGCATGACCGTGGGCGAAGCTGATAATGCCAATCCCAATCGGTGCGCTCATGGTGATTTCCTTCCCGATTTGTGGTTTGTTGAAAGTAGGCGTCGGAACGGCAGTTCGCGAACGACAGTTTCAGGTAAGTAATATCCTTCTCCAACCGAGAAGTCTACCCTGTTTCGGCAGCAGAAGCAACCAGCGAAAGTTCGTAATTCGTTCCACAAAAGGGGCACCAACCAGATAAAGATGGCGCGCACGTGACGGGAGCACAGCCATGGGTGCCCAGGATAGTTAAACACATTGCCAACAAAGAAATAATCCGTCGGGGCGGTGCCCCGACGGATTATTTCTTTGTTTAGGCGAGGAGTTAGCGCGTGACCAAAGGCAGGAAGAAAGTATAAAGATTGCCATTACCGGTGGCCGGCGCAGTGGCGTTGGGGGTTGGGCTTGCTGTCGGTGCAACGACGGGGGTAACCGTTGCGGCCTTGGTTGTCGTGGGAGTGGCCGTTGGAGCCGGTGTCAACGCCGGCTGGGGGGTAACAGTCGGTGTTGCAGTAGCAAGTGCCGTAATGGTTGCTGTAGGCGTCGCCATGGTCGGCATGGCAAGGGTCGGCGTGGCAGTTGGCGGCAGGGGCGCGGTGGCGGTCGCCGTTGCGGTGGGCGCGGCAGAGGCCAGGCGCAGCACAAAAAGACCACTCTGGATATCGCTGACGAGCAAGTTGCCGCTGGGCAGGTAGGGATAGACCCCCCACGCGCCATTAAAGCGCGCTTCATCGCCGGCCGGATAGGTGTCAAAAAAACCAATGTCGGTGGCGGTGGTAGGTTGAGTCACATCCAGCACCGTCAGCCCGCGCTCATAGTTGCTAATAAAGTAGTGGTTACCTTTGGTATAGCCATTGTGGTCAATCGCCCGGGTCGGGCCGGTCCAGGCGATCTGCACGGTGGGCGTAAGCAGATTCGTCAGATCCATGACCCAGAGCCGTGTATTGTGGCCCAGGCGATATTCATCCTGCTCATCCTGAATATAGGCATAACGTTTGTCTGCGCTCCACCAGCCAGAGTGGGTATACCTGGCCCCGGCATAGGGGGTGGTGCTGATCCGATAGGGCGCGCTGCCCGCGGTCACATCCCAGAGATCAACGGTATTTTCATTGTAATCAAGCAGCAATGTGCAGGGGTTGTGGCCGGGTGCGCAGGCCGCGGTGCGCGTATCCGAGATCACAAAGGTGGTGGCGTCGTGGACATATTCCATCGTCGCGCTTGGCGTCGACAGCGGCACCGGTGCCGTGGGCACCGTCAGGTCAAGAATCCGAAAGGCGCCGCGGTCAAGATCAGAGCCGAGTAGATAGAGCTGGGGCGTACCACCGCGCGCCACACCGGTGCGATAGTCAACCTCGCCCAGGTAAACATTGTGGGCCCGGCTAATGCCATGATAGGTGGCGGCCAAGTTCACCGTCAGCGGCAATTGGCTCAGGTCGAGAATCTGCATCCCCTGCCCAGCGGCTTCAGAGGTGACATAGGCATAACTGCGCCAGCGGTCAGTCGCCTGATCAAAAAATTGGTAGCTCTTGATATCTCGCCACGCGGTGTTGGCCCCGGCGATGGTGGTGACTTCCACGGGGGCGGTGGGGATGGTCACATCAACGATGGCGGTGCCGTTACGTAGACCGACCAGGGCATACTCGCGCCCGTCGTTCAGATCAACATGGCCCCAAACATCGTTGGCCGCGGTCGGGTTACTGCGTAGGGCAGCAAGCGGTAAATGACCCAGCAGATCAATTTTGTCACAGGGATAAGTCGCGGCCAGGCCATTAACACAGGTGGCAGCAGCCGCAGCCGGTTGGGCGGCAATCGTCACGCCACCAGGTGCGGTCGCGGCGTTAGTGCCATCTTTGTAAAGCGTAAACCCTTGTGTCGCCAATTGAGCTTGATAACGCGCAGCGACACCAAGCAGGTAGGTAGGATTGGCAACCCCATCTTGCCGCGCAAAGAGATCGGCACGACGGTAGCCGCCTTCGACCCAGACCAGGCCGCCAACGATGGCCTGCAGTTCGGACGCAGTGACCCGATAGGCACCAGCCGCGACCCGGATCGTCTCTTCCTTGCCGATGGTCTGGGCCAGGGTATAGGCGAACGTACGACAAGGGTGCAGCGGCGAAAGGCAGCGCCCGCGATCAATGCCATCAACCGCCATGTAGTAGGGATGTAGGCTGGCATGGGCTTGGACGAGCGCAGGCAGCAGGCCAAACCACGCCGGCACCACGATCAGGATTGCATAAATAAAAATTTTGGTTACGCGCATTAGGGTCATTAGCATAGTTTACACCGGACTCGATTTAGTTGCCTACTTTGTCGGTCTACTTAATAATGTCACCACTTTTTGGCTGTTGGTGTCGGCGTCCGGTTCGACAGGCTCACCGGACGCCGACACCAACACGCGTCTTGATACTTTCTTGATACCAGACCACGCTTTTTTGATCCTTTCCTGACCGCCATCCGGCCTATACTACGCCCATATGCCATGAACAAGGGTCAAGCGACGATGGGGTAAGGCTTGATCCTTGTCGATTGGCGCGCCGGTGGAATGGAAAGCAGCACCCATTGCTGATAGACCCGAAAGACGGCGTTGCCAACCACAACAGCCAAGTGACGTTGAAAGGATTTTTGATGAAATACAGTGGAATTAAACGGATGGTGATCGGTGCACCCTTTCCCTCTAGCGCCGAAATGCACGAGCGGCTAGATAAGATCCGCGCGCTCGCCGTCTTTGCCTCTGATCCCATCAGTAGCAATGCCTATGCCACCGAAGCAGTGATGAGTGTGCTCATTTTATTGGGCAGCGGTGCCCTCTCCTTGACCATGCCGCTGGCGATAGGGATTGCATTACTCGTTTTGATCGTTGTCTTTAGCTATAGTCAGACCATCTTTCATTATCCCGAAGGGGGCGGGGCCTATACAGTTGCCAAAGATAATCTCGGCACACTGCCCTCGCTTTTCGCCGCCGCCGCCCTGCTGACTGATTATGTGCTGACCGTTTCGGTCTCCGTCTCCGCTGGCATCCGGGCGTTGACCTCGGCCTTTCCTGGCTTTTTTGACTACCGCGTGCTCTTAGCCGTGGCGGCCATCGTGCTCTTAACCTGGGTAAATCTGCGCGGGGTGCGCGAAAGTGGCACCGTCTTTGCCCTGCCCACCTATGCCTTTGTCGGTGGGGTACTGGTCGTCGTGGGGCTGGGGCTGGTGCGCTACTTTGGCCTCTTTGGGGTCGCGCCGCTGGAACGCCATGCCTTACATATTGAGCCAGTGCAGAGTTTTACCGGGCTGGCTTATCTTTGGCTGCTTATGCGCGCCTTTGCCGGCGGTTGCACAGCCCTAACGGGCATCGAAGCGATTAGCAATGGGGTGCAAGCCTTTAAGCCACCCGAAGCGCTAAACGCGGTCAAGACCATGGTCTGGATGGGCATTATGGCGATGGCGCTCTTTCTGGGGATCTCCTTTCTCGCCACCCACCTGGCGATTGTGCCCAGCCATGCCGACAGCGTGTTGTCCCAGATGACGCGCCTGGTGACTGGTGGTGGAGTGCTCTACTATTGGGTGCAATTTTTCACCATGATGATCCTGATCTTGGCCGCCAATACGGGCTACCAAGATTTTCCGCGGCTTAGTTCCTTTCTGGCGCGCGATGGCTTTTTACCGCGCTGGCTGCAAAACCGGGGTAGCCGCCTGGTTTACAGCTCCGGGATCGTGGTCCTGGCCGTGCTGGCCTCGTTGATTGTGCTCGTCTTTCAGGCGGATGAGATCGCGATGTTGCCGCTCTACGCCTTGGGCGTGATGATGAGCTTTACCCTCTCGCAGGCGGGCATGGTACGTTTGATGACCAAAGTCAGCCAAGTGCTCCCTGGTGAAGCAGTCCAGACCAAAGCCACGGTGATCCACTACGAGGCCAGTTGGTGGTGGAAGCGTGGCGTCAACGCCGTCGGCGCGGTGACCACGGGGCTGGTCTTCTGTATTCTGGTGGCCACCAAATTTGTAGAAGGTGCCTGGATCATCGTCATCGCGATTCCGCTCCTGGTCTGGATGTTGCAAGCGATCCACACGCATTATGCGGATGTGGCGGAAGCCTTACGCACCACCCAGCTGACGCCCACCGATCTGCACGAGATTGCCGATGTGGCGATTGTCCCGATTGCCGATGTTCACCGCGGCACCCTGCGGGCACTAAAATATGCCAAGCGCATCTCCAGCAATGTGCGCGCCGTCTCGGTGATCACCTCCAGCGAACAAAAGGAACGGTTGTTACGCCGCTGGGAGCGCTTCCCGGCGTTGACCAAAGGCGTCGAGTTAGTGCTGATCGACTATGAATATCGCGATATTTTGGAACCATTGATTGACTATGTCAGCTACGCCAACACGGTCGAGTTTGCCGATCAGCTAACGACAGTTGTACTGCCTGAATTTGTCCCAACCGCATTCGCCGCCCAATTGCTGCACAACCAGACTGCGAACATTCTGCGCATGCGGCTGCGCGCCCAAGAGGATCTGGTGATTATTGACGTGCCTTACCTGATCAAAGGGCACAAAGCTGAGCCGGCAGCGGCCGGTGAACGTAAAGCCGCGGTAATGGCACCGGCAACGAATGGGGTGATACACACTACTGTACACGAGCAAGCTCAGCACAATGGCGCTGCATCTTCGGCCAAACAAACGGCAGCAGATGGTAGCCGAGAGCCGATGGGTGTTTAAAAATTGTTGCGGTCTGTGCTGACCGCCCAGCGATTTAATTGCTGAGGTAGGCGCGGCGCGAGTCGAGAGCTAGCCACGCTAGCTTTCGGCTGCGCCGGCAAGAAAGTGGGCGCGAACACGGGTATATTCGCCGCTGATGGCCTCCACCAGCGTGGGACCATTCGTGAGATCCCCCTGTTCGCTGTTGACTTCCAACTGTTGGCACAGGGTGGCTAAGGATAACGCGCCCATCTGCGCCGCGGGGGAACGGAAGGTGTGGGCCGTGCGCCGCACGCTTTCGGCATCACCCGCGGTCAGCGCAGTGCGCAGTTGATCAAGCAGGAGCGGGCTGTTGTCCAAAAAAAGTTTGATCAGATCGCGCACCATCGCAGCGCCCTCATCGCCCATCAATTCCAGCACTTCGGACAAAGCAGCTGGATCAACGGCGTGATTAGCCCCCGGCCCCGGTACCAACACGGGGTCGGTACTGGGTTGAGTGACCGCAGTGGTCGGCCCGGCGGGGCGTGTGTATGGGCGTGTCTGCTCAAGTGCATCGACCAGATCTTCAACCTGAATGGGCTTGCTGATATAACCATTCATGCCGGCCTGTAGACAGCGCGCATGATCTTCACGCATGGCGTTGGCCGTCAGCGCGATGATCTGGGGCTGTTCGGCTTGGGGCAAGCTGCTGCGGATCGTACGTGTGGCCGTCAACCCATCCATATTGGGCATGTTGACATCCATTAGGATCAGATCATAAGCTTGGCGGCTCAATGCGTCCAAGACCTCAATGCCATCAGCCGCCACATCGACGCGGTAACCATATTTGGCGAGAATACCCAGCGCCACCTTCTGATTGATCATATTATCCTCCGCCAACAGGATGCGCAGCGGGTGGCGTTGGGCCATGTGGGGGTCGCCGGCAGTGCGCCGGGCCCATGGACGCGCCGTGGCAGCTTTACCACTGATCACCGTGACCAAAGCATCATGCAGCTGCGAGGAGTGAATCGGCTTGGAGACGGTGGCCAGGGTGCTGCGCTTTACACTATCGGCCAAGCGCTCGCCCAACTGCGTGAGCAGAACAATCGGCAAAGTGGGATGGCGGTGTTGTAAGGCGCTCAGCAAATTTGTACTCGCCAGCATCGTCAGCCCACTATTGATGATCAGGGCATCGTAGTGTTCGGCAATCAGCACCAGTTGCCGTTCATTAAAGCGCTCTACCACACGCGCCGTCACCGCCCAGGCGGTCAGTTGTTGAAGCAGCAACGCCCGCAAGGCGGCGCTCTCCTCGACAATCAGCACCCGGCGCCCGCGCAGATTGAGCAGATCCACATCAAAGTTATCCTGCTGTTCGGTGCTCGGGCGCGCCTGCAGGGTAAAATGGAAGGTGGAGCCCTGGCCCATGACACTCTCCACCCACATCGTCCCCCCCATCAATTCCGCCAGCCGCTTGCTGATCGCCAACCCCAGCCCCGTCCCGCCAAAGCGGCGCGTGGTGGACACATCCAGTTGACTAAAGGATTGAAAGAGCCGATCCAGACGGTCCGCCGGGATGCCAATGCCACTATCCTGAACCTGGAAGTGCAGCAACCAGCCATCGGCCTGTGGGGTGCCACTGACATTGACCACAATCTCACCCAAATCGGTAAATTTCACCGCATTACTCAACAAATTAGCCAAAATTTGGCGCACGCGCGTCGAATCCTGGCAGATCTGGAGCGGAATCGCCCCATCCACCAGATAGGCAAGATTTAACCCCTTGGCCGTCGCCTGGGAGGCCACCAGATCCAGGGTTTCTTCGATACAGAGGCGCAGGTTAAAATTGGTGGTCTCCAGTTCGAGTTTGTTGGCTTCGATCTTCGAAAAGTCGAGAATATCGTTGATCAAGGTCAACAGGGTATCGCCACTGGCGCGAATGGTATTGACCAGATCAAGCTGTTCGGCGTTGAGCGCGGTGTCAAGCAGCAGGCCCGTCAACCCGAGCACCCCATTCATGGGGGTGCGCAGTTCATGCGTCATCGTCGAGAGAAAGGTGCTCTTGGTCTGATTGGCCGATTCCGCGGTCTCTTTGGCTTTGCGCAACTCCTCTTCAGCCGCTTTGCGCGCCGTGATGTCACGGCTGATCCCCAGTAAACCCAAGAGTAGACCATCAGGATCATAAAAGGGTGTCAGCAGGGTGTCGAGCAGCGCTTGTCGCTGATTTGGATAGGTAACCAACTGCTCCACATGTAAGGTCTGCTGCTCTTCCAAAACCAGGCAATCCTGCGCAACAAAGGTCTGGGCAAAATTGGGAAAGAGTTCTTGGGGTGTTTTGCCGATCATTTCTGCTTCTTTGCAGCCGGTCAGCGCCTCAAAGGCGCGGTTACAGCCCAAATAAGCCCCTGTCCGATCTTTATAGAAAATCAGATCAGGGATCGTGTCGATCAGGTGGCGTAGCAATGACCGTTCATGTTGGAGTTGTGCTTCGATCTGCTTCCGTTCGGTAATATCGCGGAGGGTGGCAACCAGGATCCGCTTGCCACTTGGTAACCGATGGGCGACCTTCTTGGAAGAAATGAAATGGCAGATCCCATCTACATCGGTGAGCAATGATTCGTTTTCCACCGGGCCGTTACTGGCGAGCACCCGATCGTCATGGGCATGAAAGACGGCCAATTCTGCCGGCGGCGTTCGATCGACACTGTCCACGCCAACAATTTGCGCGGCGGTCAGACCAACCAAGCGACAGTGCGCTTCGTTAACTGCAATGGTGCGGTGATTTTCATCCTTCACCAGCAGCGGATCCGGCAAGGCATTGATGACCGATGTAAAAAACTCGGCGGATTCGCGCAACTCGCGCTCTAGCTGCTTGTAGTGGGTAATATCGTGTGCACTGCCGACCAGATAACAGATCTGTCCAGCAGCAGCTTTCACCGGCGCACAGTTAAGATTAAACCAGCGTAGTGTACCATCTTTGTGGCAAAGTTGCTGTTCATAACGATAGAGAGGCGTGGCACTGGCAACCAATTGCGCCAACGCCATCGCAACCGACGACTGCTCGTCAGGCGGTAAAAGCATCAACAATTTTTGACCGATGACCTCAGCCGTCTGATAGCCTAACAAGTCCAGCCAATTCGGTGACGCATAGAGCACTGTCCAATCTAAGGCCAGGGCATAAGTAAAATCCTGGCTCTGTTCGACGATATGACGAAACAGTTCAGCTTGGTCAGGCAGCGTCACGACGGTCTCCTTGGCATAGCAGTAGCAGAATAATGGGCAGGTGGCTGTGCACAACAGCACACCATACTCGTCATTCTACGCTAGATAAACCCTATTTGGTATCGTGTTTTTGGAGTATCTATCTCAGGCATTCGACGGATGTTAGCTGTCGTGGCGTAGGGTGACGCGGTGACGCGGAAATTCAGGCAACGAGGAGGGCTTGATAAATCGCGATCAATTCATGGGTGAGATCGTCTCTGCAGGGCATAGATATGGACTTCATGATTTTGGGCAAGCAGGCCCGTGATTTGGTTTAGGATAAATGTTTGCGAAACCGTCGGGAATTCACCCAGGACGAAGGCAATACGCATATCGATCTAACCTTATGTTGGCTAACGTGATTGATAGGGGCTGACGGTGGCGTCGTGCGCGGTGGATGGCGAAGCTTGTTCCCAAACGCGAGTTTGCAGTCTACGCAGTATAGGCGGCAAGACGATTTTTAACAAGCAACGACATTGTCGCCGACCTTGTTTGGGTGGACTGCGTGGGCAGTGGGACAGTGGACAGGGGTTTCAGACCGCTGTTGCCGCGCGTTGCAGCCACTAGGCCCAACCCCACTTCCATAGTACAATAGCTCCAACCACCCAATCACGAAGCCCATGCAGCGAAAGGACATCATCATGACCACGGCCCTACAATTTGGCTGGCATCTGCCCTCGTTCCCAGTTGACGGCAGCACGCCCAGCGCCTTTCTTGATCAGTTCACGACTACGCTTGACTATGCGCAAAATCACTTTGCCTCGGTCTGGGTCGATGACCATTTCTGGCCCTGGGCAACGTTCCAGGCCGATGATACCCCCTATGTCGAGTGTCTGACGACGATTGCCTATCTGGCGGCGCGCTATCCCAAACTTCACTTTGGCAGCAGTGTGCTCTGCCAGAGTTATCGCAATCCTGGGTTGCTGGCCAAGATGGTGGCCAATCTGCAATGGCTCACCGGTGGGCGTTTTATTTTTGGCATTGGGGCGGGCTGGATGGTCGAGGAGTATGCGGCCTTTGACATTGACTTTCCTAAGCCGAGCGTACGCATCGCGCAAATGGAAGAGGTGATCCAAATCTGCCAAAAACTGTGGACCGAAAGTCCGGCCAGCTTTGAGGGCAAATATTACCGGATTAAGGATGCCTATTGCAGCCCGCAGCCCAACCCCCTGCCCCCGTTGCTGATCGGCGGCGGCGGTGAACAGTTGACGCTGCGTGTGGTGGCCAAATATGCCGATCTGTGGAATATCCCCGGCGGCAGTTTGGAAAATTATGCCCACAAATTAGGGATTCTGCGCGAACATTGCACGGCCATCGGGCGTGATTACGATTCGATTGTCAAGACCTGGTCCGCCGAGTCGATTGCGCTAGGTGAAACCGAAGCAGAGGCCCAACGCATTCTGGCCGCCAGCCCCTACCACAACCACCCGATTGTTGGCGATCCAGCCCAGGTCGCCGCCCAACTCCAGCGTTTTATCGATCTGGGCGTCACCTACCTGATCGTGCGGCTGATTGACTTCCCCAACCCAGCGGGGATGGAACTCTTTGTCAACGAGGTGATGGGACGGTTGCGGGTGTAGGAGATGATTGACGATCAGGCAACATGACTCGGCGGCACTAATAACGATGACAATTTTTCTACCGCGAAGGTCGCAAAGAGCGCGAAGAAAAGCATATCTTCGCGCTCTGTGCGACCTTCGCGGTGGGTTTATTTTCAGAACATCAGAAGGAAACGGGATGAGCGATTCGCCGACGATTCAGATTGACGGGTTACAAAAATTCTATGTGGTGCCCATCCGCGAAGGGGGCATCGGGGCGGCGCTGCGTAGCCTGGTTGATCGGCGGACGCGCGAAGTACGTGCGGTCGATACGATTAGCTTTACGATCAAGCCAGGCGAGGTAGTTGGCTTCCTGGGGCCGAATGGCGCGGGCAAGACGACGACGCTCAAAATGTTGGCCGGCTTGCTCCATCCCACGGCAGGGCAGGTCAATGTATTGGGCTATCAACCAGCCGACCGGGCTCGCGACTTTCTACGCCAGATCACGCTGGTGATGGGCAACCGCAATCAGCTGCAGTGGGATATTCCCGCCATCGATTCGTTTGAACTCAACCGTGCGGTCTACCGCATCGACCGCCAGCGCTTTAAGCAATCCCTGGACGAACTGGTCGATCTGCTTGATCTGAGCACGTTGCTGCAAAAGCCGGTGCGCAACCTGTCACTGGGCGAGCGCATGAAGTGTGAGATTGCCGGGGCGCTGCTGCATCGGCCCCGCGTGCTCTTTCTCGATGAGCCAACGCTGGGGCTGGATGTGACCATGCAGCGGCGCATCCGCGATTTTGTGCGCGAGTACAATCGACGCAATGAGGCGACCGTGCTGCTAACCAGCCACTATATGGCCGATGTTGAAGCGCTCTGCGAACGAGTGATCGTGATCCACCACGGCAAGTTGCTCTTTGACGGTAAACTGGCCGGGTTGGTCGAACGCTTTTCGCCCCACAAGACGATCAGCGTCCAACTGCTCAACGGCGCCACCGACCTGACCCAATATGGTCATATCGTGGCACAGGAAGGGGCCATGGTCAAGCTGCGGGTGCCGAAAAGTGAAACCGCCGCCGTCACCGGTCGTCTGCTGGCCGACCTGCCCATCGCCGACCTCACCGTCGAAGATCCACCGATTGATGAGGTGATTGAACAAGTCTTTGCGCAGGGGAGTTAAGTCATGGCCATGCTTGCCGAATTTTATGCCATCCAACTAAAGACCAGCTTGATCGTCCAGTTTCAATACCGGGCGTCCATGTTGATCTGGCTGATTGGCCGCGTGATCGAGCCGGTGATGTATCTGGTCGTCTGGACAACGGTGGCGAACGCGCAGGGCGGCAGCGTCGGCACCATGTCCACCGGCGATCTGGCGGCCTATTATATTGTCTACATGGTGGTGAACCAGATCACCTTCACCTGGATCATGTGGGAGTACGAGCATCTGATCAAGAGTGGCACCTTGGCCGGGCTGCTCTTGCGCCCCATCCATCCGATCCACCGTGACCTGGCCGACAATCTGGCCTACAAGGTGTTGACCACCGGCGCGCTTTTGCCGGTGGCGTTGCTGCTCGGGTTTGCCTTTCACCCCACCTTTGCCACGACCTGGTGGATGGTGCTGGCCTTTATGCCGGCGCTGATCCTGGCCTATCTGCTCCGCTTTTTGCTGGAGTGGACGCTGGCCATGGTCGCCTTTTGGACCACACGGGTAAGTGCGCTTAACCAGTTCTACTATACACTCATGTTCTTTCTGGCCGGGCGCCTGGCCCCGCTGGAGCTGTTCCCCGATTTTGTGCAGACCATTGCCACCGTTTCCCCGTTTCGGTGGATGGTCTATTTTCCCGTGGAATTGCTCACCGGCCGGCTGACGCCCCAGGCGACTCTCTTTGGGCTGGGGATGCAAGTGCTCTGGCTGGGGATCACACTGGGGATCTTGCGCGTGGTCTGGCGCGCCGGGGTGCGTCAATTTTCTGCCGTGGGATCATAACGCGGACAAGCCAGAGCCAAAAACTTTACGACCGCAAAGCGCACAAAGGGCCGCGCAGAAACCGGTTAGGCACTAAGGGCGTTCGTATCGACAAAAAATTGTCGATGTTCTGTGTCGCAGACGCTTCAATAATTAATGGAAAACAATTAATAATTAATTGTTTTCCATTAATTATTAATTAGATACTAACGCGTGACAGCAGGAGAAAATCATTAATGGCCTATCTTCACCTGATTGGGACTTATCTACGCCTGGGTGTGCTGAATGAATTTCAATATCGCAGCAATTTCTGGGTCAACCTTTTTCAGTCGCTGCTCACAATTGGGATGTCATTGGGCGGCTTGGCGGTGATTTTTCAGCATACCGACACAGTTGGCGGCTGGCAACCCCACGAGTTAGTCGGCCTGGTGGGGGTCTACTACATCATGGCCGGGCTAATCGCCGCCATCATCCAGCCCAGCATGGAGACCTTTCTGCAGGATGTGCGTGAGGGCACGCTCGACTTTGTCCTCACCAAGCCAGAGGATGCGCAACTGCTGGTCAGCATTCGCCGCGTCTCGATTTGGGGAGTGCTGACCATCCTCCTGGGTTTCATTGTGTTGGCCCTCGCCCTCGCCCAACAGCCCACCACATTGACAGTGGGGCAGGTCGTGATCTTTGGGCTGACGCTGCTGCTAGCCGGCGTGATCGTCTATAGCTTCTATCTAATTCTGGCAACCTTTGCCTTCTGGTTTATCAAAGTGGACAACATTCTGGTCATCTTTGATAGCATGTACCAGGCGGCGCGCTGGCCGGTGGGGATCTATCCACCGCTGCTACGCCTGATCCTCACCTTTCTGGTGCCGATTACCTTTGCGGTAACCGTGCCGGCCGAGGCGGCCTTGGGGCGTATCACCAGCAATTCGTTGGTGGGCGCCTTGGTGCTGGCCATTACCATTTTCACCGTCGCCCGCCTCTTCTGGCGCTATGGCATCCGCAACTATGCCGGCGCTTCGGCCTAGCCACGGGCAAACCATTCGCCCCAACGTGAGATATACCCGCTTTCCTCCAACAATTAGTTTTTCCAACCTTTTCGTGGTATTGTAAAGAGGCAATAGTTGCTCCGTCAGGAGCCGTGCGGATTAACAGCGCGCCCACAATGGTTGAGCGCGCCATGACTAATCAGGGATCAGAATTTTAGTTGGTTGGTTTGTTGGTGACAAGTTAACCTGCAACTAACAAACTACCCAACCAACCAACTAACTGTCCAACCACCATTAATGACGAATCACGCGTGATGCGAAACGTGTTGTGAAATAGGCTAGGATCGTATGAATTCAAATGATTTTAATATTTTGCCGGATGAACCCAATCGCGAACCAGGTCGTAAACGGCTGGTTTGGTTGGTCGTTGTCGCCGCTGCGGTTTTTCTCTTTGCCGTCGGGATGGCTGTTGCCACCTTTACCAATCGCATGGGTGGGACACCAGAAACGGACGAAGACAAGGCCAGTGCCCTCCTCCCCACGTTGACGCCAACCTCAGTCGCGGGCGCCAATGCGACGGTTACCCCAGACGGGACACCCCCCACGAACGCGACCACCGTGGCGACCACAGCGCCAGGGGTGACCGTGCCGGCCCCCGCCCTCAATGTGACCCCGGCCACTGCGGTCCCGGCCACGAACACGCCAATCACGGCCCCCACCAATACACCGGGCTGTACGCGTGGCACACTGGTAGAATTTGCCCCGGTTTACACATCGGCGCTGGGCTGTGCCACCAACGATGCCACCTTGGCGTGGTCCGCCTGGGAGCGTTTTGAACGGGGAGCGATGTTCTGGCGCAGCGACAACGATCGCGCCTATGCCTTTTTTAACGACGGTGGCTGGTCGCCGATCGATGAAAAATGGGAAGGCCAGGAGATCCCCAACCGCGGTGAGCCGCCCCCAGGGCTACGCGCGCCAGAGCGCGGTTTTGGGTATGCCTGGAGCCGGCGCGATGATCTCTTTCAACGGCTGGGGTGGGCCAATGACCAGGAACGCGGCTTCTGTGCCGTCATTCAATCCTTTGAGCGTGGCTTTATTTTACAGAGCAGTACGGTCGAATTCTGTCAGGATCAGCTCTACAATCATGCCCGTTCACCCGAATGGCAGCCGCTGTTGATCGTGGCCGTGGAAAATGTCGGCTGGCGCAACTTTGCCGGTGGGGCAGGGATCACACCGTTCCCCACACCCACCACGGCCGGCGGGTCGGCCGCGGTTACCCCCGCCGTGACGCCCGGTGTGACACCCGGTATGACCCCGGTCGCAACCATAGAGGCAACGGCCACCACGGGCGCATCTGCCACGGAAACCCCTGTCCCCACGGCCACACCGGACACTAGTGTGCAACAGGATCGCCCCGAAGGCAATGGCCGCTTCCGCGCCCCCAGCAGTAACCACACCCTTGACGGCGATTTTAGCGATTGGAGTGGCAACTGGCAGCCCATTGGTGCCATGGTCCAGGGCGCAGAAAATTACAGTGGTCCCGACGACCTGCGTGGTGAGTTCCAGGTCAGTTGGTCACTGGAAGGGCTTTACCTGGCCGTGCGCGTGAGCGATGATCGCTATCGCGCCGGGCCGAATGGCACCGACATGTGGCAAGGTGATAGCCTGGAGATCCATTTGGACCGTGCGCTCACGGCTGACTACAGCAATGCCGTCGCCGATAGCGATGATTACCAGTTAGGGGTTAGCTTTGGTGACGAGCGCAGCGAGATCCGGCTCTACCGTTGGCTGCCATTAGCCCAAGAAGGGGCCTTCCCCATCTCTGGGGCGGTCCGCGCCGAGGGCGAAGGCTATGGCGTAGAAGTGCTCATTCCGTGGACGCTCTTTGATGTCACCAGCGCTGATCTGGGGGCAGACAAGCGCTTTGGTTTCAACCTGAGCATTAGCGACAACGATGGCGACAGCCCGGCACAGGAGAGTCTCCTTTCCACATCGCCCGCGCGCACCACCTATAACAACCCCACCGAATGGGGAACCCTGATTTTGGAATAATTAATTGTCGATTGGTCGCGTGGTCGAGTAGTCGTTGCGATTGGTTCCCTTGTGCGTTAACCAATCTCAACGACAATCTGACTACGCGACGACATGACAACACGACCACGCGACCAATCGACCACCCAACCCACGACAGAGGAGGTTTGACTGTGACTGATCCGAAACAAGCGGCATTCGACTATCATAAAGGTGACCGGCCTGGCAAGCTCAAGATTGTTGCCACCAAGCCGATGGAGACGCAACACGATCTTTCGCTCGCCTATTCGCCCGGCGTTGCCCACCCCGTATTGGCAATTGCCGAGGATCCAGCGCTGGCCTATGACTACACGGCCAAAGGCAATTTGGTGGCGGTCATCAGCAATGGGACCGCAATCCTGGGCCTTGGTGATCGCGGACCACTGGCATCCAAGCCCGTGATGGAAGGCAAGGCCGTTCTCTTCAAACGTTTTGCCGATGTTGATGTCTTTGATATTGAGGTCGATACCCACGATCCACAGGAGATGGTCCGCTTTGTCCAGATGATCGCGCCCACATTTGGCGGCGTCAATTTGGAGGATATCAAAGCGCCGGAATGTTTTTTCATCGAGCGCGAATTACAGCGCACCGTGAACATTCCCGTCTTTCACGATGACCAACATGGCACGGCAATCATCTCTGGCGCGGGGTTGGTCAATGCGTTGGAAGTGGTGGAAAAGAAAATTGAAGAGATCATCATTGTCATCAACGGGGCCGGTGCCGCCGGGATCGCCTGTGCCGAGTTCTACGTAGCGTTGGGCGCAAAACAAGAAAATATCATCATGTGCGACACGCGCGGCGTGATCTACGAAGGGCGTCGGGAAGGCATGAATGAGTTCAAGCTACCCTGGGCCGTCGAAACTAATCTGCGCACGATGGAAGAAGCGCTGGTCGGGGCGGATGTCTTTATTGGGCTTTCGGCGGCTAACTGTATGTCACGCGAGATGGTCCGCAGCATGGGGCGCTACCCAATCATCTTTGCGATGGCCAACCCCGATCCCGAAATCACCTACGAAGAGGCAAAAGCCGCGCGGCCCGACATTATCTTTGGCACGGGGCGCAGTGACTATCCGAATCAGGTCAACAATGTGCTCGGCTTCCCTTTTATCTTCCGCGGGGCGCTGGATGTCCACGCCCGCACGATTAACATGGAGATGAAGATTGCCGCGGCCAAAGCGCTCGCCGCGCTCACCAAAGAGGATGTACCGGACAGTGTGCTGCGCGCCTATGGCATTGACACGCTGCGCTTTGGGCCAGAGTATGTGATTCCCAAGCCGCTCGATCCGCGTGTGCTGATGTGGGTGGCACCAGCAGTGGCGCAAGCAGCCGTGGCCAGTGGCGTGGCCCGCCGTGAACTGGATCTCAACAGCTATCTGGATCAGCTGACGGCGCGCATGGGCAAAAGTGAACAGGTCATGCGCAAGATGGAGATCAAGGCAAAACAAGCACCCAAGCGGGTTGTCTTTGCCGAAGGGGAACACCCCAAGATCATCCGTGCAGCTTATGCAGTCGAGACGCAGGGCATTGCGCATCCGATCCTGCTTGGTCGCGCCGAGCACATTCAGGCGCAATGTCGTGCATTGGGCTTGGCCTATACGCCCCAGGTAATTGATCCCAATGCCAGTGACCAACGCGCCGAATTTGCCCGCATCTTCCACGATCAGCGCCGCCGGAAAGGGATCACACTCACCCAGGCGGCTGAGACCATGCGCCAAGCGAATTACTTTGGCCCCATGCTGGTTAACCAGGGCGAAGCGGATGCCTTTATCTCAGGATTGACCTACAATTACCCCGAAGTGTTGCGCCCGGCCTTGCAAGTGGTTGGTGCCCAGCCGGGGCGCTGGGTCAGTGGCGTCTACCTGATGTTGGTCCAGGATCGCCTCTACTTCTTCACCGATGCCACCGTGATCATCGAGCCGACCGCCGAACAGTTGGCAACAATAGCGCTGAATGCGGCCGATGTCGCCCAGGAATTTGATCTTGAACCACGCATTGCGATGCTCAGCTTCTCAAATTTTGGCAGCACACCTCATCCCCACTCGATCAAAATGCAAGAAGCGACCGAAATCGTCAAGCGTGCCCGCCCGGATCTCCAGATCGACGGCGAAATGCAGGCCGATGTCGCCGTGGTACCCGAGTTAATGGCGCGCCACTATCCCTTTAGTGATGTCAAGGAGCCGAATATTCTGGTCTTCCCCGAATTGAGTTCAGCCAACACGGCCTATAAGCTGTTGAGCCGCCTCGGCGGCGCGGTGGCGATTGGGCCTATCCTTGTGGGGATGCGCAAGCCGATCCATGTCCTCGCCACAGGGGCTGATGTGCGCGATATTATCAACGTCGCCATCATGGCTGTGGTTGACGCGCAATATCAGGCGCAGCAGCAGAGTTAATTACCAAATACATCTTGTAGGGGCATGGTATACCATGCCCCTACAAGACGATACTGCAAGGTAAGAAATGGTACCGAAGCAGGCCGTTACGCCTGTTCTGCGGCACATTTAGGACAGTAATGGGGATCAGCGAGTTCGATCAGATGTTTCTGGCAGATCGCAAAGGTGACTTGCACCCGTTCCCAGAGGAATTTGCGCTTGATTTCCCCCTCCAGTACTAGCTCTGGGGTATTACTTGTCATCACAAGCGCGGGCACGGGGCAGGAATCACAATGGCTGCGTTTCCAGGGGATAGTATTATTGGGGTTAGCGTCGATCAGGCGACATTCTTCACGGTTACGGCCACGGTGATAGTCACCATAGAAGTAACGACAATTAACAGGACCACTTGCCATCAGCGTAAATTACTTATTTCTCCACAACAGCTACACACGACGTTACGAGTCTAGTTTTCCCAAAAAGGCGGTTCATCAAAGTCTGGATAATCGGGCAGATCATTGTCGAGCAGTGTTTCCGGATCAATAAAGAGCCGTTCGATGAGTTGATCTTTACGCGCACTCTGATCGGGCAACAGATAACCGAACTCCTGCTCCAACGCCACCAGGGTTTCCAATTCTGCTTCTAAAAGATGGAAATCGCTGTGCGATAGCATGGATTCGGTCAGGTCAGAATCCTGGTAGGCTTCGACATAGGCCTCATAACTGGCACATGAATCGTCAAACATGTCGTCCGGGCCATCGAAAGCGGGCATTTCGGCGACCCCCGTTTCAAAGAGCTCGGGATCAAAGAGGTCAGCATCAGCAAAGGTTTCATCGCTATAGAGCTGCCAGTAAACATCTTTGCCGCTCGGTTGCGCGCGGCGTTCCTTTGCCTCGGCCTCCAAATCAGTTGCAAAGTCGACATTTTCCAGGTCAAACGAATAGCCCAGCCCATTGTGAAAACGCAACAAGCTATATTGATGGAGCACAAAATGGAAATCATCGGGGGGGAGGACATCTTCAAAAAAGCCGCGGCCAATCAGCCGTGCAGCCAATTCGGCGGTGGGCATTGCGGCCCGAGCCCGGCGATCTTCAGAGACCAACTCCTCCGCCAACAACGCAAGTTGAATATTCCGCCCTTGGATGGCATTCGGATCGCGCAATTCGCGCGGATGCAGACGAAATTGATAACGGCCGGCCATGGCATCTTCCACATGAATCCAGATGTCATCGCGGCCTTGGCCGCCAAGTAAATCGACCCAATCGATAAAGGGTTTGCCCAGGCGTAGCGACCAGGTTTTGCGCTCGATGTACGCTTCGGCCTCTAAGGTAGGACCACCAAAGAGTTCGATCTGGAGTTTGCGTCCATCAGGTTGGTAGGTTTGGAAAAATTGGGGGAAAAAGACAGCATGTTCCAGCTCGTCGAGCATGAGGAAACCACGCCGCATCTCTTCACTGGTGAGCACATGGCGGAATGTGCTACCACGCAAGAGGGAGGAGAGCCAACCGTAACAACTGGGTGCCACTGGGACGGCTTGGAACAACTGCCCAATGGCGCGATAGACGGCGCTGCGCGCCCCCTTGGTTACGGGCCGATGTTCTTTAATGCGCGTCAATAATGTATCGACACTAATGGGCTGGGTTGCACTGCTGAGGACATGCGCAACACAGGAAGCATAGCTTGGATAACGTTCAGAATTTGCCATACGGACACCTACTTTATTACGACGACGATACTCTGCTCTGTTTGAAAACGTCTATACCTATTGGCAAAGCGCCTTTGCCTACAGCATTCGGGTTCGCTTTGGGTAGACTCAGATTGGCTATGCTCAGGCCGAGGTCTTCCCACAAATCTCACGTCGAAGCCATTATTCGTTCATTCAGTTTGGGTGAATCTCTTTTACATTTTCAAAGCAACCGCAGCTTAGAAATGACTGCTACAACCTTGCAAGCTCAGCTTACCAGCCAACCCTTGTTTGTTCAGATTGCACTGTAGCAAGTTCATTATACCGATTCTTTGCTAAAATTTCAATGGCCTAAAATTTCAATGGCAAAATTTTAGGCTGTCCTGCTGCGAGCAACTGGGTCGAACAATTAGTCCAAACCGACAATAGTCATTATCGCCAATGATTATCGCGCACTCGTGTTCAAATGTCTACTGGCAGGACATAAAAACAGTGCCAGACGATCGAAATGATGCAATCACGCCTTTGATTGACCTTTCTGTGCTATCATACATAATTTGTAGCAGGAAGTGCAATTACAACTTGCTTTCATTTACGTATTCCAGCCTAGAAAGGCGCTAAGTTCGGCTGTACACAAGCGCAAGTTCCCACCGCAGCCATTGCAAAAATTCAGAATAAATACGTAAGGTCGCCGCGGGCTACCCATTCGTTTTTAGTCAATCTCCACATTCAAGACGTTGACAGCGAGACAAAGTTACCCATGAAGACAGATACCTTCGCACTTTCACCCTTTGTTAATGGTTTGCGCTGCCTACGCTGCGGCCGGCACTATGCACCAACGGCAATCGCCTATGTTTGCGCCTGTCGCTCCAACCTAGGCAGTGACTTGGGCACGCTAGATGTGCAATATGATTATCAAGCCATCCAAGCAGCGATTACCCCCAAACAACTCATTGCGGACCAAACGCCGGGCATTAGTCGTTATTGGCCACTCCTGCCGATTGGTGACCGCCAGCAATTGACCCCACTAGCCGTTGGTGATACGCCCCTGTTGGCAGTACCCAGGCTGGGAGCCACCTTGGGCCTATCAAAGCTCTATCTTAAAGACGACGGACGTAACCCTAGTAGTTCCTTCAAGGACCGCGCATCGGCGATTGCCGTTGCGCGCGCCCGCGCCAGCCACAGCCCGATCATTGCCACTGCCAGCACCGGCAATGCGGCGGCGGCGCTTGCCAGCCAATGTGCCGCCGTCGGCCAAACCAATGTGATCTTTGTCCCCAAAAGTGCGCCGCCGGCCAAGATTGCGCAACTGCTGGCCTATGGTAGCCATGTGCTCGCCATTGATGGCAGTTACGATCAGGCTTTTGATCTATGCACGCAAGCATGCCAGACTTTTGGTTGGTATAACCGCAACACAGGCTACAATCCGTACATGACCGAAGGCAAAAAGACGGTCTCGTATGAGATTGCCCAACAATTGGCGGTCATGGCGACCGCGCCGACAACGCCCTTTTGCGCGCCTGATGCTGTCTTTGTTTCGGTGGGGGATGGCTGCATTATCGGCGGCGTCCACAAAGGCTTCAAGGATCTGCTGGCCCTTGGCTGGATCGAAAAGCTGCCACGGCTGTATGGGGTGCAGTCAACCCAAAGTGATGCGCTCTATCAGGCGTGGCGGCATGGCTGGGACGTGCCACAGCTGGTCAACGCAACTACCCGTGCGGACAGCATCAGTGTCAACGCACCGCGCGATCCAATCAAAGCGCTCAATGCCGTGCGGGAGACCGGTGGGGCTTTTCTCACCGTGCCCGATGCGGAGATCCTCGCCGCCATCTTGCCCATGGCGCGCTTGGGCGCGGTCTTTGCCGAGCCCGCCGGCGCAACCGCCCTGGCCGGGTTAGCCGCCGCGGTCGCGCAACAATTAGTCAAGCCGACCGAAACTATTGTGGTGATCAACACCGGCAGCGGACTCAAAGATGTGGCGGCAACGATGAGTGTCACCGGCGGAACAACGGTAATTCCGCCAACGTTAGAAGCTATACATGCTGCGACAAAAGACGTAGCAAGGCAGTGAGTGGTCGGTCAACCTATCCAAATCCGCGGTTTAATGAGTTACAATCTCAACGCTGTCACCAAGATCTACCCTGGGCAAATGCAGCCAGCCAACGACCAGATCTCGCTCATGATTCACGCGGGCGAGATCTTTGGGCTATTGGGCGATAATGGCGCGGGCAAGAGTACGTTGGTCAAACAGATGATGAATCTGGAGCGCAGCAGCAGTGGTGAAATCACCTTCTATGGGCGGCCAATCAACGAGGAGCCGCTGCGCTTGACCTTGCAGGTCGGCTATATGCCCCAGAGCCATATGGCAATTAACCAGTTAACTGTTGGGGAAGCAATCTACTTTACAGCGCATTTGCGTGGCCTCTCACGCCATGATGCAATGGCCGAACGGGAACGTCTGTTAGCCTTGTGGGAGATTGGACCCTTACGCCACAAGACGAGTGCGCGCCTCTCCGGTGGTGAGTCACGGCTTTTGCAGTTAGCGGTGGCGATGGCCGGGTCGCCGCCGGTGCTCTTGCTGGATGAGCCGACCAACGAACTCTCACCCCAACGGCGCAAGGCTGTCTGGGATAACCTACGCCGGCTTAACCAGGAAGAGGGGACGACGATCATCTTTATCACGCATGATGCGATTGAGGCGGAGAAGATCATTCAGCGGGTCGGCATTCTCTACCAGGGCCGGCTGGTTGCATTGGGCCGAGCAAGTGATCTCAAAAAGCAGATCGACCAGCAGTTGCGACTTGAACTCTTTTTCACCGGGCAAAATGCGCCCCAATTGCCAATCGGTCTGATCCCCCACGTCCTGGCCGATGGGCGCTGGTTGCTCTACATTGCACGTGAGCAAGTTGATACGCTGCTCAGCGTACTCGATTTTCAACAGCTTGACGACTTTCGCCTCTATTCTGCCACCTTGGAGGATCTCTACTTGCATTATGCCCTCACCAACAGCAGTCCCCATGTTAACCCGTAAAGCACAGCCACCGCTCATCCAATTTGGCGATCTCTTCCTGATGGAGCTCTCCAATTGGCGGTGGTCGTGGCGGTCGGTGGTCACCACCGGCATGATCGCGCCGATGTTCAGCATCATCGCGATTGGCCTCTTTGCGCGTGACAGTGGACCGGGGGCAACCGCTTATGTGCTGACCGGCAATGTCGTGCTGGCGTTGATGTTTACCAATATGAGCCGCATGGCCAGTCGTTTTGCCTATATGCGCATGGCCGGCACCCTCGCCTACTATGCCACGTTGCCGATTCGGCGCTTCGCCCTGATCTTGGCATCGGCCGCAGCTTTTCTTGTCATTTCACTGCCAGCGGTGCTCTTCACCATCCTTTTTGGTTCCTATTTTTTGGAAATCAGGCTGGTACCCCACCCACTGCTATTGGTGATTTTGCCGCTTTGCACCCTCTCTTTGGCCGGCATCGGGGCGATGATCGGCACCTCACTACGCACATTGGATGAAGTGCTTGCCGTTTCGCAAGTGCTCACCTTTATGTTGCTGGCATTGGGGCCGGTACTGATCCCGCCGGATAAGTTACCACCTTTCATGTACTGGGCCGGTTATCTCAGCCCGGCGACTTATGCAGCCTCGGCCCTGCGCCAGACCTTGCTGGGTGGGATCACAATGCGGCTTTGGGTTGACTTTGCCGTGTTGATCGGTTTTTGCCTCGGCAGTTTTTGGTTAACGGGGCGTAAGATGGATTGGCGACAGGACTAAAGCACAGTAAAATAATATTAAGTTTACACGTTGTCATTTAAACGACAACGAATTTAGCCAGTAACGAATGACGGAAATCACCTATGACACAAACCATTATTCCCGGCCCAACCTACGCCGAAATGCGCAATCCATTACTCCTGCCGCAATCGCTACGCGAATCAGCCAATGCCGCACGCACGGATGAAACCAATCCGATCAATCTCTTTAACATCAACTGGAAACAGACCGACGATGTCGTTGATAAGATCGTGCTGCCCAAAGAACTAACGGGTGTACAGGCCAACATCATCGTCCTCAGCGGGCGTAACTTCCCCAGCGGCAGCATGAAGGTCGGTCCGGCCTATTTTACGCTAGCCGAAGAAGAGGCCCTGCGTGGCTTACGCACTGGCACCAAAAGCATTGTCGGCCCCAGCACGGGGAATTTTGGCATTGGCACTGCGTACATTGGCCTGCTGAAAGGCTACCCGGCGCTTGTGATCATGCCCGATAACATGAGCCAGGAGCGCTATGAGCGCATTCGTGGCTACGAAGGGGCCTTGGATCTCACCCCCGGCACCGAGTCCGACGTGATCCTGACCTTGGAGCGCACCCACAAGGAATATGTGGCCAAACCCGACAAGTATGTGGTGTTGGCCCAATTTGAGTTGCTGCCCAACTATCGCTTTCATCGCCATGTCACCGGCAACGCGGTGGTCGAAGCGGCCAAGGGAATTGGCAATGAGCGGGTGGCAGCTTTTGTCAGCGCGCCGGGCAGCGCCGGCACCCTCGCCGCCGGTGACTATGTCAAATCACGCTGGAGCGACAGCAAGATCGTCGCCCTGGAGCCGCGCCAGTGCAGCACACTGTATGATGGGGGCCAAGGCCAACATCGCATTGAAGGGATCGGTGACAAAATGGTGACCCTGATTCACAATGTCTTTAACACCGATCTGCTCATGTTGATTAACGACGAGGAGACGGTGCGCGGCATGGAGGTGATGCAAAGTGGCACACAGATGCTGGTTGACCGCCTGGGCGTGCCCAGCCTGGATGGCTGTAACCTCTATGGCAAATTTGGGCCAAGTTGCATCTGTAACATTGTGGGGGCGATCAAAACCGCTAAATATTTGGGACTGGGACCAGACGACAACGTGGTCACGATTGCCACCGATTCCTATGACCGTTACCCTTCGGTCAGCCAGGCGCTCTATACACGCAACGGTGGCCAACCAGACGACGATCAACTAGAAATGTGGGCCAAGAGTGTTTTCCTCGGCGCGTCGCTGGGTGAGATTGTGGATCTTACCAAAGCTGGTCAACAACAGCGCTTACACCAGATGAAGGAAAAGCTCTGGACCCAATTCGGCTACGACGCCGGCTACATCCGCAAGATGGCCGACCAGAGCTTCTGGGATGGAGAATATGCACGGATCGGGGAGATCGATCCGCTGATTGAGCAAGTGCGAGGGAAGATTTAGGATTACGAATTCCGGGTTACGAATTCCGTGGCTTGACCACGGAATTCGTAACCCGGAATTCGTATCTATCCTCAGTCGCGCGACTTCGCCTGTAACTTCGCCGCCTGGGCGGGGTCGCCGATGTGCAGGGTGTCGTAGGCTTGTTGGGAGGAGGTGAACGGGCCGACGCCTTCGTGGCCGTGCCAGTCCCCTTGCTGGTGCATGGGATTGGGCAGGCCGGTTTCGGATTCGCGCTTGGCGATCCAGGCATTCATGCGGTCGCGTAACATGGCGACGACGCCTGGCTGCGATTGGGCCAAATTGTTATTTTCCTCGGGATCTTCGACCAGATTGTATAACTCCACCTCAGGCTTGAAGTGAAAATCCGGTTCCAGGGCGATGATCAGCTTCCACTGCGGGGTGCGCCAGCCATGTTTGCGCATCCATGTACACTCGGTGATATAAAACTCACTCTCATAGGAAGCCACTTCGCCGTACATGAGGGGCAACAAGGTGCGCCCTTCCATCGACAGATCAGGGCGCGCAATCTCCGCCAGATCAAGAATCGTGGGCACGAGATCTTTGTGCTGGACAAAACCACTCACCCGTTTGCCCGCCGGCACCTTCTCTGGATAACGGATGATCAGCGGCACATGTAGCACATTGTCATAGATGCCGTGATGATCAAACCAACACTCGTGGTCATACAGGGTTTCGCCGTGGTCGCCATTGATGACCACAATCGTCTCATCCAGAATGTCGTGGCTGGCCATGGCGTTGAAGATGCTCTGAATACAGGCATCCATGTAGGCCACGGCGCCATCATACTGGGCAATGATATAATCTTTGTCGGTGATCCCGGGTGGCATCCAACTGGCAAAAAAGTCGCGGAAGGGTTTGAAGTTCATCACCGGTTCCATGGACTTGTTGCGCTTGCTCGTCTCATTGCCGTGATAAAAGGCCCGCTCGTAAGGGGCTGGTGGCAGGTAAGGCGCATGTGGGTCCATATGGCGCAGGAAGAGGAAGAAGGGATCACCTTTCTTGACCAGCCGATCCAATTCAGGCATGGCAACTTCGTTGAGATTCTGCGCTTTGGGGCTGCGCCCTTCATTCCAACTGCCCCAACCGGGGAAATTCAGATAGTTATCAAAGCCACGCGAGGAGGGATTCCCGCTAAAGCCGATACAGGTGGTGTCATAGCCTTCCTGGCGCAGAATTTCGGCAAGGGTCGGGACATCTTCGCGCAGGCCACCCTTGTGGCGCAAAGCGACAACCTGCGTGCCAAAACAGTCACGCCCGGTCAGCATTGAGGCATAGGCCGGGGTAGTGGGGATGCTGGGGCTAAAATTGCGCTCAAACAGGGTGCCTTCCTGGGCAAAACGATCCATGTGCGGGGTGGTCAGCAGTTTGTAGCCATAGCTGCTCATATGGTCAGCGCGCAGGGAGTCAATGCCCAGCAGCACAATATTGGGTTTGCGGCCACGGCGGCGGGCGCGTGGACGGGTCGTTGACGCCATCTTGCGATTTTCTCCTCTGGTGGTAGTCGGTTGGTCGATTGGTCGTTTAGTCGATTGGTCGGTTGGTCGGTCGGCGGTCGTTGTGGCGGCGGTCGTCCGGTCGTCAGTCGTCGGACTGTCGGGAATCTCGTAGTTATAGGCGCGCATGCCTTCGGCGAGGAAGTCGAAGTAGCTGACGCCATCGGCCGCGCTGTAACGCCCAACCGTATCGGTTCGCACGGGGATGCGCGCCAGCTTTAGCCCCAAATATTCCTCTAGCCGGGTTAGGGTCTCTTCCTGCTTGAGCACGAAATCTTCAAAGCGCACGGTGATCCAGTTGGCCGGTTTGGGGGTCGCCTTGATCAGCTCGTATTGGTATTGCCAGGAGATCGCGCGCTGTAGCCGCTCGTCCGTTGTTTCCGGATAATTGATCCCAAAATCGCGCAGATCATCGGTGAGATGACGAGCGAGAATGTTGTCGCGTGGGTTACGCACCCAGTGGATATATTTGATCTCGGGGTGGAGGCGCGCAATCCACGGAAAGACCAGTGTGGTCTCGGGGATCTTCCAGCCTTTGTGCGCGGCGGCGCCATTGCGAACATTAATCAGGTACGTTTCAATCAAATCAATAAATTCTTGGGGAATGGCCATGGTGTGCAAAGCACTAAAGTCCCAGCGCAGATCCCCCAGCCACTGGACATAGGGCGCCAGCACCCGACAGGCATCATACATGGGCTTCGGCGGCAGCAGATCACCGGAGACGTTGAGTGGATGGCCCATATAGACCCCACTCGCTTGCAAGGTGTGTGAGATCGCGCGCGTGCCGCCATGCCCGCGCCCGATGATCGTGATGAGCGTCATGAAGCGTCACTAATCTTTCGAGACTCACGCACCGCCACATGCTGGAGATTGGTAGGCAAAAAGCTCCCCCGACAACTCTACATGGCGCTGCATGAGTCGGTTTGGTCAGAGCGGCAGAGAAGCTTGTGGTTCAAGCTTATACTATACCCCATCGGGCAAGCAGCCGCAAACAGGGAAATTGAGGAGAAGGGTTTGTGAGATGGTTAGGTGGCTAGTCTGTCGGGATGTGCCCCGACAGACTAGCCACCTAACCATCCAACTCTTCCTTATGGCTGGATACAAACGTCCCCATCACACTGCCGCAGAGGGATAGGCTTGATCTGCTTAATGTCTTTGACCTTTAACCCGGTACGCGAGATCAAGGGCAGGAAGACGCTTACCTTGCCGGGCTCGACGGCTTCATTAAGCGCGGTTGGCTTACGGTGTAAGCCGATATCCCAGCTTTGGTCGTTGCTGCCCAGGTAAAGCACAATTGGTGGCGAGCGGCCCGTGGCTTGATCGACGTTGCTGTCGGTGTCGTCACCGGGCGTAAAGCCTTGGGGGCTAAAGAGATAGCCATCGGGCAGCACAACTTCCAGGGTGTAGCTCCCCGCCGGCAGATCGCCAAAACCATAGAAACCAGCCCCATCACTGACCGTTTCGCGGATCAGTTCCCCTTGGGCATTGTAGAGGCGCACGGTGACGCCCGCCACCCCCGGCTCATTGGGCGCTTGCCGGCCGTCCAGATTAGCATCGAGCCAGAGATAGTTACCCAGCAGGGCCGGGGCTGTGCTGTGCACGCCATAGTCCCACGAGCTTTGATTCTCGCCAGGGGCCAGGGTCAGCAGCGGCGTCCGTCCAGTCAGCCCATCGTCGCCGGTAATCACATCGCTGTCATGTGTGTCATCACCCCCCTGATCGTTGAGGGTGCCGGTAAAGCCTGGCGGTGGCGTGAAGAGTAGATAGTACTCCCCCGGTGGCAGATTGGCGAAGCTATAGAAGCCGTTCGCGTCTGTCACGGTTGTGCCAATCAGCGTGCCATCGCTGGCATAGAGCATCACCGTCACCGCAGGGACCGGGGCCTCGGTCGCCCCTTGCAGTCCATCCATATCGGCGTCGAGCCAGACCAAGCCGGTCAGCGCCGCCGTGGCCGGTGCGATCAAACCAACATCCCAGCGATCATCATACTGACCGCTCAGGAGCCCAATGAGCGCGCTGCGGCCAGTGGTTGGATCAATATCGCTGTCCAGTCCCTCAGTTGCCGCAGGATCACCCTGGTTGGGTGGCGCCAGGCTGTACCCAGCGGGCGGCGTGACGGTGAGATAGTAGTTGCCTGGTGCCAGGTTGGCAAAGAGATAGGTACCATCGCGCCCAGTCACCGTCGTGGCCGCCAGCATACCATCGGCATGATAGAGCGTGAGGGTAACGCCGGCAATGCCCCCTTCGCCCTGATCTTGCAACCCATTACCATTACGATCAAACCAGAGCAGATCACCCAGGGCCGCCGATTGCCGGTCATCCGCAAAACGTACCCCCAGATCAACGGTGCTGTTGTTGTCGCCAGAGGCGAGGGTGAATGGCAGCGTGTTGCCGGTGGTTGGGTCTGCATCACTGTCCAGTGCATCATCGACCATTGGCTCATTCGCCAGCGTCGTTTGATAGTCCGGTGGCAGGTCAAAGTGCAAGTAATAGCTGCCGGGCAAGAGATCGGCGAATTGGTAGTAGCCGTTAGCATCCGACAGCGTGACGGCCACGACCTCATTAGTAGCCGCCGCATAGAGGGTCACCTCGACTTCGGCAATCCCGATGGGCGCGCCACTCACCCCATCAACCAGTTCGCTGGCGTCTTGGCTGCCGTTGCGATTCTGATCATACCAGACGCGATCACCCACCGTGGCATAGGCGAAGAAGCCAAAGTCCACACTCTGGTCACTATTGGCATCATCGCCATCAGCGCTACTTTCGCTGTACAAGCTCAGCGTAATGATTGGGCTACGCGCTGGGCCGCCAGCCAGATCCTGAAGCCCATTGTCGTCATTATCTTCGCCATTATCCGCGCTATCAGTCGGTGTACTGCTCAACGGGTAGGCCGTGGGCGGCGCAGGCAGATAGATCAGATATTGGCCCGGTGGCAGATCGGTAAAACGATAGCCCCCGGCACTGTCAGTCACCGTTGTTGCCAGCGGCGCGGCCACAGCCGGATCGTCGCCCGCCCGGAAGAGCTGGACGGTGATACCGGGCACGCCAGGCTCGTCGCTATCGACCACGCCATTGTTGTTACGGTCATGCCAGACGAGATTGCCCAGTTGCAGCGCGCCATAGAAGCCCACATCCCAACCCAGATCGCTTTGGCTGTCCGCCAGGCGGAAGATCGCACTCTGGCCGGTTAGCGGCGCGATGTCACTGTCCAGTGCGCCGCCACCACTCTGATCGCCTTGGTCCGGCGGGCTGAAGCGTAGGGTGACCCCAGGTTGCTGTGGTGCCACGACCTGTAGATAGTAGTCACCCGCCAGCACGCCAACAAAACGATAGAAGCCATTGACATCCGTCGTGGTCTCACCGACCAGTTGCCCATCTGCCCGATAGAGGGCCACCCGCACATTGGCGAGGCCACTCTCGCCCTCATCCTGCAACCCATTGCCGTTGAGATCGAACCAGACAAAGTCACCGAGCAGACCGGCTGGCGTACTCGTTGCCGAAGGCGTTAGCGTTGGCAACGGCGTGACCGTCGCAGTCAGCGTTGGCGTATTGCTTGACGTTGCTGTTGGCGTTGCAGTCGGGACCGGCGTCGCTGTGGCCGTTGGCGTTGGCGTCGGGACTGCCGTGGCCGTGACTGTTGCAGTTGGCGATGGTGTCAGCGTTGGCGTGGCGGTGGCCGAGGCCGTTGGCGACATTGTCACCGATGGGGTGGCAGTTACGGTTGCCGGCGGTGTCGAGCTCGCTGTTGCCGTTGGCATTGCGGTTGGCGTTGGCGTCAAGATTGGTGTAGCACTTGGCGTGACGGTGGCCGGCACCGTCGGCGTCGGCAACGTGGTGGCCGTCACCGTTGCGGGAGGCGCCACGGTCAGCGACGGTGTCAAAGTCGCAGACGCGGTTGGCAGCAGGGTAAACGATGGCGTCACCGTTGCCGGCACAGTTGAAGGCGGTGTCAAGCTCGGCGTCACCGTTGCGGACGCCGTTGGCGTTGACGCCACCGTTGGCGAATCAGTGATGGTTGGTGTTGCCAACGCAGTTACCGTTAGCGTTGCGGTTGCCGGCGGTAAGGCAGTCGCCGTTACCGTACTGGTCAACGCCGGCGTGGCAGTAGCCATTGCCGTGGCGGTCATCACCGCCGTTGGGGTCAGACTACTGGTAGCAGTCGCGGTCGCCGCCATTGTGGCCGTTGCGGTCAGAGTCGCCGACGGCAACGGTGTAGGGGTCACGGTTGGGCTAGCGGTTGCGGTTGGGGTACGGCTTGGCATTGCCGATGGCGTTGCCGTCGGTGTGACCGTCGCGGTTGGGCTATCGGTTGCAGTTGCCGTAGGACTTGGCGTTGCCGATGGCGTCGCGGTCGGTGTGCTAGTTGCGGTTGGGATACTTGTAACGGTACCGGTCGCAGTCGGTGTCACTGTCGGCGTCGCGGTTGGGACCAGGGTCACGGTCGGGGTTGCCGTTGGTGTGACTGTTGGTGTCGGCAAGTCGGCACCATGCACCGTGGTGACCTGTTGCGCTGTGTTGTTAGCCAGGTTCGGATCGAAGGTTGTGCTACCGACGCGCACCGTGTTGGTGATGGTGCCGGTGACGGTTTGCGCCACGGGGGCAGCCAGCGCGCGATCAACAAACCCGGCCCAGATGCAGAGTGCCAGCAGTAGCGCAATCAACACCTGTGCGGTGCGATTGCCTCCTCTATTCAGTTCTGGCACTGTGTATGGCCGCTTCACGATCCGAACCTGTTACCCTTGTCAAACGATTATCGATTGTGTTGAATGAATTCAACCCCTGCGCTACCAGATGCCGCCCGGCGATGAATCGCCGGGCTAGTGAACGACGCCTGCTGAAGCAGGCTTTTGCCGCTTCGTCAGCCCGCTTCAGCGGGCGTCGTTCACTAGCCTTGGGCTTCAGCCCAAGGTGGGCTTGCCCGTCCCAACTGACTGTTGCTGACCGTGTCAAGCGGGACTACACTGGCCGTTTGGGCGTGGCCAATAAAGGCCAACGCCACACTCTCCAAGCCAAGGCTTTCACCCACATCAAGTGCAATGGGTGGTGAGCCGGTTACGGTTACGGCACTGGTGCCATTCAGCCACTGCCCGGCAACCTGCCCCGGTGTAGCCGGAGCCGCAGCCAGCGCTTCGACCGCGCCGGCCTGGCTCACCTCCTTTGTCAAGGCGACTGGTTCAGCCGCCAGGTTAGTTTCAGCAGGAACGGCCAGGGCATAGACCGGACTGTTGCCCCCAAAGGCCAGCAGGTCATCGGCCACGGTGGTCACCACAGTAATCGTGGCGGTCGCACCAACGGCGAGGGTCCCCAGGTTACAGACAATGTCACTACCAACCGGGGCACAACCAGCGGAAGCGCTCACAAAGAGCAAGTCAGCCGGCAGGGCATCGGTGACGATGACATCTTGGGCATCGCTCGGGCCATAGTTAACGACTTCAATCGTGTAGGTCAGCGTTGTGCCGGCCACCACGGGGTCGGGGTCGTCAATTTTTGTGATCGCCAGGTCGGCAGCGGTGGTGATGGTCACATCTTCATCACTTTCCGGATCGCCACCAAGCGGGGTGTTGTCATCCTGCGCCGAAGTACCCGTGTCGTTGACCAGGCTCGTCTGATCGCTGTTGGCACTGGCCGTATTGTCATAGCTACCGGCGCTGACCGAACTGGCCACATTGGCCACAAAGGTAATCGTCAGCGAACCACCAGGATTAATTGTCCAGCCGCCCCAAGTTGGGGTGCTGTCGCCCAGGGTCGGGTCAACTGTGGCGGTGCGGATCGCCCCCACCGCGTTCACCGTGTAGGTGGCGTAGGTGAAGCTGACCGGCAACGTGTCGGAGACCGTCACATTGGTCAAGGGATTGCCACCGATGTTACGCAGCACGATAGTGTAGGTCACCTGCGTGCCGGCGACAACCGTTGCGGTGACGACATCCTTGTCTATCGACAGCGGCTCGACATAGGGGAAGTTCGTGCTCCCCACGCCACCACCCGGCACAACCACACTGTCGGGGTCGGTAAAGCCTTGTTCGATCATCAGGTCGGCATTGAGGCCAGCGACATCGCCATCAACCACGTTGACGCCCGTATTACCAGCGGGCACCGTTTGGCTGAAGTAGCCGTTGCTATCGGTGTCGATGGTATAGAGCACGCCATTGCTGTCGGTGATGAGCACGCTGACATTGACCAACGGCAAGTCGGTGCCGCTGTCGTAGGTGCCATTCTGATTGACATCGGTGTAGACCACACCTTCCACCACGCCCTGGATCTGATAGCCATCATCGCCGGCGTCGGTTGTCGTCGCCGCGGTAACTTCTACGCTATCCGGGTCAGTGCCGGCGGTCTGGACGGCACCAGCGGGCAAGGTCGTTTCATCCACATCCACCGTGATGGTATCGGTGGGTGATGTGGTGCTGTCAACCGGGACGGTGGCGGTGTAGTTGCCATTGGCGTCAGTGGTCAACGTTTGGGTCAGGCCCAGGCTGTCGGTGATGATCACGGTAATGTTGGGCAGATTTGGCTCAGCACCATTCTGCACGCCATTACCATCCGTATCTTCGAAGAGATGGCCGATGACCTGCGCCTGACGTTGGTAGCCAAAGTCAGCGAGGTTGTAATCCTGGCCGGTGCTCAGGTTGACATTTAACCCTTGGTTGGCCGTGGTCAAGACCGCGCCAGAGGGCAGGGTATTGACATCGACCGTCACCGTATAGGTGCCGGCAATCAGGCCACCAAAGTCGTAAGCGCCCGTGCCATTGGTTGTCGCGGTAATCTCCCAGCCGCTGGCCATCGTCAAGGTGACGACGACGCCGGAGATGCCGACTTCGCCCAGGTCACGGTTGCCGTCGCCGTCACTGTCGAGCCAGACCAGGTCACCAATCGAGCTGTCACCCTGGTAACCAAAGTCACCGTCTTGGTAAAGCCCATTCGAGAGCAGCGTCACCGTATCCTGGTGATCCATGGTGCTGTCGGGATCGTAGGTTTGGGTGACACCGGCGGGCAGGGTCGCCACCATTACGGTGATGGTATAGACACCAGGGCGTAAATCGCTAAAGGTGTAGTAACCATCGGGGCCGGTGGTGGCCATCTCGGTCGCACCGCCAGGCAGGGTTAGTTCAACTTCGATGCCGGCCAAGCCAGGTTCGTTCGCATCCTGGTTGCCGTCGCCATCCAGGTCGAGCCAGACGCGGTCACCGATGCTGGCGAGTAGGACGTAACCGGTGTTATCGGTTGCAGAACCACCACCAGGCACATTGACCGTGGTCGGGTCGCTGCTGCCACCGGTGAGGACGAGATTCGCAGGCAGATCGCTGTCGCTGTTATCAATGTCAACGCTGGTGTTGCCGGCCGGCACGACTTGGCTGAAGTAGCCGTCGCTGTCGGTGACTAAGGTGTAGGTTACCCCGTTGCTGTCGGTGATCATAACCGTGATGTCAGGCAGCGGTGTATCCGTGCCGACGGTATAGGCACCGTCGCCATTCTCATCCATGTAGACCGTACCATCGACCAGGCCCTGGCGTTGGTAGCCGTCGTTGCCGGCGTTGACAATATTTGCAGGCGTGACCGTGACCGTCGTCGGGTCAACCCCGGCGGTCTGGACGGAACCAGCGGGCAAGGTCGCTTCCACCACATTGGTGGTCGTGCTGCCAATTGGGACAGTGGCGGTGTAGTTGCCGTTAGCATCCGTTGTCACCGTTTGCGTGACACCAAAGCCATCGGTGATCACGACCGCAACATTGGCGAGATCGGCTTCGCCGCTATCTTGGTTACCATCGCCGTTGACATCTTCGAAGATGTGGCCGATGACCTGGCCCTGCTGCTCGTAGCCGTCGATATCACTGGCTGAGCCGCCGGCAGGAACGGTAACCGTGGTCGGGTCGGTGCCTTCAATTTGTACGGTGCCGACGGGAAGGTCAGTCTCATCAACATTGATGCCTGTATTACCAGCCGGGACAGTGGCCGTATAGGCCCCGTTAGCATCAGTCGTGAGATTCACGATTGTGCCCACGCTGGTGGTGATCGCCACGGTGACGTTGTTAAGCCCTTCGCCGCTGTCATAGCTGCCGTTACCGTTAGCATCCAAATAGACGGTGCCAGTGAGGGTGCCGGTGAGCAGATTGTCGGTGTCGGTGGCACTGTTGTTACCCGGCACGGGGTCAGTCGTGGCCGGCGGTGGCGTCACGGTAGCGGTGTTGACCAACGTACCGACTGCCGTCGAAACGACATTGGCAACAACAGTAAAGGTGGCTTTACCGTTGACCGCAAGATTAACGGTGGTGTTGATGTTACCGGTGCCACTAGCCGCGCTACAACTGGAACCGCCGGTGGCGACACAACTCCAACTGGCGCTGGTAATGGCCGCTGGGAAGCTATCGGCCACCGTGGCTCCGGTAACAGCGCTGGGGCCGGCATTGGTCACGACGATGGTGTAGGTGATGACGGTACCAGGCAGCACCGAACTCACCCCGTCGGTTTTGCTGATCTGCAAATCCGCTTGGGAAGTGACCGTCGTGGTCTGTACCGCCGTGTTGTTCAGCGTGTTTGGGTCAGTGGTCGTACTCCCCACGGTCACCGTATTGGTGATAGTGCCGGCAGGATTGGGTTGAAAGAGGGCAGTCTCACCCGGTGCAGCCAGGCCACGCAGGGCACTCGTATAAAGATCATCGGGGCCACGCGCCGCATTGCGCGGGGCAGCTGCCGCCAGCGCGGGCTGGAGCGAGTTGAACGCGACCAGCCACGCCAGCAGCAGGCTAGAAAGCAGCCGCCTTGTGCGTCGCCGAATCCCAGGCCATTGCCATCCTTGCCACTTCAATCCTTGGCGGGGACGAAGCCAATTGATAGTCATTGTGCTGTCCTTTGTTGATAGAGTTGATTATAAGTTCAGATAATTAGTCATTGGTGATTGATAAGAGCGGGCGTTGTGCGCGTTGCCTTGAGCGGCAGCGCAGGTCAACTTCAAAGCGGGACGTAAGATGGCCCGCCTTCCCGCATGTGCCCATGCCATGGTGGTGAAGTTGCCGTATGGGGTGGGGCAAGGGCAAAATAGTCAGCGAATTTCGCCACATCTGGGGGGCGCGGCCGTTGCGTCAGGGCGGGATCAACCGCGACCACAATGGTTATGATCTGGGTTGCACCGACCGTTAGGGGAGTAAGATGACAAACCACCAGATTACCGAAGGGGATACAGCCAGGAGTTGCGCCAACAAAGGTAGTAGCAGCAGGCAAGGTATCGGTGATAACGACATTGAAGGCGTCACTAGGGCCGTTGTTCGTGATGTAGATGGTATAGGTCAGGTGCACCCCGGCTGTCATTGGGTCAACCAGATCGAATTTTTTGACGGTCAGGTCAGCCTGCGGCGGTCGGTACCCATCAATCCCGGCGTTGGTCGTGGTGCCCATGACCACGATAACGTTGGTTGGATCTGTACCGGCGGTTTGGGTATAGTTGGCCGGCAGGGTGCTTTCATCCACATTGACCGTTGCAGCACCGGTAGGAATGGTTAATGTATAGTTACCGCTGCTATCGGTCAACACGGTATGCACTACACCCAGCGGATCAGTGACCAGCACCGTGATATTCGGCAGATCAGGCTCTCCGACTTGCTGGCTACCATTCCCATTGGTGTCAACAAACAGGTGACCAGTCAGGGTGCCGGCGGCCACAAAGCCAAAGTCAACAGTGTGGTCATTCGCCCCCAGTACCCCAGTATTGACCGTCGCCTGGAAATTGCTGCCCGCCAATGCGCCATCCGCGTCACGCAGATCGCTGTTGGCACCGCTAGTTTGATCTTTAGCGGTCGGTTGGTAGCCGGCCAATGCCGCCTGACCACTGGCAATGCGAATCACATAATTGGCGGTGTGATAGGTTAGCGCGGCGATATTGTAGATGCGACTGCTGGTTGAGGGGCGCGTCGAGTCTGTAGAAAAATAATATTCGCCCTGTGCATCGGTGACCGCGGTGGCGAGTAAGGTGCTGCCATCGGGTGCATACAACTGCACGGTAATCCCAGCCAGGCCGGCCTCACCGGGGTCTTGCACGCCATCACCATCGCTGTCGGCCCAGACACGGTTGCCGAGCTCAAGCGGGGCAGGATCACAAAGGGCCTCAATATCGCCCAACCCGTTGGCCTTGGCAAAGGTATGGTCGATTACGGCTGGATAACCGCTGATAAACTGGCCGGTGTCGTAGATCGTATAGCCGCCGACCGTGGGGACGGCGGTCAATGATGCACCAGTGACACCTTCGCGTTTACCAGTCACATGATCAAGCTTGAGGAGGCCACCCCCAAAATCATCAAAGGGATCCATCGCGGTGGTCATGACCGAGGGATTACCCGCAAGCTGCAACAGCGCCCCTTGTGTTGTTTCCCAGTGAAAGGCACCACTCGCGGCACTGGGGCTCCAGGCAGTACTATCTTCCCAGATATCCCAGAAATAGTATTCATAGCCACCAGGGCCTCCACTACTGCGACCTTCGGCGGCCGTTGGGTTCGGACAAGCGCCAGTCAGACCTGTTTCCACAGCATACCCGGTGGTGACCGCACAGGCACGCAAGATGTCGCCGGCGGCATCAGTCCAGCTCTTCGTTGTGAGTCCAGGATAGAAATATTTATCAGCCCCGCCTTGGTCACCCATGCGATCACGGAAACCAAGGATCATCCCGTCGTGGGTAAATTCCAGATCGGTCAACATGGGCTGCGGATAGGCAATTTCCGTGCCATCCGTCGCATAGGCAAGGGTCGTGGGATTAGCAGCCCAACCCCGCCACGTTGCCGGCCGGCTTACGGTCAGCGAGTCGATCCAATTCTGCCGCGTGTAATTCAGCGGCACAGTTAGTTTAAGCGTAAAGGTGGTGCCGGCCGGATCAAGCGCATGGACATAGGCATTCGCACCATTATCATCAACTGAGCCGACCCACAGTTTGCCCTCTGACCAGGCCAAGGCAAAGGGGCGATGGCGGTTGGCCCCGGTGGCATCCGGGGCATTCCAGGAATTAGTCAATGTGGCAGCGGCGGTGTTGCCACTGCTGACATTGATCGCGTAGATCTTGCGGTCAAAGAGGTTCACCACATAGAGGGTGGACATATCGCTGGAGAATTCCAGATCACCCAGTGACCGTTTGCCGACGCCATCATAGCTGGCGTTGCCGCTGCCAATGTCATAAACCACCCCGCTCGCTGCCACAAAATCATGCGCATCACTGCCGGCACTGTTGGCGATCCCTAGCAGCGTATCCAGTTCAATCACACCAGTGACAGTACCAGCGGCGTTAGTTTGATAGATGGCATCGGGGCCATTGGGACCAAAACCACTGTAGCGTTTGTGGTAAGCACCCAAGTAAATACGATTGGTGGTGCGCTGCCAGGCGACCCCATAAATGGCACCCAATTGATCTAGCCGGGTTAGATCCACCCCTTGAAAAGCGGCAGTAGGTGCGACAGGATTGGTGGTGGTAAAGTCATGACCGCTGGCGTTATAGGGCAAACGGAGTAACGCGCTCCTAGCCGCCGCCGCGCCGTTATATTGGCTGTCAAAAAATTTGGTAACGGCAACTTGCGGATTCGTCTGACAGTAGTCAATTGGATCATAAAAGCCGACATCCACATTGGCAACCCCGGTGGCCATATTGACAAATTGCACCGTACTCTGACCACCAGCACCAGGGTGCAGATAACTCAGCGAATTGTCAGTCGGCAGGGTAAATTCCAGGCGGACATTGCCAGTCAGTCCAGCCGTAGCGGCAAAAGCATAGAAGCCGGTAGGTGCGGTCGTTGTCGAGGCAGCCACCCCCGTTGCGCTCAAGGCGGAAACGGTTATATTGCCCAGCCCTGGCTCATTCTCATCACGAATGCCATTAGCATTGTAGTCGCGAAAGACCTTACCAGTAACAATGCCAGCCCCAAGGGTTGCGGCATCGTTCAGTGTGACATCATCAATCGCGATATCTGGGCTACCACTATTGGTACCAGGATTGCGAAACCAACGGAAGAGGATTCGCACATCACCGCTGCTGCGATAGGCGGTGAGATCAACGGTACGCTGCGTCCAAGCATTTAGATCCAGCGCAGTGTTATTGATCGTCAATACATTGGCTGTCAACACGGTGCTGCCGTCGGCAGCGACCACATCGATGCGCAATTCGTGCGAGTTACCGGTGTTATTGTTATCCCAACGATGGACCCAAAAGGTAAGCTGCGGGGTGGTCGTGCCGGCCAGATCAAAGGAAGGGGTCAACAACGCCACCGTTGCATTGCTGTTGCCCGTCGCTTCAACATAGAGATAGTTACCACTGCCACTCTGGTCGGCAGTCGGGCCGGTGTTGCTGGTGGGGGTGCTATTATTATCGACGATCCACTGATTACATGGGACGGATACACCACTACAACCGGTATCTATCCCATCATCATTCACCTGGACCCAGCCCGGCGGCACCGCCGTTGTATTGGGTGGCAAGCTATCGAAATTTTGGCTGTAAGGGAGAAAGATATTCGCCGCGCGCGCAGTAAGAACCGGTGGCCAGTGTGCGTCAACCACACGCGCCACCGGTTCGGCCAGCCGTGACAAGGGCGTATGCAGCAGCGACTGTTCAACCACCTGGTGGGCAAGGGGCGGGGGAATGAGTCCAGCCAATAGCGAAGCCAGCAGCAGCGCTGACAAAAATAGTCTAATTAATTTCATAGTTATGATCAAAATGGTAGCTTTCTATATACACATTTTTATTATAGACAGGTTGGCGACGGATCACATCCGTAAATCCTCGTATCTCGGCGGTAAAGCAGTCAGCAGAATTAACCAAAACTTACGTAAGAACTGAACAAAAGTCGATTAAGTACGCTTTTCCTCCGCTCTGTTTTCTGGTATACTAGAGCTGATTGCCAAATCATTTTTTCAAAACAGCCATATTTTAATCGCCAGAAATAGAGGAAAAAGCATCATGCAGACACCAGATATTCAACGCCCCTCCAAAGAGCTAATCCAGGGGTTAGCCGAAATTGGCAGCGCCACGGCCAGCGGGGAACTCGCCCGTTTGGGCATCCGCAGTGCCCACATTGTTAGCCCGATCCCCCGCACCCCAGGCGCGACGGTCGTCGGCCCAGCGCTGACGCTCCAATTTATGCCCAAGCGTGAAGACCAATACAAAGTGGATGAATATGCTGACCCGGAGAAGCAACTGCACCGCCATGTGCTCTATCACACACAGCCGGGTGATGTGGTGGTGGTTGATGCGCGCGGTGATCTTACCAGTGGCGTTTTTGGGGAAATGATGCTCACCTACTTCAAGGGGCGGGGTGGGGCCGGCGTGGTGATCGACGGCTGTATCCGCGACTTCCCCCATGCCAAAAATCTAGGGTTGGGGCTCTGGTTAAAAGGCACCACCCCCAATTATCATACCCAAACGAACATCTTCCCCTATGCTGTTAACGTGCCGATTGCCTGTAGCAATGTACTGGTGATGCCGGGTGATATCATTGTGGCCGATGATGATGGCGTTGTGGTGGTGCCGATTGGCTTGGCACCAGAGCTGCTCAAGAAAGCCAGCGAACATGTGGAGTGGGAAGAGTTTTCACGCATGCGCTTAGAGCAAGGCGGCGAGTTGCGCAAGTACTACCCGCTGTCGGAAGCGGCCCGCGTCGAGTATGAGGAATGGAAGAAGACGCAAGGGTAAATCTGTCTTAAAAAAGCAATCCGCTGTGCGAGCGCACGGCGGATTGCTTTTTTATTAATGCTTCGCTGCGAACAAGTCGAGGGTTAAAACCCTCGGCTACCAGCTGTCGTCACGCTGTGACTGATAGCCGCAAAACTTCGCGGACAGACCACTAACGGCGCACATGTTCAACTGGATCGCCGGCAGGCGCTGGTTGATCACGCAGTCCCTGGGCTTGGGTCGCTGGTTTTGCCGTCGTGCGCGTGGCCGGCACAGCAGCAGGACAACTTGCACCACTCAGCAGGGCCACATCATCAACAAAGAAGCTGCTACGGAGCCAGTAATCGGTCGTCGCCACAAAACTAACAGTCACCGTCTGCCCAGTATAGGGGCTAAGGTCGAGTAGTGCTTCCTGCCAGGTCAAAAGTTCCTCATCACGGCACAGGTCAAGCCGTAACAGTTCCTCGGTTAGCCCATTGGCAGTGACATTGACATAGGCATAATCGTAACCACACAGATCTTCTGACTCGCTCTGATACCAGAAGCGCAAAGTCGCGGGCTGATCGGCTGGGATGGCAACGTCTTGACTAACCGCAGCGCGTTCGCGGTTGGCACCACCCAGCCAGGCCACATAAGCGCCGCTGTGCGTATCCAGGTTCGCCGTACAGCCGATGCTGTCGCAGATCAAGGCGAAACCGAGTGCGGACTCTTCTACCCATGCAGTTGCCCCAGCTTCAAAATCGCCATTACGCAGTTGATCAACACAAGCGCCCGGTTCGTCAGTCGGCACCGGGGTCAGCGTTGGCGTGGCCACAGGTGTGTTGGTTGCCGTCGCGGTGGCCGGCGGCAACAAGGTGCCGGTCGGGGTGGCCGTCGGCGTGACAGTCGGTGCATCACTAGTCGCCGTTGCGGTTGGTGGCAGCGCCGTTGCCGTAGCGGTCACCGTCACCGGCGAGGGTGTGGCGGTTGGGGTTGCCGTCGCGGTCCCGGTCGCAGTACTTGTCGGGGTGGCGGTGGGCGTGGCAGTCTCAATCGGATCGGGGTCAGGCGTGATAAAGCTGATATAGAGCAGGCGGTTTGGTGAGCCACTGCGGACATCGGTCAGCCGATCAACGGTGGCATTGTCGCTTAGTGCTGCCGCCACGGCCGCCGGCGCAGCGCCGGGGTTACGCGCCAGGTAAAGCGCGGCGGCCCCAGCCACATGGGGGGCGGCCATCGAAGTCCCACTATAACTGGCGCTGGCAGTATCGCTGTCAATCACCGCCGAAGTGATATCCTGGCCGGGGGCAAAGAGATCGACACATGAGCCATAATTTGAAAAAGAGGCGCGCTGATCAGTGGCGGTTGAGGCACCAATGGTCATTGCCTCCGGGACCCGCGCGGGTGAGCCAAAACAGGCATTAGTATTTTCGTTGCCGGCAGCCACCGCATAGAAGACCCCGGCGGCGATCGAGGTGCGCAGGGCATTATCTAGCGCAGTCGAGGCCGAGCCGCCCAGGCTCATATTGGCAACCGCGGGCTTGATATGATTGGCCGTTACCCAATCAATGCCGGCAATCACTTGTGAATTAGTGCCCTGCCCCTCGCAGTCGAGCACACGGACCGCGTGCAAGGTCACCGCTTTGGCGACCCCATAGGTCGTCCCACCAGTTGTGCCGGCGACATGGGTGCCGTGACCTTGGCAGTCGTTGGTGCCTTGGCCATCATTGATCGCACTATAGCCGGGGCCAATGCGGCCCGTAAATTCGAAGTGGCTGGCACGAATCCCTGTATCAACGATATAAACGTGGACGCCGGCACCTGTTGTGGGGTAAGTATAGGTATCATCAAGCGGTCGATCTTGCTGATCAATACGATCCAGCCCCCAACCAGCGGGAATTTGTGAATCGCTGATGCGCATAATCTGATCGGGTTCCACCAAGGCAACATCGGGATCGGCAGCCAGTGTTGTCGCCGCCGCCGCCGACATTTGTGCGGCAAACCCAGTGATGGCACTTTCGTAGGTATAGAGAATTTTGCCCCCAAAGCGCTCGGCCAGCGCGGCCACCCGTTGGGCGGTAGCCCGAGCTTGTTGCTGCTGGCGCGCCGCAACGGCGGCATCGGCTGTTGCGCTCGGGCGGGCAACTTCCGCCCGCAACAGGACAATGTACTGGTCCGGCACGATTTCTGGCAGTGGTTGATTTTGTAGCGCATCCGTACCGCTGGTGATTAGGGGCAAGAAAACAGTGTTACCATCTTGGGCCTGCAAGGGAAGTTGGTTAGGCAGGAGCAGGGCACTAAGCAGGAAAAGCGTAATCAGCAGGGTGCGGCCATGCCGCGGGCCAATCAACGAAAACATGATGCCTCCATGTAGGTACAATGGGACGGCATGGCCACTATTTGCGAGGAAACAGGCGCATACCGTCATGCGATGATGGTTGATCGATGGGTTGTTAGAGTTTAGGCCACTTTGCCAAACCGCGCTGCACGCCAGTAGCACGCCAGTGAACTGATCGAGTGCCGTTCACGCCACAGCCAGGCAACGCGAGCTCGTCATTGAGAGTACGGATTGGGTACAGCGAAATCCACTGTGTGACGGACGACGCCCCTAGCCAGGCCAGAGGGTCACGGCCATTAAGGTAAGGCGCAAGTGCGCAGCCCCAGCTGCGCAGCGAGACGGCCGCAGCGTCTGGGGACGCTGCGTACACGTTCCGTCCTTACCTTAATGGCCGTGGGCCAAAGGGTTTGCGTCACAACGGGTGGCTAAATCGTTCATCCATGATGTAATGGTGAACATCAGCAAATTGATTGACGTACAGGTAAGTCAAAAGTTACGCACAGCTTAAAGTGCGGCAACACGGAAGCCAAGGTCGCGATAGCGCTGGTTGGGCAGATCCCACGAGCGCGCGGCACAGCGAATAAATTCCACATCACGGAAGCCGCCACCGCGCAACACGCGACGTAAGGCTGTGCGGCCAGCCTGTTCGATCTGCTTCAGATAATCTTCATAGGTGTCCAGCCAGACCGTTGCCGTCCATTCCCAAACATTACCGGCCACATCAAGCACGCCATAGGGACTGGCACCAGCCGGGTAGCGGCCGACCGCCGATGTCATGCCAATGGCCAAATCAAAGTTGCAGCGGGTCGGGTCTGGGGGCTCATCCCCCCAAGGGTAGATCCGCCCGTCGATGCCGCGCGCCGCCTTTTCCCATTCGGCTTCCGTTGGTAGGCGAACCCCGGCCCAATCGCAAAAGGCGATGGCATCGTGCCAACTGACATTCGTCACCGGGTGGTGATCTTTGCCGGTTGGGATCTCACCGCGTTCCCAATGAGGGGGTGGGTGATAATCCGTGGCATCAACGAAAAGTTTGTATTGCCCATTGGTTACAGGCACCCGGGCCAAACGAAAGGCAGCAAGAAAAATCTGTAACTGTGGCAGTTCATCTTCGAACATGTGTAGATCATGATTGGGATCGCTGCCAAGGAGGAATTCACCGGCAGGAATGGTCACCCAATCAAAACCAATAATGGTGTGCTGGCGGTGGGCATAACTTTCCAACAACATGGTAATGTCGATCTGATCTATTTCTGATATGGAGTCAGCGATGACGGCGGGTGCTTTTGGCCTGGATAGTGTGCCTGCCCCGGTGTCTGGTAAACGCTTGCCAGCACGCGGATCTTCGATCTCAGTCAGTTCATCTTCATCATCTTCTTCATGCTCGTCATCCTCGTCATCCTCGTCAGCAGCCGGCACCTTAGCGGTCGCCAAGCGTTCATCACCCTCATCGGCAACAACATAAAGTCGTTCAGAGACTTCTGTGATCACATCCAGGCGCAAGTCGTCGAGCGTCTCTAACGCGCTAGGTAGTGCCATGACAGATACATAGCTCTTTAGCCGTTCCGCGGCCGAGGCGGTGACATATTCATCAACTTCAGTAACCATGTCTATCGTACGGGTTGTGTGATAAGCAGGCGGCAGTTGGTTTACCGGCACAGTTGGGGCGGGCGTTGGCGTGAATTGTGCGGGCTTGCCAGTTGGCTCATCTTCATGCAGCGCAAAAAGACGCCCGTCGGCGGCCCGCATATGCAACACGGGCACGCCCCATTCCAAGGAGCGGGCATTGCTGAGATTGATGGCATTGCGCGCTTCGGCAACCGCAGCGTCAACCGGCAGGTTATCGGCCAATGCTTCGTAAAAGGCGTTGGCAAATTCGACCGCGCCGTCATTGGTGATTTCATATTGCATCGCTAAAACGGCTGGAATGCCACTGTTGATCAGCGTGGCGGCCGTGCTGGAAAGCATGTCATTCACACCGGCACGCGCCCCGTCGCAAGCATTCAGCAAGACCATCCGCAAGGAAGAACGTTGTCGAGCCAACAGCCGGGCCAATTGTGAAGCATAGAGTCGATGGGCAGTCCCATCGTCATTATTAAGGACAATAAAGCCCTCATTGCGCATCTCATCAAAACCACCATGGCCGATAAAGTGGAGGATGTGCCAAGCACCAGTGGCAGAACGCATGACGCGCTGAAGGTCGCGCCAAGTATGCCCCTCCATCCAAACCAGTTCAACTAACCCGCGCTCCTCTAGTGAATGCACAGCAGCGCTGACCCGTTTTTGTTCCGAGGCAATATCCAACCGCGTTGGCATATCTTCCGGATCGGCCACGAGCCCCAAAATCCGCAGCGGCATTTCAATCTGCAGCGGCGGCACAGTCTGCGGCAACTCGGTGTAACGCACTAATGGGGTATGTGGATTTAAGCAGAGGTAGTCGCGCTTGCGCGGGTCATACAAAAACTCCCACGGTAGCGCAGCCAGGCGCGGGGTATGCACGCTGAGTTTCAGCCGGACCCCACGATGGCGATGTCCGGCCTCGCGCAGACATTCGTGATAGAGTGAGCGCGCCTCACCCGGCATCAAAAAGTCAAAGAGGGCACGCCCAAAACTCAAGGCCGCCTCATCATAGCCAGGTTGGGCCGCGCGATGTATATCCGTCGAACGAAGAATGGCGTTTTCGAGCTTGAGGAGGTGCTTTTCCAATTCGCTTTCGCTAAAAGGAAAAGTAGTTACCTCTCGTACTTCGCCGGCATCCGAGCGCACGACGACGCCATAATTCTGACCGTCAATATCACTAATCTCTATGCTAAAGTCTAAGTAGGACGAAAAATTGCTCATACACCCATTTCTACCGCCAAAGGAGAGTTCACACTTGTAGGATACAACGCAAAAACGGTATACTCTGTTTCAGTGCAGAAATCTGCCTAGGTAAGCACTTTGCACAATGGGGTATGAAATGAATGGATCAGGCAGCTTTTCTCTCCTAGCAGAGAACAGAATACGACATATGACGTAGCGCAAAAAATACAACAAAGGTTGTACAATAAAACGTCTGAAGGATGGTGTGACAAAGTGACTGAAGTAATGTTAAATTAGGTAGATTCGGTAGATCGGTAGATCGGTAGATCGGTAGATCGGTAGCAGCGTACCTGAATCTTGCGACCGTAATCCCCATCTACTTATCGGCCAATGGGTAAGTATCGCTAGCAGGGGAACGGATAACCAAGTAGTCGCCACCGGCCGACCGCACTTGCAATGGGGTGCCAGGGTCGGCCAGGGTCGGCGTCGTTACAATCACACCATCGAGGCGCTGGACGATACTATAGCCGCGTTGCAGCACGGCGGCAGGATTCAATGCATTTAGTTGTACCGTGCGGGTGGCGCTGTTGCTACGCAGCCGTTCAATCCGGTGCAGGATCTGTTGGTGGAGTCGGTAGGATCGGTCATCCAGCCGTTGTCTGCGGAGATCCAACTGGCGTAGTGGTGCAATCCGTTGCAAACGGGCCTGCAGCCCCGCGAGACGTTCTGCTTCCTGGGCCAAACGACGGCTACGCGCTTGCAGCAACCACTGGGACAGATTAGTCAATTGTTCTAGGGCGTCAGCCCGATCCGGCACTGCCGCTGCGGCCGCAGCGGATGGCGTTGGTGAGCGTAAGTCAGCGACAAAGTCGGCAATGGTAAAATCGATCTCATGGCCGACGCCGGCAATCACTGGCAAGGCGCTCCCGACAATGGCATGGGCCACCGCTTCATCGTTAAAGGCCCAAAGATCCTCCACACTGCCACCACCACGGGCCAGGATCAAGGTATCAAGCGGCAGTTGGGTGGCACTAAAGTGATTGGCAGTGGCAATCGCCGCGACAATTTGGGCCGGTGCGTCAGCCCCTTGGACAAGGGAAGGAAAGAGAATGACTTCAACCAACGGCCAACGGGCCGCCAATACACGCAAGATGTCACGCAGCGCCGCAGCATCTGCGCTGGTGATCACGCCAAGGCGCTGGGGGCGCGCCGGGATTGGGCGCTTGCGTTCAATCGCAAAGAGCCCTGCGGCACTCAGTTGCGCTTTGAGCTGCTCAAATTGGGCATAAAGTTGGCCGCGGCCGACAGGTTGAAGTTGATTAGCATAAAGTTGATATACACCCCGTTCCGGATAGACGCCAACGTAACCATGCGCTATAATTTGATCGCCGTCCTTGGGTAGCCAGCTATGTGCAAGCACACTACTACGCCACATCACGGCGGCAAGGTTAGCACCGCTATCCTTGAGGTTAAAATAGACGTGACCGCTGGCCGCACGTTTCCAGTTGCTCACTTCGCCGCTCACCCAGAGATCGCGCAGTTGCCCGTCACGCTCGAAGAGCTGTGCAATGTGAGCACTTAACATAGATACAGTTAATGGCTGTGTCATAAAGAAATACCAGTTACCTTGCTGCTGCCCGCATTTTACTTTGCACTATCATGAATTGCCGGCAAGGGTTGATAAATTGGACTTACACACAGCCCTCTGGCTTCGCGCCCGAAAGGCCCCCACTCAGCCGCCGGGCAGTGTGTAAGTTCTAAAAATAAAGTGATTTATATATTTTGAGGGAAACCCGCGAAACATTCAAACACATGTTCGTCTAAAACGAAAGTTTGCGCAATGTTTCGTTGCCGCACAGTCTGATCTAAGTCCAGCCGGTATGTTATACTGCGGTTGAGTCTGGCTGAGAACAAAGCGCAACGTCTACACGAAAAAAAATTCTCGTCACGGCCAGCACCAGTATTATTGTATCCAAAGCAGCACGCACGGATAGATCCAGCATGCGCTGCGCAGGGTGAACGGTTCACCCCCGATCTCCGCTCACCAATAGGAGGAAATTTCAATGTCGCACTCACTGCCGTGCGTTTTTCGCATTCCAATCATTGCGCTGTTCGCGTTATTAATGCTGTGGCTGACGCTAAACACAATTGTCTCGCAAGCCGCACCAGCGAGCAAAAGCGAGGCGCAAACGCAAACAAAGTTACTTGCAACATCGCCCTATACTGTTACCCTTAAACCAGCCAGTCCCGCCATGCTGCAGCACTTCTTTGGGGCAGAAATGGCCCAATTGGCGCAAAGGAGAGCAGCCGGCAATGCCGAAACCACGGCTTCAATTGTCGTCACGAAGACGGTGGGCACCAATCCACACGAATGTGGGACCGCCGATGCCATCACCGTACCTGCGCAAACAAATGTCATCTATTGCTATATTGTCATGAACACCGGCAATATCACCCTGAGTTACCAAACGGTCTTCGATGACAAGATTGGGATGCTCTTTGACCATATCGACTACCCACTCATGCCCTTTGGGGTAATGGAATCGGGCGCTTACTTTACCTCACCGGTTACGGTTACCGAAGATATTATCAACATCGTAGAGTGGACTGCTGAAAACAGTGCAGGGCACGCAGTGGCGCAAGCGACAGATCAGGCACGCGTTGCGGTACCGGCGATCAGGCTAACGGCCACCATCAACAGCGGATCGACCAAGTGCGGCACCGCAAGCACCATCTCGGTCTTACCCAATACGCCAGTCATTTACTGTTACACCGTGGAGAATATCGGTTCGATGGTACTGCCGGCGCATACCTTAGTCGATAGCACCTTTGGAGTGTTGCTCGCTCAGAATACAGCCGCTTTGGCCCCGGGCAGCAAACGCACAATTAAACATACGACGATTGCCACACAGACGATCACCAGTGCGATCAACTGGACCAGTAAAACGGTAGAAGGAGTGGTAGCGACAGCAGGCGGCAACCTGACCGTACAAGTGCCCTCCATTTCACTCAAAACAACCGTAGGTCCACAAGGCAGCCCCTGTGCAGATACCAAAGAAATTACAGTTACGGTCAACACGCTGGTGACGCTCTGTTATGTTGTAGTCAATACAGGTGGTTTTACGCTGAATCGCCATGAAGTACGGGATACCCTTTATACTTATCCACCATTAGATTTAACGCTTGAACCAGCACAAACATTTGGGGTTACCATCACCGTGCCGGTGACCCGCTCGGTACACAATACGGCAAACTGGCAAGCCTATGGCCCAGGCGATCTGTTAGCAATTGCGCAGGACACCGTTACGATCACCCTCTCGGCGAATGGTTCTGTCGAGGTCTTAGTTTTCTACGATGTCGATGGACGCGGTACGCGTGACCCATTAGAGCCTGGCCTGCCCAATGTGCAACTGAACCTTCGCTCGCCGCGCAATCGGATCTATACAGCGGTCACGGACGCATCAGGCAATGCGAAACTGACGGGGTTACCGGAAGCAGGTAACTTTACGGTAATGATTGATACAACAACTCTCCCCCCTGGTTATGTGGCCACCACAGATGAGCGCGATATCAACGTCGCCTCTGGCAGGACGGTAAGCCAACGCTATGGCTTTATTGCGCCACCGGGGACTGATACAGACCAAGATAATATTCTTGATCGCGAGGAGACCGCTAACGACTTTGACGGGGACGGCATCCCCAATTATCTGGATACTGATGCTGATGACGATGGCATTCCTGATCTGATCGAAGGGGTACCATTCTACCTGATTCCTGCCAACGGCCCGATCTACCTGCCGCTGGTTGGCAAATAACATACTCAGGACTTACGCAGTGCCCTTTGGCTTCACGCCCGAAAGGCTCCGCTCAGCCACCGTGCACTGCGTAAGTCCAACTTTAATCCCCCTTTGTATTGCTCCCATCCCAATTAACCATATAGAGCAGGCTCCGCTGGTGGATTAGGTGGTCTGCGGTTGATTAACCGCAGACCACCTAATCCACCAGCGGCTCAACACAGGGCACAAGCAACAGGAGGCAGAGATGGCCGATCCCCAGATCGAACGCATTGAAATTCATGAGTACAGTTGGACCTTGCCCGACATGGGCAAGGATTACAACGGCTTTAATCTGGTCTACGAACCAGGCAATCAACAAAAGATGGGCGGGCGGATTCTGCGCGTAATCACCGATGTGGGCATTGTCGGTGAATATGCCGGTGGCAGCCCAACCGATTACGCCAATCTGCCCAGTTTCTGGCATTTTCTCAAGGGGCACAGCGCGCTGCAACGCGAGCGGATCTACACGGAAGTGCGCCGTGCCTTGCGCCAAAGTGCGCACATCGGGCTGGCACCGATTGATATTGCGCTGTGGGACATTGCCGGTAAACTCTACAACCAGCCGATCTACAAGTTACTCGGTGGTTATAAAGATAAGCTCCCCTGTTACGCCAGCACCTACCACGGTGATCACCAACCGGATGGCCTGTCCACCCCCGAAGCCTTCGCCGATTTCGCTGAGCAATGTTTAGAAATTGGTTATCCTGCCTTTAAAATTCATGGCTGGGGCAAGGCTCCGATTAGCCAGGAGATCGCCAACGTTCATGCCGTGGGCAAACGGGTGGGCGGCAAGATGGATCTGATGCTCGACCCGGCTTGTGAGTATCACACCTTTGGCGACACAGTAAAAGTTGGGTGGGCCTGTGATGAGAATCGCTTCTTCTGGTACGAAGATCCCTTCCGCGATGGCGGCATCTCGCAATTTGCCCACCGCAAGTTGCGCCAGTTGATCAAGACGCCGCTGCTCCAGACCGAACATGTCCGCTCATTGGAACCGCACATCGACTTTGCCCTGGCCGAAGCGACCGACTATGTGCGCGGCGATGTCGGCTACGACGGCATCACCGGCGTGATCAAAGTCGCTCACGCCTGCGAAGCGCTGGGCATCGACATTGAGTTCCACGGCCCCGGCCCGGCGCAGCGCCAATGTATGGCTGCGATCCGCAACACCAATTACTATGAAATGGGGCTACTCCATCCCAAAGCCCCCGCCAGCCACGCCCCGGATCTTTTTATCGACTACCGCGATGAACTCGACGCGGTGGACAGCACCGGTTGCATCCCCGTGCCCCAAGGGCCAGGGCTGGGCGTCGCGATCAACTGGGAGTGGGTTGAGCGCAATCGCACGAATGTGGTAGTATTTGAATAATTTACATAGGTGATTGGTGATTTGCCCACTTATCAATCACCAATCACCAATCACCCAATCACCCAATCACTCAATCCGGAGAATCTCATGCACATTGCCGTCATCGGCGCAGGGCCAGCGGGATTGACCGCGGCGTATCGGTTACAAAAAGCTGGGCATCGGGTCGATGTGCTGGAGGCAAGCGCAGTCGTCGGCGGGCGCACCCATGCCGAGCACTTTGGGCCGGGCCATCATTGTGATACAGGTGCCGGCTGGCTGGCTACTTTTTACAGCCACACAATTAAATTGTTTAACGAAGTTGGGTATAGCGATCTCTACCTGTTGCCGCGCACGGTACGCGGTGCGGCCGATCTGCTGATTGAAGGCGAACTTCACCCCTGGCCCCTGCGCGGCCCTTCAATTGCCGGCACCCCCCTCCTCTCGCCTGAAGATAAGTTGCGCTATGACGCCTTTGTCGAACACCTTATGCAGATCCAACCCAACCATCTCCAACCGGATCTGGCCTATGACATCCGCAGTGCCGCCGACGAATTTGCGCCCCTGGGCGCACGGGTAATGGATGTCACCTTGCGCAGTCTCTTTGAAGGGCCGTGGTTTACTCGCTTCGAAACCCTTTCGGCCACGCATGCGCGCCTCTGGCTGCGCGCCGTCCAGGATGGCTTCTTCTATCAGGTCAAAGAAGGCATGGATGCACCCTGGCTCCAACTAGCCAAACGGCTCCAAGTGCAGACCGATAGCCCCGTCGAACAGATCAAGGTTGGTGCCCAAAAGGTAACGTTGACCACACCCCGTGGTACTCAGCACTATGACGGCGCGGTGCTGGCAATTCCGGCCCCAGCAGTCAGTCAACTATTGCAGGGCCAACCGGAACTCGCTCCATCATGGCTACGCGAAGTAAAATATGCACCAGAAGTGCGCGTCTATGCCGCCCGCCACTGCGCTGATGATGCCCATTTTGGTGCGCACCTGCTACCCCCTGGCGATCTCTTTTCGGTTGAATATTACTCGGGGCGTTATGGTGCGTGGGGGGCCTGTCCCAAGGATTGGCAATGGGTGCTGCTCTGCACCTACGGCCCCACCTGCGCCAAGTTCCTCCACCAGCCGCAGGACGAGGTGATCGCCAACCTGTGGACACAAGCGCAAGCCATCGCCCCCACCCTCTTCGATCTCGATCAGGCCGATGTTGTCCACTACCATCACTGGGAATGGGCCGTCCCCGTCATGGCACCGGGTCGCTATCGCCAACTTGCCGCGTTCCAACAGCACCCCCCCCTCGCCTTTGCCGGCGATTGGATGAATGAAGCCTGTGTGGAGGGGGCAGTGAGATCGGGAGAAAAGGCAGCAGCAGTCTTTGCGTGAACAACTGCTCGTAACGACGCGGAGCGTCGTTATGCTCACTGGACGCGCCGCGTCCCGCTGGTTGCAAACTAGACAATGAGGTATAATTGTCATAGGCTGAATTGCACCGATATTCGGTCAAATGAAGATATAATTTACCCCTATGCTTCGCGCTGAATAAGAAAATGAGATTGCCCATGCTTGCCGAACTTGAACCGGTTGAACAAATTGTCTTACAAGCCCAACAGCTCTCTCCGGAGCAACGACTCCGTCTAATCCAGCGGATTACCGACACATTACTGCCGGCAGTCGTATCGTCTGCGCAAGTTGATCAGGGCGACGCCTTTGAAAGCGAACTAGCGCACTTTGAGCGGCTGAAACCCCAATTGCTGGAAAAGTATCGTAACCGCTTTATCGCGCTCCATCAAGGTAAAGTTGTGGCGGTTGGGGAAGATAAAATGGCGGTCTTGGCCACAGCGGAAGCAGCGTTGGGCAATGTTGCTTTTTACGTTGGTCAGGTCACAGAAAATGGACCGCGCCGCGTCCGCATGCTCTCGCCGCGTATCGTCCGATGAACAACTACGACAGCAGCTTTGATCCACCAGCGTTATGTATCGAAGTCACAATTGCCAACACGATCAATCGCCGTAAACGACGCGTATTGCATGCACTTTTGGATACTGATGCCGATATCACGGCCATTCCCAGGGAACAGGTAGACCTCCTCAATCTCTATCGAAGAGACCAAATACAGTTGGAAACAGTTGATGGCACAAACTCGATCATTTACACCTACGCCGTGCGCTTTAAATTTGGCGATCTAGTTATTCAGCGCCTCGAAGTTATTTTGACTGGGTTGGATATCGTGATTGTTGGACGCGATGTGTTGAATCAACTCTATTTACGGCTTGATGGGCCACATCAACAATTCGCCGTGCAGACCACGCCTTTTTAAGTAGGCATACATTGTGGCCGAGGTGCATCTGCCGCAAAGGCCACAACCGATAGATAAAAACCTTCACGCAAACAACGGAGTGTAAGATGCAAGAACGTGTCGCGCGGGTGGCGATTGTCACCGGCGGTGGGATGGGAATTGGGGGCGCAACGGCGCGGCGCTTGGCACAAGCCGGGGCGCGGGTCTTGATTGCCGATTATGATCTGGACGCAGCGAACGCGAATGTAGCGCAAATTGAGGCGGCGGGCGGTGTGGCCGCGGCGCTACACACCGATGTCTCCCAAGCCGAAGCAATTGCCGCGATGGTAGATCGGGCGATTGCCCTGTGGGGGCGGCTAGACATCTTGGTCAACAACGCCTGGCGGGGCCAATCACGGGATGGCAGTGCAGTCGATTTGACCGAAAGCGCCTGGGACTATGCCATGAATGTGATGGTGAAGTCCCACTATCTGGGCGCAAAATATGCCGTACCCCACCTGGCCAAGGCCGCTGAGCAGGAGGGCATGACCGGCAGCATTGTCAACATTTCCTCGGTCCACGGCCTGCTCATGGCGGAAAAGTCATTGGCCTACGAGGCGGCCAAATCAGCGGTCATCGGCGTCACGCGCCAGATGGCCTGTGACTTTGGCCCGCTGGGCATCCGCGTCAATGCCATCTGCCCCGGCCATATTATGACCGAACGGATGAAAGGGCACTGGGCCAAGAACCCCTCCTTCCTCTCCTTCTTCGAACAACAATATCCCTTGCGTCGCGTCGGCACGCCTGAGGATATCGCCAATGCAGTTAACTTCCTCTGCTCGGAAGAAGCCTCGTTCGTCACCGGCCATACGCTAGTGGTTGACGGCGGGCTGACGATTCAGTTGCAAGAAAATGTGAGCGTGCGCCTGGTCCAGTTCTATCGCGACCACCCGGAGATGGTGTTGCCGGGGTAGGGGGTAGAGCAGCAGCGGGTGCGTTCCAATTTAAGGGCTAACGTCCCCGGCACAGGCGAAGTGTTGGTTCGTCTGCGTACCATTTTCTCGCCTGTGCCGGGGACGTTGAATACCTCATTCCTTAGGACGCAATCGCATCGAGCCAACCCACTTGGGACCGACAAGTTACCATGCTATAATAGCTATAGGATCTAGTGACACATTGTCGATCAGCAGGGGAAAACTCGTGGAAACAACCGTTGAAGTTCAGCCGAATGGCGCGGTCGTGCTGCCGGTGGAAATGCGTGAACAATATCAAATTCGCACGGGGGATCGTTTACGCCTGGTTGATGTCGAGGGCGTTTTTATTCTTGCGCAACAGAAAACGCCTGCCCCCACGCAGTCTGAAGATCGCAAAAAAGCGTTCGAGGTAGAACTGGCCCACTTCGAACGTTTGAAACCGCAATTGTTGCAACAATATCCAGATCGTTACGTCGCCATCCATCAAGGTAAGGTTGTCGCCGTTGGGGATGACAAGATGGATGTTTTGGCAACAGCGGAAGCGGCACTCGGCAATGTACCGCTTTATGTTGGACAAGTCACATTGAATGGGCCGCGACGTGTTCGTATGCCTTCGTCACGTATCGTGAGATGAACCCATATAACACCGATTTTGAGCCACCGGCCCTAAGTGTAAACGTGACGATTGCGAATGCGAACAATCGCCGTCGACGCAGCACCTTAAGCGCATTATTGGATACCGGGTCTGATATCACGGCTATCCCTAGCGAACAGGTGCGCTTTCTCGATCTTTATGAGCGAGATCAAATCCGGTTAGAAACCGTTGAAGGAACAAACTCGCTCATTTATACATATGTCGTTCGCTTTACTTTAGGTGATTTGGTAATTCCTCGGCTTGAGGTCATTTTGACCGGGTTAGGTATGGTGATCGTTGGGCGCGATGTGCTGAATCAACTCTATTTACGACTTGATGGACCACATCAACAGTTTACCATGCAGACCGCGCCTTTTTAAGATAGCGCGTTTGCCCCGCTTGAAATGAGGTTACAGTATGCTTGCTGAACTCGAACCTATCGAACAAATTGTGTTGCAAGCGCAACAATTATCGCCGCAACAACGGTTACGCCTGATCCAGCGGATTACCGATACGCTGCTGCCAGCATATCGTCCACCATCAACACCGCTGCAATTTGGTAAATATCAAAGTAGTCGTATGTCTACCCTAAAAGATTTCGCGACTGCCGAATGGCACCCGACAGATGAGGAATTATTCGACGAGCTTGGCCCGATTGAGGCTGAACGCTTTCTTGCCTTGGTCCCTACCAAACCGATGGATGCGGTTGAATGGCATCGACAATGGCAGGCAACACTCGATCAAGAAACCTATTTTGCAGAGGTTTTTGGTCCTGCGAACGACAAGAGCTGAGTAAATAGCAGATCAGCGCAGCGATGAGCAGTTTACTTTGGCGGACGCGCACACAAAACAAAAGAGCCTACACCAGTCCGTTCGTAGACCGAAATCGGAGAGGGTGTAGGCTCATTCTGTATTTACCCGCGTTTATCTGCTGCCAACTTCTGCCGCAATCAGCAGGGAAGTTGCTTAGCGGCAAACACGGCCAGGAAGTGGTTGCACCGGCGCTCGCTCCGTACTGCGCAAGCCGTAGCCGACGCAGAAGTTAGTTACGTAGCGGCTCTAGTATCCGCCACATTGGAGTGCCGTGGGCGAACACCACACGAAAACCGTTGTTATTGTTACGGTTATCTGGGTTGTTCCTGTTGCGATTGGCAGAGCGCACGTTGTTATCATTGTTGTTCCACGAGCCCCCGCGCAACGTCTCAACCATTCCCCGCAAAACCAGCCCGATTGGACTGAGGATTGCCATCACTTGGGAGCGCCGGCACCCTGCCGGCAGCCGCCAGGGATGGCGGCGCTCCCGGCCTGTTACACCGTCACCTTGCGCCAACCACCCAATAAGCGCCCCAATTCCATAACCATGCGGCCACCATGTTCATATTGGCCAGGGCTAATCCAACGCCAATCAGCCACTAAGCGCCAATAGTGGCGCACTTTGTTGAGGCGCACATCCGCAGTGGTGAGTTGTGCCAACCGTTCGTGTGCCCGCAGATTATTCGCCTCTAACAGACATTCCAAAAAATCGAGTGCCGCATTGACCAACCGATTGGTTACGGTGTGGCGATGCGCCTTCGGGAAGTGATTGGTTAACGGGATCAGCCATTTGAGAAACGCGTAGGTTTTGGCAAAGAGCGGCATATCACGTTGGGGCGTACTCATAACCGAATCGCCTGAAAGAGCGTGCGCCGCAGCCCCCAGGTATCACCATAGCGCACATGATTGATCCAACCATGCAATGCTTGCGCAAAGGTAATGCGGTCAATCTGGTGTTGCTGATAGGCAGTGATCAACCGGCGTAACTTGCGTTGAAAATAGTGACCCTTATGCGCCACCAGGCGGCGATGGGTAGAAAAGAGGCGAAAGCCGAGAAAGCGCACACCTTCACCGGTTGGGCGCACCTCGGCAGCGGCTTCATGTAAGGTCAACCGCAAGGTAGCGAGCCGTTCGATGATGGCAGCACGCCATTGCCACAGGGCTGCTTTGTCGTCGGCAAAGAGCAGAAAGTCATCGACATAGCGCAGATACGCGCCGCAGCCCAATGCGCGGTTGACAAAATGGTCAAAGGCATTCATGTAACAGTTGGCCCAGAATTGGCTGGTAAGATTACCGATGGGCAAGCCGCGTTCACGGTTGGCGGCAAAGAGATCGTCGTTCCGAAAGTAGACCATCCCATATTCCTCCCGTAGCACACCACCACCACTTTGCAGAATTAGCTGGATCAAACGGCGTAGCCCACCATCCTGGATCTGCCGATTAAGCGTCCGTTGCAAAATGGTATGGTCAATCGAGGGGAAGAACTGTTTGATGTCACAGGGCAAGACATAGCGATAGCGGCGCAACCACCGTTGACAGGTGTCCAACGCGCGATGGGTACCCTTGCCGACGCGATTGGCGTACGAATGGCCGATAAAGCTGCGTTCAAAGGCTGGTTCAATCAGCCGGCAAAGGGCATGATGGACGACGCGATCCCGAAACGGCGCTGCGCTGATCAAGCGCTTTTTGGGTTCGTGGATCGTAAAGCTGGTATAGTGGCCAGGGCGATAGGTTTCAGCCGCCAGCTCTTCTTGCAACTGAAAAAGGTTGTCTTCGAGTTGAAAGGTGAACGCGGCGACGGCACCGCGGCTACGTTTGCCACGCACGGCCTTTTGATAAGCCGCGTAGAGATTTTCCCAGGTATAGAGAGCGGTGTAAGCAGCAGTGACTTGGGTTACCATCGGTTGATTCGGTGGTGGTGAACAGGACGCAGAGCGTCCAAATAGAATTCCCACGCTGAGCGTGGGAACGAGCAAGGCTTAACTTAAAGGTGGTTCGGGTGGGGAGACTTTTCAAAAAAATCGGATCGCCTACCGGCGATATTTGATGGCAGGCGCTATCGAAAATCTGTTGGCCAATGCACCCCGTTAGAGAGTAGAGATGCCAGCGTCTGATCAGAGTACAGAGTCGGCAGAGATCAGCGGTTTCAACTGCCGGGGGCGAACACCACACGAAAACCGCCGTAATGGTACGGTAATCCGGGTAGTACCCGCCGCGACTGGCAGAGCGCACGTCGTTATCATCGTAGTTCCACGAGCCCCCGCGCAACGTCCGTATTACATCACCCTCTTTATTATTATACACTACATTCAGGTAATTGTCATAATTGGCAACCCACTGTGTGGCAGTCCACTCCCACACATTCCCCGCCATATCAAATGCACCATAAGGGCTGGCCCCAGCCGGATAACTACCAACATCAACGGTCCGCCCTACATTGCTTTTATAGTTTAGCAACTGGTCCGTTGGGGTCTCCTCACCCCAAGGATAGGTTCGGCCATCAACGCCCCGCGCCGCCTTCTCCCATTCCGCCTCGGTGGGCAGACGAATCGACAATCCGGTCTCCGCGGCCAGCCAGGCGGCGTAAGCTGTTGCCTCATACCAACTAACGCCGACCACCGGTTGATTGGGGCCGTTCCATTGGCTATCATCCCAGTAAGACGGCTGTGTAACATTGTTTTTTGTGCGCCACTGCCAGCCGGCGTCGGTCCACCACCGTTCGTAAAGATAACCGCCGGCCGCGACAAAAGCACGATATTGGGTATTGGTTACTTCCGTTTGACCGATCCAGAATGCGTCCGTTGTCATTTCAAATTGAGGATGTTCATCACTATCACCGACTCCATCTAGGCTGCCCGTGGTAAAAGAGCCAGCAGGCACTTCGACAAAGGCCATGCCATACGCGTCTACAAGACGCAGGGCATCTGGAACTTTAGCAGCCATCGCCCGACCAACGGAACTATCTGCCACCACCGTGGCGGTTGCATGGATCATTGGTGCTTCCGCTGTTGCCGTTGCTTGAGCAGCAGTCTGTGCTGTGACGCGACGCTGGTTTATTTGATAGGCATTGAACCAAATTACAACGCCATATCCGACAATGATCACGACAACCAGCCCCGCAAGAATTCGCCACCACTGGCGTTTCCCTGATGAGGGTTGCAGAGTTTGAGCTGATTTTGTCGAAGCTGAAGCGTCATCGCGGAAAATCCGCTTGGCAGCTTGTTCCGCCTGCGCTTTTTCCGCGGCGATCCGTTCTTCGTCGCTTGCCACCGCGCCGGCAACCGGTTGTACAGGGACAGTTGGCGGCTCGTCAATCTTCCGGGAAGGGGCGGGGGGATCTTCGGGTTTACCCGACTGGTTGTCGCCCCTTCCCGGAAGATGCGCCGTCATGCGTGTCTCCTCGGGTGTCCCTAAGGCGCGTGTCTCCTTGTCTCGTATCTCCCCCTCTCGTGTCTCCTTGTCTCGTATCTCCCTCAACGTAAACAACAACCCATCATTCGCCCGCGAATACAAAACAGGCGTGCCCCACTCGACATCATTGCCCGCGACAAAGATCGCCTTGCGCGCTTCGGCCAGGGCTGCTTCGACTGGGTAGCCGTCGGCCAGCGCGCCATAAAACTCTTGGGCCAGAATCAGCGCGGCGCCATCGGTAATCTCAAATTGCATGGCGATGATGGCAGGGATACCTTGATGGACCAACTGTTGCGCGATGCCGGCAAAGGGGTCGTTAGTCGTCGCCCGTGCGCCTTCACATGCGTTGAGCAAGGCCAGCCGCAACGAGCGATGATCACGGAGTAAAGTCCCCAAGTAGTCACCGCCAACCGCGTGGGCGCGGCCCCGCTCATCTTCCAGATAGAGTACCCGCTCGCCAGTCAGCCCATTCAGCCCGCCGTGGCCAACAAAGTGGAAGATGTGATAGCGCCCCTGGCGCAACTGCCGTTGCAAGGCGGCCAACGTGCCATTTTCCAGGCGGGTCAATTGGACCAGGCCACGCGCCCGCAACTCACCCAGCGCTGCCTCAATCTTGCGCCACTCCCCCTCCACATCGAGCGCGGCGATATCGCTGGGGTTGGCGATCAACACGAGTACCTGTAAGGGCAAGGTAACCCCCAGTGGCGTCACCGGGCGGGGCTGTTGGGGGTAGCGCACGAGTGGGGTCGTAGTCGAGTGGCAGAAAAAGCGGCGCAGGGTCGGGTCGTAGAGATATTCCCAGGGCAAGTCAAGCAGGGCGGGGGCGTCACCCAGGCGCAGACGGATGCGCAGGCCGTGGTCGGCTTGCCCGTCCGCCTTGTCAAGGCTACGGCGCAGGGCATCGCGCACCTCGTCTTTGAAGACGGCGTTGTAGAGCCGTTCACCAAAGTCACGCGCGGCCTGCCCCTCTTGGCTATTCAAGCTGCGCACCGTGCGCCGCGTCCGCCCGATCTTGAGGATGTAGTTTTCCAGTTCGTAGGGGTTGAAAGGCAGGGTAAAATCAACCGTCGCCTGGCCGGCCGGCGAGTTCAGCACGCGGGCGCGGTAAGTCTGAGCGGAGGCTGAGCCTGTCGAAGCCAGCGCTTCAATGGCAAGATCAAAATCGAGGTAGGTCAACTGAGTTGCATCGCTCATAGTGCTACCGGTGCAGGTTTGGGGTTGCGGTTGCCCCGTAGTTTACCATAAATGTGGATATGGTTAAAGTAACAAAACAGACCGGACGCAGAGCGTCCTCCCTCGCATTCCACGCGGAGCGTGGAACGAGCTAAATCCGTTGCTGTCTTAATCGGCTGTTATACCCCCCGCAATGCCCCAATAATCTTCTGATCGGTCACGGGAAAAGGGAAAGCAGCCAACTCGGCCAGTGTCACCCAGCGCCAGTCGGCAACACCGATGGTTTGTGGTTCGCCGCTCAGGTGGCGGGCATGGAAGGCATGGAGGGTGATACGAAAGTGGGTGTAGGCATGTTTGACGGTGGTGACCTGTTCACCGACTTCAATGTCGATGGCAAGCTCTTCCCTGATCTCGCGACGCAGGCAGGCGCGCAGGTCAAGGTCAGTTGACTCTAGTTTGCCGCCGGGAAATTCCCAGAGACCACCGAGGAGACCGTCGGGCGGGCGTTGGGCGATCAGAAATTTTGAGTGCCAGGGCTCACCCTGCCAGATGATGCCAGCGGCGACATCGAAATGGGGTGTTGTTTTTTTAGGCGGCATGACAGGACGTTGGGTTTGGGTGCCGCGGGCGGCGGCGAGACAGTGGTTGTTAAGTGGACAGATCAAACAACGCGGACTGGTCGGCGTACAGACCAGCGCGCCCAGTTCCATGATCGCTTCGTTGCAGGCACCGGCGCTGCCTGGTGGGGCCGCTTCAACCAGTGTGCGCGCTAGTTGCCAGAACGTTTTGAGGGTTAGGGGTTCATTGATTGGCTGGTCGATGTCGGCGAGGCGACTGAGCACGCGTTTAACATTGCCATCGAGGATCGGTTCCGGCTGGTTGTAAGCAATGCTAAGAATGGCACCGACGGTATATTCGCCAATGCCGGGCAGATCGAGCAGCGTTTTGCGGTCGGCTGGGATGGTGCCGCCGAAACGGTTGACGACCTGTTGCGCGGCTTTGTGCAGATTACGGGCACGGGCATAGTAACCCAGCCCTTCCCAAGCCTTGAGCACGGTCTGTTGATCGGCTGCGGCCAGCGTTTCTAGCGTCGGAAAGGTGGTCATCCAGCGCTGGTAATAGTCGATCACAAATTCGACGCGCGTCTGTTGCAGCATGATTTCGCTGATCCAGACCGCATAGGGATCGCGCGCGCCGGCCGCGGCCATGCGCCACGGCAAGGTACGCCCATGCGCGGCGTGCCAATCTACCAGCAGCCGCGCAATCTCGGGCATGGGCAAAGGCGGATTCACGCTCAACCAGCAGGCGTACCGGTCATCATGCACTGACCAAGTGAGGTCACCGCGAAGAAGAGGACAAAGGCGACCCACACCCAGATCGGCAGGCCAGCAAAGTTCTGCCGCTTTGGTTTCTTGGGTTGGATTTTGGGAAGTTCCGTCTGGCAGCGCCAGCAGACGGTCTTATCTTCGGGATTCCATGTGTTGCAATTAGGACAATTCATGCGCTTTCTCTCCTGGCGATAGATTGATGGAAGCTTATGGTAGCACAGATGGGGTTGACGGGCAACTCGTATGTAATTTAGTTGATGAGTTGGTTGGTTAGTTGGTCGGTGGTTGATTAAATTTGTGAGAATTGCCCAGTTGACAAGCTCAGCGCTTTATGATTTAATGACGAAAATCATTATTAAGTTCATTGAATTTACTTAACTTCGCACAGCCCTCGATGTGCATTTGCAGCACCCACAGTAGTATACCGTAAATCAACAACCGCAGTTTAGCGTTTCGCTTCCAACTACGGACGTACTCTATGCTTGCTTCGGCAGCAAAAGCGACCCATGCCCAAACACGGCGGCACAACAATCGCCTGGTCTTTCAACAAGTCTATGAACAAGGCCCGTTAAGTCGGGCTGATATTGCCCGCGCCACCAATTTAACCGCCACCACCGTCTCGACCGTGATTGGTGAATTGCTCGAAGAAGGCTTGGTGACGGAGTTAGGGGCGATCTCCATCGAGCGGGGGAAGCCACCCACCCTGGTCAGCCTGGCCAAAGATGCACGCCATATTTTGGCGCTCGATCTCTCACGCAAAACCTTTCAAGGTAGCATTCTAAATCTGCGTGGTGAGATTCAGTTGAGTCGCTGCGTCGTCGCGGATGTACAGGGCACAGCAGCGTTGGCCCTCATCTATCACCTGATCGATGAGTTGATGACCCTGACGACCACCCCTTTGTTAGGGATTGGCATCGGTGCGCCTGGCATTATGGACCAGAACAGTGGCCTGATTCGCCGGGCGGCGAACTTAGGCTGGGACGATGTGCCGCTCGGCGACCTGATCCGCCAGCGCTATAACTGTCATGTACAGGTGGTAAATGACAATCAGGCGGCGCTCTTGGCAGAGTATCTTTTCGGCGAATACAAGCGCACCCCTGATCTGGTCGTGGTACGGATTGGCAACGGCATTGGGGCCGGCATTATGTGTAACGGGCAACTGTTGCACGGCAATGGGGGCGGCGTCGGTGAAATCGGCCATGTGGTCGTAACGGAAGCCGGTGAGCGCTGTAACTGTGGCAACCACGGCTGTCTGGAAACCGTTGCCAGTAGTCGGGCACTCGTGAAACAGGCCCAGATTTTGGCCCGTAGCACCCCCAGTTGCCGGCTGAATACGCTGGTTAAGCGCCCAGAGGCCATCACGATTGAAACCGTGTTGCAGGCTTATGCACAAGGTGATGCAGGGGTGACCGCCCTTGTCGTTAAAGCAGGCGAGCAGTTGGGCAAGGTACTGGCACATTTGGTCAGTGTGCTTGGGCCTTCGCGCATCTTACTCTGTGGTAGTCTGGCCGGCTTTGGGCAGGGGTTGATTGAGGTGATTCAACAAGAAGTGGCGCGGCGTTCTCTGATTGGCCGACTGAATGCCCCGCACATCAGTCCAGTCACCTTGACCAGCGAACTTTCCGACTTGGTTGTGATGGGAGCCGCGGCCACGATTCTGGCGAATGAACTTGGACTATTTTGGTAAGTCCTGTTATGATGAAACGGTAGCTCTCCTCCAGACCGTTTTTGGCCTGTCCGTAGCGGCAAGTCCGGCGCAACAACAACCGCCGCATAGATAATTTCTCAATTCAGCAATGTATGCGACGCCCGTCAGGCAATCGGCATGACGGCGACCCCAGCAAAGGAGCAACACCCTTGGCCACCACGCTGAGCACTGTGCCAGAGCGACCAACCCCGGTCGCGGCGCGCCAGAATTGGCTGTTGACGCTACGCCATTCCTATATCCTGCGCAAACTATTACGCACGATCTTTACGATCTTTGTCGTCACCACCATTACCTTTTTCCTGATCCGACTATTACCTGGCAACCCGATTGAGATTTATGTTAATCAATTGGTCGTCACCTATGGCATGCCGCTCAACGAGGCGCGTGATCAGGCGGCATCGCTCTTCGCCTTTGACCTGGAAAAACCGGTTTATCTCCAATATTTTGACTATCTGGGCAGTCTGCTCCAAGGCAATTTCGGCAGCTCGATTCTCTCGCCAGGAACACAAGTGACGGCGGTGATTGCGCGCTTTTTACCCTGGACGATCTTTAGCGTGGGGCTGGGGTTGATTATCAGCTTTACGGTCGGGATGGTCTTGGGCATCCTGATGGCCTATCGCCGCGAAAGTTTTCTCGACCATGCGCTGACCCTGCTCAGTTCATTGATTAGCTCAATTCCCGACTTTTTAATTGGGTTGCTGATTGTGGTCTGGTTGGGGGTACAGTGGAAGTTGGTGCCAATTGCGGCCATGCGCGGGGCCTATTCATCGGGCGTTGTCCCCGGCTTTAACCTCTTCTTTTTCCAGGATGCGCTCTTTCATGCCGCCTTGCCGATTGCAACTTATGTGCTTACCAGCATCGGCTTCTGGATGTTGAGCATGAAGAGCAGCACGGTCAGCACGTTGGGTGAAGATTATGTCACGGTGGCCAAGGCGCGTGGGCTGCGCGAGATGCGCATTGCCACGGCCTATGTGGGACGGAATGCTGCACTACCACTCTTCACCCTGCTCACCATTCGGATTGGCTTTGTCGTTGGTGGTTCGATTCTAGTTGAGCAGATCTTTGAATATGGCGGCATTGGCCGGCAGTTGGGGCAAGCGATTGCGCAACGTGACTATACGGTAATGCAGGGGATCTTCCTGGTGATCACCTTTTCGGTCATTTTTGCGAACTTCTTTGCCGATCTACTATACGGCTGGTTGGATCCACGGATCAAGTTGGGGAGGACAGAATAACGATGGAAGCAATCATCCATTTTTTACGGGCGGTGGGCAAATCGCTCAAGCTGCTCACCTATAACAAAGTTGGCTTTATCGGTTTCCTGGTCGTAATCGGCATTGTGCTGATGACCTATGTTGGGTCACGCTTTATTGAGTTGGATACCAAGACCAAGGTGGACCAGATCTATGTGACCCCTTCGCTGGAACATCCGCTAGGTACTGATCACCAAGGGCGCGATGTGTGGACGCAGATTGTCCACGGCGGCAAGGATGTGGTCTATGTCGCCTTTATTGCGGCGCTGCTCTCGACCACGATTGCGGTCACCTTTGGCACCCTCAGTGGTTTTGTCGGTGGTGCGGTTGACAGTGTGATCATGGCCTTCACCGATATCATTCTGACCATTCCGCAATTTCCGTTGCTGGCCGTGTTGGCCGCCTTTATCTCGCTCAATAGTCTGACCTTTCTGGGCGTTCTGTTAGGGTTGCTCAGTTGGCCGGCGTTGTTGCGGGCGGTGCGGGCGCAGGCGCTGTCGCTCAAACAACGCGATTTTATTGAGGCCGCACGGGCACTCGACCTGGGCATCTGGCACATTGTCTTTCGCGAGTTGGTACCCAATATGATGCCCTACATTGTAGTCAGTTTTGCCTTGGCGATGACCGGTGCGGTCTATGCGCAAGCTGGGCTGGTTTTCCTCGGTCTTGTCCCGATTTCCGCCAGCAACTGGAGTGTGATGACGCAGTTGGCCTGGGTGCGTGGGGCGATCTTCTTTAAGGATAGTGTCTGGTATATTATGGCCCCGATTATGGCGATTGCGCTGCTCCAGTTGGCGCTGATTACGATGACCCGCTCGTTGGAACTTGTCTTTAACCCGCGCTTACGCGCCAGTGAATAGGTCAGCAACCCCATGCCTAAAGGCAGGGGCTTGAGTAGCAATACTTAGGCCATTATCTGACCAGACTCAGCAGTAGTTGTGCTACGTTAGGGTAGGTCATGCTAGGCGCGGGTGCTTCTCCAGCCCGTCGAGTTCTAGCGTCCAGCATTAAGCGCGGTCCTGGGGTGGACTACAGTGTGCTGGACAATAACAAGCCGCCTAACATTGTCGAGGAGACCATCACCCCCGCAAGGGGAGAACGTACCACAATGCAGAACTTTGTTTTCGTACTAGAGACCAATAAAGAACCGCAAGCGCCGATTCATCCTGGTGCAGCGCGGCAGCTACTGAAACAGGGCAAAGCAGCGGTCTACCGAAGATTCCCGTTTACCATCATCCTGAAGCGTGCGGTAGTAGATCCAACCGTACCGACAGTGCAACTCAAGGTCGATCCAGGTAGCAAAACCACTGGCATGGTGTTGATGCAGGACGGCAAAGTCATCTTTGCCGCTGAACTAACCCACCGTGGGCAAGCGATTCGCGATGCGCTGGAAAGCCGTAGGGCAATCCGCCGTAGCAGACGGCAGCGCAAGACACGCTACCGCAAACCAAAGTTTGCGAATTGTGCAAAGAAAACGACTGCACGTCCAGCGGGTTGGTTGGCACCCTCGCTCAAAAGCCGAGTGGACAATCTTCAGACGTGGTTCACGCGTTTCTTCAAGCTGTGCAACCTGCAGAGTATCGCGATGGAACTAGTTCGGTTCGATATGCAGCTAATGGAAAACGCAGAAATATCCGGGGTTGAGTACCAGCAGGGTGAATTGGCTGGATATGAAGTCAGGGAATATTTGCTCGAAAAGTATCAGCGCCAGTGCTGCTACTGCGGTGTGCAGAACGTGCCACTAGAGATCGAGCACATCACTCCCAAGTCGCGCGGTGGCAGTAATCGGGTAACGAACTTGTGTCTGGCGTGCCATAATTGTAACCAGCGAAAAGGCAACCAAACAGCGGCTGAGTTTGGCTTCCCGCAGGTGCAGGCACTGGCAAAGAAACCGCTCAAAGATGCAAGCGCGGTGAATGCAACCCGTTGGGCAGTGTTTGAAATGTTCAAAGCGACGGGTCTTGCCATTGAAGTCGGGACGGGTGGACGAACGAAGTTCAACCGGACAAGCCAGCATTATCCAAAGGCGCATTGGATTGATGCTGCTTGCGTGGGTGAAAGTGGATCTACGGTTGCGCTTTGTGCCTCTTCCAAACCGTTGCAGGTTAAGGCGGTTGGGCGCGGCAGTCGGCAGATGGTTAACTCAGACAAGTACGGGTTCCCACGCGGCAAAGCAAAGTCAGCTAAGCGCGTCAACGGCTTTCAAAGTGGCGATATGGTTAAGGCAATTGTACCAAGTGGCAAAAAGAAAGGATCGTACATTGGAACTGTTTCAATTAGAAAGTCAGGAACCTTCAAGATCAACGGGCAAGTCGATGGGATCGGCTGGCGCTACTGCCGAGCAATCCACAAGCAAGACGGGTACGCCTACTCCAACTGAACCAACATCCAGTTTGGGTACAAGGCCACGGGAGGGTCGGGTCCCCCTTGGGGGCGACGCGTGTACAAGCCGCGCCCATGTCTAAAGCCAGGGACTTCCCGCCCGTCTCCGGTGATGCCCACACAATGCCAGCGCTTACTAAGCCCGACCAGATGTTAACCAATATGAATCCATACAATGATCAAATTAGGGGCCAGATCCCGCTTAGCCTGGAAAATGTCCACGTTAACTACCAAACGCGCGGCGGCAATGTCCAGGCGGTGCGTGGCGTGACGCTCGATCTACTCTCGGGCGAAAGCCTGGCGTTGATCGGCGAGAGTGGCTCCGGTAAAACGACATTGGGTTTAGCGATTGTCAAGTTGCTGGCGGAGACAGCCCTGGTTGCACCTGGTAGTATCACCTATCGGCGCAACGGCAATGTGGTGGATGTGCTCAAGTTACAGGGCAATGGGCTGCGCGAATTTCGTTGGCGCGATTGTGCCATGGTCTTTCAATCGGCGCTCAATGCCTTTAATCCGGTCCTCAAAATTTGGGAACAGGTGCTGGATACCGCCAAAGCCCACGGTTGGCACGACCGCCAGGCCGTGCGCGAAAAATTTATGGATCTGCTGCGTTTTGTACAGCTCGATCCGAATCGAGTGATCAGCGCCTATCCGCATGAATTGAGCGGTGGCATGCGTCAGCGCACCCTGCTCGCCATGTCGATGCTGCTCGACCCGACGGTGCTGATTCTCGATGAGCCGACGACCGCACTTGACATTCTGACCCAACGCACGATCATCGATCTGTTGCGTCAGCTCAAAGAGGAAAAAGAGCTGACCATGATCTTTATCTCCCATGATCTGGCGATTGCCGCGGAGCTGGCCGATCGCGTGGCCACCATGTATGCCGGTCGCGTGGTCGAGTTAGGCAAGACGCGCGACATTTTCTACCGTCCGCGCCACCCGTACACGATGGGCCTGATTCGGGCCGTACCCACGGTCGCCGGTGGCTTTGAAGAGCTGGCCTCGATCCCTGGTTCCCCCCCCGATTTGATCAACTTGCCCAGTGGTTGTCCCTTTCATCCCCGCTGTCCCTTTGCCACCGACAAGTGCAAACAAGAGGAACCCGCACTCATGCCGGTGGGACCACAACAGTTTGCCGCCTGTTGGCACACAGACGAAGTCGCGGCAGAATTGGCACAGAAGCCGCTGCGTGGACGCGCGTAATTATGTATATCAAAGAGTTGATATGGGATAATCATCGGATAGAACATATCGCCCGACATGATGTGGAACCACACGAAGTGCAAGAAGTTTGTGATGATAGCGTTACGATCTCTTACCGACAAGGAGAGAATCGCTATCGCATTTATGGACAAACTTTATCTGGGCGTTATCTATTAGTTGTGTTGGATCGAGTAGGCGGGAGTCGATTCAAGCCAATTACAGCGCGTGAGATGGTGCCAAGTGAAAGGCAGAGCTTTAGGAAGGCAAGACAATGACAATGCTTAAAATAAAAGAAGTGGGTATGAAAGAAATCGAAGTTCCCGAGTTCAAGAGCTACGAAGAAGAGGCTGAATTTTGGGACAACTTTGATACGGGTGACTATATGCCTGAAGAAGGTTGGGAAGAAGTATACACCGACACGAAACGGGCAATGCGCGTCGCCATTTTACCGGAAATTGTTGCGCCATTAAGAGCACGCGCACGGGCTAAAGGCGTCTCGGTGGAAACTTTAATCAATGTGCTGCTGGCAAATAGTATCAACACGGTTCCTGAAGCGGTTGCAACTGAGCAAATTCTAGAGCCTGTTTAATTTGGAGTAAACGAAACCTGTGGCCCCAATCCTTGAGCTCAAAAACATTTCTAAATATTTCGGCAAAGGCGGCGAGCGCGTAACCGCGGTGGACTCGATTTCGCTGGCGATTGCCCAAGGCGAGATCGCTTGCCTGGTCGGCGAGAGCGGCTGTGGCAAGAGCACCACAGGGCGCATGGTCGTTGGCCTGCTGCCACCGTCGGAGGGGCAGATCTTCTATGAGGGGCAGGATATTGCCAAGATGAATCGCGCCGATTATCAGGCCTATCGCCGCGCGGTGCAAATTATTCATCAAGATCCCTACGCTTCGCTCAACCCGACACAGACGATTCGCCAGATGTTGACCACGCCACTTTTGCACCACAAGAAAGTGAGCGGACAGGCCGCAGCAGAGCGCCGGGCCGCGGAGTTGCTCCAGATTGTCGATCTGACGCCGGTGGAGGATTTCCTCAACAAGTATCCACACCAGTTGAGCGGTGGGCAGCGGCAGCGGGTTTCGGTAGCGCGTGCGCTGACGGTTGATCCCAAGTTTATCGTCGCCGATGAGGCAGTCTCGATGGTTGATGTCTCGATCCGCGTCAGTCTACTCAACATGTTGGCGCGGCTAAAGTCAGAATTTGATGTCACCTTTTTGTTTATCACCCATGACCTGGCGCTGGCAAAATATTTTTCCTGGCAAGGGCGGATTGTGGTAATGTATCTGGGGCGGATCGTGGAAGAAGGACCAACGCAACGGCTGATTACCGATGCGCGTCATCCGTATACGCAGGCGTTGTTGGCAGCGGTGCCGGAAGCAGACCCCGATCTAGCCCGGCGCAAGCGGCATATGGAGCTACGCAGCGCCGAGATCCCCAGCCTGCTCAATCTGCCGCCGGGTTGCACCTTTCATCCGCGCTGTCCCTACTTTGTTCCCGGTGAATGTGATCACCATGTACCAGCGCTGGAACCGGTAGTCGTCGGCGGGCGGGCTGCCTGCCCAGTTCGCAAAGATGTGTCGATTGAATTACTAGTTTAGCGGTGTTTGAGGCGGGGCGGGGTTTTCGTTTAGCCACTGACATTCATTAGGCAACATTAATCGGAATCCCTTCCTGTCTGACATTTTTCCAAAAAGGACCATCTGCACGCTGAAACTGCATTTGTGTCGCTGGTACAACAGAAACTAGAACTTCATAGCGCAGGTTTAAATCTGCCAGTAGATAGCTTAAGCGGGTCAGCTCTTTGCCAGGCTGAATTGTTTCAGCAAAAAGCAGCAGAATATCAATATCAGAATCCGCTCTGGCTTCATTACGAGCATAGGAACCATATAAGACAATTTCTGGTTGTTTTTCGCCATAGATTTCGTGTAAACCAATTTGGAAATCACGTAACGCAGCTTGAAACAATGCTTGATTTTGGTACTTTTTGTCGCTGACTTGTAATGTTTTTTGCATAAGCCACCCCTCACAGGTGATTGATTATAGGGTGCCCAAGTGCAAAACAATTGTAATACAACTATTGCCAGCATAGCACAGCAGAGTTACACAAGTCAATATGGATAGTCAAATCGGTAAAGCAGGCTTTCATATCGGATTTTTTATTATGTTTGTCTCCGGTGGCCTGCTCTTTGTCGTCGAACCGAATAGTGCAGAATATAGTATTAGCCTGATCAGCTTTTTCATGGGCCTGACCTTTCTGTTGGTAATTGTCGCCTTGGTCAAGTGGCAGCAATGGCGCAATCGGCAGTGAATGCGGTTGCCGGTTATCAGCGCTCGGTTGTTCACTCAATTCGTTGTTAATTGCCGCTGGGCCATCCCAGCCATGCAATTTACATAGTCAACCTGATTGTTAATCGTTTAACCAAACTGAAGTTCAGGAGAGTAAATCACAATGAAGAAACATTTTTGGTTAGCAGTAGTGTTGGTATTGGCGCTGGTGATTAGCGCCTGTGCTGCACCGGTAGCCCCAGCCGGGGACGCGACCGGTAGCGAAGCCGCCGCGCCGGCAGAAGGCGCAACCACCGGGGTCAGCGAATTTCACCCAGCCTATCCCTATTCAGCGCCACCGACCGGCCACTTCAACACCTTTGTCACCAACGGCTTTTCCTTGGGCATCTACCAGATGCTCATGGAGCCATCGCTTTTCATGTATATGTGGGCGGATGGTAGTTGGGTACCGATTGCTGGTGAATCATGGGAAATGACGGATGACACGACCCTGACGGTCAAGTTGATCCAGGGTGCCAAGTGGAGCGACGGCAGCGATTTCACCGCCCAGGATGTGATCGACACCTTTGCGATCTCACGCCTGTTGAGCCAGACCGTCTGGAACTATATCTCAGACGTGCAGGCCGTCGATGAGTACACTGTCAGTTTTATCCTCAATGAGCCATCGACCACCGTGCCACGCCGCGTCCTGCGCGACGTGGCGATCCGCGCCTCATCGGTCTATGGCGAATGGGCAACCAAGGTACAAGAGTTAGTTGCCGCCGGCAGCACCAAGGATGACGATGCGTGGAAGAGCCTGGTGCAGGAGTTTAACGAATTCCGCCCAGAAGATATGGTCGTGCTTGGGCCATACAAGATCGATGCCGCCAGCATCACCGAATCGCAGATGATCCTCAACAAGGTGGACACCAGCTACTGGGCTGACACCGTAAAGTTTGATCGCATGGTCAACTACAACGGTGAAACACCAACAGTGACGCCATTGGTGCTCTCCGGTGATGTGGATTACGCTACCCACGGCTTCCCGCCTGCGACCGAGCGCGAATTCATCGCGCAGGGCTATCGCATCATCCGCCCACCGATCTATTCCGGCCCGGCGCTCTATGTCAATCATCAGGTCCATCCCTTTGGGTTGAAGGAAGTCCGCCAGGCCATGGCCTATGCCATCAACAAGGAAGAGAATGGCTTTATTGCCTTGGCTGAATCGGCCAAGCCACAAGCATGCATGTGTGGCTTCTCCGACAATATGACTGGACTTTGGCTCAACGAAGATGTCCAATCCGAGCTGAATCCCTATACCTATGATGTGGCAGCGGCGGAAGCGCTGTTGACAGGGATTGGTTTTACCCGCGACACCGATGGCGTCTGGATCGATGACCAGGGCAATCGGATGGAATTTACCCTGACCGCCCCCGCCGAATTTGCCGACTGGTCGGCAGCGGCAGAGAATACCGCAGAACAGCTCACCAACTTCGGGATCAAGACCGAGTTCCGTGGCGTCAACTTTAACCAGCACCCCATTGATGTCAATGAAGGCAATTTCCAATTGGCAATCCGTGGTTGGGGCGCCGGCAATCCGCACCCAGTATTCAGCTATGAAGCTGATTTCAACACGCACAATGCTTACTTCAGTGGCATTGGTAGTGCGGAGGGCGCCACAGGGAGCGTCGAAAGTCCAGGCATGTACTTTGACCTCAATGTCAGCACCGAGAGCGTGGGCGATGTCAATTTGAGCGAACTGGTGAAGGCCGCCGGTACCGGTGGTGATGCCGAAATGCAGAAGGAAGCATTGGGCACGATTGCACTCGCCTATAACGAGTTGTTACCACAGATTCCGCTGTGGGAACGTTATGGCAACAATCCGGTCCCAAGCCGCTTTGCTGCCGGCTGGCTACCCGAAGAGGATCCGATCTATCTGAACAGCCCTTATGCCGATTCCTTTGTCGTGCTCCAAATTCTGGATGGCACGCTTGGGCCGGCAGGTCAGTAATTAGCTTCTGTGAAGCGTTAATCAACGTGCTGTAAAGTCGAAAGGCCGACGATCACGTCGGCCTTTCGATATCGCTATCCAGAAAAGTCTTGTCCAACGAGACCTGTCAGGTGCGCCCGCGAACTTGTTCGATTGCCCCCGATAATTGACTGGCGCACCTGACAGGTCTTTTATGGATGACGATATAGGGTTGTCAACACGCTAAGCTAGGCCGGCAGTGGGCTATCCAAACGTTCGTCAATCCATTGGCGTAACAACGCTGAGACAGATTTATTTGCGGCAATGGCTTCTGCATGTAAAACACCCTTAAGATAAGGGTCTACGTGTACGGTAATCGAATCAATCAAACCGCATTCCGCCGTTGGCACGAATGATTCAAAATAATTAATCGGATATAGATAGCCGGATTCGCTACCAGCTTCGCCAAATGTCTCATCGACAATCCGCAGCATATCAGCGGGATCATTACGTTCAGGCGGCAATACTTTATAAATACCACCAATTGTCAACCCAGTCAGTGGCTTTGTTTGAACTGGGTGCGTTCCAAAAAAGGGGCGATGTTCACAACGTCCCCGGCACAGGCGAGGAAATGGAACGCTAACAAACCAACCCTTCGCCTGTGCCGGGGACGTTAGCCCCCAAAATTGGGACGCACCCGTTTGAACTGGTTCATCTTGTGGTTGAAGATCCGGTCTGTCTTTAACACATCTTACATACATCATTATGAGAGCGTCTCCATACGACGAATGGACTTCACATCATTAGGGCTTACGCAACGCCTTTTCGTCGGGATACGATGTATCCCGACGAAAAGGCGTTGCGTAAGCCCTAATCATACCATAAAATTAGAAATTCAATGAATAGCATCCGCTTACTCACCTTAATCTCGGCGATCTTTTATATCGCCATCGGCATTAGTTCCCCACTCATCACCCTCTATTTGCAGGCCCTCGGCACCAGCTATGCCCAGATTTCCTTGATCCTAGCCAGTGTGGTGATCACGATGTTTTTTGCCAACTATTTTTGGGGTTGGCTCTCCGATCGCCTGGGCCGCCGCAAACCATTGCTGATCATGGGCCTGCTAATTCTCGCCACCTCATTTTTTCTGCTAAGTTGGGTACCCAGCGGTAACTATGCCTGGGCAGCACGCATTTTCGAAGGGCTCGGCACGGCGGCCTATGGCACGATCAGCCTGGCGATCATGGGTGATCTGCTGGAGGCAGAGAAACAAAAGGGGCGGCGCATGGGGGTCTTTCGTGGCATTGGCTCCTTTGGCTTTTTTATTGGGGCGATCATCGGTGGCCGCCTGGCCGACGCCACCTCGATTGCAACGACATTGCTGGTCTGCTCGGCGATTTATGTCATCGCAGCGGCGTGTGCCTTGGCGATTCGTGAAGTGCGACCGGATCCTAGCGCCTCGATCATTCAGCGGCAGTTGCCGACCCTTAACCCGCGCCAGATCCTCACCAATCTGCAATCGCTACCGCTTTTCTTTTTGATTGGTGTCTTGCTTTGGTCAGCCGCGCATACGGCGTCGGCCTCGATGTGGCCCAACTACATGCAAACGCTGGGCTACTCCAAAACGGCAAGCAGCAGCCTATGGGGGCTGGCGGCATTGGTTGAATTCCCGGCCATGGTCGGCGCGGGGATGCTCTCCGACCTGATTGGCCGCGCACCACTCTTGATTGCCGGCGGCAGCTTTATTGCCCTCACCAATTTGGGTTATCTCTTTTTGGCCGGCATCTTCCCACTGCTCCTCGTGGTGCAGGTGGTGCGCGGCTTTGGCTTTGGCAGCTATACGACAACCGCCATGACCTTTGCCACCGAACAGAGCGTGCAGACCAATCGCGGCAGCAAAAGTGGGCTATTCAACACAGTGAGCAGCGCCGGCTCGCTGATTGGTAGTTCATTAGGCGGGACGCTAGTCCAACTCGCCGGTTTTCACTTTTTATACGGCGTGGTAGCGACGCTGGCCATCGGCAGCGCGATCTGTTTTGGGCTCTTACGCTATCAGACGCGGGCACAGACGACCCCGTTATCAGCAGTTGACAATTGACCAGTGACCGTTGAGAATTATGAATTATGAATTATGAATGGTGAATGGTGAATGGTGAATGGTGAATGATTGGAGGAGAACCCAACTATGATTCGTATCGGTATCGTCGGCTGTGGCCGCATTCTAAATGCCCACTTACAGGGCTATCGCGAGCTGCTGGAAGCGGGCTTTGATAACTTTCGCATCACCGCGCTCTGCGCGCGCAAAGAAGAAGATGCACTGATGTTCCGCACGCGCGGCGCAGGGCCAACCCCGCGCCCACCGGTCCTCGACCCGGCCACCAAAGATCCCCTGGCCGCGCCCCATATCTACCTAAGCGACTTTCAACCCGATACCGACGTTGCGGTCTTTACCGACTACGAGGCGATGATCAACTCCGGCCTGGTCGACGCGGTCAATGACTTCACCTCGCTCTACATGCATCATCTGGTCGGTCAATATGCGCTGGAGGCGGGTAAACATTTATTGGTCCAGAAGCCGCTGGCGGTTACGGTCAAAGCGGGTAAATTGTTGGTGGAATTGGCCGAGCAGAATGGGTTGACCCTGGGTATCTTTGAGAATGTGCGCCAGTCGGAAACGGTACGCGCTGCCCATTGGGTCGTACGCGAGGGCTTTCTCGGCGATCCGCAGATGGCGATTATGGGCAGTGTGGGCGGTCTTTGGTCACCGGATAAGATTGTGGCCGAAACTGCGTGGCGCCATCGCAAACTAGAGGGCGGCGGCGGCGGGGCGATTGATATCGGTGTCCATGCCATGCACTGGGTACGCTATATTATGGGGCCGATCTTTTCGGTGCAGGCGGCAGTGCGCACCTTTGAGCCGGTCCGCCATCATCGCGATGCCCAGGGCAAGATCACCCAAACGGTTGACGCCAATGTGGATGACACATACTTCGCTACCGTTAACTTTATGAATGGTGCGATTGGCCAATTGCTCTGGTCCTGGGGTGGACATGGCGAAGCGTTGAGCATTCCCGGCACGCCGGCGATCTATGGCAGCAACGGCTCGATCCGCGGCACCGCGTTGGTGCTCGATGACGGCACGCATACAACTACCACCGAACTTTTTAACCGTGAAGCCGATGCAACCACCAAAGCTGCCTTCTATCCCCACGGCTTCACCGATCCCTACGCCATTCAACAATATGATTGGCTCCAGGCGATTGAAAACGGCACCCAACCAGAGACCGATGGCCGCGTCGGGCTGGAGGATCTGGCCGCGGCCTTCGCCATTATCGAATCGTCCCACCTGGGGCGCGCCGTCACGATTGACGAGATGATCAACGGCGAAGTGGCAAACTATCAGCAAGAGATTGACGACCATTACGGACTGTAATTGCGGATGGCACACACCGATAGCCCGCTCAAAGATTTAGTTGAATCAAACATTTATGACTTTGCCGCTTGGTTACTCAACGTCGAAATCCGCTCTGTCCAGGCGATCAATGTCGAGTTTACCGGTCAGGATGCGCGTGTTGATCGCCTGTTCGAAGTCTTAACCGGCGACGGCCAACCGACTTTGCACTGGCGCTATCAGGTCGTCCATTTGTGGAAGATCAAGGCAGAAGAACTAGTAGCACTAAACCGGCCTGGACTATTGGCGTTGATTGGCCAGACTCAAATTGACAATCCTTTGGCACTTATACCAGAAGTAGTCAAGCAGATTCGGAGTGTCACTGACGAAGAAACACGTCTGCGTTTGATAATGGATTTGATCGCATTGCTTGATGATCAGGAGATAATCGACATGATCGAAAACATGATTAAGGACGAGGGTCTCTTAATGGATACGCCATTTTTACGGCGTGTGCGTACTGAAGAGCGCCACCGCATGCAGCGCCAAGACATTCTCAATGCGATGGTTTGGCGTTTTGATCCACCTAGTTCTGCCTACCAGCAAATAGAGCATGCTTTAGAGCAGATTGACAACGCAGAAACACTTACGTTGCTTCATAAGACAGCCGTTCAAGCAGACACATTTGACAACTTTCAGCAATCCGTACGATCAACAATAAAAGATTTATCTAATACGTTTGCATGAGGCACAGCTATGTATCAATCGCAACGAAAAGAAGAAGGGCTGTTGATGAACACTCCTTTTCTACGTGAAGTGCGGGCGGATACGCGACGCAGTGATCTCCTCAATGCAATTGCCTGGCGCTTTGATCCACCGCTTTCGGTTTATCACCACTTGGAACGCACACTCAAAGAGATCAAGAATGAAGCTGCCTTTACTGAATTGCTTAAGGCAGTCATTCAATCCGCAGACATTGCTGAGTTTCAAAAAGTTCTCAATCGCATTATTAGCCAACAACCAACAATGGAACCATCGGCATGAAACGAATTGGCATACTCGGCCCCGGCGCAATTGCGCAACTACATCTGGCTTGCTGGCAACGGCTACCAGTCGAAATTGCGGCCCATTATGATCTACGCCCAGAGATGGCAGAACGGGCCGCCGCCGAATATGGCGGCAAAGCCTATACCGACTTAAATGAATTTTTCGCAGCCGTCGATGTTGTCGACATTTGCACCCCGGCGGCGGCCCACAAAGTGAATATTCTTGCCGCGGTCGCCGCCGGCAAACCAACGATCTGCGAAAAGCCGCTGGCGCGCCACCTGGCCGACTGTGAGGAGATCGTTGCGGCGGTGGAAGCGAGCGGCGTTCCCGTTTTTGTGGCCCATGTGGTGCGCTTCTTTCCCGAATTCAAAGCGGCCAAAGGAGCAATTGACAATGGGGCCATCGGCAAACCCGGGGTGATCCGCACGATCCGCGCCGGGGCTTTTCCGCGCACGCTTGGCAGCTTCTATGGTGACTTTGCTAAGAGTGGCGGCGTGGTGCTCGATGTGTCGATCCATGATATCGACTTCCAACGCTGGTGCATGGGCGAGGTAGAGCGGGTTTTTGCGCGTGGCCTCACCTTTGCCAACGAGCCGGAACGGGATCATGCGCTGATCACCTTGCGTTTTGCCAATGGCGGCGTTGGCCATATTGAGGCCAGTTGGGCCAGCCCGCCCGGTCAATGGCGCACAGCCTTGGAGATTGCCGGCGACGCCGGCATGGTCGAGTGGAATTCAGAAGGCGAAGCGCCGATTACCCAGATCGTGATCAACGAAGCGGGGAATGGCAAGGTGCGCAGCACCCTCAGCCCGCTCGGCGACGACATCCACCCCTATCAGGCCGAATTGGCCCATTTTCTCGACTGCCTGGAAACGGGGGCAACGCCAATGGTCACCGTGCGTGAGGCGATGATGGATGTCAAGGTGGCGTTGGCGGCGATTGAATCAATCCGCAGCGGCAAAGCAATTACCATTGCCGAATTTACGGCAGAAACCGCAAAGGTGAGCGCATGAGCAACGACACCATCAAAATCGGCATGATGAGCTTTGCCCACGGCCATGCCAACAGCTATGCGAACTGTCTACAACAGTTACCCGGCGTGACCCTGGCGGCGATCTATGACGACAACGCTGAGCGCGGTCAAAAAGCGGCGGAACGCTATGGGGTGCCCTTTACCACCGACACGACGACCTTATTTGCCGCTGGGCTGGATGCAGTGATCATCTGCTCCGAAAATGCCAAACATCGCCCGATGGTCGAAGCGGCGGCTGGCAAGGTGGGTTATATCCTCTGTGAAAAGCCGATTGCCAGCACCGCCGCCGATGGCCAGGCGATCATCGACAGCTGTGCGCAGACCAATACCAAATTGCAAATTGCCTTTCCGGTCCGCTTTTCGCCGCCGGTCCAGTGGCTCAAAACCAAGCTGGCGAGTGGTGAACTGGGCAAGGTCTATGCGGTGCAGACCACCAATCATGGCTCGATGCCCGGCGGTTGGTTTATTGACAAAGCGCTAGCCGGCGGTGGCGCGGTGATCGATCATACCGTGCATGTCATCGATCTGCTGCGCTGGTTTTGGGGCACGGAAGTCACCGAAGTCTACGCCGAGGTGGGCCACGAATTGCTGCACCCCGGTTTAGGGATCGACGACGTTGGACTGCTCTCCTTTACCCTGGCCAATGGCATCTATGGCACGCTCGACACCAGTTGGTCGCGCCCGTCCAGTTACACCACCTGGGGTGATGTGAAGATCGAGGTAACCGCCGAAAAGGGGGTCATCTTTGTCGATGCTTTCCGCCAACATCTCGCCGTCAGCTCGAACAAGGTCGGCAAAACCCAGTGGCAGAACTGGGGCAGCAACATGGACCTGGGCCTTGTGCGCGATTTTGTCGAAATGATCCGCAACGGTGCTGCACCATCGGTCACAGGTGAAGATGGCTTGCGTGCGCTAGAAGTGGCGTTAGCAGCGTATGCATCCGCCGAACGCGGGCAACCGGTCACGCTTGGCGGCTAAAGTACACTGTCAGCTAAGTTCTGCTGGATTAAAAGCAGCGTTCGTCCCAGCGGGACGGTTGACCTTATAGACAAAGCAAATAGAGTTGACACAAAGCGGGCTGCGCATCAGGGGATGCGCAGTACACGATTGTGCCAGGTTTGATTGTGTTATCTATTAGGCCGGAAATATCATGATTTTCTTGCACTAAGGTCAACCGTCCCGCTGGGACGAAAAACCCATCAAAATATATTTTACAAAACAGTACTTGCAGTGTCGGAACAAACACGCGGCGAAGCATGGACCAAACAACCGTCATCCTGATCACTGGTCACCCTGCCACAGGGAAAACCACGCTGGCGCACCACTTGGCGTCAGCATTGCACTTGCCGCTGCTCTACCGTGACGGGTTGAAAGAAACGTTGGCCGATACCCTGGGCTGGTCAACCGAAGAATGGTCACTAAAACTGGGGGCGGCGACGTGGGAGTTGCTCTATCATTTGGTGGAAACCCTATTACGGGCCAATGTCAGCCATATTGTCGAGAGCAACTTCAGTCCAACGCATGCGACAGGATGCTGGCAACAGTTAGCGGAACGCTATGGGCTGCGGATCATCCAACTGCGCTGTGAAGCTGATCCGGCGCTGGTGATCGAGCACTTTCATACACGGGTTGCAAAAGGGGAACGGCATCCCATCCATCGGTATGCCGAGGATACAGCCGACTATCACAACTCAATCAACCGTAGTGCAGCTACAGAAATTATTTGAATCGAAAGGACCATCATGACCACACCAACACTACGCCTCGGCACTTCCTCCTATTCGTATTGGCACTTTACACCAGAGAAGACCCCCCTTGAAACCGTCTTTGCCGCGGCCCATGAACTTGGCCTCAACGGCGTTGAAATTTTGCACCAGCAGTTGCGCAGCGAGGATAACAGCTATCTCCAATCGCTCAAGCGCCAAGCCTTTCACCTGGGGCTTGACCTCTACAATTTGAGCATTCACCAGGATTTTGTCTGGGAAAGCGCCGAGGAGCGGCAACAACACATCGACCATACCCTCCATTGCATCGACCTGGCCCACGAATTGGGCATCGGTTCGATCCGCGTTAACTCGGGCGGTTGGCGCAAGACCGGCAGCTTTGACGATCTGATCCAGGCCAAGGGCTGGGTCGAGCCGTGGAATGGTTACACCAAAGCGGATGGGATGAAGTGGTGCATTGATGCCATCCACGCCTGTCTGCCGCACGCCGAAAAACGCGGGGTCATGCTCTTGCTCGAAAATCACTGGGGGCTCACCACCTTCGCCGCCGATATGGCCCAGATCATTGAAACGGTCGATTCGCCTTGGTTCAAAGCAATCCTTGACATGGGCAACTTCATTTTCGAGGAAGACATGTACAAAGCGATGGAACGAATCGCGCCCCATGTCTGGCTGGCTCACGCCAAGACTTACCCTGGTGGTGGCAGTTGGTACACGCTTGATCTCGATTATGCACGGATCTGCAAAACTTTGCTGGCCAACGGCTTTCAGGGCTATATTTCCATCGAGATGGAAGGGCAGGAAGCAGCGACCACTGCCATGCCCAAGAGTGTAACCTTATTACGTGAAGCATGGACAGAGGCGACCACATGAGAGTAATTCTCCTCGCGGCAGGTGCGCAACAACAGGAAAGTGAACGGCCGTGGGTGCTGCAACAGCTGGGGGAACGGGCAATGATCGACTATGTCGTCGATCTAGCGCGCCCTTTTGTCGATCCGGCCGAAATGGTAATTGTGGTCAGCGCCAATGATAATGCCGTGGTCGAACATTTAGGACGCACCTTTCCAGGCCGCGCATTTTGTTATGTAGAACAAAGTAAACCTCAGGGCACCGGCCACGCGGTACTACAGGCGCGCCGTGTGTTGGGTGACTATGCCGGCCCAGTCCTAATTCTCTATAGCGACACCGCGTTGCTCAACCATGCCTCGTTGCTGGGCCTGATCAACCGCCACCAACTCAAACAGGCGGGCTTCACCTTGTTGACGGCGCGCAGTGACCAAAACTTACCCTATGGACGCATTGTCCGCGATGCGCAAGGCCGAATTCTCGATGTGGTTGAAGCCGTGGAGGCGACCGCCCACGAGCGCAGCATTAAAGAACTGAACGTCGGGGCTTATGTGGCGGAGACAACCGCACTTTGGCGCGCATTGGAACAGCTAGCCAATGGACAGCACACCGAGAATGTGCCGTTGACCGCCGGTGTCCGCCCGATTTTGCGCGCCGGCTTTGGCGTAGAAAGCTATCAGATCCTCGACGAAGATGAGCTATTGGGCATCAACTCGGCGGAAAATCTAGCCGAGGCGACCTTTATCTTGCAAAAGCGCCAACTCCAGCCGCGCCGCGAGAGCGAACAGAATGTGATTCGTTTTGGCACCGGCGGCTGGCGCGCCCTGATCGGTGAAGCTTTTACACTGGACAATGTACGCCGCCTCTGCCAAGCGCTGGCGAATGAGGTTATCCGCCAAAACCGGGAGGCAGCCGGCGTGATCATCGGCTATGACCGGCGCTTTCTCAGTGACACTGCCGCCGAAGTCGCCGCCGAGGTCTTTGCCGGCAACAACATTGGGGTAAAGTTCCAGCGTGGCGACACGCCGACCCCACTTATCACCTATGCCACGGCCAAAGAACAGGCGGCCTATGGCTTAATCTTTACGGCGAGCCACAATCCACCCCAGTGGAATGGCCTCAAGGTCTTCGCCACTGATGGCTCGTTACCCCTTGACGAAGAGACCAAGGCGATTGAGAATGAGGCCAATCAGCTTACGCCGGCGCAGGTCGTACGCGTCGAATGGAAAACGGCCCAAGCGAGCGGCATGGTGCAGGTCGTTGATTATACCAATGCCTATGTCGATGCCGTTGAAGCGCTAATTGACCTCCAGGTGATTCGCGAGGCAGGCTTACGGGTGGCCCTCGACGCCATGCATGGGGTCGGCCAAGTGACCCTCGACATTATCCTGACCGAGGCGCGCTGCCGTGTTGACACGATTCATGCCCGCCATGATCCCCTCTTTGGCGGGCGCAACCCAGCCCCCGATCCGCAACAGTTGGGGCAACTCACCACCATCGTACGCGAGGGCAACTATCACTTGGGTCTAGCAATGGATGGTGACGCCGACCGCATTGCGATTATTGACAAGGCGGGCACCTACATCACCACGAATGAACTGCTGCTGCTCGTCTATTACTATCTTCACGAAGTACGCGGGGAGCGGGGCGGTGTCACGCGTAACCTGGCGACTACCCATCTGCTGGACCGATTGGCGGCTCATTTTGGTGAAAAAGCCTACGAGGTACCTGTTGGCTTCAAGCATATTGCCGCCAGCATGAAAGCGCACAATGTCTTGCTCGCGGGCGAAAGCAGCGGCGGCCTCACGATCCGCGGCCACATTCTCGGCAAGGATGGCATCTTTGCCTGTGCGCTGGTCGTGGAGATGATGGCGCGCACGGGGCGGTCGATTGCTGCCATGTTAGAGGAGATTCATGGTAAAATTGGGAAGCTGGTCGGGCGCGAGATCAACCTGCCGGCCACGCCAGAGATGAAGGTGATTGTCCAACGTAAAGTCGCCGGTAAAACGCCAACCGACATTGCTGGTTACCGTGTCGTACGCGCCTCGTTTGACGATGGCATCAAGTTTTATCTGGAGCAGGACAATTGGCTGCTTTTGCGCTTCTCCGGGACCGAACCACTGCTGCGCATCTTTGCCGAAGCCGACGACGAGATCAAGGCGGATCGTTTAGTGGCCTGGGCCAAGGCGATTGTCAACGGTGACACAACGCTGTAGCAAAATTTGAAAGCATAGTGATGGAAGCACAACTCAATTCAATTTTGAGCGAAATTTATGGCGAGGGCGGTGATGCACAATATACCCGCTATCAGGCTGCGCTTGGGGCATTTCGACAGCGCTATGGCCATAAGGGGCCGATCACGATCATTCGCGCGCCAGGGCGAGTGAATCTAATTGGCGAACATACCGATTATAATCATGGCTATGTCCTGCCGGCCGCGCTCGACAAGGATATTCTGATCCTGGCTCGTGCGCGCAGTGATTATCAGATCAATCTGGCCAACTTTGAAACCACCTTTGCATCCCAAAGTTTTACAATCAGCGAGCAGATTCCGTCCGCCCCCATTGGCGATTGGAGCAATTACGCGCGCGGGGCGGCACAAGTAATCACCCAATTTATGGGGCGAAAACCACCAGGTTTGGATATCTTAGTCATGGCTGCGCCGCCGTTCGGTGTACCACGCGGTGCAGGACTTAGCTCGTCAACAGCCTTTACGGTTGCCATGGCAACCACGATCCAGACCTTAGCTGGCTGGCATATTCCACCCCAACAGATGACCCAGCTCTGCTCCGATGCCGAATGGTATGTAGGCACCCGCGGCGGTATTATGGATCAATTTGCCGCCCTCTTTGGCCAGCGCGACCATGCACTGTTTCTCGATTGTCGACCGGGGGCCAATGGTAGCTATCACTATCAGACCTTGCGTCTACCCAAAAGCCATCGGCTACTGATTGTGGATAGTGGCGTCCATCACACCAATACGCGGAACGAGTTTAACCAGCGGGTGGGGGCCTGTCGCGCCGGCGTTGGCCTCTTACGCTACCATTTTCCGGAAATTACGCATCTACGCGATGTCCAATCGACTGATTGGACACAGCTAGAAGCGCTCCTCCCCGAACGGGTAACAGCAGACACATTACAGCACAACGGCATTACGTTAGGCGAATTGCCTGGTCTTGACATGAATGCAGAGCTGCGTGTACGTGCCTGCTGCCGCCATGTGTGGAGCGAAAATGGGCGTGTCGTCCATGCACTCGATGCCCTAGAGAGTGAAGATGTACAAACGCTCGGCGAATTGCTTGATGCGGCCCACCTTAGCGCGCGCGATGATTATGCAATAAGTTGCCCAGAGATCGAAGTGCTGGTGCAAAGCGCGCGCGAAGTTGACGGCGTCTTTGGCGCACGCTTAACTGGTGCCGGGTGGGGTGGCTGTATGATTGCACTGGTCCACCAAGAGGCAGTGACCGAATTTCAGCGCCATGTCCAACGCCGCTACGCGGCCGTAACCAATCGCAACGCCGCCATCTTTCCCTGCAAGGCAGGACCAGGTGCAGGTGTCGTGATCAACTATCAATAGATTAGTGTGACCTGTGCCCTTTTGTCGGGCACGCGCTCGCATGCCCGACAAAAGGGCACAGGTCACACCGCTACTAGAAAAAATGACCTATGAGCAAATCACCTATCGAAATCGTTTTGATCGGCGCCGGCCAGCGTGGTGCGGTGGCCTATGCCTCGTACGCCCTCCAACACCCAGATGAGGTACGTTTTGTCGGTGTGGCAGAACCCGATCCCATCCGGCGCCAGCGCTTTGCCGAAGAACATGATCTGGATGAAGCACAATGTTTTGAGAGTTGGGAAGGGCTCCTAGACCAAGGACAGCTAGGCCAGGCCGCGATTGTCACTACCCAAGATCAGATGCATGTCGAGCCGGCAATTGCCGCGATGACGGCCGGCTATGATGTCTTGCTGGAAAAGCCCATGGCCCATACCTTGGCGGGTTCTGTGCAACTGGTGCAGGCCGCCGAACGGACAGGGCGGATTTTGGAGATCTGTCATGTCCTACGCTACGCGCCCTTCTGGCGTAAGTTGAATGAAGTTCTGGCGTCAGGGCGCATCGGCGAAATCGTCACCGTTGAACATCGAGAGAATGTGGCTTACTGGCACATGGCGCACAGCTTTGTGCGTGGCAACTGGCGTAACAAAGCACTCTCCAGCCCAATGATTTTGGCTAAATGTTGTCACGATCTGGACATCCTGGTCTGGAACCTGGCCTCTCCTGTCAGGCGACTGAGTTCATTTGGCTCCCTCTTTCATTACCGGCCCGAAAGTGTTGGCCCCGAAATCCCCCTGCGCTGCACTGACGGTTGCCCCATCGAAAAGAGTTGCCCCTTCTCGGCGATTGGCATCTATCTTGAATATCGCCATATGGCACAGCAACCGGCCAATCCAGCGGCTCCCCAACAATGGCCCTTTAGCGTGCTCACGCCGGATCTAAGTTATGCCGGTCGCTTGGCAGCCTTGCAAACCGGTCCTTATGGGCGTTGTGTTTACCGCTGTGACAATGATGTGGTTGATCATCAGGTGATTAACATGCAGTTGGAAAATGGGGCTTCGGTGGCAATGGTTATGCAGGGCCACTCTAACGAAGAACATCGCTCCATGCGCTATGATGGGACCAAGGCAACGCTACGGGCTCGTGCCGGTGGCCGGGATGAGATTGTGGTACACGATCATGGCGGCAGCAGCGAATCGATTGCGATTGATGATGGCCGCGGCAATGCCAAGAGTGGCCATGGTGGGGGCGATGCCGGCATCATGGCCGACTTCCTGCGGACGGTACGGGGTGAATGTGAACCTTTCACCAGTGCCCGCGTTTCATTAGAGAGTCATCTACTGGCCTTTGCTGCTGAACAGGCTCGGGTCGAGGGAACGGTCATCGACATGCCAACCTTTCGTCATCAGGCAGAACAATTGACAGAATTGTCATCTTAAGTTAGCTTAGCTAATTGTATATCCATGCGGTTGCTCCCGACGCTTGTAGGGGCACAATCTATCGTGCTCCTACGAGCCGGCATTGCCTAATAGATAACACAAATAGAGGTGACACAAAGTGGGCTGCGCATCAGGGGATGCGCAGTACACGATTGTGCAATCTTTATTTGTTTCCTCTATAAGGCCTAAGAGAGACAAAACATTCACAGCCAAGTCAAACGCATGATGAAAGGAGGGGAGAGTGCGTGTAGCAGGATTAATGAGTGGTACTTCGGTCGATGGCATTGATGTCGTGATTGCTGAAATCGACGGCAGGCCACAGGAAACGGCGTTACCAACCTTGACCCTCCGACAGCTCGCCTTTGCCACCATGCCCTGGCCAGAGGCAGCACGCAACACGATTTTCACCTTGTTTCAGACGTCACAACCGGCAGCCACCCTCTGTCGGGCAAATTTTATGCTGGCCGAACAGTTTGCCGCCGCGTTAGACGAAACCTGCCGGCAATTCAGTATCCCCCTTAGCTCAATTGATCTGATTGGTAGCCATGGCCAAACCATCTGGCATGATGTGAACGACGGGAAAGTGACTAGTACGCTGCAGATCGGCGATCCATCGGTGATCGCGGCCCGGACAGGGATTACAACGGTCGGCAACCTGCGCGTGGCTGATGTCGCCGTCGGTGGCCAAGGTGCCCCACTAGTCTCGGTCTTTGATTGGCACTTATTACGGCCGCCGGCGCAGCTCAACGGAATTGAAGGGGGCTGGCGGGCGGTCCAAAATATTGGTGGCATTGGCAATGTCACCTTGCTGCCGCCGCAAAATGTCGCGGCGCTGCCGGTCGCCTTTGATACAGGACCAGGCAATGTTTTTATTGACTGGGCGACGCAAATGGCAACGACTGGGCAATTAGCCTTTGATCAAGATGGAGCGTTGGCGGCCGCGGGCAAGGTTGATGCCGATTTATTAGCACAATGGTTGATGCTCCCCTATTTTCAGCAAGCTCCACCCAAAACCACCGGACGTGAACTTTTTCAAGTACAATTAGTCGAACAATGGTGGCAGACAGCACAAGGAGCCGGCCACAGCGCGGTCGATTTCGTGGCAACCATCACCGCGCTCACCGCAGCCAGCATTGCCGACGCCTATGCACGCTTTGCCGTTGGGCCGCTTGCCCAGGTTGTACTTGGTGGTGGTGGGGCACTGAACCCGACGTTGCGCCAGCAGTTGGCCGAAGCGTTGGCCCAGCGCTTTGCACAGCCAATTGAACTGTGTAGCCATGTGGCGCTTGGAATTGATGATAAGGCGAAAGAGGCCCTCGCCTTCGCATTGATGGCCTACTTGACAATCAACGGCGAGCCTGGCAATGTACCAGCTTGCACCGGTGCCAGTCGCCCCCAACGCTTAGGACAAATTGCTCCCGGTAATAATTTCCGACAAGTGATCTTACAGCTCACCTGACCAGCCAGCATCGCTGTTATACAAACGGGTTGCATCAATGCAGCCACGTGCGTATACAACCAAAAACGGGAACGAGCAGATGGATAGAGAAGCACAAATGGCGGACCAATATGTAATTGGTATTGATGGCGGGGGCACCAAGACCGCCTGTGTTGTGATGGACCAAAAACAGAAGATTCTAGGCCAAGCGCGTACTGGTTCAAGCAATCGTAATAGTGTAGGCAATGAAGTGGCACAGGCCAATCTATTCAAGGCGATTGAAGAGGCGCTCCATGCGGGCGGCGTTCAATTACACGAGATTGGTACACTTTGCCTAGGGATGGCCGGGGTCGATCGGCCCCAAGAACGCACCCTGGTCAACAGCTGGATCGAGCGTTTGCTCCCGAATGTACCAATCCTGCTCTACAATGACGCTTTGATTGCCCTAGCCAGTGGCACCGGCGGCGATCTCTGTGGCTTGGCCGTAATTAGTGGCACTGGCATGATTGTTTATGGCATCAATCGCAACGGCCAGATCCAACGGGCCGGCGGCTGGGGGCCACTCTTTGGCGACAAAGGCAGTGGCTATGCGATTGGGGCCGCGGCCTTGGCGGCAGTCGCCAATGCCACCGATGGCCTAGGCGCACCAACCGCGCTAGATGGCGCATTGCGGGACTATCTAGATCTAAGCACGCCACAGGCGCTGATTCCCTGGGCCTACAGCGATCTTTCCTGGGCGCGCATTGCCGAGTTGGCCCCGCTGGTGGCAGAAGTTGCCCAACAAAAAGATCCGGTGGCGACACGGATTATCGAAGAGGCCGCCATCGACTTGGCGGCAGCAGTCGAAGTCGTAGTGCGCGGCCTTGATTTACTCAATACACCAACACCGATTGTGCTCTCTGGCGGTAATTTTTTGCCTGGCCTTTTTAGCACACTCGTCTCCCAACATCTGCACAGCTTAACCCCGAATGCCCAATTAATGCGTCCCAGTGTCGAGCCTGCAGCCGGGGCTGCGCTCCTCGCCTTGAACCACTTTAAGAAAGAACAGAGTCGTGAGTAGCCTGCCACCGACCGAACAGCGCAACCCCCTTACCATGCAACTGGATCGCCTGCCAACGCTCGAGCTAGTGCAGCTGATGAATCAACTCGATGCCACCATTCCCCTCGTCGTCGCCCAAGCCCTACCCCAAATTGCGCAAACCGTTGATGCCATTGCGGCGACTTTGGCCAATGGTGGGCGACTCTTCTATCAGGGGGCGGGGACTAGTGGTCGGCTGGCGGTGCTCGATGCGGCTGAACTTCTTCCAACCTTTAGCGCCCCACCGGGCTTGGTAATCGGCCTCATCGCAGGGGGCGAGGGCGCGCTGGTAAAATCAGTCGAAGGGGCGGAAGATAGCCGCGCACTGGGTGAAGCCGATCTGCGCGCCCATGACTTTAGCCGGCAAGACATGTTGATTGGCGTTGCGGCCAGCGGTCGCACCCCATATGTCTTAGCCGGCCTTGACTATGCGAATTCACTGGGTGCAGTGACGGGCTGTGTCGTCTGCAATCCAGCTTCGCCAATTGCCGCAGCGGCGCAGTTGCCTATTGAAGTGGTCACCGGCCCCGAAGTGCTTACCGGCAGCACCCGACTACGTGCCGGGACAGTGACCAAGTTGGTGCTCAATATGCTCAGCACCTGCGCCATGGTCAAGTTGGGCAAGGTCTATGAAAATCTGATGGTCGATGTCCAGCCGACAAATGCCAAGTTACGGGAACGGGCTACGCGCATTGTGGCCGAGATCACTGGCGTCCAGGCAGCCGCCGCCGAACAATTGCTTACTGCCGCCAACTGGCAGGTAAAGACAGCCGTCGTGATGGGGTTGGCAGGCGTGGATGCTGCCGTAGCGACAGCACGGTTAGCTGCCAGTCAGGGTCATGTCCGCGAGGCGATCATGCCCTAAAAACGTGCGTCTATGTTATAATTAACACAAGAGCGACGTGTAGTTCTGTAGAGGAGGCATTATGGCTTCACCCTTCCCAGGCATGGATCCTTATTTGGAAAGTCCAGAAATTTGGCGCAGTTTCCATCACCTGCTAACAGGTGAAATTATGACAGCGCTTAATGCACAATTGAGCCCACGTTATTATGCGGATGTTGAGATCCATACAGCGATCGATGAAATCGATATTGGAACTTCATCGATGTATCCTGATGCGACGGTCTTTGACGTTGATCCTGAGTACCCAACAAGCAATATTGCCATCGCCATTCCATCGGCACCACATCGCCGAACAGCAGTGACGATGGAACAGACAAAATTGCGCGCAGTGTGGATTTATACCAGCGAAACGAAAGAATTAGTTACAACCATCGAGTTGCTCTCACCTGTCAACAAGCGGGGCAACGGGCTTGATCAATATCGCCAGAAACGGCGTCGCGTACTTTTATCAACTGTCCATTTTGTTGAAATCGACCTACTCCGTGGTGGTCATCGTCCAGGCTGGGAAGTCAATGATCCACCCTTTGATACCGACTACATTCTGCTCGTCAACCGTGCAGGCTATGCAGAGCGCACTTCAGAGATTTGGGATGTTGCGCTAGACGAACAGTTACCGACCATTCCGATTCCACTACTTAGCGCTGACCCCGATGTTGCCCTCGATCTACAGCAGGTCATAGAGAGCATTTACGTGCGCGCAGCTTATACGCGTCGTATTGACTATAGACAACCTGTACCACCGCCCGCATTACGCCCGGCAATACAGAAGTGGTTAGCCGAGCAAAAGTAGTACAAATATGTCTATGCAAGGTTGCACTTGACCAGCAGTAACGGTGAAGGCGCTAACCTGAGATACACCCCATTCCCCAAACCGCTTTGACACAGGTCCACGCCCATGTTACACTGCAATTATTGGGTACAGTTGAGCATCCTCTATTTATAGTTCGCGCTGAATGCTCTTCGACGTTTTTTCACACTGGTCAAAACGCCGAAGCTCATTTCAACCGCAGTATAATATAACAAACCATCCTTAACTCTTCATCACACATTGATCAAGCGATCAAAGGAGATCTCCTATGACCGGATTGCAGAAACAGCAATCAGCTTTCAGCCGCCGCCGTTTTCTCCAGTGGTCGGCCCTGAGCGCAGGGGCAGTTGCCATTGCCGCCTGTGCGCCCGTGGCCGCCCCCGGTAGCGATAGCAGCGCCGAAGGCGGGGATGCCGCTGGTGCGGCTGCTACCACGATCAGCTTTTTGACCCAAGGTGGCCCCGATTCAGAAAAGCGCTACCTGCCGATCCAAGAGATGTTTGCCGAGCAGGATCCCAGCACGACGGTTGAATTTGTTTGGCATCCCGGCGGTGCGATTGAAATTCAGCAGAAGCTGCTGACAATGATTGCCGGTGGTGAAGGACCCGATGTCTACTGGACGCACACCTACATCAATCCCGGCTTGGCCAAACGTAACGTGCCCTTGGCCCTTGGCGATCTCTTCGCCAGCGATACGACGTGGAGCACAGACGACTACTTCGCCGGCTCGATCAGCGATTTCCAGGTTAATGGTCAACAATATGCCATGCCACGTGAGACAACAGCCAGTGTGATGATCTACAACAAGACGCTGCTCGAGGCAAGTGGCGCAGCGCTGCCCACCCCGGAATGGACCTGGGATGATTTTGTGCAGATCGCGGAAACCGTTACCACCGGCGAGGGTGCGGAAAAGGTCTTCGGCACGGCCAACTTCAATGCCAATGCCTACACCTTTGTACGCTGCTGGCAAAAAGGCGGCGACATTCTCAATGAAGATCGCACCCAATTCACGATGAATGAAGAGCCGGCGGTCGCTGGGGTCCAATCGATTGTCGATCTGATTGCTGCCGGCGTCCACGCCAGCGGCACCGAATTGGCCGGTCGCCCCTATGCCGAAGTCTTCCTCACCGGCAATATTGGCATGTTCCCGCAATTCTCCGTCTTCACCGCAATTCTGCCCGCCGAATTTGAGTGGGATATTGCGCACATGCCCGTCAACGCCGACGAGACCCGCACGACGCGCGTCGCCTCCGCCGGTCACAGCATCTATGCCGCCACCGAAAAGGTTGATGCCGCTTGGTCCTGGCTGCGCATGATCGAGAGCAAAGCCGCCTTTGAACACCTGGTCACCACCGGGTTAAGCGTCCCTGCGCACAAGGAAGTCGCCGAAAGCCCGGCCCACCTGAATCCCGATCAACCACCGGCGGCGAAGAATATCTTCCTCGAAGCGCTCAACTACGGTCGCCCCGAACCAGTCGCCGGCGACTGGATCGGCGTCCACCGCGAGATCACGGCGGCGTTGGAAGGCATCTACGGCGTCAGCCAGCGCGATCCCAAGGAAGCTTTGGATGAGATCGCAGATCTGGTGAATGAATTGATCGCGGCGGAGCCGACTGCGGCGTAGATACGAGATACGAGATACGAGATTCGAGACACGCGCCTAGGGAGCACCCGCTCGTGTCTCGTGTCTCGTGGCAAAAGTAAAGGATACGGCATGGCTGTGCAGGCGACGCGGCGCAAGCGGCGGGGTTCATTGCTCCGGCGTGAGGCGCTTGATGGTTATATCTTTATTTTGCCCTGGATCATTGGCTTTTTGGTCTTTATTGCCGGGCCGATGGTGGCCTCTTTTCTGATCAGCTTTATGCGCTGGGAGATTGTGACGCCGCCGGCTTGGGTCGGGGTGGAACAGTATCGTAAACTGTTAAACGACAGTCGCTTTTACTTGTCGCTCTATAATACGGCCTATTATGTCTTTATCGGCGTACCGCTGCATCTGTTGCTGGCATTGTTGGCGGCGATGGCGATGAATCTGAATCTGCGCGGCATTCGCTTTTACCGGACGATTTACTTTATTCCGAGCATTACGCCGGTTGTGGCTAGCTCGCTACTTTGGCTCTGGATCTTTAACCCTGAGTTTGGTTTGGCGAATGCAGCACTGACGGCGCTAGGGTTACCGCGGCTTTTTTGGTTACAAGATCCGGCGCTGGCCAAAGCCGCTTTTATCATCATGAGCTTCTGGAGCATTGGCGGGCAGATGGTCATTCTGTTGGCTGGGCTGAAGGGGATCCCGCGCACCCTCTACGAAGCAGCGGAGATCGATGGAGCTGGCGGCTGGGCTTCATTTCGCCATATTACCCTGCCGATGCTCTCACCGGCGATCTTTTTCAACCTGATCCTGGCCGTTATTGGTGCGTTTCAGGTCTTTACGCAGAGTTACATTATCACCGGCGGTGGCCCCGAAAATGCCACGCTCTTCTATGTACTTTACCTCTACCGCATGGCCTTTGAAAATTTCCAGATGGGCTATGCCTCGGCGATGGCATGGGTACTCTTCCTGATCATCTTACTCTTTACTTTTGTCCAGTTCCGGCTTTCGGATCGCTGGGTCTTCTATGAAGGATCGGTGCGCTGATGGCCCTTTCGGCTCCTGTGGAAACAACCGATACGGTGATCCTGGCGGTGGATAGCCCAGAGCGGCGGTGCAGCATCTGGCGTGAATTGCCGTGGCACTTTGTGCTGTCTGCGATAGGCGTGCTGTTGCTCGCGCCACTGGCTTGGCTGGTCTCAACATCGCTGAAAGAACCGAGTGCGATCTTTATTTTGCCGCCCCAATGGATTCCCAGCCCCTTTCGCTGGCAGAATTATCCAGAAGCACTAACGGCCCAGCCCTTTCTGCGTTTCTTTTTGAATACACTGACGATTACCGTGTTGGCAACGCTGGGCACGGTGATCACAGCGTCGATGGCGGCCTTTGCTTTTGCCCGCTTGCGTTTTCCGGCGCGTGGGTTGCTCTTTGGCCTGGTCATCTCGACGTTGATGTTACCGAGCATTGTCACGCTGATTCCAACGTTTATTCTCTTTCGCTACTTGCGTTGGATCGACACCTTTCTGCCGCTGATCGTGCCCTTTTGGTTTGGCGGTGGCGCGTTTAACATCTTTCTCATGCGCCAGTTCTTCCTGACAATTCCGTTGGAGTTAGATGAAGCCGCGCGCATTGATGGGGCAAATAGCTATCGCATTTATGCCCAGATTGCTTTGCCGCTGGCCAAGCCAGCAGTGGCAACAGTAGTGATCTTTAGCATCATCGCGCACTGGAATGAGTTTGTGCTGCCGCTCATCTACCTGCACAGCACGGAAAAGTGGACAATGGCGATTGGACTGCAAGGCTTTTCCGATCTCTATTCCACCCAATGGCACTGGCTGATGGCGGCGTCCACAGTGATGGTCTTGCCGCTGATTATCCTCTTCTTCAGTGCACAGCGTTACTACCTGGAAGGGATCCAGATGTCGGGTATCGCGGGGCGGTGAGATCATTTAAGAGTCAATGATAGTTAAAAGCGATCCACGAAGACACACGAAGACACACGAAGGGTAGTTTTTCTTCGTGTGTCTTCGTGGATCAGGACAAGGTATTGGAGCAAGAGAGATGCCCACTGTTGCAGAAGTGCTCATTGATACATTAGCCGCAGCCGGGGTTGAGACAATTTTTGGGATGCCGGGCGGTGAAGTGGTCGAGATTTTAGATGCGATCCGGCGCAAGGGATTGCACTTTATTCTGACCCACAACGAGAGTTCAGCGGTCTTTATGGCCGATGCCATGGCGCGCCTGACGGGTAAACCAGGCGTCGCGCTTAGTACCCTTGGACCTGGTGCGACGAATGCTGTGACTGGGGTGGCGCACGCGTACTTGGATCGCTCCCCCGTCATTCAGATTACCGCGCAAAAACCGGATAATCTGCTGCCTGATTACACCCACCAGGTACTTGATCTCCATGCCCTCTATCGCCCGATTACCAAAGGCACCTTTCAGTTGACCCCAGAGAATGTAGAGGAAACAGTCGCCCAAGCTGTAGCGCTGGCCTTACATGGCCGCCCTGGTCCTGTCCATTTACAGCTCAGCAACGAGGAAGCCAGCAGACCGGCAATGATAGGTGCAGGCGCAATGACAACTGCGACACCGCCACCAGTCGTCGATCTACAGCAAATCAAACAGGCCCGCGCACTCCTCGCCCAGGCCAAACGGCCGGTAATTGTGGCAGGGTTGGGCTTAGAACCACAAGGCCCCTACACATCACTACACGAATTCGCCGAGGCAGCCCAGGCCCCGGTCATTATGACCCCCAAAGTCAAAGGTGCGCTCTCTGATCAGCATCCCCTCGCCGCCGGGGCGATTGGCTTGACACGCGCCGATCCAGTCTATACCCTGTTAGACGAAGCAGATTGTATCATTGCCGTCGGCTTTGATGTGGTGGAGTTGGTCAAGCCGTGGCAGCAAGCCGCAGGGCTGATCTGGGTGGCACCGTGGGCGAATGTTGATCCGGTGGTGCCAGCAGCGGTCGAGTTGGTTGGTGATATGAGTGCGATTTTGCAACAGTTGGCCGACAGTGAGTTTGCCACTGATGCGGCGTGGGGTGCGGCACGCATCACGGCCTGGCGCGCAACACAGCCAAAGCGGCCATTGCCGCCGGCTGTCACTGGCCGGGTGTTACCGCAGCGGGTGCTCGCCGCGCTGCGCCGTCAGCTTGCGCCCGATACATTGCTGGCCGTTGATGTCGGTTCGCACAAGATCTTTAGTTCGCTGGAATGGCCGACCTATACCCCAAATCGCTTTCTGGTCTCCAATGGTTTGTCGAGCATGGGCTTCGCACTGCCTAGTGCGATTGGGGCGAGTCTGGCCTTAAATGGCGCGCCGACCGTTTGTCTCACTGGTGATGCGGGGATGGCGATGGTCATGGGCGAACTAGGCGTGCTCGCGCAGTTGGGTTTGCCGGTGATGGTGATTGTGCTCAATGACTGTGCCATCGACCTGATTCGCTCGCATCAACTGCGATCGGGCAAACCGGTCTATGGCACCGAATTTGCCAGCCCCAACTTTTGTCGCATTGCCGCGGCTTATGGCATCGAGTCGATCCGCGTGACCAGCGATGATACGCTGGATGCCGCCATTGCCGCGGCGATCCAAACCAAACAGCCAGCCTTGATCGAAGTGATGCTTGATCCAGTGAGTTATCCGACAACGCCGGTTTATGGTTGAGCCACGCCGCAGTATGCAGGTGAATGCGCAGGTGAATGAATTCACCTGCTGATAGGCAAAAACCCGTTAAAACGGGTTAAGGTATCGCGCCCCATTAACCATTAATTATTAATTATTTTCCATTAATTATTACCATGTCTGCGCCTGAAGATCTCACACCCGACCTGCTGCTCTACGCCTACAGTCATGGCATCTTTCCCATGGGCCATGACGATGGTGAGATCTATTGGTATGACCCGGACCCACGCGCGATTATTCCGCTGGATCATACCTTTCATGTGCCGCGCTCGCTGGCGCGCCGCATCCGGCAGGGAGGCTTTACCGTGCGCGTCGACAGCGCCTTTCGCCAGGTGATCACGACCTGTGCCGAACCGACCCCGGAACGCGATATGACCTGGATCACGCCGCCGATTATTGATATTTACTGTGAGTTGCACCGGCTGGGCTATGCCCACAGCGTGGAAACGTGGATTGACGAGGAATTAGTTGGCGGGCTTTACGGGGTGGCGGTCAATGGGCTTTTTGCGGGGGAGAGTATGTTTAGCCGGGCCGTCGACAGTAGCAAGATCGCCCTGGTCCATCTGGTCGAACGGTTGCGCGCCGGCAGCTTTGTCCTGCTCGATACGCAGTTTATGACCGAACATCTGCGCCGCTTTGGCACGGTGGAGATCACGCGTGCAGAGTATCAACGGCGGCTGACAGTGGCGATGATGACCCACGCCGTTTTCGACCCATTATCGCTTTCGTAGTGGCACGGCCTGCCGTGCCACTACGAAAGCGATAATCTTTTACATGCGTTGGGGCACGTCGATGCCCAGCAGATCGAGCACGAGTTCCAACGTTTCCATCGAGAATTGCGCGAGCATTAACCATGAGCCCTGTTGGGCACGATCACTTTCGGTGAGAATATGGTGCTCGTGGTAAAAGCGGTTAAAGGCATTGGCCAGCGTATACGCGTACTCACAGAGGTGATGCGGCATGCGCTGGTCGAACGCACTCTCCACCACGTCGGGAAATTCAGCCAACTTGAGCAGCAGCGCCCGCTCGATCTCATCTGCTGGCGCAATCAACGCACTCGCGGTAAACCCTTCTACGACCGCCTTGCGCAGGATCGACTTGGTGCGGGTGGCGGTGTAGAGCAGATAAGGACCGGTGCGCCCTTCAAAGGCGGAAAAGCGGTCCAGGTCAAAGACATAATCCTGGGTGCGCTGGTTGGAGAGATCGGCAAACTTGAGCGTCGCCACCCCTACCTGCCGCGCAATCTCTTCCTTTTCTGCCGCGGGATAGCCTTGGGCCGCTTCCACTTCGGCCAGCCGCTCGCGCGCCTTCTCGGTCACCATCTCGATCAGGAAGCGCAGTTTCATCACGCCACCGGCGCGCGTCTTAAAGGGCTTGCCGTCCTTGCCATTCATGGTGCCAAAGCCAAGGTGTTCCAACCCTAGCCCTGCCGGGGCAATGCCCGTTTTGCGCGCGGCGCGGAAGACCTGGTCAAAGTGCAGGCTCTGGCGTTTATCGACAATATAAAGCACCGTCTCGGCATTCAGTTCCTGCACACGCAATTCAATCGTCGCCAGATCAGTGGTACCATAGAGCACGGCGCCGTCACTTTTGACCAGCAAGAGCGGCGGCAATTCCTTCTTGTCCTCCGGCTCGGTAACATCAACGACCAGCGCGCCTTCACTCTCGTGGGCATAGCCGGCGCTTTTTAAGCGCGCGATCAGCTCATCGAGCAGCGATTGGGTATCACTCTCGCCCAGCCAGAGGTCAAAGTGGACATTGAGATCGGCATAATCTTGTTTGAGCGAGGCGACCGAGACATTGACGAAGTGCTGCCAAAGTGCATCGTAGCCGGCGCGGCCCGCTTGCAACTCAACCGTCGCCTGGCGGGCCAACTCCATAAAGGCTGGATCATTTTTAGCGCGCTGGCTGGCCGTTGGGTAGATCTCATCTAACTCGGCCATTGTAATCGGTGACTGTTCTGGGTAAGGGCCATTAAAATTCGCATCAAAATAGCGCCAGTCGGGATGGCGATCGGCCAACTCGGCGATCACCTGCCCCATCTGCAAGCCCCAGTCACCCAGGTGGACATCACCCAGCACATGGTGGCCGGCAAAGTGGGCCAGCCGTTTGATACTTTCGCCGATGATCGCCGCACGCAGGTGGCCGATGTGCATGGGCTTGGCCACATTGGCCCCGCCGTAATCGACGATGAACCTGCGCGGCGTGGTGGTGGGTGCGTAACCGCGGCGCGGGTCGGCCATTAATGCCTGGATTTGTTCGACCAGGAAGACATCGGTCAATGCCAGGTTGATAAAACCGGGCCCGGCCACGCTCACCTCGGCAAAAACCGGCAACGTTTGCAGTTTATCGGCAATTTCTTGGGCCAATTCACGCGGGTTGCGGCCATATTTCTTGGCCGCCGGCAGCGCGCCATTGCATTGAAACTGGCTCAGGTCGGGCCGGTTGGAAAGCACCACCTCGCCATATTGGGGATCATAGCCGAGGTTCGCCACCTCGGCGCTGACAATCTCGGTTAGTTTTGCTCGCATTGAAGTCATTGAGACATATCCAGTCGGCATTGAATGAATTCAGTGCCTGAGAGGCAAAACGGGTTTCGGGAGCCGCTTGGGCGCGTTGCCTTGGGCAATTGCTGAGTTCATTCAATACAATTTAGTTAATTTGCGTAATACCAGGGCTACGCTTTACGGCCATTGCGCGCCAACGGCCTCGACATAGACCGCATAGATCGATTGGCTGGCTGCCATAAAGAGCCGGTTTTTCTTGACGCCACCAAAACACAAGTTGGCACAGTTCTCTGGTAGGTGAATCTTCCCAATCAGCGTGCCATCCGGCGCAAAACAATGAACGCCCCGAAAGCCATCGGCCCCACCAGCGGCCGACCAGAGATTGCCATCAACATCGCAGCGAATGCCATCGGAATTGCCCGGACTCATGTCAACGAAAAGCTTGCCGTTGGTCAGCTTGCCGTCGGCGGTCACATCGAAGACGTGGATCGGGCTCGATCCGGCCGGCTTGGCTTCGCTACCCGTGTCAACCACATAGAGCTTCGACCAATCCGGCGAGAAGCAAAGCCCATTGGGCCGGTCAAAGTCACCCAGCACCACCGTCGCCGTACCGGTTTGGGGGTCGAGCCGATAGACATTGCGCGGCAATTCAAATTCGGCCTTGTGTCCCTCGTAGTTCATCAAAATGCCATAGCCCGGATCGGTAAACCAGATTGACCCATCCGCATGGACAGCCACATCGTTCGGGGCGTTGAGCAGCTTGCCCTCATAGTTATCCATCAACACCGTGATCGTGCCGTCATACTCGGTGCGCGTGACGCGGCGGGCATCATGTTCGCAGGAGATCAACCGGCCTTGGCGGTCGCGCGTGTGGCCGTTGCTGTTATTGGAGGGACGCCGGAAAACGCTCACCGCCCCCGTCTCTTCATCCCAGCGCATGATGCGGTTGTTGGGAATATCGCTCCAGAGCAGATAGCGCCCATCACCAAACCAGACCGGCCCTTCTGCCCAGCGCATGCCGGTGCAAAGCCGCTCGATCGCGGCGTTACCGATCCGATACTTGGCAAAACGCGGATCGATGACTTCAATGGCAGGGTCGGGATAGGCAATGACACCGGTTTCCCAGTTGCGCTGTAGGAGGTAGGGATCTTGGCTCATGGTTCCTCTTTTTGGGTTGGTGGATGATTGACGACCGTCGGCTGAGCTTGTCGAAGCCAAAGGTCGTCAGTCGTCATTTGTCGGTAAAATTTGTGCTACTATGCTACGATATTCTGGCCAAAGATGCAATAAGTGGTGAGGGAGGGAGCGAATTGGGGAGGGGAACGCCGATTTTTGGTTTAGCGATTAATCAGCGCTGACGCGTGGTGGTTGATCAGTACAAAGTTGATTTGTTCGGGCGGTTGCCGCGGAGAGTTCAGCGGCAATGAGTGCTTCGAGTACCTGTTGTTCATGGACGGGCAGCGCGTTACCCTGGTCGCGCTGCGTGCGCCAACTATTCATCAGCTAGGCCAACTGTTGTTGCTGCGTGGCCGAAAAATAAGCATCCGGCGTCTTCGAGAAAATCATGCTCGTCTCCGCTCAATTTTTGGACGAAGATTAGCTCTTCAGCCACGCTCATTGGCAACGGCGAGCGCAGGTTTATTCTCTCGCGTAATGCGGATTAAAAAGCGCAACGCTTCGTTGACTGCATCCGCATCTAGAAAAACCGCGGCAACATCGGGGGCTAACTGAACAAAGTTACCACCAAATCCCGCCCGCAGCAGGCCAACTTTACGGACGCGCAAGCTTTTCAAAGCGTATTCTGGTAGAAGTTCATCAGCCATTTCGTTATCAAGCTTTTTCATATGTTTCTATTTCCTGGCATTGTGTCACTGCAACCAACCGTACTTCCGCAACGTTGAGCCTGCAATCGGGATAGCAACTAATAGGGGTACAGAAGACTTAAGCCGGTTGGGGCGATGGGGGAACAAAGTAAGCCGATTTGAGTATGAAGATCAACCAGAGCGCAAGTACTCGTAAGAGGGCAGGCCAGTCTGTCTCCACAGATCGTGGTGTAAGTTTGTCCCAAATCTCCTGTAAATCAGCATGATTAGGCAAAAAGGCGCGCTGCCACGCTTCCACATGAAAACCGACAATATCGCCCGTAATCGGGTTAACCTTGAGATAGGTGTCGCGGTCTAGTGCCACCGAGATCGCCCGTTCAGGCTTACCGGTGAGATAGATTACCAGGCTGTCGGCTTCGTCATCATAGTGAACCCAAAGCTTGTTTTGATCAATGGCATCTAGGTGTAGACCATTAATTTTTTTCACTGTATAGGGTTGCAAGTTTTCTTTTATTTGGACCATATGGTTTCTTCATCAAATTTTGGTAAATCAACGGCAAATGCAGTCAACACACGCCCCTGTTCTTGCTTGAAGAGCACGCATACTTTTAAATACGCGTCCGGCAAGTCGGCTAATACCCCTTGCGCGTAATAGTTCTCAATGTATTCATCGCTATCGGTGTTGATAAAATCGGGTGTCTCAATCGCGATCTGGATTTCTGCTGCGGTAACCCCGTGTTGCAGCCAAATGTGATTATGATAGCGGCTATAGTGAAGAATGACTTCAATCAATCTGGGGTCATGCGTATGAAAAAGCAGATTCGGCATTTCTCTATTCACTTTCATGAGAGATGGTGAAAGTGTAAAAGCGTTGGTTGGAGTATAGAGGGAGTAGAATAGTTTGTCAACCATCCAGCCGCCCATTTGTGTGTGCGTAGATATGATCGTCGGTGGCAGCTAAATTTCAAAAAATCGGATCGCCTACCGGCGATGTTGGGAGCCGCGGCAGGCTGCCCCTGGGTATGAGCACCTCTGATCAGAGAGCAGATATTTCAGAGTCCAGAGGGCAGAGGGACCGATTACAGAAGTGATGGGGACAGCAGAAACCGCACCCCCACGTAGTTGACCCGGAGGCCGGGAAGGTTCCCGTTACGAGAGGAAGCGCGCGCGCTGTTGCCGCTGTCAGCGAACGAGCCGCCCCGCACCACCCGCGGTTCGTCGCCGGTCAAGCTGTTATCGACTTTGCTGGTATAATGCGCGTAATTGTCCAACCACTTGGTGCTCGTCCATTCCCATACATTACCAGCCATATCCAGACAACCATAGGGACTGGCTCCTTTAGGATACTTGCCCACTGGTGTCGTGTCACCTTCATTCATATTAAAATTACAACGGTTCTTATCCGGCGCTTCATTGCCCCAGGGATAAATACGATCGGGGACTGAGCCTGTCGAAGCCCCGCGCGCCGCCTTCTCCCACTCAGCCTCAGTGGGCAAGCGCACGTTAGCCCATTCACCAAAGGCAACCGCATCGAACCATGAAATACAGGTAACCGGGTGATCCGCTTTCTGTTTGACATCACTTTGTGGGCCGCGTGGGTGCGCCCAATCCGCGCCATTTACCCATTCCCATTTACTGCCGGTATAAACATAAGCGTTGCCCTCTTTTTCTGCCGTCGTCTTGTAACCAGTTGCCTTGATAAACTGAGCAAATTGGGCTACCGTCAACGGCGCTCGCATAATCCGATACTCGGGCAGATCTAGGCGAAACTGCGGCAGTTCGTTATCTCTGGCGAGTTTGTCCTTGTCCTTGTCGCTGCCCATGATAAATTCGCCGGCGGGGATCGTGACCCAGTCAAAAGGGATGGTTGTTTGCGGGTAACGCGGGACGGGGGGCGGGGTGCGCGTTTTGTCAATCTGGAAGAGCAGCCCGTCTGCGGCGCGCAGATAAAGCACCGGTGTCCCCCATTCGACATCGTTGCCCTGACCGTAGATCGCCTTGCGCGCCTCGGCCAGGGCGGCTTCAACGGGGTAGCCGTCGGTGAGCGCCGCATAGAACTCTTCGGCCAAGGTGGCTGCGGCGTGGTCGGTGATCTCGAATTGCATGGCGATCACCGCGGGGATGCCCGTCTGCACCAAGCCTTGGGCCACCCCGGCAAAGGGATCATCGGGGGTGGTGCGCGCCCCTTCACAGGCGTTGAGCAGCGCCAGCCGCAGCGAAGGGTGGTCGCGCAACAGGGTACCCAAATAGTGGCCGGCGACCGGGCGGCTGCGCCCTTGCTCATCGGTCAATAGGAGCATGCCTTGTTTGGTGGCGGCGTCAAAACCACCGTGGCCGATAAAGTGGAAGACATGGAATTGGTTGCCCCGTAAGGCACGTTGCAGGTCGCGCAGCGAGCCGCCATTGACACGGGTGATGTTCACCAACTGTTGTGCGACCAGCGGAGCCAGCGCCGCCTGCACCTTTTGCCATTCGCCCTCGACATCGAGTTGCCCAAAGTTGTGGTCATGCGGGTTGGCGATCATCACCAGCACCTGCAAGGGCAACGGCACGGTCAAGGGCGCGACGGTGCTTGGCAATTCCAGATAGCGCACGAGCGGCGTGGCGGTCGAATGAACCAGAAAGCGTTGGTGAACGGTCTCAAAGAGAAATTCCCAGGGCAGTTCCATCAAGCCGGGCGCGCCATTTAAGCGCAGGCGCAGTCGCAAACCAGCCCCTTTTGCTGGGGCAAGATCCAAACTGCGTAACAAAGCAGCCTGGATTGGGCCGCTGAAGACTGCGTTATAAAGCGTGCTGCCAAAGTTCTGCGCCGCCACCATCTCCGGCGAACCAATCCGGCGCACCCCGCGCCGCGGTCGTCCCAAGCGCAGAAAGAGCACTTCCAGATCGCGGGCATCAAAAGGCAGCACAAATTCACCATCGGCCTGCCCCGCGGGCGAGTTGAGCACCCGCACACGGTGGCGACCAGTGGTTGGGTCGAGGGTATCGATAGCCAGATCAAAATCAAGATAGGTGATTGGGGTCATTGGATCATTCGTAATTGGGTGATATCGGGTGTGCGGCGATTGATCGGCCGGTAAGCGGAGGCTGAGCTTGTCGAAGCCGTAGCGGCTACGGCCTCGGAAAGCTCAGCCTCCGCGCAGCGCCCGCGGACTGTTCAAACACACTCGGCCTGGCAACCCGTTTCAACGGGTTTTGCATCTCAGCCGGTGTTTGGCACAGTCGCAAAGCGACCATTCATTCACCGGCGACGGCGCTCCCGGCAAGCTGCCGAACCAGCTACCAGTAGTTTACGGCAAGTCGGGGCGTACGTCAATTTGTAGAAAGGCGACGACTGTGCGGGACGCGGAGCGTCCAAACTGCATTCCGCCGCTGAGCGGCGGAACGAGCCATCACCCCCGCAAAAACGCCAACACTTCCTGCCGTTTTTCCTCTTCCAGCCGGCCCGCGTCAACCAGCACATCCATCACTTCGGTAATCGTCAACACACTGTGACCGGTGATGCCGGCGGCGGCGAGGTTGGCTTTGCCGCCCTGTTCGCGGTCAATGAGGACGATGGCATGCTCGACCACGAGGCCGACCGCACGGAAGCGTTCGACGCTGCTGAGGATGCTGCCGGCTTTGGTAATCAGATCTTCAATGATCACCACGCGCTCGCCAGGCTGCCAGAGCCCTTCGATGTCTTTGCCCAGGCCGTGGGCTTTGGCCTCTTTGCGCGGGTAGATCATGGGGATATCAGACGCCATCGCAACGGCGGTACCAATCGGCAGGGCGGCGTAGGGGACACCGGCAATGCGATCACAAGGCAGATCGAGGAGGATGCGGGCATAGAAGGCCGCGGCCTGTGCCAGCAACAGCGGTTCGCTGACCAGCAGGCGCAGGTCAATATAGATCGGCGACTGGATCCCACTGGCCAGGGTAAAGTTACCAAATTTCACCGCGCCCAGGTCAGCCAACCCTACAATCAGCGAACTCAGATCTTCCCCCACCGCCTCGACAAACTGTGCCATCGTTTGGCGCTCTTCGCTTGCTGGTACATCCACAGCAAGACGGTCGGCGGCTGAGCTTGTCGAAGCCAAAGAGCGCCGACTACCGACAACTTCACGCTGCTGGTTAATCTGCTCGCGCAATGCCAAGGCCGCCCCCCGATAATCATCCGCCAGACAAATGCCGCGGCTGGCACTGATGATCAGCCCCTTGCCGTCGGCGCGCAGGCCGGTCGCCATGATGCCCGGCAGATCGCCCCCTTGGGCACCGATGCCGGGGACCAGGATCCAGCGGTCGGGGACAACACGACGGACATCTGCCATCTGTTCGGGATAGGTGGCACCAACCACAAAGGCCACATTGGGTGACCAAGTTGCCGCAGTCTGGGCAACGCGTTCGTAAAGAGTGCGGTTTGGTTCGCGATCCAGGGTGCGCCAGTCGGTGATCTCCAGATCCTGAAAATCGCCGGCGCTGGGGTTGGAGGTGTGACAGAGGACGAAAAGCCCCTTGTCCGCATAGGCAGCAAAGGGATCGATGCTGTCGCGCCCCAGGTAGGGGCTGAGCGTTACGGCATCGACCCCCAACTGTTCGAAGCAAGCTTGGGCATAGGCGGTGGCGGTGCTGCCGATATCGCCGCGTTTGGCATCGAGGATAATCGGGATCTCCCTGGGGATCAGCGCCAGGGTCTGGTGCAGCAGTTCCATGCCCGGCGCGCCCAACGCTTCATAGAAGGCGATGTTGGGTTTGTAGGCACAGACCAGATCGGCAGTTGCTTCGATCACGGCCTGGTTCCAGGCGAGGACGCCGGCGATGGGGTCACCAGCAGCGGTTTGATGTTTGGCCGGTAACTGTGCGGGGGTCGGGTCCAACCCGATACAGAGCAGACTCTGGTTACGGTCGACCGCGGCTTCTAGCTTGGCAAAAAAATTTGTAGACATGGCAGCTCCCTTCTTTGTCCCATCGGGACAGTTGACCTTAGATTGCACCTAAACGCGGCCGTCCCCATGGAACGCCGGCTAGATACAAAAACAGGTAGACCGGCCGTAGCCAATCTACCTGTGTAATGCAATTCACAAGGTGGTTCTTTCGCGAAACGACTTAGACATAAATCGTTTCTGCCTGCACGGCTTGCACCCCATGCGCAGCCGGGGCAACGGCGGGACGCAGCAGACCATGGGTCGGCGTAAAGATCAATTCCAGATGCCACGGGGCTTCGAGGCTGCTGTTGGCAGCCAACCAAACCCCTGCCGGTGGCACTGGATTGCCCCGGTCAAATTTGCGACAGTACTCGTCAACCGTGGCACGCGGCAGACCGAGGTTGAGCAACATCACCTTGATCGGGCCACCGTGGGTGACCAGGGCGACCGGGCCATTGCGCTCACTTTCGGCGCAGACGCGTTCCCAGAAGCCACTAAAACGGCTGGAGACATCGGTCTCATTTTCGCCATGCCGCCACTCGGCGATCAACGTTTCAGTGACAACGTCCAGGCCAATCTTTGCGGCGGCCAGTTGTGCCGTGCGTTGGGTCCGTTCCAAGGGGCTGGCATAGATCTTTTTGACCCCAGCATCACACAAGAATTCACCAAGTTTGCTCGCCTCCGCCTCACCATGTGGGGTCAACGGCGGGCCGGGTGGCACATCATAACGAATATCCGTACGGCTCCAGTCGGGGGTAGCGTGACGGACTAAATAGATCTTCACAGGGACAATGGCTCCTTTGGACAGTACATCGGTACATCGGTACATCGGTACATCGGTACATCGGTACATCGGTACATAAGAATGATTCTTACCGATTTACTAATGTACCTATCTACTATTCTACCTCTCCCCCAGACACAAAAAAATTCGTGTACTTACATCGCCTCGCCAGAACACCAGGCTTCCCCGTGTCACCCAGAACGTTCTGCTTACCGTTGCTGCCTTCCGGCCCTGGCGGGGTTCACAGTGTTCTGCCGCACAGGACCCAGCGCCTGACGAAGCGATGTAAGTACACGAATCGAACTACCAAATTAGTAAAACGTAACATGCAAGTTCGTGGCGGAGAGGGAGGGATTTGAACCCTCGAACCCTTGCAGGTTACGAGCTTTCCAGGCCCGCGCACTAGGCCACTATGCGACCTCTCCAAACGAAGGCTAAGTATAACAGAGATTGACCCAGCAGGCAAGTTTCGGGGCGGATAGAAGACAAGGAGATACGAGATACGCGCCCAGAGGGCACCCGCGAGATACGAGAGTCTAATTTTTCACCTCAGGTGTACAAATCTCGTGTCTCCTTGTCTCGTGTCTCCTTGTCTCGTGTCTCCTTGTCTCGTCTCTCCTTGTCTCATCCCTATTCAGCTTTGATCGCGTGCGCGGTGAGGAATGCATAGTGTGGTCGGCATTCGGCGAGGAGGGGGAGTAGGCGGGGAGGGAAGGGTTCTTGTTTGGCGCGGTAGGGTTCAAAGCCACGCGAGGCGTGGACGCTGCTATACCAATATTTGGCCCAGATCCCATCTTCGGGACGGGCGCCGGACGGCCAGTGTAACATGTGGTCGTCAAAGCTGATCCCAAGCTGGTGGCAGAGTTGACCAAGGACGACAGCCGGATTCTTCAGAAGTTCTTTCGAATCAAGGATTGGTGGTTGCTGGCCTAAATTGAGCAGTTGTCTATAAAGTTCGCTTTGGATGGCGAGGCCGGTGTCGCGCAGATTGGGGTGTGGCAGATTGTGCGCCAGGGAAGGCAACATCTGTACCGGATCGCGGATCAGGAGGACGTTGACCGTTTGAGCCAGGAAAGCCCGATCCAGTTCAACGAGATGATGGGCCATCTGTTTGAGAAAGAGGAGAGGGGTTGCACAAGGGCCAAGGATCAACTCACGCGCCACTCGCTCACCATCACAATCCATCGCCGCCATTACCTCGTCCATCCCCGGGTGGATGGCGTCGGCGACGCGCAGATAATGACCATAGAGGGGTTCATCGACAACCGTGGTGTCATGGCGTTGGGCAAAGGAATACATGAGTGCGGTTGAGACATTGCGCGGGCCAGACCAGAGGTTGATGCGGAGCGTGGACATAAGATTTCCTTTAGCAACTGGTGATTGGGTGATTGGGTATTGGTTTCACAGCTTATAGAAAGTTCACCAGGCTCCAGTATATATTATAATTAGGCTATCTATGCAAGATTTTAGCCTATAAAGGAAATCGATATGTTCAAACGCTCTTACGTTTCTGCGCTTACACGCCTGCTTTTATTTTTCACCTTGAGTTGGTTGGTTATCGGTTGCACAGATGCGGCCGCGCCTGTACAGGCCACCAACCCTACGCCTGCAGTCAGGACGCTTGACCCCTTTGCCGTCAATCAGGCGTTGGGGCGCGGAGTCAACCTGGGCAACGCGCTGGAGGCCAACTACGAAGGCGAATGGGGCATGACGCTTGACGAAAGCTATTTTCGCCTGATTGCCGAGGCCGGCTTTAACAGTGTACGCATTCCGATCCGGTGGAGCGCCCATGCGGCTACCGATGCGCCCTACACGATTGAACCCGCATTTCTGGCACGGGTCGATTGGGCGATCGAGCAGGCATTGGCTAACGACTTGCATGTGATCATCAATGTCCACCACTACGAGGAGATCATGCAGGAGCCGGATGGGCATGGGGCGCGGTTGATTGGCATCTGGCAACAGTTAGCCGCGCATTATCAGGATCAACCGGCCGAGGTGCTCTTTGAGTTGCTCAATGAGCCGAATACAAACCTGCTGGCCTACCGCTGGAACGATCTGTTAGCCGAGGCGATTACCACCATTCGTGCCACCAATCCGGTGCGTATCCTGGTGGTCGGCCCAACGGGTTGGAACAATCTCAACGATCTCGCCAACCTGGAGTTGCCCGACGATGACCAACTGATTGTCACTTTTCACTGCTACGAGCCTTTCCACTTTACCCATCAGGGGGCCGAGTGGGTGCAGGGGACGGAGGCCTGGTTGGGCACCACCTGGGAAGGGACGGAACGCGACCAGCGCCAATTGATGGCGCTCCTCGACAAGGCGGCGGCTTGGGGTGAAAAGCACAACCGCCCACTTTTTATGGGTGAATTTGGCGCTTACAGCAAAGCCGACCTGGCCTCACGCGCACGCTGGACGACCTTTATGGCACGCGCTGCCGAGGAACGGGGCTTTAGTTGGGCCTACTGGGAATTTGGCTCCGGCTTTGGGGTTTACGACCGGGTTGCAGGGCAGTGGAACGCGGAGTTGTTACAAGCTTTGGTGCCAGAGGAGCGGTAGGGGGAGACACGAGACACGAGAGTCTCGTGTCTCGTATCTCCCTATCTCGTGTCTACTTAACTTTGCGGGAAGGTTACCGTCGCGCTCAAACCGGGGAAGTTGAAGATCAGTTGTAATTGACCGAGTGTGGCAGCCAGTTCAGGACCGGCAAAGGCGCCAGCCAGGCTGAGCATATTGGTGATCTCATCGCCGCTGGACCACTGCAGGAAGGGCAAGGTATTGCCGTTGATGGCAATCAACAAGCCACCCTGAACGGTCTTAATGCTCAAGCTCTCAATCCCTTGGCTGGCGATGCTTTCTAGCTGTTCAGCCGGCAAGGCAAGGGCGGCCGGTTGGATGCCGATCATGTTGAGCATGAAGGGGTTGATGCCGCCGATCTCTGGGGTACCATCAGCGCCGTAATCGAGGGTGAGGGCAATCGAGCTGTTGGCGGCTTTGGCCGCTTCAAAGAGCGCAAGGGCGTCAGCGCTGGCCAAGGCGGTGCCATTGGTCTGCAAAGGTTGGCCGACCCCGGCGGGCATTTGCAAAGCGAGACCAAGCCCCAAGTTGGGCAGGAGCGGTGCCAGTGTCGCCAATGGCCCCGCATCCGTCCCCATGGAAGCAAGGGTATCAGCCAAGGCAGTCATCGCCGCTTCATCCCAGATGATCGCAGGCAGCGGGTTGCCATTCATGTGAATGCGCAGCACATTCGGGGTGTTGTTGATCTGAATGCTCTCAACATTGGCATCAGCCATCTTTTGGAGCGTCTCTTCCCCCAGGGAAAGGGCCGAAAGATCAACACCCAAGGCGGCCTGGAACTGTGAAACCGGCGTGCCAAGCAGTGAGGCTTCCCCGCTGTCGTCATATTGGACAAGGATTGCAGGCAAATCGACATAGAACTCTTCTTCACTGGCGCTGCCCTCGCCAGCGCCCGACCGTGGTGCACAGCCGGCCAGCACGAGCATAACGACTAACACTGCGGTGAGCCACAGTGAGAGATGCTTACGAATTGATCTCATCATCCCATCCCCTCTTCATATTTCAAACTATTTCAATTGCGCGATTCGATAATTGTTGTGATTGTTCGTGTTGGAAACACGGTGGGTACGATCCAGGCTAAATCAAGCTATATGTAGTTTACCGTGAAGTTCCATTCTTGCCAAGTGCCTGATAGTGGAAAGCAGCAATTGTCAATTTGGGGACGTGTAGTGCGCATCCCCTGATGCGAACGGTCGTGGAACCAGACGGGCTCAGCATCTAGGGATGCTGAGTACACTGGCATCAAGTTCTAATTGACACTTGCTGTAGCAGCAAGCAGCAAGTGTCAATTAGATTTATGGGGTGAGGCTATACAATCTGATTATAAAGTGTGCTTTCGCCGCGCCAGAGTCGCGCCAAATTCTCCAGTAGAATGTCAATCACATTGGCTTCATAGCGCCGCGTCTCGCCGGCAGTATGCGGGGTGATGATCACATTTTCCATGCCCCACAGTGGTGAATCAGGCGCAAGTGGCTCATCATAAGTAGTATCAAGACCAGCCCCAGCCAGCTGCCCATTTTGGAGAGCAGTTATCAGCGCTGGTTCATCGACGACGCGGCCACGCGCCATATTGATCAGGTAGGCGGACGGCTTCATCGCCGCTAGTGCAGCGGCATCGATCAGCCCGGTGGTGGCCGGCGTCAACGGGCAGTTGAGCACAACATAATCGGCCCGGCTCAGCAGGGGTAATAATTGATCCGGCGTGTGGATTTCATCGGCGGGACCATGCGCCGTCGTTGGATCGCGCTTGATCGCGATGACATGCATGTCAAAGGCTTTGGCCAGTTTGGCAACCCGTGAACCGATATCACCCATGCCGACGATCAGCAGCGTCTTGCCGCCCAGCTCATCCTCACGCACGGTCAGATCAGAGAGCATCCCGCGCCAGTGGCGTTGGTGTTGGTTGTCGCGCCCGGTGTGGATGTGGCGGGCAAAGGCCAGGATCATGGCCAGGGTATGTTCGCTGACCGCGTTTTTGTTGACTCCACGTGCGCTGGCCAGACGAATCCCTCGTGTGCGCAAGGCCGGTTGGTCAAATTGGTCAACACCGGCCCCAATCGCCTGAATAAAACGTAGCTTGGGGGCATGATCCAACAATTCATTACGCCAGAAGCCAGAGATGACCAAGACCTCTGCTTCCGGCAACCGCGCGACCAGGTCAGCCGGCGTCCAAACTTGAAAATGGGCAATGCCCGTGGCACGCTCAGCGAAACACGGTTCCATCTGATAGGCAACATGGGCAAAACAAATGGTGAGTTCATTGCGAAGCGGGAAGGATGGTTGTGACATGAGCGGTTCCGTATTGGTAGATAGGTAAACTGGTAAATCGGTAAATCGGTAAATCGGTAAATCGGTAAATCGGTAAATCGGTAAATCGGTAAATCGGTAAATCGGTAAATCGGTAAATCGGTAAATCGGTTTATTGGGGGCAGATGGTTTGGGTCTACTGTAACGAAGATTGGGCTGATTGTCAATCCGGTTTTATCCATCAGCAGCAATTCCCATCTGGAAAGGTGTAGTGAGCGTCCCCGATGCGAACGGACGCATACGAGGTGGGCTGCGCATCTTCAGATCCTTGAAATCCATGAAGAGCCTTACTATTTTTATTGAATAGTACATCAGTGCGCCCTGCACAAAAGGACAGCGTGCCCCTAACCTTTTTGGCGGGTACGGTCATCCTGTTCTGTGGTAAAATTACCCCAGCCTTAGATCCAGTTTACCGATTTACCAGTTTACCGATTTACCTGTCTACCTGTCTACCTGTCTACCTATCCACAAAGCCAAGGAGCAAAAGAGCCTATGCATGGTCACGGTTGGTGGAGCTATATCGCATACGATCCGTCGAAGGGCAAGCCGCAGCTGAGTCGTCAACTCTTGCGACGCGTCTTTGCCTATGCGAAGCCTCACCTTTTTTCAGTTGCAGTCGTCCTGGTGACCATTGTTGCCATTTCCCTCTTAGAATTGATCCCGCCGCTGCTCTATCGCGACTTGATCGATAATGTCTTGCCCAACCGCAATTACAGCCGCCTCAACTGGTTGGCCCTTGGGATGTTGGGCATCCCCATTCTCAGCGGTGTGATCAATGTGGTACAGCGCTTTTTCAGCTCGCGTGCCGGTGAAGGGATCATCTATGACCTGCGCGGCCAGATGTATGATCACCTCCAAGGGATGGCTTTGCGCTTCTTCACCCACACCAAGGCCGGCGAGATCATGTCGCGCTTTAACAACGATGTGGTGGGCGCACAAAATGCGATTACCGGCACCATTCCCAGCATTGTCACCAATACCGTAACGCTAGTTTCAACGCTGATCGTCATGATCTCGATCGAGTGGCGATTGGCGGCATTGGCCTTGGTGGTCCTCCCGCTCTTTCTGCTACCGGCACGACGGGTGGCCCTTTCCTTGCGCTCGATTCGGCGCGAAGCGGCTGATCACAATGCCGAAATGAGCAATATTATCAGCGAGACGCTAACGATCAACGGCGCACTGCTGGTCAAGACCTTTGGGCGGCAGGGACGCGAGTTGGGGCGCTTCCGCCGTTCCAATGCCGCGGTCCGCGACATTGGCATCCGCCGTGCCCAGGTCGGCCAACTATTCTTTATGGGGATGAGTATTGCCGGCACGCTCGGCGCGGCGTTGATCTACTGGGTTGGCGGCCATTTGGTGCTCAGCGGCGCGATTAGTACAGGCACGATTGTGGCCTTTGTCGCCTATCTGGCCCGCCTCTATGGGCCAATCTCTTCCCTCGCCAATGTGCAAGTGGAGTTTGCTACCTCAATGGTCAGCTTTGAGCGGGTCTTTGAGTATCTGGACAAAGGCCAGGAGATTACCGACCGCGCCGATGCGATTACGTTAACGCAGGTGGCCGGCCATGTACGCTTTGAAAATGTCTCCTTCAGCTATAGCCCAGAGCGAGGGGATGGGACGGACGCCCTACAGCCGTTGCCGCTCCCCAATATAGCAGGGCAGCCCGCCCAGCAGAATGGTAATCAATCCACTGGTCCTGGTCACAATGGCACAGGCGCAGTAGACATTGAAGAAGAGCAAACAACCTTTGTCCAACGCCCCTACGCGTTGCAACAGGTCTCCTTCGAGATGGAGCCCGGTCAGTTGGTGGCATTGGTGGGGCCAAGCGGGGCCGGCAAGACGACGATCACCTATCTGCTGCCCCGGCTCTACGATCCAACCAGTGGGCGGATCACCTTGGATGGACATGATCTGCGTGAGGTCTCGCAAGAATCATTAGCCGCGCAGATGGGCATGGTAACGCAGGAGAGCTATCTGTTCCACGACACGATTCGGGCCAATTTGGTCTATGCGCGCGCCGGCGCGACCGATGCCGAGATGGAAGCGGCCTCTCGTGCCGCCCACATCCATGACTTTATTATGAGCTTGCCGGAAGGGTACGATACGCTGGTGGGCGAGCGTGGTTACCGGCTCAGCGGCGGTGAGAAGCAACGGATTGCCATTGCTCGTGTCATTCTCAAAGATCCGCGTATCCTCATTCTGGATGAAGCGACCTCACATCTCGATTCACAGAGCGAGGCGTTGATCCAGGCCGCGCTGGAACCACTTTTCAAGGGGCGCACCAGTCTGGTCATCGCGCACCGGCTCTCGACGATTCTCGCCGCCGATAAGATTCTCGTGCTCAACCATGGGCAGATTGTCGAGCAGGGCAAACATAGTGAGCTATTAGCACAGGGCGGCCTCTATGCCCATCTCTATGAGACTCAATTTCGCGACGAGTTGGTGGCACAATAATCAGCGGTGGGAAGAGTGTCTCGACGGTGCGGCCAGCAACTCTCAATGTAGGAACGTGTAGTGCGCATCCCCAGATGCGCAGCCCAGCTTAATCTATCCGTTCGCAGCTGGGGACCGCGGCGAGTACACGCGTCGGGTACTCCCGTGGCCTTGCGGGGGATGCGCACTACACTGGTCCCAATTTCATACTGAGACTTGCTGCTGCGCCGCAGCACGGACCAGACGCACTTTAAGCTGAGCGGTAGTCCAGTCGGCAGGGGGGATCTGCGTCGTCTTGAGAATAAATTTTCGTGTGCGCTGGCGTGGATCGGTATAAGTAGAAGGCTGCTCAGCGACCGGGGCCTCGTCGGCAGCCTGCAAGAGCGCGTCGAAGCCGGTAGGCTGGTGGGTGGCGATCAGTTTTAGCGTGATCTCTTCCTGATCAATCCCTGGTGGCAGGTCGAGGCGCAATTGCCAGTGCGGCTCCGTACGCAGGCCGATGTTGATTGTGTGGTTGACCGCGAGGGCTTCCTTGGCCCCGGCGACTTGCGGGTAAAGCTGTTCGACCGTGCCATTTGGCCAACAGGCAAGCAAGCCAAGGTAGAGTGGTTGACGACCGGCGTTTGTAATCTCAACCACAAAAGGGGTGCCTGTTGGCAACGTAAAGGTCCCAGCAGGAGAAGTAGCGAGTTCAGCGGAGCGCGCTTCCCCCGTCGTGGCATCCAATATTAATTGCTTTAGGCCAAGGGCAATGACCCCGGCCAACGTGGAATGGGGGTTTTGCAGTGTAGCCAGCAGTTGCGCTTGAACAATCAGTTGCAGATCAGCCGCCACGCGGTTAAGATCAGCCGCGCGTAGTGGTCGGCGGGCCCGGTTTAGGTCGCGCAGGCTATAATGGCGGAAGAGCCGCTGCCCCGCCCCATCCTGCAACTCCAGCCGATCCCCATCCAGCAGCAAGCGTAGATCAGCGCTGGCGGTGGCGGGGCGCAACTCAAGCAGCCCCACCAGATCGTTTTGGGCCAGCCGGGCACGGATGGCATCGCTATTCATCCCACTGGCCATAATCAAGGCGACCGTGCGGCGGCTTTCACCCAGGGCCGGCGCAGCAATGACAACCCGTGCCGCCAAGGGAATGGCAACGTCACCGGCAAGCACCCGGCACAGGCTACGCGTCGCTTCACTACGCACAACTTCCAGGGTCGCCAGTGGTGCGCCGGCCTCCGCCACCGTGCGCGCAGTCGGGGGATAGACCCATAGCTGATCCCCTTGCGCCAGGCGTTGCACCATGCCACCATCGATCCAAAGCGCTTCACCCTCAATTTCAACCACCCGCAGCCAAAGATCACGCGTGGGGCGCAGCCCGCCAAAGATCTGGCGGCCCCAATCGCCTTCACATTGGGGGTTCTGTGCCTGATAGAGTGCACGCACCCCAGCAGTCAGTTGCTCATGTAGTTCATAATAGGTCAAGGGGTGGTTATCATCCATGCCCAGCAACAATTGCACCAAGGTATGGGTTAATACCCCATGCGGCAAGTGCCCTGCCGGCGTGTCAAAGCGATGTTCGTGTGCAAGCTCTTTGTCGCGGCAGGCAGCCAGCAATACATGATGGGCACCGCCCCGTGCCCAATGGCTGCGTGCAGGCACAACCATGCTACGGGTCGCAGACGCGTCTGGTCGCATCGCGTCCGGCCGGGCTGGCTGGGGCCGCCGATCAATGGCGCAGCCGCGCGTTTGGGCAATTGTTTTGGTCGTTGTGCCGGTCCGTGTCCCACCACCGGAATGGCAGCAGTCCAGGATCACCGTAATGTTATGGGTATAGCGCGCCGCCTCATCCAGCAGCAAACCCAATTCCCAATCTTTCAGATCATAGTGATCCGGCAGTCGGCTATCATGGCAGACGAGCGTCTCATCCAGCCCATCCGCTTCCGTGCCGGTGGGATCAGGGGCTTGACTGCCGTGGCCACTAAAGTGAAACAGCAGGGCCGGCGGCTCCCCCTGGCGGTCGGCCGCGGCCCAGGCACGCGCCGACGCAATCAGGTGCGCCTGAAAAGCCGCGCGCACCGCACTCGTGGTCGCGTCTGTATCGGTAAGGATCTGAATTTGCGCAGGCGGAACCGCAAAACGCGCGGTCAGTAGCTGAGCCATTGCAGTAACATCATTAACACTGCCGCCCAAATCGGGAACTTGTGGGCTGGCATACCGATTGATACCGACTAAGAGTGCGTAGAGTGTAGGTTGCGTCATGGTTGGCCCGTTGGGAGGTGGATGGGTGAACAGGTAGATTGGTATATCGGTATATCGGTATATCGGTATATCGGTATATCGGTATATCGGTAGAGGCAAACCTGTATACTTGTCTACTGATTTACCGATTTACTGATCTACTGATCTACTGATCTACTGATCAACCTACCCACCAATTTTACCGTTTTCGTCAGCTTTTTGAAATTATTTGACAGACAAGATTATTGTAAAGTAAGGGTAAGCCAGGAATCGCGTAAATTGATTTATAAAGTATGGTAAGCGGCATGGTTTGTAAAGCAATCATGCGCAACGGCCAATTCAATGATAAAGGAACGCATCCATGAAACTATTAGGTCCCGGACTCGAGGCGACAGCGGGATGGTATGAGCGCCGATGGCGTAGTGCCTTGCTTTGCACCTTGTTACTGCTGCTCTCAACACTGCTGTCTGCGACGGTGACAAAGCCGCTCATTGCTGCACCACCGGCACCAACCGCCGCCGCCGAGCAGCTTACGGGCGCGGCCGCCGGCAAGGTTACGATCAGCACCCATCCGACACTGGGCACAATCACCTTTGTACAGGTTGCACCAGGGGGGGACCTTTTACCAACCATCGCCACAGCCCAAACCCAAGCAAACAGCGCGCAACTGCACAGCAAGGGTATCGCATTTTTTAATCAGTATGGTGCCCTCTTTGGCCTGACTGACCCTGCGACTGAACTGCACTTGACGACCGAGCGAGGGGATGAACAGGGCCGGACCCATTTTACCTATCAACAACAATACCAGGGTGTTGCGGTCTTCGGAGCACTCCTCCGGACGCACTTTGATCAGGCCGGGCAACTCACAGCAGTTAACGGTCTGGCGGTGCCCATTACGCCGTTGATGACCCCGCTGACGACGACACCCCGGTTGCAACCGGCAGAGGCGCAGCGGCTTGCGATTGCAACCATTCAGGCGGAAGGCACCAACGCCGGTGGACCTTTGAACAGCGTCGGGGACCCCCAACTAGTGATCTTTCAGGCCGGTCTGATCAAAGGCCTTGCCGGCGAAATTCAATTGGCCTATCAAGTGGAAGTGGTGAACGAAGCACGAACGCTGCGCCGCTTTCTCTTTATTCATGCGCAGACCGGCAAGGTGATCGAAGCCTACAGTGGCATCCATGAATTGGAACGTGAGATCTCGGAAGGCAGTCTAAATAATGTGGTCTGGGACGAAGGCAAAAATCATCCAGCACCAATTCCAGCCGGGTGGGCCGGTGGCACGCCCACCCAGGTGGAGGCCTGGAATGATGAAATTAAAGGCGCGGAAGAGACCTATAATCTCTTTGGTAGCCTGAGTAATGGCAGTTGGCTTTCCTATAACAAAGAAGACGCCGTGATGCGCACCGTTAACAATGACCCGCGCATCTCCTGCCCCAATGCCAACTGGAATGGCATCTCCACCAACTATTGTAATGGCGTGACCGGCGATGATACCGTCGCGCACGAGTGGGCCCATGCCTATACCGAGTACACGAGCAATCTGATCTATGCCTGGCAACCCGGTGCGCTGAATGAATCCTTTTCTGATGTCTGGGGCGAAGTGGTCGATCTGCTGAACGGGCGCGGGCTGGACAACCCCAACAGTAACCGCACCGCGGGGAGCTGTTCAACCTTTGGCATTGGCTCACCCAAAAATGATACCTCCTACCGTTGGCTCTCCGGCGAAGATGATAGCGCCTTTGGGGGCGCGATTCGTGATATGTGGCAGCCGACTTGTTATGGAGATCCGGGAAAAGTATCGGATAGTCAATATTTTTGTGCCGAGGAGGACAATGGCGGCGTCCATCGCAATTCCGGCGTCCCTAACCATCTCTTTGCATTACTGGTCGACGGCGGCGTCTATAATGGCAAGACGATAAGTGGCATCGGCTTAACCCGCGCCGCCCATCTCTACTGGCACACCCAACAACATTACCTGACCCCAACCAGCGACTTTTTTGCCCTGGCCGACGGGTTAAGCGCTGCCTGTACTGATCTCGTGGGCCAGCCGCTCTATGCGCTCTCCACCGCCGGCACTGCAACCTGGGGGGGCATTGCAGGCGAGACGATCAGCGCTGCCCATTGTACGCAATTGGCAAACGCAATCAGCGCGGTTGAGTTGCGCGCCACCCCCAGCCAGTGTAATTTCACGACTTTATTACAAAAGAATCCACCAGCGCTCTGTAGCAGCCCCAGTGTAGCCACTGCGTTATTACAACAGAATTGGGAGAGTGGTTTGGGCAGTTGGCAGGTAGGGCGCCGCGCCGTTGCCAGCCCAACCCAATTTGACATTCCCAATTGGTCTGTGGTCAACAGCCTGCCCGATGGGCGGAGTGGCAGTGCGGCGTTTGGGGATGACCCGCTGTTGAATGGTGACCAATGCCAGTTTATCGACACTTCCGGAGTGAATTACCTTCAAAGTCCACCCTTTACCTTGCCGGCCCAGACTACAGAGTGGCGGCTGGCCTTTGACCATTGGGTCGCAACCGAGAGCGATTGGGATGGGGGCAATCTTAAATTGCGGGTCAATGGCGGTAGTTGGCAGTTGATTCCAGCCAGCGCCTTTCTCTTTAATCCCTACAATCAGACGCTAAAACCAGCCACGCAGGGGAATACAAATCCGCTTAGCAGCCAACCTGCGTTCAGCGGGGCCGATGCCGGCAGTCTGGATGGCAGTTGGGGCCAATCGCAGCTTAACTTGAGTAGCTTTGCCGACGCAGGCGATGTAATCGAGCTGCGGCTTGAGTTGGGCTACGATGGCTGTAACGGCTTGGTTGGCTGGTATATCGATGACCTACAATTCTATGCCTGTACGGCCCCGCCGGATCTCAGTTTGACCAAACGGGTCAATCCGACCACGGCTTTGCCGGGGCAACCAGTTACCTATACCCTGACGATTGCCAGCCAAGGGGTCACCCCGACCGGGGAGATTACCGTAGCCGATCAGTTGCCGAATGGCCTGACTTTACTTGGTGTCACCGCCAACGGTGTGACATTGCAGCCGATTGCCAACAGTACCATGCCGGCCTGGCAGTTGCAAGGTTACAATGGGGCCACCGGGGCAACCCTGATGCTGCGCACCCAAGTTGATCCAACCCTGGCGGCGAATGTCACGCTCCAAAACAGCGCCACAGTTGCCAATGCAACCGATGCCACCCCCAGCAATAATCAGGGGACAGCCGCGCTAGCGGTGACCCCCCCGCTCGTTGAACTGGCAGCGACAGCCTACCAGGCCGATGAAGCCACAGGGCAGGCCACACTGACCCTGCAGTTGGACCGCGTCAACCCATATGCCGATACAATCGTTAACTATACGGTCATCGCCCAAAGTGCCACACCGGAGAGTGACTATCGCGAATCCGGTGGCGCGGCAACGATTAGCCGCGGGGCAAAGCAAGGTGTGCTCACCATTAACCTGATCGATGATGGTCTGATTGAAGGGGATGAGACCTTTGCGGTGACGCTCAGCAGCGCTGCCGGGGCGCGCGTAGGCCAGCAAAACGCGCAGGTCACCATCAAAGATGATGACCACCCTGGCGTACGGGTCAGCCCCTTGATCGGCACCACCGCTGAAAACGGGGCAACCACCTCATTACAGCTCGTCTTAACCAGTCAGCCTGCGGCCGCGGTGACTGTCCACCTGGCCAGCAGTGATAGCAGTGAAGGGATGGTGACCCCGGCCCTTACCTTTGCGCCGGAAAGCTGGAATATTACACAGATCGCAACGGTCAGTGGCGTCGATGATCCAATCGATGATGGAGCGATTGCTTACAGTGTGCAGATCACAACGACCAGCGCGGATCCCACCTACGCCGGATTGGCAATACCGGGGGTGGCATTCGTCAACCAGGATAATGATCTGGCTGAGATCACCTTGCGCGTCGATTATGTGAGTACAGGGGTGGCCGTAGGGAGTCTCATCACCCAAAGTTATCGTATCACCAATAGTGGCAATGTGACGATCAGTCAGCTCAACGCCACCGATGAGGACCTTGGCCCCATTGTTTTGCCGCAGCGTAGTTTACCCCCTGGTGCGGGCCTGATGACTACACTCACACGTACAGCCACGATCAGCGATCTGGTGGGGAATGAGCCCTGGCACTTCCTGGTCGATGGGCTTTCCGCGGGGGGCAATGGCGTAACCAGCCAGTTGCCCTACACAGTTCGGTTATTGGATGTCGGTTTGCACTTTACACCAACCCTGGGCATCGTTGGGATGAATGATGGTTGTGTCGCCAAAAGGCTACGTGTGCCCAGTGCGACACCCCTAATCTTCTGTTATCTGGTTGAGAATACGGGTACGATTACGTTAACACCCCATACGTTGGTCGATAGTGTACAAGGCGCACTCTTTACCCGGCTTGCCCAACCCCTGGCCCCTGGCGACCGCAAATTAGTGACAGCCACGGCAACCGCCACGCTCAGTGCAACGCATTACCTGACCTGGCGCGCAGTGCTCGTCTATACGCCGCCGGGTGGCGCGCCAGGCGAGCTTGAGATCATTCGGCGTGATCAGCTTGCGTTGGCGTTATCTACCCCGACAGATGATCAAGACGAGGACACGATTCCAGATATCATTGAGGGAGCAGCCGATATTGACAAAGATGGGCTACCCAATTTTTTGGATCGGGATGCGGATGGGGATGGGATTGGCGATCAAGTGGAGGTAGGGAATAATCCACAGCAACCACGAGATAGCAATGGCAATGGCGTGCCTGACTATCTAGAAAACAATCTCACCGGCGAGGTCGAGCGGCGTAATTACCTGCCGTTAATTCAACGCTAGCGAAGCAGGGTGACAAGATGACCGGATGACAAGATGACCAAGGCGTATTCACCTTGTCATCCGGTCATCTTGTGATACTGTTGCACTAACTTACGAAATGGGGTTAAAACCCCTTGCTATACTGAAGTCAAGTTGAGAACCGGCGTTTTGCTGGCTAACGGGATCGCGTGCGTCTCACTGACCGCCAACTGTTTCCAGTCCGCTAGATTCTTTGGTCAGTGCGACGCACGCTGACCGAAACTAGGGGTCTCATTCTGATTTGAGTATAACACTGAGAAGCCGCCTCAGCGGCTGGTCAATATTTTTCTAGCCGCTGAGGCGGCTTCTCGCTGTCAGGGCGGGATTTGAATCCCGTTGTAAGTTAGTGCAACAGTATCATTTTGTCATCCGGTCACCTTGTCATCCGGTCATCCTACCCCTGATCCCAGGTCAGCCAGACTTCCCCCTGGCCGTCGGGGATCGAAAAGCCAAAATCCTGGCTATCGCGTTCGCCGTTACCATCAAGGACATGCATGGTATAGTTGCCAGCGACCGTGTTGCCTGGAATTTGATCGATGCCGATCTTGTATTCATAGTTGTACTTGCCCAGTGTGCCTTGGTTGGAGCTATTGGCAAGACTGCGCACGCCATCACTGATCGGCAACTTCTGGCCATCTTTTGTCAGCACCACAAAGTAACTGCCTTGGGGTTGGCCACCGTCAACACCACTGTGAATAAAGAAGAGTTGCAGCTTAATCTCATTCCCACCATTAGGGGCGAACTTGGGTCCTTCGCGCACCTTGAATTTACAGCCATCGCCACCGATACCGGCACAGGCATCAGCTGGGGGGGGCGGGGCGGCAGGCGGGGCTTCCGTCGGCGCCGGGGCCGCGGCGGGCGGTTGGGTTGGGACTGCGGCAGCGGGGGCCTGCGTTGGTGCAACCGCGACTGGCGGCGGCGTCGGAATATCTGCGGCCACAGCCACATTCTCGGCCCCCTCAGCGCGCCCAAGTTGGCCAAAGATCCAGACAGTCTGGCCATTGGCACAACAAACTTGCCACCAATCGCCGGCAGCATTTTTACCCTTGATATCCAAACTCTGGTTGGCCTCTACCGAACCAGCCAAGCCATATTGGGTGCCGGGTCCCGTGCGTACGTTGACCAAGGCTTCGGTCACCGTAAACTTAGCGACCGTCGCCGGGCTGGGCGTCGCGGCCGCCACCGGGGCATCCACAACGCTCGTTTGACCGGTGGTTGTCGTCAGTCCAGCCGTCGCGCTCAGCGCCGTGGTTACCGAAATCGGCGCAGCCTGTTCCACCACAGCAGCAGGGGGCGGATTCGTTGGTGCAGCTACCGGTGCTTCGGTGGGGACAGCCGGCTCCCCAACCGGGGTGGGGGTGAAGGTAGGCACAAGGGCCCGCTGCTCAGCCGGGGTGGGTTCGGCGGTCGGTTCGGGTCCAAACGAACCGATTCCAAGCAGGCCACAGCCACTCAAGCCGAGGGCAAGCAGGCCCAACAACAGGGGCAATCGTGTAGAACGTCTTTGCAACAATGGTTTCACAATCATCTCCATCAATTTATAGTCAACCAAGCCTTTCCAGCCTATTGTACCAACTTTTGTGGCGGTTGACACGTTCGGAAGCAGGCGATGGATCTTTTTGGAAGCCGTCTTGCAGTATGGCTTTCTAGTTTCGCGCTATGCTTGATCCTCAAGTCATTAAATCGCGCCACCCCGCAATCGTGGCCCACATTACAATCAGAGCAGCATGGACGGCAACCTATTCGATAGTTCACTCATCCAAACCATCCTCAAGCTGGGTGGCATTCTCTTGCTGGTCATGCTTAATGGCCTCTTCGCCTTTGCCGAGATTGCCGTCGTTTCTGCCAAAAAAGTCCGTCTACGCCAGATGGCGCAACAGAATCGCGGGGCCGCTGCGGCCCTACAGCTGGCCGATGATCCAAATGATTTTCTCTCCACCGTCCAAATTGGGATTACTTTAGTTGGGATTTTAGCTGGTGCGCTAAGTGGTGCCGCCCTTGCCGAAGAATTTGCGTTTTGGCTCAGCTATCTTCCTTTTGCAGCAACCTATGCCGAAACGCTTAGCTTTGTCTTGGCCGTGCTGTTGGTGACTTATCTCTCCTTGGTGATCGGCGAGTTAGTGCCCAAAGCAATGGCGCTTAATGACCCAGAAGGCTCGGCGGCGCGTGTGGCGTTGCCGCTACAACAATTGGCCCGCCTAGCATCCCCATTGGTCAGCCTTTTAAGCAAATCGACCGCCCAACTATTAAATTGGCTCAACCTGCGGGAGAGTAATGAACCGCCAGTCACGGAAGAAGAGTTGAAAGCGTTGGCCGCAGAAGGGGTACGCACCGGTGTGCTCGAACCAGCCGAGCGCTATCTGATGCATCAAGCCTTAGAATTGGATGATATCTCGTTGCAGCCACTGCTCACCCATCGCACCAAGGTAGAGTGGATCGATGTTACCGACAGCACCGCGGAAATCTACCAATTGATCAAGACCCATCCCTATACCTGGTTTCCCCTCTGCCAGGGTAGCATGGATCAGGTGGTCGGGATTGTCCGGGCGCGCGACATCTTACTCAAGCTGGCGGCAGATGGCATGGTCAGCGAAAATGAAAGCCTTGATGTCCAAGCACTGGCCTATCCCCCCCATTTTGTGCCCTTGACGGCAACCCCAGTCGCGGTCATCGAAACCTTTCGCAACAGCCAGATCCATATGGCCTTTGCCATTGATGAATATGGCGGGGTCGAAGGCATTGTGACGCCCTTTGATATTTTGCGAAAGCTGGTCAGCCTGCCGGAAGAGCAGTTGCTGGAGGAAGAGGAGTAAAGTGTGAAACGTGATGCGTGATGCGTGAAACGTGATGCGTGAAACGTAATTGCCACAGGACAAAGTTACGCAGCACGAATCACGTTTCACGTTTCACGCTTTACATTTCACGCAGCGTTTTGTAATAGTTGATCAACCCATTGGTCGAGCTATCGTGGCTTTGGACCAGCGCCGCACCGGCTAATTCGGGTTCAATTGCCTTGGCCAACTGTTTCCCCAGCTCAACCCCCATCTGATCAAACGAGTTGATCTGCCAGATCACCCCTTGGGTGAAGATCTTGTGCTCGTAGAGGGCGATGAGCGAGCCAAGGGTCATGGGCGTCAACTGGCGGTAGAGGAAAGAGTTGGAAGGGCGATTGCCGACAAAGGTTTTAGCGGGGACCAGGCGTTCCAGTTCAGCTCCGGTCACACCGCTCTTTGTTAGTTCTGCCCGCACTTCGTCAGCAGTTTTGCCCTGCATGAGCGCCTCCGTCTGGGCAAAGAAGTTGGCCAACAGAATCGGGTGATGATTGCCCACTGGGTTGTGGCTCTGCGCGGCAGCCAGAAAATCACAGGGGATCAGTTTGGTCCCCTGGTGAATCAGTTGATAGAAGGCATGTTGGCCATTTGTGCCCGGCTCGCCCCAGAGAATTGGTCCAGTTGTATAGTCAACCTGCGCGCCGGCTTTGGTCACTGACTTGCCGTTACTCTCCATGTCGCCCTGTTGAAAGTAGGCCGGGAAACGAGAGAGATATTCATCATAGGGCAGAATCGCCTGGGATTGGGCCTCCCAGAAGTTGTTATACCAGATCCCCAGCAGCCCCATCACCACCGGTATGTTTTGCGCGAAGGGGGTGGTACGAAAGTGTTCATCAACCCGATGGGCGCCGGTCAATAGTTCTTCAAAATTATCCATCCCAATCGCCAGCACAATCGACAGCCCAATCGCCGACCAGAGCGAATAGCGCCCACCGACCCAATCCCAAAATTCAAACATATTCTCGCGGTCGATGCCAAAGGCGGTGACCGCTTTTTCGTTGGTGGAGAGGGCGACAAAGTGTTTGGCCACGGCACTTTCATCGTGGGCCTGATCGAGAAACCAAGTGCGCGCGCTATGGGCATTGGTCATCGTCTCCTGTGTGGTAAAGGTCTTTGAAGCGATCAGAAAGAGGGTAGACTGGGGATCAAGGCCTTTGAGCGTCTCCGCCATATCAGTACCATCGACATTGGAGACAAAGTGACTGCGCAGATCGGCGCGCGTATAGGGCTTAAGCGCCAGCGTCACCATCTTCGGCCCCAGATCCGAACCACCGATGCCAACGTTGACAATATCGGTAATCGGCTTGCCGGTATAGCCCCGCCAGACGCCGCCCCGTACCCGTTCACTAAAGTCGCGCATTTTGGCAAGCACGCGGTTGACTTCGGCCATGACATCGACCCCATCCACCATAATTGGACGATTGCTGCGGTTGCGCAAGGCAATATGCAGCACGGCGCGATCTTCCGTGTTGTTGATCTTCTGGCCACTGAACATGGCCTCAATCGCTCCTGGTAGATTGGCCTGCTGCGCCAGCGCCAAGAGCAGCGTCATCGTCTTATCGGTAATCCGGTTTTTGGAATAGTCAAAGAGGAGGTCATCTAGGTGGAGCGAAAAGCGCGTAAAGCGCTCGGGGTCTTGGCGAAAGAGCGTGCGCATGGTCACGCCCTCCATCTCCTGACGATGGGCCTGCAGCGCCTGCCAGGCCGGCGAAGTGGTAAGCTGGGACATGCTATTTCCTTTCTGTGTTGCGAAGCAGTAATCTCTACTGGTTGCATTTTACCACAGAAGGGGGGAAGGGGATGTAAGATGACAAGATGGCCGGATGACAAGATGACCCATTGTCATCTTGTCATCCGGTCATCTTGTCATCCCTTCTACTACTCGTCTTGTGCGCGGATCAGAAGGAGGGGACGGTCGGCCTGGTGGAGGATGCCGGCGGCGACGCTGCCGTAGAAGGCACGGGCGAGGCCGGAACGGCCGTGGCTGGCCATTGCAATCAGATCGACATTTTTGCGGACCGCTTCTTCAAGCACGGCGGTGACAACTGGACCATTGTCGATCACAAATTCAGCACTGATGCCCAGTTGGGCCAGGCGTTCTTGCTGCCCCGTCAGATAGGCTTTGGCCTCTTCGGTCAGCGCTTCAATCTGGCTCACATCATAGTAGTGGCCCATGTCATAAGGACCAGCCAACACGACGCTTGGCTCGATCACCTGTAAAAAGACCAGCTTGGAGCCAAATTTGTGGGCGAGCTCTTCCACATAGGGGAAGATGCGCTCGGCGCGTTTGGAACCATCGAGCGGGACTAAAATTGTGTTATACATATTGTACTCCTTTGTGTACTGACAGGCCGCTGGCTGGGTATGCTCGTTGACACAGTGAGTGTCGTTCGTTGCGCCGGCGGCCGGTCGATTCATTCCCTGCCTACAGCATACTGCCAGATCCCCTGGCTGTCAACCCTAGGGAGAAGAGCCTTTTTCCTCGTCCATAGGCTGGGATAAAGACTGGCTACATGGGTAGGCAGGCAATGAAGTCACTGAACCAATGTAGGCCGATTAGCGGTTGGCTAAGAGTGGCAAGTAGAGCTGATGCACCGTTGTAGGCTGCGTCGCCTGGTCCAGATAGTCGGGGATGCCATCATTGTCACGATCGACTGGATTGCGCGGATCGGCGCCTGCTTCGATCTGATCGGGCACGCCATCACCATCGGCATCGGTATCCAAGAAGTTCGGCAGGTTGTCATCATCCAGATCCCCGGCGCGCTCCAAGTTATCCGGAATGGTATCACCATCTTGATCGTCATTGGGACCAGAGATGATGACCGTGGCAGCCTTTTGCGCCGTCGTCGTCGTGGGGACGCTTAACCGGGCTTGGCCGGCGGCAGTGGTCGCGGTCCAGGTCGCCACATTGGTGGTGTTGACCGTCAACGTTTGGGTAAAGGTGGTAGTGTACTGCGCGCCGGGGGCCAGGTGATAAGTGACGTTGTTAAGCAATTGACCAAGGTGACTGTCCGCCAGCGCATGGGTGGTCAGGGTGATTGGGCCCGTGTTGCGGACGGTGTAACAGTAGACAATCGTCGTGGCCAGCGGCACCTTGATCTCGTCAACCGGCGTACAGGTTGGGGTGATGCCCTCTATGCTCACGGTCTTGCTGAAGACAAAGGAGGTGAGTGGCACCAGCGTCACATCAATCGTCTGCGTCGTGTGGCTGGTAAGGCTAATCGTAGTTGCGGTTTCCAGGTTGAGGGCATTGGCATAAAACTGGTCAGCATATAGCGGTGGTGAAGTAGTATCAGCGAAGCCTAAGCGATACTCGCCCGGTGCTAAGCCAACAAAGTCGTAATCACCGCCCGGCAGCGAGGTGGTGATTGCATCCGCAATTGACCATTCATCTACATTAGCGGTAGAAGGCTGGTAAAGTGTCACGAGAATATCCGCTAATTCGTGCCCTTGCTGATCGGTGACACTGCCTCTAATCCGCCCCAGGCTCCCAAAGCGCTCTAATTGCGCATCAATCTGCGGGGTTGTACTATTTGCGTTGATGAGGACAAGTGTCGCATGGGCGGCAGCATGTGCATTGACATAGTACTCAGATTCGTAGTCGGAAGAGCCGCGCAGGTCAAAAAAGATCCGATGCGGAATGGGATCTAAACAACAGAAAGTATAGTTGCCATCGTTGTCACTGCGCGCTGAGTGCATGACATCAACCCATAAACCGCGACCAGGTTCAAGTTCATTATCATAAGCAGCACGGATGTTGATGCCAGCCAATCCCTGGCCTTGCGGATCGGTCACGCGACCGCTAACTGCGCCGCGCAAGGCAAGTTGTGCATTAATGTTGGTGATTAGCAAACTATCGGTAATCGTTAACAAGGTTGCGGCGGCTGGATCATAGACATCGCCATAGTATTCGGTCGCATAGAGGGCTGTCGTCCAAGGATAGAGCGGTGAGGCATCCGAGAAACGAATGCGATAGACGCCTTCGGGCAAGTTATCAAAAGTGTATTTACCATTTTCACTAACGCCAACAGAAACACGCCGATCCCAATGGATACCATCCGGTTCAATCCGCTGTTTGTCGCCTTGGATGATAATACCGGAGAGGGGATTACCGGAGAGATCAGTCACCGTACCCGTCACCGTGGACAAACTATCAAGCTGGGCATTAATCCCTTGCACGGTTTGCCCAGCAGTGACACTGATCGGCACGGCATTCTCTTTTTCTTGTGCATTGTCATAATATTCCGGGGCATAGAAAGCGATGCCCCGGTCATAAAAGTAAACATGATAGGTACCGGTGTAAATACCGCGGATTTCGTAAGAGCCATCCACTTCGGTCTGTGCCGTCTTTAAAGTTAAATCAACATCTGTACGCACGAGGTCAGCAGTGATATTCGCCAGTGGCGCGCCGTTGCGATCAGTCACAATTCCTTTGACGGTACCAGTCGGCGTTAGTATCACATTGATCCCGGTTACCGTTGCGCCGTCTGCCACCGTGATGTTAATCGGTTGGCCGGACTGGCCGGCCGTGCCGTAATATTCGGGAAAATAAGCTTGCGTTGCGGAGGCAGCATAGATCCGATAGATACCCGCCGGCAAAGCAGCGGCGGTATAATTGCCGTTGGTATTGGTTGTGACAAAGGCAAATTCACTCCAACCTGTGGGGCTCACTTGCTGGTAGACAGTAATATTGATAGCTGCGAGCGCTTGCCCGCCCACCGCCGTCACCTTGCCGCGAATTTGGCCGGTGGCCTGGGCATAGGTGTCAACCGAAACATGGCAGAAAAGGGCAAAAAATACAAAAAGGCCAAACAGATAGAAATGCTGGCGACGCGCCATTGCACACCCCTTCGTTGTGTTTACACAGTAGAGTGATTGATAAAGACCGATCAGTGGAATCAGAGAGGTGATGCACAGGAGCAAAGCGATGCCATCGAGTCGGCTGAAATCGCGGCGGCAAGTTGAGGTTGGGACAACGGTTGCCGGGGGATCCAGTAAGGTCTATTATAGCAAGGATGGCAGGAATTCAAAAAATATACACCCGGCGATGTTCGTACGCAGTGTAGCGGTCACAACTTTCTCTCTACCAAAAAAGCTGCTACACTACAGCCCATATGCAAGCACTACCTTTTCTCTATTTCCTCATTGCGTTTCTGGTTGGTGCCCTCCCCTTTTCCCTATGGGTGGGGCGGTTGGCACTGGGCAAAGATATCCGCACCGTGGGTGATGCCAATCCGGGCGCGACCAACGTTTTACGCGCCGGCGGCAAAGGTGCAGCGGCCGTGGCCCTGTTGCTTGACTTTCTCAAGGGTATGCTCCCAGTCGGGATTGCCCACCTCTACCTGGGTTGGCACGGGTGGACGCTGGTGGTGATCGCGATCCTGCCGGTGTTGGGCCATGCCTTTAGCCCCTTTCTGGGTGGGCGCGGTGGCAAAGCCGTGGCGACGACCGGCGGCATCTGGAGCGGTTTGACCGCCTGGGAAGGGATCACGATTGGCGCGCTGCTGCTGGCGGTGGGTACCTACCTGCTGGGCGCAAATGGTTGGGCCGTTTTAATGGCGATCAGTGGGATGTTGCTTTATCTGCTCCTCACCCCGCCGGAGTGGAATCTGCTCGATGCGCGGCCCGAACAGTGGGTGATCGCGGCAGTCGGCCTGCTTAATCTGCTGCTGCTGGCCTGGAAACATCGAGCCGATCTACGCCAACCACCGCGGTGGCGCGGTGGTCGCCGAAAGGCAGCTGCTTGATGGTCACCTTGGCAATGGCCGTCACCTTCGCCTTGTTGGTGATGTTGGTTACCCTGCTACACAATTGGTGTTGCTTCCCCCGCCTGTGTACGCCTATAGCTATCCAGAAAAGTCTTGTCCAGCGAGACCTGTCAGGTGCGCCAACGAAATTGCTCGATTTGCTACGATCGTTGACTGGCGTACCTGACAGGTCTTTTATGGATGACTATACCACCCGCAATGCCGGCAAAGCACCGGGCGTCTCGATCCTGATCCCGGCGCGCAACGAAGCCCAAAATATTGGGCCAACCATCACCAAGCTGCTGCAACAGCACTACCCAACCTTTGAACTACTCGTGCTCGATGACCATTCCGAAGATGGCACGGCGACATTGGCCAAGGCCGCGGCGGCTGGGGATCTGCGTTTTCGGCTACTCGCTGGAACAACCTTACCGGCTGGCTGGGGCGGCAAAAATTGGGCCTGTCATCAGTTGGCCGGTGCGGCGCAATATGATCTGCTACTCTTTACCGATGCCGATGTCCAATGGCAACCCCAAGCGTTACAAGCACTGGTCACCATGCAGCAACAGCGCAAAGCCGATCTGCTCACCGTCTGGCCAACCCAAATCACCATTACGTGGGGCGAACGGCTGGTGGTGCCACTGATGAGTTTTGCGATCTGGGCCTATTTGCCCGTTTGGTTGGCCCATCACGCCCCCTTTCCCAGCGCGGCGGCAGCGAATGGTCAATGCCTGCTCTTTCGGCGCGCTGTTTATCAGGCTTGTGGTGGTCACGCCGCCGTACGCGGCCAGGTCCTGGACGATGTGTTGCTGGCCCAACGGGTGAAGGCAACCGGGGGTCGCCTGCGCATGGCTGATGGAGCGGGGTTAATTCGTTGTCGCATGTATGATAGTTGGCAAAGCACTCTTCATGGCTATGCGAAGAATATTTTGGCTGGCCACAATGGCTCACCCTTGTTTCTGATCGTATCAACCATTTTTCATCTGACCGTCTTTATCGGGCCGTGGCTCTGGTTACTCTTTGGTCTGCTGCTACCAACCACCGGTTGGCCGCGATGGCCCCTTGGCCTGATCGGACTGGCCTGGCTTTTGCGCCTGCTCACCGCCCATGCTACCGGTCAACGGCTGGGCGATGCCTTTTTGATGCCGCTCTCCGTCCTGCTCATGACCCGCATTGCCCTCCTCTCCCTCTGGTGGCACTGGCATTACGGCGCGCCCCAGTGGAAAGGGAGGATAATGGTTAATTGAAAATTGAGAATGGTTAATGGTTAATGCGCCGTCCCGCGCAGTCTCGTGTCTCGCATCTCGTGTCTCGCATCTCGTGTCTCGTGTCTAAATCAACTATGACTACATCACCTATCATCATCATCGGGGCCGGGATTGGCGGGTTGAGCGCGGCGATTCGGTTGGCCGGGGCAGGAGAGCGCGTGGTGGTGCTGGAGCAGAACGCCACGGTTGGCGGCAAGATGGGCGAGGTGACGGCGGCGGGCTTTCGCTGGGATACGGGGCCGTCGGTAATTACCATGCGCCATGTCTTCACCGACCTTTTTGCGACAGCCGGGCGGCGGCTGGAAGATTACCTAACGCTGGAGCCGGTTGATCCGTTGACCCGCTATTTCTACCCCGATGGCACGCTGCTCAATGTCACGCGCGATTGGCCCCAATTAGCCGCGCAGATCGCAGCCATCGAACCGCGTGATGTGGAGGGCTATCTCAGTTTTCTCGCTTACGCCGCGAGGTTACACCGCATCACCGGCCCCACCTTTGTCTATGATCAGCCACCCAGTTGGCGCACCTTGCGCACGGTCTCACCGCTGGAACTCTTCAAAGTTGACCCCTGGTTTACCCTGGATCAGGTGATTCGCCGCCATGTGCGCACGCCCCAACTGCGCCAGCTTTTGGGCCGCTTTGCTACCTATGTGGGGGCTAGCCCCTATCAAGCGCCAGCCACCTTGGGCGTGATTGCGGATGTGGAATTAACCAGCGGGGTCTGGTATCCCCGTGGCGGGATCTACGCGATTGCCAAGGCACTCCAACAGCTCGCCACTGAATTAGGGGTGGAGGTGCGTACTGGTTGTACAGTCAAGCAGATTGAGGTAGCAGGGGGTCGGGTCACAGGGATCAGTTTGACCGACGGCACCCAACTTGTGGCAAGCGCCGTGATTGCCAATGTGGATGTTACGACTGTCTACACGAAGTTATTACCCCCAACAGTTGCCACACCGGCGCGCCAAAACAGTTTACAGCGGATCGAACCTTCCTGCTCCGGCTATGTACTGCTCCTGGGCATCGAAGGTGAATCCAAACAATTAGCCCATCACAACATCTTCTTTGCGCCCAATTATAAGCGTGAATTTGCCGACATCTTTACCCGCGGGATTCCCCCGCGCGATCCAACCGTCTATGTCTCGATCACTAGCAAAAGCGACCCGACCCATGCGCCGCCGGGCTGTGAAAATTGGTTTGTGCTGGTCAACGCGCCGGCCCTCAGCAAACAAACCGGTGGCTTTGACTGGGCCAACGCAGAAGCGGCCTATCGGGAACATGTCTTTGACACCCTCGCCGGCTTCGGGCTGGAGATTCGCGACCGCATCCGCCACGTCACGGTGCGCACACCGGTTGATCTGGCCGAACGGACCGCAGCCTGGCGGGGCGCGCTCTATGGCATCTCCTCCAACCAGGCGCTCAATGCCTTTCGCCGGCCGCATAATCGCTGCGCCCATGTGCGGGGACTCTACTTTGCCGGCGGGGCCACCCATCCTGGCGGCGGTGTCCCAATGGTGACCTTGTCCGGCAAGGTGGCGGCAGAGTTGCTCTTAGCTGATTTAGGTACACGGCCCAAAACTGGGCAACCATGAACGTTACGTTATTGTGTCACCACAAGGAGCGGCCATGCGCTTTCGCAAATTAAGCCGACGCGGCAAAATTATCTATCTGCTCAGCACCATGCTCTTTGGCCTGCTCATCGGCGGGATCGGCTTTGTCTGGTGGGCGGCCCAGACCGCGGCGGCGCTGCCCCAGGCATTGGCCGCACTCCAATCCGATGCCCAGGTTGTGGTTGAGGTAACCCCTTGGCTCACCTTCACCCCCACTGCGCCGACACCAACCGTAGGCTTTATCCTCTATCCGGCCGCACGCGTTGATCCCCGCGCCTATGCCCCTGCCGCACGGGCCATTGCCGCGGCCGGCTACTTGGTGGTCATTCCACCGATGCCCCTCAACCTAGCGGTCCTTGCGCCTGGGCGCGCCACCGAAGTTATGACCGCCTATCCAGCGATTACCGATTGGGCGATTGGCGGGCACTCGCTCGGCGGCGCAATGGCCGTCAACTATGTCGCGGCGCATCCCGGTCAAGTTGACACCCTGATCCTCTGGGCCGCCTACCCGACCGCCAGTGACAGCCTAGCAGAACGGACAGACCTTACCGTCTACTCCATCTACGCGACGAATGACGGCATGGCGACCGTTGCCGAGATCGACGCCACCAGGTCCTATTTGCCGGCAGAAACCGTCTATGTATCGATTATCGGGGGTAACCACGGACAGTTTGGGTGGTACACCTTTCTCGAAGGGGATAATGTCGCCACCATTTCACCTGCCGACCAACAAGCACAGGTAATTGATGCCACGCTGACCGCATTGGCTGCACAAAACAGGGTACGCTAGGATTTTCGATCGCCACGCACGCGTTATTATAGCAGCGTTATAGCAGCAGTTGTCACTAGTTAGTTTCTGTTGCGAAAGGGCTTTATCACCGCCAAGGTCGCGAAGCTTCGCAAAGGGTTTTCTCTGAAGTTTCTTTGCGATTCCTTCGCGCTCTTGGCGACCTTGGCGGTAGAAATGGCGTTTCGCAACAGAAACTAGTTAACCCGTTCGCCAGTGTAAAACGTGTTAACTTGTGGCAGCGTCAAGGATAAATGATAAGGAAAAGATGACCAGCGCAAAAAATGTACTTATTATCGGCGCGGGGCTGAGTGGACTGCTCGCCGCGCAACCATTGGTCGCCGCGGGCCATCAGGTGACCATCGTTGACAAAGGCACTACCGTCGGCGGGCGGCTGGCGACACGGCGGCTGGGGCCAGGGCGCGCCGATCACGGTGCCCAATTTTTTACGGTGCGGGATGAACTTTTTCGCCAGCAGGTCGATGCATGGCAAACGGCTGATCTGGCGTACATTTGGGGCACCGGCTGGAGTGACGGCAGTTTGGCCGAAACGCCAAGTGACGGCCACCCGCGCTATGCGATCCACGGTGGCATGAACGCGTTGGCGAAGTATTTGGCCGAGCAACTAACCAGTCGTGGCGTCACCATCCACACCAATCGACGGCTTACCCGACTCACACAAGCAGAGCGCGGTTGGGCAGCCGTCGATGAGGATGGGAGTGAATATCAGGCCGAGGCTGTCATCCTCACCCCGCCGGTGCCCCAGTCGTTGGCGTTGCTCGACGGCGGCGCAGTGCAGGTAAGCAGTGCCGATCGCAGGGCGCTAGAACGGGTTGCCTACGCCCCCTGTCTCTGCGCCCTCTTTTGGTTGGAAGGCGCAGTAAACTTGCCCGAACCAGGTGCTATCCAACGCCCCGGCACGGACATCAGTTGGGTGGCAGATAATCAGGCAAAGGGCATCTCACCAGAGGCAACGTTGATTACCGTCCACGCCGGGCCGGATTATAGCCGGGCACACTATGATGCACCCGATGAAGAGTTACTGGCAACCTTGCAAGCGGGTTTACAGCCGTTTACGTCAGGTCGCGTCAAGGTCCACGACGCGCAGATCAAACGTTGGCGCTATGCACTGCCAACCGTTTTGCATCCAGACCGCTATTTACAGGCGACCGACCTGCCCTCGCTGCTCTTTGGCGGTGATGGCTTTGGCCATGCGCGCATGGAAGGCGCGGCGCTGTCGGGGTTGGCAATGGGCGCGCAGTTGTGCAGCGTGCTGGCATGAATTATTTAGCACAATCGTTCGAGAAGCTGGCGAGCAGAGTTGCTGATCAAGCGCTAGATCCCGTATAATAGCAACACAGTCAACGGTTTTAACATAAGTATGATAGCCGAAGTATCCATCCGAGAAATTGATGAAATTCTTTCAACTTTGGCTCGCCAATCGACATACGGATTCCACCTATGCAAACTTACGCTGAAAAAATTTCTACCCAACTCAACATCCGCACCAACCAGGTGACGGCGACCATTGCCCTGTTGGATGAGGGCAATACCATCCCCTTTATCGCCCGCTACCGCAAAGAGGTCACCGGCGGGTTGGACGAAGAGCAGTTGCGCGCGATCCAAAGCCAGATCGACTTTCTGCGCAAGCTGGATGAGCGGCGTGAGACGATCCTGGCCTCGATTACAGAGCAAGGCAAGTTGACCGATACGCTGCGCGCCGAGTTAATGGCCGCCGAAACCCTGACCGCGTTGGAAGATCTCTATCTGCCCTACAAACCCAAGCGCCGCACCCGCGCGATGATTGCACGGGAAAAAGGCTTAGCCCCGCTGGCCGATCAGATCCTGGCGCAGTTCCGTGGCAAGAGCAGCCTGGAAGAGTTGGCTGCGACCTTCCTCAACGAAAGTGTCGAATCAATTGAAGCGGCATTGGCCGGCGCGCGCGATATCGTCGCCGAGACCATTAGTGACAACCCAGAGGTACGCCGCGTGACGCGCGAGAAGGCGCTCAAATTTGGTGCGGCCCGGGCCAGCAAAATCGAAGATGCCAACGACGAACGCGCCGTCTATGCGCTCTACTATGAATTTGAATTCCGCGTCGACCGCCTGCGCCCCCACCAGATCCTCGCCATCAACCGTGGTGAAGAGCAGAAGATCCTGCGCGTGGCGGTTGAAGTGCCCGAACGCGATTGGCGCAACGCGATTACCAATGTCTTCCGCCCCAACCAGCTTTCGCCCTTTTTTGAACAGATGGAACTGGCGATTGACGATGCGGCCAAACGGTTGCTGCTCCCCGCGATTGAACGCGATGTGCGCACCACCCTGACCGAACAGGCCGAGATGCACGCGATCCAGGTCTTTGCGGCCAACCTGCGTGGCCTGCTTACCCAACCGCCGCTGTCCGGCCACAATGTGTTGGCCCTTGATCCTGGCTATCGCACGGGCTGTAAAGTGGCAGTGGTCGATGCCTCCGGCAAGTTGCTGACAACCGACACGGTCTACCCCCATCCGCCGCAGAAGCAGAGCGCGGCGACCTTACGCACGTTGACTGACTTGATTAATCAGCACGGCGTTTCACTGATCACCATCGGCAATGGCACGGCTTCGCGTGAAACCGAACAATTGGTGGCCGAATTAATTCAAAAAGGCTATCAGGGTAAAGGGTTGCACTACCTGATGGTGAATGAGGCCGGGGCCAGTGTTTACAGTGCCAGCCCCCTGGCCAAAGCCGAGTTGCCAGGGTTGGATGTGAGCCTGCGCAGCGCGGTTTCGATTGCGCGACGTATCCAGGATCCGCTGGCCGAGTTGGTCAAGATCGACCCGAAGAGCATCGGTGTCGGCATGTACCAACACGATGTCAACCAGAAGGCGCTGGCCGGCTCGCTTGACGGCGTTGTGGAAAGTGTGGTGAACCAGGTCGGTGTCGATCTGAATACGGCTTCGCCGGCATTGCTCACCTATGTGGCCGGGATTGGGCCTAAATTGGCCGAGCGGATCGTCGCCCACCGTGATGAGAATGGCCCCTTTGCCAACCGCAAGTCAATTCTTAAAGTGAGTGGTTTAGGCCCCAAAGCCTTTGAACAGGCCGCCGGCTTTTTACGGGTGCGCGATGGCGATGAACCGCTGGATGCTAGTGCGATCCACCCGGAAAGTTACGGTGTTGCGAAACAGGTGCTGAAAGAGGTGAAGTTGGCCGCCAATGCGCCGATGGAAGAGCGCGAAGCCAAGCTGAGCGAATTGCGTAAGCGCATCTCGCTGAGTGAACTCGCGTCCACCCTCGGCACCGGTGAACCGACCCTGGCCGACATTCTCGAACAGTTGGTCCGCCCTGGGCGCGATCCACGCGAGGATCTACCAGCGCCCATCCTGCGCAGTGATGTGCTCTCCATGGATGATCTGCACCCTGGGCTGACCTTGGAAGGCACCGTGCGCAACGTGATCGACTTTGGTGCTTTTATCGACATCGGCGTCAAACAAGATGGCTTGCTCCACCGCAGTCAGCTGCCGCAGGGCACGCTGCTCAATGTCGGCGATGTGATTACCGTCGAGATCCAAAAAGTGGAAAAGGATCGCGGACGCATCAGCCTTGGTTGGCCAGGCAAAGAGGAAGTGACGCCCGGCGCGCCGAAAGCACAAGGGGCGAAAACGAATCAGCCAAACGCGAATCAGGGTAGAGCCAACCAGGGTAAATCCAATCAATCGCAATCAAACAACGATAAGAAAAAGCCCAAGGTTGACTGGGCAATTGGATAAACAGGATGATCCTGATCACCGGTGCCGCGGGCAAAACGGGCAAGGCAATTGTTGGGGCATTGGCCGCCCGCGGCGCGCCGGTACGCGCCCTGGTCCGGCGGCCCGATCAGATCGCGGCGTTACAAGCGAGTGGTGCCACCGAGGTGATCGTCGGCGATCTGCGCAATGGTGACGATTTGCAGCGTGCCTGTCAGCAGATCGATACGCTTTATCACATCTGCCCCAACATGCAGCCCGACGAAGTGCAGATTGCGGAAGGGGTTATTGCCGCGGCCAAGGCACAAGGGGTTAACCGTCTCGTCTATCATTCTGTCCTTCATCCCCAGACGGCCACCATGCCCCACCACTGGCAGAAGCTTCAGGTCGAAGAGTTACTCTTCCAGGCTGGGCTTGACTACACGATCTTGCAGCCGGCGGCTTACATGCAGAATGTACTGGCTGGCTGGCAAAGCATTGTGCAGGAGGGCATCTATCGGGTGCCCTATGCGGCGTCAACCCGCTTGGGTATGGTTGATCTGGCCGATGTCGCCCAGGCCGCGGCGCACGTATTGACCACCCCAGGTCACCAAGGTGCGATCTATGAGTTAGGGGGCGATGAATGGTTGACGCAGGATGAGGTCGCGGCTATTCTGAGTGAGGTGATTGGGCGGCCGGTGCAGGTTGCGGTGCAGCCCCGCGCAGAATGGCAAATACAGGCCCAAAAGGCGCATTTGACTGACTATGCGATTGACACATTGTTAAAAATGTTCGATTATTACGAGCGCTATGGATTTTGTGGCAATGGAGGCGTCTTGACCTGGTTGCTTGGTTACACACCTACAAAATTTGCTGACTGCATCAAAAAATATATAGCTGACAATAAAGGACCTGATGGCCACTAGTTTAATTGATATCGAGCACGAACTTGCAGATTTCGATGCAACAGGTTCTTTCAATCACGGCTATGTACAAATGCGTTTGGGCAGCCTGTTTGAGCAGTCAGGCAAGTACACGCCCATCAGTGAACTTACCTTGGATGTGCACAATGTGGATCTCAGCCGCTTTGAGGTCAGAGGCAAAGAAGAGATCAAGCCTGATATCAGCCTCTATCCAAAACGTGGGCTCAGTCGGCCGCAGGATATTTTACGCATGGGCGAGATGCCACTGCTGGCGGTCGAAATCGTTTCCCCGAAACAAGGCCTTTATGACTTGATTGAAAAGATTAAAGTTTATTTTGAGCTTGGGGTACAATCATGTTGGTTGATCGAACCGGCGATCAATGCGATTACCGTTTACACATCGCTTGCACAATGGGAGACCTACACCCGTGGTGAAATTGTCGATCCACGACTGGATATTCGTTTGACCATTGAAGATATCTTTATATGAAGCCTTGCCATGTCCTGCTACTCTCTACCTATGAGTTGGGCCGTCAACCCTTTGGCCTCGCCTCACCTGCGGCGTGGTTACGCGCGGCGGGGATGGTGGTCACCTGCCTTGATCTGACGATTGTCGCCTTGGCTGATACCGCCGTGCAACGGGCCGATCTGATCGCCTTTCACTTGCCCATGCACACGGCAACGCGCATTGCGGTGCCACTGATTGGGCGCGTCAAAGCGCTTAACCCACAGGCCCATCTCTGCTGTTATGGCCTCTACGCACCGCTGAATGAAGCCTACTTGCGCAACATTGGTGTTACAACGATTCTTGGGGGCGAATTTGAAGCGGGGTTAGTTGCGCTGGCAACGGCCTTGCAGGCGAACGGGTCGACGGTCCCGTTGTTGCCCGCGATTTCATTGCAGCGGCAACATTTTCAAACCCCCGCGCGCGCTGATCTGCCGGCACTCCAACGGTATGCCTTTTTGGATCTGGGCGATGGGCAACGCCGCACAGTTGGTTACACCGAAGCGACACGCGGCTGCAAACATACCTGCCGCCACTGCCCGATTGTGCCGGTCTATGGCGGTCAATTTCGTGTGGTCGGGCGCGCGGTGGTGTTGGCCGATATTCGCAACCAAGTTGCAGGGGGTGCACAGCATATTACCTTTGGCGACCCCGATTTTTTTAACGGCCCCGGTCATGCCCTCCCCATTGTCGAGGCGCTCCATAGCGAATTTCCTGATCTCACCTATGATGTGACGATCAAGATCGAACATTTGCGTCAGCACGCCGCGCTACTCCCCGTTTTGCGCGATACGGGCTGCCTCTTCATCACCAGCGCGGTCGAAGCGGTCGATGATACAATACTTAGTTTGCTGGGAAAAGGGCATACCCGCACCGAATTCATCGAAGTAGCCGGTCATTTGCGCGAATTGGGGTTAACGCTTAACCCCACCTTTGTTGCCTTTAATCCATGGATCAGCGTTGAGGGCTATCACGATCTGCTGCGGGTCATCGCCGAGTTGGATCTAGTCGATCAGGTTGCGCCGATTCAGTATGCGATCCGGCTGCTGGTCACGGCCCAATCGGCACTGCTGGAATTGCCCAGCATCAAAGCGCTGATCCATCCCTTTGACGAGCAGGCGCTGGTCTACCCCTGGTATCACGCCGATCCGCGAGTCGATGCGCTGCAACAGGCGATCATCGACCTGGTCGCGCAGGCCGAACAAGCGGGTCAAAGCCGCCACGCCATCTTTGCCCAGGTCTGGGCGTTAGCCGAAGAATATGTCGGTGTCCTAGCAAGGGGTGCGCAACCAGCGACAATGCAAGCAGTCATCGCCCGCGAAAAGCGGCGTTTCACCCCACGCCTCAGCGAACCATGGTATTGTTGAGCGGAGCCAACCGCGGAGCAGTTAGCTCCGGCATTGAAGATTTAGGGGGCAGGTAGATAGGTAAATCGGTAGATAAGTAAATCGGTATATCGGTACGTGCCAAACCGTTCTACCGATATACTGATTTACCTGTGTACCGATTTACTATCACTCACACAGCCTGGAGGAGAACGGCGAGCCGGCGGCCGACCATGGTGTCGCGATGTTTGCGACAGAGGGCGATGACGGTGGGGAGATCAACCCATTCACTGAAATTTTCGGCGTAATAATCGATTGCCTGGTTAACCTCGTGCAAGTAGAGGCGAGCCGAGCGTTCATGGCAACGCAGCGCTTTGGCAATCTGACCGACAGTGAATCCTCGTTTCATTTGTGTGCTCCTTCAATCAACAGTTGGATGGACCAGCAGCGGTGAAGATGCCCGGCAAGAAAAGATATAACGGTGATCAATGCCAGACAGCGGGCTGTGGTCATGTAGGTAGAAAGTGATAGTGGCCGATAATGGCACCTATCAGAAGCAATGATTACAGTTTTGGCTTGTGGAGTTGTTCCAGTTTAACACAATCCGCCATTGCAGCCTAGAGACTTTCGTACGAACAGTGGATGCCGGAATTGTCAATGGTATACACAACGAATGGGTAGAAACGGTCATCGTTCCTAACAGCTACGTAAGAAGCAGCGGTAGATAATCAGTATAAGGCTTGATCGACTACTTTTACGTACAGAATATTCTGTTTCTGCACAGTTGCTCATAAAACGCATTCTTAAACAATCGAGTTCCCCAATGGCTAACCAAAATCGCTCATGAATATTCTGATTACTGGTGCAACCGACGGGATTGGTTTAGCGTTGGCACGTCATTACCAGGCTGCAGGCGCACGACTGATCCTAATCGGCCGCCGCGCCCTTATCGACCTGGAGCAGAGCCTCTTTACGGACCACTGTTATTGCCAAAGCGATCTTAGTGATCCAGGCAGTGTTGCAGATATCTCCACCTGGCTACACGAACAAGATATTACGGAGCTCAATCTGGTCATTCATAATGCCGCATTGGGTTACATCGGGGCGATTGATCAGCAGCATGCTGAGAGCATCCGTACATTACTACAGGTAAATCTCTGGTCGCCGCTTGCCCTCACCCACTTACTTTATCCACTAGTCAAACGTGCTAATGGCAAATTTGCCTTTATCAGCTCAGTGGCAACTGGCATGGCCGGCCCCAATTATGCGGTTTACACCGCAACCAAAGCCGCACTCGAAGGGTTTGTCCGCAGTTGGCAAATCGAGTTGACCGCCGACCGCAGCCCGGTGCGCGCCCAGATCATTCGCCCCGGTGCGACGCGTACACAGATGCATCAGAAAAGTGGTGGCAACCCAGCACAAATTGGTTGGCAGCGGTTTGCGCCACCCACTACGGTTGCTAACCAAATTGTCAAAGCGCTGACCACGGATCGGCGTTTCGTTACCCTAGGCACAGCCAATCAGTTGTTGCATTGGGTCGGCACCCAACTCAGGGGACCGGTTGATGCGCTGCTGCGCAACCGAACCAAGCGCAACAAACAAAACCAATCAAGCCTAGGGAAACGCATTGCCACGCCTTCAGCCGCTGCCCCCCATTGTGTTATCACCGGCGCGGCGGATGGAATTGGGCGGGCGTTGGCGCAGACAATGGCGGCGGCAGGCTATATCATCACCGGCATCGACATCGACGCAGAGCGCGCAGCGCAGACCCAAGCCGAACTGGCAGCAAGTGGGGCATCGGTTCACTTTATCCAGGCGGATCTAGCCGATGGTGCGGCAGTGGGGCAAATCCTTGCACAACTACAAGGGCGCCCCCCCATCGATCTCTTTATTCACAATGCCGGGATCAGCGCGGTTGGCCCCTTTGTACAAAGCAACTTGGCGCGCCAGCAGGCCGTGATCGAGATTAACTTGACGGCACCACTGCTCTTAACCGCCGGCTTATTAGCCGGCGGCCAGATGACCACCGCCAGTGCCTTTGTTTTCATCTCTTCGCTCTCCCACTTTGCCAGTTACCCTGGTGCCGCAGTCTATGCAGCCAGCAAAGATGGCATCGCATCCTATGCCCGCAGCCTTGGCGTGGCGTTGGCAGGGAGGCAGATCCATGTCTTAACCGTCTATCCAGGGCCGACGCGCACGGCCCACGCCCGCCGCTACAGCCCCGATAACCGGCGTGAGGCACAACGTATGCCACCGCCACAACTGGCAGCCCACATTCTCACCGCCCTACAAAACCGCCGCCGCCAGCTTATTCCTGGCTTTCGCAATCGGGCCGTGGCCCTGATCAGTCGGCTGTGGCCACAACCGATTGAAGAGATCATGCGCCGCACCTTATATGATCGGCTGCGGTGAAGGTTTACTTAGCCACATTGCCCCCATTTTCATCCTCTATATTGCTTCGGTAACCAATTTTACGAGTTTTTTAAAGTGGGCGAAGGATTTGCCCCGCCGCAACGATTAATAGTATAGAAGGGAACGATATACTGGGGTGCTGAACGGGGATGGTTGTTGCGCCAATGGATTAGGTCATTCGGTTAGCAGTTGGATTTAGGTCCAAAGCTATCCAGTGTCTAGTCAAACAGCAACGCCACAACAACTGCCTACGTTACGACTGCTGGTCTACACGTTCCACGTCAACCCAGCCAATTCGCTGCGCGATTGAGCTTTCGGTCGCTGCACATTGGCACCATATCTTTTAGCAGTTAAATCTTCCTCCTTGCAAAGTAGAAGGCCCGGCGTTTATACGCTGGGCCTTTTACTTTTCCGGGCAATCAACCACGATTTACTCCCACCTGCCAATTTTGCCAAGATCTGCTATAATCCTCGTACATGTAGTACGACTGCGTTCCCTACCTTTAGCACTTACCTTTAGCAAAGGAGATCCATGAACATTCTCATCCTTGGTGGCACAGTCTTTGTGGGGCGCCATTTAGTCGAAGTGGCTCTTGCGCGTGGGCATCAGGTCACCCTCTTCAACCGTGGCCAACACAACCCAGATCTTTTTCCCGAGGTTGAAAAATTGCGTGGCGATCGGGACGGCAATCTGCAAGCGCTGGCTGGTCGGCAGTGGGATGCAGTAATTGATACTTGCGGCTATGTACCGCGCATTGTGGCCCAATCAGCCGCGCTACTGGCCGATCAGGTTGCGCAATATGTCTTTATTTCAACGATTTCAGTCTATGACGACTTTAGCCCGCCCGGCATTAATGAAGAGGCACCTGTCGGCCGCTTAGCTGATCCTAGCACAGAGGAGATTACCGGCGAGAGTTATGGCCCACTCAAAGTACTCTGTGAAGAGGCGGTTGCCGCAGCCGTACCAGGGCGCAGCCTGATCATTCGCCCAGGTTTGATTGTGGGGCCTGATGATCCAACGGATCGCTTTACCTACTGGCCGGTGCGGGTGGCGCGTGGCGGCGAGGTGTTGGCCCCTGGCAATCCAGCCCAGCAGGTACAATTTATCGATGTGCGCGATCTGGCGGCCTGGACGATTGAAATGGTCGAGCGCAATCGACATGGAGTCTACAATGCGACAGGACCGGCCAATCCGCTCACCATTGCGCAGTTGCTGGAAAGCTGTCAGACAAGTACGGCGAGTGATGCACATTTCACATGGGTGACCGAAGAATTTTTGCTGGCGCAAGCGGTTGGTGCCTTTGTGGAAGTACCGCTCTGGGTGCCGGCAGAGATGGCTGGGCTGGAACAGGTCGATTGTCGTAAGGCAATCAATGCAGGGTTACGCTTCCGTGCCTTGCCCCAAACAGTACTTGATACAATCCAATGGCAGCAAACGCGCCCCACTTCACACACCTGGCGCGCCGGTTTATCCGTGGAACGCGAGACGGCGCTGCTTACAGCCTGGCACGCCCAGCGCTGAACCGCACAAAAGATTACCGCTGTAGGCTGAGTTAAGATCGGTACACAGGTAGATAGACGACTTATTTACCTATCTACCTGTGTACCGATTTACTTACCTATCGGCCCTAGAAATGGGAACGGCCCTCGCATTCGCGAAGGCCGTTCCACACACACACAGAGAGGAAAAGGAGAAAACCAACATTTAAACCCCACAACCCTATCCCACCGATATTGTAGCATGACTGTGGTGCGAGTGGAATCCGCCAATATGCGTACATTTTTAGTTACCATACATCAAATTAATCTAAGCATCTACGACCTTAAGCCAATATGATCCAGCAACCAAAGAGCACGTCAATTGTTGCAATCCGCCAAGAAAATTATCGAACCAAAACCTTTAGCCTTGATTTAAAACTCGCCGGCGATCCAGGCCAGTTTATTATGGCCTGGTTACCCCGCTTTGATGAAAAGCCCTTTTCCCTGGTTAGTGCCGACCCAGTCACCCTCATGGTGACGGCAGTAGGCCCCTTCAGTCGGCTGCTGCATGAACAGCAGGTAGGGGACCGGCTGTGGCTGCGCGGGGCCATGGGGCAGGGCTTTCATGTGCCTCCCACAGAGCGGCGGCTGGCCTTGATCGGTGGCGGTTATGGCGTTGCCCCGCTCTACTGGCTGGCGCGTACGCAAGTGGGTAAGGCGACAGCAATAGAGGTCATCATTGGGGCACGCACGGCGCAGGATCTACTTTATGTTGATCATTTCCAAGCGCTAGCGACCACGTCGCGCAACGCGGGGACGCAGATCACACTCCACCTGACGACCGAGGACAATTCGCAAGGCATGGGCGGGCGCGTGACCGATGCGCTCATACCACTGGTGACGGCTGGGCAGGTTGATGGCATTTATGCCTGTGGTCCCCATCCCATGTTGGCCGCGTTGGAAAGGGTAGCCAGTCAGCATGGCCTGCCGACGCAGTTGAGTTGGGAAGCGTATATGCGCTGTGGGATTGGCATCTGTGGGGCCTGTGAGCATGAAGGCAAAGTGCTCTGTTTGGATGGTCCCGTGCTGGCAAAACCCGGGAACGTACTATAGGGATCAGCGATGGAAGGCGATTACGCTTTGCGCCTGATATCCGCGCCGCTGGGCAGCAAGGAATAAATCGATCTAATTTGCCATTTGCCTGTCGATCGGGTATTGTTCAGCTATTACAAGCAAATAGGACTTACGCTGTTACCGCTGGCATGCTGCATTGCAGTCATTCCATGAAGGACAAGTTCAGCCAGCGGTAACGACGTAAGTCCTATTGTATTCAAAGCAATAACCATTCTAGCAGAGCGGTGAGCGTGTGACTGATTTATCAATTGCCGCGGTAATTGCGGCGGCCGGACAGAGCCGGCGCATGGGCGAGCCAAAACAGCTATTATCGTGGGGCGAAAGTACGGTCATCGCAACGGTGGTGTCGAATTTATTAGCCGCCGGGGCCGCGCCAGTGATCTGTGTCACGGGCCATCAACACGAGCAGATTGCGACCGCGCTAACAGCACTCCCCGTCCAGATCGTTTATAATGGGAGCTACGCTAGCACCGAAATGCTTACCTCTTATCAGGCCGGCTTGCGTGCCTTAGAGGGGATACCTTGTGCTGGCGTTTTGCTTGCTCTTGGCGATCAACCGCACCTTGAAGTCGCGGTGATCAAAGCAATTCTACAGCAGGCAGCGCAAACGCCCGATCAGCTGGTGATCCCCAGCTATAACAATCGCCGCGGCCATCCGATCTATCTACCGCGTACGCTGTGGGCAGAATTATTACTGTTGACCGAAACGGAAAGTTTGCGCACCATGATTGCTCGTTATGCGACGGGGATTGTCTACACCCTGGTCGAAAGCGCAGCTATCTTGCGCGACATGGACACACCGGCAGATTACCAGGCCCTACGGGCCGGGCAAGTAGCATAAGTGTCACAGATGCGCTTAATTCGCAGAAAGTAGAAGACAACGATGTCGGCGATTTTTTATCACCATTTAGAGAAGTTGCTAGACCAGCAGATGACAGTGGCAGTGGCAACCATTACCGATGTCAAAGGCTCCGTACCGCGCGAAGTTGGTGCCAAAATGATTGTCCACCCTTATGGCCAACATGTGGGCACGGTAGGTGGCGGCTGCGGGGAAGCTGATGTGATCCGGATTGGGCTGGATGTCATCCAAGATGGGCAACCGCGCAACGTCATGGTTGATCTCACCGAAGAGGTGAGCATGCAGAGCCTCGGCGTCTGTGGCGGGATTATGAATGTTTATATCGAGCGTTGGCAACAAGTCAACTAAAGTGAGATCTATTTGAAAACCGTAGTTTCCTGCCAGTGGCAGGGCAAACAAAAGTTACGGTTTTCAAGCCAACCGCACTACAACCGGCGCTTGTTTTGAAAATGATCGTTTTCTGGTCAAGCGCACAGTTAGAATAACAATGGTAGTATGAATAACGAGCTGTTACAACAGCTATTGGCCTCGATTGATCGAGGCGAGGCGGTGGCACTGTTGAGTGTAACCGCCGGTGATGGCAGCTTTACCGAAGCGATTGGTCAGCATGCGTTGATCTGGGCCGATGAAAGTCGCTCGCAGTTGGGCGACTTGGGGATTGGGAAACTGATGGCAGAGGTGGAGCAGGCAACACGCGATGCGCTCGCCTTGCGCCAACACCGCCACCTGAGTTACCAGACCGAAAACGGCACGCTCAAAGTTTTTGTGGAAGTGCAGGCCCAACCGCCCCATCTCATCATTGTTGGTGCGGGCCATATTGCGGTGCCACTGGCGGCAATTGCCAAGATCAACGACTTTAGAGTTACCATTCTCGATGATCGGCCCCAATATGCCCATGCAGCCCGTTTCCCTACAGCCGATCGCATTATTGCCGGCCCTTTTCGGGAAGAGTTGACGAAGTTGCGCACCGCGGTTGGTCTCGACCGGCACACCTATATTGTGCTGGTGACCCGTGGTCATCAATATGATGTTGAGTCACTGCTGGAGGTGCTCGACGATGAGTTGGCCTACATTGGGATGATCGGCAGCCAACGGCGGGTGCGCGCAGTTTTTGAACTATTGGAGCGCGAGCAGCAGATCGCGTCAGAGCAGTTTGATCGGGTCCATGCCCCGATCGGGATCGACATTGGGGCGCGTACACCGGCGGAGATTGCCGTCTGCATCATGGCAGAGATGATCAACGTGCTGCGGAATGGTCCCGCCCTGACCATGAGTGAGCAGATCCGACAGGAACGGCTTGCGCGCCGACAGCGGGCACAAGAACGCGCAGAAGGGTAAAAGAACGGCCATTGGTCACCGCCTGGCGCGGTGACCAATGGCCAGGACGACAGTAACGGCTTAGCCGGCGTCAACCACTAAGGGTGCCCAACTTTGCCCACTATCAAGTGATCGGATCAAAGTCGATTGCATTTGACCATTAACCGCACGCTGTAAATTAGCATAGATCGCCAACTGATCTTCTGACGTGCTCCACCCAGAGGCTAATAGCTCCACTTGGTCACCGGCGGCAAAGCGATAGACCTCATTCCAACTTACATCGTCAAGAATCGGCGTATCGGGATCAGTACTGCGCCACAGTCGATCACCTTCGGCTTCAATGGTGGTCACATAGAGCCAACCAGTACCGCCATCAATCGTCATGCCCAGGTTGACGGTCAAGCCACCTTGCGGAGCCGGCATGATTTGCCAATCGGTAAAGATCGTACCACGGCGCAGCGCGCTACCTTCCCCGCCAGGCCAGACAATCGCGTAGCCAGTTCTGCTGTCGCGTGGACTAATCCCAACCGCAGCAACACCATTTGTGTGCGCCAGATTCACTTCGGCCCAACTTTCGCCGCCGGTTTGGCTGATCAGCAATGGTGCGCCTTCTGCGCCAAAGGGTTTAGTTCCCCAAAGCAAATCAGCACTCCCATAGACAACGGCAATCGTGCCTGTTTGCTCAGGTGCCACGGCAGTCCAATCGCTCTCTCCTGTAGACCAACGATAGATGCCCTGGCAGGTACTGGCATAAAGGGCGGTGGCCCCATAGTAGTCCATGTTAATGTTGAAGAGGCAGTTCGCCTCGACGGGTAAACCACTAGGGGCTGGGCTCCAGCTTTCGCCAAAGTCAGTACTGGTCAACAGTTGGGCACCCAATGCTGGTTCAGCGCCATCGGCAGCATCAGTCAGCAGGGCGTACAGTTGCCCCGGTTCACCGGGCGCAACCAACAGCGTGCGTACTTTCAAGCTGTTTTGGGTTACTGGTAATTGTGCCCCCGCGGCCAGTAAATCAACCGGAGGGGGTGCCGGCGGTGCTGGCGGTGCCGTCGCAACCGCAGTAGGTGGGGTGATGGCCGCGACTTCAGCCACGGCCGGTGTCGTAGGGGTGACAGCAAGACTTTCGGTAATAATGGCGGTGATGGCGGCCGTCGCAGGAACGGGGGTTTCGGTCGCCGCAGCAACTGACGTAGCAGCAACCGCGCCATCGTCGAGTGCTGCTGCTGTTTGGGTCAAACCAATCGCCACGGCAATCTCTTTTTCATCCTCACTCAGGCCGCCACTACAGGCCACAAAGAGCCCCAGCAAAAGCGCCATGATCATCACGATCAGCGCTGCCCGCATTTGACGGTTTATGGTAGTCACCTTAAGGTGCATATGCTCTCCTTATTCAACAACAGGGTAAAACACAACAGGATGTGCCCCAATTCGGCACAGGTGCCGGTTTTCAAACCAAGCACAATTTAGGTAGAATAGTATAACTCTGCGAATTTCCCAAGTTATCTTATACCAGTCTCGATCTCTTCCTACAGAGCACAGTATAGACGCGCGGTCGTTATAAAGGTATATTTGGCGCTTTTAAATCAGCGCTTTGGATCCGAGTTCCTAATATGTGGCAGACGCTAGTAGGTTCGCCAAGTCCTCTCGCTTGAACGATCAATTTGCTTGCACAGTGCAGAGCAGCAATCGGTAAGATAACACAACCCTGAGGTATGGCATGCAACAATTTTCCGCTCGATGGCATCTGCCGGTCGAGCCAATCGCGAATAATCGGCCATTACCGCGTATAATCGTGGTCGGCGCCGGCATGGCTGGTTTGATCGCAGCACGCCTGCTGCACGATGCCGGCTGTCAAGTCACTGTGCTAGAGGCGCGGGATCGGCTCGGTGGACGAATCTGGACGGATGACCGCCTAGGGGCACCATGCGATCTAGGCGCGTCGTGGATCCATGGTGCGGACGACAACCCGCTCACCCGCTGGTGTGAAGCACTCGGAATTAGGCTGGTGATTACTTCGGATGAAACACGTTTTATCTACGAGGGCGGCAAACCGCGCAACGAGTTGGATGTACTGCGCCGCGCTTGGCGTGGTGAGTTGCTGAGTAAGCAAGCAATCGCCCGCATGACGCGCCGCATGACACGCGCCGCTGTCACTGGCCAAGTTGCCCAACGCTCGTTAGCACAGGCGGTCGAACCACTATTGACCAGCCGCCGGCTCCGACGCACTGATCAACGGGTCTTGGCGTGGCGGATCTCGGTTGCCGAAGGGGTGCAAGGGGCACCGGCGGATCGACTTGATCTCAATGAGTGGTTCCCCAAAGAGACCGAGATGGTAAACGCTTTACCCCTTGGTGGCTACAAACAATTGGTTGATGACGCCGCGCGACCGCTGACGTTCCACCTGAATCAGCCTGTCCATCAAGTAAATTATGATGAGAATGGCGTTCAGGTAGTGACAGCAAGAGAGACCTATGGGGCGGATCTCGCGATCATTACAGCCCCTTTAGGAATCCTCAAACGAAAGCTGATCCACTTTCAGCCGGCATTGCCGGCCACGAAGGAAGCGGCAATTGATCGGATCGGCTATGGCGACGGTGCGGTCCTCAATAAGCTGATTCTGCGTTTTCCGCACGCATTTTGGCCAGAGAGCGGCAACCGTTTTCTCTCCCTATTGCAACATACACAAGAACGTGGTCTGTTTAATTCCTGGATCAGTTTGGCCCACGCCACTGGTGTACCGCTGCTCATGTCATTCACTAATGGCCATATGGGCGCACGGCTGGACACGCAGGTCTCTGATGAGGAGGTCGTCGAACAGGGGCTGACCATTCTACGCCGGATGTTTGGGGCAACATTGCCCACCCCTGTAAGCTATATTTTTACCCGCTGGCTGAGTGAACCCTGGACCCTCGGCAGCTATTCCTATCCGGCGCTCGGCAGTACAAAAGCGGACCGGCTGGCATATGCGCGGCCGGTTGACCAGCGTCTCTATTTTGCCGGCGAGGCAGCACATCTGACGAATTATGGCACCGTACACGCGGCGCTCTGGTCTGGTGAAGAGACTGCCAAAACAATCTGGGCGACCTATGTGGATGAGGGGCCGCCCCCCTTCCTGCCGCCCTGGCAGCGCGTCTAAAGCCTGGATGATTTACGGCTCTACACTGTACGGCATGAGGGCATAGTTTTTTACCCTGCTTAACACGACGCAGCTGATTTCAACCGCAAGATAAAGGCTGAAACTTACCAAAACACAAGAATTTATGGTAAAGTAGATTTCATTATTTTTCTTTTATCGTAATGATCAGCTATGCACTCCCGGTTGAATCAATCACCGATCATGGCGAGGTAATATGGTCGCAAACGAAACAAATCAGCGTCACCAAATGAGCTACCAAGAAGTAGTGGCGGCACTGCCGGCATATGCCCAAGGGGCGCTTGATCCACAAACACAGGCGGTGGTGGATAGTTATCTCAATCACCACGTTGACCTTTTTTGTCAGCTCGATCAGCTCGAGGCAGGTGGCCCGCGCACAAATACGCGGGTATCAAATTTTTCGGCGCAGCAGCTGCGCAGCACACAAAGACAGCCACAAAATTCGGTTGCCTTTGCACAGGTCATGGAAGGGTATGCCTCTACGCAACAATTGCCTGACAATCCGCTACTCATGCGCAACGCGCCCCAGCGGATTACCGATCACCGCACCGGCCAACGTTTTATCGTGCCGCGCCGTCAGCGCGCACCAAACACAGCAGCGGGAAAGTATCCACAGGGCGAACAGACGCAGGGCTGGGGCACCAATTTACTGTGGGGGCTTTTAGCGTTAGCCGCGGTGGCCGCGCTCACCTTGGTTGGGATCTATCAACTACGCCTGCAACGACAACTGGCCGCGACAAAACTTGCCCTGACCACGCAGCAGCAGCCACCGCCCAGCACGCCACCGCGACAACCGCTTAACCTGTTAGGCATAACACCACCAACAACCGCCTGGCTTACCATTGACAGCCAAAATAATGCACCCCTTGGGACACTCTTTATTGATGGCCAGACAGGCATGCTAGTCATCCAAAATCTGCCCACGCTCCCCACTGATCAAGCCTATCAACTTTGGGTCATCGATCAACACGCCGTGCGAAACAATGTGACCACCTTTGTCGTGACCGATCCCCGGCAAGCCCAATGGGTGCCTTTCACCTTACCACTGACAGCGGGCAGCGTAGTACAGATTGGGCTCAGCATTGAGCCAGCAAGTGGCAGCACCCAACCCAGCGGGGCCTTCGTGCTCACAAGCTTGCTCCGCTAAATCGCTGCTTGGCAATTGTGAATAAAAACACAATTATCGTTTTTCCAGTGCCAGGTGGTATAATGAGCTAATTGATCTACTGCTTAGCAGCTTAATGCGCGGCAGTACTTGTTTATAACACGACGGGCCCGTAAGATCCAGTCGCGATTCAAGTAACATTTGTACAGGGACTGCCGCAGCTTATCCAATGTCGTTATCCTTAGAGTATCGTAATAACAGAGCCATACGATAGACACTTTCTGCTGCGCAGCAGCCCTCTACACCCACTGAAATGGAGTTTTCAAGTGAAAATTGTGATTATTGGCGGCGTCGCCGGTGGTGCGTCCGCAGCTGCGCGCGCTCGGCGCCTGAGTGAAACTGCTGAAATTATCATCTTAGAGCGGGACGAGTATGTCTCCTTTGCCAATTGTGGTTTACCTTATCATATCGGTGGGGAAATTCAGGATCGCGGCGCGCTGCTGCTCCAGACGCCGGCCAGCTTAAAAACATCGCTTAATCTAGATGTACGCACCGGTCATGAAGTGGTCAAGATTGACCGTGACGCCAAGTTAGTTCACGTCCACAACCGGACCAGCGGCACCGATTATACCGAATCATATGAAAAATTAGTCCTTTGCCAAGGTGCTAATCCGATCCGGCCCCCTTTGCCTGGCATTGATCACCCGCGCATCTTTACCCTGCGTAATATTCCAGATATGGATGCGATCAAGGCCGTTGTTGATCAGGCCGCACGCAGCGCCGTTGTGATTGGTGGTGGTTATATCGGCATGGAGATTGCCGAAGCCTTGCGTCACCGCGCGGTCAGAGTTGATCTGGTCGAGATGCTGCCCCAAGTAATGCCGCCGCTCGATGCCGAGATGGCACGCGATCTGGCCTATCACATGGAAAGTTACGGCGTTAACTTACACTTGGGCGTCACCGCCCAAGCCTTTACTGACGACAATGGCTCTGTCCAGGTCGAACTGAGTAATGGCGTCAAGATAGTGGCCGATCTAGTGATTATGGCGGTCGGCGTGCGGCCGGCCTCTAGTTTGGCCCAGAGCGCTGGGTTGGCACTGGGCGGGCGCGGGGGCATTAAAGTTGATCCGCACATGCGCACCTCTGATCCGGATATCTATGCAGCCGGCGATATGGTGGAAGTAACTGATACCGTCACTGGCGAAGCAACGGTCATCCCCCTGGCTGGGCCGGCCAATCGCCAGGGCCGTATTGTCGCCGATCATATTTTCGGCCGCGCCAGTGCCTATCAATCGACGCAGGGCACGGCTGTCCTCAAAGTCTTTGACATGACGGGAGGCTGTACCGGTGCATCCGAAAAAGTATTGCGCCGCATCCAACAAGCTTATCGCAAAATCTACATCCATCCATCCGGCCATGCTGGTTACTATCCTGGCACCGCACCGATGCACCTAAAACTGCTCTTTGCCCCAGATGATGGTCGGGTCCTGGGCGCACAAATTGTCGGCTATGATGGGGTTGACAAACGGCTCGATGTCTTTGCGACAGCGATTCGCGCCGGGATGACCGTTTACGATCTCGAACATTTGGAGCTGGCCTATGCCCCCCCTTATGGTTCCGCCAAAGATCCAGTCAATATGGCTGGCTTTGTCGCCGCCAACTTGCTGCGTGGTGATGTCAACTTCTGGTATGCAGAGGATTATCCAGAGCAAACCATGCATGGCACGATCATTGATGTGCGTAGCAAAGAAGAGTTTGCGGCTTGGCATCTGCCGGAAGCGATCAATCTGCCCCTTGGTGAGCTGCGCAATGAACTCGCGACAGGCGCAATTACTGTTGATCGCCAACAATCAATTTTTCTCTATTGTCGTGTCGGTTTCCGCAGTTATCTGGCCTACCGGATCTTACGCCAATCTGGCTATGCGAATATAGCTACTCTGGCTGGCGGGTCGAAAACGTTTATGAGCTTTAACCGCACCCCCTTGGCAACTGGTCGCCCTGGTATTCCCTTTATTGCCCACGAAGAAGAAAAAATGGCCACCAAACCGGGGGCATTGCAACACGCATAGGACTTACGCATAAACCAGGCGCATTATAGTGTCACAAGTTATTCGGTGATCAGCAGGATGAAATACAAATCCACACCTCATCCTGCTGAATTTGCCAGTTGTTCAGCAGGATGAGAACCTTGTACGATTTAAAACTTTTTCAATTTGACAAGGTGGTGAGGGTCTGCTACAATCCTCGCTTGTGCCCAGCGCCAAAGACAGATAAAGTCTATATGGTGTGGGGCTGAGTCCAGGGTGTGGGTGTTGACAAGTGCGTGACTGACCATTGGTGAAGCTGC
>JALHQH010000003.1:0-225337 GCA_022842065.1 Caldilineaceae bacterium
TTTATAATATTGTCATATCAACCGGCGGACGGCATCGAAGATGCCGCCCGCCGGTTGATATGTCAAAAGATTACTGATTCAACGTCAAAATATCCGTCGCGCCATCATATGCGCCGATTTCGACAAATTCGCTGCCGTCGTCCGCCACTTCGTAGACGGCGAGGTAAGCGATCGCCTGGTCACCATTGGCGTCGAGATAGGTTTGGACCTGGGTGCCGATGTAGTGGTTGGCGATAAACGGCAGGATCGACTTGACGCCGGTGCCACTGTTGTTGGCGGCGATCATCGAGAGCATGGCGACGTTGGCGGCATCATAGGCATAGTTGGTGAAGGGGCCTGGTTCGCTGCCATGTTTGGCCATAAAGGCATCTTTGAAGGGCTGCGTGTTGGGGGTCGAACGCTCGGAGGAAGAGACCGAGGTAAAGTTCACCGAACCCAGGAAGGTGGCGGCGGCGCTGTCCGCTAAGAGCTCATCATTGCGCAGATTTTCGACACCTAGCCAATCAACCGTGCCCAGGTTGGCATCAACCGTTGCCTGTTGGAGCACTTTTTGCGCATCACCCAGGAAGCAGATGCAGAAGAACGCGGTGCTACCACTAGCGGCGAGTCGCGCCACTTCGGCACTGGCACTGCTCACTTCACCGGAGAGATCCGGTGGATCGGGGGCGTACTTGACGACGGCAACTTCCCCGGCACCACCAGCGTCAGCAAAACCGGCTTGCAGCAATTCGGTGAGGCCATTGCCAAAGACATCATCGACCTGCAGGATGACCAGATTTTGGTAACCGCGTTGGGCGATGATCTGCAAAAAGGCTTTGCCGCCAAAGGCATCGGGCGGATTCATCAGGCGGAAAATGTTGTCATCGGGAATCGCGCCGGCCATGCCACTGGACGCGGGGGCGACGAGGACGATCCCATTGTCATCGGCGAATTGTTTCGCCCCGAGGATTTCGCTGGTAGTCAGCGGCCCGACCACGACTTGTGCGCCACTGCTCTGCACCACCGTCTGCACGGCTTTGGCTGCGCCATCGGGGGTACCTTCGGTGTCGGCGCTGGCGACTTGGAAGCGCACATTGGAGCCGGCGGCCTCCAACTCGGCGTTCATCTCTTCGACAGCCAGGTCAATGCCCTTGCCAAAGTCGGTGCCAAAGGAGCCAAGTGGGCCGGTAAAGGGTTGGGCGACGCCTAGGGTATAGGTCTGCGGACCACTGGCACCAGCCGGGGCCTGCACCGGTTGGCAGGCAGCCAACAACAGCATGGCGACCAACGCCAGCGCGACAAATCGATAGGATGACTTCATGCTTTGCACTCCTGATAATGAGTATTAGGTGATAAGTAATGGCGAGGGGGGCTGATGGAGAAGTACTATACCGCAGGTAGGGGGGCGAGGCAAGTTGGGTTGGAATGGAGAATGGGGAATCGTCAATGGTCACTGCGCAGCGTAATCATTAACCATTAACAATTCTCCATTAACCATTAATTATCCTTTAATCCCAGTCGTGACAATCCCCTGGACAAAGTACTTCTGGCCCACAAAAAAGAGGATCAAACAAGGGAGCGCGACCATGAGGGCGGCACCCATGAGCAGGTGATCTTGTGGCCGTGAGACGACGGCTGAGCCGCCGGCCACAGCGCTCTGTAGATAGCGTAGCCCGACCACCACGGTATATTTCTCTTCGCTGTTGAGGAAGATCAAGGGCCCCAGGAAGTTATTCCAGTTGCCGATAAAACCCAGGGTCGCGAGGGTGGCCAGCGCGGGTTTGGCCAGCGGCAGGATAATCTGCCAGAGAATGCGCCAACTGCTAGCACCGTCGATCTTGGCGGCTTCATCCAGATCAAAGGGAATGCTCATCATAAATTGGCGCATGAGAAAGATGTTGAATGCACCACCGCCAAACCAAGCCGGCACAATCAGCGGATGGTAGGTGTCGATCCAGTCAAACTGTTTGAAAAGCAAATAAGTCGGGATCAAAGTCACTTCTGCCGGCAACATCATGGTGCTGAGCGTGATAAAGAAGAAGAGTTCGCGCCCAGGAAAGCGAAAACGTGAAAAGCCGTAGGCCACAATCGCGGCTGAAAGGGTACCACCCAGCAGCGCCCAGAAGGTAACCCAGAAGGAATTGAGCAGCCAGCGGCCAAAGGGTACGGTGTTCCAGACTTCAATATAGTTGGCAATAAATTGGGGCGACTCCGGCCAGAAGGTCGGTGGGTAGCGATAGAGTTCGGCAATCGTCTTCCCAGAACTCATCACCGTCCAGATAAAGGGAAACATCGAGACCACTGCCCCAATCGCGACGATCAAATAGAAGAGCGCCCGTTTGCTAAATTGGCCGAAGATCACGGATGAGGATCGTGGTCGGCGACGGTTGAGCTGCATCGTCTGTGGTGCCATAATTATTGGCGCTCCCCTGCATAGAAAACCCAGCGACCCGAAAGCCGGAACTGGATAAAGGTCAATAGGAAGACAATGATAAAGAAAACCCACGACAGCGCCGACGCATAACCCATATCAAAGCTGACAAAGGCATTCTGGTAGATATGTAGGGAGATAAACCAGGTTGAGCGCGCCGGTCCACCAGCCGTGGAGATAAAGGCAATGTCAAAGGTGCGCAGCGCAAAGATAATCCCCAAAACCAGATTGAAGAAGATGGTCGGTGTAATCAACGGCAACGTCACATTGCGGAATTTGGCCCAGCGCCCGGCGCCGTCAATCTCCGCCGCCTCTAATAACTCCACCGGCACATCTTGGAGACTGGCCAGGAAGATAATCATGCGCGAGCCGCCGACACTGAGCCAGAGGCCGATCAACGCCAGCGAGGGAATCGACCAGGTGGTACTGGCCAGCCAGCCCGGCCCATCAATACCCACTTTTTCCAGGAGAAAGTTGACCAACCCGACATCCGGGTTAAGCATCCAGCGCCAGAGCAGCGCGGCCGCGATAATCGGGGTCAGGGTGGGCAAAAAGTAAAAGGTACGCCAGACCGGGGTGAAGACCAATTTCTGATTTAACAACATCGCGATAAAGAGTGAACCCACCATGGCCAACGGCACACTTAAAATCGAAAAATAGAAGGTGCGCCAGATCGAAGGCAGAAAGAGTGGATCATTCGTAAAGGCGGTGATGTAATTATCAAGGCCGATAAATTGGGGGGGGCGCAGCACATTGTATTTGGTAAAACTTAAATACATGGAGGCAAGGAGTGGGCCAGCCACAAAAACAAGAAAACCAATGATCCAAGGCGACAGATAGAGAATCCCTTCAATCGCCTCGCGCCGCCGCATGGGCGACCACGTCTCACGTTTCGCCTGTTTCTTCGGCATAGGCACAGCCGGTTGTGCAATGGGTTTCGTGGTCATCAGGTGGGCTACCTTTATATAGCTTGAGGCTGGCGCAAAGTCCACAGACCATTTGTCGGGGCATGCTGTAGCATGCCCCGACAAATGGCGGTTGCGGGCCTTTACGCACGTTAGCTCATACTGCAAAACAAAGAGCTAGTGTAACTATCAACCCCCACCTAACCTCCCCCTGCGAAGGGGAGAGACTATAGCACGGTCAGCAATTTCCTCCCCAGTTTGGGGAGGATCTGACACTGTTCCCTCCCCAAACTGGGGAGGGTTAGGGAGGGGTTGACAGTTATGACCTACAGGGCAATTATGCCGGTTCCTTGTCCAAGACAGCCTGACAGGCCGCCGCGATTTCGTCGGCAGCCTGATCGGGCGTCAGCTCCATCAAAATCATGCGGTCATAGACGGCCTGATAGGCATTGTCGAACTCTTCACCACGGAAGTTGGCAACCAGGAAGTCGGCCTCGATGCTCTCCATCAGCGGGCGCAGTTTGGCGTAGGTCGGTTCCTGCTCGTAGACGCGATCATCGGCCCAGACATCGGCACGGGCGATCGGGCCTTTTTGACCTTGGATAATCGCCTGTACGTTCATTTCCTTGCCCGCGATCCAGGTCAGGAATTTGAAGGCGGCATCCGGGTGCTCGCTGCCTGTGGTAATGCCAAAGACATGTTCGTTGAGCATGGTGCGACGGGCATCACCTGCGTTGACCACTGGGGTTAACACAAAGCCAATTTCAAAGTCGGTGAAGGTGGCCGGGTAGATCTGGATGCGGAAGGGCCAGATATCGGTCGCCAAGACTTTTTGGCCACCAAAGAGCTCAGGCGCGTTGATCGCACCAGCAGCTGGCGAAGGGGAGACCTTCCAGGTGTTGGTCAGGTCGTTGTCAAAGTTGAGCGCCTTGAGATAAGCCTCGCGGTTGTCTAGCAGAGTGACTTTGTTGCCTTCCTCATTCGTCGGCTCGACCCCATGTTGGCGCAGGTAGGGCGCACCGCTAAAGGCTTGATAGGTGCGATCTGCCGAGAAGTAGCCAAAGACATCTTCGGTGGTCGCTTGTTGCGCCCAATCGGCCAGTTCGTCAAAGGTCCACTCATCGGTCGGTTCGGGCAGGCCCATTTCGCCGATCTTGGTCTTGTTGTAGGCAATCACCGGCACAATCGGCTCGGAAATGAAGGAGAGCCAGTACTGCTTGCCTTCATGGCTATTGGCTGCATTAGCACCGGCAAAGAAGTTGGCGTCGAGGTCATAACCCGCGCCTTCGGCCAATGGCTTCAGGTCGGTCACCACATCGTAGCTGGCACCCCAGGCAATGTGCGAACGGTGGCGGGGCGGGAACCAGACGAGATCACCGAGATCGCCAGCCGCGGCCAGCGAGAGGATTTTGGGAATATATTCGGCGGTCCAGCCCGGAATCGTTTCGAGCACCACTTCGATGTCGGGATTGGCGGCAACAAAGCCGTCAATGTCCTGATCCAAGCCCATCTGAATCCAAGCCGAGACATCCTGTTTCTCGACCATGTGAGCACGTACTTGCACTTTTTCCGCACTGCCGGCCGGCGCAGCTTCACCACCGCTGGCGGCGGGGGCGGCACCAGGGGCCGTCGGCGCACAGGCCGCCAGCATCACCCCTAAACTGGTCGCCCCCGTCGCGGTCAGAAACGCGCGTCGTGTGAGCTTTTGCTCATTAAGCATTTTTTTCATTTGTCGATCTCCTCGGTTCTGAAAAAGGGAAAATAAAAATAACAATGAAACGTAATGCGTAAAACGTGATGCGTGTGACAAGTTACGTTTTACGCATTACGTTTTACGCATTACCACCGATTGTCGTTGAATCAACTGTGGCCGAATTAACGTCCGTACATTCGCTGCGGCCGGGTATTCGATCCGGGTGAGCAGCAGTTGGGCGGCTTGCCGCCCCATGCCCATTTGGTCAACCCAAATCGAGGTGAGGGGCGGCGTGGTGTGCTGTGCCAACTCAATGTTATCAAAGCCGATCACAGAAAGATCCTGGGGGATCGTACGACCTTGGCTCTGCGCCACCTGCATCAGCGCGATCGTCACGGTGTCATTACAGCCAAAGACGGCTGTCATTGGTGACGGCTGCGCCAGATAGTTGCGCGCCGCTTCCTGCGCAGCTTTGGGCCACAAGGTGCAATCCCAGAAATAAGGTGTGAGCTGATACTCCTGGATCGCCTGACAATAGCCGGCGCGCCGTTCGGCCACGCTGGGAAAGGCAGTGGGCAGACTGCCGAAAATCGCAATATGGCGATGCCCCTGTTCAATCAGATAGCAGGTGGCTTGATAAGCCCCTTCAAAATTATCGGTCACCACCGCGTCGAACGGATTGCCCTCCGCATAGGCATCGACTAATACAATTGGCGCGGCGAGCCCTTGAAAGCGCGCGAGCTGAGGCTGTTCCAGATGCATGCCAACCAACAACAGTCCTTCGGTATGTTGCTCGGAAAGCAAACGGGGCGGTGCAATGGGTCGATTATCATCATCAACGAGCAAATTGGCATAGACCAGATGGATCTGATAGCGGCGGCAAACTTCTTCAATGCCTGCCACCACTGGCCCATAAAAGCGATGTGTGGTGCCTAGATCATCAGGACGCACCTTAACCAGCACGCCAACACTATTAATCCCATGCTGCAACTCGCCCCGATTAGTTGTCTGGATGTGATAACCAAGCCGCTGTGCGGTCTCGAGCACGCGTTGGCGCGTTTCGGCACGAATGCCCCCTTTGCTGCGCAACGCCAATGAGACCGTTGCCGACGAGAGCTCGCTCGCGCGTGCGATATCGGCAATGGTTACTTTTGTGCGTGGGGTTAGCACATGCTCAGCCAAGGGATCGGCGCTCCACTTTGACATGCCTTATATTTTTACTGGATTTTATCGTCACTGCTGGATATTTTAGGGAATTACTATCAGTCTATGTCAAAGCAAATTATTTGTCAAGGGGCAAAATTAAAATCTTTACTAAAAGTTTTAGTTTCAAATATCTAGTTCCTCCACCATTTAACCAGGGGCTAGACTGCCCAATTGACTAGGAAAATTGTACATAATTTGTGGTAAGATGGATTATGGACTTTATTTCCGCCTCTACATAAACACTCCAAGGTCCGTGTTCATCCGTTAAACCGCTGAAAAGTAGCGATTGCTCAAGCACAAGACGGCAGTTTACACCTGTGTTGTCAATGAATCTTCATGATTACGCCAGGAAAACGATAAGGAGAACTATATGGACATGCAAAGAAAATTAATCCGCATCATCACCCTTGTGCTCATCCTGCTTGGCAGTAACCTAACCGGGCTCGCCGTCAAGGCCCAAAGCCCGGTCACCGAAATTGTCTCCATCTCATCGCGCGGTACACAAGCCAATGCAGCCGCTGGACTCCCAAGCATCACAGCGAATGGCCGCTATGTTACCTTTATCTCGACAGCTAGTAATCTGGTGCGCAATGATACTAATGGCACGCGTGACTGTTTTGTGCATGATCGCCTGACCGGTGAAACCTCCCGCATTTCGGTCGCGTCGGACGGCACCCAAGGGAATGGGGACGTCAATGATGAATGCTTGATTGCAGCAAATGGCCGTTATGTTAGCTTTGGTTCATCGTCCACAAATTTAGTTACCGAATTTGTCTATGCATGGTCTAATGCATATCTGCATGATCTCCACACTGGGAGCACAACGTTGATCGCGCGCGGCTATAACGGTGGTCCCGCCGATTGGCCGACATCACCCGGCCCCATGTCCACGGACGGACGTTATTTGACCATTTGGTCGCCGGCCTCGAATATTTTGCCGGGTAACCCAAACCGCTTCGCACAAGTCTATGTTTACGATCAAACCCGTGGTCAGCTCTCACGGGTAAGTTTGTCCAGTACCGGGGAGGCTGCCAACGGCAGCTCCTATGGTCTCTGTATCTCGGGCAATGGCCGTTATGTAAGTTTTGGCTCCTATGCCACCAACTTGGTGACTACCGATACAAATGGGCTCTATGAGGCATTTGTGTATGATCGGGATACTGGCCGTACCGAACGGATTTCACGCGGCTTGAATGGGACAGCAATCAATGATACCAGTCTTGTTAGTATACAATGTAGTTCTGAAAATGGCCGGTTTATTGCGTTTGATTCGGGTGCGAACAACCTGGTCCCTAATGATACGAATGAACGGCGCGACGCTTTTGTCTACAACCAGGGCACAGAGGGGATCAGCCGCGTTTCGGTTGCGACCAATGGTACACAAGCCAACGGACAACGCTGGCTATTTAATCCGACTATTTCGCTTGATGGACGTTATGTCGCCTTTGAATCTTGGGCCGACAATCTCGTACCTGGTGATACGAATCTGGTCATGGATATTTTTGTCCATGATCGAGAGACCCACAAGACAACCCGTGTCTCGGTAGATAGTTTGGGGAATCAAGCAAACCAGGATTCCTTTTATACCGTCGTTGCCGGCAATGGGGATACCGTCGTCTTTACATCAGCAGCAAACAACCTCACGCCGGGTGACACGAACCAGGTGAATGATATCTTCGTCTATGAGCGCCATGTCCACCCCAACCTGCTGCAAAACCCCGGCTTCGAGTTCGACACCGCGAACTGGCAATGGCTAAGCAGCGGAAAAGGCAGCCTAACCGCTGTGCATCCTGGTTATGCTGGTGACTATGCCGCGCGCCTTGCGCTGGTGACGGCCACTAATGCCCAAGTGCGCTCCGCTAGTTTCACCTTAGAACCAAAGACGATCTATCAACTTACCTTTGCCGCACGTTCGCAAAGCGGGCGCGATCTGACCATGTCGATAGAGAACCCACTAGCACCGAACACCAACTATGGGCTGCGCAATTTCCGTGTCAATCTGAGTGAGCAGTGGCGCAAATTTTCCGTACGCATACAGAGTAAAAATCTTACCGCAGCGACCCAAGATACGCCATTGCGCTTGTTGATCAAACCACTTGGTGTGACGAACGATAGTTATTGGCTGGACAGTATTACCTTGGCCAAAGGGGCGGCAACGATGCCAACAGTTGAACAAGAGATCTTACCTGCGGCTGTCGATGCCGGCCAGATCGCCGGGATTATTCAACAACCGGGCGATGTCACTACCACCTATGTCAAGCTCTTGGATTTGGAAACCGATGGGATGGTCTACAACCTTGTCACCCAGACCGATAGTAGCGGTGCGTATGCCTTTGCGGCTGTCCCCTATGGCACTTATGAATTACAGGTTTTGTCGCCAGCCGGCTATCTACCGGTCGCGCCGCTCCAGCTTGCCGTGAGTGAACAGGAAAACGAGTCGATCAACTTTACTCTTGAAGCGATGACATCAACTATCTACTTACCACTTATTACGCAGTAGCAATCAGCGGCGTCAGATCAAACGCCGCGGAGAGGAGATCGTATAATGAAAATAATTCAGGTTAGCCTAACGCTTCTCTGTGTCTTCATGCTCTCCCCGCTCACCATCTGGGCGGAGGAGGATGCCTTTACCCTCACCGGCGAAATTGTCTTTGTCAGCGAACGCGACGGGGTCTATCGCAACCTCTACACCATGAATGCCAATGGCAGTAATGTGCAGCAGTTAACTAATTACGTTGAGGAAGAAGATGAAGATGACTCCTGGGTTGTCTCCTCTCCGCAATGGTCAGCTGATGGCACAATGGTTGCCTATTTATCGTCTAACGGATACCTTACCGGTATCGATCTTCTCCGCGCGGATGGGGCAGGTCTAGGAAATTTATATTACGATGATACCCAAGACGGTCCTATTGACTACTTGTCATGGTCGCCTAATGGCTATACGCTTGTTTTCGACTTATATGGGGAACCTGGTTTCTTTGGCGCAAGCAGTTCCCGCGTCGAGAGTAGATACGACCAACCTGTGTTCGATTACAGTGATAACGCCAGAGACCCAACTTGGTCACCAGACAGCATGCAGATCGCGTTTACGATTGGCGCATGGGATGCTGGGGAGATAGTGATTGTCGGTAGCGATGGCACCGAAACCAATATAACGAATCATGCCGCTGATGATCATGATCCAGCTTGGTCACCGGATGGGACGAAGATTGTCTTTGCCAGCAATCGCAACGGCCACGATCAGCTCTTTGTGATGCGTACCGACGGCAGCAATGTGCAACAACTCACCAACACTGTTGCCAATGATCACGAGCCGATCTGGTCACCCGATGGTCAATATATTGCCTTTACCCGCACCTATCTCAATGGCAACAGCGAGATCTTCGCCATGAAAGCCAATGGCAGTACCCAGACTCGCTTGACTAACAACCTTGGCTATGATGGTCAACCAGATTGGAAACCAGCCGCACAGATGACTTTGCAGAAATTACTCTTGCTCAGTTCAAATAGTGGTGGTACTGTGGCCGGCATCACTTTTCGTGATGAGGATATTCTTGCCTATCATCCGACCATCGACAGTTGGTCCTTCTACTTTGATGGCTCTGATGTGGGGATCACCACCGATATCGACGCCCTTGGTCTGGCCTGGGATAGTACTTTGGTGATGAGCTTTGATGTGCCGACAACCGTGCCGGGCCTTGGGCTGGTCGATGACTCGGACCTAGTGCGTTTTGTCCCCACCAACTTAGGCCCAAACACCGCCGGCACCTTCACCGGATTTGTTAACGGCAGCACTTTGGAACTAACGACTGATACGGAGGATGTCGATGCCCTCTACAGTTTGATAAACAACGATCTTGTCTTTAGTACAACCGGTCGTGCCAACGTCTCTGGTGTAATCGCCCAAGATGAAGATACCATCCACTATAGAGATGATTCTTACTATAGGTATGGGTATAAAAGTTGGCATCTGGCTTTCGATGGGTCACAACTCGCGTTAACCACGGCGAGTGAAGATATCGGCGGCATTGGTCGCGATGGGGGCCATGCCTACTATTCTACCGTTGGGGCCTTTGCCATGCCGGGGTTGAGCGGTGATGGCGCAGACATCTTTGAACTGACCCGCGACCCGGCCACCGGCCAACTGCAGCCGACGATGTTTTGGGACGGTTCGCAGCATGGCTTTACGGGCAAGATCATTGATGCCTTTGAGATTGTCTATCTCACCAACGTCCCCATGAGCTCGGCCGCGCTCATGGCAGAGGAACCAGCCGAAGTTGGTGATGAAGTGGATAACGACTATACCACACCGGATGAGCTGATTATCTACCTCCCGCTGATTAGCGATTGATGATGGCGTATAACACGCGCTTCGCTGTCGCGGCGAAACGTCAGTCGTTGGGTGCAGGCAGTGGCCAGCGCGGTCATTTAGGATATTTCAAAATTTAAATTATCCACGTAGTCACACGAAGAAAAACAAACTCTTCGTGTGACTACGTGGATAATTATTTCCGTTGAAATGCCCTTACGCCCTTGTGCGGCACGATCACGCCGACCACGGTTACCCGCGCCAGAAATTGTTTGTCAATCTTTGTACAATTAGCGCCTTTATCGACTTAGCCTCTATAATCAGCTTCCAACTGTTAATCATTCAATCGCACCAGACCGATCTAATTTCATGAGCAAGCCAATTCTGGCAATGCAGGGCATTGCCAAGCGCTTTGACATGACGCAGGCGCTGCAAGATGTTTCGTTGACCCTTTATCCGGGGGAAATTCACGCGCTGTTGGGCGAAAATGGGGCCGGCAAATCGACGCTGATCAAGATCATGACGGGCATCCACAAGCCCGATCAGGGCACGATCCTGCTCGACGGCCAGGGGATCACGATCCAGAACTCGATTGATGCCCAGGCACACGGCATTGCCGCTATTCACCAGGAGCCGATGATCTTTCCGGACCTGAATGTGGCCGAGAATATCTTTATCAGCCACAGCAACCGCGGACGCCTAATTCACTGGCGCGCCATGTATCGCGAAGCCGAAGCGATCCTCGCCCAGCTCGACATCAAGCTTGATGTGCGCAGTCCGGCGCGGGGGTTGACCCTGGCTGCGCAACAGGCGGTCGAGATTGCCAAAGCGATTTCACTCAAGGTGCGCGTCCTGATCATGGATGAGCCGACCGCATCCCTCTCTGCCCACGAGGTGGAACAGCTTTTTGTGCTGACCAATCGTTTGCGCCAACAGGGGGTTGCCATCCTCTTTATCAGCCACCGCATGGAAGAGATCTTTACAATTGCCGACCGCGTGACCGTGCTGCGTGACGGCAAGTTCGTCTCTTCAAAAGTGCGCGCCGAAGTAACTGCGGAAAGTGCGATTCGCGATATGGTGGGGCGTGAAATCGAGGATTTCTTTGCCAAAGGCGAAACGACACGCGGCGATCTGCTGCTCAGCGTGCGTGGCTTGCATAAAGAACGGGTCTTCCGTGAGATCACCTTTGACATTCACCAAGGCGAAGTGCTGGGTTTTGCCGGCCTGGTGGGGGCGCGGCGCACCGATGTAGGGCTGGCGCTCTTTGGCATTGAGCCGGCCGATGGTGGAACCATGGCCTATAAAGACAAAACGGTCACATTGGATTCGCCAGTGGCGGCCATGCACCTGGGCATCGCCTATGTCACCGAGGACCGGCGGCAGTTGGGGCTGACGTTGCCCATGTCGATTGTCAGCAATATCACCTTGCCCATGTTGCGCGAATATCTCACCGGGCTAGGGCTGATCAAAGGCCGGGCCGAAGCGCTGACGGCTGAGGATTACCAGCGCCGCCTCTCGATCCGCACCCCTTCGATCTACTTGGAAGCGGGCAAACTCTCCGGCGGCAATCAGCAGAAGGTAATGCTGAGTAAATGGCTCAATACCCGTCCACAACTGCTGATTCTCGATGAACCGACACGCGGCATTGATGTCGGGGCCAAGGCCGAAGTCCATCACATTATCAACGAACTGGCGGCCCAAGGGCTGGCGATTATCCTCATCTCCTCGGATCTGCCCGAAGTGCTGGCCATGAGTGATCGCATCCTCGTCATGCGCGAGGGGCGACAGATGGGCATCTTCGACCGCAGTGAGGCAACCCAGGAACGCATTTTGACCGCGATGATGGGGGCTGCATGAAACGTGATGCATGAAGCGTAATGCGTAATTCGTCGGCCTTGCGCCTGCTCGGTACACTGTAAATTAAGTTATCTGTCATTCTGAGGAGCGGCTTTTTGCGACGAAGAATCTCGATCTGGCAAACTGGAGATTCCTCACCAAAAAGCCCGGGTGCTCCCTGGGCGCGGAATGACAAAAGTCAAGTTTACTTAATTTACAGAACACTCAGTCGTCGGTCGTCAAAAGTAAAGGTAACCTATGCGTTGGATCAAACGCGTGATACGCCCAGAGCAGATTCGCGAGTTGAGCCTCGTGTTGCTGATCGGGCTGGCGATTCTCTTTTTTAGCAGTCAAATTGAGGGCTACTACAGTGGCCGCACCTTTAACCGGATCAGCGCCAGCGCAATGATCCTGATTGTGGTGGCCGTGGGGCAGACGCTGGTCGTGTTGACGCGCAATATCGATCTGTCGGTTGGTTCGATTGTCGGTTTTACGGCCTATTTTGTCGGTACACAACTGGCGAACCAGCATGATCTGTCGCCGGTGTTGGCCTTGCTGCTCTCGATTGGCTTGGGCGCAGCGATGGGGTTGCTCAACGGCATTATCGTCGCCTATGGCCGCGTGCCGGCGATCATTACCACGCTGGGCACCCTGGCGATCTACCGCACCCTGCTGGTCGAATACTCTGGTGCTAAAACAGTCACCACCAATTCGCTGCCCGCCTGGCTGCTTGATCTGCCGCGGGTCAATCTCTTTGCCATCGGCGAGATCGACTTCCGCCTACTGGTGGGGGTAGCGCTGCTGGCTGTTTTTAGCTTTCAACTCGCGCTGACCTATCTGCCCTATGGCCGGCGGCTTTATGCGCTTGGCTCGAACCCGGAAGCGGCGCGCATGGCCGGGTTGCCAGCGCAACGCACCTTGATGATCGCTTATACCCTCTGTGGTGCGCTCTGTGGCGTGGCCGGTTTCATGTTTCTGGCCCGTTTTGGCAATATCACCGTGGTGGCTGGGCAAGGGTTGGAATTACAGGCCGTGGCCGCGGTCGTTGTCGGCGGCGTCAATATGTTTGGCGGCTCCGGCACTATGTTTGGCACCTTGCTGGGCGCGGTCCTGATCTCGACCTTGGAGCAGAGCCTGCTGCGCTGGGATCAGATCAGCGAATTCTGGCGTGACGCGATCCTCGGGCTGCTGATCCTCTTCGCCGTCGCCACTGATGCGGTGATTATCAACCGCCTGCGTGCGTTTTGGGTGAGAAAATAAGGCGTGATGCGTGAAACGTGATGCGTGAAACGTGTGCAAATGCGAGTAGCTGTTACAAGTTACGCATTACGTTTCACGAATTACGTTTCACGCATCACGCATCACGTTTTACGAAAAGATAAGGTTTACCCTATGCAAACATTCTGGCAACGATTACGCAGTTGGGAAGCGCTATTGGTGCTGATTCTGGCCGTGGTGCTGGTGATCAATACCAACCTCTCGCCCTTTTATCTGAATCTTAATAATCAGGTCAATGTCTTCCAACTGTCGATTGAGAAGATCATTGTGGCGCTGGCGATGACGCTGATTATCATCAACGCGGAAATTGATCTTTCTGTGGCATCGGTGATGACCTTGGCGGCCTGTGTGCTGGCGGCGCTGCACGAACAGGGCGTGCCGCTGGGGTTGGGCATTGGGGCAGCCCTGCTGGTTGGGCTGCTCTGTGGGGCCTTTAATGGGTTTTGGATCGCCTATGTGGGGCTGCCTTCGCTGGCGGTGACCCTGGCCGGGTTGATCGGTTACAGTGGGATTGCGCGCATTCTGCTCGAAGATCGCTCGATTGGGGACTTCCCGGTGTGGTTTAACCAGTTGGGGCAGCCGGGGCTGGTTGGCCCTTTATCCAGCGGCCTGATCATCTTTTTTGTCCTGCTGATCATCACTGTGATCATCCTGCAATATTCAGCTTTTGGGCGTTATGTCTATGTGATCGGCAACAACCGCGAGGTCGCACGTTATGCCGGCGTCAATGTAGCCCGTATCAAGCTGACCCTTTTTATGGCCTCCGGCTTGATCGCCGCGTTGGCCGGTGTGTTGATTGCGGCGCGACTGGGGGCAGTGCGCGGTAACACGGCAGAAGGCTTTGAACTGGATATTATAACAATGGTGCTGCTGGGCGGGGTCAGCATCTTTGGCGGCTCCGGCACCCTGACGGGAGTTTTTCTCTCGATCCTAATCATTCTTAACCTGCGCAATGGCATGCAGTTAGTGAATGTCTCCGGTGCCATCCAGACGGGGGTCATCGGCGCGCTGTTGATTTTGTCGGTGCTGGTGCCGCAGTGGGGGGAGCGGTTGCGCGGCGGTTGGCAACGGCGGCGGCGGTTCAGTGCCGCCGGAAGTGGTCAATCACCTGCCCCAACAGTTTAACCGCAATCAACTGATCCGGTCCCAATGGCGGCCCAAAACTCAGATGGGTTGCCCCCCCGGCGACCAACGGCTCCAGCCGCTCGATCACTTCTCTTGGCCCGCCGACGATCCCGATCCGCAACATCTGATCCGTAACCAGTGCAATCGCCTTGGCTTCGTCGCGTTCCACCATCATTGCTTGCTCAATCGGGCGGAAATCGGCTTGGGTCAAGCCCAACCGGCTGAGAATCAACTCTCCTAAGGCGTGACCATAGTAGGCGATCTTCTGCGCCAATACGCGCCGCGCCGCCACCCGATCTTCAGACAAGGAAACCCAGATACAGGCCGCAAAATCGAGCGGAGCGCGTTGAGGGTCACGGTTGGCAACCCCGGCGTTGATCAGCGGTTCGACGGCAAAGTAATGTTCGGGCGGAAAGAGCAGGGGCAAGACGCCATCGGCCAGTTCGCCGCTCAACGCTAACATCTTTGGCCCCATCGCCCCCACATAGATTGGGGTGACGCGTGGCGCGGTAAAGCGCAGATAAGCTTCCTCTTCCCACTGCATAAATTGACCAGTCAAGGCCACCCGTTCACCCTGTAAAAGCCCGCGCACCGCCAGCAAGGTCTCACGCGTTGCCGCCAGGGGGACACGCTGTTCAATCCCCACCCACTTCAAAAACTCACCAGCCCCGGCCGCCAGCCCCAGGTTAAAACGGTTGCCACTCAACTCGTCCATCGTCGCCGCGTACATCGCCATCTCCGCCGGGTGGATCGTGTAGGGGTTGAGGATACCGGTGCCGATCTCCAGCCGTGTCGTCGCCTGCGCTACCGCCGGCAGGATCACCAGATCGCTGCGCAGAAAGAGATCATTGCTCACCCAGAATTGATCAAAACCAACTACCTCGGCCGCTTGGGCCAGGGTGATATAGTCGCGGAGGGGGAGATCATTGTTGAGACGTAGGCTAAATTTGAGATTGGTCATTAGGTGATTGGGTCATTGGTGATTGGGTGATAACGGGATTAAAATCCCGCCCTAACATTGATAAGCGCCCGCAGGCGCTGGCCTTGTTTTTTCAGCCGCTGCGGCGGCTTCTCGTTGTTAGCAAGGGATTTCAATCCCACTCCCCCCGCCGGCCCCGACAATCGCTTCGGCTTCCATCTCGACCAGGTAACCGTCGCCCACGAGTTTGGCCTGCACTAGCGTGTTGGCGGGACGGATGGTGGCAAAGCGCTCGCCGTGGACACGCGCGACCGGCTCCCAGTCGGTCAACTGTTGAATGTAGATCCGCGTGCGGATAACATCCTCCAGTTGACCGCCCAACTGTTGGATCGCCCGCTCAATTTTGTCAACAATATAGCGCATTTGCACCCCAGGGTCACCTTTGCCGACAATCTGGCCTGCCTCATCGGTCGCCGTGGTGCCGGAGACGTGGATCTGATTGCCATAGCGCACGGCGCGACTATAGCCGGCCAATTTTTCCCAGGTGGTACCGCTATCATAAAGCTGTTTGTGTTCTTGCATGTCGTCAAATCCTCTGGCTGGAACATTGCTGATTTTATCTGCCCTGAGTATACTACGGCCAAACCCACGGGCAATAAAAGCCCATCCTGCAATCATTCTAACCCATTTATAACGTATTCGTAACAAGGAGCAGCAACATGGCAGAGGAACGCAAGGAGCTGATGGAGTATGTGGAAAGCGCTGAGGGTCTTTCGTGGATTCGTGGGGGCGGGCCGACCAGCCGTGCCTGGAATGGCATTCGTTACAAGATCGGTCTTTCCGGTAAGAATACCAATGCGCAGGCGCTCTCGATGAATGTAGCTAGTGTGCCGCCCGGTGCCGTTGCCTACGCCCATATTCACGAAGGTTTTGAGGTGATGCTCTTTATTTTACAGGGCCACGTACGCCACGAATATGGTCCGAAGCTGGAACATGTGGTTGAACATGAGGCGGGTGATTTTATCTTTATTGAGCCGGGGGTACCGCACGAGGTCTTTAATATCAGCGACAGCGAACCAGTGGTCGCCGTCGTGGCCCGTTCCACCGCCGATGAGTGGGACAAGATTGTCGATTACCCATCAAAAAATCGTGAACGCGATGGCGTACCGCCGAAGAAATTTGTACCAGGAGCGGCGTGATTTTTGTCAATTGTCGCTAAAAGGCCTTGAGCTAAAGTTCAAGGCGGCTGAATCGTCGCCAAAAATACGAAAGGGCCAGTCGGCAAGACCAGCCCTTCGTAGTTAGACCATTGCCAGAGTGGGTCACTTGGGCCACACCCCCGCGGTTGTAAGATTACTTTTACGCATCTGCTCCTGTTGCCCCGCTTATAGCATGGGCACGAGAGTCCTGCGGCTGCTGACGATGCGGACGCTTTGTTGTGCTGCTGTGTCTTGCGTCGGTATAACTCAGTTTATCTGGCGACTGTTGATCGAGCGTTGATCAAGCGTTAACGCCGTTCAGCGCTTTTGACATCGAATCGCTTAAACTGATTTACCGGATAATTATTCAAGAATCCTTGCGCCCGATGTGCGCTGCTTTTCAATGCTAAGCGCAAGTATAGCAGCAAAGCCGATACACTGCAGTGCTGCAGAGAACAGCCAACCTGTGCGCGAGAACACATGGCTTGTCGCGCCGGCTTGTATAACACAAATTTGTTATATCCTATCAAGGCTGTTGCTGTAAGCAGTATAACCGATTTAGGGCCATTGGTGCCTGTCAGAAGTCTTACATCATTAGCCTGTTTAATTACGCAATTGATTATAATCATGTAAGCATTGTGTGGAATTCTTCAATCTTTCCACGCTAGATTACTCGGACTTGGCACGATCTGCGCTAATGCTAGGGGTTTGACTTTGCCTGCGCCTTATGATAATCTCCTAACTGTTCCAATCAATTAATTCCATAGCAGATTAAATCTCCCAAAAAATCTATCAATTCATTTCTGTAGCCCAGTTGCGTGCAATGCGCAGCTTGAATACAGCATCAATTGCTAGATTAGCTCTTAATCCAACCAAATCCTTAAGGAGGAGTCTTGTGTACAAGCGACGCAAACAGTTGAGCTTGGTCTCAGTACTCGTGATCGTCAGCCTGCTGTTGGCTGCCTGTGGCGGTGCCGCACCAGCCGGCGCGCCGGCCGCGGAGGAAGCTGCCCCCACCGAAGCTGCCGCGGAAGAAGCGCCGGCCGAAGAAGCTGCCGCCGATGCCGAAGCGCCCCTTGGGGCTAGCTTGATCGGCGAGATCGAAGGCCCAGAGATTATCGTTGATGTGGCCGCGTTCCCCAGCGAATTTGCTGAAGCGCCGAGCCTGGCCGAACAGGTAGCGGCTGGCTCACTGCCGGCGCTTGATGAACGCCTCCCCGTGCGCGAGGATCTATTGGTCATCGAACCGGTGCATGAAATCGGCAAATACGGTGGCACCTGGCGCCGTGGCTTTACCGGCCCGGCCGACGGCCAAAATGGCCATCGCGTGGCCGGCGGTGATCGCTTCGTCTTCTGGGATGCCGAGAATTTCCCCGAAGTGGTCCCCAATCTGGCCAAGGGCTGGGAGATCAGCGAAGATAGCACCGAAATCACGCTATTCTTGCGTAATGGTGCCAAGTGGTCGGATGGAACCCCCTTTACCTCGGCTGATGTGATGTTCTGGTACGAGCATATGTATCAGAATAGCGAGTTGGTGCCGGTGCAGTCGCCTTTCTTCAACATTGCCGATGGGGCAACGTTGGAAGCGGTCGATGATTACACCATCAAGTTCACCTTCCCCTTTGCCAACAGCCTCTTCCTGGAAGTCTTAGGTAGCTCGGTCAACGTCTTCGGTGGCCAGGCTGTCTTTGGGAATACGGGTATGGGTGGCTATGCGCCGGCCCACTACCTGGAACAGTTCCATCCCGATTTTGTGGACGCGGCTGAATTAGATGCCAAGGTGGCCGAAGAAGGCTTTGACAACTGGGTCAACCTCTTTAAGGACAAGAATACCTGGCAACGCAATCCGGAATTACCCGTCTTGACGCCGTGGAAGACCGTCAATCCCATCACCACCGACAACTGGGTGCTGGAGCGCAATCCCTACTACTACGGGGTCGACACCGCCGGCAACCAACTGCCTTATATCGACCGCATTTCGATGACACTGGCCGAAGATCTGGAAGTGCTCAACCTGCGCGCTATCGCCGGCGAATATGACTATCAATCGCGCCACATTTCGTTGGCCAACCTGCCGGTGCTACTCGAAAATGCCGAAGCCGGGAACTACACGATTCACCTCGATCCGGCCCAACATGGTGCTGATGGGGCGATTCAGATTAACCAGAGCTTCCGCGCAGATGAAGAGCTGGCCAAGTGGCTGACCAATAAGGACTTCCGCCGCGCGCTTTCGCTGGGGATTGACCGCAATGCCATTAACGAAGTCATCTTCTTGGGCATTGGTACGCCTGGATCCGCGGTCGTGGCCGAAAGCTCACCCTTTAATCCTGGCCCTGAATATCGTGAACTCTGGTCACCGGTCACGCCGGATATTGAGCAAGCGAACCAAATGCTGGATGCAATTGGCCTGACGGAAAAAGACAGCGAAGGCTACCGTCTGCGCACCGATAATGGCGAACGCTTGGTCTTGGAGATCAACCCGATTCCGGCCTTTATTCAGTTCACCCAACTGGCCGAGTTGCTCCGCGATGACTGGAAAGATATTGGGATCTTCCTGAACATTGTCGAACAAGAGCGTGGTTTGGTGGAGACCCGCCGTGCGGCGAACGAATTACAGATGTTCTTCTGGCAAAATGATGGCACGGACGAATTGTTCCTCTATCCTTTCCATGCCGTGCCCGTCAATGAGACCTCTGGCACTGGCCCTGGTTATGGGACTTGGTACTCGTCCGGTGCCACCCAAGGCATTGAGCCGACCGATGAGGATGTGCTGAAAGTGCTTGATCTCTTTGATCAAGGGCTGCAAGCGACCCCAGAAGAGCGCATTGCCATCGGCCAGGAGATCTGGAAGATCATCACCGACGGCGTCTGGACGATTGGCACCGTTGGCCAATCGGGCGCCTTCATGGGCGTCCGGCTGGTGAAGAACAACATGGGCAACATTCCCAGCCGCCAGTTCAATATCCAGGCTGGTCAGACCCCGAACATCTCGCGCCCGTCCACCTTCTACTTTACGGATGCTGATTCGCAGTAGAGGGGAGTAGATCAGTAAATCGGTAAATCGGTAGGGGCTAACCGATTTACCGATTTACCGATTTACCATATCATCTACCTAACCACCTATGATTTCATACATTGTCCGTCGCTTTATCGCCGGCCTGATTACGATTTGGGCGGCTACCATCATCTCGTTTATTGTGATTCAGTTGCCCCCCGGCGACTTTGTCACCTCCTATATTGCGAATCTACAGTCAACCGGCACCGTCTTGAGCCAAGCGGAGGCTGATGCCCTGCGCCAGCAATATGGGTTGGACCGCCCGATTTACATCCAATACGCCAAGTGGATGGGTTTGATGCTGCAGGGTAACTTTGGCATGGCGATGGAGTACAATCGGCCCGTACGCGAGGTGATCGGTGACCGGATGACGATTACGATCATTGTTTCACTGGCCGCGGTCTTTTTTATCTGGGTCGTTTCGCTGCCGATTGGCATCTATTCGGCCGTGCGCCAATATTCGATTGGCGATTATTTTTTCACCTTTCTCGGCTTTATTGGCATTGCCGTCCCCAATTTTATGTTGGCGCTGATTCTGCTCTATGTAAGCTTTAAATATTTTGACGCGCAGAACATTGGCGGCCTTTTCTCGCCCGATATGAACTTGCAGCCGTGGGGTTGGCCCAAAATTTGGGACATGATCAAACATCTGCCGGTGCCGGCGATCATCATCGGCATGGCGGGCATGGCTGAGGTAGTGCGCATTCTGCGCGCCAACCTGCTTGACGAGTTGCGCAAGCCCTATGTGGTAACCGCGCGCGCCAAAGGCTTGTCCGAGACTCGTGTGATCCTAAAGTATCCTGTGCGCGCTGCGATGAATCCCTTTGCCAGCACCATCGGTTATATTTTCCCCTTTTTGGTCTCCGGCAGTATTATTGTTTCCTTGGTGTTGAGCTTGCCAACGGTGGGCCCGCTGCTCTACAAAGCGCTGATCGCGCAGGATCTCTTTCTCTCCGGCACGATTTTGCTTATGCTGGCCATTCTCACCGTGGTCGGCACCTTTATCTCCGACCTGTTGCTGATGTGGATCGACCCGCGCATTCGCCATGGCATGGAGAGTGGGAATTAAGGGTTAATTGAGAATAGAGAACGGTTAATTGTTAATGGACGCTTGGATAGGAGGCGCATGACACAGGCAGTTGAACGCTTACCAGGGGTAGGGACTAATCAGGCCCCAACCGGCGGTGCGCCGCCAGTGGAGGAGAATAGTGCGGCCACGCGCATTATGGTGGCGACCCAGTGGCAGTTGATGTGGTGGCGCTTTCGCAAACATCGCCTAGCGGTGGTGGCCGCGATTGTGCTGATCCTTTTCTATACCGTCGTGCTCTTTGCTGACTTCTTTGCCTATTCCAATCCCCAGCGCGATAACGCCGAGTTGCTGCTGCTCTCACCACAGCCGATTCACTGGTTTGATGAAGGGCGCTTTGCCCCTTACATTCACCCGGTGGTGGGCAAACGCGACCCCAAAACCTTTAAAAAGGTCTACCAGCCCGATCCCAGCCAAAAGGTGCCACTGGTCTTTTTTGCTCAGGGCTATGAGTATAAGCTCTTTGGCCTTTTCCCCACCAACCGCCATCTGATCGGCGTTGAAGGGGTACCCGTGGAAGAATCGATCTTCCTCTTGGGAACCGATAAATTAGGCCGAGATCTCTTCTCGCGCCTGATCATCGCAACGCGTCTTTCCCTGACGATTGGGCTGGCCGGTGTCGCGTTGAGCCTCTTTCTGGGCATTTTGCTGGGCGGTCTCTCTGGTCTCTATGGTGGTGCAATCGACAGTGTGATCCAGCGTATCATTGAGATTGTGCGCTCCGTCCCCACAATTCCGCTCTGGATGGCCTTGGCTGCGTCGGTCCCTTCCTCTTGGCCGATTGAACGGGTCTACTTTATCATCGTGCTGATTCTAGGGGTGATTGGCTGGACCACGCTGGCGCGCGTCGTGCGTGGTCGCTTCCTTTCCTTGCGCACCGAAGACTTTGTCACCGCCGCGGAATTGGCCGGGGCCGGGCAACTGCGCATCATCTTCCGCCACATGGTGCCCTCCTTCCTCAGCCACATTATCGCCGCCACCACGCTCGCCCTGCCCGCGATGATCATCGCCGAAACGTCGCTTAGTTTCTTGGGGCTAGGATTACGTCCACCGGCGATCAGTTGGGGTGTACTGCTCAAGGATGCGCAGAATGTCCAAGCTGTGGCAATTTCACCCTGGTTGCTCTACCCCGCGATCCCCGTCGTGATCGCCGTACTCGCCTTTAACTTCTTGGGGGATGGGCTACGCGATGCGGCGGATCCATATGGGTGAGTGAATTATATGACCAATGATAGTGAACTAGACGCCTGTATTCCGGCTAAATTACACTTGGCTGGGTTCAACACAAAGTGTAATTTACCCTATGGCTTAGATATTTTGCAGCTACGCGCCGCGATGCAGGATTTTCTTGACTTTTTGGGATTCATTAACAGCCAGTTGTATACAAAGCAGATCAGCCGGCTCGAAACAATGTTAATGCCGGCTAATTTCAGCAGTGTGGTTGGCGAATTTATGTCATCTACAATTCCTAAACATTGTGGTACACTTGTCAAAAATCGCTATCACAATGGCCATCCAGATTTAATTCCGGCAAACATGTTTGCGCAAGACGCGGTCCAACACGCAACCGCTGGGATTGAAATCAAAGCATCTCGGTATCTACGCGGCTGGCAAGGACACAATCCGGAAGAGGTTTGGTTAATGGTTTTTGTTTTTGATGCTAACCGCCGCGTGACACGGTCACTAAACCTTTTCGCTTTTTAAAAGTAGTTGGCGCGCAGTTACAAAAAGATGATTGGTTATTTTCAGGACGTTCCGCAACAAGTCGACGCACAATTACGGCAAGCGTAACTACGTCGGGTTACGAAAAAATGGTTGCAAACTGGATTTATAACGCTCACAGCATAGAAATATCCAGCAGCGTAGGCTGAATTTCGGTTGAGGCTGTTGCTAATCGGGCTAGTTGTGGTATTGCGTTAGCACTCATATTGAAATAATCAGCATACCTTTCAATCCCAATGCAGGTAAGGCCAAGCATTTCAGCCGCGGCAACCGTAGAACCAGATCCCATGAATGGATCGGCAATGATCCCTTCGCCCAATGGAAGTGCGGCATGGACGACTTGCCGCAAAAATGATTGCGGCTTTAGGCTTGGATGATCGACTAGATCCCGTTCGCGCTTTGGGGTTCGCTCACTGACAATAACATCGCTAAATGGTTGTTCTGGGCTTATCCGTCTTAACCCACCTGTCCCGTAGACGCGCAGGCAGTCACTAACCTTCATCCCTTTGGGTAAGGGTTTGCGCAAGATCCCCCAAGGTTCATAACAACTGCGTGGTAAAGAAGAGACATCGGGGAATTCTGATTCCGCATTTTTAGGACGATCACCACCCCGAAAAGTTCGCACTAAACGGATTAGTTCACCACGAAACTCTAGACCACCAGCGATGAGGGCAGAGAACATTAGTTGTGAGAGAAACGCATTGCTGGCGATAAAAATATGACCACCAGGCCGTAGGGCATGAACAGCAAGTTGCGCCCATTCCTGGAAGAAGCGAAAAAGTGTCTCACGTTCTTTTTCTGTCAACGCGGTGAATCTGGGCAAAGGCGAGCGCGTACTACCATCAAATGAGGGTGGGATTCGCCAAATACCCCCATTACCGTTAAATCGTTTCTCGATCTGATCAAAGTTGTACTCTTTGACGCCGTAAGGCGGGTCTGTCACAATTGCATGAAGACTGTCCTCTGGAAGCCGGCTCAGCCATTCAAAACAATCGGCATGGATCGCCACGGATGTATTAAATTGATGAAATTGATAATCCAGAATGAAGGCGGGGTCGAGTGACATCATGCTTAGTCACCAACCGTTTCGCCAAGTGAGTAAGTTGGGCTCAACTCGCGGATGACGGTTTCAACTTTGCGCCGTTCAGGTTCAGCCGCAAAAAGTAGATTTTCAAAATCGGCTAAACTCAAGATAATTGCTTGCGAGCTGTTGCGTCGTCTTACAATATATCGTGTATCGTTCTGTACCACATCATCCATAATTCGGCCAAAGTTGTTCTGTATTTCGGTCGATGCAATGGTTTTTGTACCCATAACCTTCCTTTATTCGCCAGCTTTATCTATTGGCTATATTAGCTAATTTGACTGAATTAAATTGTAGAACAATTGTTTCTTGTTGTCAAAACAGATATTTATCAAGTATACAAACCACCGAATGGTAATACAGCCCAAAGTCTGACAATTTGTGTTATACTGTGGCGCAGGCAATATCTGTAAAGGAGTAACTGATGGCTTCAACTGTGAACCCTGCCACGATTGTCGATAAAGTCACTGACACATTGGTGGCAACGCAGAAATTTTCGACAAAAGAAGATGCGTTATGGGAGTTGGCACTGGCCGCCGTACGCAACAAAATCACCTATTATCGGCGCCGAATTCAGCGCTTAGAAAAAAAATATGGCACTGATTTTGACACTTTTTCTGCACACTTAACTAATCAGGCCACCCCCACCCAAGAAGATGATTGGTTGGGGTGGCGTTCGGCGCGCAGCATGTTAGCAGATTGGCAGACAACCTATCAGGATCTGCGGCATGAACACGCTCGTTGATCAATTGTTGCACGCCCTACGTGCACATCCGCTGGTTAGGGATGTGCGCCTGCTCAATTACGATGAAACGCCTACGGGCAAGTTGGAGATCAAAATCCGTTGTCGGCTTCGCAAAAATTTCCAACTTCAGATCTGGCTTCATCACGAAGCGGCCTTTCAGGATTACGCCTACCAACTATTTACCAATCGCCCGATCTTGCGCTGGGATAACGCCCCCCATTACCCAAATCAAACAACCGCACCGCACCATTTTCACAATGAAGCTGGCACTGTGTTGGACTCGCCTTTGGTCGGGCACGTAACTGATGACCTAAAACTGGTCCTCGCAACTGTGAAAAATTGGATTTTACAAGAAGCGGAAAACGAATCCATTTAATGTTGGAAACAAATTCTCAACCGATTCTCTCGGTTAAAAATCTAAAAACCTACTTCCACCAGGATGAAGGGGTGGTGCGCGCCGTCGATGGGGTCAGCTTTGATGTCTACCCCGGTAAAACGCTGGGCATCGTCGGCGAAAGTGGCTGCGGCAAGAGTGTGACCGCGCGCTCGATCCTGCGTATTGTCGAACAGGGTGGGCGCATTGAAGGGGGCGAGATCTGGTTGCGGCGCCCCAATAACGGCCATGTTGATGCCATTGACCTGGCCCAACTCAACGGTGATGGCCAGGAGATCCGTTCGATCCGCGGTGGCGAAGTTGCGCTGATCTTCCAGGAGCCGATGACCTCGTTTAGCGCCTTTCACACCGTCGGCAACCAGATCATCGAAGCGATCCGGCTACACAGTGACCTGAGTCGCAAGGCAGCGCGCGAACGGGCCATCGAACTGCTGCGCCTGGTCGGTATTCCCAAACCAGAGCGGCGCATCGACGAGTACTCTTTCCAGCTCAGCGGTGGGTTGCGCCAGCGCGTGATGATCGCGATGGCCCTTTCCAGCGAACCACGCGTGCTGATCGCTGATGAGCCAACCACGGCGCTCGATGTCACCACCCAAGCGCAGATCCTCGACCTGTTGCGCCAATTGCAGGCGGAACGGGGGCTTTCGATTATCCTCATCACCCATGACATGGGGGTCATCGCCGAGATGGCCGATGATGTGGTGGTGATGTATCTGGGCCGCGTGGTGGAGCAAGGGCCGGTGGACGAGATCTTTCACGCGCCCAAGCACCCGTATACCCGTCTGCTGCTCAAGTCGATTCCCAGCATTCTGGCCCAGCCGCGCACCAAATTGGCGACGCTGACCGGCTCGATCCCGCACCCCTATAACCGCCCGGTGGGCTGCCCCTTTCACCCGCGCTGCCCCGACTTTATGGCCGGCCGTTGCAATGTGCATGAACCGCAACCGCGTGCAGTCAACGAGCGGCAAGTGGTCAGCTGTTTTTTGTATGAGGAGTAGCGCGGCTACAATAGTAGGGGCATGATGCATCATGCCCCTACGCGTGGACGTTTCGTAAGTCCTGCGTAAAAAGGATCGGCTGAATGGAGCTCGCGCCATGACCGTGCTTACCTTAAATTTACAACAGTTTATCGAGACGGCGGATGAGTTTTGGGCACTATGCCAAGCGAATCCTGAACTGCGGCTTGAACGAACGGCAACCGGAGAAGTGGTGATCATGCCCCCAGCTTTTAGCGAAACCGGTCGCTATAATTCGGCCATCAGTGGCCAATTGTGGCAATGGAATGATGTACGGCAACTTGGGATTGCCTTTGATTCTTCGGCAGGATTTACTTTACCGAATGGTGCAATTCGCTCGCCAGATACATCTTGGATTGCTAAGGCGCGTTGGGCGAATTTGCCGGCTGAGGCAAAGTATGGCTTTTCTGCCATCTGTCCTGATTTTGTCATCGAGTTACGTTCTACATCGGATAGCCCAAAGGATCTCCGCGCAAAAATGAAAGAGTATATTGAAAATGGCGCACAACTTGGCTGGCTGATTGATCCACAAAGTCGTACCGTTGAAATCTATGAACCAGGCGAAGCGGTAGAAATTCTATACGATCCGATCGATGTGACTGCTGAGCCGCTCTTGCCTCAGTTTGTGCTCAACCTACAAAAAGTGTGGGACTAAATGACCGTAACCCCGGCTGCATCCGATCTTGCGAGTGAACGGCTCTCCTTTGGCACCAAACTTGCCTATGGTTTTGGTGACTTTGGCACGGCGATAGTTGCTGCGCTCAAAGGTTTTTTCCTCCTGATCTTTCTCACCGATGTGGCGCGGCTCGACCCAGCCGCGGCGGGTTCGATTCTGCTGCTGACCAAGATCTGGGACGCCGTCAACGATCCGATGGTCGGTTGGCTAAGTGACCGGACGCAGAGCCGCTGGGGCCGGCGGCGGCCGTGGATGCTTTTTGGCGCGCTGCCCTTTGGGTTGCTCTTTTTCCTACTCTGGCTCACCCCCGATTTGAGTCCTATGGGCAAGTTCTGGTATTACCTGGTGGTGGCGTTGCTTGGTGACGCCGCCTTTACAGTGGTCAACCTGCCCTATACCGCGCTCACGCCAGAGTTAACCCAGGATTACGATGAGCGGACCCGCCTCAACAGCTTTCGTTTCGGCTTTTCAATTTTTGGTGGGCTGCTGGCGGCGGTGGTCCATCCGTTAATTGTGGGGATGTTTGCCACGCCACAAGCGGGTTACACGGTTTCGGCAATGATCTTTGGGGTGCTCGTAACGATCCCTAGTTTTGTTGTGTTCCTGGGCACGCGGGAACGTTATCGCAGTGACGCAGTGGCCGCCACCGCAGCGATTCCTTATTTGACGCAACTGCGCATCGCCTTTGCCAACCGCCCTTATCGTTTTGTGATCAGCCTCTACCTGCTCTCGTGGCTGGCCTTGCAACTGGTGCAGACGGTGATCATCTACTTTCTCACCTACTACCTACGCCGCCCGGACCAGATCCCCCTGGTGTTGCTTTCGGTGCAGGGGTCGAGTTTTATTTTTCTCTTTGTCTGGAGTTGGCTCAGTCAACGGCTGGACAAACGCATGGTCTACATTATCGGCGCATCGATCTGGCTGGTGGTGCAGATGGGCTTGTTCTTCGTGACGCCGGACCGTTTTTATATGGTAATTCCGCTAGCACTGTTGGCCGGGGCAGGGGTGGCAACCGCCTACCTCATCCCCTGGGCGATGATGCCCGATGTGATCGAATATGATGAACTGGAGACGGGGCAGCGCCGCGAGGGGATCTTTTACGGCTTTATGGTCTTTTTGCAGAAGGCTTGTCTGGCGCTGGGTATCTGGTTTGTGGGCGTCGTACTGAGTTGGTCCGGCTACATCACCCCTACCGATGCCATCCCGCAACCAGTGCAGCCGGATAATGCCCTGGCCGCGATCCGTTTTATGATGGGGCCGGTCCCGTCCGTCATTCTGGCGGCTAGCCTAGTGCTGGTCTACTTTTATCCGATCACCCGCAGCGAACATGCCCGCATCCGGGCGGAGTTGGCTAAGCGGGTTCGCTAATAAGTAAAGTGAGTATATCTTGTCTGTCACATCCACAAAACCACAACGCCTGCTCGAAGTGAACGGGCTCAAAAAGTTTTTCCCGATCCGCTCAGGGTTGTTGCGTCGCGTGATCGGCCAGGTGCGCGCGGTTGATGATGTCAACTTTCATATCAACCATGGCGAAACGCTTTCGCTGGTGGGGGAGAGTGGCTGTGGCAAGACGACGACCTCGCGCTGTATTTTGCGGGCGGTCAAGCCGACCGCGGGCGAGATCAACTTTCGCACCGGTGATGGCCAAGTGCTGGAATTGGCCCGGTTGAGCAAAGGGGAATTACGCCCCGTCCGCCGCCAGTTGCAGATGATCTTCCAGGATCCCTTCTCGTCGCTCAACCCGCGCATGACGATTATGGAGATTATCGGCGAGCCGCTGCAGGTCAACGGTGTGAAGAGTCGCAGCGAACGGCAGGATCGGGTGGAAGAATTGCTCAAAATGGTGCAATTGCCGCCCGAATTTATGAACCGCTATCCCCATGCGTTTAGCGGCGGCCAACGGCAACGCATCGGCATTGCCCGTGCCCTTGCCCTGCGCCCTGCGCTGATTGTGGCCGATGAACCGGTCTCGGCGCTCGATGTGTCGGTGCAGGCGCAGATTCTCAACCTGCTGCTTGATCTGCAGGATGAACTGGATCTGTCGTTTTTATTTGTGGCCCACGATCTCAGCGTGGTCAAACATGTGAGTGACCGGGTGGCGGTGATGTATGTGGGCAAGATTGTCGAGATCGCCGAAACGGCCAAACTCTTCGAACAACCCAAACATCCCTACACCGAAGCGCTACTCTCCGCCGTGCCCAAGCCCGATCCACGGTTGCGCACCAAACGCATCATCCTCGAAGGTGATGTCGCCGACCCAGCGAATCCGCCATCCGGCTGTTACTTCCACCCCCGGTGTCGTTATGCGGTGGATCGCTGCAAGGTTGAATTGCCCGCGTTGGTCGAACTTGAACCGAATCACTTTGTCAGTTGCCACCGCGCCGCCGAGTTGACCCTGATTGGGGTTACGGAGTAGGGGCACTAAAGGTTCAGACGAGCACTGCAATAAGCGGAGGCTGAGCTTGTCGAAGCGGCTGCGGCTTCGACAAGCTCAGCCTCCGCTTATTGCATACCATCCACACCCCACCACCGCGCGTAAATCGCCGCGGCTTTTGCCAACTCTGCTACCGTCACCCACTCCTCCGCGCCGTGTGCCTGATCAATCGAGCCGGGACCAAAGACCACGCATTGGCGCGCCAGGTCATTATAGGCCCAGGCATTGGTGCCATAGGGCGCAACTTCCGGTGGTTGGCCGCTCCATGCGCCGAGATCGCGGAGCAAGGTTGAATCGGGTGGCTGATAAAAGGCATCAAGTGCCATTAGTTCCTTCGTCGCCAGGGGCAAGAAACAGTTGCGCTGCGCCAGCGCTTGCAACGCCGCCACCACGGTCGCCGCCTTTTCGCCGGCCACCACGCGCCGGTCAAGCGAAACCGTACAGGCATCCGGCACGACATTAATGCCATTGCCGCCCTCGACTAAGGTCACCGTTAACATCGGGTTGCCCAAGGGCGTGGGCGGGAGCGTTTGCAGCCGGTCGTGCTCGTCCTGCAGGGCCATCACCAACGCTGCTGCGCCGACAATCGCATTGTGGCCCAAATAGGGTTGGGACGAGTGCGCGGCTTTGCCTTGCACGGTGAAGGCCAGCCGCACCACCCCTTTGTGGCCATGAATCGGCGTACAGAGCGTCGGTTCGGCTACGATCAGTTCGTCAATGGTAATGCCCTGACCGGCAATCCAGGCGGCGGACGCAGGGGCACCCCTTGCCCCCACTTCTTCATCAACGGTGGCCGCGATCAAGAGATTGGCGCGTGGTGATTGGCCGGTTGTTTGCATCACTTCCAGCAAGGCAAGCACGATGGCCAGCGTCGCCTTGTCATCGACCGCGCCACGGCCATAAACTTTCCCATCACGTACCTCGCCGCGAAAAGGATCGCCAATCATCTGCTCGACCCCGACGGTGTCAACATGCACATCGACGGCCAGCCATTGGTCACTGCGCCCGCGCCAGATGCCATAGACGTTAGGGCGGTTGGGCAGCACCTCGTCGGTATAGACTTCACCCCCTAACTGTTGAAACCAGGCAGCAACTTGGGTAGCAATAGCTGCTTCGCCCGCCACCCCGGCGCGTGGACCGGCTTGCGGGGGCGAGACGCTGGGGATTTGGACCAACCGGGCCAGCCAGGTGGCGATTGCTGTTGCATTCATATTTCTTGATACTCCTTCTGTTAAGCCATCTATTTGGTAATGATTATTCCCTCCCTGCTAAGGGAGGAAGTGGTTAACGGATGAGGGTTCCTCCCTTAGCAGGGGGAGGTTAGGTGGGGGTGCCTTATCATTTGGAATCTAGATTACATTAAAGCCAATTGACAACAATTTTTTCTTTGGGTAGAATGGAATCAGGTATTTAGCATACCATATCTTATCTACTCAGCACTTCCCCAACATCATTTTTAATGCATAGTGAACCGAATAGTGGAGCGTGGAGGAATCATGAAAGTAAAGGTTAGTTATACCCTGACCATTTTGGTCATCTTGGGTATGTTATTAGCATCCTGCCAATCGGGCGCACCGGCAGCCGATCCGGCTGCCGGTGGCCAAGCCGCGGCTGGTGAGCAAGCGGCCGCGACGACGGGCGAGATCCAGGACGTGCCCCGCGAAAAGACCTATGTCGTCACGCAGTGGTCAGACACGGGCGGCACCATGGCGGGCTTTGACAACTGGAACCCGCTGATGAACGCCGGCGGCGCCCTACGCAACAATGGCGGCAACGCCGGTCTGTCCGAAGGGCTCTTCTATCGCAATATGAACACCGGCGAAGAGACCCCCTGGTTGGCCGAGAGCTATTCGTCGAATGAAGATTACACCCAATGGACAATCAAATTGCGCCAGGGGGTGGAGTGGTCAGATGGCGAGGCGTTTAGCTGTGATGACGTCAAGTTTACGATTGATCTGATCCGAGCGAACGCCCCGGACATGCAGCAATCTTCTTATCTTGATCAATGGGTTCAAGAAGTGACCTGTGTGGATGAACTGACTGTTGTGATCGACCTGAAGACGGGTTTCTCGCGTTTTATGTACCCGCTGGTGATCGGTTGGGAATACCACTTCGCCATCGTGCCCGAACACATTTGGAAAGATGCGGGCGATGTCAAGACCTTCACCAACTTTGACCTTGCCAAAGGTTGGCCGGTCTTCACGGGGCCTTACAAATTGGTCAGCTCCTCCGGCACCCAGGTCATCTTTGATCGCCGTGATGATTGGTGGGCCGCCAAGTCCGGTTTCCATGAACTGCCGGCACCGGAACGCATCATTGTGATTCCTGCCGGCGGCGATGAAGCGATGGCGCAAAAGTATATCACCAACCAGGTCGACTACGGCGCACCGCTATTGATCGGCACCTATCAGGCCGCCGTTCAGCAGAACGATAAGCTGATTCCGTGGTTTAAGGAAGGCGATGTACGCGGCGCGCCCGATGGCTGTCTCTATCAACTGGGTCTCAACAATGAAAACCCGCTCTTTGCCGACAAGAATGTGCGCCTGGCGCTCAACTACGCCACTGACCGCCAGCAATTGGTCGAACTGGCCTACCTGAACTCCACCCATCCAGTGGTCGTACCCTTCTCCAGCTATATCTCGAACTGGCTGACGGGCGATCTGCAGGCCGCCATCGATGAATATGATCGTGGCACGCCCAGCGCAACCAAAGTGGAAGAGTATATGACCGCCGCCGGCTATGCCAAGAATGGTAGCGGCATTTGGGAGAAAGATGGTGCAACTGCCAAGTTTACCATTCGCACCCCCAACTGGCTGGCCCCGATTGGCCCGGTTTTGACGGAACAGTACACACAAGCCGGCTTTGAAGTGACCGAAAATCCGGATCGCACCAACGCCTTTGGCACCGAGTTGGCCGCCGGCACCTTTGACGCCATGATCTTTGTCTTCTGTGGCAGCACGTTTGATCCCTATGACACCTTGAAAGAATTCCACAGCAAACTTTATGTGCCGAATGGTGAAACAGCGGCGACCTTCTCGGCCTGGCGCTACAAGAATCCTGACATTGATCCCGCCCTCGATGCCATGGAAGCGATGATCCCCAGCCTGGATGATCCGGCTTATATGGAACAGGTGGTCGCGGCGACGAAGATCTATCTCGAAGATCTGCCGACCATTCTACTGGCCGAAGAGCTACATGTGATCCCGGCCAACTACACCTACTGGACCGGCTACCCGAACGCCGACGATCCGTACATTGCGCCCTACCCCTGCTGGCGTGATATTTTCCTGATGACCTTGCGGCTGCAACCAGTGCAGTAAGTCTATTCAAACGCTAGATCCACGAAGACACACTAAGGCACACTAAGATAAAGCTTTTCTTCGTGAAACTTCGTGTGTCTTCGTGGATCACTGTTTTCTGTCTGAAAGAAATATCCGATGCTCACCTATATCGGTCGGCGTTTTCTCCAGTTTCTGTTGATTATTTTTGTTGCCAACTCGTTGACTTTCCTGTTGCCGCGCATCATTCCCGGCGACCCAATCCAGGAAGCCTTAACCGCCAAGACGGCGGCGGCGGGGCGTGCCAATGTGGATATTCAGGCTTGGGCAGCAGAATACAATGCCAAGTTTGGGCTGGACCAGCCACTGTGGCGCCAATACCTCAACTATTGGGTTGACATGCTGCGCCTGGACTTTGGCTATTCACTCAACGATTATCCGGCCACGGTCATGTCCAAGATTCGCGCCGCCATTCCGTGGACGCTCGGCTTTATGTCGGTCGCCATTCTGCTTGCCTTTCTGGTTGGCTCGACGCTGGGCGCACTGTTGGCCTGGCCCAATTCACCCGGCTGGATTCAGGGCTTGGTTCCGATTTTGATGATCATCTCCGCCATACCCTTTTATCTCTTCGGGCTGGCGTTGATCTGGGTCTTTGGCGTCCAGTGGCGCGTCCTGCCCACCGGTGGTGCTTTTGAGCCGACCTTGATCTTGCGCTGGGATTTGAAAACGGCCCTCAATCTCCTGGAACATGCGATCTTACCGGCGACCGCGTTGATCTTGTTTGGCGTCGGCTCGTGGGCCTTGAGTATGCGCGCCACCATGGTCACGATTTTGGGCGAGGATTACATCACCTTTGCCCAAGCCAAAGGGTTGCCCGACAGCGAGATCTTCTTTCGCTATGGCATCCGCAATGCGCTCCTGCCCCAGGTGACAGGCTTGGCGATCTCCTTCGGCTTGATCCTGGGCAGCGGGGTGTTGATCGAATCGATCTTCAACTACCCCGGCATTGGCAGCCTGATCTACGGCGCCATCAATTCCAAAGATTATTTTGTGATCAACGGCACGGTGTCGATTATGGTCTTCTGCGCCGCGTCGGCGTTGCTGATCGTCGATATTATTTACCCGCTCATCGACCCGCGGATTCGTTACAACAAATAGACTGTTACGTGCCTATGAAGGGGTGACAAGGTGACCGGATGACAAGGTGACCGGATGACCGGATGACAAGGTGACAAGGTGACCGGATGAACTGTAGATCATCTTGTCACCTTGTCATCCGGTCATCCTGTCCTCTTATCAAGGTGACAAAACAGCGCGATACAAAGTCAAATAGTTCTGGAGCAGAGCATGGCAGTTGGCACCACTGGCTGGTTTAAAAATAGCAAAATCACCCCTAACTTGATCATTGGCATTGTCATCCTCACCGCCATTGTTCTAGTCGGCATCCTGGGACCACTGCTGGTTGATCAAAAGCTGGCGCGCGTCGGTGGTGTTAAACCCAACTTACCACCCTCCACCGAAAGTTACTTTGGCAGCGATTCACAGGGGCGTGATGTCTTCACGACCTTGATCCTGGCGATTCCCCCCACCTTGCGCGTTGGCGTGATTGCAGGCGTGGTCAGTGTGCTAATCGGCTTGGCGTTGGGCCTGTTGGCTGGTTTCTTCACCGGTTGGCCAGATGCGATCATCCGCACCTTTTCCGATGTGCTGATCGCAGTCCCTTCGCTGGCGTTTACGATTCTGGTTGTCTCGCGCATGGACAGCCCGAACATTGTCGTGGTCGCCGTCGTTGTCGGGTTGCTGACCTGGTCGGGGACGGCACGCGGGATCCGGGCACAGGTGCTCACCATTCGTGAACGTTCCTATACCGCGGTGGCGCGCGCCAATGGGGAATCGGAAGTGGAAGTCCTCTTCCGCGAAGTGATGCCCAATCTGCTGCCGTTGATGATGGCCAGTTTTATCGGCGCAGTCACAACGGGCATTGGCGTGGTCATGGCGCTCGAAGTGCTTGGCTTGGGCAACAATGTCATCCCGACCCTGGGCATGATGATCTTCTGGTCGCAGCGTTTTAGCGCCGTGCTGCGCGGCATGTGGTGGTGGTGGAGTCCGCCAATTGTGACCATCGCCGCCATCTTTATCGGCCTCTTTTTTCTCTCGTCGGGGTTAGATCGCTATATCAACCCCAACATTCCGGTTAGCCTGGGGCGGCGCAAACGGCGCTTGCCAGCCGGTGTCACCGCCAGCGCCGTGCCGCCTCTCGTTCCGGCCACCGATCCTGGGGCCGTGCTCCAAGTCAAAAACCTGCAAGTGGTCTATGAAACGGCGCGTGGCGTGGTCAGAGCCGTTGACGATGTTTCCTTCACCCTGCAACCGGGCGAACGCATGGGCTTGATCGGCGAATCCGGCTCCGGCAAGACGACGATGGTCACCGCGCTGATGCGGCTGACCCGACCGCCGGCCTATATTGCCGGCGGGCAGGTGTTGCTGGAAGGCAAAGATCTGCTGTCGATCAGCGATGAAGCGCTGCGCAAGTTGCGACTCAAAGAGATTGCGCTGATGCCCCAAGCAGCGATGAATTCGCTCAACCCGGTGGTGCGGGTCGGTCCGCAGATTAAAGATGGGCTGCGCGTGCATGGCTTGAAGGTGGCGGAGAAGGCGCTTGACGAAAAAGTGGTCGAAGTGCTGGGCAAGGTGGGGTTGCGCCCGGAAGTGGCCGACCGCTTTCCCCATCAACTCAGCGGCGGCATGAAACAACGGGCCGCCATGGCCGTGGCGATCTCCCTAAGTCCCAAGGTGATCATCGCCGATGAACCAACGAGCGCCCTGGATGTGGTGGTGCAAAAACAGGTGATGCTCACCCTCAGTCGCTTACAGGAAGAATTAAATGCCGCTGTCCTCTTGATCGGCCACGACATGGGGCTGATTACCCAATTCGCCGACAGCATTGGTGTGCTCTACGCCGGTAAACTGGTCGAACGCGGGCGGGTGACCGAGGTATTGGAAAATCCGCTCCACCCCTATACGCGCATGTTGATTGACAGCCTGCCTGATCTGGATGGCAAAAAGGATCTGTTGGGTATCCGCGGTCTGCCGCCGGAACTGTTGGCCCTGCCCAAAGGTTGCGCCTTCCATCCTCGCTGCCCCTTCGCTATGGATCGCTGCCAGCAAGAGATCCCCCTGATTCAGGCCCCGCAGGGCACGCGCCAGGTCGCCTGTCACCTCTACCCGCAACAGGATCGGCTGCCGGCAATGATTAGTGAAACGTAAAACGTAGTGGGCCAAGCTTTACGTTTTACGTTTCACGTTTCACGCCTCACGCCTCACCCAAGGAACCGTCATGGCAAAGTTGCTTAACGTTCAGAATGTTTCAAAAGTTTTTGGCAGCGAAGGGTTGCGCAAAAAAGATGTTACCGTGGCCGTTGATCAGGTGACCTTCTCGCTGGCCGATGATCGCCCAACGATCACCGCGATTGCCGGGGAGAGTGGCAGTGGCAAAAGCACCTTGGCGCTCTTACTCATGGGCCAAATTCCGCCCACTACCGGTCAAGTCTTTTATCGGGGCAAAGATCTGGCGCAGATGACGGGCGAAGAGAAACGCGCGCTGACCAGGGAAGTCCAGCCGATCTATCAAGACCCTTACGCCGCCTACAATCCCTTCTATCGGGTTGATCATGTGTTGCAGATGCCGATCAAACGCTTTGGCCTGGCCCAGAGCAAAGAAGAAGGGCGCCACTTGATTGCGGAGGCGATGGAGAAAGTGGGCTTGCGCCCGGCGGAGACGTTGGGGCGCTTTCCCCATCAATTGAGCGGTGGGCAGAAGCAGCGCTTGATGGTGGCGCGTGCGCTCTTGTGCCGCCCCAAGGTGGTCATGGCCGACGAGCCGGTTTCGATGGTCGATGCCTCGCTGCGCGCTACGATTCTCTCTAGCCTGCGCAAGCTTAAAGAGGATTTTGGCATCTCGATCCTCTACATCACCCATGATCTGACCACGGCCTACCAGATCAGCGAGAATATTCTGATCATGTATGCTGGCGCAGTGGTCGAGGCGGGGTCGGTGGAACAGGTGATTCGCAACCCGAAACATCCTTATACACAGTTGCTGGTCTCCTCCATCCCCCTGCCGGATAAGAACAAACGGTGGGGCGGCGTCGAGATCGAAACTGTACAAAATCGCAAATCGACGGGCTGTAAATTCGCGCCCCGTTGTCCAGCGGTCATGGAAAAGTGTTGGAGCGAACGGCCGGCCTACTATACACCGGATCCGGCGCGCACGGTGAATTGTTTCTTGTATGAAGAGCACCCAACAATGAGTTCGCCCGACGTTGCGCAGGTCTTTCCGTCGTGAACTTGCGGTTACTTGGGGTTTGTTTTCGGTTTCACTTCAAACACGGTCTGTGACCGGAAGAAACAAACGTGGCTTTCATGCGGGGTTTCCCTTGTGGACTTCTAACATCTGCATGAGCGTCTCTGCTGCGCCAAAAGCATTAAATGGGGTCCAGACTGGATATTCTGCCCCAGCTGTGAGCAGCGAAACACCTTCTTCTTGTGCTAACTCCACGACTAATAGTTGCATCAAACGGAGCTTATCGGCGCGTGGCAGCAGCTTTACCGTTGGGACTAAATCAGTTAGTGACATGCAGATCTCCTTTACATCACTCAAACGCTGCGTCTTAATTATACTATATCCTGAGCTTTAGCGCGTGTTCTAGTTTGCTGTGAGGCGCGTCCCACGAAAGGTAAGTCGCACGACGTCCCCGGCACAGGCGAGGAAATGGTCCGCAGACGAACCAATTTTTCGCCTGTGCCGGGGACGTTTACCCCAAATTGGGACGCACTCCTTTACCCTGGTCCCTCTGGGAATTACCTTGTTACCCAACGAATTCCCCGTTTGCCTTAGGCGGATCCAAGAAATTGAATGGGTCAAAAGTCCCCGCGCCCAGCGGGCACCCGGACCAAAGCTTTGGCGGTCTACGCTAGGATTTGTGGTCAGTGCCGGGGACTTAAATGGTTGGAGCTGCCTTATTCCTGGTATACACCCCGCTTACTAGGATGTGTCCCAATTTGGGGGCTAACGTCCCCGGCACAGGCGAAGGCTTGGTTCGTTAGCGGACGATTCGCCCGCCTGTGCCGGGGACGTTGTGAACCTCACCCCTTTTCTGGGACACACCCGCTTACTACAATTACTGGACAAGTCGGCGCACCATGCGCTATACTCCTTACCAGTAAATCCGGTAGTTGGGAACTGACCATGACGCAAATCGACCCTGTCCCATCCCACACTCCCCCCCGGCCCAATACCCCGGCGCTCTCCTTCCAGGGGGGCACCCTGGTGCTCTATGAGATTGACCAGTCCGAGGCGGTGCCGCCCCTCTTCCGCTGGGTGAAGGCGCGCTGGCGCTGTGAGGCCTATCATTATGGCAGCTTGGCCGACTGGTTACGCCAGCGCGGGGTACGCGATACGATTCCCCGCTGGCAACCGCTCAACCTCACGCTGCAAGATGGCCGCGAACCCCATGATTATCAGTTAGAAGCGTTGCGGGCATGGCAGCAGGCCGGCCACTTAGGCAGCATTGTCCTGCCGACCGGGGCAGGTAAAACGTTTGTCGCGATCCACGCGATCAGCCGCGTCAACCGTTCCACGCTCGTTGTCGCGCCGACGATTGATCTGCTGCACCAGTGGTACGCCCGTTTGGCGAATGCCTTTAACACCGAAGTCGGCGTCTATTATGGCGGCGAAAAGGATGTGAAACCGCTCACCGTTACCACTTACCACTCTGCCGGTGACCTGATGGCGAATGGGGGCAACCTCTTCAAGCTGATCATCTACGATGAAGTGCATCACCTGCCGGCACCCAGTTGGGGCGAGACGGCGCTGATGTCGCCCGCCCCTTTTCGCCTGGGGTTGACCGCCACCTACCCTGATCAGGAATTAGTCAACCGCTCGCGCGGGCAGTGGCAGCTTGACCAGCTGATCGGTCCGATTGTCTACGAAAAGCGCCTTGAAGAATTGGTCGGCAAACAACTAGCCGACTATCGCACCGAACGCATCAACGTCGGGTTGACCCCGGAAGAACGTGCGCTGTACGATGCCGACCACGCCATCTACAGCCGCTTTGTGCGCGAACGGGGCCTTTACCGCTTTGGTCCCCGGTGGTGGGCCGAGTTGATGCGCCTTGGCTCCCTGGATCCGGCGGCACGGGAAGCGGTCTTGGCCCATCAACGGCTGAGCCGCCTGCTTTCCAACGCCGCCAACAAATTGGACGCCCTCGACCGCCTGCTGCGCGAACATGCCCATGAGCATATCCTGATCTTCACTGAGAGCAACGACGTGGTCTACCACCTCTCGCGCCGCCATCTGATCCCGGCCCTCACCTGTGAGACCAAGGCCGCCGAGCGCAAAGCAGTGCTTGAGCGTTTTCAGGCCGGAGAGTACCCGGCGCTGGTTACGTCGCGTGTGCTCAACGAAGGGATCGATGTACCGGAGGCCAAGGTGGCGATTGTGTTGGGGGGCAGTGCGGGTGCGCGTGAATATATCCAGCGATTGGGACGGGTGCTGCGCAAAGTTGACAACCGGACCGCGGTGCTCTACGAGATTATTGTCGGTGACACAGTGGATACCGGGCGCGCTGCCCGCCGCCGCCCGAAAGCTGCCACCCCATCAACCCCTGCACCGGAGCAAACGTAGTGCTCACCGGTGACTTGGTGCGCCCCCGGCTGCGCCAGCAACGCAATGAACTGCGCATCGACTGGCTTGATCCAACCAACCGCCACTGGCAGCAGACCGCTGCTGAGTTGATTGGGCTGTTCGTTGAACAGCTCAACCAACCACAGGAAAGCTGGCAACGGGCCATTGAGACCTACGAAGCCGGGCGCACCGACTACAATGTGATCCGCGGTCTGGCCAAAGTACTCGGTGATGAGGCAACCTTCCAGCCGTTGACCACACCAGTTGATCCCGTCGAATTGCGCGCCCGCCTCTTTCGCCGTGGCCCCGCCTATGCTTCGAGCGATCTACTCCACACGGAAACCCGTGAAAACGTGTTGCGTGAAGTAGCAGTCGAATACAATATCAACCCCGGCCAGCTTGAACATATCCTCTACGCCGACCGCACGGCGGCACACTTGCTGATCAACCCCGGCCCCAGTTGGACCCCCGACAGCCTGATCGCCCGCTATAACCTGGAACTGGCCCGCGCCGCCCTCTACTGGGCCGACCAGATGACCGTCCATATCTCCGACGGTTTTAAGGATTTCTGGAAGTATGTCAAACTCTTCAAACTGATGTTTGAAGGGACGGTACTGGGGCCAAGGAAAGGGCTGCCCGGTGTAACCTTCCAGGGTTATAACGTAGTGCTCGACGGGCCGATCTCCCCCTTTGTCTCGGCGACGACGCGCTATGGCCGGCAACTGGGGGCGTTTTTGCCTGCGCTCTTTCTCGGTAGTCGCTGGCGCATGTGGGCGACGGTGCGTGTCCCCCACTTTCGCAAACGACTGACTTACTATCTCGATGACAGTGTTGATCTAGTGAGCCACTTTAAAGCCAGCGGCGAATTCGACAGCCGCATGGAAGCCAACTTCGCCGCTGATTTCCATGACAAGTTTGGCGACGAACGCGGTCAATGGCAACTCACGCGCGAGGACGAAGTGATCCTGCTTGGCGACACCGTGATGATCCCCGATTTTGCCGTCACCCACAAAAAAGATGGCCGCCGCGCGGTGATCGAGATTGTCGGCTTCTGGCATCCCGAATATTTAACGCGCAAGATCGCCAAAGCCCGCGCCGCCAACCGGAATGACCTGATCTTGCTGATCTACGAAGGGGTGAACCTGGGGCGTGAGCGTTTGTTGGATGTGCCGGCGCAGGTGCTCTATTTTAAAAATAAGCCGGTCTTGAAAGAGGTGATGGAAGTGGTGGAGAGGGTGGCGGTGTGAGCCAGCGCGCCGTGGCGTGATGAGCATTACACTATCGGTGAAATATTAACGGATTAGGTTGCTCGGAGGGGACTGCCAAATCCCCGACATGAGTCGGGGATTTGGCAATCCCCTCCGAGCAATAAACCTCCACAACTTGGCCAACGCGTAGACTAGCCAACTAACTAGGCGACTTTTACGCTGAATTATGCTACGCTTACTTGTAATCTAGCCTTGTTTTCATCTCCTTGGCCGTTCAGCTGATCACAGTCCCGTGTGATCTGAGGCTTACCTATGCAACACGCGCAGCTATCGATCCGTCTGCTAGGTGACTTTGCGTTAACCACCGCACAAGCCGACACGGTGGGCAATTGCGGCGTCAATACGGCGCGTTTGCAGGCCCTACTTGCCTACCTGCTTTTGCATCGCACCGCCCCGCAGCAGCGTCAACATCTGGCCTTTCTCTTTTGGCCAGATACTGGTGAAGCCCAAGCGCTCACCAACCTGCGTAATCTGTTGCACAAACTGCGCCAAGTCCTGCCCACACCATCGCGTTTCCTTGTCATCAATCCCCATACCGTTCAGTGGTCTCCTGATGCACCCTATCAACTGGATGTTGCCGACTTTGAAGCGTCCGTTGCGCACGCGGCCACGCGCGCGGCACTGGAAACGGCCATCAACTACTACCAGGGTGATCTCTTGCCCAGTTGTTACGACGACTGGATATTGCCCGAACGCGAACGCTTGCGCCAACTGGCCTTGGCGGCCTTGGATCGGCTGCTGACCCTGTTGGAAGCACAGCGGGACTACGGAACCGCCATTCGTTACGGCCAACGGCTACTCCAACTTGAACCGTTTAATGAAGCGCGCTATCGCCGGTTGATAAGTCTGTACGCGGCCAATGATGATCGCACCGGTGCATTGCAGCTTTACCAGCGCTGTGTGGCCATGTTGCAGGCCGAGTTTGCGGCTGAACCGGCCCCAGCGACGCAAGAACTTTATCAGCGCTTGCACACCGGGCCGATAACGCTCCCGCCACCTGCCCGCCGCGCCCCAGAACAGCCGCCGCTGGTTGGGCGCAGCACCGAGTGGCAAGCTTTAATCAATGGCTGGTATCGCGCCAGTAGTGGCATGCCCCAGTGCCTGCTCTTAACGGGGGAAGCGGGGATTGGCAAGACGCGCCTGGCCGAAGAGTTGCTGGCCTGGGTGGCGCGCCAGGGGCATGGCGCAGTGGCCGCTCACTGTTACGCAGCCGAGGGCGCGCTGGCCTATGCCCCCATCGTGGCCTGGCTGCGCACTGATTTTGTCTACCAACGGCTCAGCATGCTGGAACCGCTGTGGCTGACCGAGGTTGCGCGCCTGCTGCCCGAGTTGCTCACGCAGCACCCACAGTTGCCAGCGCCGGGACCATTGACCGCCGGCTGGCAACGCCAGCGCCTCTTTGAAGCCCTCGCCCGTGCCCTGCTGACCAGTCAAGGGCCATGCTTACTGTTGCTTGATGATCTACAGTGGTCTGATCGTGATACTTTGGAATGGTTGCACTTTCTGTTGCGCTTTAGCCAAAGCAGTAAAAGTGCAGACCCTGTAACCCAGCCACACGGGCGGTTTCTATTGCTGGGGACCATGCGCAGTGAGGCGTACAGTAATCATCAGCCCGTGCAGGAGCTGCTACTAGCCTTGGCGCGTGATGCGCAATTGACCGAATTGGCGCTTGGTCCGCTTGACGTTGCGGAAACGGCGACGCTGGCCACTGCCGTGGCCGGCCAAGCGCTGACACTGGCGCAAACGACCGATCTCTATGCAGAAACTGAAGGTAACCCCCTCTTTATTGTAGAAACGGTGCGAGCCAAGGAAAACCACTGGGCCGCACCTCTGGTCACCCCCTACTTCCCGTTGCCGGGAACTGGTGCCCTACAACACACCCTGCCGCCCAAAGTGCAGGCGGTGATCCAAGCTCGACTGGCAGAGCTTTCTTCCCCAACGCGTGAACTGGTGGGGTTGGCCGCCACCATTGGCCGTGCCTTTCCCTTTCAAGTGTTGGCCAAAGCCAGCAAACAGGACGAGGAGCAACTGGTCAACAGTCTCGATGAACTTTGCCAGCGCCAAATTGTGCGCGAACGGAGCGCTGATAGCTATGACTTCACCCACGATAAATTGCGCGAAGCAACCTACAACAGCCTGAGCGCGGCACGGCGTCGTCTGTTACACAAACGGGTGGCGGGTGCATTAGTGGCGGTTTACACAGCACAACCGGGAACCCGCAACGCATTGACATTGGACGCCGTGAGTGGCCAAATTGCCACGCACTATGAATTAGCGGGTGATTTTGCGCAGGCGATTGACTATTACCAACAAGCTGCCGAAGCCGCCCACCGCCTTTCTGCCAACCAAGAGGCCGTGCGCGTCTATCGCCGCGCCATTGCCCTGGTTGAAGGTCCCGCTGGTCAGGCGCACCCAAAAACGCTGCTGCTCTATACACGGCTGGGTGAGATCCTGCATGGTCTCAGCCAATATGAAGAAGCCCGCACCCTCTTTACCCAGGCCTTAAATAATGCAACCACGTTGGATGCCGTTCAATGCGCCGCCCTTCATCGCCAGATCGGCAATACCTGGCGTGAACAATATGACTATCCCAATGCTTTGCAACATTATCAAGCGGCCGAGGGTGCCTTAACCGCACCCAGTCTGGTTTCACCCCATTGCACGACCCGTGCCCACTTGCCCGCAGCGCACCCGCTTGTCACGCGGGTGACAGCGGTGGCACACGAGACGCCGGCCTGGTGGGAAGCCTGGATTCAGACCCAGTTGGAGATCGATTTAGTCCATTATTGGTTGGGTGAAATGACCGCGAGTGCTGCACTGCAAAGCAAGCTGCAACCGCTCGTCGAGCACCACGCCACTCCTGGTCAGCAGGCGACCTTCTTTCAGCGCTGCGGTCAATTAGAACTACGGTGTCAGCGGAGTGTGGCTACCGCCGCGGCCGTTGCCTATATGCGCCGCTCTTTTACCATTTACCAAGCTGCCGATATGCAAGATCAGCTGCCCGCAGCCCACTTTATGCTTGGCTTTACCCTGCTTTGGCATGATGAACTTGCAGCCGCGGCGGCTGAACTTCAGATCACCCTGCAACTGGCCGAAGCGCAGGGTGATCTCAGCTTACAGGCGCGGGCATTAACCTATTTGACCATTGCGACCCGGCGGCGCGATCAGGTAGATGCAACGCAACCTTTGGCAGCCCAAGCGCTTGCCGTGGCAACCCAGGCCCACATGCCCGAATACATTGCCCTGGCCCAGGCCAATCAAGCATGGCTGGCGTGGCGTCAACAAGCCTATGTGGCGGCGTGTGAACATGGTCAAGCGGCATTGGCCTTGTGGCAACAGTTGCCGGTCACCCATGCCAGCGCCCCCTTCCAGTGGACCGCACGCTGGCCCTTGCTGGCAACCGCGTTGCAGGCAAAAGAACTGGCTGTCGCGGTTGACCATGCCGGCGCCCTGCTCGATCCCCATCAACAACAATTGCCCGAACCATTGGCCCCCATCCTGACCCAGGCCAGCCAATGTTGGGCTACCGGCGACACCGCCCAAACGCAAACCTTGCTGACCCAAGCCGTGGCTAAAGCGCAACAGTTGCATTATCTGTAATCTTCTAGAAGACTTACGCAGATTTATCTTTACTACAGCGGGCCCAGAGAGCACAGAGACTAATCCCGGTCTCTGTGCTCTCTGGGCCCGCTGCGTTCCCTGTGGCTAATATGTAACTTCGAATCTAGATCAACCCGCCCAGCCTCTGCTCGCGTCACCGCCGCGGCACCCGCAGGATGACCGCATACTCTTGATCCGATGTACCGGCGGCTGGCGTACGGCTGCGTCCGGGCATGCCATTGACTACATAGAGGGCATCACCAAATAATGCGGCAGCGGTAGGCATGTTGAACGCGTAGTCGCTTGTGCTCAGGCCAACAATCAAGTCACAAGATACCAGATTGCGGTCCAACTGCACAGTCACGAGCATGTCAGCATTTATCGTCACATAGAGGGTCTCGCCATCAAGGACAAGCCCATCAATAAACGGTACGCGTATACAGCCGATTTCCCAGACTGCCCCCGTCGACGGCACCACGCGGTAGAGCGTCCCCGTATTGCTGTTCGCAATGATCAACCACTTACCGTCGCTGGTGGCGGCAATGCCAGTCGTCTGGAAGGGTTGGTAACCAATACCAATGTCATAATCGTCGCTGAGCGCAATCGTTTCACCGACTGCGCCGGCCAGCAATGTACCGTTCGGTGCCAGCGGAATATGATAGAAGACGGGGTGAAATAATTCGGCGGCATAGACGCCGGCCGCAGTCACGACCAGGTCACTGACCAGCCCCTGTTCCTGACTGACCACATACCGTTGCAACAACGCGCCACTGGTTGCATCGTAGACCTGCACATCATTCGCCCCAGAGACAAAGAGGTAATTCGTGCGTGGGTCAAATTGCAGACCGGCCGCCATCTCATCCGTTGCTAACTCGATGAAGAGTTCCACTGCGCCGGTGAGCAAATCACCGCGGTAGATCTGGCCACCGCCACTACTACTGCCGCGTGAGCCGACAAAGAACTCACTGCCATTGCCAATCGTAATCCCGCTGGGTAGAAAACCAACTGGGAGCGCGATCTCATCTAGCCCTGCTAAAGGCGTCGGTGTGGCCGATGGTGATGGGATGGTCGTCACGGTTGGTGATGGTGTTGGCCTCATTGTCGCAGTCGGTAATGGGCTTGGCGTGGGTGACGGTGATGGCAACCCTGTCGCTGTTGGTGATGGCAGTGGCGTGGCTAACAGTGAGGGCAACTGCGGCACTGTCGATAAAGGATTTTGCGCGGTCGGTGGCCTCAAGAGTGTGCAGTCGCCCGCCAGCACGAGCAAGATGCCGATGAGAAAAGCGAGGGAATGTTTTATTAACATCGCAGGCCTCTTTGGGTAGTAACCAGAAAGTTATATCAGCGGTCGTCATCAATGGACATTTCTACATGAGCAAAAATGTTCATTGATGACAGCGCCAACTATTCAATTCGTTTGTGTGTCACGGTTCCCTTATTCTTGCGCTGTTTTGGTCACCCGCATGATCGCATAGTCGATGTCCGGCGTGCCCGCGGTGAGCGGTTCGGCATCCGTAAAGCGGGCATTTACCACATAGAGCGCATCTCCTAATTGGGCCGCCGTGGTCGGAATATTGAAGGCATACGCGTCCTTGGTCATCGTCTGTGTAACCTCCCCAGTGGCCAGATCCGGTGCCAACTCGACAACCGCAATCTGGTTGGCATAATTCTCAATGACATAGAGGGTCGTCCCATCCAGGACCAACCCATCACCAAACATCACATTCTCTGCGGCCAAGCTGATCTCGGTGGCCACACCGGTGGCCGGTTCAACGCGGTAGAGTTTCCCTGTATTACTGTTGACAATAATCAACCACTCGCCGTCCGCACTGGCGACAATTCCATTGGCCTGGAAGGGATAGCTGCCATCACCAGCCATGTAGTCACCACCCAGGGTGATCTGTTCACTTGTGGCATCGGCAAGCAATTGGCCATCGGCGGCCAGCGGTATGCGATAGAGGAGTGGCAGGAAGGAGTCAGTCGCATAGAGCGCCCCCTCTGTCACGACCAGGTCATTGATAAAGCCACCCTCGCCGCCAATCACATAGCGATCAAGCAATTCGCCACTACTGGCCGCATAGACGCGCACGTCACCAAACATGCCACCGGCGACAAAGAGATAATCCGTCCGTGGATCAACTGTGAGGCCGACGGCCATTTGGTCGGTGGCCGGCTTCACAATCACACCGCCTGCCCCTGTCACCAGGTCGCCTTGATAGATTGCCCCGCCCACAAGCGGTGCTCCTTCTGCGGCAATCGTGCCAAGTGACCCAACAAAAAAGGTGTCATCCTGGCCGATGGCAATCCCTTCTGGGCGGAAACCCACGGGCAAGGGCAGTGCATTTAGCGGCGCCGCGCGGTGCGTGGCCGGCGGCACAGGCAGAGTGCAACCGCCGGTCAATCCCAACAGGGCGACCATGAACCATTTGACGACAAATTTTGATAACATAATGAACTCCTTTGGATCACAACCAAACATGATCAATGCTGACTGTTTCAACGTGGATCAGCTAAAGCATCGCGCTTCCTTCGTTTCTAGATCGTTTCTTGCCGGCACATAGGGGCCATCGTCGCTAAAAATTTGCCTGCCTCATCGCCGCTAAAAAACTGTATACGAAACGCGCCGGGAAACGAACAGGAAACGACGCCCCTGCTATCCTGTTGATAGGCCGTAAAAGCAGTACAAATCCCCAATTAAAGGAGACGATTATGTTGTACAAAAATCTGAAGTTGACCTTGGGTTTGTTGTTAAGTCTGCTGGTTGCCGTGGCCTTTGCCGTCGGCGGCTGCGTCGCACCGGATGGCACGGTCTATGGTATGCAGCCAGTCGTGGCCGATGAGGCCGACGAGGCAGCGGTAGAGGCAACCAACAAGCAGTTCATCCTCGACTACTTCGCCGCGTTGAACCAGGACAAGTCACCAGCCACGGTTGACAAGTATATGACCGACGAAGTGCTGAAGGGGCATATCGTCATGTTCGAGAGCGCCTTCCCTGGCTATCAACTGACGGCCAAAGAGATGATCGCCGAGGGCGACAACATCTTTGTGCGCACCGAGTTTACGGGGACACATGACGGCGATCTCATGGGTATTGCGCCGACCGGCAAAGGGGTTACCATCGAAATTGCCCTGACTTATCGCATCGAAAATGGCAAGATCGTCGACCATTGGATGCTATCCGATCTGCTGGGTGTCATGCAACAGATCGGTGCGATGCCGACACCTTGAGTGATTTCGCTTGCTTTGACTCAGTTGCGCGTCTGTTGTGAGGTAGTCGCGCTGGTTTGTTCATCCCGTAGCGACAGGTGCGTTTAGATCCAAATATAGCGTCCGAATGGCTAAACGCACCTGTCGCTATGGCACAAAAACGCATCCAAAGCGGGAGGAATTATGTCAGAACAGCAGCGCTTACGGGTTGGCTTAGTCGGCTGTGGCGCGCATGGGCGTAGCCTCGCCCTCGCCTTGCAGGCGTCCGCGCAGTGGGATCTGGTTGCGGTTGCCGATCCCGATCGGGCGGCACTGGCAACGGTGGCAACCAGCCCAATTGTTCCATTTCCCGCGGTGGAAGAATTGCTGACCGGCGTCGCAGTCGATGCCATCGTGCTGGCCACCCCACCCGATTGCCTCTATGAGACTGCCGTAGCTGCCATTACTGCGCATAAACATGTGCTGGCCGAAAAGCCCATCGGCCTGGATGAAAGAGAAGGCGCGCAACTCGAAGCGGCGGTGATGCAGAGTGGGGTTTGCTACATGGCCGGCTATTCGTTCCGCTTCTGCCCGGCCCTGCAACAAGTCCATGCCCTGCTCCAAGCTGGCGCCGTCGGTGAGATTTACGCCATGCAGGGCAGCATTGGGGTAAATCCGTTAAACCACGGCTGGCACGCCTCACCGGCCACCGGTGGTGGTCCATTGCTCTATGTGGGGTCACACCTGGTCGATGAGATTCTCTGGTACATGAACGATGAGCCGGTGGAAGTGGCCGCCCACGTGCGCTACCGCACCGACACCCAGGCCGATGAAATCGCCACCTTTCAGCTCCGTTTTGCCCGCGGTGCCACCGCCCAATGTCTGGTGACCCAAGCGGCAGATGGTTTCTACAACAACCTTGACATCTATGGTCGCGCCGGCCGCATTAGCCTGCGTGGGGTGGATTATCTCAACTACAGCGTCGAAGTAGTGAGCAAAACCCTAACCTCCTACGCCGAACCAACCCAGATCCGCCCCCGCATTTGGGGTGATCCTAAGTTGGCGATGTTGACCGCTGCGCTGGCCGAGTTTGCCGGGGCAATTACCGCGCGGCGGCAGCCTTCGATTACGGTAAGAGATGGGCAGCGGGTGTTGCAGGTGTTGGATGGGGTGATCAAGGCGGCGCGGACGAGTGAGCGGGTACATTTGGGGTAAAGTTGCGCTGAAAGGAATTTAGTGATGGGTCATACCAATCGTTTCATCACCATTATTGTGCTGATCGCACTTCTCTTTTCTGCTTGTCGAAGCGATCTGCCTGGATCAAGTTCCCCTGCACAACCGCCGCGACGCATTCTCTTTATTGGCAGCAGCCACACTGCTTGGAATCTGGGGCTTGACAAACATATGGCGGCATTGGCACAGCAGTTTGAACCGCCGATGGCACTGGAGACCACAAGCCTCACCGTTGATTTTGCAACCTTGGAGCAGCTCTGGCAACACACCGACGCTATCGCGCAAATTCAGCAAGGAGCGTGGGATATGGTCGTCTTGCAGGAATATGACATGGTTGCGGCAGGCGACCCTGAGAAGTTTTACGAATTTGCGCGCAAGTTTGATGCCGAAATTCGCAATGCCGGCGCACAAACGATCTTCTACATGACCTGGCAAAGCAAAGTTCAATTTTTCCAACAGACGACCGCACCGACCACCGAAGCACTAGCGCATGCTTATACGCAGATCGGTAAAGCGCTGAAGGCAAAGGTAGCCCCGGTTGGCTTGGCTTGGGAACAGGTATTTGAAGCACAACCCAAACTGAATCTCTTCGATGCCGACGGTGAGCATGCCAACATCCGCGGCACCTATCTCGCGCTTTGTGTGCTCTATGCCACGATCTTCGACCAAAGCCCAGAAGGGTTGCGCTATCGTCCAGTCGATCTGTTGCCCGACTCGCCCATGGTCAAAAATATCCGCTATCAATGGGCAATGAGTGATGAGGATGCGGTATTTTTGCAGCGCGTGGCGTGGGAGACGGTGCAGGAATACCAAGGGAAACCGTGAGGGTGTTATAGAGAAAGACAGAAATCCTTCAAAATCGATTTGTCATTTCGTCTCGCCGCAAGAAACGCGCCAGGAAACGAAGCGGAAACGCCGTGCCTGCTATCATAAAGCAGCCAATCAAAACAACATGACCGTATCCCCCACGGTCACCCCTTTTCTACTCAGGAGGTTTCCGATGACAACTCTTATCGTTGGTGCAACTGGTTTCCTCGGCGGTGAACTCTGCCGGCGGCTGACCAACCAAGGCCGTTATGTCCGTGCCTTTGTTCGCCCCACGGCTGATCCTGCCAAGCTCGAACAGCTGAAAAAGCTGGGCTGTAATCTGGTCTATGGCGATTTGCGCGAGCCTGCCTCGCTGACCGCCGCGTTGCGCGGCGTGGACGAAGTCGTCACCACCGCCTCGACCACCTTCTCGCGCCAGCCGGGTGATTCGATTGAAGTGACCGATCAGGCTGGCCAACTGGCACTGGTCGCCGCAGCCAAGGCGGCGCGCGTGCGTCACTTTGTTTATACCTCGTACTCTGGCGGAATTGACAACGTGGCCAAGCCCTGTGCACTCACCGTTGCCAAACGCACGGTGGAAAAGGCATTGCAGGAGAGTGCCATGACCTACACCATCCTGCGCCCCACCTATTACATGCAGATCTGGCTTAGCCCCGCAGTTGGCTTTGCTGCGGCCAATGCCACGGCGACCATCTATGGCAATGGTGAACAGCCGATTAGCTGGATCTCCGTCTATGATGTGGCCGAGTTTGCTGTCGAAAGCCTGGATAACCCAGCGGCGCGCAATGCGATCCTCGAATTGGGGGGACCGGAGGCACTCACTCCATGTGATGTGGTGAAGATTTACGAGACGGTTAGCGAACGCCCCTTTACGGTCAACTATGTACCGGTAGAGACACTTGCCGCGCAACGCGCCGGGGCGACCGATTCGCTGGCGGAAGCCTTTGCCGCGCTCATGCAAAGTTATGCCGCTGGTGATGTCATCGACATGCGCACAACGCTCAAGGATTTCCCCCTTGCCCTCACTTCGATCCAGGAGTTTGCCGTGAAGGAAGTGGTGAGCAAGCAGTTGATCCATGCCTGATACCATTTGTTGTCGGTCTATCATCCTAACAAAGGAGAAGTCGGTACCATGGAAACAAACCCTACCTTTTCACCAGAAGAGATTGCGCAAGCGGCGCAAAACAATGTCAATTTATTCTGTTTTGCGGTCGTTGCCTATGCCAAGGCCCATGACCTATCGCCCGCTGAAAGTTGGGCTTTTATCGGGCGTCACTTTGCCCCTGGTTGGGAGCAAGGCTTGACGGTCGCCGAAATCGCCCGCCGCGCCGCCCGCAATATGGTCTCGGCTGGCTGCACCCTCCAATCGTTGGCTGGCAATGAGTCCCAGGCTGTGGCCATCATGGTCGGCTGGCCTAACGCCAGAGCCTTTGATCGTTTTGGCCTCACGCCAGCCGAAGCGGATACGGTTTTTGATATCTTTACGCCGATCGCGACCTCGCTGGGCTGTCACTATCAATGGCAACGCCAAGGCGATATCATCAACATGACCTTCACGCGTTAATGATAAATTCCGTGAACGGAGGCTGAGCTTGTCGAAGCCGAAGCCACTTCCCTTCGCGCCCAGAGGGCACCCTGAGCGGGTGCCTCGATTATCGATTTATTTCCCATGAAACGGAGAATCGCGATGACAATCCTCATTGTCGGTGCAACCGGCGTAGAAGGCAGCGCGACGACCAAACTACTGCTGGCGAAAGGTTACGCCGTGCGCGCCATGACCCGCACGCCTGCGAAAGCGACCGCCTTGCGCCAACTGGGGGCCGAGGTGGTGCAGGGCGATCTGCGTGATGTCGATTCACTGCGCCGCGCCTGTGTTGGTGTTGATAAAGTGTTGGCTGCCGCCCATTCACTGCTGGGGCGCGGGGCGGCGGCATCGCACTATGTTGATGATCTAGGGCACAAGCAACTGATCGATGTCGCCAAGGCGGCCGGTGTGCAACATTTCGTCTACACCTCGGTCCAAGGGGCGACGGGGTTCAGTCCTGTCCCCTTTATTTGCATCAAGTATGGGATTGAACAGTATCTGCAAGGGCGCGACCTTTCTTATACGATTTTGCGGCCAAGTGCTTTTATGGAATGGCATGCCCACGAATTTATCGGTAAACCACTGCTGGCAAAGGGCAAGGTCACCCTCTTTGGCAAAGGTGACAATCCCCGCAACTTTGTGGCCGCCGCCGATGTGGCAAACTATGCCGTGCTCGCCTTGACCGATCCGCGTGCCGTTGGCCAGGTGATCGAGATCGGTGGGCCGGAAAACTGGAGTAACAATCAAGTGGCCGCACTCTATGCCCAGTTGGCGGGGCGACCGGTCACCATCACGCATGTGCCGCTGGCACTCTTGCGGGTGATGTCGCCGTTGCTGCAGCCGTTCCACCCAGGGTTAAGCCAAGTACTCGCCTTGAGCATCCTTACTGATACCGGCGACATGACCTTTGATCCCACCGCGCTGCTCCACGACTATCCCATGTCGCTGATCCGGTTGGAAGATTGGGTGCGGCAGGAGGTTGGTGTAACGCCAACCCAGGCAACTTTGGCGATGGCATAAGATCAATTGAAGTGGTGGTTACAACCTCTTCGTCGTGGACGCAAGCATAAACAAGGGAGGAACATCTAATGACTACAGGCCAACTGATCCTCTTAAATGGCACGCGCTGTTCCGGCCGCACGCACATTAGTGAAGCCTTGCCTGCGCTGCTGGGTGAACCCTATTTGACGGTGAGCATTGAGCAATTTCTGGCGATGGTGCCGCAGCCGATCCGTGAGCATTGGCTGGAGGCTGCTGATCGACCGGCGCTAGGTGCAGGCCAGGTGATCCCTGTCCCGGCCATCGTGGATGAGGTGGTCGCCGACATGCATCACGCCATCGGCGAATTACTCAGCGCCGGTCACAATGTCATTGTTGCGCATATGTTGCTGACGCCCCAGTGGCTGCGCGCCTGCGCTTTGCGCTTCAGTACGCAATCTACGTTGTTGGTCGGCGTCCGCTGTCCACTGGCGGTGGTTGAGCAACGTGCCACCCACCGTGGCCAGGGTTGTGTCGCCCAGGTGCGCACGCAATTTGAACTAGTGCATACCCATTGTATTTATGATCTCGAAGTCGACACCAGTCTCCTCAGTCCGCAGGCCTGCGCTTTGCAGATCCAGCAGCGTATGCGCACGGATCCACCACCCCTGGCCTTAGGCTGGCTGAAAGCGTGGAGCGCACCCGACAAACATCGTGGATGGCTCAGAGTTACTCAGGAGGAAAACGATGGTACGCCACTTTATAACGCTGCATAAGCCGTTACTGCAGCTCATACTCAGCTTGCTCGTCAGCTGCTCTCTGCTCACTGGAATTACACCTGGTGGGATGGCCACTAAACCAGTGCCCAAAGAACCACCGTGGCCATTGAACTGTCGGCTAGAGACCAGCAATACCCCGTGTGGCCTACTTTATTGAACAGTGCGTCACCTCGTGTTTTGTTTAGCCGCTTGCCCTGGGCTAAAGCCGCAGGGCTACCCAACGACGCCGGGTAAACCCGGCTAATGCAGTCGGGTTTACCCGGCGTCGTTGGGTAGCCCGGGTGCCCACTGGGCGCGTTTATGGCGGGGCGGGATGACAAACCCCCTGCGATCCCATTGAACCGTTTTGTTTAAATCCCCAGCCGATTGCGCCGCAAAATCTCGCCGGTCGCCTGTACTGTCGTTGGTTGATGGCCGGGCAAGGGCAGGATGCGCTCGTGAATCGTGTCGATGATCCAACTGGTCTGCGGAAAGAAGGCTTCCTCTAGCTCGGCACTGGGTACAATCCAGTTGCGCGCGCCGACCACTGCCACCGGTCCATCCAAATGATCAAAGGCCAACTGGCTGATGTTCGAGGCCATCGTGTGTAGGAACGAGCCGCGCTCACAGGCGTCGGAGGCGAGGATGATCTTGCCGGTCTTTTGCACCGAGTCAATAATCGGCCCATAGTTGAGCGGGTTGAGAAAGCGGGCGTCGATCACTTCGGTGGTAAGCCCATAGTACTGCTGCAAATAATCGGCAGCTTCCAGGGCGCGATAAAGCGTCGCGCCGATGGTGACAATTGTCAGATCGCTGCCGACACGGCGTACGGCCGGTTCGCCCAGCCCCACTTCGTAGTAAGCAGTGGGTACGCCCCCTGGCACGACCGTTTCCGGTTCGGTATAGAGCCGCTGGCTTTCAAAGAAGACCACCGGATCGCTGCCTCGCAGTGCCAGAGCTAACATGCCCTTGGCATCATAGGCGGTTGCCGGAAACATCACCTGTAGACCAGGGATGTGGGCGCAGAGCGAGGTCCAATCCTGTGAATGTTGCGCGCCATATTTCGAGCCGACCGAGACACGCAATACCAGCGGCATCTGCAAGACCCCGGCGCTCATCGCCTGCCATTTGGCCATCTGGTTAAAGATCTCATCACCGGCGCGACCCATAAAATCACAATACATCAGCTCGGCCACGACACGCCCGCCACTGAGCGCATAACCGACTGCGGTGCCGACAATCGCCGCTTCGGAGATCGGCGAATTAAAGAGGCGGTGATAGGGCAACAATTCGGTCAGCCCCCGGTAGACGCCAAACGCGCCGCCCCAATCACGGTTCTCTTCACCATAGGCGACCATCGTCGGGTCAACGGTCAACCGTTCGACCATTGCCTCAAAGAGCGCTTCGGCATAGGTCAGACATTTGAGTTTGGGCAAGGGTTTGCCCGTTTCATCGAGGCCAAAGCGGAACTTGGCCTGGGTGACCTGCCATCGGCTCTGCTCTTTGCTTTGCAACAGTTCGGGCGTGCGCTGGTCAAATTGCTCGATCAGTTGGTTGGAGAAGATCAGCTCCCCAATCGCTTCGCCGCCAATCGCCATGCGCGGCGAAAGTTCCAACGAGACGGCCGCTTCCACCACCTGATGCAAACGCCCGCGCACTTCTTCAACGGTTGCTTCCAACTCATCGTCGCTGGCAAAGCCATTTTCCACCAGGTAGCTGCGATACCAGACCAGCGCATCGTGCTGTCGCCAGAGTTCGATCTCCTCTTTGGTGCGATAGGCCATCGCATCGGAAGGGGAATGGCCGGAAAAGCGATAGGTGACCGTATCAAGCAGCACCGGTCCCTGCCCGGCAAGAAGCAGGGCGCGCTTGCGTGCCACCGCATCGGCGACGGCCAACGGATTGAAGCCATCAACCCGCTCCGCGTGCATCGCCGCCGGGTTGATGCCCAATCCCACCCGCGCCAAAACGCCTACCCCCATCGTCTCGCCCACGGGTTGACCGCCCATGCCATAGAAGTTATTCATAAAGTTGAATAACATCGGCGGCGCGCCGCCGAGCGTTTCATCCCACAGCGTGCGATATTGATCCATCGCCGCAAAAACCATCGCTTCCCAGACTGGGCCACAGCCGAGCGCGGCGTCGCCGATGTTGGCGATCACAATCCCCGGCTTGCGGTTGATCCGTTTAAAGAGTGCGGCCCCGGTGGCAATATCCGCCGAGCCGCCGACCAGCGCATTGTTAGGCATGACGCCAAAAGGGGGAAAGAAGGCGTGCATTGAGCCGCCCAGTCCCTGGTTAAAGCCGGTGCGCCGGGCAAAAATTTCGGCCAGCGTGCCGTAGAGGGTGTAATCGAGCGCCACTTCTTTGAGACTCGCCCCGCCCTTGTGCGCCTGGCTAAAATGCTCAACCACCCGCAGCGGCGTGCCCCCCATATAACTTTCCATGATCGCTTGCAGCGCCGCATCATCTAATTTGTCAATCGCCGAAAAACTCTTCGCCAGGATCTCGCCGTGGCTGCGATGCGAGCCAAAGATGAAATCATCGGGGGTTAACGGCAACGCCTGTCCTACTACCGCCGCTTCCTGCCCAATCGAGAGGTGAGCCGGCCCTTTGTGGTTGTAGCTGATCCCCTCATAGACCCCCTCTTTTTTGATGCGGTCGAGCATCGTCTCAAATTCGCGGATGTAGGCCATATCGCGGTAGAGGCGCACCAAGGTGGCCGCGCCATACTTGGCAACTTCCGCCGTTGGGTTGGTGACATATTGGTTTAGCGGAATTTCGGGCGAGCGCAAGCTGTCCGCTCGCCGCATTTCGGTTGGGTCAATCGTAATGGTTTTGGTCATAAATAGGTGATAGCTTCTAAATAAATGGACGATTTTGGGTTCAAGTGCCTAAGCCGATAACTGTCATTCCGAGTTACGGATTTTGCCTTGGCAACATCAGCTTGGCAAAGAAACTCATGGGTGACTTTCTAGGGAGGAGTGAAACGACGAGGAATCTCGGGTTACCCAGACCGAGATTCCTCACCAAAAATCCGGTTCGGAATGACAGCGGCATCTTGGTCGTTTTCACAAAACACTGTTAACCTGCCAACAATAAGTCGATCTGCGCGATGCCTTGCGCCAATGCCTGCAAAAAGCGCGCGGCCGGCGCGCCATCCACCACCTGGTGGTTAATCGTCAGCGACAACGCGAGGTGTGGAATGTGCGCGATGCCCTGCGCGGTCTCCACCGCTTTGAGCCCAATCGCGCCCACGCCCAGAATGCCCACTTGCGGCGGGTTGAGCACCGGAGTAAAGGATTCAATTCCAAACGCGCCCAGATTGGTCAGGGTGAAAGTGCCGCCTTGCAATTCGTCCGGCATGATTTTGCCCCCCTGACAGAGAGCAGCTAACCGTTTGCTCTCCTCAGCGATCTGGCGCAGCGTCAGGCGGTCAGCGTGGCGGATCACCGGGACGAGCAAGCCGCGCGGGGTGTCCACCGCAAAGCCCAGATGCACCTCGCTATACTGCGTAATCATTTCACCCTGGTAGTGGGCATTGAGATCCGGAAAGTGGGGCAGGGTGCGCGCAAGGACAAAGAGCAATAGGTCGTTGATTGAGACCTGGCGCAGCCCCCACGCTTCTGGGCTCTGTTTGAGCCGTTCCCGATAGGCGCGCAGGGCTCTCGCATCAGCCGCCATATTCATTGTCAACTGGGCTGTGCTCTGCAACGAGTGTAACATCCGCTCGGCAATCACTTTGCGCACCCCACGCACGGGAATTTGAACCACACTCTCTTGGGTCACGGGCGCGGTAGTGGATGTTGATGGTGTTGACGGGGGGGCTGATGCCGGTGGCGCGACCGGTGGATTTACTTGGGGAGCGCGTGATTGCAGATCCTTGGAAGTGATCCAGCCGCCGGGTCCGGAACCCTGCGCGGGCGGCTGGTAATCGCCTTCCGCCACCATCGCCTTGGCCACCGGGGTCAAACGGGGCTGCGTCGTCAGCGCCCCTTGAACATCGCGCTCAATCCGTCTCCCGCCGGGGCCGCTACCGCTGACGGTCGTTAGATCTACTCCCTTGCGTTCGGCCAGCCGCCGTGCCCGCGGCGAGACTGGTGACAAATCATTCGACGCTTGTGTAGTCATCGGTGTGCCGGCGGCTACAGGCGCGGGGGTAGCCACAGCCGCTTCTGCGGGCGTGCCGATCAGCGCAAGGGCCGCCTGTACCGGCACTTCATCACCCACCGCAAAGTAGTGCGCAATGACCGTGCCAGCCACCAAACTGGGCACCTCCATGGTCGCCTTGTCGGTTTCTACCTCACAGAGCGTTTCGTCGACCGCGATCGCTTCCCCGACCGTTTTATGCCACGCCACGATCATACAGCTTTCGACGGACTGACCCAACTTGGGCATGAGCACCGTTGTCGCCATTATACGTTTCCGCTATCGTTGAATTGTTTTGCAAAGAATATTGTGCAATTGTACAGCCGATGTACAATTGCACAAACAGTGTACCATAGTTTGACGCAGCTATCAACTTACGCTACAATTGTGTGCAGATTAACATTGACTGTACAATTGCACACAAAGATAACCAATGCCTGTTTATGCTTGATGCCGCCCACCAGGAATTGCTTGCCCAAGTTGCTTCACTCTATTACAGTGAGGAATTGACCCAGGATGCGATAGCCGCGCAACTGGGTTTGTCGCGCATCAAGGTCTACCGGCTACTCAAACAGGCGCGCCAAGAGCAGGTGATCCAATTTACGATCAACTGGCCGTTGCAGCGCAATCAGGCGTTGGAGCAGGCACTCTGTGAACGCTTCGCCCTCCAAGCTGCGCTCGTTTTGCGATCTAACCCCCAAGATCCACAACATACGCTCCAACGTTTGGGCGCAGTGGGTGCCCGTTATCTCGAACAGATGCTCCAAGATGAGATGACTCTGACCGTCTGCCTGGGCCGCGCGACCTATGAAGTGATCAACGCAATTCGGCCCGGCTTTCAGGCCAAAGTGCAGGTGGTACAGGCGATGGGCAGCATGGCCTTTGCGATGCAGACGATGGACAGCGCTACCCTGGCACGCCTGTTGGCCCACAAATTGGGGGGGGCCGTAACTTATCTCACCGCGCCGGGCATGGCGGACAGCGCGGAAGCCGCCGCGGTGTTGCGCCGTCAACCGGACATTCACCGCGCCCTGGAATTGGCACGTAATGCCCAAGTGGCGCTGCTGGGGATCGGCAACCTTGATCCCGCCACTTCCAGCTTTGTCAAGGCCGGTTTTATCACGCCGGATGAACTGTTGGCGATCAGCAGGGCGGGTGCCGTTGGTGACATTGGCGGCCAAATTTTTACTGCCAGCGGCGCGCTCTTTGACCATTCATGGAATCAGCGCGTGATCGGTTTGCAACTACAAGACATCGGCCAGATTGGGTTGACCATTGCCGTTGCCGCTGGTTCAGACAAAGCCACTGCCATCCTGGGCGCGCTGCGAACTGGCGTGATCAATGTGCTGGGCACCGATGAAGAGACAGCAACCGCAGTGATCAATCTATAGATAGACCCAAAAATCCGCGGTCATCCGCCTAATCCGCGAAATCAGCGTTCAAATCGTTAAAGGAACTTGCCTATGCGTGTGCCAATTTTCAAAGGGAATGGCCTCCTCAGCGAGGAAGAGCGTCCCCAGCCCCAAATCCAAGCCCGGGATGATGTCGTGGTCAAAATTGAAGCGTGTGGCATCTGTGGCACTGATCTCAACATCCTGGCCGTGCCCCCGGCCCACAAAGCGAATACCGGGATTGCCATCGGCCACGAAGGCATCGGTGTGGTCGAAGCGGTCGGCAGCGCAGTCAGCAGCCTGCTCGTCGGTGACCGTGTCGTGATTGCGCCTCGCCTCACCTGTGGCCGCTGTGCTTACTGCCGCCGTGGGCTGGACAACCAATGTACCAATTACCAGACCATCGGCACGACGGTTGACGGCGCGTTTGCGCCCTACCTGCTGGCCCCCCAACGGGCGCTCTACAAGATCAGCAACGCCGTGCCACGCGATGACGCGGCCTTCTTCGAGCCACTCTCCTGTGTCGTTGGCGCAGTGAAGCGTGCCCCGATCCAGGCGGGTGACACGGTGCTAGTCATCGGCGGCGGGCCAATGGGTTTACTCTTTGCCCTGCACTATCGTACGCTGGGTGCTGGGCGCATCCTCGTCGCCGATGTCGCTCCCTACCGGCTCGACTTTGCCCAGGAGATCGGGATCGAGACGATCAATGTGGCGCAAACAGGGGCTGCCGAACAGATCAAAGTCTTGACTGAGTTGGGCGCGGATATTGTGGTTGATGCGGTGGGCAATCAAGTGGACACGGCGATCAAATGTGCGCGGCGGGGTGGGCAGATCATCCTCTTTGGCCTGCGCCCCCATGACAATCCACCGGTCAACCAGTACACGATCACCCGCTATGATCTCACCCTGCATGGCGCCTTTGTCGGGCTGCACCCCTTTGCGCAGACGATTCAACTGCTCGAAAGTCGGCGCATCCAGCCGTCGGTTTTGATCACCCATCGCTTGCCGCTCGCCGACCTAGCGCATGGCGTCGAGTTAATGCGCAAACAGCAGGCGATGAAGGTGTTGATCGAGATGGAATGAGTTACGAGTTACGGATTACGGGTGATGTATCAAAAATCAGGTTCAACTAGACCGGCGGGGCTGCTCGTTGCGATGCTCTGCGTCGCAATGCCGTGCCGACGCTCTGCGTCGCCTGGCCGCTCAATGCCGGTTAAACCCAAAATGAAAGTGAGATCATTAAAATGAGTGACAGTGTTGGTAAAGTGCAACAGAAATGTAAAATGGCGGCGGGGCTCTTTTGGGCCGATTACCGCTGGTTGGGTGAGACGGTCCAGGAATTGGAAGCGGCTGGCGTGGATTGGCTGCACATCGAAGTGCGCGATGGCAAATATATGGATTTCAACATGCCGCGCGGTGGCTTTGATATTATCGAGGCAACCTGTTTGAGCACCTCGTTAGAGGTCGAGGCTCAACTGCAGATGGTGCGCCCCAACTTTGATGTTTTCAACCAACTCAAGGATCTGGGCGTCAAGTTGATCAGCCTGCCGATTGAGACCACCCAAGAGACGATCTTCCAGAGCATCACCTATATTAAGGAAAAGCTGGAACTCAAGGTCGGTGTCTGGGCCTGGCAGGGGGTACCGACCACGGCGTTCGAGCAATATATCCACCCCTATGTTGACATCATTGAATACGAATGCCGCGCCCCCTTCTGGGTCAAACCGACTGCCGGCCGCAGCCCCCATGCGTTGGATGACATTATGTACACCACCATGCGCAAACTGCACGACATGATCGCCGCCGCCGGCATGGAAGATCGCATCGAGCTGATGGAAGATGGCGGCCTCAACGCCAACAACGTTGGTGACTTTATCGCGACGGGGATGACGGTGGGTGAATTTTCGTCGCCGCTGCTCAAGGGCAAAGAGGGCAAACTCAAGCCAGGGACTGGTGAAATTACCGCTGCGGTGCAACGGCTGCGCAAGGTGATGGATGAAGCGAGTGATAGGTATCGGTCAGCCGACGGCAAACTCAAGAAATAGCGTGACCATTCGAGCCGCCTTGAAATAAATTTCAGGCTGATAGCCGAAGTCCACTCAAGTGGACTGGCGCACACGTCAACAGTCGGGCTTTAGCCGACTTTAGCTTTTAGCCTGAAATTTATTTCAAGGCGTGGGAGAGTAACGATGAAACCAATCAAAGTAGGCTTAATCGGTTATGGCGGCATTGGTCGCGTCCATGCAATGGGATTGCGCGATATTCCCTTTCTCTATGGCCTGCCCGCCGACGCTGTGCAAATTGTCGGCGTCGCCACCACCCGACCTGAAACAGCGCAAAAAGCGGCCAAAGAGATCGGCTGTGACTTCTGGACCGCCGACTACCATGCGCTGCTGGCGCGACCGGACATTGATTTTGTCGATGTCACCGTACCCAACCATGCCCATGCCGAAATTGTGATCGCGGCAGCGCAGGCGGGGAAACATATCTACTGTGAAAAGCCGCTGGCGATGAATGTGGCCGAAGGGCAGCAGATGGTCGCTGCCGTAGCCGCGGCTGGGGTCAAAACGCAGATGACCTTTAACCTGCGCTTTTTCCCTGCGCTCAGCCGTGCTCGCCAGTTGATTGACGCCGGTTTCCTGGGTAATCTCTTTTCATTTCGTGGCCGCTACTACCGCTCCAGTTATATCGACCCCAACAAGCCGATCTCGTGGCGGCAGCAGAAGGCGATTGCCGGTGGTGGCGCGCTTTTTGATCTTGGTTCGCATGTGCTAGATCTGCTTTATATGTTGCTGGGCGAGTTTGGCGCAGTGCAAGCGACCTTGGAGACGCTGATCAAAGAACGTCCGGTTGCGGCTGGTTCGGCGGAAAAAGTTGCCGTCGATGTGGATGATATCGCCTTGCTGCAGGCGCGCCTGAAGAGTGGCACGCTGGGGCTGGTCGAGATCTCACGCATGGGCACTGGCTTTACCAACGAGGTGGTGATCGAGATCTTTGGCGACAAGGGCGCGATCCGTTTCAACGCGGCTGAGCCAAGCTGGCTGGAGATCTACGACACGCGTGACAACGACAGCCCCTTTGGCGGCATGCGCGGCTTCAAAAAGATCGAAGCCGTGCAACGGTATGGGGGTGCCAAATCGCCCGATTGGTCGATGGCCCCCGGCTTCAACCGTTCCCACGCCGAAGGGCTCTACCAATTCTGCCGCGCAATCTGGGATGACAAACCCGCCACCCCCAGCCTGGCCGACGGTCTCCATATCCAAGCGATCATGGCCGCGGCGGAAGCATCGGCAACCAGCGGAGGCTGGGTGGCGGTGGAGATTAGGTGATCGCTTTGCTCTTTTGTACAAGCACACAGGGAGTTGGCCATGTCAACCGCATTCGACATCATCATTATCGGCACCGGCATGGGTGGGGGGGCGTTGGCCTTTGGGTTGCGTAACCACGGCGCACGCGTCTTGTTGCTGGAACGGGGTGACTATTTGCCGCAGGAAGCGCAGAATTGGCAGCCGGCGGCTGTCTTTGACCAGGGACGCTATAAAGCGCCCGAAACGTGGCAGGCAGCGGATGGTAGCAGCTTTGGCCCAGGGATGTACTATTACGTCGGCGGCAACACAAAGATGTACGGCGCGGCCTTGCCCCGTTTGCGCGAGGCCGATTTTGGCGCATTGGAGCATGAAGGGGGCACCTCTCCTGCCTGGCCGGTCACTTATGCCGAGTTGGAGCCTTACTATCTGGCTGCGGAGCAACACTTACGCGTCCATGGCACCCCCGGCGAAGATCTAACCGAGCCACCCCGCTCCGGCCCTTATCCCTTCCCCGCCGTCCCCCACGAGCCTTATATTGAGGATTTGAACAGACGGCTGCGCGACCAAGGCCTCCACCCTTTCCACTATCCGATGGGCATCGATCTGCGTGAAAATGGGGCCTGTATCCGCTGCAAAACTTGCGATGGCTTTCCCTGTCAAGTGCTGGCCAAGAGTGATGCCGACACCTGTTTTGTGCGCCCAGCCCTGCAAAGTGGCAACATTACCCTGTGGACTAACAGCCTGGTCAAGCAGGTGTTAACCGATCAGAGTGGTCGTCGCGTCACGGGGGTAACGGTAGCACGCCAGGGACAGGTGGAGACCGTTTATGCCGATGTCGTGGTGGTGGCCTGTGGTGCAACTAATACTGCGATGTTGCTCTTTCAATCGGCTACTGACAAACACCCTAACGGGTTGGCCAACTCCTCTGGTCTGTTGGGGCGCAACTATATGGTCCACAACAATACGGCGCTGATGGCGGTCGCCCCCCTGCGCATCAACCGCACCGTCTTTCAGAAGACGATTGCGGTCAATGATTTCTATTTCAAAGGGCCAGACTTCGCTTACCCGATGGGCAATATCCAGGCGCTAGGCAAGTTGCAGGCCGGCATGCTTACCGCCGCGCAACCGCTCGTTCCCCGCCCGCTGCTGCAAATGATGGCCGACCGCAGCGTCGATTGGTGGGTGATGTCCGAAGATCTGCCTGACCCCAACAATCGGGTCGAACTGGGGCCGAATGGCAAACCACGGGTGCATTGGCGGCCCAACAATCTGGTTGCCCACCAGCGCTTGATCGCGGCCGGTCGCCAGATGTTGCGCGCCGCGGGTTATCAGTTCACCTTTATCAAGCGTATGGGCATCGAAACCAATTCGCACCAATGTGGCACCGCACGCATGGGTGATGATCCCGCCACCGCCGTCCTCGATCCCTACCTGCGCAGCTACGACGTTGAAAATCTCTTCGTGGTCGATTCATCCTTCTTCCCCTCCTCCTCGGCGATGAATCCAGCCTTGACGATTGCCGCAATGGCCTTACGCACTGCGGAAAAAATTATTGGGTGATTGGTAATTAGGTGATTGTGCTTGTCCAAATTACCCAATGGCGCACAGCGCCCGCAAAGCGATCACCCAATCATCAATCACCTAATCACCCAATCCCTAACCACCAAAGGAAGCGCCCATGTACCAACGATTTCACCTGAACCACGCCGACGCCGCCCGCATTGTTGACGCCATTCGCGCCGAATTAGAGAGCCAAGGCAAAGGTGCCGCCATCGCCGTGGTTGATAGCCAGGGCGAACTGCTTGCCTTTTTGCGCACCGATGGCTGCAAGTTGCCCTCGATTACCATTGCGATCAACAAAGCCTTTACCGCCGCGCGTGAACAGCGTCCCTCCAAGGAGATCGGCAACTCATCGCGCGAGAAACAGTGGCCGATGACCAACTTTGGCGACCCGCGCTATACCGCCTGGGGTGGTGGCGTACCCATTGTCTACCAAGGGCAAGTGGTGGGTGCCGTCGGCGTAAGTGGCTTGCCCGAGGCCGAAGATATCGTGTTGGCGACGATGGGCGCGCAACTATTCACGCAAGCAGGATAGAACGCGGATTTTCCGGATTTGGCGGATTTTTGCCCATAAACGAAAACCCGTGCGAATCAGCCTAATCCGCCAAATCAGCGTTCTATCATCGCTAAAGAGGAGGGGTCAAATGGCTCCCTATGTGATCGGTGCCGATTTGGGCGGCACCAAAATTGAATTGGGGTTGGTCGATCCCAACGACCGCATCGTTGCGCGCAAGCGGATTCCCACCGAGGCGCAGCAGGGCGCGGCCAGTGTCGTTGCGCGCATCGCTGCCTGCGTGGAGGAACTGGCAGGCGCGCTGCCCCCGTCAGCACAGATTGGCGCGCTGGGTATGTGTACCCCTGGGCCGGTCGATCATGTCAACGGCATCTTGTTCGATCCACCGAATGTGCAGGGACTCCACCATGCGCCGCTGGGGCCAATGTTGGCTGAACGCCTGGGCATACCCGTCCGCCTGGAACATGATGCCAAAGCCGCGGCATTGGGTGAGTTTTACTTTGGGGCAGGGCGGGGCGAGCAGAGTATGGTCTACATCATTGTCGGCACCGGTGTGGGTGCGGCGCTGATTCTGGATGGGGTGGTCTACCGCGGGATGCATAACTCAGCCGGTGAATTTGGCCACACCGTGCTCGACCGCAACGGTTTACTTTGCTCCTGCGGCAATCGCGGCTGTGTCGAAACTTTTATGAGTGGTCCCCGCTTGGCCCAGTGGTATGCGATCCTGCAGGGCGGCCAGCCGACCGCAACCAGCGGACATTACTCGCCCATTGCCGGCGAAACGGTGGCACAGTTGGCGGCTGCGGGCGATCCGATTGCATTGGCCGTGATGACCCAGGCGGGCGAAGCACTTGGCGCAGCCATCGCTACATTGGCGATGATCGTCAACATCGACCTTTATGTCGTTGGCGGCAGTGTCGCCAAGTGTGGTGACCTGTTGTTAGGACCGGCCCGACGAGTTATCCCCCACCATGCCTTTGGCTCAGTGGCAGCCCATGTGCGTGTGGTCGCCAGTGGCTTGGACACCGACGCACCGATCCTGGGTTGTGCCTGGCTGGCTCGGCAACTGTTGCGCTGATTTGGCACCGCGTCTGCCGCCCAACAGTTTGGACGACCGCTTTGTAACAAAAACCACATCTACCTCCCCGCTTGCCTGTTAAAATACCTACCAAATGTTTGGTAGGAGATCATCGTTTGTCCCAACAATCAGCACCATCTGAAGCCCGCGCACGAGTATTAGACGCCGCTGCCCAACTCTTTGCCGAGCGTGGCTATGCGGGTGTCACCCTGCGCGATATTGCCGCGGCGGTGGGTATTCGCCATGCGTCGCTTTATTACCATGTGCCCGGCGGTAAAGAAGAGTTATTTGTCGAAGTGACCCAACGTCACCTGGAACAGCATCGTCGCGGGTTGACGGCAACGATGGTGGCGGCAGGCCCCGATATCCAGCGTCAACTCTATGCGGCTGCACAGTGGTTCTTGAGCCAACCTCCTATTGATTTGGTACGCATGTCCTATGTTGATATGCCGGCCATTGCGCCAGTTGAAGCCGCTCGTCTGAGTGAACTGGCTCTTAACGCGCTGGTTACGCCGGTGGAGGAAGTATTACATGCAGCGAAAGCGCGGGGTGAAATCGACCATAATGACCTGGGATTAATCGCCGGTGGTTTGGTGGGCATGATTGAAAGTCTGCATTCGGTGCCAGAGTATGCCTTTGGTGAGCCAGACATGTTGAATAAGAGCCGTTATGAGATGGCGCAGAAGCTGATCGATGTGATGTTGCGTGGATTGGCCGCTGGTTAGTTTTTTTAATGGCAAAACCTACCAACTTGTTGGTAGTCAACAATGCAATTTCAGTGTGTGTAATGATTGCTTAATGAAAGGATACTGAACAATGATGAGTGTACCAGTTGTCGCAGGGCGCGTGGATCTGCTCTCACCAGTTACGGGCAAAGAGCGGATCGAAGTACTGGACATCTTACGCGGTTTTGCCCTCTTTGGCATTTTATTGGTGAATATGAGCTACTTTAAGGCCCCAGGTGGACCAACGGGGATTGGCAGCGATGCTGGGCCAGCCGGGTGGTTCACCATCCTGAGCCTCTTGTTCCTAGTTGAATCCAAGTTTTTTACCCTTTTCTCGTTTCTCTTTGGGTTGGGTTTTGCCGTACAACTCAGCCGCGGGGCAACGCAACCGGATGCCTTCAACCAGCGCTTTCTGCGGCGCTTAGCCATCCTGGCGCTTTTCGGCATTGCGCATATTTTTTTGCTCTGGGAAGGGGATATTCTGCTCCTCTATGCGCTGGTCAGCGGGCTGCTCTTTCTCTTTCGCCGGGCTGGCGAACGCACTTTATTGCGCTGGATCTGGTGGCTCTGGTTGATTCCGACCTTGCTCTTTAGCCTTGGCTTTGGTGGCTTACAGATTGCACGACAGTTGCCGACCACTGGGCCACAACTAACACAGGCAGATCGGGCCTTCGCCGAATTCTTTGCGACCGAGCGGGCAATCAGCGAAGCACGCTACCAGGCGATCAGCTATGGCGAAAGCATTGGGCTGCGGTTGCACAATTATGCGACCACGATTCCCTTGCTGATCGCGCGCTTCCCGACCGTCCTCGCCATGTTTTTGCTTGGCTTTTATGTGGGTAAGCGGCAGATTTTGGTACAGATCGGGGCGCATTTACCCTTGTTGCGCAGGGTGCGCTGGTGGGGGTTGACCGTTGGCCTGAGTGGCAGCCTCTTGATCACAGTGGGCTTTGCGCTGTTACCGCCAATCTCCACCTTGGCAATTCTCTTCTTTAATCAAACGATCGGGCCGATCTTGTCGATGGGTTATGCCGCCACCCTGGTGCTGCTTGCCGATCAAACAAAATGGCAGCAACGCTTTACCCCCTTGGCCGCGGCTGGTCGCATGGCGTTAACGAATTACTTGATCCAGTCGGTCGTCTGCACCTTGCTCTTTAATGGCTATGGACTCGGGTTGGTGGGGCAAGTTTCGGCCCCACTGGGAGTTTTGATCGCGATTACCATCTATGGGGTGCAGATTTGTCTAAGCCAGTGGTGGCTGCGCCGCTTCGCGTATGGGCCAATGGAGTGGCTGTGGCGGTCGTTGACCTATGGCAAAATTCAAGCGATGTCATTGGACACACGCAAAATAACAAAAGTATGACCTGTTGCAAGCAAGTGGGATGCCATTGCGCAGCCGATTTAGTTGTCAAATGGTTTCGTGATAAGGTAAACTATACACTTTACATGATGGTGAATTCGTCATGCGATCAACACTAATGACTGACCGCAGTGTGGTCGCCGGCAGAAAAGGTAGAACAATCCAATGAGTCATGCGAATCATTCGCAGCAACGCCAAGCTTCGCTTGGTTTTATTTTTGTCACGCTCTTTTTAGATGTCATGGGGCTAGGCTTGATTATTCCAGTCTTGCCCAAGTTAGTGGAAAGTTTTGTCGGCAGTGCCGCCGCAGCGTCACAGTATTATGGTTATATGGTAGCGGTTTATGCAGCCATGCAATTTCTCTTTGCGCCGATCATGGGTAGCCTCTCGGATAAGTATGGCCGTCGGGCAGTGATCCTGATCTCGTTGACTGGAGCTGGGATCGATTATCTGCTGCTAGCCTTTGCCCCCACCTTGGGTTGGCTCTTTGTGGGCCGGGTCATTGCCGGCTTGACTTCGGCCAATATTACGGCAGTTACCGCGTATATTGCCGATGTGAGTCCGCCGGAGAAGCGGGCACAGAACTTTGGCTTGATTGGCATGGCCTTTGGGTTGGGCTTTATTGCCGGGCCCTTGTTGGGTGGGCTGCTCGGTGATATTGGGCTGCGGGTCCCCTTTCTGGTCGTGGCCGCGATTACCTTGCTCAACGTCGTCTATGGCTACTTTGTGTTGCCTGAATCGCTCAGCCCAGAAAATCGGAGTGAATTCTCCTGGGCCAAAGCCAACCCGGTGGGTTCGCTGGCCAGTCTGGGGCGCTATCCCCTAGTGTTGGGCCTGGCTGCGGTGACGGCCCTGGTTGGTCTGGCGCAGAACGCCATGTACAGTGTTTGGGTGCTCTATGTTGGCTACCGTTTTGATTGGGATGTGCGTGATGTGGGTATCTCCTTGGCGGTGGTGGGGATCTCGTCGGCGCTGGTGCAAGGCGGCTTAATTCGGCAAATTATCCCGCGGATTGGGGAACGGCGCGCGATTATCTATGGCTTGGGGATTGGCTGTATTGCGAATATTCTCTATGGATTGGCGAACCAGGGCTGGATGATGTATCTGATTCCCTTTTTCGGCTCGCTTGGTTATGTGGCTGGGCCCAGCACCCAGGCGTTGATCTCAAAAAGTGTCCAGCCGAATGAACAGGGCGCAACCCAGGGGGCGCTAACCAGTATTCTCAGCTTGACTGGTGTCGTCGGCCCGATCATCGCCACGGCAGCCTTTAGCTTCTTTATCAGCGAACAGGCCCCCTTTCAAATACCGGGGATTTCCTTCTTCTTGGGCGCGTTGCTCAGCCTGCTCGCCATGTTCTTAGCGGCTTGGCTCTTTGCTACCCGCCCAATACCAACCACCCAAGGGCCGATTGAGACATTGGTGGAGAGTACACAGCCCCTGTCTCACTAACGTTTACAAACTCCCATATAAAGACGAACAGAGGGGATGATGCGCATCAAACAATGCGCATCATCCCCTCTGTTGCGTTCTACCTCCTTTATCCACGGTAAAACATGGGCTTGCAAAATCGCGAGCTCATCGACATTTTGATTACCACTTGTTCCACAGACGCCATCTTCTGAGCAGCGCTGACCGTGGCGTGATTTCTGGAAAATCTCGTCGCGATCTCGTCGCGTTGCCGTCGCAGCGCACTGGTATGCTCACCCCACAACGACAAAACAATTCCCATGATGACGGGTTTGTACAGCGTTGGGAAGGGGCGAAATTCGTGTGATGCCGACCAAACCACCCTACTATCGCATCTATCTGTTGACCGTCTGGCAGGAACAGAACCGCGGCCCGCCGGCCCAAATCACCTGGCGTTTTCGCCTGGAAGATCCGCGTACCGGTTGGCAGCAGGTGTTTGCTGACGCCTCAACCCTGATGACCGCGTTACAGGCAATCACGGTCAAGTCTGATGAGACAGAAAAGCCGGAAGGAGATGAGCCATTAAGTTGATGACGACCGTTCGCTGATGCCACTTATCCCATCTATCAAAAGGAGCAAACAAATGAAGTTGATCCCGCGGTATTTCATTGTGTTGTGTATCTTATTGGCCGGCTGTGTGCCAATCCAACCAGCCCCGGCCCCCGTCGAACCTGATGCCGGCCGTTGGCAAACCTGGGTAGTGACCGATGTCGCGGCCGTGCGCCCCCCGGCCCCACCCGATCAGGCCGCGACGCAGGCCGAGTTACAGGAAGTTCAGGCGGCGGTGGCCGGCCGTGATGAAGCGGCCTTGCAGCAAATCGCCTATTGGGACAGTGGTGCGCCATCGTATCGCTGGATCGAAATCGCCTTTGCGCAAAATCGCGCGACCCCTGGCTCCGGCCCTCGCGTCATGCGCATGATGTCCTTGCTCAATGTGGCGATCTATGATGCGATGGTCGCGGCTTGGGATGCCAAGTACACCTACAATCGCGCCCGTCCGGCGGCAATGTCACCTGGATTAGCGGTGGTGGCGCAACATACCAACACGCCTTCTTATCCCTCGGAACAGGCGGTGGCGGCTGGTGCGGCTTCGACCATCCTGGCCTATATCTACCCAGATTTGGCCCAGGATTTCCAGGCCAAGGCGCAGGAAGCGGCCAATTCTCGGGTCGCTGCCGGTGCGAGTTTCCCTAGCGATGTGGCCGCCGGTCTGGCACTGGGCAAAGTCGTCGCAGAACAAGTGGTAGCCCGTGCGCAGATCGACGATGCCCTGCCCGCCTGGGATGGTGTGATTCCCACGGGCGATGGGTACTGGACGGGTGAGAAGCCGGTGGATCCCAATGCGGGTAAATGGCAACCCTGGGTCTTGGCTACCGGCGATGAACTGCGCCCTGAACTGCCCATCGCCGCCGGTTCACCCGAACTAGCCACTGAACTGCAAGAGGTCGTAACGATGACCCGTACCTGGCAGACCAACCAGATCGCCGCCGCCTGGCACTTACCCAGTGGCGCCTTTGAGAGTTGGTATAACTTTGCCAACCTGCGCATCTTCGAGCAGGGGCTGGATGCCAACGCGGTGGGTGCTGCGCGCATCTATGCGCTGATGGCGGTGGCCCAGTACGATGCCATCATTGCTGTCTGGGATGCCAAGTACACCTACTGGACAGCCCGGCCCTTCCACCTGGATCCAACGCAGGTCGTCGTCTTCCCGACGCCTAACTATCCCAGCTTCCCGTCGGGTCATGCCGGCATTGCCAACGCCGCCGCCGAGGTGTTGGCCGACCAGTTCCCGGCCTATGCCGATCAGCTCCATGCCCGTGCCGCCGAAGCCTACGAATCGCGCATCCTGGCGGGCATCCACTTCCGCTATGATATGGTCGATGGCAAAGCAATTGGCGTGGCGGTGGCGCAGAAGGTGATCGAGCACAACCAGGAGGATTGAGGCGGGGGCGGGTAAGTAAAGGTCACAGGCGAGGATGTTTTGCTGATATGGGGGATTCTGATAATGTCCCCCATATCATTCTGATTACTGATGTGATTGCACGAATGATGTTCAAGCCATCGCGACCTGCAATACAATCTTTCCGCGTACATGCCGCTCTTCAATGAGCTGATGCGCTTGTTGGGCCGCTTGCATGGGTAGGATCGTAGAGACAATGGGTCTGAGTTGCCCAGTATCGACAAGCCGAGCGAGTTTGCTTAATTGCGCACCGTGGGGTGGCTCTACTACCGTCGCTTGCGCTTGCACACCATACGCTGCTGCCAATTCGGGTGAGGGTTCGTCCACGATGGAGAGCAACATGCCCCCTGGTTTTAAAACCGTCCATGAGCGTTGCAACGTCTCGCCACCGACTGTATCGTATACGACATCAACCGCATTCACCACTTCCTCGAAACGGGTCGCATTGTAGTCGATCACCTCATCTGCCCCAAGCTGGCGCAAAAAGGCCAAATTATGCGCCGATGCCGTGCCAATGACCTGCGCCCCGCGCCACTTGGCTAGTTGTACGGCAACGCTGCCAACCCCACCAGCAGCGCCATGAATCAAGATGGTTTGGCCGGCTTGTAGATCGGTGGTAGCGAAGAGCCCTTGCCAAGCCGTTAGTCCACCAATAGGCAGGGCCGCCGCCTGAACAAAATCGATGCTACGTGGCTTATGGGCCACCTCATTCGCAGGGATGACCGCGTACTCTGCATAACCGCCGCTATCGGGGGAACCATACACGGCATCGCCGACAGTAAAGTTTTGGACATCTGGGCCAACTTCCTCAATGATGCCAGCCACATCAAACCCTGGAATCCAAGGAAAAGTGTGCGGCGGCTCAAGCGCGTAGATGCCGGCGCGTATCTTCCAATCCAATGGATTAACGGCTGCGGCTTGGACACGGATGAGCACATCTGCTCCACCTACCATCGGGCGCGGTGCGTCTTCATAACGAAGAACTTCAGGACCGCCATATTCATGGGCGCGTATTGCTTTCATCATTTTTGGGGCCATGATCAGGGTTTCTTTCTTGCACTTGGATTTATGTTAGACGATTCTCGGCTGCAAGGCACAGTCAAGCGCCGCCGTAAGGGTCATCTGTTGGCCGGCTGCCCAGGCTTGCGCAGCGGCTTCATCGCCAAGCTGTTGCCGAGCGGTCGTTTCGGCAGCAGCAAAATCTGCTTGTTCATAGGGTGGGAACTCGTTAGATAGGGATATATTCAATGCTGTGACCGCACTGAGCAAAGTTAAGCACCGTCGCGCGTCGACTTGCATAACGTCCGCAACGGCAAAATAGCCCAGCAGCTCGACAAGTTGATAAGGAGAATGCTCCTGCTTACTTGACAAAACCTGTGTAAAAAGCCTGCGCGCTAATTCACATTCGCTACGCTTTAAGGCAACAGTGCCTAAACCCAAGAGTGAGCCGGCCTGCGCAGCCCGATCGCCAGTAGCTTGGTACAACTTTACACTTTTTTCAAAGAGTTCTTGTGCGACTGAATAATTGTGTTCCGCGTAAGCGATGACGGCAAGGATATAAAAGGAATTCGCCATGCCATCTTGATTGCCCAGTTTTTCATTAATCTGCAAATGTTCTTTCGTGTATGCGTGAACGGCTGCATAGTCGGTTCGCCAGATTGCTTCCTGAGCCAGACCGGCCAGGGAAACCGTAATCCCGTGCAAATTCCCCGAACAACGACGCAACGCCAGGCTCTCTTGATGCAAACGTCGGGTTTCCTCTGGCGTTTTGGCAATATAGCCCAAATTATCGAGCACAACCGCAATGCCTTCCTGATCGCCTAACCTGCGAAAGAGTAATAAAGCTTCTTCAAAAAGCGGACGAGCAGCCACGTCATTGCCTTGATAATAGTGCATAAAGCCGAGGCTACGTAAGGCGGAAGCGATGCCGCGCTGGTCTTCCTGTTGACGATACAAAACCAGGCTTTGGGCAAAACAATCGGCGGCAATGGCGCTCTCTTTACTACGCCGGGCCAATGTTCCTTGACTATAAAGCAGGTCGGCGCGCCATGCTGCGTCATCGACCAAGCGTAACAATTGCTCCAACCACTGCCAACCTTCGGCGTAAAAGCCACGAATATACCAGAAGCGGCGGAGCGCGATACCCAAACGTGCACCGTTCTCTTTCTGTTTTGCGTTCAACGCCCAGGCCAAGGCTGTGCGTAGGTTGTCTTGCTCCATCGCCAACTGTTCGAGCCAGTGGGCTTGATCGGCGCTGCGCAGATGCGATGCGGCCTCCTCCGCTAGCGCTAGAAAATAATCCAAGTGTCGCTGCTGGGTTGGCGTTTTTTCGCAACACTCCTTTAATTTTTCACCGGCAAACTGGCGCAACAATTCGTGGAGATCAAAACGCTCTGCCGATTGTTGACGCACTAGCGATTTATCCAGCAGGGCTGCGATTGTCTCCAGCGCGGCATCTGCCACCTTTTCTGCCGCAGCCAGTGTAAATCCTGATCGGAAAACCGAAAGCTGCGTCAGGACAGCCTGTTCATGCGCTGTGAGCAAACGCCAGGAGTGTTCAAAGACAGCTTGGATTGAGGTGTGACGTGCCGGCAGATCACGTAGTGGGATGTTAGGCAAAGGCTGACTTGCCGTAACTGCCTCTGCAATCCACAAGACGGATTGGGTGCGCAACGACCCTGCCGCTAATTCGAGCGCCAAGGGTAACCCTTCGCAAGCGGCACAGATACGCGCAATCGCTGTCCGTGTTTCGCTATTCAGTACGAAATCACGTTTGATTTGGCGTGCTCGCTGCAAAAAGAGTTGGCAGGCCGCAAATTCCTCTACTGTGCCAGTGGCAGAAAGGTTGGGATAATTCAACCCCTCTACTTGGAAAAGCTGCTCGGCTTGTAGGGCCAACCGCTCGCGCGATGTCACCAGCAACTTCACCCCGGCGGAGTGTTCTACCAGTTTGATCAGCAAGGCCACATCAGGCAATAACTGCTCATAGTTGTCCAGCACCAGCAGTATCTCTTTGTCGCGTAAATAGCTCAATAATTGAGCCTGGGCGTTTTGTGACCCTTGCAGTGGTTGCTCTAGTGCCTGTAAGAGAGCGTGGGCCATGAAGGTAGGCTCGCTGATCGCAGCCAATGACACAAAAGCTGCACCATGTCGAAAGTTTTTCACCTGTGCTGTTGCTGCTGCTAACGCCAGGCGTGTCTTTCCCGTGCCGCCGCCGCCCATGATCGTGATTAACCGACAGTGCGGGTTGCCGAGCATTTCACTCAGTTCCGACAGTTCACACTCGCGGCCAATCAGCGGGGTAGTGGAAATGGGTAGGTTGTTTGTGACAAGGTGCGGAAGCGAAGGGGTGACTAGGTGATCGAGATGCACCTTGTCACCTTGCTGTCGCGTCACCCTACCAGGGTAAAGCTTGTCAAACTCACCAGCGCGAATCTCCTCCACCAATGCCACGGTCTCTGCATCCGGCTCGACCACTAACTCTTCATCCAAAATACGCCGACACGCCTCAAACTGCGCCAACGCCGCCGCCCGTTGGCCACTGCGCGCCAGCAACGTCATCAACTGGCGGTGGGCCTCTTCCCGCCACGGCTCTAAGGCTAACAAACGGCGGGTGTGGGTAATCGCGCTGGGCAGGTCGCCGCCTTGCTCATAGAAGCCGGCCAGTGCGTGCAGCCCGTTGATAACAGCTTCCCGATAATGAGCACGTTGCACCAGTAGCCACTGCTCAAAGTCCGGCGCATCGCGCACGTAGAAGCCTTCCAGAAAGTCGCCGCGGTAAAACGCCAGGGCGGCCTGCCAGGAGGGAATGGTCGCTGCTGTGGGTGGCTGAGCAACATCGGCGATAAAGTGTTCGGTATCGAGGTGATAAGGGTAGTTACGGTTAAAGGCCACCGTCTGCCGTTCAATCAGCAGGGCGTCGCCAAGCAGATCGCGTAGATTGGAGAGACATTTGCTCAGGCTGGCGCGGGCGGCGTCTTCAGGTTGATCGCCCCAGAGTAGACCGGCAAGGGTGGCGCGTGTGTGGGCGCGGCCAGTGATCGCAAGGTAATAAAACAAGGCCTGTGCTTTGGTCGAACGAAAGCCGCTGATCAACTTGCCGTTGACCCGCACTTCGGGACTGCCAAATAGGATTAGTTCGAGGGACATAGGCATGGGAGATTCCTGGAATAGTTCGTCGCGATCTTGTCGCGATCTCGTCCCAGCGGCCTGCTATGCTACAACAAGCCAACACAACATCCAATCAATTGACACATCGATCTGTTCAGCGCTTTGGTCAAGCTGCAATTGCTGCAAACAATAGAGCCGATGTTGATTGCGTGGTGGCGACAAGTATAGCACGTATAGGTTTACTTGAAAAGTTCCCATTATCAGCCATTAGGAGGTATTTGTGATGCCCGCCATTCTTTCTTATCGTCAACTGATCAACGGGGTAGTGGCCCTTATGTCTACTGGCTGGCCAGAGCAGAGTCGTGGCCCGCCGGTACCGGGTATCTAACGTTTTCGCCTGGAAGATTCGCGCAGTAGTTGGCAACAGGTGTTCGCCGACGTGGCGACGTTGATGAACGCGTTACAGGCCATGACTGATTCCGCTGCAGCCGAAAGGAACAGAGAAGACGACATGTATTGTTTACCACGTTTCTCATCCGCACATTTTACATGATTTTCATGTGCAAGGTTAATTAGAGAGATGCAGTCTAACAAACGTTTTGAATATTCTAGGAGCTGATCCAATGTTAGTGTTTCAGAAAAATGTATTAAGACTGTTAGTAATTGCTTTGCTTTTTTCCTTTACCACTGTCAGCTATGCGCAGGATGAGGGTAATGGGGAGAGCACAAATCCACGCCAAGTTTATTTGCCGCTGATCAGCACAGGAGAAAATGTGCAAGCCGAGCAAGTACAGGCAAGTAATGCCCTGGCGGTCGGGTATTTCAGCGGCAATGAGTCGTGGACGAGCAACCCCTACTATGGCACACGCGGCACCTTGTTCGCCGATGTGACTGGTGATGGCAAGGCCGATGCAATTGTCATTAATGATGGTGGTGTTACCGTACGCCGCTCGACGGGCGCTAACTTCAGCGGCAATGAGTCGTGGACGAGCAACCCCTACTATGGCACGCGCGGCACCTTCTTTGCCGATGTGACCGGTGATCGCAAAGCCGATGCGATTGTCGTCAATAATGATAAAGTCACCGTGCGGCGCGCAACGATTTTGCCATAGCAAGAACTAATTCATTGCACGCACTGGGAACGTCGTCAGCACTGGCGACAAGAAGCCGGCGCTCCCGGTGCGTATCGTCGCTGACGTTGAGATAGAGAATGGCCAGGCAATCGGACTTTTCCCGCACTAGGTTGTGAATCAGGTGATAGCGGTACTGGGTCAGTAAGCGCAACGCCAGACAGAGTTCATGTAACGCAAACGGAGTATAGGAGAAAAATCTATGTCAACTTTTCAGAAAGTTTGGGTAGCGGCACTCGTACTTATTATTTGCTTAGGTTCTGCTCCCATCAGTTATGCCCAAAACGAGGGGGCGGCCACCGCCTCTGCTCTACGGAATGATACGGCAACCCTAAAACAGCTCGGTGTCACCTATCAAGCGCATGTTACTTTCTTGGGCTGGCTACCTTGGGTTTTCAATGGCGCTACGGCAGGCACAACCGGTCAATCACGCCAAATGGAGGCACTCAAAGTAAAACTTATCAATGCACCAAGTAGTATGCGCCTCACTTATCGCGCCCACGTTGCCTTCTTGGGTTGGTTGCCTTGGGTCAATGAAGGTGCCACCGCAGGAACAACAGGGCAAAGCCGACGTGCCGAAGCATTTCAAATCAAATTGGTAAATGCGCGCGCCGATGTAAATGTAGAATACCGCGTGCATGTTGCCGAGTTGGGCTGGCTGCCTTGGGTCAGGAACGGGGCTCTCGCTGGTACAATTGGGCAAAGCCGGCGTGTCGAAGCGATTGAGATCCGAATTGTTCCCTCGCGATAGCGTAAATATACTGCGGTTGGGCATAGATGATAATAAAGTCGCTTGATTTACACGGGAAGAGCTTTATCATCTATGCCAGAGCTAAGTATATCATTAGCGATTTTGTGACCAGCGCTCTTTCGCAGCTTATGCAGTTCAGCAATTGCGTACGGGATAAGCTGTGCTCGGATGTTTGTAAAGTCAGCCAGTGCGTAGGCTACGGCTTGTTCTAGCGACATGGCTACTCATTCCGCCCACTTGGATGATGCGGCATTTGCTGCATCATCCAAGTAGGTATGGAGGATTGCCAATGTGCATTTATTTACCTTTCGTTCCAAAGGTCAAAAGCGCATTACCGGATTTGTCGTCGCCGTTTCCTCTTTAGCGGCCAGCAGCGTCGAGCGTTGATCGTCGCTACGGAAGAGTAGCACAGCGGCCTGTTACACTGCCGTCAGCCGCACAAATTACTGGCGAGTATATTGGCCACTAGCCGTTTCACTAGAGTCGTTTTACCCACGCGCCGCGCACCGTAAAGAACAATGGGACGGCCACGGAAGAGATAGCCTTTGATTTGTAGCTCGAGCAAACGTGTAATCACGGCGAATAATCTTTGAATGACAGCATAATGATGCTTAAATTTATACAAATAAAGACAGTGACATGTCGATTTTATTGTATTCTCAAGTTGAATTAGGTCAAATCTCCTCCACTGCACCCAACGCCTTGCGGGTGGCAATCTGCGCCAGCGTCAAGCCGGTTGTGCTGGTGATGTTCATGCATTTGTAGCAAGGATCAACGTTCAGGATGCCGTACACTATAAAGTTACGAAAACTCAGTATTAAGCATGCACAGTAGATTGATATACTTGTCTGGTTTGTGCAGCAATTACACTCCATTGGTACTTCGTATCAATCTCATGAAGGGCAAGGGTACACCTCTTCTGCGCTGCTACTGGATCGGCAAAAAGTTGATTCACTGCATCGACGATACTATTCACATTATTGGGAGGAACAAGTAAGCCATTTTTCTTATGTCTCACTACTTCCTGTAGCCCGCCAGCTTGGCTGGCGATGACATTACAGCCGGATGCCATTGCTTCAAGCGCAACCATACCAAAAGGTTCGTATAAGCTAGGGATGATTAGCGCGTCAACGACGCGATAGAGACTATTCTTTTGACGGTCGCTGACATAACCGAGAAAATCAATCGCTTTCTCAACGTTTAATTCATAAGCCAGTCGCTCCAGTTTGTTGCCCCTATCGCCTGCTATCAGTAAGCGTGTGCGCGGATGATTGTGTAAAATTTCTGGCATGGCCTGAACCAAGAGTTGTGGGCCTTTTTCATAAACAATTCGACCCACGAAAAACAATAGCTTTTCGCCGTCAGGTGCGTACTGAGAACGCAATCCTGACAGATCACCTGGTGAAAAATTTTCGATGCTTGTCTGATGAACACCATTGAAAATGACCACTACTTTCTCAGAAGATAGCTGAAAGAAGGTCTGAATCTCTTGACTCATGAACTCACTACATACAATCACACGATCCGCAATCTGGCAAACCTTTTGCTCTAAAAGATCGATTTGGGCGTTGTAGTTTTTCACTAATTTCCCCTGGTGGCGCCCCTGCATTGTCGAATGCAGGGTGACAACCAGGGGTATTTGCCATTGCGATTTTAAGGCAATACCCACGCTAGCGGAGATCCAATCATGCACATGGACGACGTCATACCTGTGCTCTTGCACTCGTTCGTTGGCGTAGGTCACAAGAATTTGGTTCCGCTCCATGATCTGTTCGTAATAATCACGCTCGATCAAAGGCACATCGACCCTATGAACCGTGAGAGAGGGCGCAATCGACTCAATTGGGCTGCCACCTGCAAAACGGGGTGTGATTAGATCGATCGCTAAAGGTACATCCTCGCATTTGAGAGCACGCAAGGCAGAGCTTAGCTCAGTAACGTGACTACCTATACCACCAACGCTATATGGCGGGTACTCCCAGCTAATCATCAAAATACGCATAGTTTCTTACTTTCGTACAACGGCTGACGGATATTCGCTCTCTATCTCATAACAAATTCGGGATGAAGCTGTGTTGTTGCCAGGCGACACAATTCATCTTCGGCAAGGCCAACGAAATAAGCAGCGTGTCGCTGACGAATTGTCGCGAATTCCCCCCCAGCCTGCAATTTGGTTGTAGCAAACTGTCGAATCAATCCATGAATCTCAAAGCTGTCGGCTCCCCTTCGTTGCAATAATGATTTATCGATCAGGTTGACCAAAAGAAGGAGCGCGGTTTCTGTGACATGGTTGGCAGCTTCAACCGTGAAGCTGCCGCGAAAGATGGACAAGCGAGCGAGAGTATTCTGTTCAGGCAGCGTGAGCAATTGCCACGAATGTTCGAACACTGTTTGCATATTATGGTGACGTGGTGGCAAATCGCGTAGCGAGACAGTGAGCAGCCTTTGTTGGCTTTCCATTGCTTCGGCAATGACGCTGATAGACTGCACCCGTGTGGCAGCGGCGGCCAGTTCCAGCGCCAAGGGCATGCCTTCGGCGACTTGACAGATACGTATTGTTGCGGCCAAATCGTCACGGGTCGGCACAAAGTGATGGTGGAGTTGACGCACACGTTGCAAGAAAAGCTGAATGGCGAAAAATTCGTCCAATTCTCCAACTCCACCTTGCTGAGGATAAGTCAACCCTTCTAGCGAAAAAAGGTGTTCGGCTTGCAATGCCAACCGCTCACGTGAGGTCACCACCAATGTTACCCCTGCCGCTTGGGTCAATATGTCCAACAGCAATGTCACGTCGGGCAACAGTTGCTCGTAATTGTCTAATATCAGTAACAGTTGTTTATCGAGGAGATACGTGAGTAACTGCATTTGGGGTGTTTGCGCACCGTGCAGCGGTTGCGCCAATGCCTGCAAGATAGCGTGCCCTAGAAAGTCGGGATTGGCGATGGCTGACAATGTGGCAAAGACCACACCATGTCGAAATGTGTTTGTTTGTTGTGAGGCTGCCGCCAAGGCCAAGCGCGTTTTGCCAATACCTCCTGGCCCCAGAATCGTGATCAATCTACACTGCGGGTTGTTGATCAGTTCGCCCAATTCCGTCAATTCACGTTCACGACCGATCAGCGGAGTCGGTGGTATGGGCAAATTGTTTACGACAGGGTTAGGGGGCGACAGGGTGAGGGGGCGAGCGGGCAAAGGATTCACCTTGTCACCCTGCCATCGTGTCACCTTGTCAAACTCCCCAGCCCGGATCGCCTCCACCAGCGCTCGCGTTTCGACATCCGGCTCGACCGCCAACTCTTCGTCCAGAATGCGACGGCACGTTTCAAACTGCGCCAGCGCCGCGGCCCGTTGACCACTGCGCGCCAGCAACGTCATCAACTGCCGGTGGGCTTCTTCGCGCCACGGTTCCAGGGTTAACAGGCGGCGGGTGTGGGTAATGGCGCTGGGCAGATCGCCGCCTTGCTCATAGAAGCCGGCCAGTGTGTGCAGCCCGTTGATAACGGCTTCCCGATAATGGGCGCGCTGTACTAGCACCCACTGCTCAAACTCAGGCGCATCACGCACATAGAAGCCTTCCAGAAAATCGCCGCGGTAAAACGCCAGGGCGGCCTGCCAGGCGGGAATGGTCGCTGCTGTGGGTGGCTGAGCAACATCGGCGATAAAGTGTTCGGTATCGAGGTGATAGGGCTGGTTACGGTTAAAGGCCACCGTCTGCCGTTCAATCAGCAGGGCGTCACCAAGCAGATCGCGTAGATTGGAGAGACATTTGCTCAGGCTGACGCGGGCGGCGTCTTCAGGTTGATCTCCCCAGAGTAGACCGGCCAAGGTTGGGCGCGCATGGGCGCGTGCCGTGACGGCAAGGTAATAGAGTAAGGCTTGCGCTTTGCTGCTGCGAAAGCCGCTGATCAACTTACCGTTGACCCGCACTTCGGGGCTGCCGAATAGGGTAAGTTCGAGGGACATAGGCATGGGAGATTCCTGGAATCGTTTGGCGCGATTTCGTTGCGCCATCGTCGCAGCGGCCTGCTAAGCTAATATCCGAACCCAGTAAATGCCGTCTATTATATCGAGTTCTCGTGTTACTGTAAAATAGTCCCAAAAGCAAAGATCTGATAGCTACCAAACTACCCTATTACCGTATCTATCTGTTGACTGTGTAGCAGGAGCAGAGCCGTGCTACCGTAGCTAATCTAGCACTTTGGTCACGCGCTGATTAGAAAACCGAAGCAAGAACTTGTGTTGCACCATTGAATCGAGTAAGATTCACCCAGGGTTTATACCCTTGTAACCCGCTCCCTATTCCATCGACAACTGCATAGGAGGACTCCATGAGCAATGGTGTACAGACGCCCACCCAGCGCGCGTCCGCTTGGCTGGCTAGCTTTGGCAATGCATTGGCCGACGGCGATATTGCCGGCGCAACGGCTCTGTTCGAGCCAGAGTGTTATTGGCGCGATCTGGTTGCTTTTACCTGGAATCTCAAAACCCTGGAAAGTCAGGATGAGATCCACGCCATGTTAGCGGCGCAACTGCCCCATGTCCAACCCAGTCACTGGCAACTGGAGGGTGAAGCCAGTGAAGCAGGGGGTGTTACCGAGGGGTGGTTTACCTTTGAGACCGCGGTCGCCCGCGGCAAAGGGCTGCTCCGCCTCAAGGGTGACAAGTGTTGGACGCTGCTCACGACCATGGTCGAACTCAAAGGCCATGAGGAGCATCGCGGCCCTACCCGCGACAGAGGGGTGACCCACGGTGCCGACCGCGATCGCAAAAGCTGGCTCGAACGCAAAGAGCAGGAAGAGGCCGCACTAGGGTACACCAAACAGCCCTATGTGGTGATCATCGGCGGGGGCCAGGGTGGGCTTGGTCTGGGGGCACGGCTGAAACGGCTCGGGGTGCCGACCCTGATCCTCGACAAAAATGAACGGCCCGGCGACTCTTGGCGCAAACGCTATAAATCGCTCTGTCTGCATGATCCCGTCTGGTATGACCACATGCCCTACCTGCCCTTCCCCGACCACTGGCCGGTCTTTTCGCCCAAGGACAAAATCGGCGACTGGTTGGAGATGTACGCCAAGGTCATGGAACTCAACTACTGGGGTTCGACCACCTGTAAAAGCGCCCAATACGACGAGTCTACGCAAGAATGGACGGTGACGGTAGAACGCGCCGGGCAGACGGTCGTGTTGCGCCCCAAGCAGTTGGTGCTGGCGACCGGCATGTCGGCGGTGCCCAACATTCCCCAAATTCCGGGTGCTGAAACCTTCAAAGGTGACTTGCACCACTCCAGTCGCCATCCGGGCGCAGAGCAGTACCGCAGTAAAAAGTGTGTTGTCCTCGGCTCCAACAACTCGGCCCACGATATCTGCGCCGCGCTCTGGGAAAATGACGCCGATGTGACGATGATCCAGCGCTCTTCCACGCATATTGCCAAATCTGACACCTTGATGGAGCTAGCACTGGGCGGCCTCTACTCCGAAGCCGCACTCAAAGCCGGGATTGACCATCACAAGGGTGATCTGATCTTTGCCTCGTTGCCCTACAAGATCATGCACACTTTCCAGATTCCCGTCTATGAAGAGATGGCGCGCCGCGATGCCGACCTCTACGACCGCCTGCGCAAGGTCGGTTTTATGCTCGACTTTGGCGACGATGGCTCCGGCTTGTTCATGAAATATCTGCGCCGCGGCTCTGGCTATTACATCGATGTCGGCGCCGCCGAACTGATCGCCGATGGCAAGATCAAGCTCAAAAGTGGCGTCAACATTGCCGAGATCAAAGAGCACTCAGTTGTGCTGACCGACGGCACCGAACTCCCTGCCGATCTGATTGTGCTAGCGACGGGTTACGGTTCGATGAATGGGTGGGCAGCCCAACTCATTTCGCCGGAAGTTGCCGACAAGGTGGGCAAGTGTTGGGGCCTTGGCTCGAATACCACCAAAGATCCTGGTCCTTGGGAAGGGGAACTGCGCAACATGTGGAAACCGACTCAGCAGCCAGCGCTCTGGTTTCACGGTGGCAACCTGCACCAATCGCGCCACTATTCGCAATTTTTATCACTCCAACTGAAGGCGCGGCAGGAAGGGATTCCGACGCCGGTCTATGGGTTGGCACCGGTCTACCATTTGCGATAACGCTGCGACCCGTCTGAATAAAAAGCGATCCACGGAGACACACGAAGAGTTTTCTTCAAAATTTCTGGGTCTTTACTTAATCAACGGCAAGCAGTCTTTAAATCAAAAATCGTCGCGCCCATTCGTGTGTCTCCGTGGATCAAAATCTTTTGTCTTCACAGGAGCATTTTCTAATGATTCGACCAGCAACGAGGGCCGATGCCCTCGCCATGGCCCAAGTCATGGTGGATACTTGGCTGGCAGCGCACCGCGGTCAGGTACCAGAGGGGCAATGGCAACGGCGGCATGATGAATGGAGCGATGCGGACTCCGAGCGCGGCTGGCGCAGCTTCTTGGCGGAAATTGAGGATGGCAGCAATACGGAAGATTGCGTCTATGTAGCCGTGACAGCGGAAGGCGAGGCGGTGGGGGTGGGGGTGGCGGTCGGTTGCCCAACCGAATTGGATCTGCTGCCGAACGCCGCCGAAGTCAGTGCGTTGTATGTGCGGCCAACCGAGCAAGGCCAGGGCTTCGGTCGCCAACTGGTGGCTGCCATCGCTGATCATCAGGCCAGCTTGGGCCGCCAGGCATTACTGATTGGTTGCCTGGTGACCAACGCCCCCGCCCGCCGTTTCTATGAAGCCCTCGGCGGACGGCTGATCGGCACACGCGTAACCGAAGATTATGGCTTTCCCGAACCGCAGGTCATCTATGGCTGGGCGGATATTCAGTCGTTACTTGGCGGAGCAAGGCTAAATGCTTGAAGCATTACGCAGCCTCAACCCTGCATTGCTTACGTTGCTTTGGTAAATTCAGGAGCAGACATATAACCTCCAAGTTGGGTACAGCTTGCGCCCGTAAAGCCCCATAGATAAATCCAGGGGCTTTACGGGCGTTTTAGGTAATCAGATCATTTGATTTTGCTTGGCTGTTGTGCAATCGCCCCAAAATATATTCTCATCTCGCGCAGCGGGGATGGTCAAATCCCGTTGTAGAACTATTTTCCAGAAACCTGGAAAGCTACCGTTCAGCTTGACATAGTACTATGTTTGTTATAGCATAGTACTAAATAAGAATCGTTCAAAATAGGAGTAGCTGCTGCCCTTACACCGCTGTGATAATTGGAACCTGCTTTGCTACCAAATGGCAGTTGTGGTCAAAACGATCATTTTTACAGGCGCACCACGCCATCGTTTTTGCACCAAACGCAAATGATGAGCGATTGCGGGTAAAGAGCGGCAGGTCAGTAAAGGCGTAATCAAATGGAAGTTGTCGAACGAAGTATCAATTTCACACAAGATGGCGAGGCGGAACGGGCAACGGTGACAACCATGACCCAGCAAAGTGGCGGCGGCCAGGCAGCCGTCGACCCCTTGCTCTGTCCAGTGGAAGTAGCCGCCCGCATTATCGGCCAGAAGTGGACCCTACAGATTGTGAAGACGCTGCTTGGCTGCGAAGCCCAACGCTTTTGTGAATTACAAGAGGCGCTCGGTGGCGTTAATCCCAGCACCCTCAGCAGCCGGCTGAAAATGTTGGAAGATGAAGGGCTGATTCGGCGTGTCCAAGTCAGTGCGATTCCACCCCATGTCGAATATAGCCTCACGGCGATGGGCTGCCAACTAAAGCCCGTGATTCAAGAGATCAGCCGCTGGAGTCGAGATTGGCTCTGTACGCCCGAAAGGCTGGAAGCCTGGTCCCCGGATGAGCCGTTGATCTCAGCCCATGCCAATTGATTTTGTGGGGATGGTAATGCGCCGGCAAATCCACCGGCCAATTTTTCACGTTATCATAGATGCGTTCAATGTGACCAGGGTGCGGAGCTCGCTGTCCCATTGACCGTTGATTGATTCAGCATAGAGCATAGGTAGACAATGATCGTACAAGGATTGACAGTTGGGTTGTTGCAAGAAAATTGTTATATCCTCGGCTGTGAAACAACCAAAGCCGGGGTCATCATCGATCCAGGGGACAATGCCCGCGGCATTTTACGCCAGGTCAAGCAGTTGGGGTTGACGATTGAAAAGATTATCAACACCCATGCCCATTTTGACCATGTGATGGCCGTGAATGGGGTGCGGGCAGCCACCGGGGCTCCTTTTTATTTGCATGTGGCCGATCTGCCAGTCCTGCGCGACGTGCCGGAACGGGTGCAACTCTGGCTTGATTCAGAAGTCGAACCAATTGCGGATCCGGATGAATTTTTGGAACATGGCCAGGAAATTCGCTTTGGCAATGAAGTACTTGAAGTGCGCTTTACGCCCGGCCATGCGCCAGGACATGTAGTCTTTGTCCACCATGCTTCGGGCCAGATCTTTGGCGGTGACACCATCTTCCAAGGCAGCATCGGTCGGTTTGATCTGCCCGGGGCCGACGGGCCAACTTTGTTGCGCAGCATCCGCACGCAATTGCTGACATTACCGGACGCATATACCATCTATCCCGGCCACGGCCCCGCGACCACCATTGGCGATGAACGGGCCAACAACCCCTTTGTCGGGGTCAATGCGGCGGTGCAGGCGCAATGATCTATCACATGACACCGGCCAGGATCTGGCAGGCGTTAGGACCGACGGATCATTACATGGCTGATTCCTTGGCGACCGAAGGGTTTATTCATTGTACCGGCGAGCCAGAGCGATTAGTGGTCGTCGCCAATCGCTTCTATCGTTCGATCGCCGGTGACTTTGTGATTCTCTGTATCGAGCCGACCCATTTACAGGCCCCTTTGCGCTGGGAAGTAGCCGATGGCGCGCGGTTTCCCCATCTCTATGGGCCACTGAATCGTACGGCCATTAGTGCTGTAATCCCTTTCCCCCGTGATGTTGAAGGCACCTTCTTACCCCCGGCGTTACCAGCCCAGTAGCCGCGCGGTGGCGCGGCTGTCATTCATTTGGCCGGTTGTGACAAGGCCGAATCTGGTCTTTGTTACTGAATTCACATATGGACAACTGTATAGTTTGTGGTACAATAATGGCGTTGATACCCTGTAGCGCAGAGGGTAGCGTACAAGCTGGTTGGTGCTGGGCTCATCGCTGTCATACTCCGCTATACCGTGTGATCAGCACATGTCGCCAGCTGAAACGCTTGTGAAACGTTGCTAAAACGTGTTGAAGAATACAGTGTAAATACCTATGGCTGTTGCGACAAATGGACTTGGCGGCTGGTTCCGCCGTGAAGAAAAAGCTACTGCGGCAAATAACCCAACTGCCACAACTGGTGGTGAATTAGATCAGGAACCAGTGGTCGTTTGGGTTGCGCAAAATCAAATGGAAGCGCAAGTGATCAAAGGGCGGCTGGCGAGCGAAGGCATTCCGGCACTAATCCGTGGCGAAGCGCTAGGTGCCATCTATGGTTTGACCACCGGCAGCTTGGCGCAGACGGCGATCTTAGTCCCGGCACCCCTGGCGGAAAAAGCACAACTGATTTTACAGAGTGATGAACAGTGGGAATGGATCGAAAGTGACTTAGACCCGGATCATTTACCGGAGCCGGGGCAGGCGGAACGATAGATTATTTGCAAAGGAGATTTGACTCTATGGCACAGGATGTTTACCGGCCGACAATTCCCGCGTCGTTGGCTGAAAAGAGCAAAAGTGGGTTTAACACCAAATATATTGCCGGCGGCTTGTTGCTTATGCTCTTTGTCGGCTATCTGGGCATTCAGATCGTTCAGGCAACCCGCACGACTGGTGCTTATTATATGACGGTTGCCGAACTTCACGCCGAAGGGGCAGCGATCTACGGTGAACGTGTGCGGGTGAATGGCGATGTCGTGGCCGACACGGAAGATTGGGATGCGCGCAACATTACTTTGCGCTTCTCGATTAGCGATGAGACTGGTGGGGTATTACCTATTGTCTTTTTTGGACCGCGCCCCGACAATTTTCAACGCGCCGCCTCGGCCATTATCGAAGGCGAATTACTCCCCGACGGCACTTTTCAGGCCGAAACCCTGCTGCTAAAGTGCCCCAGCCGCTATGAGGAAGAGCCGGAAGAGGTGGAAGTAAAGGCGATACGCTAACGCTTCCGTTATACGAGCGGTTGTCAGCATTTAGCATTTTCGACACGCGTAAAAATGTTAAATGCTGGCCGAGCCAAGTATCGGACCGAATCCCATAGACCGGCACCACCAATAAGCATTCCTTTGCGGTGTATGCATAATGCTTGCTGTTTCGAAACAGTTTTTACCTCACTTCGCACTGAGCTTGTGATCAACCATCGAACTAAGTGCTTAGCTACCAACGAAACAGTCGAACGATTGCAAACAGAGCATACTTGAGGAAGCAGACCGGGTGGACCTTCCAACCCGGTCTATTATTTTAGGCAGTCAGCGAAACATGAGCGATTGTGACAAATCCATCACCATTGATTCAAGTAAATAAGATCTACAAACGGTTTGGCACAAAGCTGATCCTGAAGGGTGTCGATCTCTCGATTGGCGAAGGCGAAGTGGTTGCGCTGCTTGGTGCGAATGGGGCCGGCAAAACCACACTCTTGCGCTTGGTTGCTGGTCTAGCCAAACCCGATCGTGGCGAAGTGATCCTGGGCGGCGTTGGCCTTCAGAAGGCCGCCGCCCAATTGCGCCGTTATGTTGGGCTAGTCAGCCATGCACCGCTGCTCTATGAACATCTTAGCGGCTGGGAAAACTTACTTTTTTTTGCCCACATGTATGATCTGGAAGCGCCGGCCAATCGCATTGAAACTGTCCTCCGCGCCGTTGATCTTTGGTCGCGGCGACACGATCTCGTGCGGACCTACAGCCGCGGCATGCAACAACGCATGGCCATCGCCCGTGCCATTTTGCACGATCCGCCGGTACTTTTACTGGATGAACCAGACTCAGGGTTGGATCAACGCAGCGCCCATATGTTGCAGACCCTGCTCCAGCACCTGGGTGATCAACGGCGGGCCATTCTCTTTTCCACCCATAATCTGGACCGCGCCCTGACTTGGGCTGATTCAGTGGCGATGCTCGTGCAAGGTAAAATAGAACACCACACATCGACATCACTGTTGGATAGCACAACAGTGCTCCACCAGCTTCATATGGCAGCAGGTGTAGAACCATGAGTATATCGTTACCAGTCAAGCAAGGGGCGGATTACATTCAAAGTGAGCCGCTGGTGGTACAGCCAGTGACCATGCGCACGGATAGCCAGCTGCGATCCTATTGGCGCAAAGTTTGGTATGTGGCCATGAAGGATTTGCGCATTGAAGTACGCGCCAAAGAGATCCTGGGCGTGATGGCCGCCTTTAGTGTGCTCTCAGTGATCATCTTTGGGATGGCCTTTGATCTACGGGTGCCTCGTTCCGCGATGATCGTGCCAGGCGTCTTATGGGGAGTATTACTCTTTACCGGGGTGTTAGGGCTTAACCGTAGCTTTAGTGCAGAACTGGATCGGGGCACCTTATTGGCCTTGTTGCTTGTACCGGTGGATCGCAGCGCGATCTATCTGGGCAAGATGGTTGCCAACGTGCTCTTTATGACTGTGGTGATCGGGCTATTGCTACCGGTGATGCTCTTTATCTTTGATGTCAACCTCTTTCACCCTTGGGTGCTGGTGGCATTACTGTTGGGCATCTTTGGCTATGTTAGTGTTGGCACACTCTTCGCGGCGCTGACAGCTAGCATCCGCGCCCGCGAGAGTATGTTACCGATTCTCCTTCTACCGGTGCTTGCCCCCCTCTTTATGGCCGGCCTAACCATTACCGGCACCGTGATTGATGGTCGCCCCTTCTCTTCCATTCAGAATTGGCTGGGGATGTTGGTGGCTTTTGATCTAATCTTCTTTACGGCAGCCGTGATGGTCTTTGATTTAATTTGGGAAGATGTATAGTTATCGTAACGGTTTGAAATAATTATAGTGGCAGCCGAGATTGGTAGGTGGTTAGTTAACTAACCACTTAGCCAACTAGCCCACTACTTAATCTAGCAACAGGGGGTAAATAACGATGAGTAGTAGTACATTGGCTTCCGCCCCGGTACGGACACAACAGGGTAACAAAGGCGGCGGCTGGTTAGCACTGAGTCTGTTGACCGCGCTGGCAATGGCAGTCTTTATGTGGGCCGCGTTGTTCCATGCCAAGGATGCCGTGAACCTGGCCGGGGCAGAACAGCTTGCGCAACGGATTTTTTATATCCATATGGGTGCGATTATGGGGGCGCTAATTGCCTTTGTGATGGCACTAATCGGCAGCATTGTCTATCTGCTGACTCGTAATCTGGATTGGGATCGGGTGACGCAGGCCAGCATTGAGGTCGGGATTATTCTCGGGATCTGTTTAACGCTGGCTGGCTCGATCTGGGGCAAGCCGACCTGGAATACCTACTGGACATGGGATCCACGGCTCACGACCACCACTTTTACGCTGTTGATCTACATTGCCTATCTGCTCTTCCGCAACGGCATCGACAATCGGCACACACGGGCGCGTTTTAGCAGTATCTATGCCCTCTTTGCCTTTTTGAGTGTTCCTCTCACCTATTATAGTGCCCGTTGGTTCCGGTCGATTCATCCCATTGTTTTTAATGGACAGAATGCGGATGCGGAAGGTTCGTTTAGCGTTGGGGCCACCATGACGCAAACGCTCTGGTTGGCAACGCTCAGTTTCTGTCTACTTTATAGTACACTGATGATTTTGCGCTGGCGGCAATTGCGTTTGGAAGACCGCGTGGCGTACCTACGAGAGGAGTTGGAGTAATGACCTATTTAGCCGCAGCCTTTATTGGGGTTTGGCTCTTGGTAACCCTGTATGTCGTTTTCTTGGGGCAACGCCAACGGCAATTAGAGCAAGAGTTACAAGTTTTGGAAGAGTTAGTGACAGAGCAGCGCTCTGCCACATCCTAACGCAGCGTAGGAATCGTTACACGAACGGTTGTCATCATTTAACATTTTTACTGGTGTAGAAAATGTTAAATGATGACAGCGCCAAGTACACAGCGCCAAGTATATAAGTGATTGCACTTGAATTAAGCAATGGCCTTTTTGCTGGTGTAGCAACGCCATTGCTTAATCAGAACGAAGCATCGTAGAAAGATTTGGAGTAATTATGACCGAAATTGCGCAGGGTAAACCCCATCTCCCCACAGCGCGCAAGGGTAATGAACAAAAAAATCAGCGCGGTGAAGAGAGTCGCCGCCATGTTGTCTTTCTCCACGCGCTTGCCTTTGTTTTTGGCTTTACCGCCGTCTTTACATTGCTCGGTTCAGCGGTTGGCTTGTTAGGGCAGAACTTAAATTTTTACATGCGCCCGATCCAACAATTCGGGGCGGTGTTGCTCGTCGTCTTCGCCCTTGTTACCTTGGGGGTTTTCCGCTGGCTGGCGAATCGGCTCCGCAGTGCCGTTGATTTGCAACAGAACCCTGCAGCCACTGCACTGGTTAGCTTTCTCGAATTTTTTAATGCGTTGCTCTATACCGAGCGCCGCGTCACCGAGATGCACAAGGTCAACCGCAAGTGGGGTTACTTGAGTAGTGCCTTGTTAGGGGTCAGCTTTAGCGCGGGTTGGGTGCCATGTGTGGGGCCAATCCTGGCAAGTATCTTTTTCCTCGCGCAGGATAGTGCCACGGCCGCGCAAGGAGCTAGTCTGCTCGCAATTTATAGTCTTGGTCTGGGCATCCCTTTTCTGATCACCGGTGCCGCCTTTAGCTCGGCCAGCACGTTTTTACGCCGGCTGAATCGTCATGCCGGGATTGTCAGTGTGATCAGTGGCATCTTTCTGCTCTATGTCGCCTATCTGCTTTGGAGCGATAGCCTGGCGATGTTGACAACCCGTTTTTACTTTCTCAATGAATGGGTCTTTGCGCTGGAAGAACAGGTGTCAGACGCATCGGGCACGGGTGGTGATATCATCAGTTTGAGCTTTATGGCAGCAGCCCCATTGGCACTGATTGCCGGCCTGATCAGCTTTATCAGTCCTTGTGTGCTACCATTGGTGCCTGCCTATATTGGTTATCTTAGTGGTGCAGCGGTGGGTGGCCGTAAGTAGGGGGAGCTAATCGTCGTGGATATCCGACCCAATGCGTTACCGGGTGACCAAGATAACGCGCTGCGGGTTACCATCTACAGCAAGCCGGATTGTCATCTTTGCGAAACGCTCAAAGCCGATCTGCTCTCGATGCAGGCGTCACTTAGGTTCACGTTGCGCGAACGGAATATCGAGGAAGATCCCGATGATTTCCTACGCTTTCGGTATCTGATTCCGGTCCTTGATATTGAAACCGGCCTGATCGCGGCCAATCAACTGCTGTACCCACCGCACACCTGGCATTCTGTCTATCGCGCTTTAACCGCCGCGCGCCAGGCCATGCAGGGTTGAAATCCATCCGGGCCACTTACCAATTCGACAAAAGTGCCATTTAGCGTTATAGTATTCGCTTGTGGACCGTGCAAGCTGTGCTTTTATCGGGTTGCCTGGCCCCAACGCCCATTTAGTCACTTTATTGCGTAGCGTTAGCATACGCAATTTATCAAAAAAATGATTTTGCATGTTTGTGTAAAGAGATTGTCAATAAACGGAGAGCAAAAAGATGGCAAATATTAAGTCAGCCGAAAAACGACACCGCCAGAGCGAAAAACACACCGCTGCGAATCGTGTGGTACGTGGTAGCGCCCGTACTGCTACCAAGAAGGCGCGCCAGGCAGTGGATACCAGCAAACCAGAGAGCCGCGAAGCTGTGCTAGCCGCAATGAGCGCGCTGGATCGGGCCGCAACAAAGGGCGTGATTCATAAGAACAATGCAGCGCGCCGCAAGAGCCGCTTGATGAAGGCGTTGAACAAAAGCCAGGCCGCCGCATAGCGGAGAAGTTAACGAAAAGCGCATCAAGCGCCTGGTAAGAACGCTTATCGCTTACAGTTGAACCCAAAAAGGGAGCCAAATTGGCTCCCTTTTTTACATTGGGACAAGAGGCCTTGGTTGGTGCTGCTCAATTGTATACTTTCCTTGGGTTGGTTGCTCAGGTTATTAGCAACCAACCCAAGGTAAAGTAGTGTTTTATCAAATAGGTCATGACAGGCTGAGCGCTCATCCGAGATTGACAAATCCTGGACTATTACCGGGGATCTGACGATCCCCGCAGAGCAGATTTATTTATCACAACTTACCTGACAAAACGATAGCACCAAGCTTAGCGGCTGATCAAAGGCAAGTAGAAGAAGCGTAAGGGTGGCGCACTGCCCAGCGGTGTAATCGTTGCATCACTTGCACCGGCAAGATCGGGATCGTCCGAGCGCAGACCGGCCCAGCCACTGACACTTTCAGCATTAATGTTAGCCTGATGCTGAATTACGGCAGCATTCGCACTGACAATCCGCATTTGAAAGGTAACTAGCACCGCGGACCCTGCCCTGAGATCGTCAAGTGTAACGCTGATGTCGTCATCTGGGTCATCGCCACCAACCACGACACCGCGCGAACTGCTGACCGTGCCTGCCACTAAACTTACATTGGGATCGCGTGGGACGTTAATGACAAGCGGACCACTATTAACATCACCAACATTTTGTAATGTCAACTGATAGATCAAGGTATCCCCGACCGAGACGGTAACATCATTATCGGCATCAACAAAGAGAAAATCGTTTAGATCAGCACGGAGTTGGACAATGGCCTCAAGTGCGGTCTCTGTCGCATCATTCGCAGTGGTGGTATCGGGGTCATCAGTAGCGCGGTCGGCAAAATCAGGACTCCGCACGATGGCTTGATTGGCCACGTGCGCAACACCGGCAGCAAGCGGCTTGTCAACGACCACGCGAAAGCGTAGGGTAGCACTGCCGCCGGCCCCAGCGATATCACCAACATTGACCGCCACTTGTCGATCAGTGGCGTTGTTGCCTTTGCTAACCATTCCTTGGCTTATCGTGATCCCGGCCACCAGTTCGACATGTGGATCGAGCTCATCGGTCAAAGTTAATTGGCGCAGCCCCAGGCCTCCGTCATTACGGATCACAATGACATATTCGATGGTATCCCCCGGCCCTGCCTTGCCGTCACCATTTACATCAACCAGTAAGGTGTCACGTTTGGTCACCAGCAAGGCAAGCGGGGCAACCACTCCCGTTGTTGCCGTGGTGGCGTTGTTCTGCGGGGTTAGGTCAGCACCATTTTGACCGTTATCATCAATCCGGGCGTTGAACAGCAGGTTGGTAGTACCAGCGGCCAAAGGCCGATCAACCGTGATCGTCAAGTCTACCGAACTGCCGCTACCACTTGGCAGGCTGCCGATCGGGTAAGTACAGGCCGTTATGTTACACTGCCAACCGCTGCTGCTCGCCTCACTGTTGAAACGCGTCTGGGGGGGGAGGGTTGCGGTTAGATTGACACCCACAACAGCGCGTGCGCTCACATTTTCATAACTTAGCCGATAGCGCAGATTTTCCCCGGGGGCCACCGTAACATTGTTGTCGCTAACGACTAACATGAGATCTGGGCTGGCGTTGATTGGTGTGTGATCGTTCCCCTCATCCGCGTTTGGGTTGATGGGTGCGCCGATCACCGCCCGATTTGTAATTTGGGTGAGATCAGCCGGCAGATTCTCAGCAACTTTGACTTGAAAAGAAATTGTCCCTGTGGTCTGTCCCGGCAACTGCCCGACCGTATGCCGGCAGATGGTGCCTGGGAGAGTGCCAACAGCACAACTCCAACGATCACTGGGGCCAACAAAGGTCGTATGGGCGGGCACAGTCTCTGAAATCACCACATCTTCGACTGCTTGCGTCCCTTCATTGCGGTAAGTAAGCAGATAGGTAATATTGCCAGCCGCCGTGGTACCAGCGCCCCCATCATCTTTGCTCAAGCTGAGTCCAACCTTACCCTCGATTGGGGTGATTTCGTTACTTTCAGCCGCCGTCGCATTGCCACTATGCCCAATTCGTGCTACATTTTCTACTTGGGTGGCGGCAGCAGGTAATGTACTGTTGACCTTAGCATTGAATTGAACGGTTCCAATGCTCGATCCACCGACAAGCATGCCAATGGTACTCGTACAGATCGTACCGGCGGGCGCGTTTGGCGGGCAACTCCATTGGTCAATCGGCCCAACGAAGGTAGTGTGTTCGGGCACCTGCTCGGTGATCACGACTGCTTCTGCGTTTTTATTGCCGGCATTGCGATAGGTCAAGCTGTAAACAATCGTATCACCGGGCTCGGCAGCAAGGCCATCATCCGTTTTGTCAAGGCGCAAGTCGACAAGCGTTGCCTCGCTGTGGAAGATACAAGTTACGGTTTGGCCGGGTTCAATCCGAATGTTATTAAGGGGACTGCTGTTATCGCAGCTGGCCGTACGCAGTTGCCAATTCGTTAGTGGCTGTTCGCTCACACTGTAGCCGTTGCCTGGTAGCAAGTTGGCAAACTCGTACTGCTGCCCACTTTTTAGGGTAAAACCGGCGGCGGGAAGCGCACCACCGGTGGTAAAACTGAAGTCAGCATTTGTGCGATCCGGATTGGGCGAAGTGCTTTTGCGTACCACAAGCTTGCCCAGTTGCGTATTCGTAAAGGTACAGGTCACCGTTTCGTTCTCTTCCAGCGCAACTGCGGTCACAGGGCTACCATCACTACAAGTCGCCGCCGTCTGTACCCAACCAGTTGGCAGCGTCTCGGCAATTTGATAGACATTGTAAGAGTCAAGATTTCGATAAACTCTGACTTCATCATGACCTAAGGCAAAACTACGGGTAAAATTTTTACGGGTCAACACAAAGTCAAAATCTATGTTTGTGGTAGCCGGTTGGGTCAGCTTGTGGACGCGAATCGTACCAGGCAAGGTCGCATACCCATTGGCATCCCAATGAAACGATGTCAGAAATGAACAAAATGTGACAGCAACAAAAAGCCAGATAAACCGTCTATATTGCTGAGACAACTTTTGCAAAAATGTAAGTTTAGGCAGCTGCTCCTGGCGCGATTGTGCGACTGCTCTTGGCAAGGCCGGTGTGACAAATTGCTCAGAATGTTGAGACATTAGATAGATATTTCCTCTACATAGTAGCAGCTATTCAAAAGGTGTAGTGAGAGGGAGCAGCGCATTAATGATGGTGGCCAGGATAATTTTGAATAGCTTCACAAAAACGTTACGATATATACTATATCGTAATTGAATGGGTAAATCCTTCGCTAAGCCTACGCAACTGGCATAGGTCATTCGACAGAGAACCGTCCGATATTTGTCTTGGGTGAAGGATTTACCCATTTAGCACGATTATAATTATAGACGCAAATTGTCAGCGAATGGATATTATGACCGAATTTATTAATCAGCTTGGTCCCTATCAACTTCATACGGAATTTCAACGCGGTCCGATTGCCCATCTCTATCGCGCAACCGATACGCGCAATGGGCAGACCGTGATGGTCCATTTGCTGGCACCGCCCTGGGTAGAGGAGCAAAGTATCTTTGCTGCTTTTCTCAAAGCCGGCAAAGCAGCTCAAGCACTACAACATGCCAACATCGTGCCAATTCTAGAATGCGATGTCTTTGGTGGCCAACCCTATATCGTCACTAAATTTGCCTCTGACCAAACATTGGGGCAAATGTTGCGCCGCCGTGGACAGCGGTTGGAAAATCGTGATGTCCTCACGATTGTAGAGGCCTTAGCCGCAGCATTAGATGCGGTGCATAAGCAGGGTCTCATTCATGGGGCACTGGGATTTGACACCATCTATGTCAATGCCGAGCGCAAGGTGCTGCTTGATGCTTTCTATACCGTGCCGCTGCCCCATACGCGCAATTTAGTCCCACCTGCCGCAACGCATGCTGGCCCACGCACAGACGATCAGAGCCCTGCCGCGAATGCAACACCGGCGCCGGCACTTGTCCCGCGCGCCCTCCCGCGCTGGCCGGTTTCGCCCTTTATGGCCCCCGAACAGGCCCGCGACGAAGCAACGCTCGATCAGCGCACTGATGTCTATAGCTTAGGTGCCATTACCTACACCCTGCTACTCGGCAAATTGCCCTTTGTGGCCGCCGATCGGGGTGAATTGGTGCGCCAGATTATTGATCAGTTACCAGCTGCGCCGGAAACCATCGATCCAACCATTGCCACAGGGGTTGCCTTTGTCCTTAAATCAGCCCTAGCCAAAGATCCTGCCATTCGCTATAGTACAGCAGGCGAATTTGTCGGTGCGCTGGCCCAAGGCAGCTGGCTAGGTGCCAATCCACCGCCCCCACCCAAGCAACTTTCCCCTATCGCCGACCCCCAATCTACGCCCAAGCGTAGCAGACGTGCTGCCTGGCTAGTCACTGCCCTGCTGTTGCTCACAGCCCTGGCTTTAGGTTTCTTGGTCAGCAACCAGAATTTGCGAGCGCGACTGCTCGCGCGCCTGCCTGGCGTTAGCAGTGGGATCGCGCAACCAGCGGTGGAAACGCGTGTTGGGCTCAATGTGGCCATCCCCCCGACCACGACGCCGCCGCTCTTGACGCCGCAAGTGATGCTAAGTTTGACACCCGCCACCCCAACGTCGACAACCCCTACTGCGGTCCGCATCGCCCCGGCCATGACGCCACTGATCAGCACAACGACACCCATCTCAACGCCGATGGCGCTGGATGCCGCCGCGCTATCAAGCACGCCCACCCTGACCTTGACAGTCCGGACGAGTGTGAAGATCAGTCCAACCGCAACGATTACCTCAGCTATCACACTATCGACACCAGTGGACGCCGAACAAGCACTCCGCATCGATCCACTTGGCCTGTTAGCAGGGAGCGTAACCGCAGGTGATATTGTGATTAATGGTGAGGCAGCACCAAACACGCCATTACGGATTTTGCTCAACGATCAGCCCATTGGCGAAACGGTGGTCAAAAGCACCGGCACCTGGTCAATCATTGCCAAGATCGAGGAACTAGGAAACTATGAGATCAGTGTTGAAGCAATTGACGCCACTGGTGCGGTGGCAGCAAGAAGCACGCATACATTGCAGGTAGTGGCGGCCACCGCACCAGTTGAGGCCATCGCCGCCCAAACGGTGACCGCCACCGTGACCGTAAGGCCAACCACAACGGCAACGGCGCGGCCGAGCATGACCCCCACGCGAACACAGACTACTACGCCGCCACCGCCCACGTTGACCAGCACGCCACGCGCAACGGCAACGGCCTCATCAACCAATACGCCGACGGCCACCAACACGGCATTGCCCACGGCAACACCGCGGCCAACCAATACGGTTGTGCTGCAACCAACCGCAACCGTTGCCCCCACACAGACGGCGACCCGTCAACCTACCGCAACCCGGACGCCACGCGCAACGAATACGCCTATACCCACGGCGACGAATACACGCGTCCCAACGGCGACGAATACACGCGTCCCAACGGCAACAAATACCCCCATCCCAACGGCACCAACTAGCCCCATCCCAACGGCAACAAATACCCCCATCCCAACGGCAACAAATACCCCCATCCCAACGGCAACGAATACGCCGATCCCGCCACCAACGGCGACGCCTCTACCGCCAACCGCCACCAACACCGCGGTACCAACTTGGACGCCGGTGCCAACCAATACACCAGCACCGACGGCAACCAACACGCCCGTACCACCACCTACGGTGGCCAGTGGCCAAGTCACCTTGGTCGAGCCAATCGATGGCACCACCGCCGGTGGACAACGGAACTTTCGCTGGAGTGCTAACTTTACACCCAGCGCCGGGACGGCCTTTGAGTTGGTCTTCTGGCGTCCCGGCGAAGATCCAGTAGCCAATGGTTTTGGCCTGGCGGCACCAACCACCGGGGAAAGTGTTTCGGTTGATCTGGATGCCCTTGATGATATTCTGGGCGAACGGCTCGACAATGGGGATGAGTATCGGTGGGGGATCTTGCTGGTGCGTACAGAGCCCTATACACGAGTGAACTATCTTGGTGGCGGCTATGTCTTCATCTTCTCACGCAGTGATGGCGGTGGTGGTGGCGGCAATGGTGGCCCATCTTCAGGTGAATAAATAATGATTGAACAATGGCGTACGCGCTTGCGTACACTACCCAAATTTTTGCTCTTTGTCTTGCTGGTCGTGCTTTTTCTTGGTTCGCTATCGCGATCGCTTACATGGGTCTGGTCGATGCCAGCAGCGGTTGAGATTGAGGGCTGGACGGCAACCAGCAGCCTGCCCGATGGGCTGGCCCTGCGTAATGCGGTTACCCACGGTGATTTTCTCTACGTAGTCGGGGGCAAAGGGGTCAATGATAATCCACTGGCGACCATTCTTGCCGCCCGCATAAACACAGACGGTTCACTTGGTGCGTGGAACCTGGCTGGTTTCCTACCCCAGGCTCTTTATCTCCACACCGCCGTCGTTGTGGAGGATGCCCTCTATGTGGTTGGTGGTTGGGATGGCAGCCGGACGCGCGATGAAGTCTGGCGGGGTGCCTTCAATACCAATGGGACGATTGGAAATTGGTTAGCCATGCCGGCCTATCCCTTGGCGCTGGATCTCAATGATAGTGTCTATCTAGATGGCCGCATTTATGTGGTTGGGGGGTGGGATAGTACAAGGCCGCAGACAGCGATCTATCAGGCCACGGTTAGCAGCAGTGGCCTAGGGGCATGGCAATTGGCGGGTACGCTGCCTATCCCCCTCTACCGGCTAGCCATTACGGGGGCCAATGGCCATCTTTATGTGACTGGTGGCTACACTGTCGGCGACAGCGCCTCAAGCGCCGTCTACGTCGGTACGATTAATGGTGATGGTTCGCTCAGCCCTTGGCAGAATGGGCCAGCATTGCCCACTGCGCTCTACTACCATAAGAGCCTGATGCATGATGGCAGCCTGGTGGTGCTAGGTGGACGCAATGACAGCGCCGTCTTCAATACGGTCTACACGGCCGCGCTTGGTGCAGATGGCGTGCCAAGCGCATGGCAGGCCGCACCAGCTTTACCGACACCACTCTTCCGGTTTGGGGCGACCAGTGTCACCCGCAACGGGTCAGACTTTATCTATGTGGTCGGTGGTCTGCGCAGTGAGACAGCGTATCAAACCAGCGTTTATCATTCACAAGTACCGATCCCCCCAACGGCCACGCCAAGCCCAACGCAGACCCCTACACCACAGCCCACACCAACTGCCTTTTTGACGCTGCGCTTGAACAACCAACCACAGGGATGGCTCGCGCCGGGCAGCGAGGTAACCTACCAGATTGCCTATACGAATCCGAATCGAGAGACCTTTAACGACGTGACGGTGACCGATCTTGTCCCTGTCGGCGTTGAGCTTGTGCCAGAGAGCATCCAGAGTGATCGTGGGGTCTTTAGCGCCAGCGGTGCCCAGGCCGGGGCCTTGGTCACCTGGCAGCTTGGCCCATTGGATGCCGGCGAGGCTGGCCAGCTTTCGTATCGGGTACGCCGCCCCGTGCCACCAACACCGGTGGTCCCCTTGGCATTAGCCATCGATATTGCTGGTCCGGCGACGGCCGCTGCTGGGGAAGAGATTGTCTACACCTTTGCCGTGGCCAATCGTTCACCAGTTGCGCTCAACAATCTCGTGATCACCAACACCGTGCCGGTTGGCGGCCTTTATGTGCGCGGCGCAGAGAGCATTCCCAATGCGCGCACGGTGCAGTGGAATCTCGCCACGTTAGCCGCGAATAGCACTGCCGAAGTCAGCTATGTGGTACAGGCAAATGAGAGCTTGGTTAACTATGATTACCGGGTAAGCAGCAGTTTGGGGCCGAACACGCGTGGACGCAACATGGTCGTAACGCTGGTCAACAATCAACCGCCACGGCAAGGCGACAACTTTAGATTGTTTAACGATGGTGTGGGAGCAACCTGGGGCTTGCAGGGCCAAGGCAATGAAATACGCAGCAACCCTGTGGCAAACCCTGCTTATCGGCTCTACCTGCCCAATGTACAGCGCTAAGGTGAAAGCCCTAAGCCGCTTTCAAAAATAAGCTAAAGCTGCGTAGGGGGTGCCCCTACGCAGCTTTAGCTTATTTGTCATCTGCGAAAAAAGTGGTATACGCGCCAGGTGACAGTCGTAGTTTGACAACGGCTAGGGCGATGCACCTAGGCGTGCCATGCGCCGTGCCGGTTGTAATAGTCACAGCAGGCTTGTAAGGGACAGCGATCACACTTGGGCGCACGCGCATCACAGATTTCGCGGCCGTGACGGATCAGGTTGAGATGTAAGGCATAGTAGGTCGACGGCGGCAGCAGTGTTTCCCAGAGCAATTTAAGTTGGGCAGGGGTGCTTTGTCGGCTGCCCAATCCTAAGCGTTGGCTAATGCGCTGAATGTGGGTATCAACGGGAAAGGCAGCACGATTGAAACAGAAGAGCAGGACAATGCTCGCTGTTTTGTGCCCGACCCCCGGCAGCGCCATTAAATAGGCTAAGGCGTCGCCGACGGGCAGTTCGGCCAAGGCAGAGAGATCGTAGTCCGGATAATCCTTTTTGATTTTTTCAAGCGTCGCCACAAGATTAGGCGCTTTCTGATTGTACATGCCGGCCGGCCGGATGGCCGTTTTAATGGCGGCCAATGGCGCGGTCCGGACGGCCTCCCAATCAGGGCCAAAGCGGGCGCGCAGTTGATCAAAGGCGCGCCCACTATTGACATCATTCGTATTTGCGCTGAGAATGGTATGAATGAGTTCATCAACGACCTCAGTACGCGGATCGGCTGGGGGTTGCCAAAGCGGTTCGCCAAAGTAGGCGACAAGCCGCCGGTAAACTGCCCAAGCCAGCTCTTGTTTCTCCACAGTATTGCTCCATTAACCGCACCCCTTGCTTGACTTAACTGCCCGTGTCACAAAGCAGCTTTTGCATTTTGTAGACAGCGGGCAAGGGGCGATCACTTATCTACCGATTTATTGCTATGCTATCAACTGCACGAATTGCGCTAACTGTTTTACTTTGGTTTTATCTAGTTTTGTTAGGTGGTTGGTGGCTTTTGCACCTTATTTATGGGGACCAAATCTGGTGGCTGGCCCTGCTCACTTCCTTTACTCCCCTCTTTTTTGCCCCACTGCTCTTTTTTCTACCCTTGACCCTGTTTGTGCACCACGCGGGTTATCTAATCGGCCAGCTCTGCCCGCTGCTCCTCTTTATTGTCACCTATGGGGGGCTCTTTCTGCCCAAGACGCCGCCACCACACCAGGTTGATTCACCGCCGCTCACCGTGATGACCTTTAATATGTGGTCAGGCACAAGAGAGTTACAGACGGCAGCAGTGATTCAAGAGAATGATTATCCAGATATTGTTGCACTGCAAGAAACGACACCACAGATTGAGCGCCTGGTGCGCCGCGCGGTGGGGGAGCACTATCCCTATAGCTTCTTTGAATATACGATGGATGGGCGAGGGATTGCGACCCTCAGCCGCTATCCGCTGACACCAGTACGTGTTGACCTGTTAATTGACCTCAATTGCCGCGTTTTCCAAGTGGCGGTTAGCGATGCGCGTCACTTTATGCTCTACAACTGTCGGCCACGCAGTTCCAATCTCGACAATTTTTTCAACGATGGCCAGCCGTTGGCGGCGCAGGTGCGTGAAAGCTTTCAGTTGCGCCGCTTGCTCAGTGAACGGTTGGTGACACAAATTCAGGCCAGCCGAGCACCCACCCTCCTGATTGGTGATTTCAACACTACGGACCAGAGTGACGCGTACGCGATCCTACAAACGACCTTGCTTGATACCCATCGCCAGATTGGCTGGGGCTTTGGCCACACCTTTCCCGCCGAGCGCCTTTTCTGGAATGGGCTGCCGATTCCTGGACGCCAGTTGCGCATTGACATGATCTGGTATACAGCCGATTTTGTGGCGCTGACGACAGCGGTCAGCCCATTCTACGGCGAATCCGATCATCGCCCGGTAGTCGCCCAACTTGCTTGGCGGGAGTAGCGCGTTGGCCGGCAGCGCAGCAATTAGCGTGCCAGTCAAAGCTGCGATTGCGCAGGCAGCCAGATGACAGGCAGTTCACACCACGATCCGGGGCACGCGTGCTAAAATCCGGCTCACCACCTCATAGTTGATCGTCCCCAGCCGTTGCGCAATCATTTCGGCAGTTAGGCGACGCGCACCTTGTTGCCCAATTAAGACAACCTCATCACCCTGGCGCACCCCGGGCCGGCCGGCAAGCCTGGCCTGCTGTTCCAGTGCCGTGACATCGACCACGGTCTGGTCCATGCTGACGCGCCCCAGAATTGGAACTTCCGTGCCATGAATCAGCACACTGCCCCAGTGGGATGGCGCCCGCGGAAAACCATCTGCATAGCCAAATGGCAGTACGGCAACAACCGTTGGTTGTGTAGCAACGAATGTACGCCCATACCCCACGCTTTCGCCAGGGGGTAATGTTCTGACCTGGGCCACACGTGCTTTCCAGCTCAAGACTGGTTGAAAGCCTGGCGGGAGTGGTGCATGGAACGGATCTGGATGCAAGCCATAGAGCGCAATGCCACAACGTACCATCTCCAAGTACGCCGCCGGCAAGGTAAAGGTGGCAGCTGAATTGGCCGCGTGAGCAAGGGGAGGACGACAGCCGGCACTTTCGAGGGCGGCCAATAGCGCGGTGAACTGCGCTAACTGCACATGCGCAAAGGTCTGATCCGCCTGATCGGCATCGGCAAAGTGGGTAAAGATCCCTTCCACAATAATCAGCGGAAAATTTTGTAGCGCCCGCATAAAGTCACCCACAGCAGCAGGCAGCAGGCCCAACCGATTCATGCCTGTGTTAACCTTAACATGGACGACGGCAGGGCGCTGGGCTTGTTGTGCCGCGAGCGCAAGAGCTTCGACCGTTTCCAGATCATAGACCGTGGCGGTAATCGCTTGTTCCACCAGGGTGGAGGCCAACCAACCAGGGGTGTAGCCCAATACCAAAATCTCTTTTTGTACGCCACCATTGCGCAATTCAAGCGCTTCATTCAAGGTCGCAACGCCAAAGCGATCAACACCGGCGGCCTGGAGGATGGGTGCAACATTCATAGCCCCATGACCATATGCGTTTGCTTTAATGATGGCCATCAACAAAGGGCGCGCCCCGATCTGGCGGCGAATGCAATTTACATTTTGGATGAGGGCGTTCTGATCAAGCGCTAGCCAGGTTGGACGCAGCAGATGAGCACAATTAGACACAGAAAATTCACCATTCAGCCTTCTAGCTACTTGTCAATTCGGCAAAGCTTGGTATACTCATAATAGGCAGAAAGACGCAAGATATTTATGCGCCGAAGTAAGGCAAAAGGACATCTCGCGTAAGATTGAGGGCATCATGCGCATCCGCCCAATGTATACTTGGCTCTGTCATCTTTCAGCATTTTCTACACGAGTAAAAATGCGAAATGATGACAACCGCCAGTATAGATACTCATCAGCAGCACAAGAAAGTAACCATTACTGCGCTAAAAAGTGTTACTGTTTGGTGTGCGTTGGTACAAACGACATTCGATGAGCCAGTTCGAGCGCCACGTAGCACCACTGCATCATACAACAGATGCATGTATTCTTCAACGACCCACGGTGGCCGATCCACGGTGGCCGATCCATGGTGGCCGATCAAGAAAACTGTGCCAGCTAAGCTGCGATTGTTGCAAAAACGATAGGTCTGCCTTCATCGTTTTCAAACAGAGCGCACAATACTGGGTGCTGGGTTAGATAGCGCTTTGCACGCTCGCCCTTAGTACCAAGTATTAACGAAGAGCCTCGAACTGCTCCTTGGTGCCCCGGATATCATTTACCACCCAAGCGCTATCCGTCAGAGAAAGCCCGATGCTCAATCACCAACAGACGGATAGCTGCTTACCATGAGCAAATTATCTCTGCATGGTCGCAGAATTTACCTATGAATAGCTATTATCATCATTACCTTCGTAGATCGACAGCAAAGACGCGAAGGATTACAGCTTTTTCAACGATTAATATTTATAGGAGGCCAGCATGGGACGGATGAGCTCCACTGGCTGGTCTGAGGAAGAGTTAATCAGGCGCCTAAAGGCAAACGATCCAGAAGCATGGGCCGAGTTTGCCACGGGTGAATATACAACACGCTTATATAACTATTTGCGCCACAAAGTGCCCGACTATCAAGACGTGGAAGATATACTGCAAGAAACGATGAAAGCGGCAGTTCAGGCCATACAAACTTTTGACGGAAAAGTAAAATTGTCAACCTTTTTGTTTTCGCTGGCAAATTATAAAGTTGCTGACTTTTGGCGGCGACGCCAGGAGACAACCGAGTTGACCGATATTCATGTCGACCCGGGGATGAGTGATGAAAGTGTCGAATTTATGGAAGTGCTCCATCGCTTACGTGATGAACATCGCCAAGTCCTACTCATGCGCTACTATGTAGGGTTAGGGGTCGATGAGATCGCACGGATTCTGGGCAAAACCTATAAAGGAGCCGAATCGTTACTGAGCCGCGCACGGGCCGAGCTACGTAGCGCATTAGGGCCAGATGGGGACAGCACAGACAAAGAGCTAGCATAAGCCCGTTTCCTCAATGGGGCTGTCGCCGAGAGGATGTGCCCATTGTGCTTCGCATAAGGCCGTCGATCCGTTCAGACAGCGGCAAAGTGTAAGCTTTGTTTGTGTTCTAGACAATCAGTCGAAGTGTACCAAGTAGGAAATAGTGCGTGAATGACTAAAATGGCGAAACGTCAACTCAAAAATGAGCGCAACCTACACAAATTGTTTGCGACCCATCTACCTACCGTGCCAATGCCGGCTGATTTTGCCGAGCACCTGGTGCAATCGGTGCTAGATGAAGTTGCGTTGCATACACAAAATCGGCCACTGAATGGCGAACATCGCTTGCTACCCACGCCGAAAGCTGCACCGCGGCGGAGAGTCAGCATCAAGCGCCCGCCACAAATGATGGTGGTTGTCCTCTTCTGCCTATATGTAAGTGTACTCTTCTTGAGCAACCTGTAACCAAGCTTTATCCCCGCTTGAACCACCAATAAAAAAGTGCCCGAATTCAAGATTCGGGCACTTTTTTATTGGTGGTTCACATAAAACAGGGCACTGTTTTGCCCCTGTAGTGATGATGAGCTAACAGTCAGGTCTATTTGTGCTGTCCATTAATTGTCAGCAACAAGCGCGCGGCCCGGCCGATCTATTTGCGCTCCACCAGCTTTTTAACTTCGATGCGTTTCGGTTTGGCCGCTTCCGCCTTGGGCAACGTGAGGGTGAGTACCCCATTCTCATTCGTCGCCTCGATCTTTTCGACATCAATGTTGCTGGGCAGGGCGATGCGACGGGTAAAGCTGCCAAAACGGCGCTCACGGAGGTGGTAATTGCCTTGGTCGTGCTCTTTTTCGACCTTCATCTCCCCTTTGATCGTCAGTACATTGTCATTCAATGTCACTTCAATATCTTCAGGCTGAATGCCAGGGACTGACGCCTTCACCTCATATATGCCATCCTTCTCAGCAACATCAACGGCCAGGCTATTCCCGTTGCCCTGTTCCCACATTGTCGGCAACTCGCCGTACGCTTCATCGACAAAACGGTCGAACATGCGATCCATGGCGCGGCTCAGGGTAGTCATTTCGCGGAAAGGTTCCCAACGTGTTAGGGTTGTCATAAGTTTACCTCCATCACAATTGTTGCATACGAAACTTCAATCTCTACTGCACGGCAGCCAATAAAGTAACCTATTTACACTTGAAAAAGTGTTACCCGATGGCGCCGCTGCGTGTAAAATCCGCTGCTTCAATCCATTTCGTGTACAATTTGATTCTCCCACCATGACGTTAGAATTGAATTGGCAAAATATTAGTACTTTGTCTGAATCAATCGGGTCTGAATCAATCGGGCCTGAATCGATGCGCAGATAGGCCATTTTCTTTTTTGCTACGCCACAGGTACAATACAGAAATATAACGATCATGCCTGCTGGTCTACCCCAATCACAAGAAAAGAGTCAACGACTATGCAACCCAACATGCTCGGCGCTTATGGCCCTTGGGCCGCTGATCTGATCGGCGAAAAGCCGGGTGAACTTTCGCTACGCAACGACCGCTGGGATGATCTGGAGATCTGGCGCGCAGCGGCCCATGAGCAAGTACGCCAGCGCCTGGCGCAGCCACCTGTCAACGACAAACCAACGGTAACGGTCCATGAGCGCTATCAGCATGAAGGGCTGGCGATTGAAAAGCTCTCCTGGCAGTTGCCCTATGGCCCACCAACAGAGGCGCTGTTACTCAAGCCGGCAGGGGCACAGGGTAAGTTGCCAGCCGTGCTCGCGCTGCACGATCATGGTGGCAACAAATTTTTTGGCCACCAAAAGATTACCATGACGGGGCAACCGCGCCATCCATTGATGGAACGACATGGCCGTTACTATGATGGCATCGCATGGGCCAATGCACTGGCCAAACGGGGCTATGTCGTGCTAGTGCATGATACCTTTGGCTTTGGTAGTCGCCGCGTGCGTTTAGCCGATGTACCGGAAGTAATTCGCAATGGCTGTAGCGATCCCGCCTGGGATGACATCACCGGCATCGAACAGTATAACCAATGGGCAGCGGGCCACGAGTCAATTGTGGCCAAGTCGCTTTTTTGTGCGGGTACCACTTGGCCAGGCGTCTGGTTAACCGAAGATCAGCGCGCCCTTGATGTGCTGTGTGCGCAGCCGGAGGTCGATCCAAAACGCGTGGGCTGCGCAGGGCTTTCCGGCGGTGGCATGCGCACTGTCTTCTTGGGTGGCCTAGATGATCGGATCCGTTGTGCCGTCTGTGCGGGCATGATGAGCACCTGGCGTGACTATCTGCTCTATAAATCCCACACCCATACCTGGATGATCTATGTGCCGCTGCTGCCCCAATTGCTCGATTACCCTGAGTTGCTCGGGCTACAAGCACCGCGCCCGACCTTGGTCCTTAATAACATTGATGATCAGCTCTTTACCATGTCAGAGATGGTGCGCGCTGATCAGATCCTAGCCGCGGTCTATGCCAAAGCGGGGGCAGCAGAACACTATCGCGCCTCCTTTTACCCCGGTCCGCATAAATTTGATCAACCGATGCAGACTGAAGCGTTTGCCTGGTTTGATCAGTGGCTGTAGAAGAAAACACGAGATACGAGACACCAGCTTGGGAGAGAATGACATGACTGAGATGAAACCGCTGATGCGGGTTGGGTTGATTGGATTGGGTGCGATGGGGATAGGGATGGCAAAGTCGCTGCTGAAGGCGGGCTTCCGTGTGTGCGGCTATGACATTAATCCGGCGGCGGTGGCCAATTTTGTAGCAGCCGGGGGCGAAGGTGCCGCCACCGTCGCGGCGGCCGCAGCTGGAGCCGATTTATTGATTGTTGTGGTGCTGAATGCCGATCAGGTGACAGATGTGCTCTTTGGCAGCGGGGGTGCCGCACAAGCCCTGAGCAGCGGCAGTGTGGTCATGGTCTGTAGTACAGTCAGCCCGGTCTTTGCAAAAACAATGGCAGCCCGGTTGAATACACTAGGTTTGCAAATGCTGGATGCCCCCATGAGCGGCGGCACGGCGCGGGCAGCCGAGGGGAAATTGAGCTTTATGGCTGCAGGACCGGATGAGGTTTTTGTCAAAGTGCAGCCCGCGCTTGATGCAATGGCCGAGAATATCTACCGCATGGGGAGCGAGTATGGCCTTGGTTCGACCATGAAGATGGTCAATCAGATCCTGGCCGGTGTACATATTGCCACTGCGGCAGAAGCGATGGCCTTTGGGGTACGCGCCGGCTTGGATGCCAACCAGATCTATGATGTGATCTGTAACAGTGCCGGGGCGTCCTTTATGTTCCAAAATCGCGTGCCGCACATGCTCAATGATGATTACACCCCGCACAGCGCGGTCGATATCTGGGTTAAAGATCTGGGCATTGTCCTGGAAACAGGGCACGATCTACGCTTCCCGCTCTTTTTCTCAGCATTGGCCCACCAACTTTTTATGAGTGCATCCGCCGCCGGTCATGGCCGCTTGGACGATGCGGCAGTCGTCAAAGTCTTTGAACAGTTGACGGGCATTGAGATTACCAAGTCGGCATAAGGAGAAGGTAATGTCTGAACCACGGGCAGCTGTCGTTGGCGATGGTTATGCCGGACGCAGCATTCACAGCGATCTGATCAACAGTACGCCGGGGTTGACACAGCACGGGGTTGTTTCTAGCAGCCCCAAAAAGCGGGCATAGATCGAACGCAAGTGGGGGTGCAAAGCTTATACAAACATTGATGAAGCCTTAGCCGATCCTACGGTTGACCTAGTCGTAATCGCTACGCCCAATCTATGGCGATCAAGAAACCTTCATCAAATATGGCCTTGATCCGCAGGAAGAAGCTATAAAAGTCGCGCAAATCGACAGTGCCATTGAGTCACCAGCATTTTATGGCCGCCGCCACGACGGTGCGAACGAGACCATTATCCCAACTATAGCAGGACGTTGGCACAGCTATTACGAGAACATTCGAGATGTCTTGAGGGGGCAAGCAGAGGTGCGCCGGGTGATGATAATCTTGTCAGCAGCATTACGGTCGGCGGCAACAGGTAAAGTGCTCTACATCAAGGGCAACACCTGGTACAAGTCAAACGATGATGCCCTTTGCCTACTTGGCTAACGCAGCAACTTACAGTATAATGTTTGCACAGATAATAATTTTAAGTTTGCCATTTATAACAAAAGAGCCATGTACAACGATCAATGGCAATGGCAATTAATTTCCATTGCCACTTCCTATAGCTGCAGTAAGGATCACCCTCGGGACGCCTTTGACTTTTGCCAACAGTGTTGAGCTGAGTCAACAAACGAAGAGCGATTTGACTGGCGGCGTCGCGTGTGGTCAGTTCACCGAGCCACTCATGAGCGAATCAAGTGCAACGATTTTGATTGTTGATGATACTCCGGCCATCCTCGCCCTGCTCTACGAACAGCTTGAGCAGAACGATTTTTCGGTAATGGTGGCGGAGAGTGGCACTAGCGCCCTGCAACGGATTAGGCGCATTAAGCCTGATCTCATTCTGCTTGATGTCTTGATGCCAAATCTTGATGGCTTCGAGACCTGCCGTCGACTCAAAGCTGATCCAGCCACGCAAGAAATCCCCGTTATTTTTATGACCGGTTTACATGATATTAATGAAATGGTTCATGGCTTTGCCGTTGGTGGCGTTGATTATATCACCAAACCACTGCAGATGCCGGAGGTGTTGGCACGCGTGCATACGCACCTGACCATTCGGCAACTGCAACAGCAGTTGCAGGAACAGAATGAGTTGCTGGAACAGCGCGTTCATGAGCGCACCCAAGCCTTACAAGCGGAGATAAACCGTCGCCGGCAGCAGGAAGCTGAAAAACAAAAATTGCTCGATATGGTGAGCAAACAGAGCGATCAATTGCGCTCATTGACGGCGTGGGTGATTGACAGCCATCAACAACATGGGGCTGGACTTTCCGCCACCTTGCGCACCCAGATGACGCAGACATTACATATCGTTCAGATGCAACTGGATCTGATCAATGACGCAGTGGCACAGTTGACCGATCGCGCCAGTCGCGAACTGATTGCCTATCACTCCCACAATCTCACGGTAACATTGGCACAGCTTGAAGAAGAACTGGGCAGCTTTGTCACAGAGATCAACAAGCCTAACCTTGTTGCCCAGGAAGCCTTAGAAAATCCACTAATCAAGCTCTCGGCCCGCGAACGTGAAGTAATGCAGCTGATTGTAGATGGCAAAGCCAACCCAGAAATTGCCGAGTTGCTTTATGTCTCTGAAACGACGGTGCGCACTTATCGCAGCCGCATTCTCCAAAAGCTCGAATTGGATGACGTCACAGCACTCATCAAATTTGCCTTGAAACACAATCTCACTTCTTTGTAATTCTGCGGCTCACCCAGTAGCGGCGCGGCGGTCGCGCAATGCACAGGTAATTTCCCTTACAAAATGATACATTTGGCTACAACAGCAGGGCGAACACGGTACAATAGTTCAACGTATGTTGATAGACAAGTTACTTTCCGCTTGCTATACTATCTCTATACGTAAGCAGCGTTGCCTTAACAAAGCCATTCCCTTATGCAACTTACGCGCTGACGTAGACTTATCGTAGATGGACACAACGTTACCGTGAATCATCATTTCCTAGCGAGAATCATGCTGCAGCAATTGTTTCCCAATCCCCAACCTCAAAAGCAGAGGTACCCATAATGGCACTTGCAATACCACTCAAATCAGCATTTATCCACCCTGTTCCTCGTCCTGTTATTGAGCACTCATTAGCACAGCGGGCATTGCTGGCCCAGCGCATGAAAGGAGCATCAGCACCAACTCATCTTAAAGTCTTAATTGTGGACGACGAAGCCTCCATGCGTCTACTGTTACGACGAACCTTAGAGTTGGGCTTTTATGTGGTCTTTGAGGCAGCCAATGGGACATCAGCCCTGCGCATGATCGAGCAAATCCAACCAGACATCGTCTTGTTGGACATTAATTTACCCGATATGGATGGGATCGCCGTTTTGCAAGAGGTTCGCAAAAGTGATTTTACGATCGGCGTGTTAATGGTTAGTGCGCTCAATGATCGGCGCTGGATTGAGCAGGCACAACAGGAAGGTGCCGACGGCTTTATTGGGAAACCGTACACGGTTAAAGAGATGCTCTCTGCCATTGCGCAACTGGCCGAGCAAGTTACGGCACGACGAATCGAGCCGGTCTTTGCCACGATGACACCTTCAGGCACTTTATAGCGCAGACAGTGAAGTGCGCTGACATTTACAGTTTATCGAGCCAGTGCGGGCTGACCACAATCATGGATGGCAAAGCAGTGGGGGCATGAGGCGATTATGCTCATTGCCCCCACTGCTTTTTTAGATCACAGGGGTTAATGGTCGCGCGTTCAAAGTCGGATCAGCCCTTAACAACAGGCCCGCGCCGCCATCTTCTGCGGCGTTTCACCGCGCTCGATTAGCCCCAGTTGATTTTCACTCAATTCGATCCAAGGCATGGGGGGATCATCACTCACTTGGGCCAACTCGCGACCGTCAATTAAGGTCAACGTGTTACGCAACAGTTGCTTGCTACGGCGCTCATTCATGTGCACATCGTAAAGCGGGAAATCACCATCCACCAGCGTCCACAGTGCGATATCGGCCAACAAGCCAGGCTTAAGTGAGCCGACTTCATGCTGCATACCCATTACTTCCGCCGGGCGGATCGTCGCGGCCGCAATGGCTACTTCCAAGGACATCCCCAACGCCAGAAACTTGCTCAAACAAGTGGGCATGTCAAAAAGTGGACCATGAACACTAAATTGGTGAATGTCAGAGGAGATTACATCAGGCGCATGGCCAGCCGTAATTAAGGCCTCGGCCGTGGTAAAGGAAAAGGAGCCGGCACCGTGGCCAATATCCATGATAATGCCACTGTCCCAGGCCTGTTTGGCCACGGCAAGCAGTTCCCCTTCTTCACTCACAATGCGCATGGAATGGCCGGTAAAGCAGTGGGTCAGAATATCACCAGGGCGCATTAACGCCAGGACTTCGGTCAAGGTGGGCGGCCCCATGCCAATATGCACCATCATGGGCAGGCCGGTTGCCTCAGCCGCTTCACGTCCCCGCCGCAACCCTTCTAGGCCAGTACCAGCAGTGGTGTTCTTATCAATGCGGATCTTGACCCCTAAGATCAGATCGCGGTTGTGATCAATCAACTTAGTGCAGAGCGCCACATCCAGATAGTTGAGATTGGCCAGTTCCCAGGTTTGTGCAGTCAACCCAATCGAGGAGATGTTAAGCAGCGCATAGATCCGCGCGGTAGCGGGCCGTACAATAAATTCGCGAAAGCCCGGAAAGTTATAGGCCCCTGCCGAACCAACGTCGAGCCAAGTGGTGACTCCCGTCCGCGCGGCAATCGGATCGGCACGCACGCCCCAACAGGTTGCACTGTGGTAGACATGCGTGTGCAAGTCGATTAAACCGGGCGTGACATATTGCCCGCTCGCATCAATGACACGATGGGCGGCAGTGGCAGGAATATTCGCATCCACCGCAGCAATGCGATTGCGCTTAATCGCCACATCCAGTTTCCCTTGTTTGCCGCCGCCCGGATCAACAACCTCGCCGCCTTTGATCAATAAATCGAAGTGCATAATGTTTCTCGCCGTTTTTCTTGTTCGATGTTAATTGTGTAAGATAAAGAACCCCAACAAATTTGGAGCAAACCGCATGGCTGTGCAAGTCTGATCACCATCATTGCCAGCGCATCAAGGTGCCAGGATCACCATAACGATAGTGTACCGCGGTGAAGGAAATTATGGCAAGTTGTTTTTTTGCCCCAACCGCAGGTAGAATAAACGGTAGATCGGTAGACTAAGTAAATCGGTAAATCGGTAGACTAAGTTCAACTGTACCGATTTACCGATTTACCGATTTACTTATCTACCTTCCCACCCTAACCAATAGAAAGTAAAGATTCAATTATGAGTGCAACGGCAACCGAACCCAAACGCGTCCTTGTCACTGGTTCCACGGGGGCAATCGGGCAACCGCTGTGTGAGCACCTGCTGACGCGCGGGCACTATGTACGTGGCTTTGCCCGCCGCCCCACACCGGGGCTGACGGACTTTGTCGAAGGTGATCTCAATGAACGCGACAAGGTCTATCAGGCCGTTAGCGGGATGGATACGGTGATTCATCTAGGAGCCTATCCCAACCCGGCTGACTTTATCGATGTGCTGCTCCAACCCAACGTGGTAGGCAGTTACTATATCTGTGAAGCGGCCAAAGATCTAGGGGTGAAACGCTTAATCCTGGCGAGTACGCTGCAAACAGTTACCGGCCACAGTGCCGAAAATGGCCCGATCACCGTAGAAGATGGCCCCAAGCCCGTCAATCATTATGCATTGACTAAAGTTTGGCTAGAGGCAATGGGGGATATGTACGCCCGCAACCACAACCTCTCGGTAATCAGCGTGCGCATCGGCTGGCTGCCGCGTAACCGAGAGGAAGCAGCGCGCTTAGCCGCTAATCCGGGCGGCCCCAATGTCTTCTTCAGCCATGAGGATTCCAAACGCTTCCACGAACGCTGTGTCGAATCGCCAAATCCAGCGCCCGGCCAGTCGGTGATCCTCTTTGCCACCAGCAAACCGCGCTACAAAATCCGTCTTGATCTGGAATTGGCACGCCAGGTCATTGGTTATGAGCCTCAGGATGTGTGGCCTGATGGCTTGCCCTTCTCGGTCGAAGGGCTGCATAGGTAAGGACAAATAGTAAATGGTGAATTGTCAATGGTAAATAGTACGACAACGTTAAATTACGCTGGCAGCCGGTTCTATAGACACGGATTCAGAAAACGCGGATCGGTTCCCCCGAATCCGCGCTTTCTGAATCTGCGTCTATACACCTGCTATATCATCTAATTTAACGTTGTCGTACTAGTCATCGTGCAACGAGAGCATTTACCATTGACTATTTACCATTGACAATTCACCATTCACCATTTTTATTGAATGGCTGCTCGTTGCACCATCAGGCTTTACCCCGTGTCACAATCAACACCCCAAGCAACACGCCCAAGCCCCCCACTAACTGTTGCCCCGTCGGCATGGTCCCAAAGAGCAGCACCGCCCACAGAATCGCGGCGACCGGGCTGAGCGTGGTAATCACCGCGAGCAGGCTCATGTCCAGGCGGCGCAGCGCAATATAGTAAAAGGTGCGGCTGATGGTCACATCCACGGTGCCGGCTAGCAGCAAATAGAGCCAAGCCGTGGGGGTGGGCCAAGCCAACACCTGGCGCACGGATGCGGAGAGCAAAAGGACGAAGGCGGTGCTAACCAGGCGAAAGAGAAAGAAGTTGAGAAAGTCAATCTCGTTGCCATAGCGCTTAACCACGGCAAAATGGAGCGAATAGCAGAAGGAACCAACAATAATTAGCAGCGCACCCCACTGCAGCTGTGTATCCGGCTGGTAGGCAATCACGATGCTACCACCAATTGCCACCAACGTCCCCACCATTTGCTGCCGCGTAAACCGTTCACGCAGCCAGACCAGACCAAAGGCCACGCTAAAGACGGTCGCGACTTTGTTCAGCATGGAGGCCGTGCCGGCATCAATATACCCCACCGCCACAAAACCCAGATGGGTACTGACACCAATCAGCACGCCGATCACGAGAAAGAAGCGCCAATGGTTGCGCAAGACGGCCAAGCGCAATTCGCCGCGCCACCAACCATAGAGTCCCACCTGTAGACCGGCAATCGCCATCACATACATCGCCGAGACATCCGGACTAATCTGCGTCAGCAAGAGCCGGGCAAAGATAAAGTGCATGCTATCAAAGAGCAGTACCATGGTTAAAAGCGGCAATTGATCCGCTGGTGTAGGTTTGTCGGTGAGGGTAGGTGGTGTCATCGTCACGATTGCGCACGCTGCATCAGCTCAACCACTTCCGCCGCACACCCCCAAGCAAGGGTATGCCCAATCGAGCCATGACCATAGTTGTGAATAATTAGTTGGCCGGTAGAGACCGCTTGGGCTTCAAGCCGCACCGTCGTCCGGCCAGGGCGTAAGCCAACTTTGTGGGCAAGAATCTGTGGATGGCGCAGCGCGGGATTGAATTGCGCACAGCGGGCAATAATCTGCTCGGCAATTTCCTCGTCGACCTCGGTATTGCCATCCCGATACTGATAGGTGCCTCCCAGCAGGCAATCCAGGCTGCGAGGAATAATGTAGGTCGTAGTTTCGCCGTCATCGGCGTAGATAATGTCAGGCAACAGCCCAACCGGCTTTTGTACACTCATCACCTGGCCGCGGATGGGGAACAGGGCATCACCGGTAAGCAGCCCTGCCCCCAGGCCGCTACAGTTGATGATCGCATCATACGCGCCACGTAATTCGCCCAAGCCCTGGACAATCCGCTGCTGTACAACGCCACCGAGCTGCTCTACTTGCGCCAGCAGCCAAGGCATGTAGACCGGCACATCAATGCGTGGGACAGCGGCACGATAACCCGACCAGGGTGCCGGGAATTGACCAAGCGGCACCGGTGCCATCGCGCCGCTGCTAGCCATATAGGGCATAGGGGTTGGCACAGGGGCAAGTTTGTAGAGATCCACAATGCCAATCCCACTAGTCGCGTCCTCGGCTAGCCGGTGAAATTCCGGCAGGCTCTGCTGTGCCCACCGTTGTGTCTGCAAGTCGCCGGCAGTTGCCGTTGGTGACCAGAACGCCGCGGCCACATCAGAAGTCGTGTGGGGCGGCAGCATCCGCGCCAGGATCGTTACCTGATGCCCAGCCTCAAGCAAACGATAGGCACTGGTCAAGCCGATCACACCACCGCCGATCACAACAATCGATTTTTGTTTTGGCACGGTCAAAGACTCCCCTGAAGCGGTAAAAATCTGCGTTTTGTATGATTTACGCGGGCTACGCTTGCCGCAGTCCGCTTGGACAAGCGCAGCCGGAGCAGATTAATCGGCGTAAAAATGATGGTAAATGGCTCAAGGCCGCCACAGTTTGGTAATTTCGTCGACAGCGAAAATGGGCAGCGGCAGCCGGCGGTCTTCAACCAGAGCCATGACGCCGGCCTGGGGGGGTAACACATGGCCGATAATCGTGGCTGGCCAGTTGAGTGTCTGCCAGACGGAAAGCACGACTTCAGCATAATCAGCCCGCACGGTCGCCAGCAGCGCGCCGGAAGCAATCGTCCCCAGCGGATCAAGCCCAAACGCTGCACAGAGCCGCCGGGCCAACGGCGGCACGCGAATGGCAGCCAAATCGATCTCCATGCCCACTTGCGAAGCAGTCGCCAGCTCATGCAGGCCGGTAATGACTCCTCCTTCGGTGGGATCATGCATGGCGGTGACAACACCGGTTGGGGCAGCGGCCAACGCCGGCACATGGATGCCGATGCCGGGGCGATAGAGATAGGCAGCGGCCTCATCCAATTCAGCGGCAGCCCAACCTTGGGCGAGCAGGTATGCACGTTTTTCGCGCGCGATAATGCTCGTGCCCTCTACAGGGGCGGCACCCGCCATTAAAACCAGATCGCCAGGCTGCGCCCCACTGCTGCCAATCATCATACTACGCTGCACTTCCCCCAACATGGTCCCCGCGACGATCGGTTGGGTGACGGTCGGTGTAATCTCACTGTGACCACCGGCAATGACAATCCCAAGTTGGCGACAGGCCGCACCGATCTGTTGAAAGATCCGTTCGGCGAGGGCAACGTCGGTCTGACCAGCGGGCAACAAGAGGGTAGGCAAGTAGAAACGCGGCGTAGCGCCAGTGACAGCGAGATCATTGGCGCAGACATTGACGGCATAGTAGCCAATTTCATCGGTGGCAAAGGTAATTGGATCACTTTTGGCCACCAGTAGTTGATCGCGCCCAAAATCCAAGTCAATGACGGCAGCATCTTCGCCCACCGCAGGGCCGAGCAATAGCTGTGGATGGTCAGTCGGTAATGCAGCCAGCAGGCGCGTCAAGAGGGCAGCGGGCAACTTGCCGGCAGGGAGCATTTGTTTAGCAGAATCTATCATATGGTTATCATCGCGGTCGCCCGCATCGCAATAAATCAGTTGATAATATGGACTGGCATGCCGATATAAGCGGATGAAAAGAGCACAACGGCATCACGGTCATCCAACATGGCACAGCCAAAGGTGGCCGGCTCGCCGATCAGGCTTTCCCAAATTTTTTCGCCGGTTGCCCACTCCACAGGTAGACCATGAATCCCATTTTCATAGTTACCCACATTGTAAATGCCAAGCCAATAGGGCATGTCCAGTTGATAAGCACTACTTTGTGCCATTTCAATCTTGCTCTGTACGGCAAAAGAGCCAACGCGTGTAATCCATTCGCCATACCCGGTGCTGCAATTCCACGTCTGCGCGACCCGATCACCGGCAAAGAGCCAACATTTCTGGCGGCTCAAGCTGACCAGAAAGCTGGTCCCCGAGGCAGGCACAGGTGGACGCCGTTGAGGCAAAATCGGTGGGCCAAAGGGAATCCGAATTTCTAACCCCGCATAAATCGTCTGCTCATCGGGTAAACCATTATACTCCAAAATGGCCAAACGGCTAGTATTAAAGGCCTGTGCCAGTTCTGAAGTTGTCTCCCCGGCTTGGACGGTGTAGTAGTAAAACCCGCTGCGCTGGGGACCAACCGTGGCCGCTGCCGCAGCGGTGGTTTCGGTTTTTTCCGGGATCGTCAAGGTTTGTCCAACCGCAATTAGATCGGGGTCAGCAATGCCGTTGGCGGCTAAGAGATCAGCGGTTGTCAGCGCAAACTGATTCGCAATCGAACCCAGCGTATCTCCCCCTTGCACCACATAGGATTGCGACGGTTTGCGGACAACGAAGTCAGTGCCATTCGCAGGGAGCAACAGCGTCTCGCCGGCCCGCAAATTGGTCAGATCAGCACTGCTCATCCGGTTCAGACGACGTAACGCTTCGGCATCCACCCCCAAACGCAGGGCAATGCGGGAAAAGGTATCACCAGAACGAACTTGATAGCGTTGATTCAAGGAAGCAATGCGCGCCATAACACTGACCGGGGTATTTGCTTCACGAGCAGAATCTTCACTTGCCCCAGCATCACTGGTGTCAGCATCACTGGTGTCAGCATCACTAGCGTCAGCATCACTAGCGTCAGCATCACTTGCATCAGGCTCACTTGCTTCACTTACTGTAGCGACAACCGTCGGCGCGGTACTATCCTCCCCAGTACGATCCTCATCGGGTTGGGGCGTTACGGTGGCAGTGGCTGTTAGTGTCGCCGTGGCAACAGGTGTTAACGTCGCGAGGGGAGTCGGCGTCGGCGCGGTCGTAGCAACGGCATCACCCACCAGCGTCTCGACCACATGTGCTTGGGCCGCTTGTTCCTCGACCGCCGGCCGGGGAATGCTGAGCTCTTGCCCTTCATAGAGCGCATTGGCATCCCGAATGCCATTCACCAACATGAGGCGGGTCAGGGAAACCCCATACTGTTGCGCAATCTCACTGAGGGTCTCCCCCGTTTGGACCACATGGCGCGGCAAGGGTGCCGGGGTGGGTTGTGGCTGCGCCGTGGCCGGCAGGCGCAACTCCTGCCCGACCAAGATGGCATCGGCGTCGGTAATCGCATTGTGTGTCATTAACGCGGCCAGGCTGATGCCATAGGCTTTGGCAATTTCACTCAATGTCTCCCCTGGTTCTACCACATGCACCAAGGTAGTCTCATCTGCATTATCCGACTGTGCCAGCAGCGGCAGGGCAAAGGTAGTTGACAACAGGTAAAACGCGCCCAATAGTAAAATCAACAGCTGAAGCGCAAGTAAGTTAGATCGACCAAGCGCGTGCGCTTGGCCTTGGGCAAAACGCACTTTGCGCCGCAGAGCGGCAAATAGGATCACTTTGAAAGATAGGAACATAAATTGTATCCGTTTGGCAAATTACTCTATGTTATGCTGAGCGTACCTAGAATAACGCCGGTTGTCAAGTGATGCATACTGTTTTTGCTCTTTTGCCCATCTCTTGGCTACAATAGGGTTATGTTTTTTGATCAAGCACGAATCTATGTTAAAGGCGGCGACGGGGGCAATGGTATTGTGGCCTTTCGCCGTGAAAAATATGTTCCCCGCGGCGGACCAGCCGGCGGCAATGGTGGGCGTGGTGGTCACGTCTATCTAGTGGTCGATCCCGGCTTAAATACCCTGCACACGTTTCAGCGGCATATCCATCACCGCGCCGAACGAGGCAATCATGGTGGGGGTGCCAATAAGACCGGTGCGATCGGTGATGATCTCCTGATTCCAGTGCCACCAGGCACCGTCGTCCGCGACGCCGAATCAGGCGAATTTATCGCCGATCTGATGCACGAGGGTGAAACGTTGTTGGTGGCCAGTGGCGGGCGTGGCGGGCGTGGCAACAACGCCTTTAAATCCGCGCGCAATAAAGCACCCAGCCTGGCCGAAAAGGGCGAGGCTGGGCAAGAGCGTTGGCTGGCCATGGAGCTAAAGCTCGTGGCCGATGTTGGCATCATCGGGGTGCCGAATGCCGGCAAATCAACGCTGCTCAGTGTCCTTAGTGCGGCTAAACCAAAGATTGCTGACTATCCCTTTACGACGGTAACGCCTAATCTGGGGATGGCCGAACTCAATCACCGGCAAATCGTCTTGGTTGATATCCCTGGACTAATGGAAGGCGCACACGAAGGGATCGGGTTGGGCCTTGACTTTTTACGGCACATTGAGCGCACGCGCATGTTGATTCATCTGGTCGGTGGTGACAGCCCGGATCCAGTCGGCGATTTTAATGCGATCAATCAGGAATTGGCACTCTTTAACCAAACCCTGCTCGATAAACCACAATTGGTCGTACTAAATAAGCTGGATCTCACCGAAGCGCAGGCGCAGTGGGCCGGCTTTGAAGCTGCTATCACCGAAAATGGTTACCCCGTGCTACAAATTAGTGCGGCTACACATGAAAATCTCCAACCACTGCTCTACCGGGTCCAGGCAATGCTGGACGCATTGCCGGCATTGGAAGAGAAAATCGAAGAAGTACTGCCCGAAATCACACCAGAAGCAGATGAAAAGCAGTTCCACATCTATCAGTTGAGTGATGAAGTCTGGTATGTTGAAGGCATTGCAATTGAACGCGCCGCGCAGATGACAAACTGGGAGTACTATGAAGCGACCATGCGCTTCCAGCGGATCTTAAAGGCGATGGGCATTAGCGCGGCCCTGCGTGAAGCCGGCGTCAAAGATGGCGACAGTGTGCGCATTGGTGATGTTGAGTTGATCTGGGGCTATGCCAATGCCTTTTTTGATGAAGAGTAGGCTAGAATTGCTATGAGTACAGGGCCACGAATTGGTGTCTTTGGCGGCACGTTCGACCCTGTCCATATGGGCCATCTGATCCTGGCGGAAGAAGCCTGGTGTCGCCTAAAGCTCGACCAGGTCTATCTTGTGCCGGCTGGTGATCCACCCCATAAACAGGGGCGGGTTACCACACCGGTTGGACAACGGGTGCAAATGGTAGAGCTGGCGACGGCAACATCGGATCATCTGTGGGTGAGCCGGATTGATGCAGACCGCCCAGGCCCGCATTACAGCGTTGACATGTTGCGCCTGTTACGCCAACACGTTGCACCCAATGCCGAACTCTTTTTTTTGATGGGACTTGATAGCCTGCGTGACCTACCGACCTGGTATCAGCCCCAATGGTTGCTCGACAATTGTACGGTAGTGGCATTCAACCGGCATGAGATTGAGATCGACTGGGTTGCGCTAGAAAAGGCCCTCCCTGGCCTCCGTGAACAGCTGATTGTATTAGACCTGCCGGCGCTGGAAATTGCCAGCCACCTGTTGCGCCAACGGGTACAACAAGGGCTGACGATCCGTTACCAAGTACCCCGCGTAGTAGAAGCGTACATTGACAAATATCAACTTTATCGAAACGTACATAAGGAATAAAGAAGCAAGCAACAGCGTCATCTTTACGCCTTATGCTATTAAGATTATGCCATTAAGGCTGTTGGACTAGAGTAGAGAGCCGTAAAAGCAGCAACGCCGCATTAAACTGGCGATCGGCGGTTGACCACGGCTCTATATCTACCAACTGCTCTAGCTGTACGGCATCCACCAGTTGCGTTGTTGCCGTCTGCGTAATTTTCGTGTTTGGCTGAATCCCCTGATTCTTGATAAGGTTGAACTGTGGTGTCAACCAGTTTGTAACCCCCAGACGGATCACAGAACCATTACTCAGTGTAAATTGTTGTAACACTGTCCCGGTCCCCAGGGTTGTCTCGCCGACAAGTTGGGCGCGGCCATTTTCCTGTAGCGCCCCGGCCAAGATTTCTGCAGCACTGGCCGATCCATTATTGATCAATACAACCATTGGCAATTCACGCGCGTAGCCACGCCCCCGCGCATAATGCGTTGAGATATTGCCCTCAGCATCCCGTTCATGCAAAATTACAAGACCATCATCAAGAAACTGACTGCCAACCCGTACGGCTTCCAGCAGGTAACCACCGGGGTTGTTGCGCAGATCGAGCAGCACGCCACGAATAGGGCGATCCCCTTCGGCGGCACGCTGAATTTCACGCAGGGCCGCCAACAATTCAAAGTTGGTGTCACTGGCGAATTGGGTGATCTGCAAATAGGCCAGGTCCGTTTCGGGAATGCGCGTCCAGCTAACACTATCCAACTCGATCCGGCCACGCACCACAGTGATGTCAACCGCATCGGTGGCACCGAGATGCAACACTGTCATCACCACCGAAGAGCCCGCCGGGCCACGCACTCGATCAATAATTTCCCATTCGGCCATCCCCTCAGTCGGCACGCCATCAACGGCCAGGACAATATCGCCGGCGAGGATACCGGCAGCTTCGGCCGGCGAGCCGCGAATGGGGGCCACAATCGTGAATTGCTCATTTTCCATGGAGACATGGGCACCGATACCCTCGAAGGAACCTTCGAGCGCGTTGGCTTGCAGCTCAGCCACTTCGGGCGTGAAGAAGGCCGTATGGTTTTGGTCACCAAGGGTGTTAAGCATGCCCTCGATCGCCCCATAGGTCATTTTCTGAAAATCGATCATTTCCTGGTCAACAAAGTTGTCAACGACGATCTCCCAAGCTTCCCAGAAGATGGCAAATTCAGGGGGCGTTTGGGCGGCTAACAGTGGCCTTGTCAACCAGCCGCTTACATTGCCGGCAAGGAAAGTTGCCAAAAACGCCAAGGCAAAACCTAGTCTAACTGAAATTTTCTTAATCTTTGTTTTCATTTCGTTAGTTTGCAGCTCCTATCAGCAGATAATTTGTAACAATCTGTAACATAATTTGATATTTATGTCTGATATAATCTGAACAAGACCGTAAACGAACCATTTTGTTATGGCAGTTTACGCACTGATGCGCTAAACATTCATTACCACAATATTGATGGTAGATACCTATCCGGCAAATGACATTGCCATTTTTTCATGGCCAAGGGCTTACGATTCGTTAGCAGGATCACAAATCGCAAAGTTGGAGAGCAGGGCCAGTTGACTAACAGTGAGCAACTTATGAATCAATAATGTATCAGATAGTCTTTCAACAGGCATTGTTAAAAAGTATTATTAAGCAGACAGTTGCATGAAACCTTACTATAATTTAGGTAAGCGTGTAATGCTGGAAGGAGTCATACATCTGTGATTGACACACTTCCTTGCCAACTATTCACGGCAGCATACTGCTAATAACACGAATCTTATGTAATTGTGTCGTCTTATTAATTAATAACGCGCTCAACGGTGAGCCGTTTATTATACCAATCCGCATTTCACTGTGTAGCAACTAGTCTTCTAAGTAGAGCGCAAGTTGTGCGCTAAACGGTGAAGAACAGGTCGAAGTTCGGATAGGCTTTTTGATCTAACGCAGAAGGGAAGTGTGTAAATGACCGAACAACAAGCTGTAACGAATGTTAGTGATCCCAAACGGATTCTCGTCGTCGATGATGCTGCCGATACACGGCTCATGCTCAACCTACGCTTGCAGCGTGAGGGCTATACCGTCTACGCCGCCGGCAGCGGCACCGAGGCACTCGAGATCGTCCAGCAAGAGGGGCTACCCCATCTCGTCATCCTGGATATTATGATGCCAGGCATGGATGGCTTCGCCGTTGCGGCCGAGTTACGCCGCATGGGTGATATCCCAATTATTTTCTTGTCTGCCTTGTCAGACACCAATACCAAAGTGGAAGGGCTCAACCGCTACGCCGAAGATTATATTACCAAGCCCTTCGCCTTTTCGGAACTGCTGGCCCGGGTGCGGCGCATTCTGTTGCGCGTCGCCTCGGACCAAGTCATCGATCCGGAACTTGTCATCGACGAGCACCTGCGCATCAACTTTGCTCAGCAGTATGCCGTGGTTGACAATGATCAGATCATGTTAACCCCAACCGAAAACCGCCTGATGCACATCCTGTATAACAACCGCGGGCGGGTGCTTTCCCCAGGCTTTTTGCTGGCAAAAGCATGGGATCCCGTGCGCAAAGGCACCGTCGAATCATTATGGGTCCATGTTCGCCGTCTACGTAGCAAAATTGAGCCGGATCCCGACAATCCGCGTTATGTCGTGACGGTGCGTGGGCAGGGCTACTGCTTGCCACAACGCCACAATATGGAAACTTTGCGCTAATTTCGTACGCTTTAGGCTAGCCGATAGCATCTACACTGGGTCAAATACACACAGCCAAGCTCGACCGTTTTCCCTGTTTGCCACCAGGCAGCAGGGAAAACGTATTTTTTGACTGCTACAGGACGAAAAGCACATAACCACAGAAGCGCAGCATGACAGGTTCTGTAGAGCGTTCAGTGTACTGGTGTCGGCCAGGGCAACTGCTCGACCAGGTGCTCTTGTACCGGTGTCTGGCGTAAATGGTCGTCGGGTAGGCCATCATTGCTAAGCAACGGCACAGGTAGCAACTCAGAGATTGACTCAACGATTTGGAAGGTTGCCTGCGGTCGGCCAAGGCTGCCGGCCCGCGTTTTCATCTGTGCAAAGTCAGCACTGCCTTCATGAAACCATTGTCGTATCGTCTGCGCAATCGCAAGCGGTGTTTCCTCGTAGACCCCCACTTTGTTGTCCAATACATAGGGAATATTGCCCTCTTCTTGGCCAGGAATAAAGCCACTGAGGATAATTGGCAGGCTACTGCTGAGTGCTTCGGCAATCGTCCCTGGACCGGCTTTGGTGACAATACAATCGCAGGCTGCCATTAACTCGTGCATATTGTTGACAAAGCCGTGAATCTGCACAGCAATCGGCCAAGTTTGCGCGGCCAGTCGTTGACGCAATCGCTCATTCCGTCCACAGACGATGACGATCTGGCCAAGCTGCTGCTCGCCCTCTTTTAACGACGCGGCAATCTGTTCGGCAATCTGCTGAATTGGCCCAACTCCTTCCCCACCACTGACGATTAGGACAGCCGGTAACAGCGGCTCCATCCCAAGGCGGGCGCGCAAGGCCAAACGCGCTTCAGCGAGCTCGGCAAAAACCGGCCGGATGGGCAACCCATACAAATGGAGCTGTTCCGCATCCAGGCCCACACGCCGAGCCCGTTGATAGGCTTCTTTGCTGGCCACATAACAGGCATCCACCGCTGGGTGAAACCAGAGGGGATGAGCCGTGGCCAGATCGGTAACGACGGTGACGAAGGGAATGCTCCGCCGCAGCCGTTGGAGCGCGCGCAATGAAAATTCTTGCACCAGCGGATGAACAGAAATGATCAGATCAGGGCGGTAAGTCATAAAAACGTTGGTCACCTCTGGCTCGCCCCAACGGGCAACAATCATCGCGAGCTTCCGGATGGTTACGGGGTGGCGGCTTGTCTGCCAGAGCACTTTCCACAGCCAGGCCGTATCTTGAATCAGAAAGGTGTAGGTATGGGGTAACCAGTTAAGCGGCCAGGGCAGGTGATCCATAAGCAGATCAATGATTTCAACGCGCACCTGATCGCCAAAACGCGCCTGGAAACCGGCTTTTAGGGCCTCGGCGCTGGCGCGGTGACCACCACCCGTGTTGCTCATCAAAATCAAAATGCGTTGTGGTCGCATAGTGTAACTCAATAAGCGCCGCGGGCGCGTAGAACGGCAGAAATCGAACGCAGAAGAATGTGAAAATCGAGCGCCATGCTCCAATTTTCCACATAGTAGATGTCGAGTAGTACCATTTCATCAAAGGTGAGATCACTACGGCCACTCACCTGCCAGAGGCCCGTGATGCCGGGGCTGGCCGTTAGCCGCTTCTTATGCCATTCCTGATAGGCCTCGACTTCACGCGGCAGATTCGGGCGTGGACCAACGATACTCATCTCACCACGCAACACATTGTAGAGCTGGGGTAACTCATCCAGGCTAAAGCGGCGAATAAAACGGCCCACCCGCGTCTGGCGTGGATCATTGCGCACCTTAAAGAGTGGGCCGGAAGCTTCGTTGAGACCGGCGATTTCGTGGCGGCGCTGATCCGCATCGTGTACCATCGAGCGGAATTTATAACAGGCGAAGACCCGACCCTGCTTGCCCACCCGCTGCTGTTGATAGATGATCGGCCCTGGTGAATCTACGCGAATGGCCCATGCAATCAGCGCCATGAGGGGTAAGGTCAACAGGCCAGCCACAAAGGTCAATAGCAGATCCAGCATCCGCTTGAGAATGTAGTTCCAGCCCTGAATCGAGAGGTCACGTGTACTCAGTAGGGGAATCCCGTTGAGCACTTCAACCTGGAGCTGATTCTTGGTCAACTGGAAAACGTCGGGGACAATCTGCGCGCGCAAGCCTTGCTGTTCACAGAGACGTAAGAGACGTTGCACCACGCGATGGCTCTGCCAAGGCAAACAGATAATGACATTATCGATCGGCTGTTGGGCCAACACCTCAGCAAAATTTTCGATTGGTCCCAGTGCGCGAAAGGGGCCAATATCAGTCTGCCCCTTGGTCGGATTATCATCGAGAAAGCCAACCACCTGATAGCCCAATTCCGGCCGCGCCACCACCGTGCGCATCACGATCCGGCCGACATCGCCCGCACCGATTAACAAGACCCGCCGCACGCCAACGCCGTAGTGGCGCAAATAGCTGCGCAATTGGCTGATCACCAGCCGACTGAGTCCCAGATAGAGCGTCACAAAGATGGCAGTATAGAGGAACAGAAGCCGGCTATAGGCAAGCGGTTCATAGATCAGGTTGATGCCGCTTAAGATCACGACAGCGAGCGTGCTAGCGGTGCCAATCGTATAGGTCTCTTCGATCAAACTACGACCAGCATGATAGGGGTAAACCGCGGAGAAGCGTAACGAGAGCAGACAGACAACGACCAACAATGCCGCAAAAGGGATATAGGCGAGGATACCAACCCGATTGGCGGGATCAACCAGCCGACCTAACTGTAATTCATAACGGACATAGTAGGCCGTGGCAAAAGCAAACAAAATCAGCAACGCATCCACAACCACCAACAGATAGGGCCACCAACTTGAATCAATGGTCCGCACAAACGCGGCAAAACGACTCTCACGCACAGCCTTTACCTGGCTGCGCCGGCCAACAGCGCTTGTTGATAGGTTGACATTATGAATAGTTGCCATGTCTACTAGTCTACCACATTAGCCTGCAAAGATAGAAGTCACACAAACAGCCATTGATAGACATCCAGCGTCTGTTGCGCACTTTTTTGCCACGAAAATTGGGCAGATTGGCGCAAACCTTGCTGTTCTAAATGTTGGCGTAAGTTTAGTGTCTCGATCACTCGCTGCAAGTGGACAACCAGTGCAGCTTCGTCAGTTGGTGGAAAGGTCAAGGCGGCACTTCCCACAATTTCTAATAAACTGGGAATCGCACTACAAATAACCGCAGTCCCACAGGCCATCGCTTCAAGGACTGGCAGCCCAAAACCTTCCAACAGGCTAGGATAGATAAAAAGTTCGGCGGCGCGATACCAGTCGGCCAACTCGATATCGGGGATAAAGCCGGGGAAGGTGACCACTTCCTGGAGCGCTAGCGCGGTCACCAACTGAAAAATCTCGTCGTAATACCAGCCCTTGCCACCGGCGATTATCAACTTTACTTCCTGATCAGCTAGTGATGCCACTTGTCGCCAGCGCGCATACGCCTTGATTAGCAGCGGCAGATTTTTGCGCGGTTCCAGGGTGCCTAAATAGAGCATGAAGCGCTGGGGCAACCCATGCTTACGGCGAAACGCTTCAATTGCCCCAGCTTCGCCCCGCGTAAAATGGGGCGCAACCCCATTGTGAATCACCGTAATTTTCGCCGCTGGGATCTGAAAACACGCCTGTAGATCCTGGGCGGTTTGGCTGCTCACCGCGATGATATGACGGGCGCGCACGACACTGGCACGGCAAAGTTGGGTGAGGTACCAACGACGCAGCGGTTGCAACGTCTCCGGCGCACGCACAAAGCTGAGGTCGTGGACCGTGACCACGCCTGGGCGGCCCGTTGTCAACGGGAGGACATTGACCAGCCCGTGAATCAGGTCGGTGTGGTGCTGCAGCAGACGCGCGGGTAAGAGCAGTTGTTCCCACACAATGCGCACGGGTGGGCGCTGGGTAGGCAAGCGGCTTTGGATCAACGTCACACCGGGGATGGTTAGATCGACAGCGGGTACATAAGCGGTGAGATGGAGATCATTGCGCGTTTGGGCCAGCGCGCCCAACGCTTGCAGCAGCTGACGGCTATATTGGCTGACACCGGCGTTGCGATAATCATCACCGGCCCCGATCAACTGGGCATTGAGGGCAACACGCATGGGGTTTATCTGGTTGCTCCTGTGGTTGCTGCTGTTTGGCCATGCGCCAACCGCCGGTAAACGCCGACCGTCTGCTCGGCAATGGCGGCCATCGTATAATGCTGTAGGGCACGTGTCCGCCCGGCCGCGCCCAACTGCTGCCGCCAACCTGGTTGGTCAAGTAGCTGTTGCAAGAGCGCGGAGAGCGCGGTCACATTATCTTCAGGAAAAATCAAGCCGGCGTCCCCAATGACATTGGGGATTTCGCCACTGTTGCTGCCGACGACCGGCACGGCACAGGCCATGGCTTCAATCAGCACGCGGCCAAATTGTTCTTTCCAATTGGGGCGCGTGCGACTGGGTAGGACAAAGAGGTCCAAATCGTGGTAGAATGTGGCCATTGCTTCGCTGGCAATCCGGCCACGCCACTCGACTTGGGTGGCAATGCCCAGTTGATCGGCCAGAGTATGTAGTGCCCCCCCCTGCTCCCCTTCCCCGGCGATGATCAGCCGCCATGCCCCGCGTAAAGCAGCACAGGCGCGCAACAGGAGATCGATACCCTTTTCCGGCAGTAGCCCGCCGGCATAACCGATGCGGCAGCAAGGGACGGGTGTCTGCGCATTGGTCGGTGGGCCAAAGAGGCGCGGATCAACTCCAAACTGGGGAATGACCGCAATCTCGCCCCGATAGCCTTTTTGGGTGAGAATGGTGGCCGCCGCCTGGTTGCCGGCAATCGCCAGCGCCGCATAGCGATAATTGGCCTGCTCCAACCAGCGAAAGGGCGGTGGATAGGTACGGTGTAGATTTTGCCAGGTGAAAAAGGTGCCGGCCGCCCCGATTTTGGCCGCGGCGCGCAGCCCAAGCCAGGTGGCCAGATTATAGGGTTCTTCATCCATGTGGACGATGTCAGGCTGTAGCCGGGTCAACTCACGAGCCAGGGTGGGATAGTAGTGCAGGTGATAGTTGCCATTCAAGCGCAGCGGGATCACCTTGAGGGCATATTGGTCAGCCGGTCGTAGCTCGGCCAGTTGGGTGCCGCGGCGGTCACGCCAGGCGGGCGGAATCAGCACCGTCAACTCGACCCCCAGCCGAGCGATGGCCGCAGCCTTGCGTTGATAGGCCCCGACCACCAGGGCTTTGCTGACCATGACGACGCGCATAGATTTGATTATAGGGGTACGCAGTGTATATCAGCAAGTTTATAGCGGAGGTGTACTGCTTAACCAGTTCGCTTGTCTCAAGCTCGGCACCGCTAGAAAATCTTTGTCGGTTGTCAATCTTGTAACTCTGTTTGTTCATGTGTGAGGCTGGCTGCTTTCATTTTTGCCTCAATTGTTGCCCATTCCTGATCCCACGCGGCGGCATCAAAATCAGGGTCTGTTCTATTGTTGGTATCAGTTAAATGCTCAGCCAGTTTGCCACTGCCGACATGAATGTGTTCTGCATTTGAAGGCTTACCTTTAATGCCCAAGATAAATTCTTCAAGCGCAGCAGCGTCATCAAGCGAATTTTGTTTGTCCTGTTTTACGCTGGGTTTCTCGTGTTGAACATCTGCGGCCGTCAGAATCAGGACACGTACAGCGCTACCGGGTGGAATGTGTTCGGCATATTCGGCTGGAATTTCGACGTAACCAGTTTCGGTGATTTGGGTTGCAAACTCATAAGCATACATCTTCTGGTCCTCCTTTCCACTGCCTTTGCAGTGATACTATCTTGGTCTATTGTAGCCTAAACAGAAGGGGAAATCAATCGTGAAAGCAGCAATTTTTCAGGGTGTTAGCGAAATTGCCATCGCCGAGGTCGCGCAGCAACCGCCGCCACCGGGTTATGCCGTGGTGCAGGTGAAGCAAGCGGGCATCTGTGGCAGTGACCTGCATAGCTACTTCGGCCATTGGTCGCAATCTCACACCTTTGCCCACGGCCATGAGAGCTGTGGCATTGTCACTGCGCTGGGGGAAGGGGTGACCAATGTGCAACTTGGTGAGCGGGTGGTAATCGAATGCTTCTCCCATTGTGGCGAATGCGTTTACTGCCGCACCGGCCACTACAACCACTGTCTGCAACGGCGTGGGGTTTCGCATGAACAACATGGTGGCTTTGCCGAATATACCACCGCCCATGCCTCAGCGCTCTTTTCCATTCCAGACACGATGAGTGATGAAGAGGGTGCGCTGGTCGAGCCCTTGGCCGTAGGCGTGCGTGCGCTAGCCCAGGCGAATGCGACCCATCAGGATCGAGTCGCGATTATCGGCGGCGGGACTATTGGTCTGCTTTGCCTGGCTGTGGCCAAAGCCAATGGGGTCAAGGAGACGCTGATCACGGTCAAATACGCGCAGCAGGCGCAGTTGGCCAGGGAATTGGGGGCGGACCATGTGATTGACATCACGCAGACCGATGTCAAAGCGGTGGTGAAGGAATTGACGGCTGGATTAGGGATGGATGTGGTGATCGAGACGGTGGGTGGGGCAACTAATTTTAACGATGCGCTGGCCATTACCCGCAAGCGCGGACGGCTCGTGTTGGTCGCCGGCTATCACGGCGCGCTCGAAGTTGATCTCAGCCGCATCGTCTGGTCCGAGGTGTTGGTGACTGGCTCCAACTGTTATGGCTACAGTGGCTTGCAAACCGACTTCGCGGCGGCCATCGAGCTGATCGCCACCGGCAAAGTCGATATCACGCGCATCGTAACCCACCGTTACGGGTTGTCACAAGTGGCCGAAGCATTTCGGGTGTCTGCTGATAAAAATTCGGGGGCGGTGAAGGTACATTTGCAGCTTTAAAGTGTAGGGAAAGTAGCATCATAGGGGCATGGTATACCATGCCCCTATGATGCTACTTTCCATGTTCAATCATCGTAACGGCAGCGCGCATCCAGCCCAGGGCATAGGCCATGCCCGCATGCCAGGGCGCGGCACATTCCAACAGCGGGGTGTGATCAGGGATCAGCACGCCGTCGAAGCCGTTTTTATGCAGAATACGCAGCACTTCGATCATGTCGGTGTCGCCGTCGTCGACAAACATCTCGTGGTAGTTTGGGACCTTGCCGTGGACATTGCGCAGGTGAACGTAGGCCAGTTTGCCGCTGCGGCTATAGCGATCCACCGTGGCATAAACGTCGGTATCGGGCATCTCGGAAATGGTACCGACACAGAATTCAATCGTGTTGACCGGGCTGGGCTTGCGATCAAGCACCCGTTGAAAGTGATCACCACTGGTGACCAGGCGCGCAGTGTCGCGCAGAACAGGCAGCGGCGGATCGTCGGGGTGGAAGGCAAGCTTAACCCCTGCTTCCTCGGCCACAGGGATGATCTCATCCAGGAAGTAACCCAGCCGTTGCCAGATTTCGGTGGCCGAGACTGGTGCCATCACATCACCAGGTTCAGCGCGGTTAAAGCGGTCAACATCGTAGACCATGTTCCAGACCATACCGCCCTGGATCGGCTTTTGGGGTGGATTCTGAAAACCGACTGATTTGGCATCACCGCGCGCAAAAGGCCCTTCGCTGCGGCCAAAGACGCCGGCCAGCGTAAAACAGTAGCCCATCGTGGGGATGCCGACGCGTCCCAGCGTACGCACAATCTCCTTGAGGTGACTGAGCTGGGCATCACGTTTTGGCCCGTCGAGCAACACATCGTACCAGTGCGCTGGGGCAAAGTTCTCTAACGCTTCCAGCTCCAACCCTTCGCTGTTGACCAGCGCTTTTAGATCGCGCAGCCCTTCATAACTCCAAATTGGATCGTCAGCTTCGGAGATGCCAAAGCCGGCATCGGCATTGTCCGAGGTGATAATCTTGTCACCGCGGGTAAAGTGACCGGGCAAGTGGGCAACAATATGGGTACAGCCCGCCTGTTTGGCAAAGCGTAGATTTTCCGGCGTCAACAGCGCCCGGTAGAGACCGAGGCCAAGTTTCATCGGTTCGCTCCTTGGTGAGGAATTAGGATTGGAAATTCTTCTGTTACATGTACCGGCCTTTGCTCGGCAATCGAGCGTTTGAGGGCGGCTTCAAATTGGAGTTCTTGGAGGCCAGCCAACCCTGGCACAGGTGGTGGTGCTCCGACGCGGATACTTTCTAGGTAGGCGTTGATCGCTTTGCCAAAGGAGGCGCGATATTGATCCCAGCGTGAGATGTTGCGGCTAAGGGCGTGGACGGTGTGGCGTTCGTTGGCATAGTCGATCAGCTCCAGATCGCCATCAAGGTCACGCATGGCAATCCGACCGCGCTCAAAACAGAGCGTTAACTCATAGAGCGGCAGCTTAAAGTCAATCCCGCAACTGCCGATGATCGTGCCAGTGGCTCCATTGGCCAATTGTACAGCAGCCGTGACATTACGCACATTGTCGCTGCCCATACACGGGCCGGCGTCGGGGGCCGCCAACGCCGTAATCGTTGCCGCTTCGCCCATAAACCAGAGGATCAGGTCGATACAGTGGCTCCAACAGGCATAGTGAACCAGCGCCGTGAAATGAACGGGGCGGCCCAGGTTGTGCGCTTCAAGTAAGGCGCGTGCCTTTTGCGTCTGGTCAAAAAAACGATAGTTGAAGACCATCGCCGTCTCGATGTCGGCGGCCTGGGCACTGGTCAACAGGGTGTGTGCTTTGTTGAAATCATCTTCGGTGACGGCGGCCTGCCCTTGCTGCGCCACGAGGGGCTTTTCAAAAAAGAGGCGACGCGGCTGCAAGGTCAACAGTTCCTGAGTGATCGCATAGCGCGCCGTTTCCGAAGTGAGCACCAGGACAGCATCGGGATCGTCGGCCATAAGCATGGCGAGTGAGTCCGCAACCTGACCACCAAATTGCGCGGCGGTGGCTTGTGCTTTCTCACGTGTCCGGTTGTAGTAACTAAGCGTCACATCCTCATTTTTGGCGATGGCGGCGAGATAGTTCTGGGCGACTTTGCCGGTGCCCACGACGGCAATTTTCATCGACATTCGGACCTTTCTATGCTTGTGTGTGCGCTTACGATAGATGGCTGTCTCTGCATTGTAACGCAGTTGGAAAGAGGAAGCAATGTCGATTTGTGATTGAGATTATAGATCAAATATAGGCCAGCGCTATGTGCTTGACGACGTTGTCAAGCACATAGCGCTGGCCTACAGGTGAGTGCGGTTTAAATCGCGCGCCGGTTAATTATACTGAAGTCAAGTTGAGAACCGGCGTTTTGCTGGCTAACGGGATCGCGTGCGTCGCACTGACCGCCAACTGTTTCCAGTCCGCTAGATTCTTTGGTCAGTGCGACGCACGCTGACCGAAACTAGGGGTCTCATTCTGATTTGAGTATAGCACACGCCGAACATGCTTTAATGGTGGATTATGCCACCGAGGTTGCCAAGTGGCGGGCCGCCGAGGCTTCGCCAAAGGTAACTAGCCGTTGATGTTCTTCATCCCACAGCGTCAACGAAGCTGTCGCCAGGCTGTTGCGGATGGTCAGTTGCACGACACGCTGAAAGAGGGGGTTCTCGGCGTGACATTGTTCCAGGCGATAGTTGGGGATACGCGGGCTCAGGTGGTGAATATGGTGAAAGCCAATATTGCCGGTGAACCATTGGAGCACACGTGGTAGTTTGTAATAAGAGCTACCATGCATAGCCGCCAGCGTGTAATCCCATTGCGGTGTATGTTCCCAATAGGTGCGCTCGAATTGGTGTTGGACATAGAAGAGCCAAGTGCCAACTGTGCTGGCGATCACAATGATCGGCAGGTTGATCAGCACCATTTGCTGCCAACCCAAGAACGCAATTTCGATCCCCCAAAGAATGCCCAACGCCAGATTCGTCCACCAGACCGAAGCCTTTTCACCATGGCGCCAGCTATCAAGACCACCGATTGTCATGCGGCCAAGAATGACGAAGTTAATCGTCGGGGCAACTGTAAAGAGGAAAAAGGGATTGCGAAAGGCACGGTAGACAATACGTTTCCAGATGCTGGCTGCCCAGTACTCTTCCGTCGTCAGCGTCCAGATGTCACCGATCCCACGTTCTTCCAACTCGGCATGATGGGCGTGATGGGTAGCGTGGCTTTTGCGCCAATATTTATAGGGCACCATGGAAAAGAGGCTACAGGCCATCCCAACCCAGTCATTGGCTTTGCGTTTCTTGAAAAACGAGCCATGTCCGCAATCATGTTGAATAATAAAGATGCGCACCACAAAGCCGGCGGCAGGGATGGAAAGGAGCAAGGTCAACCAGTACCCAACAGAATAGGTGGCGACCATCAGGCCAAAACAGAGAAAGAAGCCACCAAAGGAGTTAATGATCTGCCAGATACTCAGGCGCAGATCGGGCTGTTGATACTTTGCGACGAGCGCTTGCCATCCGGCGTAATTGGCCGAAGACGAGTGTACTTTTGTGTTCATTCCGTTAAATTCTCTTTCGCTGACATTGGTACAGGCAAAGTGCCTATACTTCAATAAAAATGGGGGAGTTACCCCACGAGTTTCCCGTAATTGTTCTCAACAGTCTACATCCCACAGGTCGCAGCCTAAAGTAGCTTGCGATGGATGTACAGCAAGCCGCTATAATAGGTAGCGATGTGTGTGTGTCAAGCATAAGTTCAGTGGGTTGCAGCAGAGATACTTATGACAGGATGGATAGACCAAGATGGGCAGATAGTGGCCAATAAGCCAACACCCTGCAATTAGGGCGATACTTTACAACATCCAATCCGCAGATGCAAATCACTACACTGGTTTTAATTAATACATTGCAACTTTCATGGCTCAAAGAGCGATCAAGCCTCACCAAAGCGTTCACTCCTGACGAAGCGGTGCGTCCTATCGGTTTCGCGACTACTTTTTGCATTACGACTGTGTTGCAGTTAGCCAGCGATGACACCACCTGATGGATAGAAACACCGGATCAGCCACAAAGTTGCGGGCAGTGACAAAAATTAATTTATGGCGCTCGGCGCAGCACAGAGCGCACCCAAGGCCCGATCTGCTGCGGGGTGGGTCCTGGTGGTGGGGCAATCTGCGCCCGCGCCGCATCATCTGGCGCCCGTCGCCGCGCGATTTCCAGGCGCAGACTCTCCTCGCCTTTGCGCATGGCCCAATGGTGATTGGCCGCAAAGATGGGCTTGAAGAGAAAAGAGAGCGAGCGGAGGAGTGGTTTACGGGCGCGGATCTGCCAATCATAGGTAATCTCTACCCATGCGCCGGCTTGATGGGGGTCCGCCGGCGTGGCGGATGCTTGGGTCAACGTCCAGATGCCGCGGCCCACAAAATCACCGTCGGCGGTAAGGACAATGCGGCCGACGCTGATCTCAGTGACAAGAAAGCGCCAACGTAACGTATAGGGCAGCCAACCCTTGGTGTAAAGTTCGATTTCGCGCCCGATGCCATTTTCGTTGCCAGGCGCCAGCTCTTTTACCTCAAGGTAAACGGCGGGCCACCAGCGGGGTAGCCCGAGCACATCACCCAACACGGCAACGACCTCGTCCATCGTTGCCTGTACGCGCCACTGGGTAATAAAATGATAATCATTGATCGACATATTCGTGCTATCGCTCCTGTTGTCTCTGTTTATGTCCCAAATCGTAACAAATGAATTTCGGCTCTTCAGGAATGCAGGGGGTTGACATAGATCCTTCCTGGAAGAGGCGCAACCATGCTGCGCAGACCAGCAAATTGCTGCCTCTTCCAGGAAGGGTAACCCCATCAGATTCAGTAGAACCTCAATTTTTAGCAGCGGGTTCACAGCGTGCCCTACAGCAGCGCTGACATGCTATGCTATACTTTGGGCAATCGGGCGTAATGGGGAAGGATGTAGGGGGTAAATCGATGCCAAACGGGAAACTTGCCATCATCATGTTGATGGCCATCTTGCTGATCAACGGCTGTACCGTTGACGATGCGCTAGTTACCGCCCCGGCGCCCCCCGCGCTCCTCACCACGATTGCGTTCGGCTCTTGCGCCAACCAGAGTAAGCCGCAGCCGATCTGGACAGCGGTCAACGCGACCCAACCGGACCTCTTTATCTTCCTGGGTGATAACATCTACGCGGATACTGATGATATGGCCATGATGCGCGCCCGCTATGCACTGTTGGGGGCACAGCCGGGCTATCAACAGCTGCGCCGGCAAAGTTCGGTGATCGCCACCTGGGATGACCATGATTATGGCCGCAATGATGCGGGGGCCGAGTATGCACCAAAAGCGACCGCCAAACAGATCTTTCTCGACTTTTTTGGTGAGCCGGCCAATAGTGAACGGCGCTTGCAGGATGGTGGCATTTATACCGCTTACACCTATGGTCCCCCTGGGCAACGCGTGCAGGTCATTCTACTCGACACCCGCTGGGATCGCTCACCGTTGACTCGTGTGCCGGAAGCGGAAGCCGCCGCGCTGCGCCGGGAAAGTCGTGGTCCATACCTGCCCACGACTGATCCCAACGCGCAGTTGCTGGGTGCGGCGCAGTGGCAGTGGCTGGAAACCCAGTTACGCGCACCGGCTGATCTACGGCTGATCGCCACCAGCATCCCCTTGTTGCGCAGTGGCACCGGTTGGGAAACGTGGAGCAATTTTCCCGCTGAACAGCAGCGGTTGATCGACCTGATCACAACCACACACGCCAATGGCGTGCTCTTCCTCACCGGCGATACCCACCACGCCCAATTTTCGCTGCGGACCGAGGGGGTGCCCTACCCGTTCTGGGAAGTCAATTCTAGCGGTCTTACCGAAAATGTCACTGCCGTTGCCCCCGACGCCAGCCTGATCGGCGATGTCTATCTCGAAGACAACTATGGGTTGCTACACATCGACTGGGAAGCACCTGATCCAGTCATTGCGATGACCATTCACGACGTGAGTAATACGGTCGTTCTGCAACAACAGCTTGAACTGAGCGAGTTGCAGATGGAATAATCGGTGGCTGCGCTTAGCTGTGCCACTAACCAACTAACAGCAATGCCAAATTTGGAACCGTGTAGTGCGCATCCTCAGATGCGAACGGTCGCGCACCAAGATGGGCTGCGCATCTGGGGATGCGCACTACGCTGGTGTCAATTTCTAACTTGGAATTGCTGACCAACTAACCAACTGTCTCCCCATTTCCCAGGAGGGTGCGCAGATCAAAGACATGCGCCAGGGCAAGGAGGGCTAGTGAATGGCGAAACGCGCCGCTACGAATCTCCGCGCCAACCTGCGCCGGAGTCAAGGTGGCAACCACAATATCTTCCCCCTCTTCAAAAGTTGGATCGCCACTAGGCAGCGCGTTGCGCGCCAGCCACTGGTGACAACGATTGGTCAAAAAGGCCGGGTTCGTATCCACCGCGCCGAGATAGTGCCAATCGGTGCTGGTATAACCCGTCTCCTCGAAAAGCTCGCGTTGGGCGGCGGCCCCATGCTCCTCGCCGGGATCGACCAACCCGCCGGGGATCTCGGTGGAGACCCTGGCCACGCCAAAACGATATTGGCGCACAACAACGACCTGCTCATCGGGTGTGATGGCCACAATGTTGACCCAATCGCCGCTTTCAATCACCAATGCTTTACGTTCCGCCCCATTGCGCGGGTTACGCAGTTGGTCATAGCGAACCTGCATCCCGAGCGGTAGCGTGGGGCCGGCTGCTTCACTCAGTTTTAACCAGGGGCGGGGGGATGATTGTTCACGCAAGGCGTTGTCCTTTCAAGCCGAGGGTTAAAACCCTCGGCTACCATCGGCCGTCACTCCGTGACTGATATGTCGTGCGGCAGGGATTTGGCAATCCCTGCCGCACGACGTATTAGTCATCAAGACTTCGCCAACAATGTATGCGTCTTGGTCGCATCAAACCGCCTGTGCGGCGTCAATATAGGTCGGCACATCCTCTTCGGCAAAGATGCGGTCGATTTCGGCCCGGTCTGCGGCAGAAAGTTTCCAGTCGGCAGCGGCGACATTTTCCTGCAACTCGTGCTCGTTGCGCATCCCCACCAGGGCCACTGAAACGGCCGCATTGCCCAGCACCCACGCAATGGCCAACTGCGCCACCGACTTGTCATAGCGCGCGGCCAGTGCTTTCAGCCGGTTGGTGACACGAATCTCCTTCAAGAATTGCTCACGCTGGAAGAGTGGCAACCCAAAGGCCCCACCCTTGCTACGCCAATCCCATTCGACAAAACTGGTCTCCGGCGTAAACGCGCCGGTGAGCAGCCCAAAGCCGAGGGTGCCATAGGCCATATAGCCAATGCCATTTGCCTGGCAATAGGGTAAAACTTCCTTTTCCATGCGGCGGTCAAAAAGGTGGTAGCCAACCTGATTGGCGGTTAACTGGCCATGTTGCTGACATTCTGCCATCATCGCCACCGTAAAATTAGAGACGCCATAGTGCCGGATCTTGCCGTCCGCCTTGAGTTTTTCCAGGGCACGCATGGGTTCTTCAAAACGGGTGTGGTGATCCGGCCAGTGAATCAGCATGAGGTCGATCACATCGGTATTCAGCCGTTGGAGACACCCTTCCGTGCGCTTGATCACATAACTATAGCGTGAACTGCGCCCAATGTTATTGTTCTCTTCATCGTAGACAAAACCAACTTTGGTGACCAGCACAATCTCCTTGCGCCGGTTGCCCAGCGCTTTGGCGAGCAACGCTTCCGAGTGATAGGGGCCGTAAACTTCGGCGGTATCAAAAAGGGTAATGCCGTGATCGATGGCGGCACTGACCGCGCGATTAGCTTCACTGACATCAATCGCGCCATATTGATTGGTACTCAGTTCCCAGGTGCCAAAGCCGATCGCCGAGCAGGTCAGATCGGTGTTGCCAAAACGTCGTTGTTCCATGGGTTCCTCCACAGTAGGCAGTCTATTGTTGGGTATAGCGCCCCTTATTTTCGACTAATTATTGGCGATTGTCAACACACTTTCTACTGTTTCACTGTCTACTGTTTCACTGTCCACTGTCTCTGGCTGCGGTTGCCGCCACCAGCGGATCGCCAGCAGCAAGCCACCAGCAAAGATCGCGATACCCACCAACAAGCCACTCAGGTCGCTGATCAGCTGGCTGATATATTCCCACGAACCGCCAAAGAAATAGCCTAACCCGCCATAGAGCGCCACCCAGATCAGCTCGCCGGCCAGATCATAGCCAAAGAAGGCCCAGGCCGAGAAGCCACTGGCACCAGTGACCAGGTTAATCGGAATCGCGAGCGGGGTGAGCAGCCAGCGGGTGAGAAAGACGGCGATCCCGCCGCGGCGTTGGAGCGTTGTTTCGGCATTGCGCCAGGCCGCGGTCTCACCAAAGCGCCGTCGAATATAGTCGCCGGCAAAACGCCCCATGCCATAGCTGGCCATATCGCCGGCCACGGCACCGATCAACGCCAGCGGAAAGGCTAGATAGGGACTAAAGACCCCCTGTTGGACGAAGGCACCACTGGCGATTAGAAAGACCGAGCCGGGTAATGGTAGCCCCAACGCGCCGACAAAGAGCACTAATGCCAATAACGAGGGGCCATAGGAGATAAAAGCTGTCAGCAGTTGATCCGTCAGTTGGGTAAGATCAATGCTCATTGCCCCTCCTCATAAGACGCCACGGCGGCAGCCACGGCGTCAATCAACGCTTTCATATCACCCGGATAGTCCTGGTCATCAACTAGAAAGTCAAGCGGTTTATACTCGTTGTCAAGCTGGACCAGGTTGACCTGCTCGAAGATATAGGTTATTGGCACGCCGGTACTATTGGCGATATAGGCAATGCTCATCCACGGGCGAATATCGCGTAGCCCCGGCGCAACCGGGTTTTCGCGATAGGCAAGGATGATCGTCTGCAAACGTGCCATCACCTGATCATCACCCTCTCTGGGATCTTTGTCCGGCACGAGTTTGCGGGCTAAGTCGAAGATCGAATCGCCACGTGGGCCAGGTCGATCGGTGAAAGGAATCCCCAATTGATCGTAGATATATTCTTCCGGCACGGCATAGGCGACCGCGATATAGCGCACAGTCATCCACGGGCGAATCGCTGCCACACTGGCGCTGCCATCCAGCAACCCTTGTTCCCGGGCATAGGTGAATTCACGATAGGAACGCAGCGTTCGTTGCCCATAGCGGACGATGATCACCAAGCCGACCAGGAGCAGCAAGATGGCCCAGAAACGGGGGTTGCGCCAGAAGGCCAGCCGGCGCTTGGGTGGTGAGGCAGCTGGGCGCGCCGGTTGCCCAGGGACAGGTTGCGGTTCAGTTGATAAAGGTAAAGATGATTCAGACATGGTGGGGTATCCTTGCGGTGAACGTTACGCACTTTGAACGGACAGGTTGACTGACCTTTACACCAGAATGGTGAGCTATTTGCAAAGCGCACAAACGTAAGATAAAGCAAAATGTGCTTGCGATAGCCTTCTATTGTACTGTGTACAGGGTGCTTGCGTGAAATCTGCCGGTGCAACAGCAATCCAGCATGGCATCCGGAGCGCAGGCTACGACATAGTATCGCAGAAAGATGTGGAGACAGATTTAAGCAAATGTCAAGAAATACTGGAGATTGAGTCTAGCGCACGCACGCTTAAAAGCCTGAAGAGGGTTTGCCGCTGCCCGCTAGATGGGCTATCATAAATGGTAAATCGCTTAGTTCCCACATTGATTAGACTGACAATTCGATTGCTGACCAGGAGGCATTTCCCTATGACAAACCCGGAATCACCCTATAAAGTGCGTGCCGTCCAGTGTGACTATCGCACACAGGAAGCCGGCATTTATGAAGCACTGAAACGAGCCACCGAACCGTTGACCGATACGTGGACACGGCTGCGCAAGGCCAAGCGCATTGGCATCAAGTTTAACCATGACAAAGAGATCAAAAATCGCATCTACTTTGAAGGCCACCTGCAACAGTTGGTGAGCCACAAGGTGGCCCGTGCCTTCTTGCGCCTCTTGCGCGAAAAGACCGATGCGCAGTTGGTGGCCCCCGATGTCAGCTTCTATACCATGTATCACGAAGGCACCACGCTCGCCCAGACCGTCACCTTTGCCGAGATCTTCAAAGAGTTTGGGGTGGAGTATATCAATGGCATTGAGCCGCCACACAAAACCGTCAGTGTGCCCGGCGGTGGGCAGATGTTTAAGGAATATGTGTTACCCGCGGGGGCCGTCGATGTGGATGAGTTTATTTCGGTCGCCAAGCTCAAGAACCATGCCTTTATGGGGGTTACCCTCTCGCTAAAAAATCTCTTTGGCCTGATGGTGGGCGAACCGGATGGCAAGACCCGTACCTATTACCATCACCTCGTGCGCATGCCCTATATGTTGGCCGATCTGGGCCGCATCTTTGATCCGGCGCTCTGCGTGATTGATGGCTTAATCGGTCAGGCCGGCATGGAATGGGGCCGCGGCAAAGGGGATGGACCAGGGCGGATCTGCAATACCTTGATCGCCGGCAATCACACCATCGCTACCGACGCCTGTGCCGCGCACCTCATGGGCCATGATCCGCAGAGCGATTGGTTGACCCAACCCTTTGTGCGCGACCGCAACTCGCTGCGCGTTGCCGCCGAAGGGGGCTTTGGAACGGTCAACCTGGACGAAATCGACTTTCAGAGCGAAGTGACCGCTCCCGTCGGCCAGTTCTATTCGGTCCAGACCGACCCCACCGAAATCAACGTTAGCTGGCGCCGGACCACCGCGGAACAAGCGCTATACTATGTTGATCACCAGAAAGAGCTGGTCGACAAATATGCCGGTGAATATGTCCTGCTGCAAGAGGGCGAAGTCAAGTGGCATGATCCCGTCAGCGACCTGCGCGTCAGTCGCCGCGTCCTTTCGGGCAACAAACCCGAACAGGCGATGTGGATGAAATATGTGGATCCGGAAGAACGCGAAGGCGAGCACTATGAGGTCTACGACTATGCCCTGAAGCAGGTGGCAGCGCTGGCATAAGTGATCAACGAAGACGACACAGTTTGCCACCGCTGGCTAGGGTGCGCTGCCACAAAATAAGCAGAGGGCACAGGGCTTTCACGCCTTGTGCCCTCTGCTTATTTTAGCTGACGATCTTTCTCACCCTCAGGCCAAAACCGTGGCAGGTTCAATCAAGGACTGGTGCTCGACAAAATTCGCCTGCTGGAGATAATCATGCAACGCATTTTGGGCGCGTTGGGCATAGGCGGTATACCGTTTCTGCTTGTTGCGGATTGGCTCGGCCAGGTCGGGCAACAGCCCCATCGCCGCCTTCATCGGTTGAAAATTCTGCGGATCGGCGTGGGTAATATAGTGCAGCAAAGCGCCGATCATGGTGTCGCGCGGCAGGGTCAGCAGTGACTCCCCCTGGAGCTGCCGGGCCAGATTGATACCTGCGATCAGCCCGCCCATGGTGCTGCCGACATAACCTTCCGTCCCACTAATCTGGCCGGCGAAAAAGAGATCTGGCCGGGCGCGGAATTGGAGGGTCGGGTGAAGTAGTGTCGGGCTATTGATGAAGGTATTACGGTGCATTTGCCCCATGCGCACAAATTCGGCTTCCTGTAAACCGGGAATCAAGCGCAAGACCGCCTCTTGTTCACCCCACCGAATATTCGTCTGAAAACCGACCATGTTGTAAAGCGTCGCCGCCACATTATCCTGGCGCAGTTGCACCGCGGCATAGGGTCGTCGCCCGGTACGCGGGTCGGTCAGGCCAACCGGACGCATGGGGCCAAAAGCCAACGATTTGAGGCCGCGGCCCGCCAACACTTCAATGGGCATACAGCCTTCGAAATAGCGTTCCAACTCTTTCTCGAAGGCCTTCGGTGCAATCTTCGGCGCGGCCACGACCGCTTCGACAAAAGTTTCGTACTCGGCCTTGTTAAATGGACAGTTGATGTAATCACCCTCGCTCCACTCCTCGGCGGTCGGCACGCCACAGGCGGGGCTTTCGTCGTCCGCCACGCCACTTGTTTCGTCCGGTTCGATGTCGGTCGCAGTTGCCTCAGCAACCACAGGCGCGGGCAGATTGCTGTTACGGCCGTAACGACTCTGGCGGAAGGCAATCGTCATGTCGATGCTCTCGGCAGTGACAATCGGGGCCATGGCATCATAAAAGTAGAGATAGCGCTGCCCCGTCAGCGTTTGAATCTGCTCGGTCAACGCGCTGCTGGTGAGGGGACCAGTCGCCACGATGGTGGGACCGCTGGGGATCGTGGTGACTTCCTCACGCAGCACGGTGATGAGCGGATGGCTGCTCATGCGCGCCGTCACATCCGCGGCAAATTCATCACGGCTCACGGCCAGCGCGCTGCCGGCCGGCAAGGCATGGCGAAAGGCCGTTTCAATGATCATACTGCCCATCGCTAACATCTCATTTTTGAGGATGCCCAAGGCCCGATCAGGCATGGTGCTGCCCATGGAGTTACTACAGACCAACTCGGCCAGGCGATCAGTCACATGCGCCTCGGTCGGACGCTGGGGCCGCATTTCGTAGAGACGCACCCGGATCCCGCGGCTCGCAAGCTGCCAGGCGGCTTCACAGCCGGCCAACCCACCACCGATAATCGTCACGATTGGTTCTTGCAAAATAATCTCCCTATCCCAACCCTATCCACCAAGACAGACGAAAACACAAAAAAGATGAAGCAGACGGTTGTTTTATCTGTTAGCACGCAAGCGTAGCAGCGGCTTTTACCGAATCCGCAACAAAGACGAACAACGCGGCAGGTTATTGTAACAAAGTGATGATCGGTCGTCAATCTAGCGGAGCAATAGGGGTGCGTCCCAATTTTGGGGTAAACGTCCCCGGCACAGGCGAGGAAATGGTGCGCAGACGAACCAATTTTTCGCCTGTGCCGGGGACGTCGTGCGACTGGCCCCTTTCTTGGGACGCACCCGAGCAATAGACAGCCGCCCGAGTTTACCCGCAATGGCGACCATGCTATACTGCGGGCATGAACAAAAATCCAACCCGGACAAACAATTTATCAAACGACGAAAATATCAGCGCAGTGGGTGCATTGCTTGCACAGCACACGCGCGTTGCCTGCTTGACCGGTGCTGGCGTTAGTGCCGAATCGGGCGTGGCGACCTTTCGCGATGCGCAAAGTGGCCTCTGGTCCAAATTTGATCCGGCACAGCTTGCTTCCCAAGCCGGCTTTGCCGCGGATGGCAGCTTAGTCTGGCGCTGGTATATGGATCGGCTTAATGCAGTTGAGCGGGCGCAGCCCAACGCAGGTCATCTGGCCCTGGCGCAATTGGCCGGGCTGGTTGACAATTTTACCGTCATTACCCAAAATGTCGATGACCTGCACGAGCGCGCCGGCCAGCCCAAGGTGTTGCATCTCCACGGTCGCCTGAATCGTTTTCGCTGCAATCTGTGTAACGATGAGCATGAGCTAACGCAAGCGGAACGCAACCACCGCGAACCACCGCGCTGTCAACTGTGTGGTGACCGTGTGCGTCCCGCTGTTGTCTGGTTTGGCGAAGCCCTGCCAGGACGGATCTGGGACGCCGCATGGCTAGCTGCGGAGCGTTGTCAACTGATGTTGGTGGTTGGTACCAGTGCTGCGGTCTATCCAGCCGCGCAGCTCCCCCTGGTGGCACAACAAAAAGGGGCCATTGTGGTCGATATCAACCCCGAATGCACACCAATCTCGGCCGCTGCCGACTTCTTTTTGCAAGGCAGCAGTGGCGAGATCCTGCCGCAGCTGCTTGCGGCGATGCAAAACGTGAAACGTGAAACGTGATGCGTGCCATTACGTTTTACGCCTCACGTTTCACATCAAGGCTGCCAGAACAGGCTGCTGTCGTTTAGTTGTAGGTTGGATTGGCGACCGTTAATGTTCAGGGTGAGGGGCAAGGCCGGGGCACCGGCTTGGCGTTGAACCATTAGTTGGTAAGTGGTAGGCGTAAGTGTCGCTGGTAAGCGGTATTGGAAACGCACTTGGGTCTGCTCGCCTGGTGAGAGGATGAAGTAACCGGCAAAAACTTGGGTATTAGCTTCGCCCCGGCGCGTTTGCACAGAATCAGCTTGGAGACCCGTGGTCGCAAGGAGTTCGCTGCCTTTGGGCGCATAGAGCCGAACATAGTTGAAGAAACAGCGGTCGACCAGATCCTCATAGGTGCTGCCATAACGTGGCGTTAGCTCGCAGCCGGGATCAGCAACGGTGCTGGTGTGCGTATAATCGATTGCGACTTCCGCCACGCCGGGGCTACCAGCGGTCGGCCAGGTTACGGTGTAGTGCAGGTGTTGCTCAATGGCCGCATTCGCTTTGTTATAGCCCATGTTGGTGTTGACCACGGAGAGATAATCGGCCGCAGGTTGCACACGCAGCGCCCCATCCCACCCCAGTAGCGCCAATTGGGCGGCCGCCTGTTGATCTTCGAGCCAGATCTGAATCGAGCGTTCGCGTAGCCCCTGCTCGATTGCACTCCCTACCCGCACATAGTCAACCGTGTTGCTACGCAGCTTTTGCATGATAGCCGCTGCCAGCACCGGAATAAACCGTTTGCGCTCTACCCACCAAGAATTCAGGCCGACCTCATCAATGGCGCGCCCGCTTTCGGGTTGCGTCCAGAGGGCTTTGATCTGGGTTAGCACATTTTCGCCCGTCAGTGCTTCAGCAACATTCGGCATGGTTAAGGGTTCAAGCGCATCGATCACCAATTCAACCGCATGCAGATCGATCGTAATAATGCCGTCAACCGCTACGCCCGTCTCTTGTAGATAGATCGATTGCAACAGGCGCGCCGTAATTGGCAGATCGGGCGACCAATTGGCATCGCGAAAGAGCAGGTAGGGAATCCCCATATATTGGGCCAGCGGTTCGGGGGGGGGTGGATAATGCAGATCGGGACGAAAAAGGGCATAGCTATCCACAAAGTTTAGCTCGCCCAATCGACTTTTATCCAGTGTAATCACCGCCAGGGCAGAGATAAAGCCACCGGTGGCGCGCAGTTCATCACTATTCTGGATCACCAGCAAATATTGCTGTGGGCCATGGACACCAAGCAAAGTCGGCAAGCTCGGAAAGAGCCGTAATCCCAGGTAAAGTGACGGCAGCAGTGGTTGGATCTCACCCAACTGTAGCGTCAGATCAGGGGGTAGCGGATTGACAGGTGGGGAGGTAACTTGTGCATGTACAGCGCTGGCGGGCCGGCTGAGCAACGCGGTCACACAGCACAGGTGCAACAACAGCAGCATGAGTAATTTACAGTTGACGTGACGAGGCATAGGGTCAATGGATTCTACGGTGTGGCGCCGATATAACGCCAGATGGGGCCGACGGGAGTCATCTCTTCCGCCGGCCAAAAGCTGAACTGCTCACTAAAATAAATCGGATGCTGCCCAACATTGGCAGCCAAAATCTCTTCAACGCTCTGCCACTGCCCCACCACATCAGGGTAAAGTTCGCGCACCAGGCGACGGTACCAGTCAAATTGGTAGAGCGCATAGTTGATCAGCACCGTGTCCGGATGCTGCGCCAGCAATTCGCCGCCCCCCCACGCCCCATACCAGAGGGCAAAGGTTTCAGCATCAGCACTGCTGATAATAATACTGCCTGGTTCGATCACCGCTATCGTCTCCGCCAAAAAAGTCTGCGCGCGCAGATCATGGCGCGCCGAGATGGTTGACCAGCGCCAGGCGGTCAGCCCCATTAGCCCAACCAATACTAAGGCTGGGAAGAGTCGCCCGCCCCAGCCATTACGCAGCACTGGCGTTGATCGGGGCGTTCGCGCGGCCCAACGTGTTGACAGCGCCGGCCAGGCTGCGGTCAACCAACTTTGGACAGCTTCCAACCCCACGCCAAGCCAAAGCATCGTTAACCAGATCACGGGGAGTAGATAGATGTCACTGTCACGCGTGTAATAGTTAATCGCGTAGATACTCACTGGTGCCAACCAGAGTAAGCTCCAGTTACGCAGGTGGGGCCACAGGCGATCCCACTGGGAAAGCCCCAGCAACATAAAGGCCAATCCTACCGGCGTTAGTTGACGGGTCAAGGTGCTGGCCCAGGCTGCAATGCGTGTCAACAAGGTTGCGGTGGGTGCACTGAAGAGATAGCTCCGATAGGCTGCGCCACTGACGAGCCACCAGAAGCCGTCCCAATTATCGGGGTAACCCCAATTCACTGGGGCGGGACTTTCGGCTGTAGCCACCACCAAGAAGGTGCGCAGGTGAAAAAGCAACGCCAGCACCACGCCCAGCGCCATCCACCCCCCCACGCGCAAAGGCCGTTGCCAGCCCACCGTGCGCCAGTTCGGGGCCTGGGCAAAGATCAGATAGTAGAAGACAGCCGGCAGCAGCAGGAGAAAGGTCAAATGATGGGCCAGACCGAGGGCAATAATCGGCACAAGCCAGCGCGGGGTCGCTGTCTTGACCACGGTTGCCCAGCCCAGCAGCGCCACAAAAAGCATATGCAGAGCATAGACTTCGGTAATCAGCGCCTGGCTCCACGGCATGGGGGCCAGCCCCCATGCCAACCCGACCAGGAAAGCCCACCACCAGCGCAGGGCGCTTTGTTCCAGCAGATGGGCCATCACCCGCACAGTAACGCCGACACTCAACGCAGCACAACTCATGCTGAGGAGTGTGCCACGCCAGGCCAGATCAGCCGCCGGCCAAAGTAGCCCGCTGCCCCATAACCAGGCGCGCAACAAGAGCATGTAAAGGGGATAACCGGGGGGATGGGGGACACCATTGGTGACGGCAGCGGCGAGCAGTTCGCCGCCATCCGCGCCAAAATGGGCCCAGGTCAGCCCCGGCGCGGCACTCCACCAATAGAAAATAAAGGTAAGCCCTGTGGCGCTGCCAATCGCAAGCCACAGGGCTTTCTGTTGTTGTGTCATAGAAGAGACAAATGTGATGTGTGAAACGTAAAACGTGATTCGTGAAACGTGATTCGTGAAACGTGATTCGTGAAACGTGATTCGTGAAACGTGATTCGTGAAACGTGATTCATGAAACGTGATTCGTAACTGTAAATTTATTAGGACTTATGCGGTTACCGGAGGCTGAGCATGTCGTTCACGAAGTGGCTGCAAAGCAGCAAGCCAGAGGTCACGGCATAAGTCCTATTACATTTTACGCAGCACGTTTGCAGATTTAGCGAAATTCGGGCAGTGTGGTGGGGGGCATCCCGATACTAATCCCGGACGTAACTGCCGCTAGATCCTGGGCGGTGACGACAGCCAAATTATCTATAACGGTCCCATCGGGCAGATCGGCCGCAATGCGGATGCGAACCTGCACTTCGGCCCGTGCGCCGGCGGCCAATTCCGGCCATTGGATGGCAAAGATCGCTGGGCCAGTTTCCAGATTTTCGGTCGTTACTTCGCCATCACCGGCGGCCTCGACTGCCACAAAACTAAATTGCGGGGGCAATTCGTTGCGCAATTCCACCATCGTGACGGCCGCTTCGCTGTTATTCACCAGTAGATAGACGATCACCACCTCTTGGCCTTGCCAGGTGTAGAGCGGATCTTGGCGGATCTGAAGTTGCAAGCCTGCCGCTGGCATGGGAGCAGGCAGCGCCGCAGGATCAACCGTTGGCACGGCGGTCGGCGCTGGTGGGGTGGCCAGATCGGTCAACACAGGCAGTAACACGGTGGCCTGATTCAGATCGAAATTGGGGGTGAGGTATTGAGAAGCCACCCAACCGGCCGTGGTAGTGCCGTTCAGGCAGCAGACGCGCCACCAGTCGCTAATTTCGGTGCGCCCGAGCACACGCACGATTTCCCCGTTGGTAATGACGCCAATCGCTGGGTAACCCGTGCCAGGCCCTTCACGCAGGTTAAGGCGTGCCACATTGACAGTCGCCGTTACCCCTTCCAACGGCGGTGCCGTGGTAGCGGTGGGCACAACAGCAGGATTGTCACTCGTCGGCGTTGCCGGTGGTGCGCCTTCCGTAGGTAATGCCGTTGGGACCGCAGTGGGCTGCTCATCGTCGTCATCGTCAGGGACGGGTGTTGCCGTTGGCACTTCTGCAACGGGTTCGGTGGGGGTAGGGGGGGGCACTGTTTGGTTCATTAACGATGGTAAGGGGGCCGCCCAAGCCGTTACCTTGGGTAATAAAAGTAACAGAGCCAACGTAAAGGCAACAACAACAGCTTTCATATCACATCTTCTCCCCATATATAAGTGTTACGCAGACATTGACAATGACAACGAAAACGTTTACGTAACACTTGCATCAGCTTCAATACGCCCCATCGCCCCGGAAAAGGACAGGAAAGGTGCGCAGCATAATTTGAAAATCGCGGCGCAAGCTATAGTGGTCGATATACTCAATTTCGAGACAGAGCCGTTCTGCGAGTGAGAGTGCGCCACGGCCACTCACCTGCATCGGGCCTGTCATCCCCGGTTTTACAGCGAGCCGCCGCCGGTGATGATCCTGATAAAGGGCCACAATTTGGGCATCTTCAGGGCGTGGCCCAACCAAACTCATTTGGCCCATGAGCACATGATAGAACTGTGGCGTTTCATCCAGGCTGGTCCGGCGCAACCAGCGACCAACCCGTGTAATGCGTGGATCATCACGCAATTTATAGACTGGCTCCGGCAACGCATTCAGGTCAATCAGATCTCCCAACCGCGCCTCGGCATCTTGGACCATACTGCGTAACTTGACCATGCGAAAGGGCCGGCCATGTTCACCAACGCGGGTGTTTGCATAGAAAATCGGGCCAGGTGAATCCAACTTAATCGCAATGGCCGCAATCACAATCAAAGGGCAGGAGATCAATAACCCAACCAACGCCCCCACAATATCAACCGTCCGTTTGACTGCCTGCTTCCACCCTGGAATGGCCGGTTGGCGCAGATCAGGCTGGGCTTGCTCCTGGTAGTCCGCAAACCGAATTGTGCCCATGACAAAACCGCTGCCCAATGCCAAGCCACGTGTGACTAACATTATGAGCCCATAGCCGGCCAGCGGCCAGGAAAGGCGGGCCAGTTTACGCAGAAAGGGCAATGCCGAGAACACAAAAGTGGCAAAGACAGCGCCAATCAGTAACCAAAGCCACTGAAATGGTGCCCAGATCAAAGCAGCAAGGGCAAAGGGCAACAAGCCCAACATGACCCCCAGCAACAGGATCTGCACTTTCAGTACCTGTGGGGTGTGGCTATCCTGTACCAGCCGTTCTGGATGCCAGCGTGCCAGCAGGGCCTTCCAGTAGCCAATGTAGTATTTGCGCCGTGCATAGTCGTGCAGATCAGCATCATGCAGATGATAAACACGGGCCTCTGGCACAAAGATCAGGCGATAGCCCTTCTGCGCCAGCCGGAAACTAAATTCTTGATCCTCCACCGAAGCGGTGGTAAAGGTGGTGTCAAAACCACCATTGGCAAGAAAAATATCACGGCGATAGCCGGCCGAATAGGTGTCGATAAAATCAATCTGCGGCTGATCGCGCATGCGGTCATAGCGATCCTCATACTCGGCCTGCACAAAACGTGGGGCCAAGGCCTGCTGCTTGGTCAGATAAGCACCCTTCGCACCGATCACGCTTTCGTCGTCAAAGGCCGCACACATCACGGCGATCCAGTCGGGCCGCGGTGAACAATCCGCATCAGTAAAGAGGAGCAGCGCGCTATCAGCCGCAGCGGCACCATGATTACGGGCCGCCGCGGGACCCTGATTTTTTTGTTCAACCAGCCGGCAGCGCACCTGCGGATGTGCTTGCGCCCAGGCGGTGATTACGGCAGAGGTATGGTCAATCGAACCATCATTGACAACAATGACTTCATAACAATCAGTCGCAATCGTCTGCTCGGCCAGTGCATTTAAGCAACGTTCAATGGTCGTCGCGCCGTTGTAGACAGGCACAATCACCGAAGCAAGGGGTTGGGGGGTATCACCCAAGCGATTCATAAAGATTCTATCCTCTATCCTTAGCGCTGGCAGCGATGGAAGGTTCTATACGTATAAACGGGACACGGCTGTTTTCATCGCTGCACAGCCGTTGTATCGCGATTCAAGAGGCGCGCCCCACATATTCCGCAACGGCAAAGATGCGGTGGGTGGTGGTAAAGTCTGGCCAGCCGGTCATCAGGGTTAAAATCGCGAGCTCGCTAGGCTGTACGTACGAACGCATGAGGGTATTGTCGGCTTCGGTTGCACCTAACAGCGGGAGCGGCTCAGAGACTTCTACGACCCGGTAGCGAAAGACATTGCCGGCGCTATCAACCAATTCAATCTCCTGATCCACGGCAATATCGCCCAGGGCTAGGGGGGCCAAAACCGCGGCACCGGCCGTTTGGTAGCCAGAGAGAATGGTATTGCCCGCGCCACCGGCCCCAGCACTATTCGCATGCCAGCCGACACTATCGGTCGGAATCACCCACTCCGTCGTGCGCTGCCCATTGGCCGCGGTCACAACCCAGCCCATCGTCTCAATGGGCAAGTCCAGATTGATTTCTGCAATGCGCAGCGCAACCGGCGGCAACGCTTCGGTCAACGGCACAGAGGCGGTCAAGTCAGTACTACTAGCGTCTATGGCAGCCGTGGCGTTTGTCTCGGGGAGCCGTTCAATCGGTTGGATCATTTGACAGCCGATAAGCAGCAGGGCCAACAGGATGGCAGCAAGGGGCAGACTGAATAGACGTTTGGGGAAAGCAACTTTTTCGATCAGACTCATGCAAATTACCTCATTAAAGTAGGCGCTCTTGGAAGCTCAACACACAGCGTAGGTTACAACAGCAGGTGTTACGCTTCAGCACAATGAAGTGAATCGACACTCTGTTTACGAACACCGTAGACACTCCGTAACAAAAGGACTGACTGGCAACAGAGCGGAGGGCAACAGAGGCAAGGCCATTGTACGCAATTCACGCCGATTGTGCAAAGCCTAGGCGCTATACGGCGCTAGCTTCACAACGGGCACAGATGAGGGCATGACGTGGCAATTGGCCTACCACCTCGATCGGCGTTTCAAAATCTTGGCGTACGGCAACCGGCGTATTACCACAGAAATCGCACCGCCCACGCAGGCCAAAGCGGGGGGCAGCCTGCCGTTTTTCTTCGATACGCTCTTGTATACGTTTCTCATCGGCAAAAAGTTGTGCCAAGCGTCGCACTTGATCGTCAGTTTCGTTGGCCAATGTGCGCGCTAAGATCGGCAAAAAAGCTGGGTCATTGGGGCGTCCCCCGTCTTCCAACGTGTGCCAAGCGGCCCGGCGCACCGCCACATCGGGATCTTCCATCATCCGATAAAGTGCTTGCCAGACGGCGTCAAGTCGTCGCCGCACATGACAAGGACAAAGCTGCTGGGCAGCATAACAGCGTTCCGCTGCATCTTCGCTAGTCGCCGCAACCAATAGCGCCTCAATTTCCGGCTGCCGCGTGCGCTGCTCCCCTGGCCGGAAAGCCGCCTTTTGATGTTTGTTCAACCCTTTTTGTCGGCCCATAAAGAAGCTCCTTATAAAGGGATAGATGGTTAGTTGGTTGACCCACGAGCAACAAACTAACTAACTAACTAACTAACTAACTAACTAACTAACTAACCATCTATCCAACTCCCCTTACCCCTTAAGCGTCTGCCGCACCCGTTCGGCCACCCCGGTCGCGTCCAAGCCATAGTGTTGATAGAGATGATAAGGCGCGGCAATAACGGAATATTCATCGGGCGGGAAACCAATGCGGACGAGTTTGACCCCACTAACCCCGTTATCGACAATGGCGTCGGCGATGGCGGTGGCCACCCCCGTGCGCGTGTTGTGCTCTTCGGCGACAAAAACGGTCTTCGTCTCTTCAATCAAGGAAAGCACCCCTTCCACATCAAAGGGTTGGATTGTGTGCAGATCGGCCACGGTCAGATTGATGCCGGTGGTTGCCAGCGATTCAGCGGCCTGGCGCGCGGCGCTAACCATAATGCCATTCGCAAAGATCACGCCGTCGCCCCCTTTGCGCAGCACGTTGACTTTGCCATATTCCCAAGTTTCGCCCTCCTGGTAGACATCGGACTCGCGGCCACGCCCCAGGCGGAAGTAGATCGGCCCTTCCAAATCGACCGTCTGGCGCAGGGCCTGTTCCAGGCTATAGGTATCAGCTGGGCAGACAATCTTGAGGTTGGCAATCGAACGCATAATGCCGATATCTTCGGTTGCATGGTGCGAAGTGCCATAGTAGCCAAGCGAGATGCCGGCATGGTGACCGAGCAGACGTACGGGCAAATTCGGGTAGGCACAGTCGGTGCGAATATGTTCACAGCAGAGCAAACCGAGAAAGGAAGCAAAGGTTGCCACATAGGGGATCATGCCGGTGGTGGCGAGGCCGGCGGCGACGCTGACCATATTTTGTTCGGCAATCCCCAAGTTAAAGAAGCGATCGGGGTGACGCTGCGAAAATTCGACGGTGCGGTTACTAAAACCTAAATCCGCGGTGAGGACACAGATCCGCTCGTCGCGGTCAGCTAGTTCAGTTAAGACCCGCGCCGCAATGGCCGAATGGGCCTGGGTCCGCAACATCCCCAGATGCCAGGATTCCTTATTCTGCATCTCAATGCCGGCGGCATGAATATCGATGGTTGTCATTGATTTCTCTCTCCTGCGAAAAGTCGAAACGTAAAACGTGCTGCGTGAAACGTGCTGCGTAGACGATCCTTGTCACGCTGAGACGACATATTACGTTTTACGTTTTACGTTTTACGTTTTACCATTCATACGCTTCAATATCAGCCACTGCCCGTTGCGCGTCTTCACCGGCAAGGTAGCCCAGGTGCCAGACGCGTGAGTTCTCCATCCAGTCGATGCCCTTGCCTTTGATCGTATGGGCGATGACCATCTGGGGCCGATCACTGTCCGTGTCAAGCTGATCAAAGAGCGCGACCAGCGCGGCTAAATCGTGACCATCCACTTCGTGCACTTGCCAATTAAAGGCACGCCATTTGTCGGCCAGCGGTTCAACGCGCATGGTCTCTTCCGTCAAGCCGTCGAGCCCCATGCCATTGCGGTCGATAATGCCCACCAGATTGCCAACTTTGAGATGGGGCGCCGCCTGCGCGGCTTCCCAGATCTGTCCCTCATTCAGCTCACCGTCACCCAGCAAGACAAAAGTCCGCCCCAAGGGTTTGCCCTGGGCGCGGCGAGCCTTTTGCCCCATTGCCATGCCCAACCCAATCGAGAGGCCGTGGCCAAGCGAACCAGAGCTGAAGTCGATCCCCGGCACCTTTTTCATGTCGGGGTGATCACCCAGCGGCGAACCAAGGCGCGCATAGTTATCGAGCCATGCCGTGGGAAAATAACCTTTTTCCGCCAAGATTGGGTAGACGCCAACCGCGCAATGGCCCTTGGAGAGGATCAGGCGGTCGCGGTCCGGCCACTTGGGATCCGCGTTAAGCCGCATCGTGTGGTAATAGAGCACGGCAAAAATTTCTGCCGCCGAAAAGACCGAGGTATAATGGCCACTTTTGGCGATCTCGATCAGGCGCACGGTTTCCGTTCGGATAAAACGGGCCCGGTCACGCAACAATTCCAAATCTGCACCCATGACATTCTCCTTTGTGATAATCCGGGCCGTTGGTCGCCGTCGTCGGTAATCAGCTCCGGCTTCGACCAGCTCAGCCGCCGCGCAATTACCGACGACGGCAACCAGCGACAGATTCTCTTTATCCTTCCGGCAAGACGTAGGCTAAGCCCATACCCACCGTATAAAAACCCACACGCTGATAGACGCGCCCCGCGGCAGCATCGGCAGCGGTGAGAAAAACCCCCTCAAGTCCTTGGCTAAACGCCTGTTGTACCGCATAGGCAGTGAGCGCCGCCCCAATGCCGCGGCGACGATACTCGGCCAGGGTGCCAATCCCGGCAATTTCGGTCAGCCCATCGTAGGGCGGCAGCAGGGAGGCGGCACTAACCACCTGGCCGTCGATCTGCGCGACATAAAGTTGTGTCGTGGCAAACCGACGCCGAAAGGCCTCTGCTTCGGCCTGGGTCGCCGGCATGGCGGTGCTCTCGCCAAAGGCGCGGCGCTGCACAGTAAGCAATTCCTGGATCACGCCTAAACCGTCAGCAGCGGTCACCACAGCCAATCGCAAACCAGGGATGGTTGGCAACCCCACCTGGCTTGCTGGGGTGCAGAGCATCAAGAGGGTCTGCATCTCCTCGACAAAGCCATAGGCGGTCAAGGCGGCGGCTAGCCCTGGCGCATATTCAGCAATAAATTCAAAGCGTGGTTGCCGCTCCTGTTGCTGATAATATGTGCAGAGTTCCGCCAACGGCGCGGGCAAGGCTGCCGTTTGTTCAGCTGTTATCGGCACATCGGGGATGGCATAGTTGTTCCAGGGTGACGGGTTCTCTGGATTGAAATAACAGGTAAACGGTGGTAGCGCCACGGCCTCATAGTTCTGCTGCGCGCTGTACCGTAACTGCGCTTGAATGCGTGCAATCATTGGATTAGCTGCCCCACTGCTGTACCAGTGGCCCAGTCACTTTGGGCTGTCACCGGCGGGAGGGCGGCTTGCGACCAACCCTCGTCAAAGGGCCAGTTTATGTTGGTGCAGATCTGTTGCCAACGGGCAAGCACTCCTTCATTGTAAAGCAGGGGGGTGAAACCCAAGGTGAGATACATACGCAGCGCCGGCAGCCGACCATCAGCCACGTTGAGATAAATATTGCGATAGCCAATGGCTTGTAAACGATGCACTGCGGCGGCAGTGACAAATTTGCCCAAGCCATGCCCGCGCTGGCTGGGATGCACATAGACCAGACAAACTTCACCGCCGTCGGGAAAGTTATAGGTATCTGCATCGGGGCGGTGGCGCGCAATTGCCGTGGCCACCAGCGCTCCGCCGGTGGCTTCGACAACAAAGAAGCCACGCGGTACGGCGCGGATCACCATATCGCGCAGCGAATATTCACGGCAGCGCCAACCGGTATCTTCCCAGCGATCCAAGTTAACCAAGGCGCAGTATGCCTCCGCATCGTGCTCGACAAAGTAACGCAAGTGATAGCCCGCAGCCAGTGCGGTGGTGGGAGCATCCTGGGATGCCGGCCAGAGCATATAGAGAAAATCATCCGCGCGAGTAAAGAGCTGTACACTTGGCATCACAGCACCTCGCGCTGGGGATCCTGCGCCTGCAATAGTTCCTCGACGGCAGCTAAGGTAGGCGCGCCCAGCGCACCCTGGGTCGACGCAACGACCAATGCTGCAACACCATTCGCAAAGCGGACCGCCGCGTCAACCGGCAGCCCTTGCACCGTGGCATAGAGAAAACCAGCGTTAAAGGCATCACCAGCCCCGACCGTCCCTTGGGCACTGACGGCAAAAGCGGGCACGGCGACGGCAGCACCATCAGTGGCGCGCTGCACCAGTGCGCCGGCCGCGCCGCGCTTGATGATCACACAACCAGCCCCAGCGGCCAATACTTGCGCTATGCCCAACTGGATACCAGCCGCATGCGCGGCATCACCGGTACAGACCGTGAGTTCGTGGTCGTTACAGATAAAATAATCGACTTGGGGCAAGAGAAAAGCGACCTCAGCCAGGGTGACGGGTTCGCCAATCGCCGGGCCAATATCGAGCGCCGTGATCACCCCGGCCACTTTCGCTGTGGTTAACAAGTCGGCAAAGCCCTGCGAGCGCCAGCACAGAAAAAGGGTATAACTGGCGACCAGCAAAGCAGTTGCGGCGCCCAGTAAGGGGGTAGGCAGATCGACCGGGGCATATTGGTGGGAAGCCCCGGCATGGTGAAAGGCCAGCCGGTTACGCACTTCATCGCTGATCACGGTGGTGGTGGAAGTGGCCGCCGTCGGATGGCGCATTAGTCCAGCCCTGTCAACCCCAGCCCCGGTTAGCCAGCCCAACAAGAGATCGCCGGCCGCATCCTGCCCAATGGCACTGCCCAGGTTGACGGTTGCGCCGAGCCGTGCCAACACGTACGCGCTGATTGCGCCATTACCCCCCAGCATCATCTGCAAGGGTTGGCGACAAAAAGCAAGGCTGTCCACCGTAAATTCATCCCCGCGGACCGTAGGCATCTGGTCGATGCCCCGGTTCAAGAGATCAAGGGTGGCGCTGCCAAGTACGAGAAAGTTCTTCATGGCGATTATAGACCCTGGCATAACCTTAGTTTGAAAATAGCGAATTGTAAATGATTAGTTTTTTGCGAGATGGTGACGGGATGGGCTTATCTTACCCTGTCCCTAGAGGATTGGCAAGCGCATTTGCGGGCGTTCTAGCGCTTATAGATTTTTGAAGCAAACCTAACTAAAGTAAACTGACCGTCTGCCGATCCATGTAGCAGATGGCTAAATGGATCGGCAGACGGTCAGTTCTAATTGATCGGCCACATCGGGACAACAGACCCACAGCCAGGCACGCGCTTCGTGGCGCAACCCCAGATCAGCGGATTGACTGGCATCTTGCAATGCACGGTTGAGCATAAGGTTAGCGAATGGCTCATCAAATGGGGGTTCATTAAAAAGGAATGTCGACGGCAATCCGTCGGTGACCTTCCTGCGCTTCAGTGCCGGCAAAGCCATCATTTGTTGCCCCTTCTCCCTGATCAACAGTAAAGGGAACGCTTTAGCTAGTCGGCGTGTTTAGCCGCCAGAGGAACTGTGAATGGGTGCGCTTGACGATCCACTCGTTATCAGCGGGTTGAATGGGCAGATGGGCAGGGTAGATACGCAAGGCAAAGGCCGCGGCCGCCGGCATGCCCCACTCGATCCAGCGGCGCAACCAGGCCAGCAGGCGATCTTGGGCGGCCAGGTTGCCATAGGTGATCAGCTCATCATGGCGGGCAATCACCAGTGCATTGGTCGCTTTGTCCCACAGGCCAAAGAATTCTTCGGTCTCCGCTACTTCCTCTGGATTTTTCCCCGCCGTTGGTGATGGGGCTTCGGCCCGAAAGATGCGAAACCAGGGTTCAACAATCGATAGAAACGAGCGGATCCCCTGGGTGCGCCAGAGCAGATGAGAACCATACCCCCCCCACCAAAAGGGGCGGCGTGCCACCTCTTGCGCCTGCAAAGTTGCCCAATCCGGCAGCATTGACAGTGGCTCACTCTGTAATTCAGGCATGGCATAGTGGCCGGTCATCGGCACAAAGCCCACAGGCAAGGATTCGTGCGCAACGAAGTGGTTACCAGTCTTCTGCAGAAGGAAAAGGGTGTCACCACTGCCCTGGGTTTTGAGCACAAACAAGAGTAACGCCCCATCACTGAGTTGGGTATAAAAGTGTTCCGGCAGATCATAGGCCCCAGCCGTAAAGATGGCGCGATCATAGGGCGCGCCGGGCGCATAACCGCCCCCCCCGTCGCCGTGCAGAATCGTGACATTGTCAATGCCCAACGCCGCAACATGATTGGCGGCGCGCTGGGCCATCTCCGCAATGATCTCCACGCTATAGACCTGGCCCCCTGGCTGTACCAAACGCCCCATCATCGCCGCGTTCCAGCCGCTGCCCGCGCCCAACTCAAAGACACGCTGCCTTGGTGCCAGTTGCAACAGATCCAACATGTACAACACCAGGCTGGGTTGCGAGATCGTCGACGGGGTGCTGCCATCATCAGCGCCATAGAGGGCAATCGCGTTGTTGCTGTACAGCGTAGGGAGATGGTGGGCCAGATTCTGGCGGGTGACGGTCTGCCAGTCGCTGTTCTCCCAAGTCCGGTAGCGCGTCACAAAACGATGGCGCGGGGTCGCGAGAAAGGCATCTTCCACTGCTGCGGAGAGCGTGCGATTTTCCGCCGCACTCATGCGGCGCGCTTCAGCCAGGAGCTGTTGTTGGTAGGAGCGGACGTCGGGCATGATTTAGGTTATCCATAAACTCGCTTCACACGGGCACGGTAGTCGTCATAGCAGGCATCAAACCGTTCCGCGGCGGCCGCAGAACCCAGAAAATAGCTACTGCTCAGGACCAGCGGCGGTTTGCCCAAGGCCGTCAACTTTTCGGCAATGCTGCACTTAAGCGCATTCGTCACCGCGGCGGCACCAATCGTTGACCCCGGTCCCACCGCATCCGCTAAGCCGTCGATTGTCACCATGGCATCACCGGCCGGCGTACAGGTGTCAATCGTCACATCGGCCAGATCGGGCAGCCGCTTACCCGAGGAATGGCGTGGCTTGGAGGCCAGACAATGGTCCAATGAGACGACGGCGATCAGGGGCAAATTGCGCGCCTTTGCCTCTAAGGCCACCTCAACCACCACTTCATTAACACCACTATTTGAGAAAATAATCATACTGTCAGGAGGTGCCATTACAAAGTTGCGCATAATGGTCTTGCCCAACCCCTCGACCTTCTCTAAAAACATCGCCTGGCGCTGGCCATTGGAGCCAACCACCTGGTTATGAAAGGTGAGCGAGAGTTCGACCATACTGTGGAAACCGGGAAAGCTACCATGACGCGGGAACATCTCTTCGACAAACATGCGCGAGTGGCCGGTGCCAAAGAGGTGAACCAGGGTATCATTGGCAATGGAGTGGGCACAGATCGTCGCGGCGGCGTCGATGTTGTCGAGTTGGGTCGTGCGAATGCGTTCGAGAATCGTTTGAGCGGCAGCGAGATAGGCAACGATGGCGTTTGGTGAACTCATTTATTCAACTGCTTTCTGCATCAGTGCTTCGATTTCATCAATTAACACAGGAAGATTGGGTTTGTCGAAACTCATTTGTAGAGCCGGGATGCGATTGTGCTTGATATCAGGGGGGACATGTTTGTGTCTGTTGATATTGGTTACGAAGACGCAGTAAGATTTTGTAGGCACCGGCCCAATCTGCCCAATCAAGAACCCAAGCATCATCTTCTGGTTCCTCACCACTTACATAAATTTCGTAGAACGTATCAGACAACACACCATATTTGCGTTCATACACCTCAACATCATGGGTCAATGCATGAATATCTTCGATAATCTCACTAAGTAACATTTATTTTTATCTCCTTTCAAACGCCTGCTTCACAACAGGAACAGATACAATCATCATATCATAATCTACAGAATAATCAACGCCTTCACATCTGTCTAAAAAAGGCCATTTGACACACCGTCGGCTTCATGCTATTGTAACTTTACTTGCAACCCGATCAGCCACCCACCCAATTACCTATCGGTTCTAACGCTGACAACACCACTGGCATCACCTGGCGTTGCTAGTGCTGCACTGTATTTTGTCAACGCACATTCACAACGCTCCCTATTACTTACCAAAGTAGTTCAAATACAGGAGGTTTAGAGATGAAGAGACGTGGAATTGCTCCCTTACTGCTACTGCTGGCCATGCTGATTGCGGCCTGTGGTCAGGTTGCCGCGCCTGGTGAACCGGCTGCGGCACCGGCAGCCCAAGAAGAAGCCGCCGCGGCACCCGCACCCGCCGCGGATAGCGCCAAAGAAGCCCCCATGTTGGCCGAACTGGTGGCGGCTGGGCAACTGCCGCCGCTGGAAGAGCGCCTGCCCCAGGAACCCTTTATCGTTGGGCCAGGGGTAATTGTGCCCGAAGCGGATCTGCCCGACTGGACGCCAGGCCTCTATGGCGGCACCTTGCACATGGCCCACGGCGACGCCGACTGGAATCCCGACATCTTTATCATGCTCAACGAACATCTGTTGATGGCACCAGGGATCGGGGTCGACGGGATTCGCCCCAATATTGTCAAAGCCTTTGAAGTCAACGACGACAACACCGAGTTTACCTTTCACCTGCGCGAAGGGTTGAAATGGTCGGATGGCACACCGGTGACGACCGAAGATGTGCGTTTTGTCGTTGAAGATATCTATCAGAACGAACAACTCACCCCCAGTTTCCCACCCAAGTTCCGCGCCGCCGGCAAACCCGATGGCGAGCCGATGACGCTAGAGATTATCGACGACTTCACCTTTAGCATCAGCTTTGCCGAACCCTATGGCGGCTTCCTGCGCGAGTTGACGATCAAGGGCTGGCAAGGTTATACCGACCTGATGCAACCCGCCCACTATCTGAAACAATTCCATGCCGATTACGCCACAGCGGAGGAGTTGCAGCCGCTGCTTGAAGAGGCCGGTTTGACGGAGGAATGGTGGCAGCTCTTTAGCACTAAGAACTGCCAAAACTGGGACTTGACGCGCACCCGCTGCATCGGCATGCCGGCGCTCTACCCGTGGGTCTCCGCCGCCGCCGAAGGCGAAGGGGTGCTCACCTTTGTGCGCAACCCCTACTACTTCAAGGTTGATACCGAGGGCAAACAACTGCCTTACATCGACAAAGTGCTTTCGGCATTGGCCGGCGACTCGGATGGCGTCAACCTCAAAGTGTTGACTGGGGATGTCGATCTGCTGCGCGAGGATACGGCGCTGGTGAAGTTGCCGCTCTACAAAGAGAACGAAGCCGCCGCCGGCTTTACCGTCCGCTTGTTGGACAACCATGTCGATCCCACAGCCTTGTTCTTGAACTTGACCTTTGACGATCCAGTCTGGCGCGCGGTGACCGGCGATCTGCGCTTCCGCCAAGCGCTCAATATGGCGATCGATCGCCAGGAGATCATTGATAGCGTCTATTTCGAGCAGGCCGCCATGCCCGCACTGGTGCCCGCTGAATATGATCTGGACAAAGCCAATGGGTTACTCGATGAGATGGGGATGGATCAGCGTGATGCGGAGGGCTTCCGCTTAGCGCCCGATGGCAGCCCCTTTGTCCTGCCAATCGAAACGGCCAGCTATGCGCCAGATGTGCCCGTTGTCTCCGAATTGCTGGTTGAACACTTTAAGCAGATCGGGATCAACACCACCTTTAAACTGGTTGACTCGTCGTTGGATGGCCAGCGCATTGATGCCAATGAAGCGCAGGCCACAGTGATCTGGTCCGTCCAGCCCATGTGGCGCAATGGCACGTGGACTGACTACACGCCTACCGGCCGTTGGGGTCGCCTATGGGAGACCTGGTATCGCAGCAATGGGGCAGAAGGGGAAGAGCCGCCAGCTGAGGTCAAGCGCATCTTCGAGTTGCATGAGGGTCGCATCGCCGCCGCACCGGCCTCCGCGGAAGACAAAGCACTGGCCGACGAACTTTACCAGATCCACTACGATAATATCTATGTCTTTAATATCGCCGAACAAGTGCGTTATGCGCTGGTGACCAACGCCAAGTTGGGGAACGTCCCATCCGGTGGGCAGGCGATTGGGGCCAACAACAGTGGCGAACAGTTCTTTTATAAAGAGTAATGGATAAAGTTAAATAGAGCGCTTGTCCCGTAGGGACGATACCGCCGCGACACTGAGGAACTATCATTCCGAGTTACCGATGTTGCCAAGGCAACATCAGCTTGGCCTAGAAACTCAGTCCGAGTTTCTAGGCCAAGCTTTATCGCCGAGGAATCTCCGCTTGCCCAGATTGAGATTCCTCACCAAAAAGCCGGTTCGGAATGACAGTGTGACCTTGCTTGTAATCGTTCAAGACTTGCCAACACTAGTGTTTTGTAAACTAAATTATGATAGATAAATTCTACCCCCTCCCGACCTCCCCCAGGCTGGGGGAGGAGCCGTGACCTCACCGGCGAGGTGACGGTTCCCTCCCCAAGCTGGGGAGGGTTAGGGAGGGGTTTGATTCCTTATCAAGACTTATTTCACAGAACACTAGTGTTTTGTAAACTAAATTCTGATAGGTGAAGCCATGGAGTGGCGGCTGATGGTAGGCCAGCCTTTCAAGGCTGGCGTCTTGACCCGAGGGTTAAAACCCTCGGCTACCCTCAGCCGTCACTCCGTGACTAACGCCTATCATGACTTATTTGCCAAAACACTAGTCTATGGCACAATGATCGTCTTCAACGACCCCTGCTGCTCGATCTGCTGTGTCTCGCGTGCGAAGACCTGCGGCAACTCGTCCAGCCGGTAGCTGACCGAATTTTCAAAGATGATATCCAGGTTAAAAACGCCCCTTTGCACAACGCGGTAGGCCTCACGCATATGTTCGATGGAGCGCAGCTTGGTGTAGTGGACGGCGTTGAGGTTGCGCACGTCGAGCCCATCCTCGTGGAAGCGGTGGAAGCAGAACTCTTTGATTGGTGCGTAGTTGTCACCGTAGAGGGCCAGGGTCCCATTGTGGCCGACCATGCCCAGCGCTTGCACCAGCCCAACGCCGTTGCCCCCAATCGCCTCGACCGCGACATCAACCCCTTCGCCTTTGGTGATCTCATTAACCGCCGCGACGGGATCGGTTTCGTTGGCGTTGATGATGTGGGTTGCGCCCAGCTTTTTGGCGACTTCCAGTTTGGCCGGCACCACATCGATCGCAATGACCTGGGACGCGCCGGATTTGATCGCCCCTTGTAACATAATGTTGCCGGCAAAACCAACCCCATTGACTGCCACAATATCGCCCAATTTAAAACCAGCATGCAACGCCGCCCAGACCGCACAGCCCAACGGCTCGTAAAGACAGCCGACTTCCATGGAAACCCCATCGGGAATCGGCTGCACATGCAGAATATCGGTCGCCCAATAGTCGCTATAAGTCGGGTAGATCAGGCTGCCGACGCGGTCGCCGACCTTAACTTTGCCACCACCGATGTACTCCGTCACCCCGCTGCCGACTTCGATGATTGTGCCGCCGCCTTCGTGACCCAGCGGTCCCATGGGGTAGGCATGGGCATGTTCCTGGTTGTGATCGCCCAGTTGCACCTCGGAACCACCTTTGGCCTCATCTTCCGGGCGCACGTTGATCCCGCGATAAAAATAACGTTCCGAGCCACAGACCGAAGCCTGGTGGCTTTTGATCAGCACTTGATTGGGCTTCAGCGGGGGCAGGGTGATGGTTTTAATGGTCAGTTTGTCGGGTTCAAGATAGACAACGCGCGTGTCGATCATGTGAGATTCTCCTTTGCTGTGAAATAACGGCATCATTGCCGGTTTAGGTGGTCGCTAATGGGCACGTCATACAATGGGCACCACCATTGCCCAGAAAGAGCACATCTGAAGGAAAGGTTTCAAGCTGCCAGCCATAGGTTGCCATTTCTGTCTTAATCCGCTGGGCACTGGCAAAGCCGACCGCTCGTTTACCGCGCTGCGTCACCACTACGTTGAGATGCCCTTCGATACGCTCCTGGTCGGTGATCGGGATCATGCGTACACCCCGTTCCTCCAGAAACTCCATAAACATCACATGGCGCGGCTCACTGCGCCCAGCTTCGTAAAGCATACAGGGGAAAGTCTCGAAGATCGGCCGGCTGATCAGGCAAAGATCGGCATCAAGCAGCATGAAGGCCCCATCAATGTGGATCTCACCAAAGGGCAGTGGCACTTCTAGGAAATATTTGACCTGCGTGCCCAGGATCGCGTCGCGCAACATGCGCGTCCCCACTTCGTTGGCGCGGTCACAGAGTGAAGCCACCGCGGTATCCTCGCCGATCATGGTCACGCCACCCCCTTCAAGAAAGCCAGGTTGCTCCACCGCACCCAGGATCGGAATCCCCAGTTGTTTGAACGCCCGCCCCACCATGCGCTGGTCACCCCAACGCCCCTTGAGATGTGGCCCCATGAGCACCGCGCCACCCCTAAAAACAGCCGCCAGATCGCGTGTATAGGTCATATTGGGGCGACGGTTGATAAAACCAATGGCGTCGGCATCATCCCGTAAAACATCAGTCAACATGATCGTCTCGACGCCGTGCGCCTGCAACAGACCCAGCATCAGATCATAATCAGCCAGAAACGGCTCAACTTCGACCGGCGCGTCAAAATTGAACTCGGCCAGGTTGTGCGGCTTGACCATCGCCAACTCCAGCCCTGGGCGATGCATCAAGACAGATTTCAGATCACCATAGGCAGATTTTACGCCAAATTTGTTCACTGGACTTGCCTCGTTTAGGGGGGGATAAATCGGTAGATCGGTACATCGGTACATCGGTAGACTACTTATATACTTATCTACCGATGTACCGATTTACTTATCTACCAACGCTCCACCACATTTTCCGCAATATAGTCGAAATTAATTGCCTGGCCCAGCCCCGGATCTTGGGAGACGTGGACAAAGCCTTGCTCGTCCATCGGGTCATCGAGTTTGTGGAGCCAGGCTTTGGGTTGCTCCCAATTGACAAAGGGATGGAGCAGCCCGCGCTCGTAAAATTCGCCAGGGAACCCCATGGCACAGAGCACATGCAGGTTGCCGGGGCCACCACCGTGGACTTCCATGCGCATCCCAAAGGATTCAGCCAGGTGCGCGACCTTGAGGAGCGGTGTGATCCCGCCCAGGTCACCGACGCCACCGCGCACGAGATCACAGGCCCCGGCTTTGATCCACTCGGCACGCGTATACATTTTGCCTTCGGCGGTCTCTGGGCCACAGATGGGCAGCGACGTATTATCACAGAGCCAGACATAGGAGGACATGCTATGTTCATCCATCGGCTCTTCCATCCAGTAGTAGTCAAGCTTTTCCAGCCCCTTGGCTAGTTGGAGCGCCTCTTCGCGGCTGTAGTAGTGGAAGGGATCGAGCATCAACGGCACATCGGGACCGACGGCTTCGCGCACGGCAGCACAGGCTTGGAGATCGCGCTTAACGCTCGGTGCGCCGTCGTAGGGCGGCTGCCAGGTATGCAGTTTGAAGGAGGGATAGCCGCGCTCCTTGACACACCATTCGGCAAAGCGGGCGTAATCTTCGGGAGTAGCCAAGCCATTTTCCAGATCATCGCCACACATGGTGCTGGCATAGGCGGGGACTTTGTCGCGTGTGGCACCGATCAACTTGTGGACCGGCAGCCCTACTGCACGACCCGCTAGATCCCAGAGCGCCAGATCGACGGTCGTCATATACTTATCGCTGAGCGTGGCCAGGTTCAGGCGCTGCCGCTCCTTGATTGCGTGCCAGATCTTCTCGCGGTAGTGGGGATCCTGGCCGATTACCAGTGGTTTAATCGAACTTTCCAGCGTGCCTTTAGGCATGGGACCAAAGGCATAACCATTGACCCCCTCGTCCGTATGAATGGTCAACATGGTCTGGTACGCTTCATGTTCAGGACCGGGGTGGCCATGTCCCTCTGAGTCGCGTACGGTGTTGGAGAGATAGCGAAAGGATTGCACGGTAATGTCGGTAATTTTCACAAGTTGGTTCCTCCAGTTGAGTGGGTAATTAGGTGATCACAAAGCGGCGGCGGTGCGCCAGCTGCTTCTGACCTTGATCTTGGGGAAGGATACTTATCCCAATTATCGATTGATTCGTAGTTGTTGTCAATCTGCTTGCGCAGGGGTAGCCCTGGCACAATTAACTATCGTTTACAGTATGACAGGAAAAGCCAGTAGCAATAATCTCGCTCTGTAGTGTACAATCATCCTTATCACTTTATTTCGCGAAGCAAATCTAGTTTTTATCATAACCAAAAGGTAATCCCCATGGAATCCAAAGCGCATGAGTTCTTAAAGACACTGTTACTCGCCCCCAGCCCAGCCGGCTATGAGCAACCAGTACAGGCCGTCGTCCGTGAGTATGTCAAAGAGTTTGCCGATGAGGTTAAGACCGATGTCCACGGCAATGTGATCGTGGGGCGCAATATCGCCGCCCCCACCCGGGTGCTGCTCGCCGGCCACTGTGACCAGATCGGCCTGGTGGTGACCTATATTGACGACAACGGCTTTATCTACACCCTGCCGGTTGGCGGCTGGGATCCCCAACAGTTGATCGGTCAACGGATGACGATCTGGACCAAAAGTGGCCCGGTCGCCGGGGTGATTGCCCGCAAGCCAATTCACCTGCTCAACAGTGATGAGCGCGGCAAGGTCGTTAAACTGGAAGAAATGTGGATCGATATCGGGGCCACCGACAAGGCGGATGCGGCCAGTGTGGTGCGGATTGGTGACCCGGTCACCTTTGAGTTGGGCTATCAGGAGATGCGCAATGGGCTGGCCAACGCGCCGGGCATGGATAATATCACCGGCGTCTGGGTGGTGATCGAAGCGCTGCGGCGCGCCGGCTCGCTCAATGTCGCGGTCTATGCCGTCTCGACTGTCCAGGAGGAGATTGGGCTGCGTGGCGCGCAGACCAGCACCTTTGGCGTTGACCCACTGATCGGCATTGCCGTCGATGTCACCCATGCCACCGATTGCCCCACCATCGACAAACGGCAGGAAGGCGATGTCAAACTTGGCGGCGGCCCCGTGATCGAACGCGGCCCCAATGTTAACCCGCATCTCTTTGATCGCCTGGTTGAGACGGCACTGGCAGCAGAGATGCCCCATCAAATCGTCGCCCACAACCGCGGCACCGGCACGGACGCCAACGCGATCCAACTGGTGCGTGCCGGCGTGGTCACCGGGCTGATCAGCATTCCCAACCGCTATATGCACAGTCGCGTCGAGACGATTGCGCTGAAGGATATTGACCAGTCCGCCGATCTGCTGGCCGCCTTCCTCACTGGCCTGACGGGAAACGAAGATTTTACACCGTAGTAAACGGGGACATTGCAGGTTCAGCTAGCGGCGTACAAAGGGAAAGCCGATTTGATCAGCTAGCGTCGGCGCGGTCGGCAAACTGAAGGTAAGATGGCGCAAGGCGCAACCCGCTTGGTTACAATTCGGTTGGCCGTTGGCATTCATGGCCAGATTGCTGAGATCAAGCCAAATCAGATCAAGGTAATCGCTGCGGGTGGCCGGATGATTTTCGCGGCGTAAGCTCCCAAAACCATTCGCCCCGCCACTGGCAACCGGCGCAGTGATGGCCACTGGTTTACCCCAAGGGGCGCCATGCGGCTTATCCATGAGCCAGATCTGGCCATCCAACAGATCTTCATTGGGTAAGCTGGCACAAGAGCTGTGGCTTTGGGTCCAACTGACCCAGACGCGATCACCGGCTGTCAACGCGATGCTGGGGAAGAGCAGACAATGGCCCGGCACCGCGGCAATCGTTGCCGGCAGGGCCACCCAAGCCCCGCGCCCAGCGTGTAAGGCGGGGTCATAGACGCGGTAGCGCAGCGAGCTTTCGGCTGGGGCCGTCAGCTCGCGCCAGACCAGATAAAGACGGTTGGTGCTATCGCGCGCCAGCGAAACGTGGCGTTGATCAGTCGTGCCCGGAGCCACCGTCTGCCAGGTGCGCCATTGCTCGCCATTATCGGCGGAGCGACTCCAGTAAATTTGGGCGACACCACGCCCCACTTTGGCATAGGCAGCCACAAAGAGATAGCGCTGCTCGCCCACATAACTAACCATGAGCGTGGGACGGCTGAAGCGCAGTTTGGGCAGGGGCGCGATATTACGCCACGCCGTCCAGTGCGTCCCCCCATCAGTCGAACGCACAAATTTAATCTGCCCGTTGGGGTGACTCGCATCGAGCCCTTCCCAAACCACATAAACATTGGCGCCGTTGACATAGAGCGCCGGATGTTCCTGCCAGAGATCTTCATCCGCTGTATAGCCCGCGACCTCGCCCAGGCTACGCCAGAAGGCACCCTGCTCCCACTGTGTCCAGCCCTCTCCACCGGGAAGTGAACGGGCATATTTGATCTGGCGGTCATTGTCCCCATGTTGGGCGTCATTGCCATACCAGACCAGATGCAGTCGATTATCGCCGTCGATGGCCAGCGCCGGCACCCGTTGGGTAAAAGGGCCGACATCTTCGATCGGCTGATCATTGTTGAGTACCCTCCAGTTGGCCCCATTATCAGTGGATTTGGCCACAAAAATGTGATAGACACTGTCCATTTTTTTGCGATAGGCCACGTAAAGATTGCCCTGCTCATCACGCACGATTTTGCGCGCGTCGGTATACCCCATACCGCGGAAATCTTCAGTGTAGTCGATCACATTACTGGCCGGTTCCTGCGCCAACAGTGGTGTTGCCGGCTCGACCCAACGTAGTAAGTCATCCACATCAGCCGCACTGAGCATTATCATTACCCCGAACAAGAGCAACGCACAGATCGCATAGGTCGGCAGTGGCAGCGGCAAATAATGCAATGCACGCCACACCCGCGACGTTGGTACGCGATTGTGCGAAGTTTTTGCGACAGTCACAGGCATAAATCCCTTGCGGCAAACACACATTAACGATTAATTATTAATGCGCTCACGGATAAACCGTCCGACCGTAGCGATTGCTGAGATCAAGCGAACGCATGGTCGCATGGACCGTTTCGGCAATGTCAATGATAAAGTGCTCCTGGGTGACCGCATTACACAGGGCATGTTTGGTCATGACCGCCAGCAGGTAAGGCCGCCGTGGCAGGTAGACCAGCGCGGCATCACACATGGCGCTGTCAACCCAACCAGGCTTGTTGGCAACGACGAGATCGGCAGGCACGCCACGGTCGATAAAACCATGATTAGGCTTTTTGAGAATCGCCAGCGTCTCTTGCGCAACCCAGGCGGACGGTTGCCCGTTGTGGAGCAGTTCCAACATGGCAACCAATTCGGCCGGGGTCGAAACATTTTCCTGATCGCGCACCGCGGCAATGTTATCCATCATCTTGCGCCGCAGTTGGGTTTCTACCAATCCCAACGTCTGTAAGATCCGATTAGTTTCTGCAATCCCCGCCCGTTCAATACAAAGATTGGTCGCCGTGTTATCCGAGGCGATGATCATCAGCGTAGCGATATCGAGCAACGAAAGTTCCACCGCCCCCGTTAGGTAGGCAAGCACACCGCTGCCCAAAACTTGGTCAGTCGCAGGAATGGTAATGCGTTCTTGCAGATCAATCTCGCCCAACTCAGCACGGCGCAACAGTTGGGTCAACACATGGATCTTAATGGTAGAGGCCGTGGGGAAAACTTCCGCGCCATTGATCGCCAAGGCCAGTCCGGTCCCCGGTTCCTTCAGGGCAATGCCGGCAATCCCAGGGAAAGCCGCCACCTTGGCTTCAAGCTGAGTGGTGAGCCGTTGCCAGAGTAAATTGGTCATTGAACACTCCAAGATAGTCTTAAGATTAAAGTGATGTGTGAGGCGTGAAACGTAAAACGTAAAACGTAAAACGTAAAACGTAAAACGTAAAACGTAAAACGTAAAACGTAAAACGTAAAACGTGATGGGTAAATTGTCTCGTTGTCGTATTATGTTAAGCGCACGGCAGTGACTACACGCCAAGCGACTTCGAGAACAAGCGCGGGGGCCTGACTCACACATTACGTTTTACGTTTTACGCATCACGTTTCACCCCTGTCCGTTCATGGCATGATAGAAGGGATCGGCGGGGGTGATCGAGCAGCGCGCCACTGGTTGTCCCGTAATTGCCGACTTGTAGAGGCTGGCGAGAAATTCGATGGTGGGGCGTACATCGGGGCCGCTGACGGGTGGTCGTTCATTGCGGGCGCGGCTGGCCAACATGGCTTGTAATTGCGCACCGTGGGAAGAAGGAACGTTGGGCGGGAGTTGTTGCCAAGCAGCGAGTTCTTCTGCGGCGACACCGGGGGCGGCCGTATAGCGCCAATCGTCGTTGTTGTAGCTGTAGAGATGGGTCAATTCCACCGTTGCCTGCTGAAAGTCAAAACGCAGGTAGGAGACTTCGCGCGGGGAAAGCACACTGTTGGTAATGCTGGCCATCGCCCCGTTGGCAAAACGGACGGTCGCCATTGAGACATCTTCCACCTCGATGTTGCGGTCCAGCGTGCCCATCATCGCCCGTACCTCCGCCCAGTCGCCCAGCTGATGGAGCATAAAGTCCATGCTGTGAATGCCGTGGCCCATCGTACAGCCGCCCAACTCGGTCGCCCACTTGCCACGCCAGGGCACGGCGTAATATTCATGGGTGCGGAACCAGGTGGTCAGGTTAACACAGACCATTGGTTTACCCAGCGCGCCGCTGTCGATCAGCCCTTTCAGGTGTTGACCACCTGAGCCAAAGCGCCATTGAAAGACGCTGCTGCAATAGTTGCCAGTCCGCGCCTCGGCTGCCTCAATCCGATCCATCTCGGCCAACGATGCGCACAGGGGTTTTTCACAGAGAACCCACGCACCCGCCTCCAACGCCGCGATGATCAGATCACAGTGGGTGCCGGGTGGGGTGGCAATGTGGACCAGTTGCGGCTGTTCGCGCTGTAAGAGCTGATCAAGATCACTGTAGGCGCGCCCGATTTCGTGCGTTTCACAAAAGGCTGAGGCGCGGTCGGCATCAATATCCATCCCCGCCACCAGATCCACATCGGCACTGGCCTGGCGCAGCGCCTTCACATGTGACTGTGCAATGCCGCCGGTGCCGATGATGACTGCACGCAATTTATCCATAAGAATGTAACCTTTCTACTGAGGAATAAGGATGGATGCGCCCAGTGGGCAACCGCCAATGTCCACCGACCACTGTTTGGGCTATCTTATCATAGCAGCGGTTAATTTTGAAGCCAAGGTTATGTGCCAGGTGCGTCCCAATTTTGGGTAAACGTCCCCGGCACAGGCGGGGAAACGGTACGCAGACGAACCAATTCTTCGCCTATGCCGGGGACGTATTACGACTTACCCCTTTCCTGGGACGCCCCCCTACGTGCCGGTACTCTGATAGTGGCGAATCCCGAAGCGCCAGAAGGTGAGCGCGAGCCAGAGCACACCGCCCCCAACCAAGGGGGCAATGAAAGAAAAGATCGGGGGCAGACCGAGCGGGTCGGTTTTGTCTAAAAAGTAGAGCGCGGGGTAGTAGTTGAGAAAGATCGCCGGCACCAGATAAGTAAAGGTGCGACGCAGCCAGTCGGGATAAATGTGCATGGGGTAGGCCATCATCTCGCTGCCGCCATAGGTGAGAATATTCATCGCCTCGATCGAATCAACCGTCCAGAAAGAGATCGTCGAACCGATGATAAAGAGGCCCCCAAAGAAGCAGACCAACCCTATGATCACTAACCCCAGGTAAAAGACTTTGAAGGGACTCCACGCAATCTCGGCCAGGCTGATCGCGATGGCCAGAATGATCGCCCCTTGGGCAATGCGCCCCAGCCGGCGCAGCAAAAATTCGCTGCCAAAGACCTGGATCGTCGGGTTGACCGGACGCAGCAGCATTTGATCAAAAAGGCCCTGACGCACCTGTTTACCAAAACTGGCCGGGTCAAACCCGCTGAAGATCATATCCATTAACCCAAAGGCAAATTCGACCGTGCCCCACAGAAAGGCGATTTCGCCCAGCGTCCAGCCGCCCAGGTTGCCAAAGCGCTGCAGCACAAAGGCAATCGAGGCAAAAAAGAGAAAGAGCGTAATCCCCGACGAGAGGACATCTAACAGGAATGCCATGCGGTATTGCAACTGTGAACGCAGCTGAATATTGATCAGGCGGCTGTAGACGGCAAGGTTAAATTTAAGGTTACGCATCATCCACCTTGAATAACTAATTTGCGGACCCCAGCGCGCAGGGTCAGTTGACAGATGACGATCAACACAACGATCCAAAACAGTTGTACGGCCAGCGCCCAGACTAAGGCCCCACCAGTCAACAAGCCGAGATAAATTTCAATCGTGGTATTGACCATGGAGGGAAAAGGGGTGAGATGACAAAGGGTCTGAAACCAGTCGGGAAAAAAGCGCAGCGGCATAAAAAAGCCGGAGAGTACCCAGGCAATGCCAAAGGCAAAGCGCCCCACGCCGATCGCGTTGGGGGTCCAAAAGGCCGTCAGGTTGACCAGAAAGCGCCAGGCAAAACTTAGGAGCCAGCTCAAGAGCAGGGTGACGAGCAGCGCCCCCCATTGGACAAAACCATGGGGCACGGTAATGTCAAAGACCAGCGCGTAGAAGAGCATAATCGTCACCCCGCGCAGGAGGAAGGCGGTGACAGCCCGCCCCAAATCCAGTGCCAACCAGTAGCGAAAATAGCTCAGGGGCCGCAGCAGATCGGCGGCCACTTCACCACTGCTCACCGAGCGCATCAAATCATACCAACCAAAGATGCTCAGATAGGTGATGACGGCTTGCGCCAAACCGGTGTAGGTAATCGCGTCGGCGAGATCCATCCCCGCCACCTCCGTGCGCGCGCCATACAGCGCTACCATGACGGCGACCCGTAGCAGCCCAAAGAAAAAATTGGTCGCCAAGCCCGCCAAGGTTGCGGTGCGATAGGTGAGTTGACGCTGAAAGGAGCGGCGCACCAATTCCCAGAGCAAGCGCAGTTCACCCAGGCGGAGATGCGGTTTTTGTTGAAGTGTCACCATTTCGTCGTCTCCACGCGATCTGTGATACCATTAGCAAAATTAATCATTAATGGAAAACCAGCAAGAGATCGATTATACAACGCTTAGGGTCACAAGAAAAGAAGGTTGCTATGGCGCGCTTTGGCATCAATCTGATGGTCTGGAATGGCGCAGTGGGCGCGGCGGAACTAGCCTTACTGCCCCAGATCAAGGAATTGGGGTATGCTACGGTTGAGTTACCCGTCTTTGGGGCTGATGATCTTGACATTGCGGCGGTGCGGCAAGCGTTAGCAACGCATGGTTTGGCCTGCACGCTCAGTACAGCGTTACCGGCGGGAGTCAACCTGATTGATGAGGCGTGCCGGGCAGCCGGCGTCAGCTATTTAGAAAGCATCATCGAAGTCGCCGCCCAAGTCGGTGCATCGCTCATCTGTGGACCGCTGGCCGCGCCGGTTGGTGAGCGCCGCGGGCGGGGGTATACCCAGGCCGAATGGGATTCCTGTGTGCTGGGGCTGCGGGCGGTGGGAGCATTTGCCGCGGCAGCCGGGATTACCCTGGCATTGGAACCGCTCAATCGTTTTGAAACCTTTATTGTCAACACGGTAGCCGATGGCGTGCGGCTGGTTGCGGAAGTTGATAGCCCAGCCGTTGGGCTGCTGCTCGACACTTTCCATATGCACATTGAAGAGAAATCAACCGCAGCGGCGATTCGCCACGCCGGTCGCCACCTCAAACATTTTCATGCCAGCGAAAATGATCGGGGCACGGTGGGCAGTGGGCAAGTTGCCTGGCCTTCGGTCTTTGGGGCGCTGCGCGATATCAATTATCAAGGGCAAATTGTCGTCGAATCCTTTGGCCATACGATTCCCGAATTGGCCGGCGCGACCTGTGTTTGGCGACCGTTGGCCGCTAGCCCTGAAGCATTGGCCAGTGGCAGCATTCAGTTTCTCAGTAAACATTTATAATTTTATCGTAACTACCAAGCCATCCCTCCCTTAGCAGGGGCGGTTGCCTTCTAGGCGCGCTCCCCTGCTAAGGGGGGGAACAGTTGACCCCGAGACCGTTCCGCCCCTTACCAGGGGAGGTTAGGAGGGGGTTAGTAGTTACCTAAAGCGAAAGGCATCCACAGATCATGTCCACCGCACCAGTCACCAGCCAAGAATTAATGGAACGGGCCAAAGCGATCCACGAACGCATCCGCACCTGGCGGCGCACGATCCATCGCCACCCCGAACTTACCTTTACCGAACATCACACCGCCGGCCTGGTCAATGCCACGCTGACCGGCCTCGGTATTGAAACCGAGACCGAAGTCGCCAAGACCGGGGTGGTTGGCCATATCCGGGGCAACGCCGGGCCAACCGTCGGTCTGCGCGCCGATATGGATGCCTTGCCAATTACCGAGATCAACGGCACTGACTTTGACAGCGCCCGCCCTGGGATTATGCACGCCTGTGGTCACGATGCCCACACCGCCATGCTGCTGGGCGCGGCGACGATCCTGAAAGGGTTGGCCGACGAGGGGCGGCTGCCCGGCACCATTCGTCTGCTCTTCCAGCCCAGCGAAGAAGCCCAAGATGCCGAGGGCAAATCGGGCGGCATGCGCATGGTCGAGGAAGGTGTGCTGGCCGGGTTGGACGCGGTCTTTGGGCTGCATGTTGATCCCTTTCACCCCGCCGGCACCGTAGCCACCCGTTCCGGCCCGATGATGGCTTCCGCCGACACCTTCGAGCTGATCATTCACGGTTCGGGTGGTCATGCCGCGCGGCCGCACACGACGATTGATCCGATTGCCCTCTCCACCCATGTGATCAATGCCATCCAACAAGTGGTCAGCCGCCGGCTCAACCCGCTTGATCCAGGGGTGATCACCATCGGTACGATCCATGGCGGCACGGTCAGCAATGTGATCCCCGACACCGTCACCATGACGGGCACGATTCGGGCCTTTAGCGAAGAAGGGCGTAAAACCTTACTGGACGAATTGGAACGGGCGTGTAAGATTATTGAACCGCTGGGCGGTCGCGCCGAGTATACGTTACAACCAGGCTATCCGCCCACGGTCAACTCGCCGGAAGCAACCGCGGTGATGCTGGCCGCAGCCACTGCTTTGTTGGGCGCGGATCAGGTCAAAGAAGCGCCGATGGTAATGGGCGCCGAAGATTTTAGTTTTATGGCGCAAGTGGCCCCCGGCAGTTTCCTGCGCATCGGCACCCACAATCCCAGTTGGGATCGGTACTATCCAGTGCATCGGGCCGATTTCCGCATGGATGAAGATGCCCTACCGGTGGGCGCGGCGGCGATGGCCGCGGCAGCGTTACGTTGGATGGAGGAGAAGCGATAATCGCAATGGGGCGGATTTACACACTTGTTTTAAGTTTCTGTTTGTTGCTGCTTGGCACGGCCTGTCAGCCTGAGATTCAGCCGCTGAGCGTTGGACCGCTGCCCTGGGTCGATGGGGAGACGAGCAGCTATCGCATTACCGATATCAATGGCGACTTTGCCGGCACCGCGACCATCACTTTGACCGCCGGAGCGGCTACCGTCGAAGGCGAAGGTTGGACAATGCGCTGGGACATATTAGCCCAAGGCGATCAGGAAGAGATCGTCGTGGAGATGCAAAGTCCTGGTCTACGGCCCACCCTTTCCACGCTGGTGCGCACCCGCAATGCCGGGCGCGAAGCAGTAAAGGCAACCTATGCCAGTGGACAGGTGGATATGGAGTTGACGACAACGCGCAACGTCATCACCTATGAGCGGGTGAATATTCCCAGTGATGCCCGTGACCAGCGGACGCTGATCCAACTGGTACGCGCCTTGCCGTTGGCAGAAGGGTACGCCACCCAGGTCAACAGCTTCTTACCTGTGACGGCGCTGCTTGAACGGGTGACGGTGGCCGTGGTCGGCCAGGAAGTCGTGGTCGTGCCCGCCGGCAGCTATGCGAGTTGGCGGGTTGAGTTGCGCACCAGTGACAGTACCTCGCAGCTCTGGATCGGGGTGGCAGCACCACAGCTAATGCTCAAGTATAGAGATGCGCGTTCCGGCGCAACTTACGAGTTGGAGTAGGGAAGGAAGGGCGGTAAATCGGTAAATTAGTAGAACAGTAAATCGGTAAATTGGTGCTCGGCTAGACAATTTTGGGACGATTGACCTTGCCTACCGATTTCCTGCTTTACCGATTTACCGCCCGCCTACGCGACCGATTCACCAGCCGATCACCTATGGCATTTACATCCACGCTTTTGCCGGCCACAGGTTCGCCCCGCGCGGTGGTCTTGCTGGTGCATGGCCTCAACCTGCAACCGGATTGCATGTTGCCACTGGCCGCCGCGTTGCAGGGTATGGGGATGACCGTGCTCAACCTTGCCCTGACGGGCCACGGGGCCAATTATCAGGCCCGCCCCGGGCTGACCGCAACCGCAGCGCGGATGGCGAGTTATCGCGCGGTTACCCATGCGCAGTGGCAAGCCGATCTCTGGCAGGGGTATGTGCAGGCGAGCACGCTGGCAGAGACAGCCGCGCTGCCTTGTTGTTTTGTTGGCTTTTCCCTGGGCGCGCTCTTGGGCTGTGAACTATTAGCAACCAACCAGGTGGTGAACTTTGCACGCATGGTGCTTTTGGCCCCAGCGTTAGTGCTCCACCCTTATACCCAATTTCCCCGGCTCTTCAAAGCCTGGCCCCAACTCACGATCCGTAGTCTTGCGCCGCAGGCGTACCGGGCCAACCTGGCTACCCCCATCGCAGCCTACCTGGCGTTGGGTCAGGCACTTGACAACTTACACCATAACCTCAGCCCGCGGCTCAACATTCCCACCCAGCTCTTTGTTGCCCGGCGCGATGAATTGGTGGCGGCCAAGGGGTTGGCCCGTTTTGTGCAACAGGCAGCTCTCACCCAATGGCAGTTCGACTTTGTCCACAAGGCCGGCAGCGGCGTTGAACAGCGCTATCAACATTTGATCATCAATCCCGCCAGTGTCGGCGCGCAGGAATGGGCGCGCATGATGGTGCGGGTAGAAGCAACGTTATTGGGCTAACCCAGGAGTGTGATATACTAGCGTTATGCGTGTGATTACAGGCGCGGCCAAAGGTCGCAAATTACAGATGGTGCCCGGCGATGGCACTCGTCCCATTACCGATCGGGCCAAGGAAGCGCTCTTTAGTATCCTGGGTGATTGGATCGAAGGGACGCGTGTGCTCGATCTCTTTGGCGGCACCGGCTCGGTCGGGATCGAAAGTTTGAGCCGCGGGGCTGCCGCGGCGCACTTTATTGATATGAATCGCAAGGCCGTCGACACGATCCGCGCCAACTTGCGCCACTGTCAGCTAGAAGCGGACGCCGTGGTCGAGCGGGGTGACAGTTTTGCCTTTCTCAAGCGCTATCAGGGCGATCCCTTTGATCTAATCTATATTGCCCCACCCCAATACCAAAATCTTTGGCACAAAGCGCTAGCCCAGATCGACGCGCGACCAGAGTTACTAGGCGCGGATGGTGAAGTGGTTGTGCAGATTCATCCGAAAGAGGATGCGCCGGTAACCTTAAATTTCCTCTATGAATATGACCGCCGCCGCTATGGTTCGGTGTTGCTGCTCTTTTTTGCCGCCCAGGGGCAAGGAGATGCGGATGAGGCAGATGATGGGGAAGACGACGAAGAAGATACGGATTGGGAAGACGATGACTTCGACGACGAGGAGGATCTTGACGACGAAGACGACGATCTGCGGCCTAAAGGGTAGATAAAAAAGTGGTCAGACCGAATCGGTCTGACCACTTTTTAGTTACAGGTGAATGAATTCACCTGCTATACTCAAATCAGAATGAGACCCCTAGTTTCGGTCAGCGTGCGTCGCACTGACCAAAGAATCTAGCGGACTGGAAACAGTTGGCGGTCAGTGCGACGCACGCGATCCCGTTAGCCAGCAAAACTCCGGTTCTCAACTTGACTTCAGTATAATAGGCAAAACCCGTTAAAACGGGTTAATAGATGAACCCGTTTTAACGGGTTTTGCATATCAGGCAGGCATTCGGGAACCCGCTGGGTGGCTTGCTGCGCTCATGCCGCCGTGCGATATTCCTGCCCCAGCGAAACCGGTTGCCCGTGCTGGCCAAAGAGGCTAGGTAGGCGATCTTCGGTGAAGACCTGGCGGGTGATCACACAGCGGGCAATGTCGGTGCGACTGGGAATCTCGAACATCACGTCGAGGAGCGCTTCTTCGACAATACTGCGCAAGCCACGGGCACCGGTTTTACGCAGGAACGCTTCAGTGGCGATTGCTTCCAGCGCATCCGGCTCAAATTCGAGCTTCACTTTGTCCATGGCAAAAAGTCGGGTGAATTGGCGCACGACACTGTTCTTTGGCTCGGTAAGAATCCGCACCAATGCCCGGCGATCCAGCGCGTTGAGGCTGACAAAGATCGGCAAACGCCCAATAAATTCGGGAATCAACCCAAAGGCGAGCAGATCATCGGGCACCACTTGATGGAGCAGTTCGCTCTCTTCGCGACTCTCTTTTTCCATGCGGCGGATCTGCTGTTCGCGTTGGCGCTCGGTGAGATTTTCGGGCAGCGGCGTGACGCTCTCTTCCTCGCGTTTGCTCAGCAGCTTTTGGGTCAACAACTGTTCATCGTCGGCAACAAAGCCCAACCCTGAGCGGCGCTGAAAACGTTTGCGCACAACTTCCGCGAGATGGGAAAAGGCCCCACCACAGATAAAGAGAATATTGCGCGTGTCAAGCTGGACAAAATCCTGTTGCGGATGTTTGCGCCCCGTGTTGGGCGGCACATTGGCCGTTGTCCCTTCGATGATCTTGAGCAGCGCTTGCTGCACCCCTTCACCGCTGACATCACGGGTAATACTGGGATTGTCGCCGCCTTTACGCGCGATCTTATCGATCTCATCAATGTAGACAATGCCATAACCGGCGCGCTCGGCATCCCACTCAGCGGCCTGTAGCAGACCAACCAGAATCGTTTCCACATCTTCACCAACGTAGCCGGCCTCGGTGAGGGTGGTGGCATCGGCAATGGTAATCGGGACATCGATCAGGCGCGCCAAGGTTTGGGCAAGCAACGTCTTGCCACTACCGGTTGACCCGATCAACAGGACATTACTCTTGGCCAATTCCACATCTTCATTTTCGACTGGCGCACTATCCGCTTTGCCAAAGACGCGTTTGTAGTGGTTATAGACGGCAACGGCCAATACCTTCTTGGCCTGATCCTGTCCGATCACATATTGGTTAAGGTGATCGACAATCGCGCGCGGGCTAGGAATCTTCCCTGGCTCGGCTTTTGCCGTTTTGGCCGTTGTGGGTGCATTGCCAATCCCGGCTTCGCTCAGGATCTCCGCGCCCAGCAACACACATTCGTCGCAGATATAGGCGTTGTCAGCACCTTCGATTAGCCGTTGGACTTCATCTTTGGTTTTGCCACAAAAGGAACAGCGTGGTTCTATCATCAGCTTGAATTGTTTCTACCAGATCTACTTGACTGACGGGTAGCCCCGATGCCGGAAATGTGACTTTCCTGGCACCAGGGCTAGCGTACAGCTGTTTAGGAACCGGTCCCGGTGGGCATGACATCATCCAACAAACGGGTGCCATCGAACAGGGTCAATTCACCGCTCTTACGGTTGAGGACTACGATGTTGCTGGTATCGCCCAATACTTCGTCAACCAACCCATATTCACGCGCTTCCATGGCGTTCATCCAGCGATCGCGCTCAAAATCGTGCTCGATCTCGCGCCAGTGGCGTTTGGAGTGCTTGCTCACCAGTTGGAAGAGCTGCGTCTGCACGCGCTCTTGTTCACGGAAGGCAATGCGCACATCTTCGGTGTACCCTTGCGCGCCACTGCTGGCCGGGTGCATGTGAATCGTGGCATGGGGCAAGGCATAGCGGCGGCCGGCAGCACCGGCGGCCAGCAACACGGTGCCCATGCTGGCCGTGACACCAACGGCGACAGTGCTCACCGGCGAAGTGATCATCTGCATGGTATCATAAATAGCGAGGCCGGCATAAACCGAACCACCGGGACTGTTGATATACATGTTAATCGGCTGGTTGGGATCTTCGCTATTGAGCCAAAGCAACTGCGCGACAATCAGGTTCGCCACTTGATCATTGATCGGGGTGCCCAGGAAAATAATGCGCTCCTTGAGCAAGAGGCTGTAAATATCATAAGCGCGCTCGCCACGGCCCGAACTATCGATGACCATGGGGATCACATTCATTGGCGGCGTACTATTCATTTTTTTCTCCATCTTTAATTTGTCTGTCTAAGATGCGCTCCGGTTGAAAACAAGCGTAACTGGCTTCCGGCAAATGAAACCAAGCAATTGTCTCCAAAGCAACCATCCTTTAACGATAAAACCAGAGCGCAGCCAACGATGTAATCAGGCTCCAATTTTATGTTTGTGTTCTGTTAGAAAGGTTCAGTAAACGAAGAAGTTTATAGAGGACTCACGCTGCGCTCGGCGGCTGAGCGGGGGCCCTTTGGGCGCGAAGCCAGAGAGCGCAGCGTAAGTCCTCTATATAAATTCTCTTTAGGCTGCGGGCTTCTCTTCTGGCGTAGCCGCAGCGGTCTCATCAGTAATCTCGGCACTGGCGGCGGGGCTGATCGGCGTCGCCGTCTCAGCAGTGCCGGCATCGTCAACACCGGCATCAGCGGCAGTCTCAGCCGCGTCGGCTTGTTGCGCCTCGGCTTCAGCAGCTTCGGCGGCTAACACCGCATCGCGCTGGCCACGGGCAATCGCGAGCAGGCGGGTGATGGTCTTCTCACGCAGCAGCTGGCTCTCTAGAATGGCGCGGCCGGATTCACTTTGCATAAAGAAGGCCAGTTGTTGGCTGGTCTCTGGGTCACCACTGGCGGCAATGGCGGCGGCACGGTCGGCAAACTCTTCTTCACGGACCGTAATCGCCTCGGCGCGCAGCAACTCGGAAATGAGCAGATTGCGTTCGGCCTGTTTGGTCGCATCGGCGCGCAGGCTAGCCCGCATCTGTTCGCGCGTTTGACCCGTCTGACGGAAATAGACATCCATATCATCGATGCCAAAGCGGCGCAGTTGATTTTCGATATCATTGATCATGGTGTCGATCTGATCTTCGATGACCACACCAGGGTAGTTAAGCGTGCTTTGCGCCAAGAGGGCGTCGAGCACCTTTTCCAGATACTCATTTTCGGCTTGGGCCTTGGCCTGATTCTGCAATGAGTCGCGAATGCTGACCTTTAGATCTTCTACGGTCGCGAAATCAGGGCCAATCAATTGCGCAAAGTCGTCGTTGAGTTCCGGCTTTTCATGCCCTTCAATCGTGTTGAGCTTGACGGTGAAGTGCGCGGTCTTGCCGGCGTGAATGCTCTGGCCATCTTCCGGCCAGCTGAGGTCAAACGCTTTTTCTTCGCCGGGGGTCATACCCAATAGCGCCTCGTCAAAGCCTGGAGGATCCATGGGATTCTCCTGATCGGGCGTGACATCCCAATCGTTTTCGTCGAGTACGACAGTTTCGGCTTCGCCTTCGGTGCTGGGCGCGATCACGCTGCGCACATTCAGATTCAGTTTATCGCCATATTGGCTGGGGCGTTCCACCTCGCGCCAGTCGGCGTGTTGGTTGCGATACTGCTCAAGGCGTGCTTCCACATCATCTTCATTGACCTGCACTTCCGACTCTTCGACGCGCAAGGCGAGATAATCGCCGAGCTCGATCGCCGGGTCCATCGGCATGACCAGCTTATAGGTCAGCGGATCAAGCGAGACATCTTCGAGGGAGGCACGGGCGTAGGGTTCCAAATTTTCCTGGGCCAACGCGTCTTTGTAGACCTCTTCGCCCAACTTTTCAATAAATTCGTTGTAGAGCGCCGGCAAGCCAACTTGTTGCACAATAATATGATAAGGGGCTTTGCCCTTACGAAAGCCGGGGATCCGGTAACTGCCGGCGACTTTGTTCGCGGCTTTGCGCAATTCCTGATCAACGCGGGCCTGGTCAACCTGGACAGTTAACAACAGTTCACGATTTTCGCGCTCTTCTTTGGTAATTTGTAACGACATTGCTTCCTCGCAGCTGTTATGGGAATCGGTGCTTTCACACATCCTTATCAATAAAGATGCAGAAAGCAGTTTGGTTTCAATGACAAGAAAATTTGCAGCCCATTTTTTGCACAAAATTGGGCACTATTGCTAAACGAACATTATATCACAGCATGTAGGAGAGAAACAAAGATTGTTTAGTGGTGCTACACGCGACCAAAAGCCTTCTCCAACTCGCCAGCAGAAAGTTGAATCATGGTCGGGCGACCGTGGGGACAAGTACGCGGTGATGCACATGCCTCCAACTGACGCACCAGTTCCTGCATTTCCAGATCGCTTAGCAATTGCCCACCCTTGATTGAGGCGCGCTTACAGATCATTTTGACCATGCGCGCCTCTAATTCTTCCCCTACCAGATTACGCTGACCATAAGCGAGCGTGTTGACAATCTCCTCCAGCGTACGCAGAGGATCCTGGCCGGAAAGCACGCTCGGCAAGGCGCGCACCAGGAAGGTATCACCGCCAAAAGGCTCGACGAGAAAGCCAACCGCCTGCAATTGGGGCAAAAATTGGGCAACCTGCCCCGTCAAGTCATGGCCGACATGGAGGGTTAGCGGCTCCAACAGATGTTGCTGCGGCACGGCCCCTTCGACCGTCCCATAGCGTTGGCCCAGATATTTTTCATAGAGAATTCGTTCATGCGCGGCATGTTGATCAATCAGAAAGAGCCCCTCCGGCCCTTCGGCAATGATATACATCGCGCCCACCTGGCCGACGACGCGCAAGGGCGGCAATTGCGATTTGCGCTCACTCACCTCCACCTTGGTGGGGGCAGACGACGGCACAGTTGGTGGGTAATTACTTGCGGCAGGCCCGATAGTGGGCGGGGTTACTGGTGTCGGCGCAGGTGTCACCGCAGCTGGGACAGCGGCAGTCGGGGGCGCGTTAGGCTCAGGCGTTCGCGTTAAAGGTACCGGCGGTGAGGGCGGGGTGTAGAGATCAAAGGTGCGTTGACCGGCATTCAGCAACTGCTGACGCCGCGCGCTCCAACCGCTATTATCACTTTGTCTGGTGCCATTGTCACCACTGGACAGCTCTCCAGGCGAGGGTAGCGGCATATCAAGCGGTAGGTCGGGGATGGGCGCGGTGGTCACGATGGCACGGCGCACCGTCTTCTGCACGGCACTATAGACCGCGCGTTCATCGACAAAGCGCACCTGCACCTTCTGCGGATGGACATTGACATCGATCTGGCTGGGATCGATCATCACGAAGATCGCGGCCAGTGGATAACGCCCCCCTGGCAACAAGGTGTGGTAGGCCTGGACAATCGCATGGGTCAACGAGCGGTCTTCCACATAGCGCCGGTTGACGAAAAGGGTAATGTTGCTGCGGTTGGCCCGGTTCAGGGTGGGTAGACTGGCATACCCAAAGACATGGACTGGCACTGTTGCGGCCGGCCCAGTAGCAGTCGGCGTGGCCACATGGGGCGTCATTTCGCCCATAAAATCGATATCAGTGTCGAGGTCATGCTGATCCAGGTCGGTAGCGCTAACCGCGGGATGGTCACGACCACCCCAGGCTGGATTTTGTAAACCCCAGGCGACATTACCGACCGTGGTCATCTGTTTGGCATTGTCCAGCCCATAGACCTTGACCAGCACATCAAAGAGATCGCCACTGCCCGTGGATTGGAAAACCAGGCGGCCATCGTTGACAAAACTAAAACGGCGATCCGGATAGGCAAGGGCATACTGTTGCACCACCGCATTGATCTGGCCGGCTTCGGTGGCGGCTTTGCGTAAAAACTTCTTCCGCGCCGGCACATTATAAAAGAGCTGTTCGACACTGATGATTGTGCCGACCGGCGTCCCCGCCCGCTGATTCGCCACAATGTCGCCGCCCTCAATGCGCAGTTGTACGCCAAACGGTTCATCACGGTGGCGGGTCGTCAGCGTCAGTTGGCTGACCGCGGCAATGCTATAGAGCGCTTCGCCGCGAAAACCAAAAGTGAGGATGTGATTCAGATCATCGGCGGTGGCGAGTTTGCTGGTGGCATGGCGCTGCAGGGCAAGCACCGCATCGTCAGCATGCATGCCGTGGCCATTGTCGATGACGCGCAAAAGGCGTTCGCCGCCGTCGCGAATCTCGACGCGGATCTCGGTTGCACCGGCATCCAGGCTATTTTCCAGCAGTTCCTTTGCCACGTTGGCCGGCCGCTCGACAACCTCGCCGGCGGCAATTTTGGCCGCCACATCGGGTGGTAAAAGTTGAATACGCATATCTATATTATATCACTTGATGGGCCGGCAATAAAACTAGCCTTCCACCAAGCTTTGTCCGCAAAAACGAATATTCTCCATTACCTTTTCGTCCAGTACAAGGTCTACCTTTACAGATCAAACCTTTTGCTGGCCAGCAGGTTGCCGCCAATCTTGCCCCCACGTAATGCTTGACTAGTTGATGGAGAAAGATGTGATATGCAGAAAAAGGACAAAAGCTCTACACCAAACGGGCCGGCCAATCCAACCGTGGGTGGCTATCGAAAAGTTATCAGTTATTTGCTGCTCTTTGCCCTGCTCCTAGCAGCCAGTGCGGTCTATCGGGATGGGGCGCGCGCACAAGGGGGAACAGTGCCGGGGGGCACGATTCCACCGGGGGGGACGATCCCAGCGCCACCGCTCGACCTGGAGCAAGGGCAGGTGCGCGTCTTTCATCTAGCCCCCATTGGTTCCATCGCCAGCAGCGCCGTGGACATCTGCCGGCAGGATAATACACCGATCACCGGTCTCACCGGGTTGACCTACTTGAGCCAAAGTGGCTACTTAACCTTACCCCCTGGCACCTATGATTGGCAAGTTGGCATGCCGGGTTGCACCGCCACCGTGCTCGATTTGCCGGCTTTTCAACTGGCCGCAGGAACGGCTTTGACCGTACTGCTTGTCGGCGACGGGGTTAACCAGCCCTTGACTTCGGTTTTACTGGTCGATGCGAATGGACAGATCTATCGGCAGCACTTGCCCCTGATGCTTGCCCAATAACGCAAAAAAGGAGGGAATAGATTGTGATCCATCCCCTCCTTTTGTTTTTGCAATGACGGTGATCTATTCATTATCAATTGACAATGAATAGATCACCAGCCGATGATATGTTATTTTAGCCAACAACGTTAGCCGCCACTCAGCGCCGGGATAAAGTGAATTTCGCTTGGCGCAGTCAATCGTTCGCGCACCCCCCGCTGGCTGATTTCGCTATTGACCGAAACCGCGATATAAGGTCGCATGCGGCCATCTTCGCAAAGCCGGGCCTCAATGCCAGGGAAGCGCGCTTCTAGCTGTGCAATTACGGCACCAACTGAGTCGCCGCCGACTTGTACGGTTTCCATGCCATCGGTCAAATCGCGATGCAGCGCTGGGATCCAAACATCATGTTGCATGAGCATTTATCCTAATCGACGATCGCAGGCGCAACCGACGACTGATCGCTGGCTAATCAGCCGCAACCGATTCCATTTCGATGCTATCGGCGGCATCCAATACGGCGCGGATGATCTTGTCATAGCCAGTGCAGCGGCAGAGATTGCCGGCCAACCAGAGGCGGACCTCTTCTTCGGTCGGGTCAGGATTCTTGTCGAGCAAGGCCTTGGATGACACCAGGAAGCCGGGGGTGCAAATTCCACATTGTAAGGCCGCGTGCTCCAGGAACTTCTGCTGCAGTGGATGAAGCTTGCCGGCTGTGGCTAGCCCTTCCACAGTGGTGACGGCGGCACCGTTGGTCTCCACTGCCAACACCAGGCAGGAGTTGACCAATACACCATTCAGGATCACATTACAAGCGCCACAATTGCCATTGTTGCACCCTTCCTTGGCACCCGTCAACAACAACTCGTCGCGCAGCACTTCGAGCAGGCTCTGGCGTGGTTCACAGAGGAAGGAACGCGGTTCACCATTAATGGTGGTTTCCACAACCACTTGCTTGGACATTACCAATTCTCCATTTTTGCTATAGATGATAGGTCGATACCCGCGATTGTCATCAATTAATATTTTCTACACGAGTAAAAATGTTAATTGATGACAGAGCCAAGTATAAATTAACTGGCCTGGGCGCGTTCAATCGCCTTGCGCAGGGTGCGGGTCGTAATGACCGCGGCCAGATGTTTGCGATACTCAGCGGTACCACGCATATCCGAGATCGGCTTGGCGGCCGCTTGGGCGAGCTTGGCCGCGGCGTCAATGGCCTCATCACTGATTGCCTTGCCGGCCAATGCGTCACCGGCCTCGGCGACAAAGAGCGGCGTGGGAGCAACAGCACCCAAGGCAATCCGGGCCGAAGCAATCTTGTTGCGGCTCTCATCTAACTGGACAGCTACACCGGTGCCAACAACCGCGATGTCCATTTCATTGCGGGGAATAAAGCGCAGATAAGCCCCACCAAAGCCAGGCTTCGGTGCCGGGATCTGCAATGAGACCAGGAATTCACCCTTTTCCAGGGCATTGCGACCAGGGGCCACACAGAAGGCCTCGACCGGCAATTGGCGACGGCCATTGGGGCCGGCAATGTTGCAGATCGCGCCATGCGCAATCAGCGCCGGGATCGAGTCCGCGGCGGGGGAGGCGTTGCACAGGTTCCCACCCATGCTGGCGCGCCCTTGAATCTGGGTGCCACCGATCAAGTGGGCGGCATCCATGAGCCCTGGATAGGCAGCGGCGATCGCTTTGTTGTCATACATGCGATGACAAGGAACCGCAGAACCTAATGTCAAGCCCTTACCGGCCTCATAGGCAAGTTCCGTGGTTTCCGCAACGCCCTTGACATCAATGACTAATTCTGCTTTGCGCCGACCTTCGCGCAGCGCGACCAATAGGTCGGTACCGCCGCACATGACACGGGCCTGATCACCTTTTTCGGCCAACAGACCGATGACCTCATCGACCGTTTTTGCAGCTACATAATCGAATGCTTGCAAGGAACACCTCCTAAAAGTGAGTTTGCAATAATTATTGGGTTCGGTAAAGCATCAGCAAGCGCAACTCTACCGCATCTTTATCACAGCATCTTTATCACAGCGCGATAAACAGGTAAAGCGAAGAACTAGATTCAGCATACAATCTATATAATTAACTGGTTGGGAATAATGCCTTCCTGTACATGAAGCGATTACGCCTTTACTATATAAGTGTACAGCAGAATAGGGAGAAACGTCAAAAGACTTTTTTGCAAGGAATGTTTTCAACAGTACCGCGCTACTCCATTTCTACCACATTTACCGCTTGTCAGCACCATTGGCACAGGCTAGAGTGACGTTAAATCAAAATTTTAGCGAAACCACATTACGCCTTATGTTGCTGCTCTATCTTTCCCTCGCATATTTAATTGGCATTCTCGGCGGCCAACTGCTCTGGCAAGCGGGCTGGCTGGGCTGTGGTCTGCCCGCCTATCTCTGGTGCATGCCCCTTTTACTGACCGCATTGCTTGGCATCGTACACCGGCTGCGCCCGCAAGCGACACCACCCATCATCATGGTCTGGCCCACGGCTGCGGGTTTTGAAGCGCCGAGCGCGGGGCTTTCCCCTGTTGCCTATCTAGCCCTATTGCTCTGCTGTTGTGCAGGATTATTGCGCTACGCCAGTCAACCATTAACCCCCTGTTGGCAACCCCATGATCTGGCCTACTATAATGAGGCTGCCCCCAGCGCCTTTGATCGTGATACGCCTGAGGTGACGGTCACCGGCTATGTCAGCAGCTACCCACTTGTCAAAGCGTTGCGCCAACGCCTACAGGTAACCGTCCAGCAACTGGGGCAAGATGGCCGCAGCTATACGGTGCAGGGCGAGTTGCGTTTATCAACCAATACACAGCAGCCCTATAACTATGGTCAACCACTGTTATTGCGCGGCAAACTCGTCACCCCACCTGACTTTGAAGATTTTTCCTACCGCGAATATCTGGCCCGCAAAGGGGTGCATAGCCTTTTTTATGCCGACATGATTGAACCATTGGCCGGCCCGAATCAAGGTGCCGGCTATTTGCAGTTGCTTTATGCCTTCCGGGCCCGCGGCGAAGCAGTGCTCAATCGACTGTTGCCAGAACCCTACGCCGCGCTGGCCAATGGCATGTTGCTGGGCATCGAAGCCGGCATTCCCGATGCGCTCTACGAACAGTTCAACCTGACCGGCACGAGCCACGTGATCGTGATTTCCGGTAGTAATGTCGCCCTCATCGCCGGCATACTGATGGCACTGGGACAACGGCTACTGGGACAACGGCGTGCCTTGTGGCCGACGCTGGTCGGGATCGGTGCCTATGCCCTGTTGGTGGGGGGTGATGCGGCCGTGTTGCGCGCGGCGTGGATGGGTGCGCTCTATGTGATCGCAACCAGCCTGGAACGGCGCAGCACGGCATTGGTCAGCCTAGCCTTTGCCTGTTGGCTGCTGACCCTGGCCAATCCCCTGACCCTGTGGGATGTGGGCTTTCAACTGAGCAGTGGGGCCACCGCCGGGTTGATTCTCTTTTCGCCAGGGGTGAACAATTTCTTCAGCCGCCTGTGGCCGGCACTCTTTGCCCCCGATAAGGTCAAAAACAAGGTTGCAAATGTGATGCAAGTCGGTGGAGTGGATCTGTTTGGCCGTGGGCGGTCGCTGCTGCAAGGCTTACTGCAAGATGGGCTGCTCGTCACTATTGCGGCCAACCTCACGACGTTGCCGTTGGTGCTCTATTACTTTGGCCGACTGTCCGTGGTCAGCTTGCTAACCAACCTTTTGATCGCACCTGCCCAAAGTCTGATCATGCTGTGGGGCAGCGGCGGCCTTTTGTTGGGAGTTAGTGGACTGCTGCTCCCCGCGCAACTGGTACTTTGGCTGCCCTGGCTCTGTCTGGCCTGGACCGTGGGCGTTGTTCAATGGACGGCGGCCCTACCCTATGCGTCACTGGAACTGACCAACTATGGGCTGGACAAGTTGCTGCTGACCTATCTGCTGATGGCGGCAGTTGCGCTGCGCAAACAAGGGGGCGTTGGGCTGCGCACTTTGCTCGGTAATGGTTTACAGCAGGGCTTGCGCACCATCGTGGGACCGACTGCCATTGCCACACTGGCGCTATGCGCTACCTTACTCTGGGCACTAGCCGTCACCCAGCCGGATGGCCGTTTACATCTCTACTTCCTCAACATCGGCCAGGGCGATGGCATCTTGATCCAAACGCCGTCGGGGCGGCAAGTGTTGATCGACGGGGGCGCCGATCCGCAGCGGCTGATGCAGGAACTGGGCGCGGTTATGCCCTTCTGGGATCGCAGCCTCGATTTGGTGTTGCTGACCCACCCGGATCAGGATCACATGGCGGCGCAGATACCTTTGCCGGCTCGCCTCACCACCACCGATGCCGTGGAAACGAGCGTCAGTCTAGCCAACCCCGATGCCGATGAGTGGCGCAGCCAAATGGCCGCGAGTGGCGTCATCCACAGCTTACAGGGGCAAGGTGGTTGGCTCGACCTGGGGGATGGCGTTACCCTTTGGAGTCTGTGGCCACCGCTAGGCGGGTTTGCCGACGAAAATGCCGACAACGAAAATTCGCTGGTCACCAAACTTGTCTATGGCGATTTTAGTGTGTTACTCACCGGCGACGCCGGTTTACCAAGTGAAGCTGCTATGCTGGCCGATCCCGCCCTGTTAGCGGCGACCGTGCTCAAAGTCGGGCACCACGGCAGCAAAGGCAGCACTGGTGCCCCCTTTGTGGCCGCGGTCAATCCCCAAATCGCCGTGATCCAGGTCGGCGCGGAGAATGATTATGGCCATCCCCATCAGGAAGCCTTGGAACGGTTGGGGGGCGCACTGGTTTTGCGTAACGACCAACATGGCCGCATTCACTTGATGAGCGATGGGCAACAACTTTGGCTCGAAACCGAAGAGCCTTATTCCGCGCCACCATCGAGCGCCCTGGCCATCCCATAACTGCCGGCCATCAACCCACCATCGACATTTAGCGTTGTCCCTGTCACCCAGGCCGCATCGTCAGAGGCGAGATAAAGGGCAGCTTTGGCGACATCCTCGGGTTGGCCGACGCGGCCTAATGGATACCAGCGCGCCAGTTTGGTAAAGATCTGCGGATCCTCAGCGACGCGCGCCGCCCAGATCGGCGTTTGAATGGTGCCAGGGCAGATCACATTGACCCGTACATTGTGTTGGCCATATTTGATCGCCATGTTGCGGGTCAAGTTGATCACACCCGCTTTGGCCGCACTATAAGGTTCTTCGCCCAAGCCGGTTAAGCCGTTGACCGAAGCAATGTTGACAATCGCACCCTTGCGTTGTGCGATCATCCCTGGCAGCACCGCCTTAGAACAGAGATAAACCCCTTTGAGTACAATCGCGAAATTCAGATCCCAGGTTGCTTCATCAATCGTGAGGATATCATCACCTTGGGAGATCGCCGCGTTGTTGACCAGGATATCGACCCGGCCATAGTGCGCCAGCGCGGCGGCAGCCATTGCTTGGACACTGTCGCCAGTGGCCACATCAACCGTTAGTGCGATGGCTTTGCCGCCGGTTGCCCCGATAGCCGCCGCCACGCGGTCGGCGCGCAGCGGGTCGCGGTCGGCAATCACCAGTTGTGCCCCTTCCTGCGCAAAACGCATGGCAATCGCCTCGCCGATCCCCGATCCACTGCCCGTGACAATGGCAACTTGATCTTGTAAACGCACAAAATACTCCTCTATTTATGTAGTAACGTTAAATGATCCGCTAGCAGATCATTGTAGCGTAAAGCAGGCAGCGTGCCAATCACAAAACAACAAATGTAGTGAGATTATAATGGGCACAGAGGGCACAGAAAGAATAGAATGATAAGAGGATGCAGACGCTGTCGCTAAAAGCTGCATAGTACGATCAATACAAAAGAGCTGACCACAAAAAGTGGTCAGCTCTTTTCGCTTTTAATGAACAAGCTAGCCGGGAAGGTGTGGCGCACAAACAGCCGAAGTGTTTATGACGAATAGGCCAACACCGGGCGGAACTTGTACCCGTAGACGATCTGCCCTTCATCGCCTTCTTCACGTAACTTGCGGGTGACCATTTCGACGGGCATGCCGATGGTCACGCCATCATGGGCCACATCGGTCAACTGCGCGGTGACCATGGGGCCTTCCGCCAGTTGTACAATCGCGATCACATAGGGCTTTTGATCCTCAAAGCCTTGCGGGACATTATACATCAGGCTGTAAGTATAAACCGTGCCGCGGCCACTTAAGGCTTGCACATTAGTTGTTTGTAGCCGGACCGCGTCAGTGCGATCAGCGGGGGTAGGCACACGTTCGCTGGCGGCGGCCGCGCCGGCTTCCTGTTGTTCGGTCATCAATCATCCCCAGCCGCAACTTCTGCCGTCTGCGGCAGCGCAAAGATCATCATATAAGGCTGTACTGCCGCACAATCTTCTGTAAACGGGACGGGCTGATTCGCATTAGCCGCACCGTGATGGCAATAAGGACAAACTTGGCGGGGGGGGAAAAGTGTATTTTGACAAGCCGGGCAGGTTTCACCCTGTAGGCTATAACGTTGCTTTTTTGTGCGCCACAAATTCGGGACAGCCATTGTTTCAACCTCGACAATAAAGATTTGATATGAACAAATAGTACACAAAATCGTTAATTAGGCTTGACAGACTTTGTGCCTTTCTGCACAAAAGTATAACAAACGGGGCCTATCAATAGCTACCCAAGGCCCGGCTGCGGGCAATTGATAGCTTTTGAGAGCTACTTTCTGCAAATGAGAGCTTTTTAAACCCTTACGTTTTAGCCTTTTTTGCCACAAAACAACGATTCAACAAAAAAAGCTGCCCACAACAGGATTGTAGACAGCTTTTTTGCTAGATAAAGTGCTGGCGTCAATCGCCAATTAGATAGGTATTATGTGCTAAGAATATGGGTAAGAATGGTTGCCCCACTCCCACCAATATTTTGAGCCATGCCAATGCGCGCATTTTTCACTTGGTTGGCACCGGCCGTGCCGGTCAACTGTTGCACCAATTCAACAATTTGGTAGACCCCCGTTGCACCAACCGGGTGGCCGCGACTCTTTAAACCGCCCATGGTGCTAATCGGCAGTTGGCCGTTGATGCCAATCGCATCTTCCTGCGCCAAGCGCCAGCCTTCCCCCCGCCGCGCAAAGCCCGTTGCTTCCAAGCTGAGCGCGCTCATAATCGTAAAGGCATCATGTACTTCAAAGAGATCCAGATCAGCGCTGGTAATGCCCGCCATCCGATAGGCTTTCTGGCTACTCAGATAAGCCGCTTCTAACCAAAGCGGATCACGCCGGGCATGGACCGCTAAGGTGTCTGTTGCGCTGGCGCTGCCCACTAAATGCACAGCCCCACGATGATGGCCACGAGTAAATTCATGGGCGCGGTCGGTTGGGACCAGGATCACGGCGGCAGCCCCATCACAGACAGGACTGCTATCCATCATGTTGATTGGCGTGGCAATGACCGGGGCATTGACATAATCTTTCAGGCTGATTGCTTCTTGGAACATGGCATTGGGATTGTTGGCCCCATTGCGATGGGCGTTAATGCTAAAGCCGGCAAAGGCATCAATCGGCACCTTATATTCGTACATGTAACGCTGCATCAAAAGGGCGTTGAGGCCGACAAAGCTCACCCCATGCAAGGCTTCATATTCGGCATCGGCGGCGGTAGCCAAACCAGCGGTCGTATCCTTGCCCACGGTGTCGGTCATTTTTTCCAACCCGGCCACAATGACGACATCGTGAAAACCACTGGCCACCGCCATCATGCCAATGCGTAGTGCGGCCGAACCACTGGCACAGGCGGCTTCGATCTTGGCCGCTTCGATGGGGGTCAGGCCGCAGTAATCCGCCACCAAGGTGGCGAGATGTTCCTGATCAAGCAGGCTGCCACTCAACATATTGCCAAGATAGAGCGCATCGGCCTGGGTAATCCCCGCCTCCTGCATGGCGGCTGAAATCGCATCAAAGGCAATCTGCCGCGCCGATCGACTCCACAACTCGCCGACCGGCGACTGGCCAATCCCAACAATTGAAACACTGCGCATATGGAACTCCTAGCAAAAAACTGAAAATGTGAAACGTAAAATGTAAAATGTAAAATGTAAAACGTGAGGCGTAACAGGTCGGCAACAAATTTACGTTTCACGCCTCACGTTTCACTTAATAATATAGTACGTGGCGCGCTTGCTGCCGATGCGGATTAACAAATTTTTGTCGACCAGATCAGAGAGGTCACGCCGGATCGTCTCCGCACTGACATCGGGGACAAGCGCCTGATAGTCGCTGTTGGTGATTTTGCCATGTTGACGAATATAGGCCAGCGCTTGTTCCTGGCGTTCGTTCAAGAAACCATGTTGCACCGGTTCGGCTTGCGGGGTGGCGGCGAGGGCGACCTCGCCTTCACTTTGGGTATAGAGTGTTACCCGAAAACCGGCGGTCGTCTCTTCAAAGAGCGGTGCGGGCAGACCAGCGGCCTGCATAGTCGCAATCATGCGGTCGATGCCATACCCCAGGCGCTCGATATAGCCCAGATCGCTCAAAACGGCGACAATTGCTTCGTTGCGACTATAACGTTCATCCTTCAAATTCTCCAATGTGACATGGCCAGGCAGCCGACCGGGACTATAGATCTCCATTCGATCAGCAAACATGAGCAGGCGAATGCCTTCCCCGCGGATGCTGTAATCACGGTGGGCAATCGCATTGACAATGGCTTCGCGCACAACCGGCAAAGGATATTCGCTGCGTTCCTCGCGCAGCAAACCGGTGATCCGCATCGGGCGGCGCATATTGCTGACGACAAAATTCTCGGCCTGCCGCACCTGCTCGGCGAGCGTGCCGCCGAGATCCTGGCGCACAAACTCATCACTCATCTGTTCGCCGGCATAGCGCACACAGATTACCTCGGCGTTGCGAAGAAACCGTTGGGGGGTGCGGCCAAAGAGCAGCAGACCGGCAACGGTTGGCACAGGCTGGACTTGGTCGCGGCGTGTGATACAGCCCCTGGCCTGCAGCAGATCAAATGGCTCCTCCTGGGGTGGGGCCGCAATCCGTTCCAAATAATGCTCAATCTGTAGACCATCGAGATCAGCCAGTTGGGCCTCGGCGACGGGGAGACTTTCAAAGCCGGCATCACCCCGTTCCAACAAGAGCCGACGCAACTCCGGTGTGGTCAATGGCCGATTTTGGCCGGCAGTACGCGTAATAAAACGCCCTTGCAGGCTATAGAGATGGGGTAGACCGGGCGGTACTTGTACAACAACGACTTCCCCTTTGTCACATTGGGCAATCTGGGGCGCAGGCAGGATCAGTGGCGGGTCGGCGAGCAAGCCAGCTTCCACCACGGCTTCGCGTAGGGCGGTCACATCCGTTTGTTTCTGCAGCACCCCTTTGGTAGTAACGCCCAATAAGACAACGCCCCCATTGGCATTGGCCATCGCCGCAAGGGTCTCGGCAATCAATTCATGTCTGGCCGCAGCGCTCAGAAAGGCAACATGATCGCGCTGGCCACCGTCAAGATAAGCCGTTACCTCGGCAGCTGATATCGATGAAAAACGCCGACGAATGGTCATTCGCTTATCCTCCTAACTGTTGGTGACAGTTTAGCACAACACCATCCTGCGGTGCCGCAAGGGCATTTACATTTGTAATCAGCAGTTGATCAGGCGTCGGGGGGTTGATTTGGGGCGGCTGATGACGCAAGGTAAAGAGCAGCCAACGCCGCTCGACGGGCGGTGGAGTGCGCTCATCCACCGCAACAACCGTACCGGTAGTGATCGTTTCACGGGAAACCAATGGCGTAGCCCCGTTATCAATGCCAACAGTGATTTCAGCGCAAGCGGTGGTGATCCGCGTTTCACCGCTTAGATTGGGGGTAGCTGGTAAGGCACGATAAGCGGCGAGATCCTCGACGCGCACCAATACGTCACGTGCGACCAACTGGGCAAAGGCATCAGGCGTTGGGCGATTAGGGCCAGTGAGATCAAGCAGATCGGTGCGACCGGTCAACAAATAAGCCAGCACCACGCCCTCTGGGTAAAAAGGGGCAGCCGGGACCCCATTACAAAATTGTAACCCTAAATCTTGCGGCAGATAAGTAATCGCATTGATCCGATTGCTTGTCTCTGCCAGTTCAGCGGCAGTAGGGGCCACCAATTGGTAGCGGATCCGCCGACAGAGCAAGTTACGGTCGTGGAGTGGCTGCACACCGATGATCTCATTGATTGGCTGGGGGGCATCTTCCCAAGCCGCCCAGTTGAACGCCTGTTGGGGAGCACGTTCAAAGCCACCCACGGCATAGAGTTGGGTGATCCCATAACCGGCGGCTGGGCTTTGCCACCAGACAAAGGTGAGATAGCTATTGCCCCCCCGAATGGCCAATGCATCTGATTGGGCAATTTCGCCCGTGGCCGCCGACGCACTGTCCGCCTGGTTGGCAGTTGCCGTGCGCGCGCGAAAGTTGATCGGATAGAAGGTAACCGCTTCACGCTGGTTCGGCTCGGCGACAAAGCCCTGGCCAGTACCGAGGCGATGGCTGGGCAGCAGCGCATAGGGTACGAATGCACTGGCCGGCTGGATCCGACTGTTGCCGGCCAGATCAGGCATATAATCAGCTTGTGAGTCGTAGACGACCGCACCGACCGGCCCTGGACTTGTGGTGTTATTATAGGTAAAGAAGAGCAGATATTCGGTCAGTGGATCGCCGTCAATATTGATGGCTTCGACATCGCGCAATGCAGTCCATGCCGTTGGCAACGAGTCGGCCAGCGGGAGCGCAGGCACCACCGTTGCTTCCGCGCGTTGACGCCAACACCCCCCTATCAATAGCGGCAGCAGGCAGCAGAGCAGACGTGCATAGGATAGCCGGGTCAAACGAACTTGCAGCACGTTTCAAGAGACCTTAAAATAAGAGTGGACGACTGACATATATTCATCATCACACATCGCGTTTTACGCATGACGGGTCACGCATCACGAATCACGTTTTACGCATCACGAAATTACTTCTGATTGTAGCGTAGAGTGGGTGGGAAGCAAAACAGATGATACAGGAACCGCGGGATTGGACAGCAACAGCAGGGCATGGACCAGAAGGGCCACGCATTGTTGCCATTGGTGGGGGCACCGGGATGCCCCAACTGTTACGTGGGTTACGCGCGTATACAGAACAGATTACCGCGATTGTGACCGTAGCCGACGATGGCGGCAGCAGTGGCCGCTTGCGGGCGCAGATGGGGGTGCTGCCGCCCGGCGATTTTCGGAATAACATCGCCGCGTTGAGTGATGCCGAAGAGCTGATGACGCGCCTCTTTCAATATCGTTTTCCCAAACAGGACATTGGTGGCGGCACCAATGAATTGGCCGGCCACAGCTTTGGCAATCTTTTTATTGCGACAATGGCGGCAGTAACTGGTAGCTTTGAAAAGGGGCTGGCCGAGTGTGCGCGGGTATTGGCAGTGCGTGGGCGCGTGCTGCCCAGTACGCTAGAGAATGTTACCCTTTGTGCCGAAGTAGAGCAGCGCAACCCCGATGGTAGTACCAGCTGGCGCATCGTCGAGGGTGAAAGCAATCTGCCCAACGCTGGTGGACGAATTGGACGTGTCTTCTTAAAACCCGGGCAACCGCGCGCCTACCCCGAGGTGATTCGCTCCATTTTGCAGGCCGATTTAATTGTGGCCGGACCGGGGAGTTTCTTTACCAGTGTGATGCCCAATCTATTGGTACCGGCGATTCGTGACGCCATTTGCGCCGCCAAAGCGCCACGCATTTACCTCTGTAATGTTGCCACCCAACCCGGCGAGACTGATGGCTATACAGTCTCGGATCACATGGTACAATTACAACAACATGGCGGCGAGGCCTTTACCACCGTGCTGGCAAATGCGAACTATGATGCCAGCCATCCCCCCTATGCGATAGGCCAGTGGGTAACGTTGCCGGCGGCAGAGGAAACGCTGGCCTACCGCCTCTTCACCGGCGACTTGGTTGACAGTAAGCGGCCATGGCACCATGATCCAGTTAAGTTGGCAGCACGTTTAATTGCGGTTTATCAAGAGCTTACTACCCGATTGTAACTAGTGGGATTTACCGGCAAATGGAAGCTAAAGGGCAACATAGAAGTGGAAAAGGCTGCATAATCTACACCATAATCGCGTTTGACGACAATAAATTTGGCGATCTGTCACCGGCTACGCAACGAAGGCAATTTGCACCGCAGCAAGGGGCTAAATAACAGACTCTTTTTGACAATTTGTGTCCTAGTGACAATATGGGATCTTGTCAGCCTTGTGGTAAAATATTTGGGGGGAAGACAGTGTTGTCTCCTTCAAAGTAGCTTAGCCATAAATGGTGACGCAGCCCCAACGTGCTAAGCACAAAAAATTACCCAAAGCTGCAAAAAGAAGTCATTCATTCGTAATCATGACATCGATTACACTGAAAGGAAGAAATTCAGATGGCGACGAAAATTGCAATCAATGGTTTTGGCCGCATTGGCCGTCAGGTAACAAAGGCGCTCTTTGAGAAGTACAGTGGCGTTTTCGATCTGGTGGCGGTTAATGACTTAGGCGATGTAAAGACCAATGCGCATCTCTTCAAATATGACAGCAACTACGGCGTCTTTAAGGGCGAAGTAGGCGTTGACGGCGGGGACATTATGATTAATGGGGATCGCGTCAAGGTGTTGACCGAACGTGATCCCAGCAAGCTGCCCTGGGGCGATTTAGGCGTTGACATCGTGGTGGAGAGCACCGGTCTTTTTACCTCCAAGGAAAAAGCGGCCCTGCACATTAGCGCCGGGGCGAAGAAGGTGATCATTAGCGCGCCGGCCAAAGGCGAAGATATCACTGTCTGCATGGGCGTCAATAACGAAAAGTATGACCCAAGCAAGCACCATGTCATCTCCAATGCCAGTTGTACTACCAATGGTTTGGCCCCGGTTGCCAAGGTGCTCTTTGAACGCTTTGGCATTGAAAAGGGCATTTTGACCACGGTCCATGCTTACACCAATTCACAGCGACTGCTTGATTTGGCCGCTCCTGATCTGCGCGACGCACGCGCGGCGGCTGTGAACATTGTGCCCTCCGCCACCGGCGCGGCACGCGCCGTTGGTTTGGTTATTCCCGAATTGCAGGGCAAATTTTCCGGCATGGCTTTCCGCGTGCCCACCCCAACCGTCTCGGTGGTCGATTTCACCGCCCTGCTTAGCCGCGATGTGACGGTCGAAGAGATCAACGCCGCGATGAAAGAGTACGCCGATGGCCCGATGAAGGGCATTCTTGGCTATACGGAAGAGCCACTGGTTTCGTCCGATTTGAAGGGCAACACTCATTCCTCGATCTTCAGCGCGCTGGATACGCTGGTGATTGGCGGCAACATGGTCAAGGTCATTTCCTGGTATGACAACGAGTGGGGCTACAGCGTACGCGTCACCGATCTGGCGAAGTACATCGCGGACAAAGGTTTTTAATTGCGTAGCGGATGGTGAGCTCGAAATGGCGCATGGCGAAAGCGACGACAGCTTTTTGCCATGCGCCATTCGTACTTGCCCTTCGCCCTTCCGAAGTCGCAGGTACTACTATGAATAAACAAACGATCCGTGACATGACGTGGCAGGGCAAAAAAGCGCTGGTACGCGTCGATTTTAACGTCCCCTTAAGCAATGGCCACGTCACCGATGATAACCGCATTCAGGCCGCGCTGCCCACCATCAACTATCTGTTGGAGCAGGGCGCAGCGGTGATCCTCATGAGCCACCTGGGGCGCCCGAAGGGTGGCCCTGATCCCAAATACAGCATGAAAGTAACGGCCGATCATCTGGCAACCTTGATTGATGCACCGGTCGAATTTGTCGACGCCACGACTGGCGACAAAGCCGCCGCGGCGGCAAAATCATTACAAGCAGGCCGTGTCCTCGTCCTGGAAAACACCCGTTTTGACCCACGCGAAGAGAAAAACGACCCAGCGATGGCGCAGGAACTAGCCAAATTGGGCGATGTTTTTGTCAATGACGCCTTTGGTAGCGCTCATCGCGCCCATGCCAGCACCGCCGGCGTGGCCGACTATCTGCCGGCTGTGGCCGGCTTCCTCATGCAGAAGGAACTGGATTATCTAGGCGGTGCCCTGGAAGAGCCGGCACATCCCTTTGTCGCAATCATGGGTGGGGCCAAGATCAGTGACAAAATTGAGGTCATCGATGCGCTTTTGCAAAAGGTCGATGCGATCCTGATTGGCGGTGGCATGGCCAATACCTTCCTGGCCGCCGCAGGCTACAACATGGGCAAAAGTCTAGTCGAAAGTGAAGCGCTCGCTACGGCGGTCGAACTGATGGAAAAAGGCGCCGGCATTATCCAACTGCCGGTGGATCTGCGGGTGGCGAGTAAATTCGCCGCTGATGCCGAGAACGCCATTGTGAGTATTGAAGATGTGCCCGCCGAATGGATGGCGCTCGACATTGGCCCAGCCACCATTGCCCATTATGCCAATTGGCTCGCTGGGGCCAAAACGGTGATCTGGAATGGGCCGATGGGGGTCTTTGAGTTCCCGGTCTTTGCACAAGGCACCGTGACGATTGCGGAGATTCTCGGCGATCTACACGAAGCGACGACGATTATCGGTGGCGGTGACAGCGCGGCGGCCGTGGCTCAAGCCGGACTAGAAACCAAAATGTCCCATGTGAGCACTGGTGGTGGTGCCAGTCTCGAATTTTTAGAAGGCAAGGCGCTGCCGGGGGTGGCGGCATTGTTGGACAAGTAAGTCAAACACAAGATACGAGAGGGGGAGATACGAGATACGAAGTAATGTGACTTTCGAGGTTATGGTCTCCCTCGCCCGTGTCTCCTTGTCTCGTGTCTCCCTTCTCATATCTAAAACAGGTGATATCATGAACTTTCTCAAACGGCTTGCTAGTTTATTTACCGGCGGTGGCGGTGGGGGGACAAACAGTCGCTTCTATCCCATCTATGTCCTTAGCCGGCGCTGTAATGAGCCGATCACGGGACAAATCGACTTGCTCAACGAGTTGAGCTTGACGGAAGAGGATGATAGCGCCTACTATGGCCGCAAAGTGTTACATACCTCCGGCGAGCGGCGCTGTTTTGATCAGGTCGAGGTGCTACTCTGGTTTGATCGCAACAAGCGCTTGCTGCGGCAGGAAGTATGGGGCGGCACCTGGTTAGAGGCCGATGCCTACGAGCGTGAATTGACGCGCTTTAATGCCCCACCAGAGGAAAGTGTGCCTGCTGAGGATGCAACAAACCATTAACTGACCTCCGTTTGAATGGGACCCCGAAAAAGCAAGGACGATATGAATCAGGATGAGAATCAACTGGATGAATTGCGCCCCGAATAGCGGCTCGAAGATTTCGGTCCCATGATACATGGCAAATATGCGCAGCGGATGAAGGATACAAGCAATATCATCGTCTTGGATCCTGATGTTGCAGAAGCATTTCCCAACGCTGAGACTGTTAATCAAACCTTACGTCGTCTATTAGAACTAGCCAGAACTAGTGTCCATGCTGTTCCCTCATGAAGCATATGGCAATAAATCAATACCATCATAATTTAATCTGCTATACTGAAGTCAAGTTGAGAACCGGCGTTTTGCTGGCTAACGGGATCGCGTGCGTCGCACTGACCGCCAACTGTTTCCAGTCCGCTAGATTCTTTGGTCAGTGCGACGCACGCTGACCGAAACTAGGGGTTTCATTCTGATTTGCGTATAGTGTGAGAATCTCAAGGAGTAAATTCCCATGCGCAAGCCCATGATGGCCGGCAATTGGAAAATGAATAAGACCCCTGCCGACGCGCCCAATCTTGCGCAGGCAATTGTTGACGCCGTCGGGACGGAGAGCAAAGTTGACTGTGTGGTCTGTCCGCCCTATGTGGCGCTAGCTGCGGTCAAAAATGTTCTACAGGGTAGCAATGTGGCGCTAGGTGCCCAGAATCTACACTGGGAAGCAAGCGGCGCTTACACCGGCGAGATCAGCGCACCGATGTTGCAGGGTTTGGTTGAGTATGTAATTATCGGCCATAGCGAACGCCGCCAATACTTTGCCGAGACCGATCACACGGTCAACAAAAAAATTCAGGCTGCCCTTGCGCATAACTTGATCCCGATCCTTTGTGTTGGTGAGTCGCTGGGACAAAACCGCGCCGGCGAAACCCGCGTCATCGTCAGCAGCCAGGTCGAAGCGGCGCTCGAAGGATTAAGCGGCGAACAGGTGCAATCGCTGGTCATCGCCTATGAACCGATTTGGGCGATTGGCACCGGGTTGGCGGCCACCCCCCAGGAAGCAGGTGACACCTGTGGCGTCGTCCGCAGCGTGGTGGCGCAACTTTACGGCCAACCCGTAGCTGACAACACCCGCATCCTCTACGGCGGCAGCACGAATGAGAAAAACATCGGCGAAATCATGGCCCAGCCCGATATTGATGGGGCCTTGATCGGTGGCGCTGCGCTCAAGGTTGAGAGTTACAGCGCCATGGTCCGCACCACAAGTGAGTTATACGCTTAGGTGATTAGGTGATTGGTAATTTCTGGCCCATTCTTCGCTGAAGGTCAGGCGCAGAGCGCATCACCCAATTACCAATCACCTAATTACCTCCTTCACCCACCATCATGCAAATCACCAAAATTGAAACATTCATCGTCAAACCGCGCTGGGTCTTCTTGAAGATTCACACCGACGAAGGGTTGGTCGGACTCGGTGAGCCGACGCTAGAAAACCGCGCCTACACCATTATCCAGGCGATTGCCGAGTTAGAACCCTATCTACTGGGCAAAGATCCAACCCAGGTGGTCCATCACTGGCAGGCGATGTACAAACATGCCTTCTATCGCGGTGGACCGGTGCTCACGAGCGCGCTCTCCGGCGTGGAACAGGCGCTGTGGGATCTGGCCGGCAAGGCGGTTGGGTTGCCGGTCTATCAACTACTTGGGGGACCGCTGCGCGAGCGGATTCGCGTCTACGGCCACTGTCGCGGCGAAACGAACGAAGCCTTAGCCGCGCATGGTCAGCAGTTGGTGGCACAGGGCTTCCGCACCCTGAAAACCGGCATCCGTGGTGGTCGCCCGGCGCGGCTGATTGAGACCCCAGGCTTTATTAGTCAGATCGAGGAAAGAATTGCTGCGCTGCGTACGGCTGTGGGGCGCGAAGTCGATATTGCCATTGACTTTCACGGCGCGATTAGCCCGCAAACGGCGGGCGTGCTGATTAAAGCGCTGGAACCCTATCAACCCATGTTTTATGAAGAGGTAGTCCAATGCCAAAATGTGGATGTGATGGCCGATCTGGCACGCAAGACCCACATTCCGCTGGCCACCGGGGAACGGCTCTTCACCAAATGGGCTTTTCGCGAAGTGCTGGAAAAAGGGGCGGCCAGCATCCTTCAGCCCGACCTTTCCCACGCCGGCGGGATCTTTGAAGGGCGATTGATTGCCGGCATGGCCGAAGCCTATTACGCCGGCGTTGCGCCTCACTGCCCCTTGGGACCGATCTCACTGGCGGCCTGTTTACAATTAGACGCAGCCATTCCCAATTTTCTGGCCCAAGAACAGGTCCACCTGGGCCAAGGCTATTTGCGCGAGCCATTTGTGGTGCGCGATGGCTTTATCGATCTGCCCGCCAAACCCGGCCTCGGCATTGAACTGGATGAAGAAGGGGTTGCCACGCAGATTGGGGAACCGTGGCGGCACCCAGGGCTTTTTCACCCCGATGATGGTGCGGCGATTGACCACTAAAGGCAAGGCAATCATGATCCACGAAGCGGGTGCCCAAATGGCACCCGCTTCGTGGATCGTTTAAAATTTCAACCTCACAACCTGAACTGATACAAAGGTGAAGCAATGACGAATCTACCACAGCTTGCCCTTCCCCGTGTTGCATCAACCTGGGATCAGGGGGCGGATCCCTTTGCCTGGGATTGGACACAAGGGGTAACGCTGCCGCCACTCTTGTTAGCCAACGGCAGTGGGCCGGCGTTGCAACAGACGATTACCCAGGTTTGTTACAACGACAACGCGCTCTTTGTCCACTTCGACTGTGCTGACCACGATATCTGGGGGACTTATACCCAACGGGGTGACGCCATCTATGATGAAGAAGTAGTCGAGATCTTTATTGGGCCTGGCGCAGAAACGCCGGTTGATTACTACGAATTTGAGGTGAGCCCCAATGGGGTGTTGCTCGATGTCAAAGTCCACAATCCCGATAGTGACCGTGCGACGATCCAACTCGACTTTGGTTGGGATTGCCCCGGTTTACGCTGGGGCGCACAGCGTGATGATGCCCACAACCGCTGGCGCGCTTACCTGGCGATGCCCTGGTCTTCCATTGGTGGCACCACAGGGCTGCCCACGACCTGGCGCGCCAATTTCTACCGTATCGAACGCCCCCGTGGCAGCGAGCCAGAATTTAGCTGCTGGTCCCCCACTATGACCGATCCCGCCGACTTTCATAAACCTCTATATTTTGGTATGCTGACGTTAGCATAATTGGTGAAACGTAAAACGTGATTCGTGATTCGTTAACGACTCTATCACGCAGCACGAAGCACGTTTCACCTAACCACCCAATCACCAACTTGAGGAGGTTCCCTTGTCTACGCCGATTATCCCAGCCGATGCCAAACTCGAACAGTTGTACCAGGGGTGCGCCTTTGCCGAAGGGCCGGCAGCCGATGCCGACGAAAATGTCTACTTTTCTGATTGCCCCAACAATCGCATTCTGGTCTATCATGCGGCAACCGGCCAAACCGCGATCTGGAAAGATCCCAGTGGTCGCGCCAATGGCATGAACTTTGACCACCAGGGCCGGTTGGTCGTCTGCTGTGATGGCAAAGATGGGGGCGCACGTGCGGTCCAGCGTTACGAAGCGGATGGCACGATTACCACGCTGGCCAGCCACTATAACGGTAAATTGCTCAATGCCCCCAATGACCTCTGTTTTGACAACGAAGGTCGCATCTACTTTACCGACCCACGCTATGGCTACCAACATGATCTGGAACAGGATTGTATGGCCGTCTATCGAATCGAGCACGACGGTTCGCTCAACCGCGTGATTGAGGATGCGGAAATGCCCAATGGCATCCTGATCACGCCGGACAACAAAACGATCTACCTGGTCGATCACAATCCCGCACTAGGCGGTGCGCGCACCTTGTTAGCCTATGATGTTGATACCCAAGGCAACTGGCAACGCCGCGGCATCCTCCACGACTTTGGCGATGGCTATGGCGGTGATGGGATGGTACTCGATGTCGAAGGCAACATTTACTTGACCGCCGGCAAGGATGAGCAAGCCGGGATCTATATCTTCGCCCCAGATGGCGCGCAAGCCGGCTTTATTCCTACCGGTGAAATTCCCGGCAACTGCACCTTTAGCGGGCCAGATCTGCGTACCTTGTACATCGCGGCCAGTTCCTCGCTCTATCGGATTCGGTTGGGGATCCCTGGGTATTTGGCTTACCCAACGCTAAGCAGTTAACAAAACCAAGATGCAAACAATTACTTTAGTTGAATTACAAAATCAGATTGAAGCAATCATTGAAAAAGTCGTGGCCGAGCGGTGCGAGTATCTCATTGAAGATCAGGAGCAGCCACTTGCCTATCTGCTGCCGATTTCCTTGCCAGCCCATCGAGAGGCAACAATCCCTGCTCGCCCTACACAACACCATAGTCCGCAGCGGAATGAAATGGATGACCTCCGCAAAACAATTAGTGAGACGTGGCAATCAGGGTTAAATGCAGCAGAAGCGGTAGCCGAACAGCGACGATAGAGACTCTTTGAGGAGAACCCAGATGAAAATGAAAGCCGCCGTCGTGCGGGCGACCAATCAACTGACGATTGAGCAGGTTAATCTCGATCCACCCAAGCCCTATGAAGTGCTGGTGCGCATGCAGGCCGCCGGGATCTGTCACTCGGATCTGCACACCTACCGCGGGGAATTGCGTGCCCAGCCGCCGCTGGTCTTGGGCCATGAAGGCGCGGGGATTGTCGAGGTGGTCGGCGGCGAGGTAAGCAATGTCAAGCCGGGGGATCGCATTCTGGTCAACTGGCTGCCGTCGTGCAACCACTGTGTCCCCTGTTTGCGCGGCCAGAACAATCTCTGCACCCGCTTGCCGGCCACAACGCTGCAAGCGCTCTTACCTGACGGGACAACCCGCCTTTCTACCACTGATGGCATTACCCTGAAACATTACCTGAGTGCATCAACGATGGCCGAATACGCGGTGGTGGATCAGGCCAGCGTGATCAAATTGCCCGATGATGTGCCGTTTGATGTAGCGTCGATCATCGGCTGTGCGGTCTTGACCGGCACAGGGGCAGTGCTCAACACGGCGCAGGTTACCCCCGGCAGTTCCGTCGCGGTAATCGGCTGTGGCGGCGTCGGCCTGAGCGCGATCATGGGGGCGCGGCTGGCCGGCTGTTATCCGATCATTGCCGTCGATGTGATGGAGAGCAAGTTTGCCTTTGCCAAAGAATTGGGCGCAACCCACACGATCAATGGCCGCGAAACCGATGCAGTCGCAGCCCTGCGCGAGTTGACCGGCGGTGGCCCTGACTATGTTTTTGACAGTGTGGGCGCGGCGGCCACGATCAACCAGGCGTTGAATGGCGTACGCCCCGGTGGGACGGCGGTGATCATGGGCATGCACTCGATGAAAGAGAATGTACCGATCTCGCCGGCGATGTTGATTGCCATGAACAAGCGGCTGCTCGGCTCTTTTGCCGGCTCGGCGCGACCGCATCTTGATCTGCCCCATTTTATTGAGCTGTACCGCAGTGGCCGTTTACCGGTTGATAAACTGGTCAGCCAGCGTTATGCCTTGGAAGAGTTGACCCAGGCCTTTGCTGACATGGAAGCGGGCAAAGTCGCGCGCGGGGTTATTTTGTTTGATTAGGCAGTGATCCGTGAAATGAAAGGAAATTTTATGCATCCCTTTGCCGAATTACAGGTGCCGGCCAATGCCGTCGCCGTTCACTGGTTTGAACAGAGCAGTTATGCGCTGAAAGATAGTGCTGGTACCGTCATCCTCATTGATCCTTACTTCCCCCATGACCGCCCGGCGGAGCGGTTTGTCCACCCGCAGCCGCCCATTGATGAACGGGAACTGCCAGTTGACTATGTGTTGCTGACCCACGATCATCTCGATCACACCCACGGCGAGACGTTACGGCGGATCTACGACCACTTTCCCCAAACGCGCTTTGCCGGCCCTGTGGAAAGTATCTCACGGGTGATCGGTGAGGTCGGGGTGCCGGCAGGGCAGACGATTACGATCCAGGTGGGCAATGCGATTCCACTCGGTGCGTTTACAGTGCATGTGGTTTATGCCAAACCGCCCGGTGGTGATCCGGCGGTCGGCATCAAGGCACCTGATGTGACGCACTTGGGCTTTGTAATCCGCAATGGTGAACGAGCGCTCTACTTTACCGGCGATCCGATCCACAACTTTCCCGAACATGACGAACTAATGAGTGGCGTAGCCATGCATCAACCGGAAATTGGTTTCATGACGACGCACCCCAGCGAAGGTGAATTCCCCTTCTTTGCCGGCTGTGTTGACATGGCGGAAGGGATCGGGCTGCGTTATGTGGTGCCTGCGCATCGATCGTGTTTCGTCAAACGCGACTATGATCCGCAGACGTGGGCCGGCCACTTCCGCCCCGGTGGCCCCAAGCCGATCATTATTGGGTACAATTCGCAGATTATTTTTACCGGCGATGAATAGGGCAGGGTTGCAAAGTGGCAGGGTTGCAGGGTTGCAAGCAGCACACACAAAATATGTTATACATAGGACTTACGCAGTTACCTCTGGCTTCGACGAAGCTCAGCCGCCGGTAACTGCGTAAGTCCTAATACAAAAATAGGATCGTTCGATGAGTTATACACTGATTCACAATGGCACCTTGATTGACGGCAATGGCGGCACACCGGTCGCCGATGTCGCGGTGCTGATTCAAGATGAACATATCCGCGCGGTGGGACGCAAAGCCGAAGTCAATGCGCCAGAGAATGCCACGCTGATCGACGCGCAGGGCGGTTATATCTTGCCCGGCTTGATCGACACCCATGTGCATCTGATGTTGGAAGGGTTTAACGTCGGCACGATGCTCACCCGCCCCTTCTCGCTGAACTTTTATCGGGCCATTGGGCATATGCGCCGGACGATTGATGCTGGGGTAACCACCGTGCGCGATGCGGGTGGGGCCGATCTGGGCGTCAAACAGGCGGTGCAAGAAGGGCTGGTCGTTGGTCCACGCATGCAGATCAGCATTACCGCGCTCTCGATCACCGGCGGCCACGGCGACGGTTGGATGCCATCCGGCACGGAACTCAATTTCTTCCCACCCTATCCGGGGATGCCCAGCAACATCTGTGACGGCGTGGAAGATGTGCGCAAGAAGGTGCGCGAAGTGCTGCGCGCGGGGGCGGATATTGTCAAAATCTGCTCCACCGGCGGGGTGATGAGCCCAACTGATCACCCAGAATTTACCCAGTTCAGCCCTGCCGAACTTGATGTGATCGTGCAAGAGGCGGCCTATCGCCGCGGCGTCAAAGTGATGTCCCATGCGCAAGGCGTAGAGGGGGTCAAGAATGCGATCCGCGCCGGTGTGCATTCGATTGAACATGGCATCTTTCTGGATGACGAAGCGCTTGATCTGATGCTGGCGCAGGGCACTTTCCTCGTACCAACGCTGTTAGCGCCACTCTCCGTGGTGGAAATTGCCGAAACCACCGGTGCCATGCCCGACTACGGCGTCCGCAAAGCACGCGAGACGATTGAGATCCACAGCGAGAGCATCGCCCGCGCTTATGAGCGTGGGGTTACGATTGCCATGGGCACCGATGCCGGCGTTATGCCGCACGGCACCAATCTGCGCGAGTTGGGGTTGATGTGCAACATCGGCATGTCGCCGATGGAATCGCTTGTAGCGACGACCAAAGTCGCCGCCAAATGTCTGGGCTGGGATGATCGGATTGGCACGGTGGAGCGAGGCAAGTTGGCCGATATCGTAGTGGTAGCTGTCGATCCGCTGAAAGAGATTCGGTCGCTGGAAAAAGTAGAAAATATCAAAGTTGTGCTACAAGGCGGTAGAGTATTGAAAGATATACGCGGATAAAAAAGGAGCGGCATCTTTGCGATGCCGCTCCTTTTTAATTGATTAGCTCCACAATCGATCCCACGACCGTTCCGTATCCCAGAAATCGGTCGGCTGATCAAAGTAAATGGGATCGCGTGGGTCAAGGTTGGCGCGGAACATATCCTCGTTGATATCATCAAAGCCCAAGCCCGGCTTGTCAGGGATATTCATAAAGCCATCCTGGATCAGCGGATCGGGCAGGCCAGTGACCAACAGGTTCCATTCGGGGTGATCGACCGAGTGGTTCTCCAGCACCAGGAAGTTTTCGGTGGCGGCGGCGCAGTGGGCATTCGCCAGCGCGCTAATCGGCGAGCCGGCCATGTGCATCGCCATCGCAATCCCATATTCCTGGGCCAAGTCGCCGATCTTCTTGGTTTCCATAATGCCGCCGGAAGAGGCCAAATCAGGGTGAATGATGTTGACGGCGTTCTTCTGGAAGAGTGGCAGGAAACCTTCCTTGAGGTAAATGTCTTCGCCGGTGCAGGTGGGGGTATCGACGGCACGGGTCAACTCCGCCCATTGATCGGCGAATTGCCAGGGAATCATATCCTCGTACCAGGCCAGCGTAAACTTGTCGAGCGCCTTGCCCAGGCGAATGCACGACTTGAGGCCGATGTGACCGAAGTGATCGACGGCCAGCGGCACCTCGTAGCCAATTTCATCACGCACAGCAGCGACATAGTCACAGAGGATGCCAATGCCAACATCGGTGATCTGAATGCCAGTGAATTGGTGCATAATCGTGCGACTGGTGATCATCTCTGGTGGGGCAATGATCGCGCCGGGGATGTCAAGTAACAATTGAATCCCCACGTCCATCTTCAAAAACTTGAAGCCCTGATCCATGCGCGCCTTGAGGCGACGGCCCATCTCCGTACCATCGGGTACCGAAGGGGTATCTGAGTAGCAGAGCACTTTATCACGGAATTTGCCGCCGGCCAGTTGATAGGCAGGTACGCCATAGGCTTTGCCGGCCAGATCAAAGAGCGCCATTTCCACGCCACAGACCCCACCAGCTTGGCGGCCATGAAAGCCAAATTGTTTGATCTTACGGAAGATCTTATCGATGTTGCATGGGTTTTCCCCCACCAGATGGCGTTTGAGCAGCAGTGCATAGGTTTTGCTGGCCCCATCACGCACTTCCCCATAACCAACCAAGCCCTGGTTGGTGTCGATGCGGATAATCGTGACGCGCATAGGGATGCCGGCCAGGTTGGCAATACGCACGTCAGTAATTTTTAGATCAGATGGGCGTGAACTGTTATTCACATTCTGTTCGAGGCTGGTAGCCATGAAATTATCTCCTATACTTGATTCGGTTTAAAAAAGCGCACTTATACGCCCTATGCAAAAACCGTTTTTAATAATTATTGAGCTTTGATTAAATTGGGAGAACAGAAACTACCCAATCATATACCACGTGAGGCAGAAGGAAAAATCTACTTTTCATAGGTTAAATAGTACATTGATTAACCACGATTAATGAGAAGTCTATACGGTGCAGTTGCGAGTAATCAGGCAACGACCAGGGGATGCAGATCGAGAAAAATAAACTGCCAGGCATACAAATGTATCCCTGGCGCGTCACCAACTTTAGTTTTTTGTTATGGTTTCTAAACTACACTTGTCTCGACAGAATATTTTGACTTCATTGTTCAATGCATGAGCGATCACCATGCCGAACAGGTAGAGGCAAGACAATTGTCTAATTTACAAATGTTGTTGTACGATATTCCAAAGCGCATTAATGGTGTATGGTTTCTGTAAAAAGGTAACACCATTGCGTAATTGTATGCGCCCCATCACCTCATGCTCGCTAAACCCAGAAAAAAAGATGACCGGGATCCTGGGATCAATGCTACGCAACTTGGTTAGCACCTGTTCGCCATTCATCCCTGGCATGAAAAAATCGAGAATCACGAGTTTTATTTGCGACGCATGTTGTCGGAAAAGCGCAATGCCAGCCGGTCCATTGGCAGCCTGCAATGTTTTAAGTTGCGCTTCCTGTAATACTTCAACCGTTACGGTGCGCACATCATCTTCATCATCAATGACTAACACAAGTTGATCGTTATACTCGGTTAGTTCATAACGAGCAGCGCCATATGGATTATTTTCTTCCATGGAAAGCAGCGGCAGGTTTAAACTGTTCGATGAGCACGTAAAAGTGGACGGTTGATTTGCTTTATAGAGATGATCCAGACAAAAAGGATCAGTTATTGCATAATCGTTTGCAGGATGAAGGTATTGCCGTGCTTTATTCCGCAGATAGGGCAAAAAGCATGAAGGTGATTGGGTGGTAAAGGCACGATAGTTAGGAAAGAGACGTGCAGAGGTGCCACATTGCTCAATTAGACACATAATTAATCTTTACCTGTTGGAATTGTTTGAAGCTTTGGTAACTACATTAAGATCTTCCGCGACATAGTTTGCAAGCTATTGTGAATTAATAAAATAGTACTGGAAGACACTGAGTCTATACCACTGTTATAAGGGACAGTGGTATCCCCAGTGTTAATTGGTAATCTGCAATAGACGCAAAGCCAAGACATGAGGACGAATTAATTAAGAAAAGGTAATCTAGATTAATAATATCACATCTTTAAAGAAATACCATAAATCATTTGGAGTATTTATGCGAATTATAAAGTATATGATCGCTCACTTTAAGCAGCAGGAGTGTTATGCAGAAGATGGTACCAATACCCCAAATGGGTTATGCAGTGCTAGGGTTCCACACAAATATATAACCCGATTGTATCCGCTGCATAAAAACCCCAGTCGGCGCTGAAAGGCAAGATAAAATGCAGATGCTCGGTTAAAGTCGGGGTTTCGATGCGAGCAACTGGCTGATCCATGTCTTGGTTGGCAATTAACATGTTCACACGATCATCGTCGTCGTCATCGAGCATAGCCACATGTAACTGCGTGGTTGCGGGCAAGTCTCCTAATACAATCAATTCAGCTAACCCAACAACAAAGTTACAATTACCGCGACAAGCCCAAATGCGCTCTGGCGCACCCGTGCGGCGCGTCGATTGGTAGGTACTTGCGGCGAACGTTTCAAAGCGCAAAGGGGCGAATTTTTTCACGACCAACTGCTGATAATCATCAGGTAATGAGTAGCGGCCTTGTCCCTCGCCCAGGTAAAGCAGCGCCGGCAATAGTGGCTCGCCTGTAACCAGCGTTGGACAAAGCGCAACCGCCGTACCATAGTAATGACTGGGGTCGGTGGCATGCACTTGGCGTGGCGCACCAGGAAGTTCGGGGGGCACGGTCCCCGTGACAGTCGCCGTGTTCGTATATTGACCCAACTGGGCGATGCCATACGCCGTACAAACGATTACTTCGCCAATCGCCAATGTCCGTTGTGGACAACCAGCGGTGACATCGCCTTCCTGATCATCAAACAGGGTAAGATCGATCAAAGGCAGGTCACCAATATTGGTGACCGTGTAATGCCAAGTGACGAGAGCCCCAGGCGTGAGTAGCGGGCCGGGTAGCGCATTCGCATCAAACCCATTGGTCGCTTTCACCAGTGCAATCGCCGGTTGCTCAAAGTGATAGGTCACCGTAATGGCGGCACTAACCAGGGTACTAAAACTTAAGCCCAAGTTACCAGCCCCACTGGCATTCGAAGCACCAGTCGTATTGACTTGTAGCGCAATCTCATCAGCCCCCGTAAAGGCCACGAGATCAGTCGGCGCAGTCAGTACAGTCCGCTCAGAAATATCGATCCCATCAATGCCACTGATGATGGTGCCGGATCCTCCCGCAAAATCAATGATCCCGTCAAAAGTGGCCAATCGGGCTGAACGCGAGGCAATCGGGGTCGCCATCGTAATAAAGGTACCATCAGGACGCTGTAGCCGTACAGTAGCATAGCTTTGGGCTGTTACAGTGGCGGACGCTGCATCCAAATTTTCAATTTTTGCGGTGCCATTAACCTTACCTGTGAGCAAAAATTCGATTTCAGTCAGGACGCCAACAGCAGGATCAAAGCGTGGCAACGTCAGTTGTTGATCCCAGTTCGTCGCCGTTAATGGAATTGTATCGGTATAACTGACGGTTTCGGCCTGTACACGATCACAACCTAGCCCAAAAAAGATAAAAGCTAGAATCGTCGTACTAACAGCCTTAAATTTCCATTGGCGCATGTCCATCTCCAAAACTTTTACAAATCGTTCAAGCTAGCGTGCGATCAGGGGCAGGAATATTTCTTCAAAGCGCACACCGTCACTGCGATCTTCCTCGATCTGCGTAGGTGGTAAATTACAATAGTGGCTAGGATCTTGTTCCACGAGGCTGCCAACCCGTACGGTGCCGATATTACGATAGGTAGCTGATTTATTACCAGACTTGCCCGGATCACATCCCATCACAGTGGTGATACTCGTTGTATCGAGCGCTAAATTACGTGCAGTTCCCTGTGCAAAGAAACGCCAACCTTCACCGGGGACAAGTTTGCCATCGCCATCATCACTCGTTGGATCAAAGCGAACGGTAAGGGCCTGATCGTCGTCAGTCACAGTAAGCTCAGCCAAGGTGAAAGTGACCAAGCCTGTATTAGTCACCAAATAGGTCCAGACGATGGGCACACCTGGCAAAAACGCCGGTACATCCAGCGCATCTGGTTGGTCGGCATCACGCCCGTTAATGAGTTTCTGGATCACAATGCCGGGGGCAAGGGCACGCAGGCTAGGATTGCAATAGTGACTGAGCGCGGTCTTGGTAATGCCCTGCACTTGTACGGTTGCCATATTCTCATACGCTTGTACTTCGCTGGCGCTCACACCACGGCAACCGGCAACCACGATAGTGCCAGCGGTGGGGGCACGCAGGTTCTGTGCGGTGCCATAGGCATAGTAGCGCCACCGTTCGCCGGGGCTTAATTGGTTATCGCCATCGTCGCTCGTGGCATCAAAGACCAATTGCAGTTGCGGGTCACTGTCAGTCAACACAATTTCAGCAAGGGTAAAGGTCACATTGCCGCTATTGGTAATCAGATAAGTCCAGGTCACTGGGGCACCAGCCATGAGCACCGGTAGATCGACACCATTGGGCGCAGCAGCAACACGCCCATTCGTCAACTTGCGCAGCATAATCCCAGGATTAGGGGTGGGCACCAACGGATTACAGTAATGGCTGGTTGCGGTATCGGTTAAACCACGCACAAGGACCGTAGCGGTATTTGCATAAGCCACACCTGGTTGGGCAGTGGCCAGGGCACGACAGCCATTAACCACTGTGATGGTCGGTGGAGGCGCAGCCAAATTTTGTGCAACACCAATCGCATGATAAAACCAGATCTCACCAGGTGATAACACACCATCACCATCGTCACTGGTTAGATCAAAGAGTGGCACTACGGTTGGATCACTATCGGTGACCACAATTTCACCACGCAACAAGGGAACGCGGCCGGTATTACGCACCTCATAACTCCAAACAATCGGTGCCCCCGGTGCAACAACAGGCAGATCGTTGCCATCAGGCGCGCTGGCGGGATTGCCATTTGTCATCTTCTTGATTTCAATCCCTAAGGGCAAATAGGTAATGTAAAGTGCAAAGTTAACGCCGGCAGCTTGGGCCCGGAGAATCGCATCAAAATTACCTGGTCCTTCAATCTTAGAAGCACCGGTCGCACTAATCGGAAAGGTTAACAGCCCATCACCATAAAAGCGTGCAAGTTCAGCAGGTTCAGTATAATGGCGCGTAATCAGCAGCGAGGTATCCATCAAGAAGGTTGCACCCGAGGTCCCCGCAAAATCGGCCTGACCGTCAAAGGCCGGCACCGTCGCAATACGGACCGCCAAAGGTGTACTGTTGAGTAAATCGCCATTCAACATGCGCAGATTAATACTAACGGCATGGGTACTCGTGATTAGCGCCGGCTTGCTGCTTGTATTCTCATAGCTTACAGAACCAATGATTGGCGTTTCGAGAGTTAGTGTGATTGCGGTAATTTCGCCCATTGCAGGTGAGAAGGCAGGAATGGTTAAGCTGTCATACCAGTTGGTCGTCTTAGTGGGCACAGTATCAGAAACGACGATGGTCGCGGCAAAGGCAAAACTGGTTTGACTATCGATCCAAATGCAGAGTGTAAGAGCAACAACAAAAAGTTTAAAACCATAAAGTAAGGTTTTGATCATAGAATGCACCGATACCATTCACAGCTAACGAGCTACATTTGGTGGAAACATGCGCGCCCTGAGAGCAATTGGCTCAGGTTAAGAGCTGGCGTTTCTCGCCGTGGTAGATAAATGAGACCCTGCGCTGCGATGTGGGGGCTGCGATGCGGGGCTTTGATCTGTCCTAAGCACTGCCATAATGTGGCTTACATTGTCGGAATGCCAAAAATGCCAATACACATCACACACAGATTTTATTCCAGTTATGCTCAACCGCCATGTCAACGGGAATCAACACGCTAGCCATGAGCACAAACATTATATACATGATTAATTTGCCTCATTTTATTTAAGAAAAATTAAGCATCCTCTTATATTATAATCACATCTATCAAAAATGATATCGGTGCTTTGACGTAAAATCATTGGACGACTATACTGCAAAGCGCCTGCTATAGCGATGAACGACGGTGGCACGTCGGGAGCAAGCGGCGAGGCGGACGTGGGCTGGGTCGAAATTTAAGCGGCACCAACCATGACGCATGAGCGGGCGAGTTGCTCGCCAAGTGGGGTGGAACCGCCCTAGCCATTCTGGGGTCCCCACAACTAGACGCTGTTATCAACATCAGGGCAACACGACTGCTGTTGATAATGCAATCCGGTTGTGGATCGCCCAGGAGGCAACAATGAATTCAACTGATGTGCAAAACGAAAATGCACGCGCACTTCCCCCGACCCTTGATCTACGCTAACATATCGAACATTCGGGCTAGTCTCTCGACTATATTGATCCCAACACAGGCAAACGGATTGTAGCCCATGTCATCGAACCAGCGGTCGGCGTCAACCGGATCTTCCTAATGATGCTCTGTGATAGCTATTGGGAAGATCACGAGCGCAATCGAACCGTGCTCAAGCTCAAAGGGGCGCTTGCCCCCTATCAAGTAGCGATCTTCCCACTGGTCAAAAATAAGCCTGCGTTAGTGGCACGTGCACGCGCGATCCATGCTGAATTATTGGAAGAGTTGGCCGTCGTGTGGGATGACCGCGGCAATATTGGGAAACGTTACCTCGCGCAGGATGAGATTGGCACGCCATTCTGCATCACGGTCGACTATCAGACGCTGGAAGACCAAAGTGTTACTGTGCGCAACCGCGATGATGCCAGGCAGGAACGCATTGATGCCAGCCAGCTCTTTGTCTATCGCAAAGCACACTTACGCGGCTAGCCGTTTGTACGTTCACTAGTAAACGATGATCCGTCCCATAGGAACGCTTGCACCGAGAAAGGCAACACCAATGACAGCACCAACGCGCGACCGCATTCAACTACGCCAGCGCATTCATCAGCTCTATGCCCGTGAACATGCCGAACTGGGGGAGGCCGGCACTTATCGCATGTTAGACGAAGCGCGTCGCTGGGATCTCGCGCCGACACTACGCGCCGGGGGCGTGGCGGTTTTTCCGCATGCCGGCGTGCTTGACTGTGGCCATCAAATTGCCGCCGTTGTCAATGCAGTCCTGGACAGTGGCGCCGACCGCGTGGTGGTGATCAGTGTTGTCCATGCCTTTGGACAGGAGATGGATCAAGCCCGGATTGATGTGGCCAATGGCAGCGATCCGGCCGCGTCCAAGTATTGGGGCATTCAGGGACCAGGGATTGCCGGCGAGCGCCAGGAGTGGCGGCATGATCATGTGTTGATTAGCTGGCGCCATTTCTGGGCCGCCGCAACCAAACGACGTGGGATCAAGGGGCCGGAAGTGATTGAGCGCTACCCCTACCTGGCCGGTGGCAAACCAGAACAATTGCCGGGCATCGACGAAGTGGCACGGTTGAGCGAGGAGGCGGTCGTGGTCTCGACCGCAGATCCCTTTCATCATGGCATTGGCTATGGCTGGGCACCGGCAGAGTCCCTGCCGCCAGAAGCAGGTGGCTTGGATCTGGCACGCAAGACACTGGCAGAAGGCATGGCGCTGCTCGCAGCGGGTGATTACTGGGGCTATAATCAACATTGTGTACGCGCCCGCAGCGATGCGCGTGACGCCGGGCAAGTTTTCCGCTACTTGCGTGGACCGCTCAAGGGCGAGATTCTGGATCTGACTTATACGGATGCCACAACGATTTATGACGCCCCACCACCAACCTGGGTTGCCGGTGCGCTCTTTAACTGGACACCCGTAAACGATACAACCGTAAGCCAGTAATAAATACCGCCACGTTATAGGAATGATCAAAAAAGGCGGGCGCTTGCAAGCGCCCGCCTTTTTTATTTCGTTTACACAATCGTACTACTTCGGCATTGCGGCCAGTGCGTTATACGCTGGTAATGGTGACCAATCGTTGCCGACGATCCCCCATTGGGCTTTCTCCGTCCCATCAGCGACGACCCGGAAGTTGAGATTCCACAAGAATGCTGGGCCAACCCAACCCCAGTTCTTCATCATCTGGTAGGCTTGCACAGTCCATTCGGCTTGTTCGTTGAAATCGTTGTCATTGGCATAGGCGTACCTTGGGTCAAAGGCACCACCGGCGGCCCACCCAAACTCAGTTGGGATAATCTTCTTGTTACCGGCACCATAGACATTCATGATGTTGCGGTAGCCCAACATGGTACTCTGGAAGCTCCATGAGTGGTGCGGTGAGTCACAAGCACCATTGAAGCTATTGCCAAATTTTTGAATCTCAGCACAGGCCGTGTCCGCCGTCGCCCATGGTGGGACGTTATAACCACTGGGATGGGCACCAACAGCATCAAGATAGTTATTCGCACCCGCCTGGAACATCTGTTCCAGATAGGTAAGGTCATCCATCGCCAGGCCACCATTGTTGCCGGCAGGGGTCAAAGCACCACTTACAACAGCCATTGACGGACAAGCGCTCTTGATCGCGTTGTATGAGGGCGCTAAGAGTTGGACATATTCGGCGGCATTGAGCGGCTTATTACCCCATTCATAGTGAAGATTCTGCTCATTCCAGACTTCAATCGCTTTCAGGGGCGTGTTGCAATATTTGCCGGCCATCTGTCCCAGAAAATTTGCAAAGGTCGCCGGATCTTGTGGTGGGCCACCAACACTGCGATCAAAGCCGGATTCACGTGCCCAATCCGGCGCATTGACAACACTGAAGAGCAAATTAATCCCAGCCCCATTGGCCGCATTGATAATCAAATCCATGTCTCCCCAGCCAATCTGACCGGGATTCGCCTCAAAGACACGCCATTCAATCTGCTGCTTCACCCAGTTAAAGCCCATGCCACTCGTCACTTCCATGACACGGTTGTCCATACCGGTATGCACCATATGGGCCTGAATCCCATAACCAAAGCCGAGGCCACTGGTTGGGGCAGAAACAGGGGCGGGGGCGGCTGCCGCAGGGGCAGACGCGGCCGGAGCATCTTGTGCCGGCGCTTCCACAGCGGCAACGGGTGCCTCTGCCTGCGGAATATCTGCGGCCACAGCGATTGACGCCACGTCACCAGCGGATTGGACCAGTTCCCCGATCACCCAGGCCGGCTCGCCATTAGCCATTTTGACCTGCCACCAATCACCGGCTTCGTTCTTGCCGATCACTTCGTAGTTGATCCCGGGGTTGAGTTGCCCAAGGACAGGGAAGCTGGTACCAGGACCACCACGCAGGTTCAAAATTTGACTGGCACTGCGCACACTGGGGAAGTCCACGACAGCCGCAGCCAGTGCTTCAGTTGGAGCCTCGACAGCCGCAGCAGGGGCAGCGGCCGCCGCCGCCTGTTCCGGTGCAGCAATATTCTCCGTTGGTTGAATGCTAGCGGTAGCGGCCAGGGCAGATTCATCCACGTTCGCCACAAACTCATTGATGATCCAACCTGATTCGCTGCCGCCGATCTCAATTTCCCACCAATCACCATCACGGCTCAGCACCTGATAGCTATTCTCGGGCAAAATCTGACCGAGCACATCATAGTCGGTCCCTGGCCCTTTGCGGACATTCACAATCGTCGTCGCATTGATCCGAGGTAAGGCGGCCTTCGACTCAACCACGGCTAAATCTTCCGCCGCGACTTCAGCGTTGACAGCTACCGCTTCCGGCGCAACCGCTGCAACCGCCGCCGCAGCGGCAGGTGCAATCTCGGTGGAGAAGGCCTTACTCAGTGCTTGGCCACGACTACCCACCAGTTGCGTCGCAATCTGGAGCTTATCCAACCCTAGCGCCGAGGCAAAGCTAAAGCGGGCATCATCCAAGGGGCGCACATTATTTGTCACTACATTACCGGCTTCATCATAGACCGTATAGGCAATCGAAACTTGCTCATTCCCCGCCGTGAGGGCAGCATTACTCTGGAACTGGAAAAGCACGCTCCAGATGTTGGGATCCATATCACCGGATGCCGGTGGTTTCAACACCACATCAACCAGGTTGTATTTGCGCAGCAGTTGCAGCTTATGCCCAACGCTATTGGCATCTTCAATGTAAACCGTGCGTTCAGCACCTTGGTCATCCTGATAAGTATAGAAATAGCTGCCGGTTTCGGCATCTTTGGTCAGCGAATTCAAAATCTTGGGGTTTTCCAGCGAAACAGTAATTTCTTCACCCTGCCCTAATTCCGCTTGGACCTGACCAAGTAAGGGTTCGAGTGATTCTTGGAAACCTTTCACAAAAATATAATTGCCCACCGTCTCGACGGACTGGACAGGCAGCTCAATCTGCAATTTACGCCGTTCGACCAGGTTAGTCGCCCAGGCGAGCATCGCATCGACTTCGCCATTGGTGCGGTAGGCGCGGGGATCAACTGGCGCCGGCACAGCCAACTTATCAACAACTTGGGTCAAGCCGATCCAGTCATAACCAAGCGTGTCCCACTCTTCAGCAGAGAGCTGCGCTGGGGCGGCTACACGTACTACCAGTTCTTTGTTCAAGGCATGTAAGCGATCAGCCAGCCGCGTCATTAAGAATACAAAGTCAGCGCGAGCACTAGGTAGCGCATCAACTTCGCGATAATCAATCACCACACCGCGGAAATTATTCTGGGTGACGGCCTGTTCCACTGCGTTGAGTTGATTATCTTGTTGGCCTGGATCTAGCAACAGATTGTTGATTAGATCTTTGCGCACATTGCCATCTTCGACATTACTGAGCAGCAACAGGGCATTCCCGTCACTGGGGGCGACTTCGCCGGTCAGGGCACCGTCACCGCGCAGGTTCATCGCCGCCTGCACTTCCGAAGCAACCCGTACGCCTTCGGGCAGTTGCACCCCGGCGGTTAGATCAGCGGTCACTTCCGGGATATCTGGGCTGGTCTGCATGACCATAAAGTTGGCCGGCACATAATTGAGTCGCGCCTCAACAATATCATTTTCAACCAGAACACGGCTGGGCATATGCTGCCACGCCGTGCCTGTCCATGTATAGAGGCTCAACGTCTCATAGGGCATACTATCGTTGGGGATAGGGATTTCGATAATTGTCTGGCTGGGGCTGTCGCCACTGATATCAATGCTATAAATGGGGCTCTTAGCAATCAGATAGTCAGGCAGATTGACGGCGGCATCATAGAATTCACGCCCAGCCTGGCCTTCAATAAAATCAACCCTCGGCACGCTCTTAAACGCAGCAGAGAAGGTGGCATGCACCCCTTCAGGGGGGAAGCTGACCAGCGTACCATCGGAATCGCGCAACAATCCCCCCGAAGCGCTAATGCGCGTATACGCAAAGAGCTGGAGGCGGTCCCACAAATTTACGGGGGGCAACAACAATGCAGCCGCGATCAAACATGGAATTAGTAAAAACGAAGTCAACCAAGCCGCCGGTCCTTCGACCAGCCGGGAAAAACCGCGCTTGGTTGCAGCTCCCTCATCCTGTTGACCGTAACGCACACGGCGGTCCAATTGGGTGTTCCGCACGCGCCTGTCCAATTGCGTATTTTGCATACTACTCGATCTCCTTAACAATCCAAGTTTCAGTAATATTCAGCAATATACAAAGTGATGTGAACTCTTCACTGATTCACTGAAATCGGCAGTATCTTAGCACATAGCGCCAAAGGTGCAAAAATAGAATGTAGATTATCATACATGGTCCATTATTATACATAGTCTCTACTATGCTATACTTTGGGCCATGCGTTTCGAACGATCCATACCACCAAATCCATCAATCTCGCCACGCCCCGCAACCAAGGCTAAAGGCCGTAAGGGCAGTTGGTTACAAACCCTCCTCTTGATTGGGTTTGTCATCTGCGTCGCGCTTTCCACATTGGCCCTCTTTGCCCTCTGGTGGCTGGCAGATAGCCCAACGACCAGTGACGTTGATGAGCCACTCGCTATCGTCCAGCAAGCCATCGTTCCTTCGTTGGCCCTGATGGAACTAGCCGGTGATCCACCCGGAGCCTTAGCCTATCAGGCGCTCCAGGCAGCCCAATTGGAAACGAGCCGCGCCTTAACCGTTTATGGATTGGCCCTTATGCCTACGAGCCGGATCGGATTAACGATGCAACTCGCCCAGCGCTTGCAAGCAAGTGGTAATGTTGACGGTGCCCGTCACCTCTACCGGCAGACACGTGCCCTGGCGGTGTTGGACACAAACCTCGATCCGCTGGCGCGCGGCGAAGCATTGATCCAAGCGACCAAAGGCTTTATTGCCTTGAATCAGCTCGCTGAAGCACGGGCAACGGCCGAACAGGTCCAGTTGATTGCCCGTCAAACGCCGGATCTGCTCCCGGTTCAACGCAGCCAGCTTGTGCGCGATTTACTGGCCATTATAACACCCTTATCAGATGAACTCCTCACCCAAGGGTTGCAAGAGCTGGCACGCAGCCCTTATCTATCCCCACAGGGCTTGTTGCTGACGGCTGCGACACCAACGGTTGCACAACCGCCGGCACTCACACCAGAGTTAACCACGGCTACTTTCCGACGTCAGCAATTGGCCCGCCAATTAGCAGAATTTCTTGTCCAAGGGCCGCTCGACCAAGCCGGACCATTGTTGCAACCGCTACAAGAAGCACTACGGGCCGAGGATCAATTGCGTACTGCTTATTTTACGCAGCTTTCTACCAACCCTGACCTTACACTTTCACTACAGTTTTGGTTGCTTACGCAACAGCAAGAATGGTTAACAGACAAGTTAGCCGTGGCCAAGGGTGCCTTCGGCGTTTCGTTAATGCCCGATTGGGAAACCAATCTCGTCGCCATTAACCAGGAATTGGCCACGACGGTGGCCAATCTTCATAATGTGCGCCTCCAATTCGCCCAAGCCCAAAGTGAACCAGTGGCCCAATTCGCCGGGCGGATCAATGCCCACCAGTGGTTAGCACTGCAAGTCGAATTAGGTTTCTACCCACAAAACGCCGCTGCCGAAATCGGCGAACAGTTGCGGGTCGCGCAGGCAGAATTAGTGCAGAATGGTCTTGGTGCAGCGTTGCCGATTATCTATAAAATGGACGTCACCTCCCCTGGTTTTCAGATCGGGCCGACGGCTCAACCGTAACCACGCCTTTGGCAAAAATTTTCTGGTAAAAAGGTGTAGGACTTACGTAGGTTAATTGTACATTATTGGTCTTCAATTTGGGTTTAAATTCATATCCATAGGCAACGGATATGTGCCTGTAAACCTATATCAGCAGGAAATATTATGGCCCTCAAATTTGCACCCAACCTCTCCATGCTTTATCCAGAAGTGCCCTTTTTAGCGCGTTTTGTGCGCGCCGCCGCGGCTGGTTTTACTGCCGTTGAGTTCCTCTTTCCGTATGAATTTGGCCCAACCGCCATTCGCCAACGGTTAGACGACCTGGGTCTGCAAGTGGTGCTCTTCAATATTTCACCCGGCGACTTCACCCAGGGCGAACGTGGTTACTGCAACAATCCCAAACAACGGGATAATTTTCGACGCACCTTTCACCAAGCCCTCGATTACGCTGTACAACTTGGTTCACCGCGGATTCACGTCATGGTCGGGAATCAGGTTGCCGAATTGACACGGGCAGAACAGCTAGCCACGATTGTCGAAAATCTAACGTGGGCAGCACCACAAGCGGCGGCAGTAGGGGTGACGTTGTTGGTTGAACCGCTTAATGCCACCGATCAACCGCACTATTTTGTGCACAACAGCACGCAAGGCATGGAGATCATTCACGCGGTCGATCAGCCCAATGTGCAGCTGCAATTTGATTTCTATCACATGCAGATGAGTGAAGGTAACCTGACCAACACCTTTACACGCCTGCAACCTTTCATCGGCCATGTGCAGATCTCGGATGCGCCGGGCCGCCATCAACCAGGCACGGGCGAAATTAATTATAACACCATCTTTGCCCTGCTGGAACAGTTAAATTATGAGGGGCATATTGGGCTGGAGTATCGGCCAGCGGGCGAGACCGATGCTTCTTTGGCTTGGCTACCGCTTGATCAACGGGCCAGCTAACCAAGCCTAGGGCAGTTTGGGGCGCGGCAACGGCTGCACAATGGCAGAAAGATCGAGTTCGCGTTCTGTCACCAGCGTTGCTGCCCCCCGCCGCAGATAACCATCACGCAGCGCCTGCGCTCGTAAACCGCCGCGCCCCTTCAGCAGTTGTAGTGCCCCCTCAGCCGCGCCTCGATCCATCCAACGGCAAGGCGAACAATGTTTCGTCCCGCGCAAGTGTACCCCATCAATCGCAAATTCTGCACCGATCAACCCATTGAGCGGCACGCCTTCAAGAATCACGTTGCGCCGAAAAGCAGCCGGCGTGGCGATCAACAATCCGCCGTCCTCGATCAACAGCCGATAGACTTCCCATGCAAAAAAGGTGAGATGGCCGTCAAACCCGGCCCCGCGCCCATAAAAACGATCACCCACTAGCCCAGCACCGGCTTTCACCTCGACAATATCGACATCGTGGGTTGGGTGTGTACCTGGCACATCACCCTTGTGACCAAAATAATTGTGGCCCGCAGAGATATAAAGGTGATGAATTGTGATTGGATAAATGTAGCTCATGGGCAATCATGATGAAACCGGCGACAGAGTGCCGCTCATTGCACCTATCTTATGCTGTCAATTTCTTTTTGACCAATTCGAGTATGTTGATACAGGTAGCATTATACCTTGTCCAGCCAAAGCGTCCAATCATTATTTAAATGTAAGGGTATGACGAAAGAAAGCAACCGCGGTGTAATGAGGCACGATTGATGGAAGTTGTCTAAATAGGGCGACCAATGGGATGGTTGCGATGCTCGCCAACATGGCCCTGTCCATGCGCCCTTGGCTGCGATTGAGCATTTACCTGGTTTGCAAAGTGGTTGGGAAAGCGCTACGCTTTACGGCGTGGTTGGATTTCAACGGGCAAGCAGGGGAGAAACAATGGGCAAGTTGATTGTGGTGGTCGGGAATACGGGGGTGGGGAAGACGACGCTGACCCAGCAACTTTGCCAACAGGGGGGCTTTGTCAGCGGGCTGGAACAGCAGGCGGAGCGCCCTTTTCAGCAACTTTTTGCCAACGACCTGGGCCGTTATGCCCTGCCCAACCAGGTGGACTATCTGTTACGCCGGGCCGAACAAGAGTGGGCGATCCGTCAGCAACCGGCGATTGGGCTCCAAGATGGCGGGTTAGAAACTGATTTTTGGCTCTTTACTCGGCGCTTCTATCAAAAGGGCTATCTGGACGAGCCGGGCTATCAGCTTTGCCACCGCTTCTACACTTTTTTGCGCCAGCTCTTGCCGCCACCCGATCTGATCATCCACCTGGTGGCGCCGCTGGCGGTGATTGCAGAGCGCTACGCCCAGCGCAACCGCCCCTTGGAGATCGCCCAGTTGGACGATCTGGCCGCCTTGGATGGGTTATTGACCGTATGGCTGAGCCAGGTAGACGGCATCCCCATTCTGACCGTGGATGCCGTCCCCGAAGATCCGGCTTACACCCAGGCGATCGGCTGGCTTTTACCACAAATCCGCGCGTTAGGGTGAGCAAAGCAGGGCTGGTTGTTTCCTATACCTCGACTTCACGCCCGCTGATGGCCACCGGTTGCGGGTACTCCATGATGTAGAGTGCGCGATCCAGCGCGTGGACGCCGAGATCGAGCAGCTTTCCTTATAGCTCATCGATACGTATTTCGCGGCCTTCCGTAGCCGAGCGTAATACAGCTTCAATGATCTTGACGCTGGTCAGTGATTGTTCGGGTGCAATGACCTCGGCGGTCTTATCACCATCCAGATGGCGAATAAAATTCTGCACCAGGTGCTGATACGAATTTTTGCCGCTGCGGGCGACATCCAGTGCAATATCGGCCTGTTGACCGTTGAGGATGGTGTAGAGTGTGACTTGATCCTGATCGCCAACCGAGGCACCGCCCTTGGTTCCATAAATCTCAGTCACGAATTGCTGGGCGTGATTGACCGCCCAGGATACCTGAAGCTGGAGCGCTTTCCCATCATCAAAACGCACCAGCGCCCATGACAGATCATCGACATCAAAGATCGCACCACTGCCGGGTGCAGAAATGTCCGAACCCCAGCGGCCAAGCCCAATGCCCTGTGTCCCCATTTTAGAAAAGGAGACGCCACTCACGGTCACCGGCGTCGGGTAATCCATAATGAAAAGCGCACGGTCCAACGCATGAATACCAATATCAAGCAATGATCCGCCCCCAGCCAACGAGCGCCGAGTAAACCAGCTGCCAAAGCCTGGTATGCCTGCCCTTCGATGCCAGATGGTGCGCGCGGCATAGATGTCGCCGTAGAAACCTGCATCCGCTTGTTGCTTGGCTGCCCGAACCGCATCGGACCAGCGGTAATGGGAGCCCACATTGACGGTGAGTCCCTTCGCTGCGGCTAGGTCCATCATCTCTTTGGCATGGGCATAACTTAACGCCAGCGGCTTCTCACAAAGCACGTGCGAACCGGCATTGAGCGCTGCCATCGTCATCGGATGGTGAAAAACATTCGGTGTCGCAATCACAGTGATATCAGGCTTCACTTCCCTCAGCATCACTTCATAATCGGCAAAGCTTCGTGGCACCCCTTTTTCATCGGCTACTTCTTTGGCACGTGCTTCATTGACATCACAGACGGCTTCGACTGATACATGGGGAATGGACTGAAAATTTGGGATATGTCCAAAGCGGACAATGGTGCCCGCGCCGATCATCGCGACGCGGTAACTTTTGGTTGTCATGGATACACAGCTCTTTCGCTTGATGAGGGAGACTTGAGATACAAAATCGGATAATCATCATCCTGGACTGGCGATAAGCTGCCGGGGCTATATCAAACCGCGATCAGCAAGTTCTATTGTATATCAATTCTGCCGAATCCGTATAGTTGCGATAGAGGGTGTGAATGCGCACCAGCGTATGGTCTTGTTCTGAATCTCATCAAGCTGGCGCAGGATGGATACGCGGAGACTGAAGGAGCGGCGCTCGGATTTTTCAGGCACGAATGCAGGCTGCGCATGTTGTTCGATGTGGTCGGACGATGTCACAGGTGAGTTTTTTGAGACTGACAAATATCCACCATTGCTTCCTCTGCTTTCGCACTGCTGCTATCTCATGTGCGACCGCTTGGCCTGTGCATGAGATAGCAGCAAGTTGGTTGTACTTCTATCGGGTTACCAACGGCAGATAGAGTTGATGGTTCACCGGCGTGGTGTTTGGTTCGACGTTGAGACTAACAGTGATGGTTTCGGTTTGGTTACCAGCGGTGATCTGGATTTCGCCGGTGTAATTGCCTTCAGCAAGTCCACTGCTGTCGATAGAGACGGTGACCGTTGACGGCGTGGTCCCTGATGTCGCCGATAAATTCAGCCACGGAATGGATTCACTGGCGGTCCAGTTCAAAGTGTCGGTGCCGGTGTTGGTGATGGCAAATGTTTGATCAGGTGGGCTACTTTGCCCCTTGTTGGCATTGAAATTCAGTATTGTGGACGAAATAACCAGCGGCGAATCTGAAGGTTCGGCTCTGACAACAGAGAAATCAGTCTTACCGTCACCATCGTAATCAGCCGGACTTACGATATCCCCTGGTTCACCGTAGAGAACATTTAAGTTACTACTCTCATCTTGGTCCGTATCAACAAACCATCGTAATCTTGCACCGTCTGCCCTGACAACAGCCAAATCGGTCTTACCGTCACCATCGTAATCAGCCGGACGCACGGTGTCCCCTGGTTCACCGTAGAGAACATTTAAGTTACTACTCCCATCTTGGTCCGTATCAACAAACCATCGTAGTCTTGCACCGTCTGCCCTGACAACAGCCAAATCGGTCTTACCGTCACCATCGTAATCAGCCGGACTTACGATATCCCCCGGTTCACCGTAGAGAACATTTAAGTTACTACTCCCATCTTGGTCCGTATCAACAAACCATCGTAGTCTTGCACCGTCTGCCCTGACAACAGCCAAATCAGTCTTACCGTCACCATCGTAATCAGCCGGACGCACGGTGTCCCCTGGTTCACCGTAGAGAACATTTAGGTTACTACTCCCATCTTGGTCCGTATCAACAAACCATCGTAGTCTTGCACCGTCTGCCCTGACAACAGCCAAATCAGTCTTACCGTCACCATCGTAATCAGCCGGACTTACGATATCCCCTGGTTCACCGTAGAGAACATTTAGGTTACTACTCTCATCTTGGTCTGTATCAACAAACCATCGTAGTCTTGCACCGTCTGCCCTGACAACAGCCAAATCGGTCTTACCGTCACCATCGTAATCAGCCGGACGGACGGTGTCCCCCGGTTCACCGTAGAGAACATTTAAGTTACTACTCCCATCTTGGTCTGTATCAATAAACCATCGTAGTCTTGCACCGTCTGCCCTGACAACAGCCAAATCAGTCTTACCGTCACCATCGTAATCAGCCGGACGCACGGTGTCCCCCGGTTCACCGTAGAGAACATTTAAGTTACTACTCCCATCTT
>JALHQH010000003.1:225347-270745 GCA_022842065.1 Caldilineaceae bacterium
TCTTGCACCGTCTGCCCTGACAACAGCCAAATCAGTCTTACCGTCACCATCGTAATCAGCCGGACGCACGGTGTCCCCCGGTTCACCGTAGAGAACATTTAAGTTACTACTCCCATCTTTATCTGTATCAAGGAGCCATTGTAGTTTAGACTGTGTCATTGCTTTGTCTGAAAATTCGGTTTGAGCAACGTATATAGAGCCCTCTTCAGCTTGCGCAAGCATAAATGCAAAAAGAGATACAATGGTCCAAGTGATAACAGTAAAACGTATAAGGAATTTCATTGATTATCGCTCCTAAACTAAACTTGAACTCCAAAATGTACTCGACGGTATCGGCTCAGAACACCAAATTACTAAAGGCTCTTTATGGATTGCAAGGATCTATTACCCAAATAGGCATTGCCACCGCTAGTGATTCGGCCTTTATTTGGTGCCAGATCCTTGCAACCCATAAAGAGCCTCCCCTTTAATATTAATATATTGTGCGGAAAAGTCAGGTTGAACTTCACTGGCTTGGGCGATGATGGCGGCGATGGCAACAAACAACTTTCGGCCCGCTTCGGAGCATATCAGCGAATGCACCCTTTGGGCCGTGGAAGTATACCGAGCTTTAGAGTAGGATAACAGACATAGCGCTGCCTAAGCATTGCCTGGCGTGTAGAAAAGCGTTGCCTGGGTGAGGAAAAGCGTTGCCTGCGCGACCACTTTGCGGTTGCGCGTAAAGTGGCGTGGAAGATTGGCTTACGCTTGCGCAGCAAGTTCAGCCAGGAGTGCTTTGGCGGCGCGCAGATCGGACGTGTCAAAGCCTTCGCGAAACCAATGGTAGATAGGCACCAGCAACGTGTGGGCCTCTTTGGTTTTCTTTTGTCCCTGCCAGAAGTGGGCTAGGGTAATGGCGGCGCGCAATTCAAACGCTTTGGCCCCTTGCGTCCGGCTGATGACAAGCGCGTTCTGCAGGCAGGCGACCGCTTCCTCCATCTGCCCGGTCTGTAAGAGCAACTCGCCCAGGTAGCGGTAATTTTCGGCTTCCCACCACCGTTCACCGGTCTTTGCGCCCATTGCCAAGACCTGGCGCAGGTTGGCAATGGCGACCGCCACCGCTCCCACCTGCGCCTGCATCTCTACCCCCAAACGGTGCGTGTAGGTTAAGTAGGCGTGGTTGCCACTCTGGGTAAGCTGTGCCAGCACTTGCTCCTGTTGCGCAAGCGCCTGCGCTTGATCAGGTTGCTTGTCAAAACCGGCCCACAGGTATGTAACCATGGCGAAAAGCCGCCAGTAGGCTAAGTCATATTGATGGCAGATGGCAAGCGCCCTTTCGGAATAGCCCAACGCCTGCGCCTTATCATGCGTAAAGATATGCAACAGGGAGGCGATGGTGAGCGCAGCCGCCTGATTCAGTGGTGTTGGCTGGACCGCCTGCAGCCGCAACGACTCGGCTGAGGAGATGAGCGCTTGCTCAGGATACCCTTGCAACCAAAGGGCGATTGCGCGAAAAGCATAGGTCATGATGGTCAACGACTGACTCTGCTGAAAGGTCTCCCCCACGGTTGCGCTACGCTGCGTAAAATTCTGGGCAAAATCGAGGCTCTGCGTAAGTTGTGCCAACGCCGCCGCTGCATCACCGCGAGAGAGCAGCGTTAGCCCACGGCCATGATGCGCTAACTCCAGCAAAAAGGGGTCATTGAGCCGTTGCGCTTGAGCCGGCATCTGTTCGGTCAAGCGATCCGCCTCAGCAAACTCGGCGCTGACAAAATGGGATAGCCATAAGCCGTAGTAGATGGAAACGATCCAGTCGCCAGGCTCCGTTTGCGCCGCAAGCTCTAACGCACGCGCGTAATAGGCTTTCACTTCCGTAACACCATAGCCCTGAATCCCCACCACGACGGCAGTCAACATCAGGAGCAATTTTAACTCGCTCGCACCATCCGTACACAGCTGCGGATGCTCCTCCAGCAATCGTAGCCCCTGTTGACAAAAGTCGTGAACCTCCTGCAAGGCATAGATTTGAAAGGCCGCGGTGGCCGCTTCGCCATAGTAGGTCAGCGCACGTTCCGGGCGGTTAGCCGCTTCAAAATGGGCGGCCAACTGTCCGGCGACCGGCCCCCGGTCGTTGGCATAGAGCTGTTCCAAGGCTTCGGCCACCTGCTGATGATGATATTGGCGCCGGGTCTCGCTCAACGTGCGATAGGCCACTTCCCGGAGGAGATCGTGGCTAAAGTCATATTCGTTGGCGCGACGCTCACGGATGATGCGCCGGTTGCATAGCTCATCAAGGAGCGGTAACAGGGTTTCTATTTCGCGCTGACTAGCCTGTGCGATCACGGCCAGGGTAAACTGGCGGCCAATCGTTGCGGCGATATTAATGAATTCGCGCGCAGCGGTGGAGAGCTGGGTCAAGCGAGCCTGAATAATATGCTCAACTTTGGGGGGCAACTGCGACGCGTTACCATTTGCCGCGTGGGGCTGTGTGCGCCCCATTGCCAGACTCTCATCCCCAAGTGATCGCACCGTTTCGATCACAAAGAGCGGATGTCCTTCCGTGACGGTGTAGAGTTGCTGGATTTCGCGGTTGGTGATCGGCCGCTCGGCAAGCTGTTGTGCCAACGCCGCCGTCTCTTGGGCGGAAAGCGTGGTTACTTCGATGTTGGTCAGTTGATTGGCGTTCGCCAGATCGCGCAACAGCGTTTGCAGCGGGTGTACGGCATCGACGGTTTCGCGGCGCCACGTCCCCACGACCAGCAACTTCGCGCGGGCATCAAAACGCAGGAGATAGCGTAACCACATCAGCGTTTCACTATCGCACCATTGTAGGTCATCGATCAGCAGCAACAGTGCGGTTCTGTCGATCAGGACCGCCCGCGCCAGGGCTTCAAAGAAACGATGCCGTTGCCAGGCTTCGCTGAGTGGACTGGGCGGGGATAGCTGTGGAAACTCGTTTAACAGTTCCGGCAACAGATGGGCGACTTCGCACAGCCACACGTGGCCCAACTTGTTCAGCGCCGGTTTGAGGGCCATACTGCGCAGCCATTCGGTCACCGGCGCATAGGCCAATGTCCCTTCGGCTTCGTAGGAGCGGGTACGCGCCGTGCGAATCCCTTGGGCGCTGGCCCAGGCCAGCAATTCTTCGGCAAGGCGGGTTTTGCCGATCCCGGCCTCGCCGGCAATGGAGACAAAGTGCGCCTGGCGCTGTTGAGCTTGTCCCCAGGCGGTCAAGAGGGTGCGCCATTCGGTGTCGCGCCCAACCAAAGGTGTATCGAACGGCGTTGGCGTCACACGCCAGTCGTCCAGCTGCGCTTGCCGCAACAGTTGCTGGTAGATCGACTGGGTCTCTTCATCGGGTTCGGCGCCCAGCTCGCGCTGCAAGATCGCGGCACAATTCTGATAATGCTGAAGCGCCGCCGTCCGGTCGCCATTGAGCGCGTGCAGTTGCATCAACCGGCGATAACCCGCTTCATTCAGGGGGTCGAGAGTGATCAACTGCTGGGCGTAGCGAATACCCGCCTGATATTCACGTTGGTGTTCATATAGATTGATCAGTTGCGCCAAGCCGCGCATCATATCTTGGCGTAACTTTTGGCGAATCGGGAGAATCCACTCATCAAGACACGCAGGAAATAGCTCACCTTGGTACAAGGTGGCAATTTTTGCCAGCTGCTCTGCATTGGTATGGTTGCCGCTTTGCAGCAATTTTTGCAATTCGGCCACATCCAACGTAAAGGCAGCGTCAGGTCGCCATTGCACAATCAGGTGATCTTGCTTGAGGAAATCATCAGGCGTTGGCAGCGCCTTCCGCAGTTTAAAGAGTAACTTACGTAGATTGCTGCGCGCCTGCTTCTCGCTCGAATCGGGCCAGAAGTGAAAAGCAAGTTGCTGACGCGATTGCGGCGTGTGAGCATGGAGTAGGAGATAGACCAACAGGGCTTGCAGGCGCAATTGGTGAAATTCTTTTAGCGGTTTTTCGTTATGGCTAATCTGAAAGCTACCCAACAGCCGAATCTTTAGCATTATAAAAATCTCTCTTGATCAGTAACTTGAGTTTAGAGCCAAACCGAGGTAGCGAACTTTAACAACGGAAAAGGAATTGGGCAAAAATGAGTAGTGTTGAAGAGAATGAGTAAATCTGGAAAACAGCCCGGCCAAGCAAGCGGCGTAGCCAACCTGGCGTTGACTGGGGAGCGTAGTCCCCGAAGTCGGTCGGCAGCGGTGGTAGTTGGGCGGCAACATGGGCGAGGATGTTGCCGGTCAGTAGTGCGCGTTCGGGGAGCCGGTAATGCACAATCCGCAGGAAAAACCTACCCATTCTTCCGGTGTGCAATAACAATATTGTGTTTATAATCCTTGTGTCCTGGTCTGTTAGCGCGCAAGCATGGATGACACAAATAAAATTTAGCCATAACAAAGGGAGTAATAGATGATTGTCGAATATATTCGCTACACGATTGCGGATGAGCAACAAAAAGACTTTGAAGAAGCCTATCGCCAGGCCCAGAGCGCACTGCAGGCCTCATCCCACTGTTTGGGTTGGGAGCTGACACAATGTGTTGAAGAACCAACCGCGTATATACTACGCATTGAGTGGGATTCTGTCGAAGGTCATCTGGAAGGTTTTCGGAAAAGCGCTGAGTTTCGCACTTTTTTCGCGGCGATTCGACCATTCGTCGACAAGATTGCTGAAATGCGCCACTACCAGCGCACGGCTGTGGTTGGCACGCGCTAGGCTTCGCCCGCAAAAAAGATCGACCAGTTTGCCGTTGGCGCGCTTAGCCCGCAACCACTCTGCCCTGGTTGGTGCCAGGCGGTGCAAGGGCATCAGCGCGATGTGGCGGATGGAGAGTAGGCTGGCGATGCGGCGGCGTTGTACGCCGGCTACCATCAGCATGGAACCAGTGTTGGCAAAGGCGGCCTCGACACTGGTGACCCCATGCCAAATGGAAGGCGCTTGGGCGCGCGGTCCCTGTGGAAAGGTCCGCAGGGGTCACCAGTTGCAAGTTCATATCGGTATGGGCCGCGGCCAGTGCGGAAATGGGGAGCACGGCCACGGCCCAACTGCGCACGATCAGTGCTAGCGCCAGACGGTGCTACAGCGTCAGCAGGGTTGCCCCGTCTTCGCCACCGGCCCAAATGCCTTCTGCCGTGCGGAAAAGCGTGAGCGCGGGCTTGCTATCAGCAATCTGCGTCCATTGTTCACCATCGTCGGAGCGCCAAAGCCCTTGCTCATCGCTCAGCAGCCAGCCGGTGGCCGTGGCGGTCAGGGCATCGACGCGGGTCGGGCCGTGGGTAACGGGCTGAAAGGTGCGGCCACTGTCGGTTGAGCGCCAAAGCCCTTGCGCTTCGGTGCCGGCCAGCACCACCTGTGTCTCGTGGAAATCCGGGGCCACGGCGACAACTTGCACCACCCCATCAATGCCTTCGCTGCGCTTCCAGCCGCGCCCCGCATTGGGGGAACGGTAGAGCCCATCTTCGGTACCGGCAAAGACGACTTCCCATTGGGGCCAGCGATCAGCCGGGATGACTGGTGCCCAGGCCACGGTGAGGACGGTATAATCGCGTAAGCCAAAGTTGCAAGTCGTCCAACTGTGGCCGCGGTTATGCGAGCGCAGCAGACCGCCACCGGCACTGCCGGCCAAAAGGACGCCCGTTTCCTCCACGCGTGGATCGGCGGCGATGCAGAGCACGGGGGTCTCCACGCCATCCATCCACGAGGCCTGCCAGTCGCTACCGGCATTCAGGCTGAACGCAGTGCCATGTGGCAAGCCGCCAACGAGAATGCGCTCGCCATCGGTGCCACAACAGGCTAACTCCACCTCTGGCTGTGGCACCGCTTCTAGCCCTTTGCCATTCATCGCAAAGAGCCCTTCTGGCCCGGCAGCCCATAATTTATTCTCAATTTTGGCAAAAGATAAGATGATCGGCATATGGCGAATAATCTACTTCTCTTCGTTTAAGTTGACGAAATGATCCTGATGCGTAAAACGTAAAACGTGAGGTGTCTACCCGAAAGATCGTGGGGCTGTACCTCTTTACGTTTCACGCATCACGTTTTACTAATCCGGCTGCAAGCTCTGTTGTGGCTTGCGATGATAGACGATGGCGTCGGTGGAAAGGGCCATCATGGCACCACTAGCGGCAATATGTAGCACCTTCGCGACGACATCATTGACATCTAACACGCCACTGGTATAGGCATCAACCACCTTGCCGGCAAAGACATCAAAGGTCGTGTTAGGGCCACCATCGCGAATCTGCTGCATAAAGACCCTGGGTACGCCCAAGCCACTGTTAGTGATAATCTGCTCCAACGGGGCAGCCAGGGCTTTGGCCAAAAGGCGCATCCCCTGGGCGACACCCTCATCGCTTTCGGCATCGGCCGCGGCTAACACGGCTGGGATGCAGTGGAAAAGCCCCGCCCCACCACCGGCAACCACCCCACCCCGTTGGGCTGCGGAGAGCACCTTGAACGAGCGGGTTGCCTGTGCTTCACGCACCTCGCGTTCGCCTTTGACGTGGGCACCGATCTTCAACTCACCGACCCCACCAGTCAAGGTGGCCAAACGGCGCATATACTTGGGTCGATCTTCGTCATCCAGGGGTGTATCTACAACCAGGCGCCGCAGCCGCGAGACCTCATCCTGGATCTCGGCCCGCTGGCTATCATGGGCGACGACGACGACGCCTTTGTTGGCAAACTCAACTCGTTGGGTCTGGCCCAAATCACTGGGCAAGGCACGCGCCCCACTGCGCACATGACTGGTGCCCAAGACCGTTGCCCCAGTCAATAACGCTAAGTCGGTTAGGGCCCACTTGAACTCTTGTCCGATCACTTTGAGTTTGACAGCCAGCGTTGACAGCTTTTTCTTATCTTCGGGGGCCTGTTGATTGGTGACCAATGTACCCAACGCTGAACCGCTGACATCCAAGGCAATGACGGCCAACGCTTTGTGGCCCTGTTGCACGGCTGCTTCCATCACCGGCAGAATCTGGCTGGCATCGGTGAGCCGTTCGTCGAAGATCGCGATAGCCGGTGCGGTCAGCAGGGCACGCCGTTGATCCGGCTGGGTGTAAAAATACATGCTGCTAATCTCGGCCGCGAAATGCGCGCCGGCAATATAGCGCCGTTGCAGATAAGGAGCCACAAACTTTTCGATCACAATGTGGGCATCGGCCCCCAACAGGTAGCTCATCTCGCCCAATACTGCGGCCAGGGCTTCATCTTTGGTGATCGTTCGCGCCACCGCGGCCAGGTCAGTTTCGCCGGTGATGGGGCGGGACTGTTGATTGAGGGTCGCAATCGCCACCTTCACCCCTTGCTCGATCCCGCGCGCCATCCGCACCGAATTGAAGCCGGCGTTGCTCATGCGTACGCCTTCCCGATAGAGCGACCGTGCAATCAAAGCGGCGGTCGCGCCCCCATCCCCAGCCCGTTGGCCAACGCGCCAGATCAGGCTACGCATCACCATCGCGCCAATATCGGTCCGCTGATTGCCCAGGCTGATAATGCGGCGCACAATGGTCGATGCATCATCCAACATCTCGACCCGATTACCGGCCGTTGGCCCACTGGCCACTGCCCCGCCTGTGGGCCCGATCGTCGGCGCAAGCAGATCGGCGATCATGTTGATACCAATCATGATATCTTGATGCGTCGTCGGTTGTTTAACAACTCGTGGTCTATTCATAGGATTGTTTCGTCTGCTTTTAAGCGTTTTCGCCGCGTTTATAGAATAAGAGTAAGCGGTAGACAAGTAGTACACAGGTCAACAAGTAACATCCAGGTGTCTACTGGTTTACCTGCTTGCCTGTGTACTTGTTTACCAATAATTTACGTTAGGGATTAGGAAAAAATGTCAGTACTGGTTGTACCCAAAATAGTCTACATGAATCTTGTTAGAAAACCAAATATGCAATGCTTACGCATAGCAAAGATAGGGTTCTACCCGTTGCGTCCAAGCGGTAGCATCAGTCCATTGCTTAATTTGCGTCGTCAGCGTCGTGAGGGGTAATGTCGCCAACTGTGTGCGCAGATCTAAGCGTCCGATCAACAGATCAAAGTGACCATAACCGGGACCATTGGCAGCGGTGGGATAGGGGAGCCACGTAAACGCCTGGGGGTGGCCGGCGATGATCGTTGCCAACAACTGCAACCCCGCCGCAACCGGACGTAGGGCTGAGGCGGCAAGCACATGGAGCATCACCCCTTGACAAAGCTCGCCGCTGTACTTGCTACTTTGGGGCGTAAATTGCACGGCGCGTGCAACCAGCCCCGGTTGGCCGAGTGCGTTGAATTGATCAACCACGGCCTGGGCTTGTAACCAAGGCGCACCGACCACCCGAAAGGGCGTCGCCGTGCCCCGCCCTTCACTGAGATTCGTGCCTTCAAAAAAACAGGTGCCTGGGTAAAGCAACGCGGCCTCAACGTCAGGCATTGACGGCGACGTTGGCACAAAGGGCAATCCCGTAGCGGACCACAGCTGTGAACGGCTCCACCCGGTGCTGGGGATCACCATGAGATCAGCGCCCAATTGGCGTTCGCCATTCCAAACGGTGGCCAACTCACCCACGGTTAGGCTATGCCGCACCGGCATGGACCAGCGCCCGACAAATGAGGCAACCGTCGCCTCATCCAACATGGGCCCTTCGGCTGCGGCCAGCTCACCGCCGAGTGGGTTGGGGCGGTCCAGCACCCAAAGCGGCAGTCCGACCGCGGCACATGCTTCCATGACGTAGGAAAGGGTCCAGATGTAGGTATAGAAGCGTACGCCAACATCAGGGATATCAAAGAGCAAGAGATCCAGATCGGCCAGCATGGCCGGCGTGGGTCGGTAGGTGTCACCGTAGAGACTGTAGACTGGCAAACCAGTCAAGCCATCGATCTCATTCGCAATGGGGGCACCATCGGCGGCATTGGCACCCAGCCCATGTTCAGGGGCAAAGAGTTTGGTTAGGTTAACCCCAGCGCGCTGTAACGCTAGCCGCGTGGGCGTCAGTGGGCGCGGCAAGTGGGCGGTGGTGGCGACATTGTTTGTCACCAACCCAACGCGCATGCCTTGCAGCGCAGCAAGCTGCCACGTCAACAGGGTATCTACCCCAAAGTGAATGGCGGATGGCATGGCAAGCCTTTAGCTCTGGGTGACTTTTTTGGTTTCGCCGGTACCGTTGGCACTGCTGTCGCGATGTTTTTTGCCCTCTTCAATCAACATGACAGGAATGCCATTGCGGATTGGGTAGTTGTAACCATTGCGTGGGTTGTGCAGAAACTTGCCGCCATCGACCAATTCCAGCGGCCCTTTATCTTCCGGGCAGACCAGGATTTTCAGCAATTCCGGGCTGATTTCACCGCCCAGGGGGGCTTCATCTAATGACTTGATGGGCTCTTTGGGCAAAACACCACTGCCGCTAGCCGCAAATTCATCCTTGGCAGGTGATAGCAGATTCTTCAGCAGATAAATTACCCCACCAATCACGGCCATCATCAAGATAAATTGAAAGAATTTTTTCATGGTAGACTCCTTGTTCATCAATGCACTGTTTGCAAACAGTGCTAACTAGTAAGATCGTGCCGCCACAAGCTGCGGCGCGCATAAGTCGTAGCGCTTGTAAGTCGCATCGCTTGGCAAGGCCGCCGCGGTTGGGTACACGGCTGGCAGCCTCGTCATGATGCCCTGCTTTGTAAAGTATACTCGCAGTTGTAATAAATGAGAAAATTCTTAATTCCGGCTACTACGCACCAAGTGCCTGAATCAGCTCCAGCCGGTTGCCGAAGGGATCGCGACACTCAAAGCGTTGATAGCCGGGAATGGCAATACTTTCAAGCGGTTGAATCCCTTGTGCTAGCAGGCGTGCGAGCCATTCATGCAGATCAGTGACCAGATAGGCAACATGGGCCTTCGTGGCCGTGCGGTCAACCCCGGCTTCGGCCCCAATGTGCAGCTGACAAGCGCCGACCTGCACCCAAAAACCGCCGCGCCCGTGCAAGGCCGCCGGCTTCTCAATTTCTGGCAACCCTAACACACCGCAGTAAAACGTGCGCGCGGCATCCTCCGCGCCAGGGGGAATCGTGATCTGAATATGATGGATCGCACGGATCATGATTGACCTCTCAATCGGTTGCATATAGGCTATTGGCCATTGATAAATGATACCAGCTACAGCGGGATGGGTCAACATGGTGGGTGCGGTCACACCGCGGCGGCAACCGCCCAATAGGGTTCAGCGCTGAACTGGGCTAAGCATAATCGACACAAAGGCTTTGCATCACGCGCTGAGCAATTGTATACTGCGGTAATGACGATCAACAACTGCGCGGTGCCGAGAGTCTTGCCGAGAATTTTACAACGCCTCTTCACCACGCCCATTCTTTCCTATCGCTTATGATCTGGCTCAGCATTGGCATTCTTTGGAGCACACTAACGATCTGGCTGTATCGCCGCCAGCGACGCACCGGCCATGATGGCTATGCCTTTGATCTATTGGCGGGGGGGCTGCTGCTCGCGTTGACGATCGGCTTTTTCTGGCGCACGCTCAGTGGTGAGGTCTATCAGCCAGCGGATGGGGGCGATCTGGTCAGTTTCCTCTTCCCGACTTACCGTTTTGCCGCGGCGCAACTACAGCAAGGGACGCTCCCCCTTTGGAATCCCACGCTCTACGCTGGTGCTCCCTTTATCAGCGACATTCAAGCCGGCTTTCTTTATCCGCCCAACCTGTTACTCTTCTGGTCCTGGCCCAATTTTGACTATTGGGTAATGCAGGCGTTGGCTATTGGCCACCTTTACTGGACCGGCTTAGGGCTCTATGTGTTGCTACGCACGTGGCAATGGCCACAGCAGACCGTGCTTTCGCGGCCGGCGGCACTCTTTGGTGCGCTTGCCTTTCAATTTAGCGATCCGCTCCTCGTCCACCTGGGTAACCTGAATCTGATTGCGGTGCTCAGTTGGCTGCCCTGGATCCTGGTGATCTATCACCAAGCCTTGAGCCGGCGGAGCGTGCGCTGGGCGGCAGGGGCTGGCTTTTGTTTTGCGCTGGCCAACTTTGCCGGCCATGCCCAGAGCACCTTTTATGTTGGGCTCGTGTTGGGGCTCTATACACTCGGTTATTGGCTGATCGAACCAGGGCAGTGGCGGCGCCATTTCCCAACGATCATTGCTAACCTCCAATATCCCATCGTGCTCTACGCGATGATGCTGCTGTTGAGCGCCCCCTTGTTATTACCCACCTTAGAATTGGCGCGTTATACTGAACGGGGTGACTTTACCTATCAAGATACGGTTGCGTTTTCACTGGCACCGACGCAGGCGATTGGCTTACTGACGCCGGGCTTCTTTGGTCGTGGGCCCGCCTTGCATTGGAGTCTCTGGGCGCGAGTAGAGACGCCGTATGCCGGCGTGGCCACCTTGATCCTGGCGGTAGCGGCGTTGCTGCTGGTACCGCCACTGACGCGACGGCGGCTCTGGTTGTGGGTTGGGATCGCCCTCCTGGGCTTTTGTACGGCGTTGGGCGTCTATGCCCTCGTCCACGGCTGGTGGACCGCGTTAGTCCCTTTCTTTGGGCAATTCCGTGCCCCTGCGCGGGCGCTGGTTCTCTGGACGCTGGGGGTGGCGATCGTGGCCGCGCATGGGGTTGACGCGGTGCAAGCCCAAGTCCGGCGCTTGGGCCGCACTGATCAGGGCGAACGGCTGTTGGCCCAAGGGCTACGCTGGGGTGCCGGGTTCCTGCTGGGGATTGCCCTGCCGTTGCTCTATCTGGCGCTGCTTCTGACCCAAGAAAATGAGACCAGCTTCCTGCGCACCTCGGTGGCGGCCCTGGCGCTGACCTTTGCCACGGGCTTCTGGTGGGGCACATGGGCGCTGCTGGTCGCCCATCGCCTGGGTTGGGTGAGCCGACGTGGGCTGGGCATTTTACTCATTGCCTTGCTTTATTTTGATCTCTCGGCGACGGGGGCGTATACAGATATTAGCCCCACCGACCCCACCCGCGGTTATGAGCATCCCGAACTAGTTGCTTTTCTCCAACGTGAAGCGGCCCTCATGGCCCCGACGCCCTTCCGCATTGATACGTTAACCGACATTGCCGACCAGTGGCAGCCAGATAGCGCGGCGCTGTATGGTCTACAAGATGTGGGTGGCATTGCCAACCCGCTCATGTTGCAACAGTGGCGATTGCTTTGGGAAGGGCTGGGTGGGCGCGCATCCTTGCTCTATGATCTGCTTAACGTGCGTTATGTGATTGTGCGTGATGAGACGCCGCTACCCGAGGGGAAATTTACCTTAGCCTTTGATGCCCCCGGGGCATTGGCGGTTTATCGCAATGAAAATGCCCTCGCTCGTGGTTGGCTAATCCATGCCGCCCAGCTCGTTACAGATCAGACAGCGGCACTGGCAGCCCTGCAAGATCCGGCGTTTGATCCGCGTCAGGGGGCTGTGCTGCTGGCGGAGGAGGCAAACGCGCTCTCTTTACAAGCCGCGACCGGCACGGAGCAGGTCGAGATTACAGGGTATGGCAGCAATGAGCTTGTGCTACAGGTCGCGGCAACCGCCCCAGCGCTGCTCGTCATCAGTGAAATGTGGTACCCTGGCTGGCGTGTCACCGTGGATGAGGTGCCGGCAACACTGCTCCTGGTCAATGGCGCACTGCGGGGCGTTGGCGTGCCGGCAGGTAACAGCACGGTGCACTTTTGGTTTGCCCCTGATAGTTGGCGCATTGGCTTGCTGGCCGCGATCGCCGGTTGGGTACTGCTGATCCTGATCTTTATCTTTGAGGGCTCGAAAGGGCGCCGGCGCGCCCACATGGTCGCACACGTAAAGCCGCTCGCTTAGGGCTGACTTTTAGGTCATCATCATCTGATAAACCTGCTGCAGTAACCCTTCGGCGCTGTATGGTTTGGGTAGGAAACTCGCCTGTGCGTTGGGGTTAGCCTGCATCACCGTCTCCGCTTCGCTATCGCCAGAAGTAAAGATCACCTTTAGATTAGGATCGATTGTTTTCAACTCGACATAGGTCTGTTTGCCATTGAGCCCCGGCATCTTCATGTCGAGTAGGATCAAGCCGATCTGCTGGTGTTGAGCTTTGAAGCGCTCGATCCCTTCTTTGCCAGTGGCGGCCGTGCTGACCGTAAAGCCCTCCTCGGCCAGGATATCGACAATGGCATCCCGAATCAACACTTCATCATCAATCACCAGGACAGCTTTATGCTTTGCGGAGGGTGTAATCATTGACACCGGCTGGCTCGGCAACGGGTTGGTCGTCTCAACCAACGCGGGTAACTAGACCGTAAAAGTCGTGCCCTTGCCGGGCTGACTTTGCACCTGCAGGGTACCACCATGCGCACGAATGATACCCATGGTGGCAGAGAGGCCAAGACCATGACCTTTGGGTTTTGTGCTGAAAAAGGGATCAAAGATGCGGCTTAGCGTGGCTTGCTCCATCCCAACGCCCGTATCAGTGACTTTCAAAATGACATAGCGGCCTGGTTTTAGCTCATTACGGCTGAATTTGCCCCACATGGCATGGCCATGTTTGGCCTCATCAGCCGCAATCTCGACGGTGCTGGTGCTGATAATGATCGACTCATCGGTCGGCGGCTCGATGTTAGAGGGTACGGCGCTGACCGATTCAAGGCTGTGCCGCGTATTGCCGCTACCAAGGGCTTCGATCGCATTAATAAAGAGATTCATCACCACTTGCTGGATTTGGCCGCGATCAGCTTGGATTGCGGGCAATTGAGCGTCGAGGGCTAAGTGTAAGCGCCCCTGACTAGGCAGGGCCGTGTCCAATAGACCGGCAGTATCCTGAATCAGGTTGTTTAAATTGAGCGGGCCGATTTGAAATTTACCTTTGCCGGCATAGGCTAACATCTGGCGGGTGAGATCAGCGGCGCGTTCAGCCGAGATGACCACTTTGTTAATATGTTCGACCGCCGGGAGACCGCGCGCGAGTTTTGTTTTTGCCAATGAAGCCTGGCCTAACATCCCCGTGAGTAGATTATTGAAATCGTGCGCGATCCCACCGGCCAATACACCCAGGCTTTCCAGTTTTTGCGCTTGGAGGGAGGCAGCTTCGAGCTGTTTAGCACTCGTAATATCGCGCACAATAATTTGTACTTCGTCAACGCCGCCTGGAAAACAACGCGCTTCAAAGGTCCGCAGCGTGGTCAACTTGTCAAGGGGGAGACAATATTCAAGTAGCTTTTCCTGACCATCTGCTAATACTTCCTGCACGGCCGCATTGAGCAGCGTCGCCACCTCGATGGGGAGTACATCGGCGATTTTTTTGCCGATAAAGGTTTCAGGGCGCGCCCCATTTTCTATGGACTGTGGATTTGTTTTGGTTGCGACATGGGGCGCTGTCGTCAGCTCTTTTGCAGGTTTATAATCAATATAGGTGCCCTTTTGATCAACGCGATAGACCGCATCAGGGATGGTATCGAGTATTGCCCGCAAGCGCCGTTCGCTCAGCCGCAACACCCGTTCATTGAGTGACTGCGTGCGAAAAAAGAGAAAGATGATGTAGGTCATGAGCAAGACGATAAAGATGAAGCTCATGCTTGCCCCGGTCAAGAGACGATTGAGGAAAAGCGAAGTACTTGTCCAACTAATCATTCGATCTTCAAAATGCAGTTGGGTGACCGACACCAGTTGATTGGCAATTTTGTCCAGCTCATCTAGGCTGGCAAGCACCGCGGCTTTGTGGGCAAGATTCTGTGGCTGTTGGCGCCAGTTATCCAGCAATGATTCCATCCCTTGCCAGCGCGCAACATAACGCAGAAAAAGTTGTTTCACCTGTAGTGAAGAATCTGCCACTTTAAGCGTTTTGCGCAGGACGGTAATCCGGCTAGCGACCAGATCGGATTGTAAAGCCAGGCGTTTTTCATCCAACTCACCATCTATTCCATTGATAAGTGCATAGAGGCGTAAGTTTTCACGCTGAAGTTGCGCGGCATTGCGAATCGATGCGTTGGCGATGCCGTTGAGGTTTGCTTGTTGTTGATCGGAAAGTTGCCGATTTAACTGTAAAGCTAAGCCCAAAATGGCGATCAAGACGATCACCATGGGGCCGATCAACAGGACGAGTTTGGGCAGCGAGACCGCATCCCAAGTCGCAAAAAAAATGCGCGAGATCGGCTTTACTTGTCGCATAAGGCGTAGGATAGATGTAATATCATTGCAACTCAATCGACTTGATCTGCCAGATCCAATTACGCTTGACTTTCGTCAAATCAAACGCATATTGATCAAGCGGATAGACCAACATCGCTGGGCCTTGCGTATCAGGTTCCATATAGACCCCATCCGCTTGCAGCGCAAAGAGCACCGGGTATTGGTAAAACTCACTTAGTGGCACCTCAATTGCATAGTCGTTGAGTGCGACAAGATAGACCTGTTGGGCATCTTCGTCTACTTGCCAGAGTTCGAGTAGATCACGCATGAGCACGCCACGGTAACGGACTGATTCACCGCTAAAAGGATCCTTGACGCGATACTCGACAACGCCGGCACGCTCAATCGTGGCGCGGTCCATTTGTAGCGTGTTGGCGAGCTTGTTCGCCCCAATTTTGCCGGATATCGTCAGAATTGGTTCTGACTCGGGTGGCGGAATGATATCACCAGGATGCAAAGTGGCTTGATTGACAATGGTGTAAACTTGATCAAATTCGACTTCCTGAGCGCATCCGCTCACGAATATAAGCAGACCGACAAGCACTACTGTGATCCGTATCCGATGCCGGCAGTGCAAATCTTTCATAGGTTTTCCTAAAGGTTAGTTTTGCATTAATTTTTGATAAAAACAATAAATCTACACGGTCGCCTCTTACCCCCGTTGTGGTTGATTCTACTCTTCTTTTTAGCAAAAAACATCGTGATTTTGTCTGAAAGTCATTGGTCGTATGGTAAGGGATACGATAGCAGGACACAGGACGGAAAATTTAGCGGCACGCTTTTGCAGGCCAAATAAAAATGCGGTGCACAATTGTGCACCGCATTAAAACAGCTAAAAAGTAAAACGATGGGAAGTCAGCGATCTAGAAGGGAATATCTTCGTCCTGCACATCTTGATTGTTGGATGATGGCGGGGCGCTACTAAAACCCCCACCGCTATCAGCACCAGTGCCGCCATCCCCGCGTTGACCAATAAAACGCACGGTTTGTGCCGTCACCTCTAGTGCCGCGCGCATGTTGCCATCGCGGTCAGTGTAAGGACGCGCATCTTCAATTTCACCAATGACTAATACCTGACGCCCCTTGGACAGGTATTGGCTCACGGTTTCGGCCAATTTGCGCCAGGCTGTAACCCGAAACCAGGTAGTTTTTTCCTGGCGTTGTCCATCCTGCCCAACCCAACTGCGGCTCACCGCCAGACTAAAGCTGGCAACAGGCACACCGCTAGGGGTGTAGCGCATCTCTGGATCATTCCCCAAATTACCAACGAGGGTGATCTGTTGGTACATAGCTTGCTCCTTTTATGCTCTGCTCGGCTTAGGTGCGTTGTGATGGTGGTGAGCCAATTACTTACGCCTTCATGCTGCTCACCCAATCTCAACAGGCACCACTAAACTGCGCAGTCTAATGGCGTGATCTCATCTTTTCGGCAATAATCTTTAGCAATTGCATAGGACTTCCCACGTTGCACTGCGTAAGTGCTCTTATTGTACTGTGAAGCTGGTTTTCTGTCAATAAAACCACACAGGCGAACATCTGTTCCGCGCTGGCATTTATACCCACCTTGAAATCTACCTTGCATGACAGCAATTCTCAATATGAAATTGGAACCAGTGTAGTGAAATATTGAGAATTGCGCTGCATGACGAGATAGCTAGACGAACCGTCCAAAGCGTGCGATAATAAGTTATTACTCTTAGAAATGGATGGGCCAATGCAGAAAAAAACATTTTCCACGCCGCCACAACGGGTTGCTTTGTTTATTACCTGTATGGTTGATATGATCTATCCCGCGGTTGGGATGGCGACGGCAGAACTCTTAGAACGCCACGGAATCGAAGTCTTTTTTCCCGAAGCACAGACTTGTTGTGGCCAACCAGCCTTTAACGCTGGCTTTCGCGACGAAGCACGCACCCTGGCCCTGCGTTTTCTTGATATCTTCGAGCCACTGGTGCAAAGTGGACAGGTCGATGCGATCATCGCGCCCAGCGGCAGTTGCACCACAATGACGACCCACTTTTATGAGGTCCTCTTTGAGGAACAACCGCCCACTTACAAACGCGCCGCGGCCCTGGCGACGGTCACCTTTGAATTGACCGAGTTTCTGGTCGATGTGTTGGGCGTGACCGATGTCGGTTCGCACTTCCAAGGCAAAGTCACCTATCACGCCTGCTGCCATCTGCTGCGTGAACTGGCCATTGATGCGCAACCACGTCAACTGCTGGGGGCCATTGCCGGTGCGGAAGTAGTGCCGTTGGCCGGGGCCGATGAGTGCTGTGGCTTTGGTGGCCTCTTCGCGCTGAAGAATGCGCCGATCAGTACCGCAATGGGCCAGCGCAAAACGCGCAACCTTGCCGAAAGTGATGCCGATGTCGTTGCCATGTGTGATGTCAGTTGTCTGACCCACATCAACGGCTTGCTGACACGCCAGGCGCAACGGTGTCGCGCCGTCCACATTGCCGAAATTCTGAATAGCCAGATCGATGTCGCTGAACGGCCAGCGCCGCCCCCACCAGCACCGCCCCCGCCTTCACGCCGCTGGCAGAACAACACCCATTAACAATTGTTAATGCAATTAGGAATTCACATGGCTACACCAACCGTTGATCTGCGCGCTCCCTACAAACAGCGGGTCGCGCGCGCGCTACAAAATAAATATCTAAAAACCGCACTCAACCGCGCCACCGGGCGCATGAGTGGGCAGCGCGCCAGCGCCATGAGTGCCATTGATGGACCGACGCTACGCAGCCAAGTACGGCAGATGAAAGCTTATGTGCTCCGCCACCTGCCTGATCTGCTCGAAACGTTGGAAGCACGTTTGATCGAAAACGGGGCCCACGTCCACTGGGCCGGCAGCGGCAAAGAGGCCAACCAGATCATCCTCGACCTGGCTCGGCGCGCACAGGTCAAAAAAGTGATCAAGGCCAAGTCGATGGTCACCGAGGAGATCCAGCTTAATCACGCCCTGGCCGAGGCTGGCATCACCGCGATCGAGAGCGACTTGGGCGAGTACATCATCCAACTCAACAATGAGCCACCCAGCCATATCATTGCGCCCGTGATCCATCACCGCCTGGAAGATATCTCGGCAATTATGCAACGCACGCTAGACATGCCCCCGACCTTTGATCCGGAAACAATGTGCGCCTTCGCGCGCGCCAAACTGCGCAGTGAGTTTCTCACAGCCGAGATGGGGGTCAGCGGGTGCAACTTTGCGATTGCCGAGACGGGTACGATCTGCATTGTCACCAACGAGGGCAATGGCCGCCTGATCTCCACCATGCCGCGCATTTATGTGGCGGTGATGGGCATTGAAAAGCTTGTGCCCACTGTGGAGGATGCCTTTTTGCAATATCAGGCCCTTTGTCGCAGCGCCACCGGCCAACAAACCTCAGTCTACCTCTCGATGACCAGTGGACCACGCCAGGCTGGGGATGCGGATGGGCCGGAAGAATTTCATGTGGTCTTGCTCGATAACGGGCGCAGCGAAATGCTCGCCAATGGCTATGGCGAAGCGCTGCTCTGCATCCGCTGTGGGGCCTGTCTCAACGTCTGTCCCGTCTACCGTGAGATTGGAGGGCACGCCTATGGCAGCACCTACAGCGGTCCCATTGGCGCGGTCATCAGTCCGCAACTAGGATTGGGGGTCACCGGTGCGGATCAATTGCCCCATGCCAGTACCCTCTGTGGGGCTTGTCGTGACGCCTGCCCCGTCCAGATTGATCTGCCCCGCCTGCTCTTGGATCTGCGCAGTGGCCAGGTCGAAGCCGGTGCGGCGCCGCTTTTTGATCGCATGGCAATGCAGGGCTTTATCCAAACCATGAACAGTCAGCATCGCTATGAGAATGCTGGGCGTCTGGCCAGCATTGGTAGTAATCTGCTGGCTGGGCTGGATGGTGGCAATATCAAGTTTATGCCCCCCCCCTTGGCCGCGTGGACGGAGAGCCGGGACTTTCCCCCTTTTGCGCGCAAGAGCTTTCGCGAATTGTGGCGTGAACGACGCAGCCGTCGCCAACAGATCCAGGGGGGGGCATAAAATGGCAGCCCGCGATGAGTTGCTGGCGAAGCTGCGCTACACATTAGCGCGACCTGATCTCCACTTTCCACCGACCAGCACGCCACCACTCACCGCCGAACGGCGGCTGACGGTAACCCAAGTGGCGGAAGATCAGCGCGATGGATTGGCATTGGCCACGCGCTTTGGGGCGGAATTAACGAAATTGCATGGCACCTACCAGATCGTGGGTTCGCTGCCGGAAGCGCGGTTGGCGTTGATCAATCAACTGCTGACCTGGCTCCAGGAAGAGGCCGCCACGCGCAAAGGGGCCTATCTGGAGACGGCGCAAGAGCGGATGGTGCTCAGTTGGGCACCGGCACTGCTGCCCGTGCCCGCGATTGCCGAGGCGCTGGCCGATCTGAATTTTCAACTGATCACCCCGACAGATCTGGCTAGCGACGCAGCACGCGCGCAAGTGCGTTATATTCGGTTTGGGCTCACTAGTGTCGAGGCGGCCTTTGCCAGCACCGGCTCTATGCTGATGGTGACCGGTGCGCAACGCAGTCGGGTCGCCAGCCTGCTGCCTTTCCGCCACCTTGCCTTGATTCCCTTCAGCCGCCTGGTGCCCACCATGGAAGATTGGTTACGGCGGACGCGTGCGCAGGGCGAACTAGTGGATCTCTACCGCAAGCATGCCAACCTGACCTTGATCAGCGGTCCCAGCAAGTCGGCTGATATTGAGATGAATCTAACGTTAGGGGTACACGGCCCAAAATTTGTCCATGCAATTTTGTTTGAAGGATAAGTGCGGCTAAATTTTCGGCAAAATCTTAGTTTCTGATGGATGAATCGTGGTGTGGTTAAGCAAGCCGGCCATGCCATCAACCGCGAAAACCTGACGCGCCCGCTGAGCCGGATTTTGGCGACGGGCAAGGCGGTTAAAGATCGGGGCCAGCAGTTGCTCTTCCCCTTGGCCACGACATTGCAAACCGGCGTAGGCCAATTCAACGATCGTCGATAAAAAATGGGGCAGGGGCTGGGGCGCAGCAAGACCAAAGCGAATCGCCTGTTGATGATAGGTCCGCATAATCGACCAGTACCCCTCCCCCATGCCGGCTTGGATATAACGCTCAATCGGATCGACCGCCTCGATGAGCCCAACGGTAAGGGCCATTGCCGCCATCTGTTCGTTCCACGGTTGCTGACAGGCAGGACGAATTTCCACGGTGCCATAGGTGGTGCGCAGGCGGGCGCTGTTCCAGATATAATGCTCGTGAAAGAGAAAAGCTGGAAAATCAGGCCCATGTTGGCGCAGATACTCGCTAAAGGGCTGGCGACTGGGGATAATCCCGCCGCCTTCCTGTACAATCAAATAGGTTGATTGCGAGACCCGGCGCACATAGTCCGCAACCGAAGTGTAGGGTTGGGCCGGCATGCCGTGGCGATATTCGTTAGCGTGAATCTCGGCCATACGCCCTTCGCGTGCGCTGCCAAAATCACTGGGGCGGCCCGCATAGATCGGAGAGTTGGCACAGAGCGCAATCAACACGGGTGCCATCAAGTTGCCCACGTTCAGGATCTGCACTAATTCATCCTGGGCAATGGCCATCTGACACTGGTCACTGGCCGTCACTGTGTACCAGAGCCAATTTGAGCCCATCGCGCGGTAAAGACTCTGGTAGCGCTGCTTGGGTGACATAATCTTTAAGGCTGGGGGACTAATCGGCTGGATGCCATAGCCCAACACCCGCCAATCGTGGCGGGCGGCAAAGTGTACCACCTGCTGGACTGCCTCTGTCATAATCGTTTCGATTTCAAAGAGGGTATTGCAGGGGCGCGAGTTGATTTCAATAGTCCCAATGCCGACCTCTAGCGCATAACTATAATCCGTGCCATCCACCCCCACGATCAGCCGCGCCTGGCCGCTATCATAATGAGCGGCCAGATGACTACCCGCCCGCAACTCTTCCAATAGCCGCGGCACATTGGCCGCTTCCCCACTCAGGGTCACCACTGGGTATTCGGCTTCACGCCCGATGGTCCGCAGGGCAGGGCGTTCGACGGGGAATTTCGCCGTAAATTGTGCGGCAAGGGTTTCAATCGCTTCATCAAGATCATACATGTAGGACACCTTAATCCCGATCACCCTGCAAAATGACAAGTGCGGGCTTGCCCCTGTCATGAGCACCAATTAGCCTGCACGATGCAGGCGCGCGACCACCTGTGGTAGGTCGCGAAAATTGCGACAGATCGCATTCGCCTGCGTCTGATGACTGCCACGATCGACAATGCCCGTAAAAAGAATTGCTTTCATCCCAAAAGCACGGGGGCCAACAATATCATTGCTCTCCCGGTCACCAATATGGACGATCTGGTTAGGCGGCACGTCGAGCCCAATCGCGGCCTGCCGGAAGACAGTCGCGGCCGGTTTCGACGCCCCCACTTCATCAGAGAAGACCAGGTAATCGAAGTAGGGCAAAACCTCTTGGCTAGCCAGCAGATGGCGCAAACCACGCCCGTGGGTATGGATCGTGTCAGAGATAATCCCAAGCTTATATTCCTGTGCCAGCGTTTGCAGTGTATAATGGATGTCGGGCACAAAATCCGGGGGAATGCGGACTTCCATTGTCTCGATTTCGAGCACCAATTCGTCAATTTCGCGGACCAGGCGACCATAACGTCCCGGCTTGGGCTGCAAGCCCAGATGCTCATAGGCATAATAGAGACGGGTAGTGACGCCCGGCGTATAGTGGTCATTATGCCACTCTGCACGGAAACGCTGATTCGCCGCATCGTACGCGGCATTCGCCTGTGTCGAGGTAATCTGTGGATAGAGCGTCGTGATCCGTTGGGCAAAGAGTTGCTTGCGCGCAGCCATCTTCCCTGGCAAGCCAAGGGCGCGACGCTTCGGCTCGTCAGAATCGTCAAGCGCAAGGGTATCCCAAAAGTCAAAGGTAACGGCAGCAATCATTTGGTTGGCACAATTCTTGTTATATCAGCGGTTGTCATCATTCAACAGTGTCTACACGTGTAGACACTGTTGAATGATGAGAGAGCCGAGTATATGTAGACGACGATCTAGCGCGCATAAGCGCACCCGATCATAGCACAGAGCCAAACGCCTGCCAAAGCAGCCACTGGCACAATTTTTATCGATCCCAAGATCACACCGGTAGCTGCTACCGAACAGGCAGATTTGGGCGGACAAAATTAGCTGCCGGCCCGTGATAACCAGCACGCATTCAGCGTAAAGTATCGTATTTCAGAAAGCAGAGTATAGCGCAACACCATGAATTCTCTTGAACTGATCCGCCGGCACGAACTGAACCCGAAACGCTCATTGGCCCAGAATTTTCTGGTCGATGAAAGCCACCTGGCGCGCATTGCGGCCGCGGCAACGCTGACACCGGCCGATCAAGTGCTGGAAATTGGTCCTGGCCTAGGGGCATTGACCCAGCACCTGGCCGCCCAGGCGGGCCGTGTCGTGGCGGTAGAGCTGGATGATCGGCTGATCGAGTTATTGCGGCAGCACTTTGTCGCGCAACCGCAGGTGACGATTGTCCATGCCGATATTCTTGAAGTCGATCCGGGCACCCTATTAGCGCAGCCTGATCAACCCGCGGCCCCGTACAAAGTCGTGGCCAATCTGCCTTATTACATTACGAGCGCCGTCCTGCGCCATCTGTTAGAAGCGCCCCAGCCGCCCCAAACGATCGTTGTCCTGATCCAGAAAGAGGTCGCCGAGCGCATCTGTGCGACTCCTGGTGATATGTCGATCCTGGCGGTGAGTGTCCAATTTTATGCCACACCACAGCTTGTCCATCATGTGCCGGCCACGGCCTTCTATCCGCGCCCCAAGGTAGATAGCGCCGTTTTACGCTTGGATCGGCTACCGACCCCGGCGATCCCGGATCTGGATGTCACGGCCTTCTTTCGGGTGGTGCGCGCCGGCTTTAGTCAAAAGCGCAAACAACTCGTCAATACGCTCAGCGCGGGGTTGCAATTGCCAAAGACAACGGTGGCCGCCGTCTTACACGCGGTTGAGATTGACCCGACCCGGCGCGCCGAAACGCTCAGTCTCGTTGAGTGGGGGCGGCTCGCCCACCAACTGCTACAGGTACGCTAGCCGCTAGCCCAGTGTGAATCAGGGATGTCGCACTGTCCAGCAAGCAGTGGAGCGTACGAGCGCCGTTTGGACAGTGCGACGCGCCGGCATCGTTCGCGCAACGTAACTCACTTGTAACCTTTCCTTGCCAAAATATTAACAAAGACGTTTGTACGGAACGACCCAGCCCCAACTAGATAAAAGGATTGTTGTCATGAAAATTGAATCGTTCGATGCAGCGATTGCACCGACTGCAACCCGCGCCAGCAAGGGCCGGTTACAGGGCAAGGTGGCCATTGTCACCGGTTCAGCGCGTGGCATTGGTGCGACAACCGCGCTGACCTTTGCGGCGGAAGGTGCACAGGTGGTCATCTGTGATGTCAATGCCGAACAAGGCATGGCGTTAGCGACCGCGATCAATAACGACCTGGGCAATGGCCGGCCGGCCGCAATCTTCCTCCCGGTTAATGTCGCCGATTCAGCCAGCGTTAACCAACTGATCCAGCAGACCGTTGCCCAATTCGGACGCCTTGACATTCTGGTCAATAATGCCGGCGTCACCCGTGATGCCCAGTTGCGCAAGATGAGCGATGAAGAGTTCAACTTTGTGATCGAGATTAACCTCAAAGGGGTTTTTAACTGTGGCCGCGCGGCGGCGCAGCAGCTTGTGGAACAAGGCGAAGGGGGCGTGATCCTCAATGCCGCCAGCATTGTCGGGTTGGATGGGAACTTTGGGCAGACCAACTACGCCGCGACCAAGGCGGCCGTCGTGAGCATGACCAAGGTCTGGTCACGCGAGTTGGGGCCGAAGGGCATTCGCGTCAACGCGGTTGCCCCCGGCTTTATCGAAACCCCGATGACCGCCAAGATGCCAGAGAAAGTCTACAGCATGATGGTTGAGCGCACCCCCCTGCGCCGCGCCGGACAAGCACAAGATGTCGCCAACGCCTACCTGTGGCTGGCAAGTGATGAGGCCAGTTTTGTCAATGGCGTGATCTTACGGGTCGATGGCGGGATTGTCATCGGCACATAACCGTAAACGCGCAGGAAAAATAGATCGCAACCAAAAGGGAGTGTGGCGCGTGCGCCACACTCCCTTTTGCTATATACATCGCGCGCGGTGCTTAGCCGCGCCCAATGGCAACCGTTAACCGGCAGCACTTCACTGAGCAGGTCGCACCCGATGGCGCACGACGGCGTAGCGCAGAGACTAACGATTTTGAACGCTTTGATTGCACACTCAATCGCTGTTATACTACCCGCATGATGAATATCTCCCGATGTTGGTTAGTTATACTGAAGTCAAGTTGAGAACCGGAGTTTTGCTGGCTAACGGGATCGCGTGCGTCGCACTGACCGCCAACTGTTTCCAGTCCGCTAGATTCTTTGGTCAGTGCGACGCACGCTGACCGAAACTAGGGGTTTCATTCTGATTTGAGTATAGTTGGTGAATTACGGAAAAACTAACCAACTAACCAACCAACTAACCAACCCTCAATCTTTACCATCCCAATCATGGACCACGCCTGGGAGAAGTTCACGCAATGCTGATTATCGATGCCCATCTCGACCTTTCGATGAATGCGATTCAATGGAATCGCGATCTGTTACTTTCGGCCTACACGATCCGCACCCAGGAACAGCGCACCGCCGGTAAAGGGCGCGCCCAGGGCACTGTCGCACTACCAGAGATGCGCACAGGACGGATTGCCCTTAGTGTCGCCACGCTAATCGCCCGGTCAACCGGTCGCCCTGCCCCCCATATTGATTACCCTTCCCCCACGCAAGCCTATGGCATGGCCCACGGCCAACTCGCCTATTATCGGGCGTTGGAGATGGAAGGCCACATTCGGATTATCAGTGATCTCGCTGCGCTAGACAGTCATATGGCAGAGTGGGAAGCATGGGATCAAGCGCATCCGGAGCCATTGCCGTTGGAGCAGCACCAGAGCACACCCCCCTTGGGTTTTGTGATCAGTATGGAAGGGGCGGACCCGATTCTACACCCTGAACAATTAGAAGCTTGGTGGCAGGCAGGGTTGCGGTTGCTCGGGCCAACTCATTATGGCCCTGGGCGTTATGCCGGTGGCACGGCCACGGAACTTGGGTTGACACCCATCGGCCCGGCGCTATTGCGCGAAATGGAACGACTCGGGGTACTGTTGGACCTGACCCACATGTCCGATCAAGCCTTTTGGGAGGCGTTAGAGCATTACCATGGGTTAGTCTTGGCCAGCCATAACAATTGCCGTGCCCTGGTGCCCCACCAACGGCAATTTAGTGACGCACAGCTTCAGGCGATTTTTGCGCACGATGGGGTGATTGGGGCCGCCTTTGATACCTGGATGTTGCAGCCGGGTTGGGTGGTCGATACAAGTAGTAATGCCGGGGTGACGATGGAAATGGTGGTCGATCATATTGACCACATCTGTCAGTTGGCCGGCAACAGTCGCCACGCCGCAATTGGGACTGATCTGGATGGGGGCTATGGCCGCGAACAATCCCCTTGCGACCTCGATACGATTGCCGATCTACAAAAATTACAGGGGATGTTGGCAAAACGTGGTTATCTGGCCGCGGATATTGCCGCCATTTTACATGGTAACTGGCTACGCTTGCTGCGGCAGGCGTGGGGTTAAACCGGACGATCCGGCCTGGCAAATTCAGCGCTGACGGCATGCGCCAGGCCGTTCTTTATACCTTATCGAGAAAGCAGAGAAACATGGCACAATTGTGTACTGCGCATCAGGGGATGCGCAGTACACAATTGTGCCAACTCTACATGTTTTCTCTATTAGAACTGACGCAGCGAAAGTGTACGCAAGTTCTATTCTATAAGTTCTATTCTGCGAGAAAGAAGAACAATGCAGCAACTACCTTTTAACCAGCCCGGTCGCTTCTGGAAGGGCAACCTGCACACCCATAGCACGCACTCTGATGGGGTCCACGATGCGGCCGCCGTCTGCCAACGTTACCGCGAAGCGGGGTATGATTTTATCGCGCTCACCGATCACTTTCTGCCCCGCTACAGCTACCCGATTGTTGATACACGCCCCTGGCGCAGTGCGGATTTTACGACGATTATTGGCGCGGAACTGCATACCGACCGCACCGAAATGGGCGAGATCTGGCACATCCTGGCCGTGGGGCTACCACTTGATTTTGCCCAAACTGGGGAAAATGAATCTGCCGTCGCGCTAGCGGCGCGCGCCATGCAGGCTGGGGCCTATGTTGCAGTTGCCCACCCCAATTGGTACACCTTGACCGAACGCGATATCGAGACCTTAGGGCTAGTCGATGCGATTGAAGTCTTCAATGGGGTGGCCGCCGACCACAACGATTGTGCTGATAGTTGGGCGATTGCCGATGTCATGCTCGGGCGTGGACACCACTACCTGGTGTGCGCCACGGACGATTTCCACGGTTCCAAACAGCGCAATGACTTTCGCCGTGGCTGGGTGATGGTAAAAAGTGAGACATTAACCCCGGACGCGCTCTTGGCAGCACTGAAAGCCGGCCACTACTATTCAAGTACCGGGGCCGAACTTTATGACATTGCCCTTGATGCCAATCGTCAACTCACCGTGCGCTGCTCCCCAGCCGATCGGGTCTTTATCAGCGGCAAGGGGAGTCGGTCAACCGCCATGACAGGCAACAGTAATGTGGTCTTTACATTTGACTTGGCAAACTTTGACAGCCCTTACTACCGCGTAACGGTGCGGGATGCCAAAGGGAGCCGCGCCTGGTCCAATCCGATTTGGTTTTAACTATAGACATGACTGCCCCAAGTCACCCATCGTGCCCCGACGTGTGACCTGATGTAGTCCCAATCGAAATACAAGGTAATCTTCATGAGTGAAATTGGTCTCGCCAAAACAGAACTTGACACACCGATCCTGTGGGTCGAGTTAGATCGACTAGAACGTAATATCAGCGCGTTGGCGGCGCACTTTCGTCAAGCAGGGGTCAACTGGCGACCCCATACCAAAGGCATTAAAACCCCAGCCATTGCCCACAAACTGCTAGCCGCCGGTGCGATGGGGGTGACCTGCGCCAAGTTGGGCGAGGCAGAAGTCATGGCGGCAGCAGGCATTCGTGACATCCTGGTGGCCAACCAGATCGTTGGCCCGCATAAGATCACGCGACTGGTTAACCTCTGTGCCCAAGTCGATGTTAAGGTCGCGGTGGATCACATTGACAATGTGCAAGCGATTGGGGCGGCAGCCACCGCAAAAGGAGTAACGGCCGGGGTTATCATTGAACTCAATACCGGCATGCATCGCGCAGGGGTGGAAGCTGGTGCGGAAACAGTCGCCCTTGCCCGTCAGATCACGGCGACGCCCGGCGTACGGTTGGCCGGCCTGATGAGTTGGGAGGGACACACCCTGGAGCATCAAGATCCCGAGCGCAAGCGCCAGGGCATTGAGACCGCGATCGCGGCATTGACGACGACAGCACAACAGTGTCGGGATGCCGGCATGGCGGTGGAGATTGTCAGCGCCGGCGGTAGCGGCACCTATCAGATCACCCCGTTTCTGCCTGGTGTCACCGAGATTCAGGCTGGTGGCGCGATCTATTGCGATATGACCTACCAGGGCTGGGGCGTGGCCCTGGAGCCGGCCCTCTTTGTGCGCTCGATGGTCACCAGCCGGCCCACCCCCCAACGGATCATCTGTGATGCCGGCTTTAAGACCCTGCCGCGCGGCTTTGCCAGCCCGCAGCCCGTGGCACTTGATCAGGTTGACAAGGTGGTCTTCTCCGCCGAACATGGCATCATTACCCTCACCGCACCCAACCAGACCCTTAAAGTAGGGGATGGGCTTGACTTTATCGTCGGTTATAGCGATGCCACCGTCTGTCTGCATGATCAGATCTATGGGATCCGCAATGATCGAGTTGAGGCGGTTTGGCCGATTTTAGGGCGCGGGAAGTTGCGATAGGCTGGAGATGAAGCGCGTCGTGAGGTCGCGTAGTCGTGAGGTCGTGTGGTCCAGACCATGCGACTACGCGACCTCACGACGCGCTTCATCGTTACTTGGTCGTTACCCAGAAACGTAACTACTCAGCCTGCCTGCTCCTAGCCAGTTCGTGACTGTGGCGCCAGTCAGTGACTGGCTAGGAGCGGCCTGAGTAGTTACCCAGAAACAAAACAAAGGAGCAACCATGCGTTTAGGCGTAGTGGGCATTCTGCCCGCGGATTTTCGTACGATTACCAGCGGCCATCTAGCCGCGATTAAAGCGTTGGGCTTAACAGCCGCCTGCTTTCACGGTGACGGGGCGGCACTATTTGATGTGCAACTCGAAGAGTGTGCCCCGGTTAAGGCACTCTATGCCGAAGCGGAGATGACGTTGGCCCAATTTGGGATTGGATATAAGGAATGTCTCTTTGATCCCGATCCAGAGGTACGGGCGCGGGTGATCAGCAAAATTGGGCGTGGCTTAGAAGTGGGCAAAGCCCTGGGCGCCGGCTGTTGCCTCATCCGCACCGGCAGCTTGGCCCCAAATGGCAACAGTTATAGCCCTTCGCGCCTGAACCATGCCCCTGATTGCCATGCGCGCTTGTTGGAGACCCTCTCGCGGATCGCCGAGCAGGCGGAAGCGGTAGCGCAGAACGTGGTCATTGAGACCCATGTACTGACAATTCTCAATTCACCGGAAATCATCGTCGAGGTCCTCGATCAGGTGGGTTCGGCCCGGATTGGCAGTGTGATGGATTATGTCAATCACTTCCAGACCTTAGATCAGGTCTATAACAGCGCGGCGCGCATCAACCGGATCTTTGATGTAATGGAACAGGTCTGCCCCGTCGCCCACTGTAAAGATATTACCGTCAATGACGGCTTTGTCGTTCATTTCAGTGAAGCAGCACCAGGCGAAGGGGAGCTTGATCTGGCAACCGCATTGCGCCGCTGGCATGCAGCCTATCCCGACGGCTACATGTTACTCGAACATCTGACTGCCAAACCATCAACGTCGGTCAACACCGATCCGGTCCATCAGTTGGGTTGGACACCACTAGAAGCAGCCGTTTACGAACGCTATGCCCAAGCCGCACACCATGTCCACGCCGTTGCCGCCGCCGCCGGCATTCCAATTTATTGAGTAGATAGATGGGTGGTTAGTTGGTTGGTTAGGTTCGCGCGCACCAACTATCCACCCACCCAACTCTACTGAGATCAGAATGAGAACCGGAGTTCCACCCCTCCCGCGTCTAGAAGCGGTTGCCTTTTAGGCGCGCTCCCCAGGTGAGGGAAGCGTTGGTTCCTCAGCCCCGAGACTGTTCCGCCCCCAACCTGCACCCAAAGGGTACCTGGGCTAGGAGGGGGTTAAAACGCCGCTTTTCAAATCAATCTTAGTATAACGAACCAACTAACGAACCATCCCCCCAACTATCTATCCACCTACCATCACTACTTACTCACGACAGGCAAATAGATAAAGTACGAAAAGTTGGGGTTTGAGGTTGGCGGTGGGCCAACCAAGGCAAAGTCGACAGTGAGATTAGAATTGGCATCGGGTGTGCCACGCCCATCATCACCGGGTGTTTTAGAGACAGTGTGCGTTTCAGCAGTCGGCTCATCGGTGCTTAGCATGATTACGCCACTGGTGATGCCTTGGGTGGCTAGCTCACTGCTATCGATGCCGTTGTCATTCAGATCGACATTTTGGTTAGGATCAACTTCCTGAAATAGCCCGGTGCCGTGACGGTAATTCTGCAAGATCCCACCGGCCGCAAAGTTGCTAGCCGCCAGGCGCACCTGATAATTACCGATCATCAGGTTGCTAAACAGGTAAAAACCTTTCTGCGTCTGGGTTGCAGTGTTAAGGGAGGCACCGGTGCCGTCCAGTAATTCGAGCACCACCCCATCGGGGACAGGCTTTTCAGTCGCCTCATAGAGGCCATTATTGTTCGCATCGACCCAGACAAAGTTACCCAGCGAAAACGCAATATCCTGCACCCGCACCAGGCCATCAGCATAGGGGCCCGGTTTGCCATCTTCATCGATAACCCGGACACGCCAAAAATATTGCGCGTTGGGTAAGTCTATCGTGGGTGTATATTTGGTATTCTCCGTCTTCGCCGTCACTTTAATTGGACTGTTAAAAAGCGGCTCATCATCAATGAGGATCTCGTATTGGGCGGCACCATCAACCGGTACCCACTCAAAACTTGTCGTTCTGGTCATGATACTGTTTTGCGTTGGGCTGAGCAGCGTTGGCGTCAGATACTCTTTATAAAATTGCTGCGGTGCACTGTAGGTGCCGATCTTTTTGTTATCGATCATTACGGCAACCCGCCAATACCAAGTGCCGTCGCTAAGACTCTTGCTATCCGGTAGAGTCAGGGAAGTCGCCGTCGTCACAAAGGATTCGACTGAGCCAAAGTTGGGATCAGCCGAGATCTCCAGTCGGTAAAGAGCGGTTGCCACCCGTGGTTGCACGGTCGGCGTCAACACGGTCGTCCAGGCAAAGGTGGGTTGCTGATTCACAATCTTGCCATTAATGGGCGCAAGCGGTGTGGGTGTTAGCGACTGTTTGGTAAAGGTCATGGTTGGTGTCCAGTGGCCAAGCACCTTGTCGGAACGGCGCACAGCAACGCGCCAATAGTAAATCCCATCCGGTAGCGGCTCGATAGGGGTAAAGCTGGTACCGTCAATCTTTTTATTGAGCAGGATCGGCGTGCTAAAGTTAGCGTCATCATCAACTTGAATGGTATAACCGGAGGCACCTTCCACTCGATCCCACCAAAAGGAAGGGGTTGTCTCCGCCAGGTTGCCAGTAGAAAGCTGTGGATTGCCCACCTGACGGCTATCCAATTTAAAGCGGGTAGCCGGCGACCAGGTGCCGTAATCAAATTGCGACGCAGTGCTCGTGTAACGTTCATGGCGTAATCGCACGCGCCAATAGTAGCTCTCATTATCGCCGTAGGCAATGGCGGGCTGGAAAGTCGTGGTCAAGAAACTATTGAATGGATCCGTAACACTCTCACTCAACTCCCAACTCTGGACCAGATCGGTAAATTTGCTATCGCGCGCGACCTGGACTTCATAGCCGTCGTTGGAACTGCTATAGGATAACCGCCAGCGCATGGGTGGCACATCATAATGGACCATTGGGTTGGTCAACGGCGTGTCGAGCGGATAAAGCGGCATTAGCATATTGCTAAGCAGCGCAACATGACTTACGCGATTGTCACTTTGGGGTGGTGTACTATCCAGCATGCCGGTCTGGTCATCATCATTGCTGCTGAGCAATGCAACCCCAATGCTGCCGGCAAACTCTTCGGCCGCAGTACCAATTGAGGTGTGGGGCACAAGTAGTTGCACCGAATTCAGTTGATCATCGAACCACGCATCGCCACCTTTGCTGTTAAGGGATTCGGCTGGGCCCCACATATTGCCGAACCAAGTGTACATCAGAATGTCAGTTGGTGCCAGCAGATTGTCAACGCGTTCAATCACAATGACATACTCGGGCAAGTAGAGACTATCAGTCACAATTGGTTTGCCGAGTGGATCAACGGTGCCGCCGGAACCAGCGAGATGATCGATATCAATATAAAGCAGGTACTTTACCGTGTTGTTCACAAAGGGACTTGCCCCAAAGGCAAAGATCCAGTTAAAGTTGTCTGGGGTCAGTGGATAAAGGGGATCGCGCAGTTCGATCCGATTCAGCATGACATGTAGATCACCTACCGCATAATCATCCTGCGTGGTCACTGTGCTGCTTGCCACGTAAGTCAATACCGGCGTGTAGACCGTAGTTGTCGACAACAATGTGCTAGGATAGGGGGGTGGAACGAAATCAAAGCGATTACCCATCATCACTTCTTGCGAGAGATGAAAATGGCGTACTTCACTCCACTCACTGATGGGCTGATTGGCATTATCCTCGGCGCGCACGCGCCAGAAGTAGCTATCAAACGGCATGGGGTCACGTCGCCCCTGCCACGGCGCATAGTTGACAAATTGGGCAAGCGCTTCATCCACAATGGTGGTAAAGCCGGCATCGGTGCTAAGCTGCACGCGATAGTGATCAACGCCGCCAATCGGTAACCACCCCAACATCGGCGCAGAGCCCACCGCTTCAAAACGATCGCGCGGATAGATGAGCGTCATGGCCGTGGCATAAGGTCTTTCGGTCACACTCCGATCAATTCGCGTCTTCCAGACATGATCAACGCCCAGCGGGATGTTGTTCTTCATCATGGCACGTACACGCCAGTAGTAAAGACGCGCATCCTCCAAATTAATAAAGGGATTGGCCTGGGTCGGGGCGGCAAAAAGGCCGGTGGTCTCAACCTGAAAACGGACATCGCTGAAGAAGGGATCGGCAGCCACCGTTAGCTGATAGTACTCAGGGCGGGTGGTATTGAGCGCATCCGCCATTGGATCGAACGCAATACCATTGTCCCAGATAAACATCGGCCAGGCGATGGTGCGGTCACTGTGGACCGGTGTATTCACACTATCCGGTGTAAAGTAGGGCAAGGGATAGACGGGATTGGGAGAAACATCATAGCCAAAGCGGAATGAATTATTATTGCTCCACGGGGTATAGTTACCTTGGGGATCGATCCCACGCACGCGCCAGAAATAGTCCCGCTCAATCCAAACCTTACTATCCTCAATTTTAACAATCGCAGTCGTGGGCACGTTGTAGAAGATCTCATCCATCAGCGGCTTTTCATAAGAGTTGCTTTCATCGACCTGCACCTGATAGCGTTCTGCCCCTGGAATTGGGGTCCAGGCAAAGAAGGGATTGGATTGATCGATGACATTATTGACCGGTGCTAATTGTTCGGTGCGGAAATTCCAGCGAATACGGAATTGGCGGACTTCACTCCATGGGGTACTGTTATTTTCAAGATCAATGGCTTTGACCCGCCAATAATAGTCCTGATCATTGCTCAGATTTTCTTCCGGTGTGTATTCGGTGTTGGTCGTTTGGTAGAAATTCATTGCACCAAAGTCGGGCTGCGTGCTAATCTGTAATTCATATTTGGCCGCCGCTTCAATGGCAGTCCACGAAAAGCGGGGCAGGAAAGCCAGCGAGACATCATTATCAGGGAGCAATAACTCGGGGGCCACATTCCAATTAAAGTTAAATGACCAGACATTGCTCGGCTGTCCAAAGTTGTCGGCACTGTCAATTGGTGTCACCCGCCAATAGTAGAGATTATTAGATAAGCGCCGGAGGGGCGTATGGTGTGCCTTGAGCGTAAAAGCGGCATAGACCACATTACTAAAAGTGGGATCACTGCTGATTTCGAACTTATAGCGCGCGGCACCTGGAAAGGGAATCCAGGTAAAGTCGTCAACCGTAAAAGCCGTGCGCGTCACGTCCATCAATGGGGAGATCAATTGGGGAATATTATTGCCGTTATCGTTCCAATTTTTCGTAAAAATGTAGGCTTCGGAAGGGGGTCCCCAGGTTTTGCCATCGCCAGCACTGACACGCCAATAATAGGAGCCATCGGTTAGCGCAACTTGGGGCGTGTAGGTGGTCGCAAAGGTATCCGCTTTGACATCAAGGGAGGCAAAGCCGGACGATTTGCTGATTTCGATCCGATATTGGGCAGCGCCATTGACTGGTTCCCAGGTAAAAGTAGGTACCCCTAATGGCGGATAATTGACAGTCGTCGTGAGCGCGTTAATATTCGGGGTTAATAAGACCGGTGTCCCAAAGGTAAGATTTTCGCGGACAGGATGCGCGGCCGGTGCCCCGAGCGCCGTGAGCGGCTGAATCAGCAACACACCCAAGAGCAGAAGGGTGAGTATTTTCTGTTGGTAAACAAGGAAGGGGTGGCGGTGCGCACCCTTGACAGATTTCATTAAACAGCTTCTCCTTTTTGCCGGCGCGTAGGGAGCCACGTTGGCATAATTACCAAACATATACGAGGCGACATTGCACGCGATCTGACACAACTCCACGCCCTTGACAGACAAATTGTTAGCCGACGGACACCAATAACTGATCACCCACGTTGCACTGGGTCTGTGCCACTGTGCCACTGGGCAATTCAACCACATAGGCAGCATTTTTGCGGGTGCGCCCAATTCGCCAAGCCGCCATCGCGGGGTCAATATCCACAACACAATGGCGATCATCAACATAAAGGATATCGATGGGCATCTTCATAAAATGGGTATGAACACTGTTGCAACCAGGAATCAGCAAGCCACCGCCTTGCGGCAGCGCGCGGACACCCATCAGGCCACGAAATTTAGTGAAAAAATTTTCAGCTACACGGCCTTGTGCAACCAGCGTGGTATTGCGAGTCAGGTTTTCAATGCGTAACATAGCGGCTCCTTGTTTACGGTTGGCGGGTTTAACGGTTGGCGAGTAGGTAGGTGGTTAGTGAAAAGCAGTCCACGAACCACCTACCAGGGAAAAGTTAGTGAACATCTAAAATTAACTTCCCAATTCGCTTGCCAGGGCTCGTCAGATCCTGGCCGGGATCTGACGAGCCCTGGCAAGCGGAAAAAGGGAACTTGTTTTTAGACGCTTACTTAGTTATCCAACCAGGGCGTTGCACTCATGCCAAAAATTTGGGGCGGCAGCTTAATCCCAGCATCCTCAATCCGTTCGTTGAAACGGGGACGCAACCCAGTGGGGCGTAAGCCACCAATGATTTTGCCATTTTCATCAATGCCGGTCTGTTCAAAGTGGAAAATATCTTGCATAACGATCGTTTCCCCTTCCATCCCCAAAATTTCTGCCATTTGAATCGTACGCCGGGTGCCATCGCGCATACGCGCCACCTGAATGATCACATCGACAGCAGCGGCGATCTGCTGACGAATGGCACGCAGGGGTAGTTCGACACCGGCCATCAAGACCAGGGTTTCAATACGGTTAAGCGCATCACGCGCATTGTTGGCATGGACGGTGGTCAATGAGCCATCATGGCCAGTGTTCATGGCCTGCAACATGTCAAGGGTTTCGCCAGAGCGACATTCGCCGACGACAATCCGATCCGGGCGCATACGCAAGCTGTTAACGACCAGTTCGCGAATACCGATTTCGCCCTTGCCTTCAATGTTGGCTGGGCGCTTTTCCAGGCGCACCACATGGGGCTGTTGTAGCTGCAACTCGGCAGCGTCTTCAATCGTGACAACCCGATCATCTTCGGGAATAAAGCTGGAGAGCACATTCAGCATGGTCGTTTTACCCGAACCGGTACCGCCACTGACAATAATATTCAGCTTGCCAATGACACAGGCACGCACCAGTTCACCAAATTCGGGTGGAAAGCTGCCAAAGCGGACGAGATCTTCCACTTTGAAGGGATCTTTACGAAACTTACGAATCGTAACGCAGGGCCCAACCAGCGAAAGTGGTGGAATGATGGCGTTCACGCGCGAGCCATCTGGCAAGCGGGCATCGACCATGGGTGATGACTCATCAATACGCCGGCCAAGGGGGGCGACAATGCGCTCAATCACCTGTGAGACATGGTCATCATCGAGAAATTTGACATCGGTCAGGTGCAATTTACCTTTATGCTCAACATAAATCTGGTTCGGGCCATTGACCATCACTTCGGTAATGTCATCGCGGTCAAGCAGGGGCTGAATGGGACCATAGCCGATAATATCAGCGATGATCATATCCAGCATCCGTGTGCGATCCACACGACTCACCACAATATTGGCCGTGGCTAACGACTTGCTATAGATCGGTTCGACGATTTCACGTAGCTTGTGAGGCAGGATGCCCTGGCTGGAATTTTCATCGACCAGGTAACGCTGTACTTCTTCACGCACTTTGCGAAAATCAGCTTTTAATTCGTTCGGGAGGGTATAGACACCCAGGTCCTTTAAAAAGCTGTTTTCTGTGGCACCGCTGGCCGGTTTTGTCACGCTTTTGGTGGCTACCGGCTTGGCAGCTTCTATTTTTTCGGAAGGTAACTTATCAACTTGTGGCGTTGGTTTGGTTGCGACTGGTGTGCGGCTGCGAAAGAGTGCCATCTGCTATCTCTCCTATTACAAATGATGACGACGTATTGCACGATGAAATTTGCTTACGGAAACGGGTCATGGGGCGCACGCAGGTGACAGTCACTCTGTGTCGTAACTGGGGCCCTAACTGGGACCCTACCTGTCACCGTGCAGAATGTTTACCAGATCCAGACTGGTTCCCAATCTTCAAACGCGTTACTACTAATATTTTTCTGACCGCTGCCATCGCTGTTCATCACCCAAACCTGGCGCGCCCCAGAAATATTGGAGTAGTAAGTGATCTGCGAGCCATCGGGTGAAAAGGAGGGCCGCTTGTCCCATTGCCAGTCATTGAAGGTTAATTGGCGCTGATTACCGCCATCACCATTCATAATCCAGATCTCATCATTGCCGGTGTGATTAGAGACAAAGGCGATAGAATTACCATCAGGCGACCAGATCGGGTCATATTCAGTGCCGACATAGTCGGTGAGCATGATGTCGCGATCCCAATCTGAGGGTAAGTCGGCGCGCACTTTGAACACATTGGTGCTGGCCTGCTCGGAGACCTGTTTAACATAGACCATTTGCAGGCCATCAGGCGACCACTGTTGCTTCTGATAGAGCTGGCCTAGACTATTCACAATTTCAGCAGGGGCAGGCTGCTGTTCAGTACCATCACCGCGCATAATATGATAGGTATCAACACCATTACGGTTGGTGCGGAAGGCAATCCAACCGCGGTATTGCAACAACGGGTCGACAGGGGTCGGCGTCGCCACTGGCTCACTCACGGGGGCGTTTACCAGTGTATTGAGATTTGTCACCTGCGGCACGGCAGTGGGCGGCACGATCAGGCTGTTGATCTCCTGCAGCCGCTGTTCGGCCGCGGCATTATTAAAGCCGAGATCCAGTGCCCGTTGGTAGGCAGCCTGGGCCCGTTCCAGATTACCCTGTTGCACGGCAAGTTCGGCAATGCCCACATACGAGCGGAAGAGCAGCTCGGCTACATAGCCACCGAAATAGTCTGACCGGTTAGCGTAAATCTCACTTAAAAGTTTGGCACCCTGCTCATAGTTGTTCTGCTGGACCAGGCTCTCTGCACCTATAAACGTTTCAAGCAGTTGGCTTTCGGCCTTGGCTGTCGCATCATTGGGGGCCATCTGCAGCGCCTTGCGGAAATATTCCTGTGCTTGTTTGGGCAGCGTGCTATCGTTGGGCCGCACAGAAACCATCTGTTGGCCGGCCATCAGGTACGAATCGGCCAAATTTTCTTTCACCACGTCGGCTTCATAGTCAGCGTCCAAGGTACGCAGCTCTTCATACTGGGCAATGGCACTTAGCCAAAGTGCATTGCTATAGGCAAAGGCAGCTTCAGCGAAGATTTGTGGTGCCCCGGTCTGTGTCTTCGCCTCTGCAATCCGGGCCGCGACATCGCGGTAGCCTGGTGCCTCCGCCTCTAAAGCAAGTAACAATTCAAGGGCCTGTTTGTAGTTCCCAGTGGTCATGCGGTCAAGCGCGAGTTGATAGTCGTTGGCCAGCTTCATTTGGCGCTTGGTCTCATTTTGCCCTTTAAGTGCTTCTTCACTTTCCGGATTACTGGCTAACACAGTTTCAAAGAGATCGAGTGCTTCACGGAATTGGCTGGCCGTCAGCGCCGATTGGGCTTGGACAAGCAGTTCTTGCTGCTGATCCGTCAGCGCGTTGACACGTTGAATCCGGCCCCAGAAAATAACGCCCGCAATCAAGAGACCAATTAAAACGACCACGGGGATGACAGGGAGGAGCGAGCGCAGGGGAATGCGCATGCTTTGGACCCCTTTGACTTTATCCCCCCAGTTACTTTCCAGGCTTGCGCGAAAGCTCGCCTCTTGCAGTAAAGCATCAAGCTCCTGTGCTGCGGGATAACGCGCTTGGAGTGCGCGCAACATCGGCACGACTCGATCCCACTGCCCTTGTTGCATATCACGCAGTACTTCCAGGTAGTCGCGATCTTCAGCATAGTGTTGCTCGCCGGCCGCAAATCGCTTACGACTGACGAGAGGCTGGCTCTCTGCCTCTGCCTGTGTATCGAGTTCCCCATCTGGATACAAACGCTCTAGATCCTGTTCATCCTCAGCATTTGCGTGATCGTTTGCATCATAGACGGCTTCACCGTTATTCAACATGTTGGCATTTCCCCTTTTCAGACACGAGTCGTAACCTGGTAAGCGAACCTGCTTCAAAATAACCGTAAGACAAGCAAGTGCAGACTAAGTACGGCTTTGAGCAGACTGATAAGCTAATTTCAATATATTTATTTAAGGAAGTTTACTTTTTTAATACAAAACTAATGGAAAATTCTCAAATAGTGGAGAAAGTCGCCATTTAGCTTACATTTGCGCAAGTCTTATAGGTATACTGTAGCGGCAATTGGCCTAATTTTCTATTACAGTTTTCTGTCAGACCGGCCTTAAAACAGGCCGACAACAGAGCATAAAAAGTGGCGTGGCAGCGTAGATTAGAGGATTTTTGAGGGTGTACACAGCAAAATAAGCGAAGCTGATAAGTTGTTGTATGCGCAGTCAAGTGAATTGGTCGTGGCACAAATATTCGCCATCGCTCGTCGGGGCACGCAGGGGGTACCAGTGCAAGCAGGTGGCGAATATTCGTGACACTTCCGTGAAGCCATTTCAGCAACGGCGGTGAGCAACTACTTAGGGAACATATTCATTAACCGAGGCACAGCCGGCCCCAGAATAACCGCAAACATCGAGGGGAAGATGAAGAAAACCATGGGAAACATCATCTTCAACGGTGCTTTTGCCGCTGATTCTTCTGCCCGCTGGCGACGACGCATACGCATCTGTTCGGCCTGCACATGCAGCACATCGCGAATGGCAATCCCCAAGCGATCTGCCTGCACAAGCACAGCCACAAAGCTGGCCAGATCAGGCACGCCCGTTCGTTCCACCAAGTTATGCAACGCATCGACACGCGAAAGACCGACCCGCATTTCCCGGATTACTTGACGTAGTTCATGGGCTAGATCATTGTCCCATTGGAAGGCAACTTTTTGGATGGCGGCCTCGAAGCCCAGACCAGCATCGACACAGATCGACATCATGTCAAGCGCATCCGGCAACATTTTGGTAATCGATTTGCGGCGCTGGCCGACCCGGCTTTTCAACCAGAAAATCGGGAGGTAAAGACCAACAATCGCACCAGCAAACGAGAGCAACAGGGCAACCGAGATGGGCTTACCCGTGCCAAAAACAAAATATGTAAAGGTTGCCGCGGCGACGGCACCCAGGACACGAATGCCTAAGAAATCCGGCACCGAAATCTTCTCGGTAAGGCCGGCAGCAATCAGGTCACGATGCCACTGGTCCAGATTGCTGCTAGGCGCTAACAGCCGCCCCAATGAATGCAAACGGCGTAAAATTGGTTTAAAAATGCGATCTGTTGAAGATCGGGTCATCTCTAGTTCACGCAAACTGGCGGGCATCATTGCCTGGTTGGACATGGCCGCCAGTACCGCCTCCATTTTCCGGTTGCGTTGGGAACGAATGCCCAGCATCAGTGTAAACGTACTGCCCATGACAAGCATCGTAATCAGTAGATAGTTGCTCTCCATGTTATCCCTCTCATTTAGCCAAACAAAATAATTCTGCTTACAACCGTACAACAGCCATAGAGCGGTAATCCTCTATGATATACACCAGCAGCACAGGCAGTAACCCATTACTGCGCGAAAAGGTGTTACTACTTGGCGCATGTTGTTATAAAAACTTACTTTAATAGTCAATCTTCATCAACCACTGCATCGTAATATTACCCATAATCACCATGAAGGTCGCCGTAATGGGAATGGCAAGGGTCCAGCCAGGTTTAAACATTTCCATCATATATTCTGGGTTGATCATCATCAGGAAAGTGCCGGTGGCAAAGGGCAGACCAGTCAACATCCAACCAGTGGCGCGCTGTTGCGCTGTCATGACACGAATCTGTCCTTTGAGTTTGATACGTTCGCGGATGGTACCAGCGATCGTCTCCAACACTTCCGCCAGACTACCACCGACCTCATTTTGGACATGAATCGAAGTGACAATCAAGGAAAGATCTTCATCGTTCATGCGCTCAACCATGCCATCCAGCGCATTAGTAATGCTAAAGCCAAGGGAGACTTCTTTGATCACGCGATTGAATTCAGAAGCGATGGGATCGGGCATCTCATCCTTTACCGCGTTACAGGCATGTAACAAACCATAGCCCGAGCGGAGTGAACCAACCAGCATGCTTACCATATCAGGTAATTGAGTCGCAAAGTCACGGGCACGCTTATTTTTGTAATGGTTAAGATAGAAACCGGGACCAACCCAGCCGATAATCGATAGGAGGGCACCGCCAGGGGCATAACCGGAAACCAACCAACCGATTACAAACAGAATCACGGTGAGCCCAAAGCGAATCATCAAAAATTCAGCGGCGCTGATCTTAATATCAGCGGCGATCAGTTGCTGTTCCAGCCGGGCCGCCATTGAAGTACGCCCCAGTTTCTGGTTGACATGGCGCGACAGGGCTTGCCGGCGGCGCATTTCAACATCCTCTGTCCCCATAGAGGCAGACAATCTGCGTTCGATCTCACTGCCATCGCGCAACCAGCGGTAGAGGGCAATAAAGACAAAGAAAACAGCGATCATGATCAGTAAGGGTACAAGCAAGAGAGTCATAGACGCTCCAAATATAGTTGCAAGAATCGAATCAAATCCGCAAGAACAAAGTCATAGAGCACAAACCAGACACCGATAACCAGAAAGGGGGCATAGGCCATCGTCTTACCACGGCGGAAACGGTTGCCAATCAAGACAGCCAATCCCCCAATGCCACCAGCCAGGATCCCAATTAAGAGCGCCGACATGACCCCGGCTAAGCCAGTTGTTAGGCCGATAAAGCCGGCAAGTTTCACATCACCCATGCCCATCGCCCCAGGTGCCAATAAGGCGAGGAGAAGAAAGAGGACAAAGCCAGCGACGGCACCCAGCAGGGCAGAAGGCAAGGTGGGCAAACCTAACAGGGCGTTGCTCAGCAATACCAACGGCAAGCCGGCCACCAGCATCCGATTCAGCACAAGCCGATGTTCCAGATCAATCACCGCCACGGCCAGAAAGAACCAGGCTTGAACCGCTAAGAGCAGTGTCTGCCAACTACCATCGTAATGGAGGTAGGCAAACCAACTTAACAACAAGCAGGCGCAGTAAACGAGCAGGTGACGCAACCGATGGGGTGGATGGTCCCCAGTTGTTTCAATCCTCAGATGGGCCAACAGATTCCCAGGCAGTTGTGCCAAAGGCCAGCGCCAACTGTGGCGCAATGATTGGCCGGTGGGCAATGTATCAGCCATTAGATTGACAAGGGTGCCACCCAGAATGCTAAACAGAATTAGCAAAAGCACATTAATTATCATGTTATAACCGCCATTATGATCGCCGCATGAAAGAGAGCAGCGAACTGCGCTGTGGCTGCCCATTGAGTTTGGCACCGACTTCATCCCCCTGCAACAGCCGATCAGTCAGGGTATTCAGGCGTCGCGTCATTAGCGCACGTTGATGGCTAAGGACAAAGGGTACACCGCGATTGAAAGCGTAGGTTGCAAGTGGCGCATCCTCAGGAATGCTGACGGCAACGGCTTCCCGCAATTGATCGTGGACAACACGTTCATCCAGGCCCCCTTGTGTACCAGCACGATTGAGCACAAGATGAATCTGCCCCTCCACCACATTTTCGTGACGCAAACTTTGTAGGAGAATACGGGCATCACGCAAGCCAGCAATATCCGCCCCCGTCACAACAATAATATCGTTGGCCAGCGCCAACATTTCGGACAGCACCGGATCAGCGTGGGCAGAGGTGTCGATCACGATATAGGCCGCCAATTCGCCTAATAAGCGAATCATTTGCTGCCAGGTTTCAATCGACAGTTCAACCAGATCAGCAGCATCCAGTGGTGCAGAGAGCAAACGCACACCACTGCCATGATATTGCAGCATCCCTTGCACTAAATCGACATCCACGTTGGGCTCACCATCAAGATTGGCAATTGTATGGCGAGGGTAGAGGTTAAGCATTAGCGCCAGATGGCCCAAGCCATGATGCGCCTCGACCAGAATGACATCCTTGCTGGTACGCTGCCGCAAATTCACGGCGACATTGGCCGCAATCGTACTGCGCCCGACCCCGCCCTTCAGGCTAGCAACCACGACCGTCTTGCTTTTTTGACGGGTGGCCAGGGCGTGATGGTGGTGAGCAGCCGGCACCATTGCCGTGCTCTGTGGAGCAAGCGATTGCTGGGCACGTGCCCCGCCCCGACGTGCGCGCTCTACGGTCGTGATAAATTGTCGTTGGTCAAGCGGAAACGCAATAAAGTCTGCGGCGCCAGCCAATAGGGCATCTTGTAATTCGACAATCCGTTGTGGTGTCGCTAACACAACCGTGGGCACGGTGGGCAACAACTGCGCCAACTCTTTAAGCAAGAGGATAGCATCAGTTACATCGAGATCAACCAAAATAAGATCAATGCCCTTTTGCTGAAGTAACCAGGTACGCGGCTGCGGTTGGCCCACGCATGCCAGCAACTGCCAGCCCCGTTCAACCAAGATCTGGTCAACAACTTGGGCGCGGTATTCAAAGTCAGTAACAATTGCCAGTTGCATGTAATCTATCCTATAACTCTCTAAACTGCGGTTGTTAGGAAAACGGTAATTTTTACTTCATCGAGCAATGAGTGGAGCTGCCGTTTTCCAACAGAGCGCATGTTAATGTTTGCTAAAGGGAGGTAGACCTTTAGCGCAGAACGGATGGGAGGCGAGTTGATGGCTGCTTATATCCTGGTATAGCGATTAACTGGTAACAAGAGCAAACGCCAACAGCTCAACGAATTATGTTTTATGCAGAATCAAAAACTGAGTTCTTTGATCTGGCCGACGACCTGCATTGTACCGATGGATGCATTAGCTAGACTTCAAAAACACAGCCTTTTGCGTTGTGCGAACATGGCAGGCGGTTCTGCTTACGATCAAGGAAGAAACGAACTCTGCTCGGTGAGGGCATTACGCACCATTTTGATATTGTAACGTTCGGCTAGATAGAACTGATCAACCGGCACCATATCCACAATCGTATCATCACCAGGCGCACGGACGGCCAGATCCAATTCACCACCAACATCAAGAATATGGCGGACCGCTAGTGCGTCCTGAGAATCGATGGCCAGCAAAATTGATTGCCCCTCTTTATCTGCCGTACGGAACACACCACCTTCCGTATTGGCTTTCAGCGTTTCAGCGCCTTCATCCACACTGGCAACTGGCAGAATGATGGCATACACTTCCAAATCCTGGAGCAGACCAACGCTAGTTGGCATCGGACCACCACCCTGTTCGCGCATGACTTCGACTTCGAAGGTGGCCATCAGGTCAATGTGGTCGCCGGGGCGCACTAAGCGGTTAGCAATCAGCTTGGACGTGGTGGGCACGGCGGTGACAATTTTGCCTTTTGGCACAGTCAAGGCGACCTGCTGGGTGACGATTTCGGGGGTCACCAGCTTTTGCACCAAGAAAGGCTCATTGGCAAACATATCAACGGTGGACATTTTGCCGACGACCTGATCAAGCGTCGTTGCGGCCCCTTCGGGAATTGAATCAACCGGCAGGTCACGGATCGCTACTTCAGCTTCCGAAATAGAACGCCGGAAGGGCACATCAACGACGGCCACCACAACTGGCTGCGTATTGATGTTCTTATCACTCGCCGGCACACTTCTCGTCAGCAAGCTAAAAGTAAGAACGCCCGCCAGGCCAGCAAAGACAAGTGCGCCTACCCACCATAGTAATCCACTGCTTCTCATTTTTACCTCCGTAATTTTCTGTATTTTGATCAACATACTCATTTTTTATCAAAACGAGTAAATAAGGTTTCTTACGAACAAACTAAAGTTATCACGAATTTACTTGTCTATGCATTACAATAAGCTGTCCACTGCGCCTATTTACGCATACCTTTTACAAGCAATACAAACGCCGGATCAATGATCCGGCGGCAGGGTAGCGCTTATAAAAACAGCGACAGCGATAGCGGTACTTCGTCATAACACAGATAGTAGAATAGCCGCTGGGTAGCCACCGGATACACAACAAGGGAAGTCTGCTAATTTTGCACAACCACCACAGTGCGGGTTCGTAGAGTTACAGCAGAAAATTCGGTAATGGCACCAAAGAGTAAAGGGTAGTTACTCTCGACGGTGACGGTTACCATTTCACCTGCATCAAAGTCATTTTTATCGGGCTCGATAATGATATTGATGCTACCTGAGGTAAGACCGACACGTCCAACCTCTTCGTTAATGCGCGCCTCCATGCCCACTCGGTCAGCAGGGTAACGGCCAAGCCAAAGCGCACCCTCGCGGGCTGCATTTACCATACCAATATAGGTGTTAAAACCGTTGCCGAAATCGAATGTACCTAATACTAATAGTAGGAAGACAGGCAGCAGTAGAGCAAATTCGATTAAACTGTTGCCTTGTTCCTGACCCAAATTTTTTTTCATGGGAAATGCACTCTCTTTCTATCTATACGCTGTGTTGAGCAAGCCACAGCGCCGAGTCGGCAGTCGGTCAACTAACTATCGTAGCGCTAAAATGGAAAGTGTACCTTTTCCATCAGTAGTACTTTTGACAGCACTTACTGATGGAAAAGGTACACTTTAATATACTGTGCTGTTGAAAACCGGCATTGCGATCATGACGCCAGTGACTAAGTCGTCCCGTTGCAACCGATAAAGCGGGCAACAGACAAGGACAAAAGTAGGCAGCGACCCAACAGCGAGCACTGCCACGGCCCTTTAGCTGCCGCCCAGCTCGCTCACGATGCCATCAAAGGTCCCGGTAATCTGGGTACCCAGGGCGGTCAGGGCGGTCACCACGGCAATCGCCACCAACACAATGATCAACGCATACTCGGCCAAACCCTGACCCTCTTCATCACGTTGCAGACGGGTAAGCAGCATATTTACAAGCATCAACATATTCTTCTCTCTTCTTTCTCTTCTGTTTAAATATTCTTGACAAGTGGGACAGCAGTACAGCAACAGACAAGGACAAAAGTAGGCAGCGACCCAACGGCGAGCGCTGCCACGGCCCTTTAGCTGCCGCCCAGTTCGCTCACGAT